>NZ_KB894402.1 GCF_000374425.1 Acinetobacter tjernbergiae DSM 14971 = CIP 107465 | reverse complement strand
CTGATTAGCTTTTTATTTAACTCCACAGCTTTATTTCTTAGTAACTCTTTCTCTTTACTGTTAAGTCTTAGCATTTCTGCCATTTCGTACATCCTACAAATTTTTAGAGATTATAGTCTAAATAAACATGTATACATGCTTTACATGAAACATGTTTATATGTTAATTTCCACCTAAAATAGAAACATGTATACAAGTAAATTGGGTCGGGTATTTATGGATAAACAGCATAAGATTGAACCATTAGATTTTTCAGTACTACATGGTTTGAATAAGAAATCTAAAAAGTCTACTCGTTGGATTACTTGTTCAATTTGTAATAAGACCATAACTAAAAACAGTATGGTTCGTCATTACTTCGCATTTCACCATTCAAGTGATAATCATGCTTGATTTTCTGCGGTTAGCGATTCCAATCATACCTACGCATGTTCGTAGCCTTGATAATCATCATTGGTTTAATGGTGATATTCGTGATTTTGGTGTACCTGCTGCAACTCGACATGTTTCTAAGGATGATGATGGCAAGACAATAACAGGGGAGTTATATCACCCTTACGAGTCTCTGCCATCTGATTACACAGATATGGCAATGAAGTTCTATACCAATACGATGAATGCCGTACCTTATGTTGAGATTAAAGGTTCACCTTTGAAGCTTTTACAAGGTCACAATGTTTATGGTTTCGAATGTATCGAACTAGCTTCTGACCATATGCTTGGTATGTTATTTGAAGCATTTCCTCAATTACTTCCAATTCTTGATTTAGCTAAAACTGAAGTTCTTTGTCTCGATACAACGTATTTGTTCCGCTTACCACATCAGTCGATGGTTCAACCTGCGCTTGATTACATGTCAAGTTTATCTTCTGGTCACCGTAAAGCACGTGAAGTTAAATATCAGAATTACATTTCTTGGGGCAATGATGCAGCATCAATACGCCCAAAGGCATATGGCAAATTTGAAGAAGTAAAAAGCCAGTTAAACAAGATTCAGAAGAAAGCAGACAAGGGATGTCAGCGATCTAAAGCTTTAGTTTGTGCTATGCATGATGTTCTTCAATTTGCTAATGCAATCCTTCGCTTAGAAACACGTATTACTAAAACATATATGTCTAAAAATGGCATACCAACCAATTTATTTCAGCTAATTAAGCTGCAACGTCAACAGCCAGAATTATTGCTACGCCTCTGGCACGTAGCTTT
>NZ_KB894401.1 GCF_000374425.1 Acinetobacter tjernbergiae DSM 14971 = CIP 107465 | reverse complement strand
AAAGTTTACGATGGTACAACCAGTGCAATTGTAAATGGTAGCTTGAACGGCTTAATCACAGGTGACCAAGTCAACCTGAATGCGCAAGGACAGTTTGTAGATAAAAATGTAGGCTCAAACAAGAATGTAAATGTATCAGGTAATTTAAGTGGTACAGATGCGGGTAACTACGATCTTGCAGCGAATACATCCGCACAAGCGAGTATTAGCAAGAAGCAAATCACAGGCAGCATCACGGCTCAGGACAAAGTTTACAATGGCACAACCAGTGCGATCGTCAATGGTAGCTTGAACGGTTTGATTACAGGCGACCAAGTCAACTTAAATGCACAAGGGCAGTTTGCAGATAAAAATGCAGCTTTGAATAAAACTGTAAATGTATCAGGTAATTTAACGGGTACAGATGCAGCCAACTATAGCCTACAAGCGAATAGTCAGACTCAAGCGAATATCAGTAAAAAGCAAGTCACAGGCAGCATTACTGCTCAAGACAAAGTTTACGATGGTACAACCAGTGCAATTGTAAATGGTAGCTTGAACGGCTTAATCACAGGCGACCAAGTCAACCTGAATGCGCAAGGACAATTTTCCGATAAAAATGCAGGCTCAAACAAGAATGTAAATGTATCAGGCAATTTAAGTGGTACAGATGCAGGCAACTACGATCTTGCCGCTAATACATCAGCACAAGCCAGCATTAGCAAGAAGCAAATTACAGGCGTATTAACAGCTCAAGATAAAGTCTATGACGGTACAACCAATGCAATTGTAAATGGTAGTTTGAATGCAGGCGGTGTCATCACAGGCGATCAAGTCAGTGTTGGAACAACAGGGCAATTTGTAGATAAGAACGCAGGTCAGAACAAAGTTGTCACGGCTTCAAGTAGCTTAGTTGGATTGGACGCAGGCAACTATGAACTCACCACCAATGGACAAGTCACTGCCAACATTAGCAAGAAGCAGATCACAGGTGTATTAACAGCACAAGACAAGGTTTACGACGGTACGACCAGTGCGATTGTGAATGGTAGCTTGAATGGTTTAATTATAGGCGACCAAGTTAACCTAAATGCCCAAGGACAGTTTGCCGATAAAAATGCAGCTTCGAATAAAACTGTAAATGTATCAGGCAATCTCAGTGGTACAGATGCAGGCAACTACGATCTTGCAGCGAATACATCAGCACAAGCCAACATCAGTAAGAAGCAAATCACAGGTGTGTTGACCGCTCAGGATAAAGTTTACGATGGTACAACCAGTGCAATTGTAAATGGTAGCTTGAACGGCTTAATCACAGGTGACCAAGTCAACCTGAATGCGCAAGGACAGTT
>NZ_KB894400.1 GCF_000374425.1 Acinetobacter tjernbergiae DSM 14971 = CIP 107465 | reverse complement strand
GGTATGGAGATTGTTGTTCCGAATCGAGTGAGTCATTTGTCCAATCAGGAATTTAACCAGAAGTACGGAACGCAATTGCAGGATGTCCCACAGATCTACCGATGGAAGTTGAAAAGTGCTGATCCAATTATTCAGCTTGAAGTTGAGGCACAGAAGCACACCATTCAACAGATTCGGCAATTTAACAAGCTCCAGATCTATCAAAAGGAGTACAACCAAGCCTTAGATCAGCGTAAAAATCAAGACCTAGATCGTGATGATAGCTATACGCCATCATGGTTCTAGGGATATTGTGAGGTTTTAAATCAAACTTTTGGAGGTGGTATGAAGACTGGAAAACAAATTCTTGAGGGTTTATTTGACGATCAACGTGCAGCTGCACATGATCCCCATCATCCAGTAAATGATCAGCTTCGGGCCAGTCTACTGTGGAATAAACATTTACTTGAGTTGATTCAGATCCCACGGCATCAACTCAAACCAGATGATAGCTATGTTCTAGTAGCTGATATTCCAGAGTATTTTAAGGCACAGTTTGAGCAATATTTTTTAGGTCAGAACCTATTGCAGCATGTGGATCATCCTGAAGAATCACGACTTGATAGCAAACGTTTGGACAGTTTTATTGTCTATCTGAAAGATCATCCAAGTTATCAATCAGAGCAGTGTGGCCAAGTATGAAAAAGAACGTAGATGCAGAGCGTATTCGAGCTGCTTTTAAGGCAACGCAAGGGATTGTGGAGCATTCATTTGAGCAGCATGTAATTGATGCCAGTCAAGCTTATGTCAATGCGATGATTGAACGGATTGCTTCTGGTGAGTCGAGTTTTGAGGAGGAAGATGAGGTGTTAATGATGAAGTGGAGAGCTATGAAATCCTTATAGAATAAGGATTTCATAGCTTTAAATTAATCTCTGGTTTCAAAATATCCAGTCATTTTCTTAAATTGATTATTTTGAATTCTCTTTAGTAATTGAGCGACAATGATAGTTATCTCAGCAATATTTTCATCTGTACTTCTTATTACATTATGTGCATCAAGTTTGCTTCGCCAATTAGTTATTTGTATAGAATTTTCATTTCCTACCGAGAATAATGGTAAATTTAAATAAACAATTTCTCCTAAATAGTCCCAAGAGCAATATATTTGACCATTATCTTTGTGTAGAAAGTTTTTAGCACTAGTAAATGCTAAAAACTTTTCTCCATTTTTCTCTACCTTTTTTAAAACTATATAATTAATTTGTTCATTGAAATTTTTAGGATTTTGATGGTCTTGTATTAAATTACAATAAGATAAGACTGACGTCTCCCCTAGAGAAATTGTAGGATTTAGGTTTTTTTTACCATAATCAAAAATTGTTCCTTGAGCATTTTCATAAAAACCGTTGATTGGTAAATTATAGAAATCATATTTTCCTGAGATACCTTGAAGAATAAATTCCAGTGCAGGATAGACACCGAGAAATTCACATTCTGCCAACTTATTTTCTGGATAACGTTGTATATCGGCAAAAACATTATTACTAAAATTTAAAAAACTTGCCCATAATTCTTTCTCTTCAAAGGCATTTTTATCAATCATAATAGCTTGTGTATTCATTAATTTTAAATCTATTAAAAACTTTAAATTTACATATTTTAATATTTGGAATCAAATAATTATTCTATTTTTTAGTTATCTTTTTAAGCCTATTTAACATAATGGCG
>NZ_KB894399.1 GCF_000374425.1 Acinetobacter tjernbergiae DSM 14971 = CIP 107465 | reverse complement strand
TGAACATTAGGACTAGAGCTTTAGGTTTGGTAACTCAACTGATGGCTCTAGTTCTTTTATTTTTCAAGTCAATTTTTTATCCACGATTCGGGTTACATATAATAAATATTTTTGATAACTTGTTCATGTTTTTTATTGTTTATGTTGTTTGTTTAATTTAAAAATATATATTTGCATAAATAAATTTAATTTTTTGTTTTTGATCCTATTAAGTATCATTCTTAATATTTTTTGTGACTAGATGTAAAATATATTTTATTGAAATTTATTGTGTGGCTGCTTATTATAAAGGATAGTATTTTATTTGGGGGTGTGTATGGTTTTTATCGGTTATGAAAATGGTGTTTTAAGATTAAGATTTGATGATTTTAAATCAAGTGAAATTAAAAGTATAGATTATAATTCTGGAAAATTAAATATATCTAATGATGGTGGGTATTATTACTCTTTAAGTTTTTCTAATTTAAGTTTAGCTAAAATGGTTTTTTCAGATAATATTACCAAGAATATTAAAATTTTAAATCAGGATAACCTGAGTTTTTTTTCTGCGAGTGGTAATGATTGGTCGGTAGGAACTAGTGGTAATGATACCTTTTATACTAATAATAATGGCGAGCGTATCTTTGGTGGTGCAGGGGATGATACTTATATTGTTAAACAAAGTGGTAAAGATACCATTATTACTGATGATTCTGGTATAAATACCTTAAGTTTTGAAGATTTTAAATTGCAAGATATCGTTGTTGAAGGAAGTGTTAATGGTCTTGAAATAAAATATATAAATAATGAGAAATTAATTATTGATGGTTCTGTTCAAAATTTAAAATTTTACAACAATGTTAATTTAACAATGGATCAATTTCTATTAAATAAAAATGTTGTTTTTAATGGTACAAATAATTCTGAAACCATATCTGGTTTTTTATCAAATGACACTATTTATGGTGGGCTTGGGGATGATACTTTAAATGGGAATAGTGGAAATGATAAGCTATTTGGTGGGGTTGGTAGTGATATTTTAAATGGTGGGGCTGGAGACGATAAATTTTTCTTTAGTAAAGGTGATGGGGTTGACTACATAAATGATTTTTCTGGAAATAATCAAATTATATTAACTGATATTAAATCTACTGAAATTTACTATTCTTTTGACAAAGGAATGTTGAATATAAATTATGGTGAGTCAGACATAATAAAAATTCAAAATTTTTTAGCCAATAATCGTGATAATTTTTCTATTAAATTTGCCGATGGCGTTGTAGTCACGAATGCAAACTTTGATTCTGAAGTTGGTGTCCAGTATTGGATAAGAAATTTGGTTGGATCAACCAATTCAAGTATAGACTTCAAATATGCCTTTCCAACAGTTATACCGAGTTATTTAACAAATCCTAATGAAATATCAACTTGGTCTGCTCTAGGAGATTCAGCAAAAAATTATATTTTGTCTAGATTTGATCAGTTGTCTGGATCAACAGGTTTAAATTTTACTGAGACAAGTAATTTATCACAGCAGAATGTAATCACGGTACAAAGAAATGTTCAATCAGACTCTTCAGGATATGCATACTTTCCAACAAGTAGTTATATTGGGTCCGATATTTTCTTTAATATAGATTATGCAAGTGATCCATTAAAAAATTGGCAAAAATATGTTTTTCCTCATGAAGTTGGACATGCACTAGGATTGATGCATTCTTTTGATGGCTTTAAAGCGAACTTGTTTTCTGCAACAGAAGAATCTACAAAATGGACTGTAATGTCATATAACATCGTTGACTATACTGATGGTGATTATAAACCTTTTGACTTTGCTGCATTGCAGGCAATGTATGGCATAAATCAAACTAGTAGAAGTGGTAATGATACATATCAGTTTGATAGTACAACAGGCGTTTTAATTTGGGATGGTAGTGGAAATGATTTAATTGATGCAAGCAACTCAAGTTTAAAGGCATATATAAATTTAAATTCAGGTGCTTGGAGTTATTTGGGTGAAAAATCTCAATATATTTCTTCAGTTAACCAATTAGCAATTAATCTATCAACTGTCATTGAAAATGCTGTTGGTACGGATTTTAATGATACCTTAATCGGGAATCAGTTTGATAATAATTTGGATGGAAGAAATGGTGATGATACCCTAATTGGTGGTTGGGGAGATGATACATTATTAGGTCAAGCTGGAAATGATAAATTAATAGGTGGAATCGGTTCTGACAAATTAATTGGTGGTTTTGGCAATGATGTTTATTATATAGATAGCTTAGATACAATTATAGAAAAGAGTGGTGAGGGGATTGATACAGTTGTTGCAGGATTTAGCTATACGCTAGATGTTGCTGGGAATTTAGAGGATTTAACACTATCTGGTTCATTAAATATTAATGGAACA
>NZ_KB894398.1 GCF_000374425.1 Acinetobacter tjernbergiae DSM 14971 = CIP 107465 | reverse complement strand
CCATTATGTTAAATGGATATTGTGCAAATGATAAAATGTGATGTTCAATCCATCCTATTATTAAATATTATTTAGCTGGGATTGATGATATTTTTTTCCCTTTCTCATCATAGACGTAAATCCAACTTCCTTTCTTGACGCTTACAGTTGATGATGTAAATCCGTGTAAGGCATCACCTGCAAGTGCAGCTAATTTACGCCCTTTTTCATCGTATACATAAATCCAACTTCCTCTATGAACAGCACTTGCAATAGCCATATTTTTTATTCCTGTTCAAATACTTCTGTGAAGTGGCTTTTATTAATAATTACATATGATTTTCCAGTGTCTTTATATAAAAGTTGGTTTTCTTCAGCACTAGAACTCGTATCTTCCCAGATATCCGCCCAACGATCATAAATTTCATTCCAGATAACATTAGTTATTCTATCTCGTTGAAACCAAGTTAAAAGTTCCCATTTATAAAATTCAACATACCCACAGTGTTGTAATTCAGCCATTTTATTACTGAATAGAGGGTCAAATTTTTTTGCTAATGACATATCATCAATCCTATAATTTTTTATTGTGATTATAATGCAATATTATAATTTTAATTTCAACTTATATTTTTAATTTAAAATTATAATTGGTACTTATTTTAAGAATTTCTAAAATTAACATAATACGCCTTATGCGAAATACTTGAACTTTTCCTTTTCGCATCAATATCTTAAAGTAAGCCGTTCCCGAGTTCAGCACACTGGAACGGCTTTTTCGTGATCTTTCACGTTCCACGCCTATTCCGTGATTATTTCTCTATATTTTTATTCATCTAGATTAAACAATCTTGATTAATCATAGGGTCTAAAAAAACGACTCCAAAACCCTCTTTTCTCAGTCTCTGGTTCAATGTGTTCAGGCACAGGAATCCGCTTATTTTCTGTTTCGACTGGAGTAGTCAATCCGTCATCTTTCGGCTCGGGTTCTGACCGAGGATCTGTTGCTATATCTGGAGCAGATTTCTGATCGGTAAACGTAGTCATATTGGATTGTGGGGGCTTCATTTCAATGAGTGTCAGCAGTGTATCTATACGAGCATTTGCCTTGGCTTCACGATCTTCGGCTTTTTCTAACTGTTTTTTTAGAAAATCAATTTGGTTTTTGAGTTCTACAACTGTTTTATCAGTGTATTCAGATGTATTTTGATTTTGTATTGGGGACGTATCGATACGTTTTACTTGTTTTACTCCAAAAGGTTCTCCATAGACACGGAGAAGTTCTGAAAAATCTATAAAGCCATCGTGGTCACGGCTTAACACACCGTTTTTTATATCTTTATATAGCGTAGCTCGAGATTTTTTATACAGGGTTGCAGCATCACTAACACTGTATTTTGTAGCTGTATTCATAGTGTATTGCTGTGTATTTTGAAAACGTATTGGAGAATACAATATGTGTATTCTCCAATACACTCAAGCTTTAAAGCCTAAGTTTTTTAGATGAGGCAAAAACTGTTTTTGCTGTATTGGATCTCTTAGCATTTCTTTGATTTTCGCTGCTAGGCTCTCATAGCTTTCATTACCATTTGCTAAGTTTGAAAATTCAGGTAGACGTGAAAGCTGATTGCCAAACATATTGATTTGAGCATCTGTCATTTGTTGGAATGCTGTTTGGGGCGTTCTAGTTAATTCTTGTTGAGATGGCCTAACTTTCGATTTAATTCTGAATTGAATGTCAGTGATAACTCGTCCTTTTTTGAATTGGTCATAGTCAACGGTAATATCAGTGTGTTTATTAATTTCACTTACTGCTCTGTCTAATACGTTGGATTTAAAGTTAGACATTGTTGAATATTCAGTCGCGTCAAGACCTAACTTTGATCTAAGATCGTTAATACTATATTTCTCAGTTTTTGCTACATTCAACCATTTAATTAATAGCTCATATAGTCTTATGCTATATTTACTTCTAAAATCAGATACTTGCTCTATATGATATTTGGTAAATTGTTCGCTTAATCGGCTAATTAAGCTGATAACTTCGTTGCTAAGGTATAAAACAATAAGACCATTAGAATCTACATAGGTCACTTTGTTTACCCAATTTGCTGTAGTAAGAGCCTCTAGGCCCTTATATCTATCTAAATAACTGAACTCCCTTCTTTTTAGTGTTTTTGCTGCCTCTCTGAGCAAGCCATAGGCATTATTACTATCCACTTTAAATTGATGAATGTAGTCGCTTACAAGCACTTCTATTGGTGTATCTGGCGTGAGATTAGAAAACTCTCTAGCTCCAACTATGGCCAAGAGCATAATACGTTGCTCTATGAGTGATAAGTTAAAAGAAGCATCGATAAGAGCATTATCTTTAACAACTAATTTATTGTTATTTGTCATGATATGAAGCTTATTAATTCATTTAACTAGGTTATATGTTATATATTTTAAATAGTCAATAATCTATCTATTCATATACCCCTTAAACCTATCTTTATCACCCCTTAAAC
>NZ_KB894397.1 GCF_000374425.1 Acinetobacter tjernbergiae DSM 14971 = CIP 107465 | reverse complement strand
TATATCACTACGTTTATCGACCTATATCACTACGTTTATCGACCATTTGACTACATAGATATTTGATGTAGTATTACTACATCAAATATCTATGTAGTCATAAGAATAATGAAAGACTTAATTGTCAAAGATAATGCTTTAATTAATGCTAGTTATAATCTCGACTTAGTTGAACAAAGGTTAGTTCTTCTAGCAATCATAGAAGCAAGACAAACAGGTAAAGGAATCAATGCTAATGATGCATTGGTAATTCATGCTTCGAGCTATATTGAAAATTTTGGAGTAGAGAAACACACTGCATATGCTGTTCTTAAGGAAGCAAGTAAAGTTTTATTTGATAGAAGATTTACTTACCAATCTTTAACAGATAAAGGGAATGTCAAAACTACTCATAGCCGTTGGGTAAGTGAAATCAGTTACATTGATAATGAAGCATCAGTAAGTCTTATCTTTTCACCTGCTGTAGTTCCTTTAATTACAAGGTTAGAAGAAAGGTTTACAAGCTATGAGTTAAAGCAAGTCAGTCAATTGACAAGTAGATATGCAACTAGACTCTATGAATTACTAATTGCTTGGCGAACTACAGGCCAGACCCCCGTATTTGAGATTACAGACTTTCGGAAACAGCTTGGAATTGCTGACGATGAATATATTAGATCTGATAATTTCAAGAGAAGAGTCTTAGATATAGCTATATCCCAAATAAATACATTCACAGACATTAAGGTGAAATCTGAACAGCATAAAACTGGACGATCTATTTCAGGCTACAGTTTTTCTTTTAAATCAAAGACACCTGCCAAAACCTTAACTAAACATAATGGTGAACAACTTGAGCTTGTAAGTGAGTTGACACCAAAACAAATTCAATTGTTCTCAAGTAAATTAGCATACAGCCCAAGTTTTTCCTCAAAATATAGTAAAGCAGGAGAAAGTTATGATGATTTCACAGACAGAATATCTAATGATTTAATGAACCCTACAAAAATCAAAGAATATGCATCATACCTTTCAGCTCTCGGTTTTAAGTAACCTTGTAAATTGACATTGTCAATTTAATAGTAAAGTATTAACTAAAAATAAACCCAGTTTACAGCATGAAAAAATTATCAGTTTCAGAATTGGCTAAGTTGTATGGATATTCAAGACAAGCTATCTATGCACATATAAATAAAGGAAATTTATCAAAAGGCTCTGATGGTTTAATTGACTTCGCTGAAGCCTTAAGAGTATTTGGCGAACCACAAAAGAAAGATATTGATGTAAATCAAAGTCAATCAATTAACAGTCAAAATTTGACTGAAGTTGACTTATTAAAACGTCAAGTTGACATGCTTGAAAAACAATTGAATCAAGCTTTACTTAGAGAAAATCAGTCATTAGAAAGAGAATCTTTCTACCAAGAACAGATTGAAGCTATGCAGCGCTTATTAGAAGCTCCTAAACCTAATATCACTACGTCTATCGACCCTGATATAGCACCATCTATCGACCCAAATACGAGTCGTGAGCAGAACACTACTAAGTCAAACGAAAATGAGTTAAAACCAGAACAAGAACTTTCAAACCCAAGAATTCCTATACCAGAACATATTGAACCAGAACCTGAGAAAAGAGGGTTTTGGAGTCGTTTTTTTAGACCCTATGATTAATCAAAATTGTTTAATCTAGATGAATAAAAATACATAAAAATGATCATGGAATAGGCGTGGAACGTGAATAGTCACGAAAAAGCCGTTCCAGTGCGCTGAACTCGGGAACGGCTTACTTTAAGATATTGATGCGAAAAGGAAAAGTTCAAGTATTTCGCATAAGGCGTATTATGTTAATTTTAGATAAATTTAATAAATACGAGGCATTTCACCTAAACTTAAGAGTTGATTGACTCAGTTTGTACTTTTCTAAAAAATTCTTCTTTATATCTCTTCTGAATCTCACTTGATGCATATTTGGCAAAGGCGAAGTTTATTCCTCCCCCCAAAATACCACCTACAATAGGAATAAATTTTGCTGCTTTCTTCGTAGTAATATCTTTTCCTAAGTATTTAGCTACGATCATAATTAATTTTAGTACTGGATTGGATTTTGCTCCAGATTTTCCTGCAATTTGAGCAGCTCTATTCATCATGGCTTGTATACTTGTAACTGCTGCTTTATCAAAACCAAGTGAATATAAATAAATTTCTCTAGCTAATTCAGCATCATGAGGATTATTAGGGTCAAACCCATTTAAATATGCTACACGTTGAGTTAGCCTATACAACTGCGCTGCCATATTCAGAATATCAACACCACCAATAGTCACCATTGTTGCCATACCACCAATTCCAGAGGCTAATCCAGTTACAGCACTATTTCTTGCTGCATAGTTGCCATAGGAATCAGAAAGATCTTCAATTCTTCTATAGTTTTTTACAATAATTTCCGTTGTGAAATGCTCAATTTTTGAAACTGGCAAGCCTTTAGACTTGGCATCCTTAACAATATCATTAGGATCTACAGAAACAACTTCTGAAATTTTGTTTAAGATTTTAGTTGGTAATTGAGTAGTGTTGTCAAAGTCCATATTTTTTAAACTTAATATAAGGTAGTAATTTATATAATAAATTAATTATCAAGATTTTCATTACATTATATTAAAGATAGTGTCATAGATTGACGCTCTAATTTTCTCCATTTAACATAATGG
>NZ_KB894396.1 GCF_000374425.1 Acinetobacter tjernbergiae DSM 14971 = CIP 107465 | reverse complement strand
AAAGGGTACAAATAGCATGATAAAGGGTACAAATAAATTATTGTACCCTTATGTTTATTGGTGTACATTGTTTTCTCATAAGGGTACAAAAATCATGTTCATTTTTTATAAGGTTTGATATCTGAATGAATAAAGAAAATAGTTATGATAAATCTTATCCAGTAACAACAATGGCTATTCAAAACAAAGTTACTGAATGCTTTAAAAGCATGTCTGTAGATGAAAAAAGAATTTTAATTATGGCTTCTCCGATTGCTAGAAATATCGATGCAAGTGAACAAGATCAAATCTTAATATCTGCTCAACAATTTGCTGATGACTGTGGTATCAAAGTCAATTCTGCTTATAAACAAATTGAAAATGCGTCAAAAAAACTAGTAGATCGGTCCTTTTCATACGTTAATGATAGGGGGAAAAAGGTCTACTCTAACTGGGTAATTGATGCTACTTATGAAGATGCAGGGATATCTTTAAGGTTTACATCTATTGTTTTGGTGATGTTGAAAATTTTAGATAAATACAATCCATACACTCGTTATAAAAAAGATGTAGTTCTAAAATTAAAAAAAGACTACTCAATAGACTTTTACCATTTAGCGAAAAAAAATCAGGCAAAAAATGGCTTTGAATTAACGCTAGATGAAATGTTTACAGAGTTTGGTTTACCAGAATCTTATAGAGATTTGAGGAACTTAAAACGAAGAGTTTTGAAGAGCTCATTAGATGAAATTAATGAATTTACCGATGTAACAGTTGACTATAGTCCAGTTAAAAAAGGACGTTCTGTTGTCGGCTTTAAGTTCACTGTGAAAGAAAAATCTAAGCCAAAATTAATAGCTCCTGAGCGAGATCCAAAAACAATAGATATATTCTGCAACCTGTCTGATGCTCAAATTAACAAGTACAGTGCTATTTTATCTAAACTTTCTGAGCTATCAGACCTAAGTAACTTCCAGGACTATCCTAGTTTTGCCCTTTGGATTAGTGGCATCTTACGAGATCCGAAAAGTGTAAGAGAGGAAACAGCAAAGCGGATTTTTAAAGCTCTTCATAGCAAGACGGATTTTAAACCATGAAAACTAGAGCTGAATTAGATGCAATGAGCCATCAAGAACTCAAAGACTATGAGCAAAGTTTACTTGCTCTGTGGACACCAAGAATGGCTATTGAAAGTGACATTGAAAGGTTAAGCACTAATCGCAACGAATTATTAGAAATTTTTAATCAATTAAAAAATCCTGATGCTCCTGAAAATGAGCGTTTAAAAAATTCTATTTTATCGCTCAAATATAAGATTGAAGATTTAGAAGATAAATTGGATGATCTTATTCAAGATAATCGCTTAAATCGTGCAGATTGAATTATTCAGTTTATTTAATTAAAACCGTGAAACATTGATCAAAGAATAGGCGTGGAACGTGAATAGTCACAAAAAAGCCGTTCCAGTGCGCTGAACCCTGGAACGTCTTAGTATAAGTTTATGATTTATATCGAATAAAAAACAGTATTTCGTATAAGGCGTATTATGTTAATTTTAGGAGATCTATACAATTCTGTACTTTTTCACAATCATAGAAAAAGCAAATAAAATACTTATCCAAAATAAATAATCAATAAAAAAATTGAGAAAAACAAATTGATCCATGCCGATGAAAATAAATAAAGGATTGATACTTATACTTCCGACTGGAGAGGTTTCACCATCTATAAGGAACTGTAGAGGAAATCCCCCAGCTATGACTTCAACTTCTCCAAGCTTATCTACAACTATGCGGTCAACTAATATATTTTTTTGATAAAGCAAAGATACGTAGGTCAAAATAATTGCTAAGAAATTAAAATATAAAAATTTTTTCATAATTTTATCTCATATATCTATTAATTTTAACAATTTTTAATCAGAGCCTTTTGGAATAATTTGCTTTAATTTCTCTATTATTATTTTATCAAAAAATTCCTTTAATATGAAAAAATTAGAATTTATTTTATTAAGTTTACTTGCAGCCTGTAGTCCAGTTACAGAAAAAATTGAATCAAATATAGTTGTTCCACGTATTCAATATACGGGGGGAGCAGATAATGCAAGTTATAGTGAGGCTAAGCTTATTAGGGAAGGTAAATGCCTATACCTAGAACATGCTGATGGATCTAAAGTTCTGCCAATTTTTGCTACAAAAACTCTAGATTGGGATATGGAAACTAAGAGCCTAAAAGTAGATTCGGATACTTATTTTTTAGGTGATAAAGCAGCATATGGAGGCGGAGAATCCTATCCTCTAGAAAAAAATAATTATTCTTGGATAACTGAAGTAGATCCTAGCTGTGATACCTCAAAAGTTATAGTTATTAGTCGACTCATAAGACCAATTGAACAGAACTACCAAAATGAAGAATAGCCTATTTTACTGTCTTGCATTAGTTTTAATTATAGGATGCCAACCATTAGAAAAGAATGGATATATTTCTATTAAAAATTGGACCAATGCCCCAATCACAGATCTTAAAATAACTTATATCAGTGCTCAAAAAACTTATAGCTTAGGTACTCTTTATCCTTATTCGGAATATAAATACGCCATCAACTATGAGCAGCATAATGAGGATTCAATAATCTTTTCATATGTAGATAAAAGTCATAAAAAGATTAATCAAGAAGTAGCTACATATGCAGCCAAATATGATAGGAGAATTTATGAAATAATTATTCAATAGAATATAAATTTATATAGAAATTACAATTACTAATTGAACGAAAGAGCTTCTATTTGAAGTTTCAAAAACTGGAGTTTTCCACCAATCTAACCTCCATTTAACATAATGGCG
>NZ_KB894395.1 GCF_000374425.1 Acinetobacter tjernbergiae DSM 14971 = CIP 107465 | reverse complement strand
ATAAAACTAGGTTTATCGACCCATAAAACTAGGTTTATCGACCTAATTAATAGGTCGTTTTACAACCTAGTTAAAATAGTTTATGGTATGACCTAGTTAAATTTGATTTATATTAAAAAAATGGCCGAGTTAGTTGTAAAAGATAATGCTCTGATTCAAGCAAGTTATACATTAGATACTGTTGAGCAACGTCTTATTCTTTTGGCAATAGCTGAAGCAAGAGAAACGGGTCAAGGCATCACGGAAAATAGCTTGTTGGAAGTTCATGCTAGTAGCTACATAAATACTTTTAATGTTGAAAAACATACTGCATATACCGTTCTTAGGGATGCCTCGAGAAGCTTATTTGATCGTTATGTTACGTATCACGATATAAATCCAAAAACAGGTAAAGACAGAAGTTTCCATTGTAGATGGGTGGATAAAATTGGTTATGAACATCAATCAGGAGTTGTATTCTTACGTTTCACTCAAGATATTGTTCCTCTAATTACCAGATTAGAAGAAAATTTTACTAAATATGAAATACAACAAGTTTCCAAATTAACAAGTACATACGCCATTCGCTTATATGAGCTACTAATCCAATGGAGATCTAGTGGCCAAACACCAGTTTTTAATCTATCAACCTTTAGACAACAACTAGGCGTTGAAGCTACTCAATACAAGACTATGAGTAATTTTAAAACCTATGTCCTAGATTTTGCCTTGAAACAAGTTAATGAACTAACAGATATAACTGCTAACTATCAACAACATAAAACTGGCAGAACAATTTCTGGTTTCTCCTTCACATTCAAACAAAAACAGGAACGTAAAAAAGTTAAGCCTAAAAAAGCTAACCTAACAGAGAAACAACTAGATTTATTTGCAAATAAGTTGGCTTATGACTCTGCTTTTTCTAGCCAATTTAGTGAAGCTGGTGAAAGCTATGAAAACTTTGCCAAAAGGATTAAACAACTATTAAAAGACCCTGTAAATTTAGACAAATATTCAGATTATTTAGACAATTTAGATTTAAAAGTTTAGTCTATAAAGGTTGTCTAATAGACAGCCTATTAGACATATTATTTTTACAAGATTAGGCATAGTTTTACACAATGAAAAGTCTTTCTGTTGTTGAGTTATCTAAGTTATATAGCATAAATAGACAAACTATTTATAATCATATAAATAAAGGAATATTAAGCAAAAATTCAGATAATAAAATTGATTTATCTGAAGCAATCCGTGTGTTCGGTGAACCATCTAAAAAACAAAGTGTAAAAGAACCTGTAAAAGTAGACAGTCAAAATTCGACAGAAAATTTACTGCTTAGACAACAAATAGACATGTTAAAAAATCAACTTGAAGATGCTAAAGAACGTGAATCTTTTTATCAGAATCAAATTGAGACGATGCAACGTCTACTAGAAGCCCCAAAAGCTAATATAACTACGTTTATCGATCAAAAACATGAGCAAAATATAGCAACAGATCCTCAGAAAGAACCTGAGCTGAAAGCTGATGAATTGACTACTCCAGTTGAAACTGAAAATAAGCGCATACCTGTGCCTGAACACATTGAACCAGAGCCTGAGAAAAGAGGGTTTTGGAGTCGTTTTTTTAGACCCTATGATTAATCAAGATTGTTTAATCTAGATGAATAAAAATACAGAAAAATGATCATGGAATAGACGTGGAACGTGAATAGTCACGAAAAAGCCGCTCCAGTGCGCTGAACTCTAGAACGCCTTACTTTAAGATATTGATGCGAAAGGAAAAGTTAAAGTGTTTCGCATAAGGCGTATTATTATTAAATCAGCTAAGACTGAACTAATAGAGTAGATAATTAAATGACTTTGACCCAAACTTTTCTAAACCAAATCATTTTTAACATAGATAAACATCAGGCAGCTCACATAAGAAATGAAACCAAAAGAATTACACATTTAGGGAATATTGATTTTAGTGAATTAACCCAAAAACAAAAGAATGCGGTATTAAAGACAACTGACAGATTATTAAATAATTTCAGGATATTACATAGTGATATGGAAAAGATATTTAAAAATGAAAACAACTTTACTGAGTTCTTTAGAATAATCCGCTTCCCTAAAGACGCTGAGTTTTCATTGTTTTGGGATCATATCCAGTTAGTTGATAACGTTAATAATGATTTAAATGAGCATAACTTTAATCAGTTAAAGCATTTTTTGACTAGTTTTGGTCCCTTAAAAATTCAAGATCAAACTTTAGATGATTTTTGGAAAGAAGCTATTAGTCTCAATAATTCCGATATCCTTTCACAAACTGTATTTACCTTAAATCTTTATTCTATTCTTTCTCATTTAGATCTATTAACTCATCGTTTGCTCTTTAATGATATTGAGCCAATATGTTTGGGCTGGCTATTCCAAAAAAAATTGAACCCAAAAAACTTTCAGTGCAAGGATGGTAAGTTTACTAAAACTAGTAAACATAAGGCTTTATGGACTAATCCTAGTCGTAGCTTATTGACTCTAATGGCAACATTTGCCGCTTTAAAGCTAGATGATAAAAAGCCCTCTACTTGCCGTGGTTTAAATTTTTCAAACTATTTACTAAATTACACTGATAAAAAAGACAACTTTATAAGAAAAGCTAATGAAGGCTTTCCTATTAGCTATACAGATTTCATCTGGTTGCTTTCAGAAAAAACTGAACGCAATGATATTCAAACTGCTGTTTCAAAAGAGATTACTCAAGAAACAATAAATATTTTGCTAGATGTGAAAGCTGAATACAAGTCTTATAACCATATGTTTTTAATATGGTTTATATATAGATTTTTCCAGAATGACTGTGAGTCTAGACCTAAAAATGAGGCCTTTATGCATGGGATCTATTATGAGTTTTGGGAGCTGTTTTCTGATTATTATAAAAATAGAATCTCTTATTCAGAGTCAAGCCAATGGCCTAGTGATTTAAAAGAGCTTGCTCAACCAGCTATGGATTAAACAAGCTCTAGATACTTAAAAATTACTTACCTTTAGGAGGATTATTTCCGCGACCGCCACCAGATGGATTACCGGTTGTACTTGGTCCATTTACTAACTTACCCATAGCATTGTCCTTTCATTTAATTAACTTGGTGATATAAATATATCTATATTTAAAAGATCACTATTCCCTAAAAAATAACTTTTTTAGATCAAAAAATAACCAATCATAAATTATCTAAAAGCTTGTAAGATTCCCTATTTAACATAATGG
>NZ_KB894394.1 GCF_000374425.1 Acinetobacter tjernbergiae DSM 14971 = CIP 107465 | reverse complement strand
ACGCCATCATGGTTCTAGGGATATTGTGAGGTTTTAAATAAAGCTTTTGGAGGTCGTATGAAGACTGGAAAACAAATTCTTGAGGGTTTATTTGAAGATCAACGTGCAGCTGCACACGATCCCCATCATCCAGTGAATGATCAGCTTCGGGCCAGTCTATTGTGGAAGAAACATTTACTTGAGTTGATTCAGATCCCACGGCATCAACTGAAATCAGATGATAGCTATGTTTTGGTGTCTGATATTCCTGAGTATTTTAAGGCACAGTTTGAGCAGTTTCTTTTAGGCCAAAACCCGTTACAGCATGTGGATCATCCTGAAGAATCACGATTGGATAGCAAACGTTTGGACAGTTTTATTGCCTATCTGAAAGATCATCCAAGTTATAAATCAGAGCAGCGTGGCCAAGTATGAAAAATCCAGTAGATGCAGATCGAATTCGAGCTGCTTTTAAGGCAACGCAAGGGATTGTGGAGCATTCATTTGAGCAGCATGTGATTGATGCCAGTCAAGACGATGTTGATGCGATGATTGAACGGATTGCTTCAGGTGAGTCGAGTTTTGAGGAGGAAGATGCGGTGTTAATGATGAAGTGGCGAGCTATGAATGCCTTACAGGATAAGGACTCATAGCTTCGCATAAGCTGTATTATGTTAATTTTAGAAATTATTAACTCAATAGAACCACTTGTATTCAGCTCAAATGTCGTAAAGGAAAAGTATTGTGAAAGAATTAGAATTATTTGATCATGTTGTTTTGAATAAAAGTAATATCCGTTTAATTCCCTTATCTTTTGAACATGAAAGTGGGCTTATGGAAGCATGTAAAGATGGTCAGCTATGGAAATTAAGAGTGACATCAACACCACATTATTCTGAGGTTCATCAATATATTGAAACAGCTCTAATACAAAAACAGGAAGGTACACGTTATCCATTTGTTGTCATTGAAGAAAGCTGTGGGAAAGTTCTAGGTACAACTAGTTATCATGATGTTCTTTTGAACGTGAAACGCTTAGAAATAGGTTATACCTGGTATGCAAAATCAGTGCAGCGTACGCATGTCAATACGACATGTAAGTTGCTATTACTACAATTTGCTTTTGAACAGTTAAATACTGAGACGGTTGGACTTCGCACTGATATTTTTAATATTAAAAGTCAGCGAGCAATTGAAAGATTGGGTGCAAAAAAGGATGGGATAATTAGAGGGCATGCTTTACGTAAAGATGGTACAACTCGAGATACCGTAATGTACAGTATTATCAAAAGTGAGTGGACTAACATAAAAGCACATCTAATTGATTTATTAGATAATTATTAACTATAAGATTTTATTACACCAATACATTAGGATTATGATTTAACATAAAATCTCTTATACGAATAATTTTGAAAAGCAAAAGGCCTAGCATGTAGCTAGGCCTTTTGCTTTTCAAAATAATCAGATGGTTGATGCATCTACTGCATTAGCCACAGAATCATCTACTTCAATTAGTTTGAAATTTTCGATTCCAACTAAAACACTAGGCCTAGCATCTGTTTTAGGTGAAGCCATATGACCTGCCACCACATCAATATCTAAGCCTAAAATATATTTTCCTTCGGAAATGCCATTTTCTTTAAGAAGAATTTTTGTCATTTCCTCTATAGAAATACTAATTTGTTTTTTACTCATAATATTTACTTATATTTTAAGATAAAGCATTAACAATAAAACCATGTGTATCAAACTTCTCAGCAGTCGAACTTTGCTTTCGATCTGTCTGATAAGCAATGGTGATGACACAATCATTTAACTCATCAATAGAAGAGTTAAGATTTTGAATTGATGAATGAATTTCTTCACCATGATGCACATAATACTCAAGAGCTTGAGTAACATATTGGTTCAAGGAAATATCGAGTAAAGTAGACTTTTTAGAGATCTCTTTATGTAGTTCAGGAGATACTCGGACATTAAAGGTTCCACTTAAAGATTTATCTGGATCAACACCCAAGAATTTACAATCTTCAAGATACTCATCTACAGCTTCATGAAAGGCATCTTCGATATCATTAGCGCTATCAGCTTCATAAGTAATGATATCTCTAATAAATAGGATCTTACCATGTAGAATTTTATCGTTAGAATCAAACTCTAAGGATCCTATATAACCTTTATATGGACCTAAGTTCTTCATCTTAATTTTCCTTTAGAAAGGTAATTATTAAGTATAAAAAAAGCTTCTGATTCATTATTCCAATGAATTAGGAGCTTTCTTTATCACGTTTAACTTGATCTATCGCTTCAATTGCATTGGCAATTTGATAGCCCTTTAACACGTCATCAGGATGAGATCTTGATAACTTTACCTTTAGTCCAGTTTCTGGATGATAAAAAGTAAAGTGAGATCCTTTTGCTTTGCGTGTTAATACGGTGAAACCATACTGTTTCATCAAGGTAACTAAGTCGTCCCAAGGAAAGCTAACGGGCTTTGGTTTAGCTCGTAGTTTTTGTTCTAGCTTATCGCTTTGGCTCATAATTATAATGCCTTAATAAAATTTTATTAGCAACTAAAAAATAGTTGCAACCATGTATTCCTTATTTTAAATGATCTTTTACAAAATGCACATAGGAAAAGTTTTTTTCACAAAACCAAAGTTATAATACAATAAATAAGATTATGATTTTAATAAATATTTTAAAATTAAAATGCGTCAATTTGTGACGTATTTAACACAAAATCTCTTAGAATAAGTCAAAAAAAGGAGCTTAAAGCTCCTTTTTTTTCTATCTAACTATATTAATCTTCGGTGATGTTTGTATACCTAATTGCCTGAAAATATGGGATAGAGCTATGTTGCGATACTGGTACATTGCAATTTGTGAAAAATCAAACCATTGTTCGGATGTGAATTGGTTTATATGAGAAAAAGGTGGATAACCTCTTAGAGCTAAAAATGCATTAATTTCTTCTAGCATTGGATCGAACTCAAACATTTTTTGAAACCTAATAAATAATGGAATCCAATTGTAAAATACCTTTAGAAGGTCACTTTTTTATTGTTCCAAATCCTCTATACAGTTTTTTGTACTCTAATTTACAGTTGATTTGGGAAATTATCCCGATATTTGTCCGCAGGAAATGGGGATAAAATAGCATCAGAGAAGCCTTAAGAAATCAGGAAAAATTGAAATTTTGAGTATTTTTTAACCGATTTTATTGGCTAAAAGTGACAAAAATGCTTAAAAAGCATCCGACTTGTTTCCGAGTCGGCTTTTCACCTATTTTTTAGTCATGACTAATTTTTTAAATATTTGAAAAACAATAACTTTTTAGAGGTGATTTCGCATAAGCGCCATTATGTTAAAT
>NZ_KB894393.1 GCF_000374425.1 Acinetobacter tjernbergiae DSM 14971 = CIP 107465 | reverse complement strand
TTTATTCAGGAATTTGCTGATCAGTATCAGTTCCCTTATACCGCAGCGGTGCATAATCATCCGAGTGAGCTGACAGGTGAAGATCAACCGCATTTGCATCTGATGTATTCTGAACGGAGTATGGCCGATGGGATTGAACGACCACCAGAGCAGTTTTTTAAGCAGTATCGTCCAAAGAATCCCACTAAGGGTGGCGCACAGAAATTAACGGCTGATGCGTTGGGCTTTGGCCGTGATCAGGTCAAAGCCTTTCGAGAAAAAACTGAGCAGCTGATTAATCAGGCTTTGGAAATGCATGCACCGATGAAAACCGTGATTCTGGAGGGTATCTGAAAGATCATCCAAGTTATAAATCAGAGCAGTGTGGCCAAGCATGAAAAATCCAGTAGATGCAGAGCGAATTCGAGCAGCATTTAAGGCAACGCAAGGGATTGTGGAGCATTCATTTGAGCAGCATGTAATTGATGCCAGTCAAGCGGATGTTGATGCGATGATTGAACGAATTGCTTCTGGAGAGTCGAGTTTTGAGGAGGAAGATGAGGTGTTAATGATGAAGTGGAGAGCTATGAAAGCCTTACAGGATAAGGGTTCATAGCTTCGTATAAGGCGTATTATGTTAATTTTAGAAAATCTAATTAAGGTATCTTTATCCATTAAACACATTATGAAATAAATAATGTCTAAGGTTGTAACTCAAAATCTTTTTTCTATATACAATTGAACAATTAGGTATGTTCTCAAAACTACAAAGGACTTCATGTTAAATTCTCTTCTTATTGAAAATTTTAGATCGCTAGAAAAGTTAGAGGTTCCTCAGTTAGGACAGATTAATCTAATCGTCGGAAGAAATAACTCCGGAAAAAGTTCAGTTCTAGACGCTTTAAAATTATATGCAAGCTTTTCTGACGAAGGTACGTTAGTCGACATTATTGATGAACATGATGAGTTCTATATTCTAGAAGAAGATAGTTCAGTATCCCCTTATGAGAGCTTATTTTATGGAAGAAGATTCAAAGAAAATCATAAAATTATAATTGGTGAACTTAATGACCCAGAAACTAGATTATCAATTGAAGCAAGTAAAGCAGTTGAATTACATTTACCTGTAGACAAGGAAAGTGGAGGATTCTTAGCTTATCAAGTATCGTATCAAGATATAGATGATCAGAATGAAGGCCGTTTTGAAGAAGATTCAAATGTCGTGAATACTTTTAAAATTACTCAAAATAAAAAAACTAAGAGGATCATTTTAGATAATTTGGCAGATCGTATATATCGCAATAGAAATCGTAAAACAAAAATGAATATCAAATCCTATAGTGATATTACGACATCATTCATTTCAAATGATGAACTTGGAGATGCTTGGGATAAAGTGGGGCTAAGAGATTATGCTTCAGAGGTATTGAAGGCACTTCAGATTATCGAACCTAAAATTCAAGCAATTAACTTTGTTAATGCTCAAGATTGGGGACGCTCAAGTCTATATACAAGAGAAAAAGAGCGTCGTATTCCTCTAGTACGTATTGAGGGTGTTGATTTCCCTATCCCCTTAAAAAGTATGGGAGATGGGATCATTCGATTATTTCAACTCTCTTTACGCTTATATGAAGCAAAAGATGGTTTTTTATTTATTGATGAGTTTGAAAATGGTCTACATTTTGGTGTCCAAAAACAGGCTTGGGAAACTGTTTTTGAGTTGTCAAAATCTTTGAATATTCAAGTTTTTGCGACTACACATAGTTGGGATTGTATAGAGAGTTTCACTCAAGTGGCATTAGAAAGAACTGATATTGAAGGTTGCCTTTTCCGTATAGGAAAACCTACAAGAGGTCCGATGAAGGATAAAACAACAGCTACAATCTTCACAGAAGATGACCTAAAAATTTTATCGCAATCCCATGTAGAAGTTAGATAATGCAAAAGAGTAAATTGATTGTTGAAGGCCCATCTGATGCTTATTTATTTGAAAAATTATGTTCTAAACATGAATTTGATGTAGAAGTTACCGTTGATACTCCTTCTTTTTTTGGAGGAAAAGATACAAAACAAGGTGTCTTAAATATCCTACAGATCGCCATTAAGCAGTTGCAGAGTTCTTATATAGAGAAATTAGGAATAATTATTGATTCAGACTATGCAAAAGATGGTGGTGGAATAGAAAATACTCTTCTTCAGATCCATAAAAAAATAAAGGATTATGGTTATTCAACCCACTATAAAAAGTTTTCTAATTCAGGTATATATTTTGAAGGTGAAAATGGTTTACCTAATTTAGGTGTATGGGTTATGCCTAATAATTTAGATGAAGGGATGTTAGAAGATTGGATGTTAAGTATTTGCCATCCTAATGAACAAAAATTTTTAAATAATGTTACACAAATAGTAACTACAATGCCTTCTCCTAGATTTTCAAAAATTCATGAGGCAAAAGCTATTGCTAATACTTGGTTAGCATGGCAGAAAAAGCCTGATCGTGGCTTATACAATCTATTTCAAGAAGGCTTAATAGATGAGAATCATCAAAATTACAAAAATTGGTTGGATTGGATGACTGAAATCTTTAAAAAATAAAACTATTTAAAAAGACACTTTTAAGGTGTCTTTTTTATTTAACATAAAATCTCTTATGCGAAGTCAAAAATGGGAGCTTAAGCTCCCATTTTTACTGATGATTTTTTAATTCTTTGAGCATAGCATCCCGCAAAATTTCATTCATTCGTGTTTGATAGCCTTTGCCTTGAGCTTTAAACCATGCAAGTACATCAGCATCTAAACGAATGGAAGTCTGTTGCTTCACTGGGCGATAGAATCGATTATGGCGTACAGCATTGCTCCAGTCGGTAATTTCAGGCATATCTGAGAGATCTAGCTGATCGTCAGGAACCGTTCCCTTAGCAAGCAAGCGTTGAATTTCAGCATCTTGCTTGTCGCTGAATTTTTCATTCAGTTCTTTGCGTGAGTATCTAACCATGCTCATATCTATCTCGCTCCGCTTTGGTGACTTGCCTTGCACTAATGATTCGTATGATTTCACAGTCATCTTCATCAAAGATGGTGTGAGCTACTAAGAGCATTAGTACGCCTTTTACTTTTCCAATGGTTTGCCAACGTTCTTCACCATCGGTATGTCTGTCTTGGATTGAGATCCTTAATGGATCATCAAAAACAAGGCTTGCTGTTTCGAAAGAGACATCGTGCTTTTTCTGATTCTTTCGATTCTTTGCCTCATCCCATTCGAAATACTGTTCCATAAAAAACATTCAAATTTGTATATACAATAATGTATCACAAAATTGTATCACTCAAGCTGAAAAGCGTAATTTTTAGTCAGATTTATTGGCAAAAACTATCAAAACTGCTCATAAAAAAGCCGACATGTGTCTAAGTCGGCTTTCTAACGATTTTTTAGTCATGACTAGTTTTTTAAACAATTGAAAAATAAAAACTTTTTATAAATGATTTCGCATAA
>NZ_KB894392.1 GCF_000374425.1 Acinetobacter tjernbergiae DSM 14971 = CIP 107465 | reverse complement strand
GTTGATGTCAAATTACCGCAACCAAGCAGAACAACTTAAATAAAAAGCCTTTGTATATCAAAGGCTTACATTGTAATAATTACGTATAATGTATAATATGTTAAAAATCAATAACTTACGGTAATTATAACTATGGCACAATTTCAGTATAGATGCAAGAAGTGCGGTAAATCGTTCGAATCTCATGCTGTTTATTGTGTCCACTATTATCAATGCAAGGGGTAGAAAATGAACTTTTTCCAGTCTTGTATTTTTGCTTTTCTTTTATTCATCGTGCTTTATCTGCTCGGTGTATATAACTAGGAATTTAAAGAATGTACGTCTGTAAATTACTGACTAGTCCTGACGAACTCGGCTTACAGACGTGTATGCAATGGGTTGAATTTCAATCCGTTTTATCACTGACAGCAGACCAACGCGATGAGCTAATGTTATTTTTCTTCACACTCATGCTTACCGCATATTCTGTTGTTCAAGTTAAACGCCTTTTAAGGAGATGACCTATGGGCAAGAAGTTTTATTTACTCGTAACAGCGTTATTCGCTTCATTCTTACTGACATCTACAGCAAACGCTTTTGATGTTGCAACGTTAATTTCAGGCTCTAATGCTAGTGCCAACTCAGAATCTACTGGGACATTTGTCCTTGGTATTGCATTCGGTATTTTTGGTTTCGCTGTAATACGTCGAGTATTGGGCAAATAAATAGGCGTTTATCGCCTCTGATGATTTGAGGTTTTTTTTATGGAATTAGAAGGGGCGATAAATTGGTTTATTCTCGTATCTTTTTGTTTAGCTGTTTATGTTATGTTATTCAAATAGTTCATGCTGGTACTGCTGCAAAACAGTGTAAAGAGCCTGACGAACCCCAGTACGTTTGGCAAGCTTCGTCAATCATAGCAAATTCTTTAGAGTCTGCATGTACTCAAGCATTTTCTACTCTACCTACATCTTATCAACAAAATTATAAGTTTACGCGATCAGAGCTTAAGACAGCATCAACTGGTACTTGTTATGCAAAACACAATACCTTAGATGTAGAAATTACTTATGTAAATCCTGTTCGTATCTCAAATCCTGATTTTACATTACCCCCGTGTAAGGATAGTGGTTGCCCACTTGAGGGCACTTCAACTAGTGCATTTTTTAGAAGAAATGGCGAACTTTTTAGCATGTCGTCTGAGATTTGTATTAATAAATGTTTGTTCGAATTTAAAGACCCGATTATTGGTCAGGAAGTCCGAACAGACGGACATATAACGACTGTTTTTACAGGTAATGCAACATCACGTGAATCTAAATGCCCACTCGATACACCAGTTGAGGAACCACAACCTCCACTTAATTCTTGCAAGAAGAAAGATGACAAAACTGGTAAATATGTAGACAAAGATTATTGTGACGCACCGCCTGACGGTTGCCCCAGTGGCTACACTTCGGGCACTTTCAACGGCAAAAAAGTTTGTGTTAAGAAAGATACAAACGATAAAGACAACTGCAAGCCGACTGTCTCAGAACCATACAAGTGTATGGATAATCAACCTGACAAGCCTAAAGACCCTGACAAGGACGGCAATTGTGAAAGCGGTAAAATACAAGTCATCATCGGTTCAACATTAAAATGTGTCACTAAAGAAGTACCGCCTGACCCCGACAAAAATTGCCCTGATGGCTACATTAAGCAGACCTATGAGGGTACGTCTGTTTGTGTTCCGAATAATCAACGTCCTGATGCTAATAACAATTGTCCTTTAAATACAGTTCTTACAACCACAGCCGATGGTACTAAAGTCTGTCGTGGCGGTAATAACAACAATGATGGCGGTGCAAGCGAACCTACTGGAGACGGTGATGGGGATGGTGATGGCAATGGCAACGGAACTTGTGACCCTAAAAAAGACTTTTTATGTCAAGACTACAACCTACCGAATGCTGACGATTTCAAGCTTCAAGTTAATGAAGTGAATTTGCCCGAAATTGATGAGAATAAAATTTCATGGTCCAAAACTTGTCCTGTTGATTCATCAGTAACAGTGATGAATCACACATATAAGTTCTCATATTCAAAGCTTTGCGGTTTCTTAACTGACTACATAAATCCATTAATGAATGCTTTCGGATATTTAAGCGGTGCTTTCATTATTATTGGTGCTGCGAGAAAATAATATGCCTCAGATCATTTTAGCCATTCTTGGTAGTTTTGCTTCATCATTTTTATTTCGCATCCTTGCGGGTGCAGGAATATCGGTTTATTCATATACAAAAATTCAGCAATATATGGATTTATTCATAAATTCGATCATACAACAAACCTCACGTTTACCTGCCTCATTCCTCCAGTTGCTCGGATTAGCAGGTTTCGATACATATCTTTCAATTGTTCTATGTGCGCTTTCTGCTGCTACTTTCATTATCGCAATGAAGCTCTTTGTCGGTAAGTCTGCTTGATATGCTGCATCTTATTACTGCGACGCCCGGCTCAGGCAAAACACTATTTGCCATTCAGAAAATATATGAGCATTTGAATAAGGGTCATGTAGTTTTTTCAAACATTGCAGGGCTAAAGATTCCTGGTGTATTTGCGATTGAAACAAATACAGACTGGAGAGATTTAGATCATTTTAAAAGATTGCAACCTGAGTTCTCACATAAGCCAATCGCTGTCTTTTACGATGAAGCACATGAACATCCTGCATTCGATGCAGAAGACACGCAATATAAAGAAAATGGACAAGTTGATAGGCTCAAACAAAAAGAAGTCAGAGACCAAGCTAGAGCTTTGCGAATGCATCGTCATTTTGGTTTTGACATTTACCTGATCACTCAACAAGTACAATTTATTGAGAGTGTCACAGTGGGTTTATGTGGTATTCACTGGCATTTACATAGAGCTTTCGGATTACAACGTTCAACGCTTTATATGTGGCGATCTGGACAAACTAATCCGACAACTCGATCTGTTCAACGTTATGCAGAAGAAAAAACAACTTTTAAGTTTCCAAAACATTTTTACGATTTATACGATTCAGCGACTGTACACACACATAAAGCTCGTATTCCGCTTTATTACGTTGGCGTTGTTCTACTTCCGATCGCTCTTTTTTCATATTCGGGTTACACATACTACAAGTCACATTATCAAAAAGAAACACCGCTACAAGCATCTGAGACGCAAGAACAAACGCTTTCTCCAACATTGCAGCAACTAAAAGACGAAAAAGAGGGAAAAAAACCGAATGAGGACACACAACAAAAAGAACAAGTTTTAATTGATGATGAAAAACAGCGTGTTGCATCTGTTTTTGCATCGAGTGACTCATGCCGAGCATATAACGGCTTCGGAGATCTCGTTCAGATCAGTGTACAAGAATGTCTCGACTATGCTGATCATCCTGCAAAATTACGTGCTACATCAGACACATTTAGACAGCAACGTTTATCAGCAGTGAATTACACCCAGTACACGACTGAAACGTCACAAACTGCAGAAACAACAAATTCTTCCCTCTGATTACTGGTATTCATTAATATGTTCTATGTCAGAAGTAACCAAAAAAAATCGTTCAGGGGAATTGCGAGTCCCCGAAGCTGTGCGCAGGGGTCGCAAGGCGTAGTCTACGAGTTTTTACTAGATTACAGTCGAAAATGGGTTCAATGTTCTTACTGCGGACGTTCTATAATGTTTTCAGATAGAACAAGACATACAAGAATTTTTCATACTAATAGTGTTGGTGGTTTGATTATAGATTTCTGAGATTACGCATAATATCCGCATTATGTTATTTGCCGTTTTCGTTGTACAAAAAAACTCACTGGAGAGTCTCCAGTGAGTTTTTTGTCAATGATGCTATGCTTTC
>NZ_KB894391.1 GCF_000374425.1 Acinetobacter tjernbergiae DSM 14971 = CIP 107465 | reverse complement strand
ACGCCATCATGGTTCTAGGGATATTGTGAGGTTTTAAATAAAGCTTTTGGAGGTCGTATGAAGACTGGAAAACAAATTCTTGAGGGTTTATTTGACGATCAACGTGCTGCTGCACATGATCCCCATCATCCAGTGAATGATCAGCTTCGCGCCAGTCTATTGTGGAAGAAACATTTACTGGAGTTGATTCAGATCCCACGGCATCAACTGAAATCAGATGATAGCTATGTTTTGGTGTCTGATATTCCAGAGTATTTTAAGGCACAGTTTGAGCAGTTTTTTTTAGGTCAGAACCTATTGCAGCATGTGGATCGTCCTGAAGAATCGAGACTGGATAGCAAATGTTTAGACAGTTTTATTGCCTATCTGAAAGATCATCCAAGTTATAAATCAGAGCAGCGTGGCCAAGTATGAAAAAGAACGTAGATGCAGAGCGAATTCGAGCTGCTTTTAAGGCAACGCAGGGGATTGTGGAGCATGAGTTTGAGCAGCATGTCATTGATGCCAGTCAAGCGGATGTTGATGCGATGATTGAACGGATTGCTTCTGGAGAGTCGACCTTTGAGGAGGAAGATGCGGTGTTAATGATGAAGTGGAGAGCTATGAAAGCTTTACAGGGTAAGAGTTTCTAGTTTTGTATAAGGCAAATTATATTAATTTTGTAATACCTCTATAAAAGAATATATAAATATTGAAACTCATGTTAGAAATATGGTATGTATTGAAAAAACTAATTTAAAGAGAGAAAAAATGAAAAAAATTATATATATCAATAAAAAAAATGGAGTATATATCGCTTCTAGACAATTAAAATCTTTACATAATCGTAAAATTTTGACTAAATTCATATATGTTTAAAAAAAGCCCTCTAGGGGCTTTTTTTAAACATATTCATTTTGTAGTCGATAATAAGTTTTATTAAAAAAAACTATTTTTTCAAAGTCATTTAAAGGGAATAAATTAATAGTAGATTTAAACTTAAAAAAACTATTACTTATTTGCTCTTTTCTTTTTTTTGTAATTTTTAAATCTTCCCCAATTTTTCTTGCAGACTCTTCAACATCAAAATATTCTCCCCTCTTCTTAACATCAATAATTTTTTGAAAAATTGAGCAAAATATTTCTTCAATGTCATGTCCTCTAAAGAATAAATAAATATTATCATCATATATATTATTTTCTTTTAAATGATTAATGGTTTTATCTAATCTTAAATATAAATCATTATCATCACCCAATATATTAGAAAAAAAACAATTCAAGTCTTCAGTAATTTTTTCCCAGATTTTGTTGCTTAAAATATGATCAAAGAAAGCATTAATATCCTTAAAGTTAGAATCATTATTGGATATCATATGGATGTTCTTTAATGTTTTTGAAATTTCAGAAATATTATTGTCAAAATTTTTTTTATCAATAATTCCTTCTTCGTAACAAATTAAATTTAGAAGAAATGGTTTAAATAGTAGTCTTGATATCTTTGTTACAAGATCCTCTACAAATGTTGAAATTCTAGGAAAATGAATTTTCAAACATTTAGATAGCGATATTTTAATATTTTCAATACTATAAATAATATTTTCTTTTGAATGAACAATCGTTGTATACCAAAAATCATTCTCAATTACTGAATCATTCATTAATAAATAACTTATGCCTCTAGAAAAATCACTATCAATGCAAGCAATAGAATTTTTACCTAGTTTAATTTGACCGATCTCTATAAGCCTTTTAATTCGGTCACAACCTGTTGCCATTTTTTGATCGTGATTGAAAAGCTCTGTAGTAGTAACATCAAAACACCATTTTTCAGAGTTAGGTAAAACAGAAATCCATAAATTTTTATCGTTCTCTGATTCCACCCAAACTTTAACAGTTTCAACCTCTTGGTGACTAAAATATTTTTCATTAGAAAAATATTCATCACTTAATTCAAACCCAATAGTTGCCTCATTGAGCTCTAAATTTGTATTAGTCATGATAACCCATTAAATTTTGTTCAAATTAAGAATTTTTTGATTTGGAATATTAGTTATCATCGCTGGAGAATGAGTAGCTATAATAAACTTTGAATTAGGTGCTAAATTAATTAAAGTTTTAATTAACTTCTTTTGCCAACCTATATGCATTGATAGGTCAGGTTCATCTAAAAGAAAAATAGTATCTTTATCTTTATTAGAAAATGCTAATAATAATAATGTTAGTAAATTTTTCTCTCCTTTTGATAGGTCATACCAACGGATATCTAGTGACTTATTTCCAAAACCTCTATTTATTTTTTTTCTTAACACTAAAAAACCATTGTCATCAATAAAAAACTCTCTTTTTGTTTCTTTGAAAAAAGAATTTAGAATAGACATGAAATTATTAATTGGTCTATCATAAAGTTTTGAGTTGTTGCTTTTAATATTATGACTGATATCATTCCATTGTATTATTTTTTCTAATTGATCATCACTAGCTTCAATTTTATTTTCGGTTTTTAAATCAATCTTAAAAGAATCTAGTTTTTTCTTTGTTTCATTTAATGATTTTATTAAATCATCATAAATAGATGTAAGATTTTTTTCAACTTTAGCGTCTACAGAAAATTCAAGTAGTAATTTATATAAACTTTTATCAATATTTTTCTTTGCTGAAAAAATATCTAAACTATCATTTTCATCTAAATCTTTATTATTTTTTTTTGCATGTAAAATTATCTCATCACTAAATAGAATAGCATTACTAGAATCAAAATCTGTAAATTCACTATTATATAAAATGAAAAATGATTGAAAAAATGAGTCTCTTTTATTAATTTTATTTCTAGATAACTTCATGTTAATAGCATGTTCATCAAAACAGTATTTAACATCTTCAAATCTATCTTTTATTGAAGAATGAATGTCACAGAGAATTTCTTCTTTATGGTGTGTATCAGGAATATCATTTTTAAATTCTTCAGGACAAATAAAATGAAAATGATCCATTTGGGAATCTTCATCTTTTCCTTTAAATTTAAATGATGTACACCAATCACGTCTAGGGATTAAATATTCATTATCTAGAAATGAAGAAAAAACGTAATGTAGTGTATTTAAAACTGTACTTTTACCGCTACCATTATACCCAGTAAGTAGCGTAACTTGTTGATCTAGATCAATAATTGTTTCTTCATTGGGCTCTATTAAGTTGTAAAGTTTCGCCTCGTAGAGGTCTTTAAATAGCATCTTTTGCTCAATAAAATAAAAGTTATAAGACAATATTGCCCAATTAATTTTAGGACATCAACCTATTCTTACATCAAGTTTTATGTGCCACCTAATTTTTATTTGACGTTAATCTTTTATGAAAATCTTAATCTCTTATAGATCACTTACTATAGGATCTAGTTTTTTTTCAGATACTTAGTATAATGTTAATACGCCATTGACGTACTTTATCTATGCTATTTATTGAAACTAGTATTTTCACCAAGCAAATCAAAGAGCTTGTCTCCGATGATGAATACAGAGAGCTCCAACAGGAACTTTTAGTTCAGCCAGATAAAGGAGATCTCATAAAAAATGGTGGTGGAATTCGTAAAGTACGTTGTGCTCAAGGCAGTAAAGGAAAAAGTGGTGGCATACGTGTGATCTATTACTGGATCACTGAAGATGATCAGATCTTTATGCTACTGGCTTACCCTAAATCTGTTAAAGAAAACCTAACTGATAAAGAGACCGCTATCCTACGTCAACTTGTGAAGGAGCAATTTCATGGATAATAACTTATTTGATGACCTCGTTGCTTCGATCAAAGAAGCAGGAGCTATTAAACGTAATGAAGTTCAAGCAAGTCGAGTGACTGAGCTAACTCTTCCTGATATTAAAGAAGTTCGAGAAAAAACAGGTTTAAGCCAAACCGAATTTGCTGCACGTTTGCATATTAGCCCTCGTACACTTCAAAACTGGGAACAAGGCAGACGCTATCCAACAGGGCCAGCAGCAACCTTGATTCGTATTCTAGATGCGCATCCAAGCCTGATTTAAAACTCTAGGCAATAAAAAAACCCCGACATCCTGTCGGGGTTTTTCGTATTTGGTACTAGGGTCAACTCCTGTCATCCCTCGCGTCCTGTCGCTGATCTTATTATTTTTATTTGGAACATCCTGTTCTCAATGAAGCCATGATATGAAATCGAGAGAGATCTGCCTATTGGTAGATTTCCTGAATGACTGTACGCCAGAACGTACAAGGAAATATCCTCAAATTATCCCAAGAATTGTCCGCAGGAAATGGGGATAATTTCAGAAAAGAGAGCCTTTAGAAATCAGGAAAAACCGCAATTTTGAGTATTTTTTAACCGATTTTATTGGCAGAATATGACAAACTTGCTTAAAAAGCAGCCGACTTGTTTCTAAGTCGGCTTTTTGGTGTTTTTTGGGGTTATGTAAAATTTATAAGATTTTGATTTTATTAAAATAATTAAGAGTGGTTTCGCATAAGC
>NZ_KB894390.1 GCF_000374425.1 Acinetobacter tjernbergiae DSM 14971 = CIP 107465 | reverse complement strand
ACCTGAAAGACCTCAAAAACAGCCCTATCTCAGACAAAGAAATTAAACAGGGCATTGAGAGCTTTAAGGCTGATTTTGATAGCTTTAAACAGCTTGCCCTACAGCAGTACAAAGAACAGCAGAAATTAGAACGAGAGCAACAGAAAACAATGAAGTTTAGAGGGATGAGCCGATGACACCTGATGAAAAAAAGTTATATGCACTGATGGCAGTTGCAGAACAACAGCAGAACTTAGTCAATCAGGCTGTTAAAGAGCTTCAAATCACGAAAGAACACATTCAAAGCACTATTGCTGGGCAAACCCACCATACTGTATCAAAATCGCTAAATACGGGCTTACAGGAGGGTACAGCGGAGCTTATTAAGACCGCTAAAGCACTTGGACGCTTGAATAATTCAATTGAATCAGCCCGTGATCAGTTGTCATGGAAGCTCATTACCATTGTTCTAGGCATCTTTGCCATTCTGATGCTTGGCATCATTTGGTTATTCAGTGTTTATATCAAACCTTTAGAAAATATCCCTCAGATCGAGAGCTTAAGACAGCAAGGTATCCAGTTTGATATTGGAAGCTGTACTGTTGGAGAGGAATCTAAACCGTGTGTTCGTGTGATGAAAAAGCAATGCGGATATGGAAAAAATGGCGATTTTTGTGTCATAGACCCAAAATAATAGGCATATTTTTTATTTGACGAGAGGAAATGAGGTAATCATGCCATTAATTGAATATTACGGCTTGTTATTTGAATGGCATGACCAAAAAATGGATTTAGTCTATCGAGGGCGAGAAATTACGTTCGAGGAGGTCTGTAGTATTTTCCTTGATCCTGCATTGATCTCTTTTGATGATGTAGGACACTATGACGAACAACGACTAATATCAGTCGGTTTAAGCAATCGTGGTAGACTACTAACAGTGGTTTGGGTTGAACGTGAAGATGTTGCTAGAATCATTACAGCATTTGAACCATCACATCACCAAAAGCGGAGGTACAGCAATGCAAAATGAATTAGAACGCTATAAAAATTTTGATCCTACCAATGCCCCATTGGTTAAACCTAGTTTTGTGAAAAAATTACAGGAACGCCATGCCATCGCTCAAGCACAGGCTTTTGATGCTGATGTGGTGACATGGTTAAGTTCACAAGATAATGAAACAAAACAGCATATTAACGATATGGTTCGCCATATTATGGCATTGAAACGTGCTTGATTATGGATTTAGTCATGATGAAATATGACTTTCCTTATTTGTCTTAATGTTTGATTGATCAAAGAAAAAGCCCATTCAGTATTGAAACTAAATGGGCTTTCGCTTTATATTCAGCGGTACGCAGTTATTTGATGCGCTAACATCAAGTAACGAAGATCAGCAGAGCTACCAACTCGTGCAGATTTCACACTAAGGCTTGTACCTGAACTCTATTTTCACAATAAACAGTGTTTAGATCAAGACCCAAAATGATAAGTCTTCGTTAATCCGTGTTTTAAATCATCAAATAAGCATCCTAGATCGAGCTTTGCCTGCTCCTGCGTGTCCGTTTTACGGATTGGCATGCGTTGCATGTGGAGGGAATAAGTGTCACTGGTGCAACGTAGCGATAGTCGAAAGGCTAAACCGCTACAGGGGAATCTCACAAAAGCGGAGCGTTAAGAGTAGTTGTATAGGTTGGTTAAGTTGTATGTTGGGGAAACCCTCGCAGAGATACCGCCATACTTCGACAGGGAGCGTGTGGGGAGAGGTGCAAGACCTTTAGTCCTTGTCTGCATAGTTTGCAAAGCTATGTGCGGATACGACCGATATACGTGGCTCCGAAGCCAAAAGAATATGCGGTAAATCGGCAATACTTAAAGGATGCGTCATTTTTTTAAATGACCGCCTTTAGGGAGAGTATTGCCGAAACTCTCTCAACCGTTTCCAAAGCCAAAGCACGAAGTGCGACGCTTTGGGGGCGAGTTGAGAAGTTGAGAGCATTTGTTTTTTAGAGGGGGCAAGAGGGCGGAATTATATTACACCCTCTTTTCTGCTTAGGCTATTTAAGTAGTAAAAGTATATCTTAATTAAATGCTTGTCTTAAAACTTCACCTTTTTCTGTAGAAGTTTGACTAGTGGTAGAGTTTTCATCATTTATATCTAAAATATCTTTTCTTTTTTCAGGGCCATAGTATGAAATAAATTTATTTATAGACTTATCCCATGCTAAATAGCTGTCGTTGTATTCAGATGTAAAACGATAACTATCTTTAGTTTTTTTAAGCTCTAATCCTTCACGTCCTAACCAATAGTTAAGAACATGATCATATTTACCTTCCTTATTTTGAAAGTAAATATCTATAAAGCCATCACTGTTTCCAGTGAACATTGAGTAAGCACCTTCACATGTAACATTTGAAGATCGGATAATATAATCTTTTAAACCATCTCCATTAAAATCTACATTTACTAAAAAACCTTTATTAAAAGTTATTTTAGGATTTTTAATAGCCATTTCTTCGTCTTCAGCTATACCTTGACATGCTTCAATATAATTAGTTTGGACTGCTTCTTTAATTTCTATAGGAAGCTTATTGAAAGGGATACTATTATTTTTTACAGGGATTTCTGCTAAAGAATTTGTACAAAAAATAGCGATGGATATGAAACCTATGAACTTTTTCATTAATAAACCTATTTATTTGAATTTTATAAAGATTAATAGGTATATCTGAAACCTTGTGCCATCATGCAATCTTGTATCATTTCAGCTTTTTCATTTTGATTTACTTTAGCTAAACCTACGTCATAGCGACATTTTGCTAAAGCATTATTAACATCGTGTGGAGTAATTCCTGCTTTTCTCCACATAGGTTGTGATGTACTACATGCAGAAAGTAAAAGTGTTGAAACAGCTAATGCCCCGATAATTGTTTTTTTCATAAAAAACTCTATAAAACTTAATAAAATAAGTTTTTGATTTTACCAAATAAATAAATTAAGTAATCTGTTAATTATTTTTTTTACGCTGATTTAAGGTTTCTTGTCCTAAATCCTTCCAAATTTGCCATTTCATATCATTTGGGTCTATTTCAGCAGTTTTTAGAAGAACGCCAAGTAATTCGGCTGGGTCACGCTGATCTAGGTTAGCTATTTCAAATAATGCGCCTAATTGAATGAGATGACGTGTACGAGCTTTACGTTCAGCTTCTTTTTCTGCATTCAGTAATTTTCTAACTGCAACTTTTTGCTTATTTGCTCGATCTATGGCTTTTTCAGCTTTGATCAAGGCATTGATCTTTTTCTCTTGGTCGGGTGTTCTGTACTGAATTTTAGCTAATTCAAGTAAAAGTTTTTGAACATCACTAGGATTCTTTAAAGCAGAAATATAGGTGATTTTTTCAGACAGCCAATCATTATTCATATTCAATTCCATTAATTCAGATACCGCAAAAGCACAGGCTCAATACTCAAAGAACGATAACAAAATATTTACGTTCGAGTAACGTAATTTTGTTAAAGTCGTTCTAGAGATTGTCGCCTGTACTTCCATCAAAAATTTGATGGCGCGCTTAGACGTTTCTCAATTTTATTGAGAAACCTAAGCACGTTAGGGACTTCATCCCTAAAACCCTGAAACTTCTTTTTTTCGTTCAATTTTCAATTGAACGAAAAAAAGAAGTACCAAAGCTAGGAGCAACCGCATGCAACTAAAACAGGTATTGGGAAAGATCAAAGATATTGTTTTTGGCGTGATCGTAGCACCGCTACTTATCATCATTATGATGTGGGCTTCAATACTCGATCAAAGAGCGTTTAAGAGAGAACTGGATAGAAAAAAGGGACAGGATAAAACCTAATGGCGATTGCTCGTTTAAGTGTCAAAGTTGGTAAAGCAGGTAAAGCAGCACCGCATGCCGAATATATTGATCGGGATGAAGAAAAGAAGCTGAAACAGGAGCAGGCAGAAACCGACCTTGAACATAGTGCCTATGGAAATATGCCGAAATGGGCTGAACATAATCCGATTACCTTTTGGCAGGCAGCCGACCTTTACGAGCGTAAAAACGGCAGTACCTACCGAGAGTATGAAATAGCTTTGCCTAGAGAGATGAATGCCGAGCAACGCTTAGAACTGGTTGAGGACTTCATTCAGTCTGAAATTGGCTCAAAATATCCGTATCAGTTTGCGATTCATAACCCTAAAGCAATGGACGGCAATGATCAGCCTCATGTTCACCTCATGTTTAATGAACGTCTGCAAGATGGAATCGAGCGAGATCCAGAGCAATATTTCAAACGCTATAACAGCAAAAATCCTGAACGTGGCGGAGCTAAAAAAGACAATACAGGCAAGAGTTACCAGGAACGAAAAACTGATATTAAAGACCTACGCCAAAGATGGGCAGATTTATGCAACAGCCATTTAGAAAAACACCAAATTGATAGCCGTATTGATATGCGAAGCTACAAAGAGCAAGGCATAGAGAAAGAACCCGAAAAGAAACTATTACCAAGCCAAGCTAAAGACCCTGAAATCAGGGAAGCCTTGCAACAGTCACGTACAGCCTATAAAGAGCTTGAGCGACTAGACTTAGGCGATCCTAAAAACGACCTGAAAGACCTCAAAAACAGCCCTATCTCAGACAAAGAAATTAAACAGGGCATTGAGAGCTTTAAGGCTGATTTTGATAGCTTTAAACAGCTT
>NZ_KB894389.1 GCF_000374425.1 Acinetobacter tjernbergiae DSM 14971 = CIP 107465 | reverse complement strand
CTAGGCATTAGCCTAGGTCTTAAATTTTAAAAAACACATAAAAATTAAGGCTATAGTCTCAATTTTCAACTTCACATAACGTGTATTCTATTAATTTTAAGAACTCTTAATTATGCCTCTAAAATATCGATTAGCTGTTCCTTAGTTAAAGTATAAGGCTTACCAAGCTCTTGCCATTTAGCAATCATTCGTTCATATACATGAACTTTAGCTGAATGAGAGTTTCTGTTGCCTGCTTGGATCACATCAACATAGCGATTATCTTTTTCCAGAGCATCAACAAAACTCATAAACTCAGGCTCATTATTCCCATCAAAACCAGGGAACTTTACTTGAGTATCTGAAATACCACTTTTATCAGATAATCGACTGTAAGTATCACCAATTAGTTCATAGACCTGTAGGATATCTAAAACAAGGTCAGCATCTTCCGATGGTAAGTTTTCAGAGAAGTAATCAAAACTTTGAGAGTATAGCCACTCATGACCATCTCGTAGCTGTTCAGCTAACTTAAAGTGATAATCCGAATTATCCGTATTTAAATGACCTAAAATTTCATGCTGATTAGCTAGAAATAAACGCTCTTTATCTGTTAATTCAATTTTCATTTGTTCATCTTATAAAGTATTGGAACTCTATATATCTATTTATTATTTTATTTTTCAAGGTATTATCCCTATTAATTTCACTTAATTTATATTCCTTGTTTTAGCTTTCGAACAAATGGACATCCATCTCTACCATATCCTCCAAAATCAGGACGTTCAGGGAAAAACCATTGTTGACCATTCCAATCAACGTCATGAGTAGTAGGTTTTTGTGGATTGAATACAACTTTACATACTCCAAAAGGAGAGTTACTAGGATAAATATTCATAACAACGCAGTTACGATTACCTACCCTTATCCAATCATATGGTTTAATTTCTGGATGTTTCATGGCACTTTACCCCTTATTAGATACTTACTTTTAAAAATAATCTTTTAAATATTAAATATATATGAAAAAATGCTTTACTATTTAGTATATGCTATCTAGTATATTAATTAGATACCGCTTCGCCTCTGTCAACATTCTTGACATATATATATCGAGTTATCGATATATTGCCTACTAAGCGGTTTTTTTTCGTCTGGAGAAAAGTTCCTTGTTGATCCCATACAACAAAAGCTATCTAACATTAGATCAACAAATTGAAAAACTTAAAGTCAATGGACTGATCATTCATAATGAAAATTACGCTAAAAAATGTTTAATCAGTTACAACTATTATCGACTTAGTGCTTATTGGCATTTATTCAGACAACGAGATCCAAATGATAGTACTAAAAAGTTAGGTAAATTCGAATCAGGTCATACTTTTGAAGAAGTTATACAAATTTATGAGTTCGACTATCAATTACGTAAACTAATTTTTGAAGCAATTACTGATATAGAAACATTTCTAAGAACTCAGGTCGCCTACCATATACCGGGTATCAACAATGATGCATTCGCTATGTATGATCAATCACTGTTCTACATGCGATCACGTAGAAATTTGAAAGGTATCGACTATCAGGGGTTGATGAAAGGTATCAACACTGAAATATCCCGTGCTAAAGGCGAAGACTTTATTAGTCACTTTAAGAATACTTATAATGATACTTATGATGACCACCCAAAACTACCATTTTGGGTGCTAACTGAAATTGTGAGTTTCGGCACTTTAAGAAAAATTTACAAACACCTTAAATCATCACATAAGCATTTAATAAGTGATAGTTTCAATATTGGTACGACATCATCAAGTTCACCATCTCCATACATTCATATAGATAAGGAAAACTTAAACAGTCATTTATTCTTAATTAATAAATATCGTAATGTTTGTGCTCATCATGGCAGGCTTTGGAATAGAAAAGTTAAGGATGTACTTACTGCTGATGCTGCTACAGAACTACAAATATCTGACCATACAAATGGTGGGCTGTATGCCCTAATTATTGTCATTGCTAGATTACTAGAGCCTACAGGTCACGCTAAAGATTGGAAAGATTCAATATATTGTCTTTTAGAAAAAAACTTTCCGTTAGGAGATATCACAAAGTTTACAACACTCCCCTTGGACTGGCATAAGCATCCAATTTGGAAATAACCAAACCCCGATAAATATCAGTTTTTTTATTAATATGCTTTACATTTTTTGAGATTATTTAACATAAAATCTCTTATGCGAAATTTAGGTCTTATCCCAAATAAATCCATTAAAAAGATCTTTATCTTTCTGCTTATTTTCTTCGGTCTTATTTTCCGTATTTAAAAATTGCTCAAAATCGGCTAATTGCTGTTTAAACGATTCATCATTTTTTAATTTATTTAAAGCCCAAGCTCCCAGTAGAATTTTACGTCTCGTATCATCTTTACGTTGCTGATCAGAAACTTTCTTTTTTTCACGAGCAGCAATAGCTTGTTTTTGTGCTTTTAGTTGTCTTAATCGTTCTTCTTGCTTTGCAATTTTTTGCTCTAAAGTTTCAACACTCATACCATCACCATCTCAAGGAATCCCCCTCAAGCATAGGTCTGTTTGAATTGAAATTCAAGACAGCCCATGCTATCGTGGTTTTCCCGAAGGGCGCACTTAGCCATTGGATTTCATCCAATGGTGCGACAAGGGGTAAATCCCCTTTGTAATCCCCTGACCAACATATACATGTTGGTAATTTCGATAAATCGAAATAAAGAGCAAAAGCAAAATGGCGATATATCATTTTTCAGTTAAAACGATTAGTAGAGGTAATGGACGATCGGCCGTTGCTTGTGCTGCATATCGTTCAAGTGAAAAATTGGTATGCGATTTTTATGGAAAAGAACAAGACTACACAAGAAAAACTGGTGTCGAATTTACAAAAATCTATGCACCTGAAAATACAAATACTGAGTTACTCAAGCGCCAAACACTTTGGAATGAAGTCGAAAAGGTTGAACGTAGAAAAGATGCATTACTTGCAAGAGAGTTTGAGATTGCATTTCCCAGTGAGTTAAACGCTGAACAGCGTGAAAATATGCTCAATGAACTTTGCCGAAACCTCGTTAAAAAATACGGTGTCATCGTTGATGCTGCTATTCATGCACCTCATACAGACAGTGGAAGTGATGAACGCAACTACCATGCACACATCATGTTCACAACCCGAAGTATTAATGAGCAGGGTGGCTTTTCAGCAAAAAAATATAGGGACTTCAGTCGTGACAATGGCACAGAAACTGTAAGCCACTGGAGAGAATCATTTGCAGAGTTATGCAATCATCACCTGGAACAAAATGGATTTGATGAACGTGTCGATCACAGAAGTTATGAAGACCAGGAAAGTGACCTAGAAGCAACTCAGCACGAAGGTCCTCAAGCGACATACCTCCGGAGACGAGGGATATTTACAGAAATTAGTCTGAAAAATGATGAAATTAAGCTACGTAATTTAAAAATCAAAAAGGTCATCGCACTGGATGAAAACATCAAAGTATCTGAGGATCTTGTTCAAAAAGTACGAAGTGAGCTTCAGTTTCAATACTCTCAAGCTGAGTATTCAGAAAAAACTTCTCAGAAACTTTATGAATTCCAAAATGAAGAATTATCAAAATTAACAACAAAATTAGACACGATGAGTTCTGCAATATCAGAACTACGCAAAAAAGAGCCTTTATTTTTTAAAACAAAATGGATCAATCAAATAAATGACCTGATCGACCAACACAACACCCAACTAGACATCCAAAAGCATATTTCTGGTCTTAGTGAAATAGAAAAAAAAGAGAGATATTCTGATCATTTAAATAAATGGACAGAAGAAAATCAGCTGCTCCAGCCTAAAAAGTCTTTTGCAAAACTTGACGAACCGAACATCACTGTTAAACAACGAAAACTTAATGATCAAATTTCAAATATAGATCATCAAATTTCTGAAATATCACGCAGAGAAACTGAGTATCAAGAGTATGTACGCGATCAAAGACTGGAGATCATAAATAGTTATATATTTGAAGAAGATAACTATGGAAATAAATACTTTAGTCCTCAAAATGGTGAAAAACAAAAGCGACTATATGCAGAAGAAATGGAAGATCTAAAAATCCAAGAATTGCATGCGGCTTTTACAAAAAAAATTGAGACCGAAGCGCAGCAAGAGTTTTCCCAAAAAATAGCAATACAGCTCGAAAACGACCGAAAAGATCGTGAATCTAGAGAACAGCAGTTACGTAAAGAACGAGAGCAACAAGAACAACGCTATGCACAAGAACGAGAGCAACAAGAACATTTGGCATTTTTAAGACGCCAAGAACAAGAAAAACAGCAGAGAAATGAGCCTAAAAAGCCAGAAAATGACAATAACCATGACTACACGCCTTAGCAATCCCATTTAAGCGCAAAAAAACGGGGGTTTTAGCGACTTTTGATAGAAATACAGTAAAACTATAGTTGATAAAAATAAAATCGCTTAGAACGCAAATGAGAGCCTTTTAGCGAGTGTCTACGAGCGACACAACGAAAGGTTGCTTATTCCCCCTCTGAAAAACCGTTTTTTATTGAATTACTGGGGACAGTGATTAGCGAGTGTCTACGAGCGAAGTATTGATGCTTTTGCTCGTCAAAAAGCATGAGCATAGCGAATGCATTATTCATGTTTTGCTTTTTGAATCCTTGATCATATATGCAAAAAACTGCCCCCACGAAGCGAGTGAAACGAGCTTCAATAGAGTACGAGCTTTAGCGAGTACCAAGGGCAGTTTTAATAACTCACTTTGGAAATAAATTCCCTTTTATTCTTTTAAAAAGCTTTTAAAAGCTTTTAGACCCTCTGAAAACCTTATGCAGCAATAGTTTCAAGCGTTAAAAGGGTACAAATAGCATGATAAAGGGTACAAATA
>NZ_KB894388.1 GCF_000374425.1 Acinetobacter tjernbergiae DSM 14971 = CIP 107465 | reverse complement strand
ACTAATAAAATAGACCTCTTGTATTAGTGCTATTTTCAATTATTTTAGAATTGATTAAACTTAATAAAATCAACATCCAGTTGTTTTTTAACCTTTGCAAGAGGCCTAATAATTTCACATTTTAGCCATATTCATTGGGATTAAAACACCACCAATTACTCGTGAAATTTCATTGTCATTAATTGATTGAATCATGTAATTACATATATTCTTCTGTCTATTCCTACATCTCAAAAGTTAACCTTACGTTATCTTCAGAGGGATTACTTGTTCATTATTTTGACTAGGATCATTATTCCTTATATCCAATAAAACTTAGAGTCCACAAAACTATAGATATTGCAAGGAAGGAATAACCCAATATCCAAAGAAGACCGCTTGGATTGAAATCAATTTGAATTTTCTGCACGGAGAAAAAAGTTTTAGCCTGAATTTTCTGTAGAAAAAACTCTGGTGTTTGTGCATCTCGTAACAGTAAAAAACCTAAACCTAACTGGAAAAAGAATTGTGTATAGCTATTTTCTAAATATGATTGATATGCAGAAAAAACGAATAACGCACTACAAAAAATTAAAGTAAATTTCACTATTAAAGTCTTCATATTCAACACTCATGGCAAGACATAACGTCTTGCCATTTTTAACAGTTAATAACCATAAGTCTTAGAAATCCAAGATTGTACAGGTGTGTATTTATCTTAAAGAGGCTATTGGGTCAATATTTTTTTATTTTTCAAGAAAAAAACCCCTCTAAGTCTTGCAACTGAGAGGGGTTTTCAACTAAATTCATTGGGTACAGTTATTTGATGTAAGAGCATCATCTAACGAAGATCGGAGGTTTGACGACCGTCACGATATTCACCTGAAAGGCTTGATGTACCAGTTCCTATTTTAAAGAAAAGAACTAGTTTGACAAGCCCCTAATTTGAAAATCTTCGTTAAATAAGCTTCTTAAAACATCAAATAAGCACCTTATCGGTCGAGTCTTATCTACTTCTGTGCATCCTTTTTAAGGCAGATATGCGGTGCATGTGGAGGGAATAAGTGTCACTGGTGCATCGTAGCGATAGTGAAGATCGAGAGATTGGAGCTGAACCGTTACAGGGGAATCCCACAAAAGCGGAGCGTTGAGAGTAGTTGTATAGGTTGGTTAAGTTGCATGTTGGGTGTTTACCCTCGCAGAGATACCGCCATACTTCGACAAGGAGCGCGTGGGGAGAGGTGCAAAACTTTTAGTCCTTGTCTGCCATGTATGTGAAGCATGGTGCGGATACGACCGATGCGTGGCTCCGTCAGCCCATTAGGTTAAATCGGCAGTGCTTAGGGGTATGCCTAATTTTTTTAAATTAGCGACCCCTAGGGTGAGTATTGCCGAAACTCTCTCAACGTTCACCATCAGCCCGAGCAAAGCGAGGGATGTGGGGACGGTGAGAAAGAGTTGAGAGTCTTTGTTTTTTACAAGATTCATGCCAATACTTCCTAGAGTTTATATATAGTGTTATTTGATTGAATTTTGTTATAAATAACTCTGTCAATTTTTAAATAGCAAGGATACACAGTTACCCCTATTTCACTTCGTTCAATAATGATAATCTGTGACCTTGATCAGGGGCTTCACCCCCGATACCCCCAAAAAATTCTTAAAAGAAAAATCAAAGATTTTCCATTTAAGAATTTGACGACCGTCAAATTTTGGATTGATTGAAATGAATGATAGTTCAGAGACAAAGACAACAAAGTTAGTGCGAGAAAGAACCTTTAAAGTCAGACTTTCAGAATCAGAATATCAGTTACTTGATACCAATAACCCTTTTGGTTCGATTGCAAAGTTGCTACGTCAGTCCGCAGTAGAGAAAGCAACAAAGATTCATAATTCCAAAGCAGATGATGACGAAAAAATTAAAACAACCAAGATTGTTGAATCTTCATATAGCAAGATAGAGCGAGAACTAATCTTAGAATTAAGCAGAATAGGTAATAACGTTAATCAAATTGCTAAAGCGATTAATACTGATATTGCAGGTACTGGGACGTTTGACAAAGTAAAGTTACTTCATTTGTTGATTTCGATAGATCAGCAGCTTAGGGAGATACGTCCAGATGATCGTTGATTTCTTTCGGCATGGTTCAGGTTTGTCTAAAGGCTGTCTCGATTATTTGTTAGGTGAAGATAGAGAGCGTGAAAATGCCATAGTGTTAAATGGTGATGTCGAATTAACCGCTCAACTGATTGATAGTAGTCCTTTTGCCAAAAAATATACTAGTGGTTGTTTGTCTTTTTACGAGCATGATTTATCTGACCAAAATAAGCAGCAGATCATGCAAAATTTTGAGCAATGTCTTTTCCCTGGTCTTGATCAAGATCAGTATCAAATTTTATGGGTGCAGCACCAAGACAAGGTGAACCAAGACACTGGAGAGACAAGGCTAGAGCTGAATTTTGTGATTCCAAACGTTGAGCTTTCAACAGGCAAACGGCTACAGCCATTCTATGCACCTGTGGATCTCGATCGAGTGGATTTGTTTAAGAGAATTACCAATGCAGAACATCGGTTGTATGACCCCGATGACCCGAACAATCAGCAGCTTTTAATCAATAAGAAGAACTTACCTAAGGATGTGAAGGATTTTAAAGATCAATTACACCAACGGATTTGCCAAGCTGTGATTGATGGCAAATTTGCCGATCGGCAAGAATTGGTACAGTGGCTTGAAGCTAATGAAATCAAAGTCACCCGACAAACCCCAAAATCAATATCAATCGAAAACCCATACGAGGGCGCAACACGTCCTATCCGTTTGAATGGAGAGGTTTATGAGCAAGGCTTTAGAGCTACTGGCGAATATCGACAAGAAATACAACAGCGAATTGCAACGTACCGAGGAACAACTTCTGAGCGGTATCGAGCAAACGTCACAGACTATCAAAGACAGCTTGAGCACAAGAGCCAATATCACAGCGACCGCTATCCAACAGTCAGACGAGAAATTAGCGCAGCACATACAGAACAGCTCACAGCAGCTCGAGAAGCACCTCGAGCAGTACCAAGCCTTGCTACAGTCCAAATTGAGCCGTTTAAAGCAAATGAACGAGCAAATCCAGACCCAAGAACAGCAAGTTCAGAACAAAAGCCTACTGAAACAGCTTTCCATGTTGAATATAGGACTGATTTCAGTAGCAGTTATTTTGCTTATAGCGATTTTCTCGTTCAGTCTCGTCAGCAAAAACAAATACAGCGAAATACAGACCTTGAATATGGCAATCAACGAGAAGCAAATGCGAGTGGATCAGTTGAATCGTTCAGGGGGGAGTCTGAATATCAGTACATGCAATCCAAGCAACAGCAAATCCCAACGTTTATGTATCCTGATCAACGAGAAACAGGGCAGATTCGGGAATGGCTATTACATTCCAATGGGGTATTAAACGATGAACGAATTAGAAACGCAGTTATTGAGAATCATCGAAGAACAACAGCAGCAATTACAGCAACAACAAGTGCAGTTGCAGCAGCAACAGCAGAGTTTAGACGTGATGCAAATGAAAATTATCCAAGCCTTATCAGCACAATCAAAGGCAATGGAGAGCGTACAGAAAGACTTAGTGCAAACACAAAAGTCATTAGCGACAACACAGACACAATTTCACGAGCTAGAACGAAATACAGCAACCTATATCGAGCAGATCAATGGCAAAGTCAGAGAGATGAGCCAAATTACAGCGAACAACGAAGAAGTTCTCGAGAGAATCTCAACCACACAGCATTCAGTCTCGTCACAAGTAGCCAAAGCTCAGCAGAATTTGCTCGAAACATCCGAGATATTGAAGCGAATATCGTCCAAATGAAAGAACGGCAAATAGAAATGGACAAGTCCCAACCTAAAAAAAGTCGAGGTATGGATTTTGAGATGTGAAACGGAATATAGTTATTTCATACAGTAGGTAGTAAAATTGCTTAATTAAGACTCAAATGGGTTCCACATATGAATACAAAGTTTGATCCGATCGTGTCTGAGTTTGAGAGTTCTGATCAAGAAGAAAGCTATAACAAATGGTTTAAAGCCAAGGTTGAAGCTTCTCTAATGGATACTCGTCCTGTTGTTGCCCATGATCAAGTCGTTGCTCGTATGAAAAAGCTTCGAGAGGAACGTTTAAATAATGTTAATCGTTAATTGGAAGCAAACAGCAATTAATGATTTGGACGGTATTACAACTTATATATTTGATCATAATCCAATAGCAGCTTTAACTTTAGCAGATGAGATATTACAGACTGCGGAAAGATTAGCTGATATGCCTTATAGTGGTCGGCTTGGACGTGTTGATGGAACGAGAGAGAAAATTTTACATCCAAACTATTTAGTTGTGTATCAAGTCACCTCAACAGCGATTAATATTTTAAATATCCTACATACAAAACGAGAATATCCTTAGCGTTGAGATGCGAGTAATTTAATTGCCTGTGTCGTTGCGAGCCTGATATCTTTCGAGAAAAATGTCGAATTACTTGATTGATCCTTAGGAAGAATCACTAAAATTTTTCCCTTTAAGCGATCATCAGCACGAGTTTCCCACATTGTTTTAAATTGGTATGTACTTAGAGTTCTTTGTCCTAGTGATGGGTCCGAAATTCTGACAAAATTGTTATTAATGCCTGAAATAACGGTAAAATGATCATTTTTTCTATGCTTGATATAAGCAATGACTGGGATTTTCAATTTCTCTAAGGTTTCTAGTGAAACAGCATAGCCTTTAAATTTTTTAAAAATAGAAAAATAAATCAATATAAATTTAATTTTTTTTAGTATATTTCATACTAATTATTACACCTATACTTAGAGCTAGGCTCAGTAACAAACAGAAAATAAATAAAAATGTAAAACTTCTATTAGTATTGATAATAAAAAATGAGAAGCTGATAGTAGTAATTAAAAAATATAAAATGAATGAGAAAAAAAATGCATAGGGATAACTTATATTCTTACTTCTAAAGTAAGATCCTAGAAAACCACATAGGAAGGAAGCAATGTCACTAAGCATATTTTCTCAAACAATTTATTTGCTTTTACTAAATGATCTATGTTTATTACTAAGAGAAGCTAAAGTCATACAAATGATAGGGAAGACTATATAAACAAATGATTGTGGTGAATCAAACCACAAATAAAACATAGTTATAATATTTTCATTTGTGTAATATGATAGTAATAAAATAAAAACAAAGAATATTAAAAAAACTATAACTGTAGATATTACTATAAACTTCGCTACTTTTGAAAAATTTATCATTGCATAATTCCCTAAATATTAGTTTTTATCTACGTGCTAAGACTCGAATGCTCACACAACTAAAATTATATCTAGCACTATACACCCCAGAGCTTAAAATTCAAAAAGCTGATCAAATAAAAGCATCTCTTGCTGCACAAAATGTAGTTCCAGATTATATACTGAAACGTAAAGTACTAATAAAATAGACCTCTTGTATTAGTGCTATTTTCAATTATTTTAGAATTGATTAAACTTAATAAAATCAACATCCAGTTGTTTTTTAACCTT
>NZ_KB894387.1 GCF_000374425.1 Acinetobacter tjernbergiae DSM 14971 = CIP 107465 | reverse complement strand
AAGAGGTTTCACTTCTGAGTTCGGGAAGGGATCAGGTGGTTCACTCTTGCTATTGTCGCCAGCAAACTGTTGTGGTGCTTTGGGGTCTTATTCACATTACTTAATAATGTATGCCTTACTTACGAACCAAAGAGTTATTAACGGATTAGATAATTGGTCTGTATTGTAACTAGTATTTCAACTAAATCAAGTTCAATCAGTTGATTTACTTCTGACTGTTTGGATTTGAATCGATTTAAGCTTTAGTATACAACTGCTTGGGTGTTGTATAGTCAAGCCTCACGAGCAATTAGTATTGGTCAGCTTCACACGTCACCGTGCTTCCACACCCAACCTATCAACGTCCTAGTCTCGAACGGCTCTTTAGAGGAATAAATTCCTAGGGAAATCTTATCTTGAGGTAGGCTTCCCGCTTAGATGCTTTCAGCGGTTATCCCTTCCGAACATAGCTACCCGGCGATGCCACTGGCGTGACAACCGGTACACCAGAGGTTCGTCCACTCTGGTCCTCTCGTACTAGGAGCAGATCCTCTCAAATTTCCAGCGCCCACGGTAGATAGGGACCGAACTGTCTCACGACGTTCTAAACCCAGCTCGCGTACCTCTTTAAATGGCGAACAGCCATACCCTTGGGACCTGCTTCAGCCCCAGGATGAGATGAGCCGACATCGAGGTGCCAAACACCGCCGTCGATATGAACTCTTGGGCGGTATCAGCCTGTTATCCCCAGAGTACCTTTTATCCGTTGAGCGATGGCCCTTCCATACAGAACCACCGGATCACTAAGACCTACTTTCGTACCTGCTCGACTTGTGGGTCTCGCAGTTAAGCGCGCTTTTGCCTTTATACTCTACGCGTGATTTCCGACCACGCTGAGCGCACCTTCGTACTCCTCCGTTACTCTTTAGGAGGAGACCGCCCCAGTCAAACTACCCACCAGACATGGTCCTCGCCCCGGATTACGGGGCAGAGTTAGAACCTCAACATTACCAGGGTGGTATTTCAAGGACGGCTCCATTGGAACTAGCGTTCCAACTTCAAAGCCTCCCACCTATCCTACACAAGTAAGGTCAAAGTTCAATGTCAAGCTGCAGTAAAGGTTCACGGGGTCTTTCCGTCTAGCCGCGGGTACACCGCATCTTCACGGCGAATTCGATTTCACTGAGCCTCTGCTGGAGACAGCGCCGCCATCATTATGCCATTCGTGCAGGTCGGAACTTACCCGACAAGGAATTTCGCTACCTTAGGACCGTTATAGTTACGGCCGCCGTTTACTGGGGCTTCGATCAAGAGCTTCGCTTACGCTAACCCCATCAATTAACCTTCCAGCACCGGGCAGGCATCACACCCTATACGTCCACTTTCGTGTTTGCAGAGTGCTATGTTTTTAATAAACAGTTGCAGCGGCCTGGTTTCTGTGGCTGTCATCAGCTCAGGAAGCAAGTTCCATCACCGACAACAGCGTACCTTCTCCCGAAGTTACGGTACCATTTTGCCTAGTTCCTTCAGCAGAGTTCTCTCAAGCGCTTTGGTCTACTCGACCTGACCACCTGTGTCGGTTTCGGGTACGATTCCTGTGTAACTGAAGCTTAGAGACTTTTCCTGGAAGCATGGTATCAGCCACTTCACTGTACAAGTACAGCTTGCTATCAGTTCTCAGCATAGAGCACCCCGGATTTGCCTAAGATGCATGCCTACAACCTTCCACCTGGACAACCAACGCCAGGCTGACTTAACCTTCTCCGTCCTCTCATCGCATTACACAGAAGTATTGGAATATTAACCAATTTCCCATCGACTACGCCTCTCGGCCTCGCCTTAGGGGTCGACTCACCCAGCCCCGATTAACGTTGGACTGGAACCCTTGGTCTTTCAGCGAACGGGTTTTTCACCCGTTTTGTCGTTACTCACGTCAGCATTCGCACTTCTGATACCTCCAGCATACTTCTCAATACACCTTCATCGGCTTACAGAACGCTCCCCTACCACGCATAATAAATTATGCATCCGCAGCTTCGGCACATAGTTTTAGCCCCGTTACATCTTCCGCGCAGGCCGACTCGACTAGTGAGCTATTACGCTTTCTTTAAAGGGTGGCTGCTTCTAAGCCAACCTCCTAGCTGTCTATGCCTTCCCACATCGTTTCCCACTTAACTATGATTTTGGGGCCTTAGCTGGCGGTCTGGATTGTTTTCCTCTTGACTACGGACGTTAGCACCCGCAGTCTGTCTCCCGGATAGTACTCATTGGTATTCGGAGTTTGCATCGGTTTGGTAAGTCGGGATGACCCCCTAGCCGAAACAGTGCTCTACCCCCAATGGTATTCGTCCGAGGCGCTACCTAAATAGCTTTCGGGGAGAACCAGCTATCACCAGGCTTGATTAGCCTTTCACCCCTATCCACAAGTCATCCCCTGGCTTTTCAACGACAGTGGGTTCGGTCCTCCAGTTAGTGTTACCCAACCTTCAACCTGCTCATGGATAGATCGCCTGGTTTCGGGTCTACACCCAGCAACTAAACGCCCTATTAAGACTCGATTTCTCTACGGCTCCCCTATTCGGTTAACCTTGCTACTGAATGTAAGTCGCTGACCCATTATACAAAAGGTACGCAGTCACCGAACAAGTCGGCTCCCACTGCTTGTATGCATGCGGTTTCAGGATCTATTTCACTCCCCTCACAGGGGTTCTTTTCGCCTTTCCCTCACGGTACTGGTTCACTATCGGTCAGTCAGGAGTATTTAGCCTTGGAGGATGGTCCCCCCATATTCAGACAAGGTTTCACGTGCCTCGCCCTACTCGTCATCATTGTGTGTGCCCTTTCGTGTACGGGAATATCACCCTCTACGTTCGCACTTCCCAGAGCGTTCCACTAGAACACACACAACTTAATGGGCTGCTCCCCGTTCGCTCGCCGCTACTAAGGGAATCTCAATTGATTTCTTTTCCTAAGGGTACTGAGATGTTTCACTTCCCCTCGTTCGCTTCATAAACCTATGTATTCAGTTTATGATACCCGCCTTATAGCGGGTGGGTTCCCCCATTCAGAAATCTCCGGATCATAGGATATTTGCCGCCTCCCCGGAGCTTTTCGCAGGCTATTACGTCTTTCATCGCCTCTGACTGCCAAGGCATCCACCACATGCACTTAATTACTTGACTATACAACCCCAAACAGTCGTTAACACATACAAGTGAGTGTTATCGTTGCAAACTTAATTGCTACTATCTGTTGTCTGTGAATTTAATCACTATACAGCTTCAATCTAATTCATATACCAAAACGCTTGATTCAGTTAATTTGCTAGTTCTCAATTACATTCTTTCGAATGAATCGAGTTTGAACAATTTATTTCAGACTCAATTTTCTAATCTGTTAATGATTAACTACCACCTCGTCGGTGAGTAGTAAACTGTGATAAATCACAGAGATTAATAAACCAGTCAACTTGGACTGTATTCACTAAACTCTATAATCTTCTTAGCTTGTACTCCGTAAAGTACATGGTGGAGACTAGGAGAGTCGAACTCCTGACCTCCTGCGTGCAAAGCAGGCGCTCTACCAACTAAGCTAAGTCCCCAGCTTATCACTTAATGAACGACATATCTTTCAATCTAAGCTACTGCAATCAGATTTGGTGGGTCTGACAAGACTTGAACTTGTGACCCCACGCTTATCAAGCGTGTGCTCTAACCAACTGAGCTACAGACCCTCAGATACATCTTCGAAGAACAACTTGTTGTGGATTCTTACCGATCGTCAATCTTTCGTTAAGGAGGTGATCCAGCCGCAGGTTCCCCTACGGCTACCTTGTTACGACTTCACCCCAGTCATCGGCCACACCGTGGTAAGCGTCCTCCTTGCGGTTAGACTACCTACTTCTGGTGCAACAAACTCCCATGGTGTGACGGGCGGTGTGTACAAGGCCCGGGAACGTATTCACCGCGGCATTCTGATCCGCGATTACTAGCGATTCCGACTTCATGGAGTCGAGTTGCAGACTCCAATCCGGACTACGATCGGCTTTTTGAGATTAGCATCCTATCGCTAGGTAGCAACCCTTTGTACCGACCATTGTAGCACGTGTGTAGCCCTGGCCGTAAGGGCCATGATGACTTGACGTCGTCCCCGCCTTCCTCCAGTTTGTCACTGGCAGTATCCTTAAAGTTCCCGACATTACTCGCTGGCAAATAAGGAAAAGGGTTGCGCTCGTTGCGGGACTTAACCCAACATCTCACGACACGAGCTGACGACAGCCATGCAGCACCTGTATGTAAGTTCCCGAAGGCACCAATCCATCTCTGGAAAGTTCTTACTATGTCAAGGCCAGGTAAGGTTCTTCGCGTTGCATCGAATTAAACCACATGCTCCACCGCTTGTGCGGGCCCCCGTCAATTCATTTGAGTTTTAGTCTTGCGACCGTACTCCCCAGGCGGTCTACTTATCGCGTTAGCTGCGCCACTAAAGCCTCAAAGGCCCCAACGGCTAGTAGACATCGTTTACGGCATGGACTACCAGGGTATCTAATCCTGTTTGCTCCCCATGCTTTCGTACCTCAGCGTCAGTATTAGGCCAGATGGCTGCCTTCGCCATCGGTATTCCTCCAGATCTCTACGCATTTCACCGCTACACCTGGAATTCTACCATCCTCTCCCATACTCTAGCTGACCAGTATCGAATGCAATTCCTAAGTTAAGCTCAGGGATTTCACATCCGACTTAATCAGCCGCCTACGCACGCTTTACGCCCAGTAAATCCGATTAACGCTCGCACCCTCTGTATTACCGCGGCTGCTGGCACAGAGTTAGCCGGTGCTTATTCTGCGAGTAACGTCCACTATCCTAGAGTATTAATCTAAGTAGCCTCCTCCTCGCTTAAAGTGCTTTACAACCAAAAGGCCTTCTTCACACACGCGGCATGGCTGGATCAGGCTTCCGCCCATTGTCCAATATTCCCCACTGCTGCCTCCCGTAGGAGTCTGGGCCGTGTCTCAGTCCCAGTGTGGCGGATCATCCTCTCAGACCCGCTACAGATCGTCGCCTTGGTAGGCCTTTACCCCACCAACTAGCTAATCCGACTTAGGCTCATCATTTAGCGCAAGGTCCGAAGATCCCCTGCTTTCTCCCGTAGGACGTATGCGGTATTAGCATCCCTTTCGAAATGTTGTCCCCCACTAAATGGCAGATTCCTAAGCATTACTCACCCGTCCGCCGCTAAGATAAGGTGCAAGCACCTCATCTCCGCTCGACTTGCATGTGTTAAGCCTGCCGCCAGCGTTCAATCTGAGCCATGATCAAACTCTTCAGTTTAAAATCATTAGTAGCTTATGGCTACAAATCTTGGCTCATCAATTTTCTGACTAAAAATTCGCTCAAATAAACTTCGAGAAATTTTTACCATTCAATCAATGAAATATTTTCGATCGATCAATCAGTAAAAATCCACACAAGTTGTTCTTCTATTCTCTTAATGATCTTCTCGATGATTCGTCATCATCAAGCTAGGTCGGCTATGTTACTCTAATTTCAACTAAAGTCAACAGGTAATTTAGATATTTTCAAAACCTACCAATCTTTCCAAGAATCCAACCTTTAAGCCAAATCCTTGTTTCTCAACAAGTTTTTATCTGCATCACCGCCGATGGATGTGCATTCTACAG
>NZ_KB894386.1 GCF_000374425.1 Acinetobacter tjernbergiae DSM 14971 = CIP 107465 | reverse complement strand
ATTTAACATAATGGCGCTTATGCGAAATCACTCTTAATTATTTTAATTAAATCAATCATTTGTGAATTTCACATAATCCCAAAAAACACCCAAAAGCCGACTCAGAAATAAGTCGGCTGCTTTTTAAGCATTTTTGTCACTTTTAGCCAATAAAATCGGTTAAAAAATGCTCAAAATTTCAGTTTTTCCTGATTTCTAAAGGCTCTCATTTCTGAAATTATCCCCATTTCCTGCGGACAATTCTTGGGATAATTTGAGGATATCTACATGTACGTTCTGGCGTACAGGCATTCAAGAAAATCACCAATAGGCAGACACCACCAGATTGCATATCATGGTTTCATTGAGAACAGGATGTTCCAGATAAAAATAAGAAGATCAGCGACAGGACGCGAGGGATGACAGGAGTTGACCCTAGTACCAAATACGAAAAACCCCGACAGGATGTCGGGGTTTTTTTATTGTCATTTGAATAATAATTCAATTAAGCATAAAATATAGACTGTAATCTATATTGTGGTTGTAATATGTGGACAGTCATTACAACGGATCTGTTTAACGAATGGCTTGTACAGCAAGATGAATCTACACAAGAGAAAGTACTCGCAGCGTTGGTCGTTCTACAGCAACAGGGACCAAGTTTAGGTCGGCCTTTAGTAGATACCGTCTATGACTCCAAATTTACCAACATGAAAGAGCTACGTGTTCAGCATCGAGGTAAACCACTGAGAGCCTTTTTCGCATTTGATCCTTTACGACAAGCTATTGTGCTGTGTATCGGTGATAAAGGCGGTAAAAAGCGTTTTTATAAAGAGATGTTAGATATTGCCGATCAGCAATACGAACTTCATCTTTCAACTTTAGGAGATCAATCTAATGGCTAAGACCCTACAAGAATTATTGGCTAGTCGCTCTCCAGAGAGTCAAGCTCGTATTCAACAAATGGCTGATGAATTACTGTTGGAAACTCAGCTTCACCTTATTCGTGAAGAGTTAGAGATTTCTCAAAAAGAACTAGCTGCAACCCTTGGAATCAAACAGCCTTCATTGTCAGCAATCGAAAATCGTGGTCATGACCTTAAAATTTCAACAATGAAAAAGTATGTTGAAGCAATGGGCGGAAAACTTCGTATTGATGTAGAGCTTCCAACAGGAAAACACATAGGATTCAATGTCTAATAATAAACCTTTGAAAAATAGTACTAAACTACTTGTTAACTTGGACAAGTTTATATTTTTAGTCAATGCTGCCGATAGCCTAGAAGAAATTGAAATTATTAGAGATTTATGCTGTGACTATTTTTCACGTTGTAATAGGCCAAGCTATTACACTGATATTTTCGACAATGCTTATTGGATAAAATATTACGAAATAGCTTAATCCTTCCAGATTCGCATAAGAGATTTTATGTTAAGTATAAATCTTATTTATAGGCATTTATAAGATTTATACAGTTATTTTAGCTTTGAAAACTAAAGATTTTCATCTTTAGTGTATGTGATTAATATTTGTGCATAGTTAAATAAATAATCGAGTAGAATAGTTCGTTTTTATGGTTGAGATACTAAATGATTAGGGAGGAAAAAGATCAAGAAAGTTGGAAAGACATTCATCTGGATGATATTAAAAATACTCCTTTAGAACAATTTCATCCATTTGAAGAATCAATGATTTTGAAGGCTGGTGACACTGAAGAAGAAGCTTTAGAAATTGTTTCTAAAGAATTTGAACTGGTTGATGGTATCTACTCAAGAAAAATTCTTCTTAATGCTATTCAAAGCTGGGCTATCGTTTCGATAGATAACTTAAAGCATGTGGTCGAGAAAAGAAAAGATGCTAGAGAACGATTTTCGAAATTGGCTCATCTTACATTATTGAATCCATTTGAAGTATGGAAAATAAAATACTCGGATGGTGGGTTTAGACTTGCTTTTATTGGAATATTTTCAGGTTCTAAAAACCATATTCTTCTGATTTTAAAAATAGATGCAAATAATAATGTTCTTTGGAATTTTATGCAGTGTGAGCTTAAAAAGCTCAACAAGCATAGGCTAGGTGAATTACTTTATAAGAAATAAAAAAAGGCGAGCTAACTGTTAGTTGCCCGCCTTCCGTCTCTCTTAAGGTCTCACACGACACTAATATCCAAGTATTAATGGTGTTCCTACGCAAATTATAGCTCTTGGAAGCAATTTGTTTCGCGCTTAAAAGAGACATCTAAATCAATCTGATAATCATAACACAAAAAAAGTTAAAAAATTTTGACAGCAATAAAAATTAACGTACAATGCGCTAAGCGCATTGTACGTTAATTTTTATTGCTGTCAACCACCTAAGCTTATAGATCTACCCTAAAAAATCCATATAATGAATCTCTGATTCATTATATGGATTTTTTAGGGTAGATCTTAATTTCACAATTTTTCGCCCTTTCTTATAAAATCATTTTGCCTTTCCTATAAAAGCTCTCTTATATTGTTATAACTTATTATTTTTATATGAGTTTATAATGAAACTAGTATCAATAACTTTAGAAAATTTTAGAGGCTATAAAGAGCCTACAACATTGTTAGTTGATAGTGCTTTTACTGGAATTACTGGAAAAAATGATGCAGGTAAATCTACTGTTTTAGAAGCATTAGATATATTTTTTGGCAATTCTAATATTGATAAAGAAGATAAGAATATTGATTCTTATGGCAGCACAAAAGTCACTTGTACTTTTGATGATTATCCAATTTTTTTAAGTTTAGATAGTGGTTCACAAACTAATTTAAAAAGTGAATATCTTTTAAATAATAATGGATTACTAGAGATTTGTAAGACTTTTGATTTTGGGACAAGTAAAGCCAGCGAGAAAATATCTTTAAAGTGTATGTATCCTTCAAATGAAGGATTAAATGATCTTATTTATTTAAAGCAAACAGAACTTAAAAAACGAGTATTAGCTAGAGGCTTAAAGTTGGAAGATGTTAGTGATTTAAGGTCAAATACATCTATTCGGCAATTTTTATATAGCTCAGAAAACCTAAATTTACTAGAACAAGAAATATTTTTAAATAAAGAAGATGCTAAAGATATTTGGATAAGTTTGGCAAAGCACTTACCTATTTATGCCTTGTTTAAGTCAGATCGTAACAGTAATGACCAAGATTCAGAAGTTCAAGACCCATTAAAGCTAGCTATTAAGCTAGCACTTTCAGATATTCAGTCACAATTAGATGAAATACAGGAACATATTCGAACAAAAGTCATAGATGTGGCTCAACGAACATTAGAAAAACTCGAAGAAATGGATGCATCTCTAGCTGAAGACCTCGTACCAGACTTTACTAAAGAGCCTGACTGGAAAAGTTTATTCAAGTTATCTCTTTCTTCAGAAAAAGGCATCGCTATCAATAAACGAGGTAGTGGCGTAAGACGTCTTATTTTATTAAATTTTTTTAGAGCAGAAGCTGAAAGAAAGATAAATGAATCGTCAGGTAATTCTATAATTTATGCTATAGAGGAGCCAGAAACCTCGCAGCACCCATCTAATCAGGAAATGCTTATAAAAGCATTAATTAAATTATCAGATTTACCTAAAGCACAGGTTATTGTTACCACGCATGTTCCTGCACTAGCAGGACTAATGCCTTTAGACAGTTTAAGATATATCTATAAAACAGAAGAAACACATCGTATAGACCATCCAAGTGATGTTTTATATGAACATATATCTACAGAGTTAGGTATCCATCCTGTTAAAGAAGTCCAAAGCAGTCAAGCAAAAGGATTTGTATTTGTAGAAGGTGTATCGGATGTTGTGTTTTTAAAACATATATTCGCAAAACTACATGAAAGCTCTTTAATACAAAGAAATTATATTGAAGATAAGAAGATTCATATTCTTATTAGTGGTGGCAGTGATAACTTGAAACATTGGGTTAATTACAAACTTATTGAATCTTTAGGAAAGCCTTGGTGCACTTTTTTTGATTCTGATAATGATGGAACCAATTGCCAGAAATACGTAAATAATCTTAAGCTTCAGCAGGAATACAATAAAAAGGGGATTCTTTTTCATTTAACACATAAAAGAGAGTGTGAAAATTACTTACATCCAAATTTAGTTTATCGTATTTCTAATGGGGAATTAAATTATGTAGTTGATCCTTATGAAGATCAAAAGGAAAAATTACAACCTTTAATCTTGCCGTATAAGACTATTAAAAAGTCACAATTAGTTGAAAAATTATGGTCACAAATGTCCTCAGAAGAAATTATTGAAGTAAGTAATTTGGAAAACGGAGGAAATGAATTTATTAACTTTATTGAAAAATTAGAAGAAAAATTTAACTTAAGAACTTTTTAGAGAGCTTTAGCTCAGTGAAGTTTTCCTAAAATTAACATAATACGCCTTATGCGTAATCATCCATATTAGTCATTTTATTTCAATAATTTACAGTGTTAAGTACAGCCTGATTCTTGGCAATCAGGCTTTTTTATGGATTTTTCACGTTCCACGTATGTTTCTTAACCAATGTTCCACGTTTTTGATTAGCCACAGTCAATAATGCCCTCACCCATTCGGCAAGAAAAAGCGACTCAGAAAGCCCCTTTTCTTCTGTTCAGGCTCTATATGTTCGGGTACTGGTATGCGTGGGTTTTCTTTTGGTTCAGCCGTAGTCAGTTTGTCATGTTCAGGCTCAGGTTTTTGATCGGTAAACGTAGTCATATTGGGTTTTGGAGCTTCTAATAAACGTTGTATAGCTTCGATTTGATTATCCTTAGCTTCTAATTGCTCTCTTTGAAAAATTTCACGTTCATGAGCAAGATCTAATTGTTTTTTTAGTATGTCTACCTGTTGTTTTAACATGTCTACTTCTGTCTCTTTTTGTACCGTAGTAGACTGTAACGTGGTTACATTACTGTTTTTATTAGATGGTTCTCCAAATACTCGTATAGCTTCTGATAAATCTATTTTACCATCACTATTTTTAGATAAATCTCCTTTATTTATACGCTTATAGATACTTTGTCTATTCATTCTATAAAGTTCAGCTAGCTCAATAACAGATAATGCTTTCATCATGTAACCTAAGTAAAAAGATGTATGCCAGTAGACATTATTTGAATATGTAACGTTACATCAATGATTTAATGATAGCCAACCTTTTTTAGAAGTGGATAGAGTTCATTAAACCTATCTTGATCTTGTAGCATTTCAGCAATTCGAACAGCAAATTGAGGATAGCTTTCTGTACCTTGAGAATATTCACTCATTTCTGGAAGCTCTGCGAGTTTATTAGCAAAGAGATACCGTTGAGCATCATTCATTTTTGAAAAAAGATCTAAGGTATTGGGATCTTTGCGAGTTTGAGAAGGTTTCTTTTCTGATTTTTTTTGCTTGAAGGAAAAAGAGAATCCATAAATAGATCGACCTTCCTTATGTTGTTCTACTTTAACAATGATGTCTGTATGTTCGTTAATTTGCTTAACTGCTGATTCTAGGACACGTCTTTTAAAAGTATCTATTCGTGGGTAGTCATCTACACCTAAGCCTAATTTTGAGCGAAAATCTGATATTTCAAATAGGGGTGTTTTTCCGACTTCTCTCCAAGCTATTAATAATTCATAAAGGCGAATAGCGTATTTACCTGTTAATTGAGTTACTTGTTTCAACTGATAGCTTGTAAATTGCTGTTCTAAGCGTGTAATTAACGGTACAACATCCATCGTAAAAGTAACTTCTAAGATCGCTGCATCATCAATGTAAGCAATATTTTGAACCCATCTTGAAATAACTTTTTTAGATTTCCCTGTTTTTTCATCAAGAGTTAGATAGCTAAATTGTCTACCAAATAGGTTAGTAACAGCCGTTTTTAATGCTTTATAAGCAGCATGTTTACTTACATTAAATCTATCCATGTAATCACTAGCATGGATTCTTAACCGTGTATTTGCATCAATTCCTGTTTTAGTTTCTCGTGCTTGTAAAATTGCAAGCAAAATAAGCCGTTGCTCAACAGTATCAAGGTTATAACTAGCATTAATTAAAGCATTATCTTTGACGACAATTTCATTTGTAGGCATTTATTACACCATTATTTTATTTGGTGTTATTACACCATTATTTACATATGGTGTAAATGGGTGACTTTTTGGTGTGGTATGGGTGACTTTTTGGTGTGGTATGG
>NZ_KB894385.1 GCF_000374425.1 Acinetobacter tjernbergiae DSM 14971 = CIP 107465 | reverse complement strand
AAATCCCCTCAGATAGATGGAGAGTGGTTAAAAATCGCTCTCCACAGGGAGGGGAATTTGCGCCAAAAATGTACCACAGTTTAGTAAGAAAAAGTATTAAAAGTTAGTAGGATCATTTTGATTTAATTGAATTATTTTTGAGTAAATATTCTCTACCCTAAAGATAGCTCACTTTTTACCCTGTAGACGGTGGCAACCCCAACCCCAACGGCTTTAGCAATGGCTTCCTTGGTTTGACCATTCTCAGCTAAAAGCTCTAGGATTTTCTTTTTCTTTTCTTCCGAAATAGATTTACGTCCTTTGTACTTCCCTTCTGCTTTTGCCTTCTCAATTCCTACTCGTTGGCGCTCTAACATCACTTCACGTTCAAACTGAGCAATTGCTGCTAATAAGTTGAACTGTAGCTTTCCTGTTGGGGTAGTTGTATCAATGTCCATATCAAGGATTTTTAGTCCTGCATTTTTCTTTTCTAAAGCCTTTTGAATTTCTACTGTGTTTGCTACAGACCTTGCTAAACGATCTAGTTTAGTGACGACAAGGACATCACCCTCTCTGATGTAATCTAAGGCTGCTTCTAATTGCTCTCTTTTTGCGTCTACGCTTGATACTTGTTCTTGATAGTGCTTTTCACAGCCAGCTTCCTTTAGTCGTTGGATTTGAGCCTCTAGGCTATATTCTTGATCTTTAGTACTTGTGCGTGCATATCCAATTAACATAGTTTTATTATCAATAAAGTCTAAGATTTCATGATAGTATCATATCAAAATTTAAATACAACCCTATTGATAGCCTAAGCATGGGCTTTGTACTGGCTTTTAAACCTATCTTTAGACCGTGGTCTATTGATAGGTTTTATTGTCTAAATTATTCGGATAATGGATAATGGTTAAAACTTTCTAAATATAAGAGATCCAAATGTATAAAGTTTTAGCCATGGTTGTACTATTTTGTTCTATTCAATCTGTATTTGCTGCAAGTGATCCATATATTCAAACAGTTAAAGATATGTATAGCTTAGGTAAAAAATCTGAAGAAGGTATGCAAGTTATTGAACTTCATAGTGATGCTTCACTAAAGAAAGCCTTTAATTTACATGCTAGAAATGGTGAAGTTTGTGGCTTTTGGCAAGATGTGATGTGGCAATCGCAAGATCCTGAGTTCAATGTACCTTTACAGTTTTCTAAAGTTGGACAAAACAAAGTAAAAGTATCTTTAGGAAAAGGGAAATGGAATAAACAAAGTTCTGTGACTTACATCCTAAAATGCAATGGAAATGACTGTAAAGTAAGTGATGTTATAGATTCATCAGGATCTTTAAAAAAGAATATTTTAGCTGAATGTTGAGTTTGTAGAACTTGAGCCGAGAGCCTGTAAATTATTTTTTGTATTTTCTCAAGATATTACAATGTTGTAGAAGAAGGCTAGATTATCTAGCCTTCTAAACTAATTAATATGTCCAACCGTTCTTATCTTCAATATAAAGAAGAACTGCCAAACCTTGAGCAAATATACGTTCCTTTGCTACGCTCTGACTACCACCAGAATAAAAAGTGTTGTCCCCTGCTTCTGATAAAGCGGTAGCTTTATCTGTGGCTAGACTAAACCCTTTATTTAAGCCATATCCATCGCCTTGTTTAGCTTGTTTTTTAATATCAAAGCCCTGATAACGATAGTTGTTAGGAATAGCTTGCCATTGATTTGCTAGGGCAACAAAGGCATTACATTGTGTATTACGCTTACATGTTGCTACTTGTGGAGCTGATTTAGGATTGTTATATACCTTCATCATTTCAGGTAGCCCAGCAAAGCTAGAGGTACTAATAGTTAATGCTAAAATAGTTAATATTTTTTTCACGCTAAGGTCTTATAAAGTAAATATTTTTAAATCTTAACATAATTATTTCTAATTGAGAGAGTGTGAGTATTCTAATTATCAGAAGATAAAAGACCTCACAACATTGATAATTTTGAACATGCTAATTACTGTATATTTATGTTCAATTAATCAAAACAAGAATGATCAATTATGAGCAAGCTATCCATCAATCAGGCAAGTAAATTATTCAAGGTGAGTCGTAATACAATTTATGCTCGTATCAAGAAAGGTGATATGACAAAAGATAGTGAAGGGCTTGTATCAGCTCAGGATATGGTGCGTTTATTCGGAAATAAAACAGACAAGAAAGCTACAGAGAAAGCCGTCACCGAGCTATTGAACAGTAGAGAGCAAACAGTACAAGGATCAGAACAAGAAGTAGCACATCTAAAGAGCAATAATGAGCAATTGTTGGAACAACAAATTGAACAATTAAAAGCGCAAGTTGAGCAGTTAGAAAAACAATTGGAATATGTCAAAGCAAATGAAGCATGGCTTAAACAACAATTAGATCAGAAATTGATTGAACACAAAAATAGTGAAAAGAAAGGACTTCTTTCTAAGTTGTTTGGATAATTATGCGTTAGAAATTTCGTATCTACATGGAATTATGATACAAATATTGCAAACATGAAAAAGCCCTTGTGATGTTCAAACTTGGCGGAATGGCATCAATCAAGGGCTTGTATCTGTAAACAACAATTAGGGGTTTAATCCGTCTTGCGTCTGTAAAACATTCTACAGGTAAAGGCGGATTTCTCAAGCGTAAGAAGCATGGAAACCGCAAAAAATTACACTAAACAACAGCTAGACCTATTCGAAAGCTTACCGAATAAGCCGTATTGCATGGATGATAAGCCAGCATACATGCTCATCCGTCCAAAAGGCATTGCGGTTAAAAAACCTTATATCCAAGTTAATCCACCGCTTATGACCATTTACTTTATCTTTGATGATGACAAGGAAGATTCTGCTTTATCGTGGTTTGATGCAAACTTGCCTGCGCCGTTATGGACTACTCAGAATTTTAAGAATGGTCACTGTCACCACTGCTACAAACTTGAAATACCACTCTGTACAAGCGAATTTGCAAGTATCAAAGCGATTAAGTACGCACAGTCAGTTTATTACGCTTATGCACTCAAGTTAGGTGCAGATCTTAGCTACTCGCAGTTAATTACTAAAAACCCTCTACACCCTCAATGGCGGACAACCTTCTGGGTTGATCGTGCATATTCGCTCGATTACCTTGCTGACTTTGTAGACCTACCGAAGAAGATTCCTAAAAAATTAGAAGTTGTAGGTCTGGGGCGCAATGTCACAATGTTTGAGAAAGGCCGTCATTGGGCGTATACGGCGATTAGAGACTATATGCACCATTACTCTAGCCATGAGTGGGAACGAGCTGTTAAAGCGCAAATTGAAGCGATTAACAACAGTTTTGAGCAACCTTTACCGTATAGCGAAGTGAAAGCCACAGCTAAGAGCATTGCTAAGTGGGTTTGGCAACGATTTAGCTATGGAGATTTCAGTGAGATTCAAGCCAAGCGTGGTGCTAAGGGCGGTAAAGCTAAAGGTCAAGCGTACGCTGCTAAGCGAGAGCAAACACTTAAAATGAAGGCCAAGGGTATGAACAACACCCAGATTGCAAAACAATTGGAAGTTGATAGGAAGACGATTACACGTTGGCTTTCAGGGGTGGGACAATAGCCTTATCAGATAACAGCCTTTTTGTAAGTTTGTTAGAATCTCACTTTTTTTATATTTCATACGTTTTTATTAACTTTAATTTATTTAACTTTATCTTGTTAATTTTAATGAATAAAAGTATTATTTTTTAATTAAAATTAATAGCTTATCTTAACATTATGATTCCTACTCTTCTCCATTTTGTTTTACCTTTGGTTAGTCTCTTTCCTTGGTTTTTTAGACAGCGTGATTTTAAATGGAAAGTTTTTAGTTTAGTTTTTTTGGTCTTGTCGCCATCTCTTCTTACTATGCTGTATTTACCCGAAATTATTGTTGCACTAACACTTATTCCTCATTTTAAGAAGGGACATAAAGTTTTTGCTTAATATATAAAGTCAAAGCGTGGGGCTGTAGCTGATTCAGCTCGATCTATGAAGCTAGGAGTATTAGTAGAGCAACATACTATCGACAATCAGATAACAGTCACTTTTTGGGTTGCTGCTACTTCATTAGGCTTATTTCTTTAATCATTCCTTTTTCTTAATTTAGTTCTTGGCTATAGCTTACTGAAGAGTTACCAAAGGCGAATATGTTCTTTATTGTTTGATTCGATTATTAATCCTTTTCTAAGGTCTAAATCAAATTCATTTTGAGGAAGGGTTTTAAAGTTATAACTTTTATTGTCCTCTAAGTTCCAAAGTTCATTACTGTCTAAGATGGCATATTGGCTAATATCATTATCAGGCCATTTGATCTTTAACAAAGGATGAGAGCCATTTGTTCCAAAGAATTGTTTTGTTCTTGCAGTAGATGCTTTTATGTTGGAAATACTGACAGTGCATTTCTTGCTAGCTATAACTTTTTTGTAAGCACAATTGAAGGAAGCTGTTGCATTGTCTTGGTTAATAAAAGTTCCGATTCCTTCAGCGTGTGAGTAATTTGCTCCAAATCCTAGTAATGCTACCCCAAGAATATTGATTAAATTTTTCATAATGACTTTTCATGTGATTTTAGTTTGAGTGGAAATTAAACTTTTAATTAAATACTAAGTCAACTTAAATCAATGAAAATGTGATATATCTTCTATTAAAAGGAGTGTAATCACATGAAAAAAACGATAGCAGCTTTACTTGTTAGTTTTGGGGTATTAAGCCTAAGTACAAATTTAATAGCAGCACCTAAAACAGTGACATGTCAAATTGATGAACAGGGTAAAACTACATTTAAAGGCAAATGTAGTTTTAATGCGAGTGAAGGGGGTTCCTTCTATCTAACAAACTTAAATAAGAATAAGCCTCTTTTTCGCAACATTATGGATGTCAGTGTATATATCATTGAGCCGGGTGTGGCTGAAGTTAGCGGTTCGCTCAAAGGTGCAAATAACTCTCGTTGGGGACAGGCAATAAGATCTACCAAGCAGAAAGCTTGTTGGGTTGGAAGTGATTTTAAAGTCTGTGCATGGTAAGTGAATAACGTGTACTGATGTTGGAGTCTATGGATGTAGTTTTTCTTAGATAGTGTATATCTGAAAATCTTTTAATTCCGTGGTCTGCCAGCTTTAATTTTTTGGGGCTTACCGCCTTTTCCAAAAGCTCTTGCACCATCTGATAAAGTTAGTTTTACAAAGTAATCTGGCTTTGTTAAATACGATGCCATGTGATTAAGATTCTTTCTTAATTCATGGTCATCATGTTTAATCTTTCCTGTAGCTATCCACCCATTCTTTTCAAAGTGTTTTTTCTTGGCGTTACAGTTCCAATAGATGCCCTTTCCTTGAGCAATTTCATGCTTCCACATTTCACCAATTGATTCAGCAATTTTAACGTCTTGTCTATGGTGAGACTCATCCAAGAAAAAAATCATGTGATAATGGAATGCTTTATCTGCACCATACTCTAATTTCCAAACATATCCGACCAAGTCTTTTTTATACTTTTTCTTTAAGTTTTTAATCAGTTGTTTACGTTGTTCTCTTACTTCAATAGACCATTTTTCTAGAAGGTCTTTATTCTTAGCTCCAAAGATTAGATCAATTCTTTCACCGTCTGATGTTGTAAAGAATCCCCCAGCATCTTTTTGATAGCTAAAATCAATACGAAGAACCAAGAGCCTCGAACGATACTCAAATAAGGAGTCTATATAGCGCAATAATGATCGTTTATTCTTGCTGATAGCTTTGCGCTTTTGTTGAATTTCTTTTTTAAACTGATCTCCTGTTATATCTTTTTTAAGATGCTCTAAAAACTCTATATCTGAGTAATTTTCTTCTCTAGCTGTATTGGCTACATCAAAAAACAAGTTCACATACGGCGAAAATGTGTTTAAGGCGAAGTGGTTTTGAATAACATCCTTTTGCTTTTTTAGATTAAGCAATAATTCATAGGTGTTCTCATTAATCCTATTGCGTTGATCAGAGGCTAACTTAATTAAGTTCTTTTCGATTAAGGCTAGCTCTCCTACATGAATATAGGATTCACCTATAGCAGGCTGTATCTGACTTGGATTGTTCTCTGTATCTAGGTAATAAGAGGACTCTATTAGAAATGAGTAATCATCTTCACTAAAGCTAGGTAGCATTTCCATATCAAAACAAGGTCTAATAAATATCTACAGATAGGGCTTTTGATATAGATAGACCTAAGCACTGTTAGATATATAAAGCTAATAACATAAGAACCAAAAATAAGCTCTCAATTGGCATAAG
>NZ_KB894384.1 GCF_000374425.1 Acinetobacter tjernbergiae DSM 14971 = CIP 107465 | reverse complement strand
ACCATGTGAAAAAGGCTTTGAAATTACTGAAGTGAGAACACTTATACCAAATGGCGATAAAGCTAATTTCCGAGATGGTCAGCTGTGCAGTTCTGATTCTTAAAGAGTAGCGGATTTGTTTGAGAAACTTCCAATAAGTTGATTCAAATTTAAGAAAGAAATCATCGATTACACAGAATAATTCGGTACTATTGAACATTAGGACTAGAGCTTTAGGTTTGGTAACTCAACTGATGGCTCTAGTTCTTTTATTTTTCAAGTCAATTTTTTATCCACGATTCGGGTTAATTAATAAATAATATTATTAAAACTCATCATTGAATAGGAATTCCCTTTGGATGATCTAATATAGAATTATCTATTACAGAAATAAGTTTATCATCTTTTGAAAATATGAGTATCAATGATAGCTCATCCATAACTAACTTATTTTTTCTGTTTGGTTGACGATAAAAAATATAGTTCATTATCAAGTGATTACTCGAATTCACAAGACTTTTATTCGGTGATATGAAATATTCATCAGGTTGATAACCTATTTTTTTAACAACTGTAGAGCTAGTGTCACCAAATCTTAAAGTTGATATTTTTTCTACAACCCTATTCATTTTCACCCTATCAATAGGAATTACAGATTTATCATCATACAAACTTTTTGATAATGGATATGAAGTAATAATTGACTTTTGTTTATAATCTGAACTATAACAAAAAGAACTTAATAGCCATAAAATAAAATTTCTATAAAAATTAACATTTAAACTCGCCCCCTATATTTAGCTTAAAATCCAATATTAATATAGGTGAAAAATAAAATAATCTATCAACTCATTATTCTAGCAATTTTATTTTTATCTATATAAAAACAAGAGATAGCAGAAAATGGGCCTAATGTCATTGAACCATCTATTGACACAGTATATATAGTATCAACATTTAAATTGTGTGCTTTTCTATTTTCTGAAAAACCTTTTGGTAGAAATCCATATTTAAATTCATCTATCTTTTGTCCATCACTTGTTATGCTCCATACATTTTCCACCAAGCCAAAATTATTTCTTTTCCCAGTAGTTACATCAATCTGATATATTTTAAATGAACTTAAAAAACTTACATTCCTTGGAATAACTTTAAAAAATACTCCTTGGTTTAGATTCCCATTAACATTTATTTCACCAACATAGCTACATGAGCTCATTAAAATAGCAGCTACAAAAAATAAGAAAATTCTAATATCTTTCATTTTCTGTTCATCTCCCTAGAATAATATTTGGAATTTTCTCATAATAAATTCCTCTAACTGCATCTCCTTGCTGCTCTAGATTATATGCTCCAAATGTTTTTTCTGGTATATATGAAAATTTATTCTGCTCAAGTGTCTCAATAGACTGAATAATTTTTCAATTTTCCCATATCTAGATAAATATAAAAGCAAAGAGCCACCTACACCTCTTTGCTTTTTTAACACTTTTAAAAATTAGTTTTTCTCAGTTTGTAACTCATTCCACTGAGCTTCATACTCTTTCGACTTCTTTAAATTCTTAGCTAAGCCAAAACCGCCATTTTCATATAGACGAGCCAAATCCAACAATGCTTCATTTTCCCCCTGTTCTACCGCAAGTGAATAATATTCGGCTGCTTTTTTATAGTTTTTCTCAACACCTTTACCTTCTTCATAAACATAAGCAATATTTGAAGAACCTAAACCATTTTCCGCTTTAGAAGCTAAAGTAAAAAGACGTAAAGCTTCTTTGTAATCTTGCTTTAAACCTGCTTTGCCTTCCAAATAGAAAATACCAAGATTGTTAATTGCTGAAGATTCATCTTGCTTTACAGCTAACTGATAGTAATGTAATGCTTTTTTAAGGTCCTGAGCGACTTCATCATTCCCATCATTATATAAATGACCTAATTCAGCTTGAGCAAGATCTAATCCTGCATCCGCAGATTTGGTCATCCATTCCAGGCCCTTTTTAGTATTAATACTAACGCCGTCATCACCATAGAGGTATAAATAACCCAAGTAATACTGTGCGTATAGTTGTCCTTTTTGGGCTGCCTGTGTATACCATTTTAAGGCGGTAGGATTGTCTTCTTCTACCCCTTCTCCGTAGTCATACATATATCCAACAGAAAATAGTGCATCAGCGTTACCTTTTGCAGCCGCTTTTTTAAACCACTCTAATGCTTTACCAAAATCTTGATCAACGTCATTTCCATAATAATAAGCATCACCAAGATTATTTTGGGCAACTGCATCGCCACTTTTAGCTTGTTGCACAAGTTCTGGGCTAAAAGACGCATCTTCAGCATGAACTACAGTAAAGATGCTACTGCTCAATAATATTGAAAATACGATATTCTTTAATTTCATTCTTTAACCTATTTTGGTACATTTTTATGCAAATACATTCTAGCGACTAAACCACTTATGTAAACACAAATTTATATTTCATTAAAAATCAAATGTTAATTTTTATTATTCTATAAAAACAATAGAGTAAATAGACGGTTTGCCAAAATATTAAGCATGTCAATTTCTGTTTGCATGCTAAACTATGCGTTAGTTTTGAAAAGGATAATCTTCCTATGCAGTTTGTTCATCTCGGTATACACACAGAATTTTCGATTACAGAATCGATTGTTCGCATACCAGATTTGGTCAAAGCTGCTGTTAAAGATGAAATGCCTGCACTTGCGCTCACCGATTTATCTAACTTACACGCAGCTATCAAATTTTATGAGTCCTGCCTAAGTAAGGGAATCAAACCTCTTTTAGGTAGTGTTATTCGACTTAATGATGCCGAACATCGAGCAACACTATTAGCCATGGGTAATAAAGGTTGGAGAAATCTAACTGAGATAGTTTCACGTGGTTTTATTGAAGGGCAACAGCTCAGTATCCCATGTATACAAAAAGAATGGTTACTTGAACAATCAGAAGATCTGATTGTCTTGCTTGGACAGCATAGTGATGTTGGAAAGATGCTTTGTTCGTCCAATCCACAAAAAGCAGAACCATTACTAGAAGCATGGATTGAAAAGTTTGACAATCGTGTTTATTTAGCTTTAGTACGTACTGAACGTGTGGGCGAAGAAGATTTTATCCAACAAGCAATAAAACTTGCCGCAAAATATCAAATTGGTGTTGTTGCCCATAACGATGTTCACTTTGTTGAGCAAAGTGACTTTGAAGCACATGAAGCGCGCGTATGTATCGCTGATGGTTATGTCTTAGGGGATAATAAACGCCCGAAAAATTACAGTTCTGAGCAATATTTAAAAACGACTCAACAAATGTCTGAACTATTTTCAGATATTCCAAGCGCGATTGAAAATACTTATCAAATTGCAAAACGTTGTAATGTGGTATTGCAACTAGGTACTTATTTTTTACCCGACTTCCCGATTCCTGATGGTCATACCATTGATACTTATTTTGAACATTTATCTCGTGAAGGCTTAGAAGAACGTCTCAATCATCTTTATCCAATTGTTAAACGTGATGAGGATTGGGCTGAAATTCGTAAACCTTATGATGATCGTATTAAATACGAAGTCGATATTATTTTAAAAATGGGTTTCCCTGGTTACTTCCTGATTGTCATGGACTTTATTCAATGGGCAAAAAATAATGGCGTCCCTGTAGGGCCAGGACGTGGTTCTGGTGCGGGGTCATTGGTCGCTTATAGCTTAATGATTACCGATCTTGACCCACTGCGTTATGATCTGCTGTTTGAACGTTTCTTAAACCCAGAACGTGTTTCAATGCCCGATTTCGATATTGATTTTTGTATCGCAGGTCGTGATCGAGTCATTGAATATGTCGCTCAAAACTATGGACGTGAAGCAGTTTCACAAATTGCAACCTTTGGTACGATGGCTGCGAAAGGTGCAATTCGAGACGTTGCGCGTGTCTTAGGTAAATCTTACGGTTTGGCTGACCGAATTTCTAAAATGATTCCAACTAAGCCACTGGGTGTTGATTTAGCAACTGCGATTGACATGGAACCACAGCTCAAAGATATCGTGACCAATCCATCAAATCCAGATAATGATGATGCTGCTGAAATTTGGGAAATGGCACTTAAGCTTGAAGGTATCACACGGAATACGGGGAAACATGCAGGTGGTGTGGTCATTGCACCCGGCAAAATTACCGATTATTCAGCGGTACTTTGTGAAGCAGATGGAACTAGCCGTGTCGCGCAATACGATAAAGACGATGTTGAAGCAGCAGGTCTAGTCAAATTTGACTTCTTGGGTTTGCGTAACCTCACAGTAATTGAAGATGCCGTTCAAAATATTAATAAAAGAATTAAATCTGAGATTCCACTCGAAATTGCCAATGTTCCGTTGGATGACAAAGATGCCTATTTAGTCTTTGCTGATGCGAATACAACTGCGGTATTCCAGTTTGAATCCGTCGGCATGAAAAAAATGCTTAAGGAAGCACGACCAAGTAAATTCGAAGAAATTATTGCTTTCGTTTCTTTATACCGCCCTGGCCCAATGGATCTGATCCCCGACTTTATCCATCGTATGCATGGTGGTGAGTTCGAATATCTACATCCATTACTTGAAGGTGTCTTAGAACCCACCTACGGAATTATGGTTTACCAAGAACAGGTGATGCAGGCAGCACAGTTCTGCGCAGGTTATACACTTGGCGGTGCGGACTTACTCCGTCGTGCCATGGGTAAAAAGAAACCTGAAGAAATGGTCAAACAACGCCAAATCTTTATTGAAGGCGCAGCAGAAAAAGAGATTGATGAAGCGACAGCCAACCATATCTTTGACTATATGGAAAAGTTTGCAGGCTATGGTTTTAACAAATCACATGCCGCAGCCTATGCTCTTGTTGCCTATCACACAGCATGGTTAAAGGCACATTATCCATCTGAGTTTATGGCGGCCGTTTTATCTTCGGAAATGCAAAATACCGACAGTATCGTGTTCTTAATTGATGACTGTCGCAATAATAAATTGGAAGTGCTTCCGCCTTCCGTGAATATGTCCTTGTATCATTTCCACGCCAGTGATGAACAAACCATTGTTTATGGTTTAGGTGCAATCAAAGGTGTCGGCGAACAAGCGATGCAGTCAGTGATCGACTCACGGATTAAAGAAGGTCCATATAAAGACTTATTTGATTTCTGCCATCGTATTGATCTGAAAAAAATCAATAAACGTACCCTAGAAGCCTTGATTCGTGCAGGTGCGTTGGATTGTCTTGGTATTGAACGTTCGAGTTTAATGGCACAATTGCCAGAAGCCGTACAAGCAGCCGACCAAGCAAGAAGTAACCGTGAAACAGGGATTATGGATTTGTTTGGTGAGGTTGAAGAAGTTCAACGTAAACCTGCAAAACCCGTTAAAGCATGGTCAGATGAAGTTCGACTCAAAGGTGAAAAAGATACACTTGGCCTGTACCTCACAGGTCATCCAATAGATGTCTATCGCCCAGAATTAAAGTCATTTATTCCAGCAAAATTAAATGAACTCACCCCGACACGTCGTGGTGTAACGACCGTTTTTGCAGGTTTAGTGGTTGATATTGCAAACTTCCCAAATCGCATTATGATCACCCTTGATGATGGGACAGCTCGTGTTGAAATTAGTTGTAATCACGAACGCTTCCAACGTTATAAAGACATCGTTCGCTTAGAACAAGTCATCGTGATTGAAGGCGAAATTTATGAGCGTGAGGGTTTTGATCGCCCAATGGCTCGTTTGAGTAAAGCTTTTAGCCTCAATGAAATACGACAAAAACGAGCACAAAGCATTCAAATTCGGTTAGCTAAAGATTTAATGAGCAAATCTTTAGCCAAGGATTTACAAACAATGCTTTTACCTTATTGTAATGTTGATATGTGTCAACATATTGGTTTGCAAATCCAACTTGAACAAAGTTTTGCAACCGCAGAATTACATCTGGGTGCACAATGGAAAGTCGTGCCATTAGATGAGCTGCTCAGCAAGTTACGTGATTACTTTGGTAAAGAGTCTATCTTCATCGAATACCAAGTGAAATCCAAAGCTGCCAAAGTAGCTGAAGCACCTAAAATAGCGGTTGTCGCTCCTCCTCCTGAAAATATGTCAATGGATGAAGCCTTAGACCTTTATCAAGCTGAAGTTTCTCAATATTCTTAATTTTGGATGATATATGAACTTGTTTGACTCAAATAGCATGTCCAAACATTTGGATCATGTTCGTATTGTGATGGTCAATACCACACTCCCAGCCAATATTGGTAGTGCGTTACGTGCAATGAAAACGATGGGTTTATCAAAACTTGTATTAGTTGCACCGAAAATCTACCCTCACCCAGATATTGATGCTCTGGCTGCTGGCGCGCAAGACTTAATTGAAAAAATTGAAATCGTTGAGACTCTAGAACAAGCCATTCAAGATTGTCATTTGGTTTTTGGAACCAGTGCGCGTAGTCGTACTATTCCATGGCCATTATTGGATGTACGTCCTGCTGCGAAGGAAGCTTTACAAGGTGCGAGCCAACAGCAGAATATTGCAATTGTATTTGGCCGTGAAGATCGTGGTCTGACCAATGAAGAACTGGCTTTAGCCAATTATCATTTAACCATTCCTGTTAATCCTGAATATGGCGTTTTAAATGTTGCCCAAGCCATTCAAGTAGTTTGTTACGAATTGAGAATGGCAGCACTTGAACAAAATTCACAAGTTACAGCTGTACCAGATGATCACATGCAACTCAAACAACAGCAAAGCATGGAATGGGATGAACCTTTGGTAACTCAACAGCAAATGGAAGAGTTTTACCCTCATCTTGAAAAAATGCTCACTGAAATTGAGTTTCTAGACCCCAATAATCCCCGTTTACTGCCATTACGCTTGCGTCGTTTATTCGGAAGGATACAATTAGATCGTATGGAGTATCATTTATTACGTGGGATTTTTAGTCGCGCACAAGCTTTAGCCAAAGGCTCTTGGAAAAAAACGAATACGGAGGATCATTCCAATGATTAAACAGCTTAAAGAAGATATTGAGGCTGTATTTGCACGTGATCCTGCGGCTCGCAATACGCTCGAAGTCCTCACCACTTATCCAGGTATTCATGCATTGATCATGCATCGCATGGCGCATGAACTATGGAAGAAAGAATATAAAGGCTCAGCACGCCTACTCTCTTCATTTAGTCGATTTGCTACAGGAATCGAAATCCATCCTGGCGCAAAAATTGGTAAACGGTTTTTTATTGATCATGGCATGGGTGTCGTGATTGGTGAAACAGCTGAGATTGGTGATGATGTCACGTTATATCATGGTGTGACATTAGGCGGCACCACGTGGAACAAAGGTAAACGCCACCCGACACTCGAAGATGGTGTAGTCGTTGGTGCTGGAGCTAAAATCCTAGGACCATTTACTGTGCATAAAGGTGCAAAAGTAGGTTCTAATGCGGTTGTCACCAAAGAAGTTCCTGAAGGTGTAACGGCTGTGGGTAACCCTGCACGTTATATTTTCAAAAATAAAAACCAAATTGAACCAGATGAAGTACGTCGTCGTGATTATGCTGAAAGTATTGGTTTCGAACCTTATGCAACCACGCAGGATCAATCAGACCCTATTTTAGAAGGCATCCGTGTTCTACTAGATCGTATGCAGAAAAATGAAAAGCGTATGAATATACTTTGCCAACGGCTGTCTGAATTAGATCCAACTTTTAAACCTCAAAACTCAAAAAATCAACCATTGAGTAAAGAAGAACTTAAAATTATTGAAGAAGTTAGACGCGAGTGTGAAGCTCAGAACAAAACTTCGACAACATAATACAATTTATAAAAAATGTAACAAGCTTCTCATTGCAAGTTGGTTTTGCTTTTCCTAGACTGGTACAACCAACGATCTACTTCTCATTTAACTAAAATTAATGGATGTAAAGCATGAATTTTAAGCCTTTGGCACTACTTGTCCTTTCGACTTCTTTTTTAACGGCCTGTGGTATTTCACCTGCAAAAAAAGAAAAAGTCGCTGAACCTTTTGTGTTTAAAGAACCAGATCCGACTCCTCCATTTTATGCTTTAAATCCAGCTAAATATGATGCTCCACCAAGCTTTGAAATTGCAATTAAAGATGCATCTACTCAACCTGTAACAAAAATGGTGGTTTCACTCCAAAGTGATCCATCTAAATCAACTACACTTGATGTGAATAAACTGATTGTTCCAACAATTGATCAGAATCAACGCAACATGAAATACGCGGTACTTGCTGGTGAGAATGAAATTGATGTCACTGAAGTTGACGATTTCCTTCAACTCGTTGAAGGCAAAGCTCGCCATTACCCACCACGTTTTCCAGAACGCCAAGAGCGCAAAGGTTATGAAGTTAAACTCAAAGAACTAACCCAAAAACTTGATGCTCTAGCCGAAAAACCAAATGCCTCACTTGATATACTCACTCGTGCATTTAAAGCCAGTGTGATGGCACGTAATCTTGATCTAGGCACAGCCTACACCTCCAAGTCACTCAATTATGCGCAGCGAATTTTGGCAATCAGTCCAAATGATCCTGAAACCAACTTTTGGTTTGGTTTCGGTTTATCTGAAGGTGGTGGTCAACGTGAAGCCATTCCTTATTTAGATAAAGCCATGAAAGGTGGTATCCAAGAAGCTTACCTTTCTGCAACCAATAACTATCTCTGGTTAGAGCAAAAGAAAAATGCAATTCAGACCTTAAAGAATTATAAAATTAATTATCCAGACGAAGCAGAAGTAGCTGATCAACTCATCAAAGAAGTTGAATCTGGAAAACGCTGGAATGTTTGGCAAGTTCTAAATTAAAGATTTGTGGTTTTGTAAAAATAGACTGTTCAGAACAGTCTATTTTTTTAAGTTGATTGAAAAAACATCTTTTTTTCGTATTATAGCTAGAATCTTCCAGCTAAATTTGCTCCTTGATAATGCAAGCATCTAATTCAAACAAATATCTATTTGCCTTCACGCTGTTATCAACAATTGCTTTAAATGGTTGTCAGGTCGTTAGCCTTAAACAACAAGCAGTTGATGTCACCATAGCCAATGAACGTAACAGCATACTAACTCAGAAAAAGTTAAGTGAAGCGAGCCTGAATGTCTTATCGATGTCAGGTAAAGAAGCAAAAATTTGTATGCAATCCCCGAATGAATGCATTGCAGATTTACATAAAATTCCTCAGATTCAAGACGAACAATTATTGTCGGCAGCCAGTGAATTATATCTCGCTAAAGCCATGTCACTTTCAGACTCATCAGAATGTAAAATAAGTAAACTGTCTAAACACAAACCTGCTGATGAACAAAAGTTAATTCAGCAAAATTATGAAAGTTGTTTAGATCAGAAGCTTGAAGCTTTGGATAAAAGTATTCGTTATAGTTATGCATATTTATTCAAAACATCACGTCAGCCACAAGAACGACTTTTTGATAACCGCCAAGTACAAATTCGAGATTTCTACAATCAGGCACTTACTCAATTGGTGAATGGTCATAGTTTAAGGAATCCATCGACCAATCTTACCCCAACGATTAAAATTGGAAAAAGTACTTATACAATTGATATTCAAGCATATCAACGCCTACAAAACATGAAGCTTGAAAAATTTATTTCCAGTTACAACATGAATTTTTCTGGATTAAGAGCGATTAACCGCCGTGATGGTTTCGGTTCTGATTTTGTCGCAGTTTTTCCATCGACCGACTCATCATCACCAGAAAATAAATATATTCTTAATCCTTTAACCCATGATTACCCTAAAGGGATAAATCCTAATATCCATAAAGCACGCTATTTAGCAGCCACAATTATTGCTCAACCTAAAAAATCGAATGCAACGATAGAAGATGTTTTAACAAATCCGAATTTTGAAATTAAGGTTTATGATCCTTATAGCGTTGAGAAAGTAGAAATTGCCGGTAAACCATATTCATTAGCAGCAAATTTTTCCGCACCCTATGGCTTATGGCTAGCAGAAAACAATTTAGGTGCGGCTGCATATTTGACCTTAATTGACCGCGATCAGCATTTGGCAATGCCTCATCTCTATATGCTGGAACCCTATAACCCGAATAAGAAAATCATTGTATTAGTACATGGTCTGGCAAGTAGCCCTGAAGCATGGATTGCAGTAACTAACGACATTATGGGTGATGCAATATTAAGAGAACATTATCAAGTTTGGCAAATTTTTTACTCAACCAATATGCCAATTTTGGAAAGCCGTTTTCAAATTTATGCGTTATTAAAACAAGCATTTGGTTCGCTTAATCCTAAAGATGCGGCGGCTCAAGATGCAGTTTTAATTGGGCATAGTATGGGTGGAATTATTAGTCGGCTTTTAGTGAGTGATGCAGATATTTCTAAACAAGCTTTAGAATTGATGAATAATCGCCAACAAACACGTCTAAGAAAACACCCTGTCATTGGTGAAAGACTCAAAATGAAGCCAATTGAAAATTTTGATCGAGCTATTTTTCTCGCAGCACCACACCGAGGAACAGATTATGCAGACCGTTGGTTTACTCTAGCAGCAAGAAAAATTATTAAACTTCCTGCAACTTTCTTAACGACCCTTGCAGATACACTGACCAGTGATGATGTTGATTTAAAAGATTTTGTCAAAACACTGACCAATGATGTCATTCAAAATGGACCAAGCGATCTCAGTAAAAAGTCAAAATTTATGGAACTGACAGCCAGTATCCCACCCGAAAAGGGCTTAGTTTTCCATTCTATTATGGGCAATATTACTAAAAGTGATGATCCGAATGTGATTACAGACGGCATCGTTCCATATAAGAGCGCGCATTTGGATGGGGCTGTGTCTGAAAAAATCTTTCGCGGTGGTCACTCTATTCAAGAAACACCAGAAGCAGTCTTGGAATTACGTCGTATCTTACGTCAACACTTAGTCGATCATGGTTTATATAAACCGAAGAACTAAAGACAATAAAAAAGCCCCAAATCATTGGGGCTTTTTTAGATTAAATCATTTACACGCCAGAACGGATCATATAATCAAAAGCAGACAGTGATGCTTTCGCGCCTTCACCTGTCGCAATGATGATTTGCTTGTACGGCACGGTGGTACAGTCACCTGCGGCAAATACACCTTTGACATTGGTTTCGTTACGATCATTAATCACAATCTCACCACGATTGCTGAGTTCAACGGCACTGTTTTTCAAGAAATCGGTGTTCGGTAATAAACCGATTTGTACAAAGATTCCGGCAAGTTCTACCGTATGTTCAACATCAGTGGCACGATCTTTATATTTCAACGCCGTTACTTGAGCACCATCACCCACCACTTCTGTACTGAGTGCATTCAAAATCACAGTGGTATTTGGCAAGCTATTTAACTTGTCTTGCAACACTTGATCTGCACGAAGCTTGGTATCAAACTCAACTAACGTCACATGCTCTACAATTCCTGCAAGGTCAATTGCTGCTTCTACACCTGAGTTACCCCCACCAATCACCGCAACACGCTTGCCTTTGAAGAGTGGGCCATCACAGTGTGGGCAGTACGCTACACCACGGGTACGGTATTCAGCTTCACCCGGTACATTCATTTCTCTCCAACGTGCACCTGTTGAAAGAATAATGGTTTTCGATTCAAGCTTAGCCCCATTTTCCAATTCAACTTCAACCAGACCATTGGCAGTTTGATCTGCACCTGTGATTTTACTCACGCGTTGCAAGTTCATAATGTCCACGCCATATTCACGTACATGCGCTTCCATATCTTGAGCAAACTTTGGACCTACGGTTTTTTGAACTGTGGTGAAGTTCTCAATGTCCATGGTATCCATGACCTGACCACCAAAGCGTTCAGCAACGATACCTGTTTTGATGCCTTTACGTGCTGCGTAGATCGCCGCTGTACCACCTGCAGGGCCACCACCGATCACCAATACATCAAAAGCATCTTTGGCATTGAGTGCTGTGGCATCTTTCTCAGCTGAGTTGGTATCTAACTTAGCAACAATTTCTTCCAAAGTCATACGACCTTGTCCAATATGTTCGTTGTCTTGGAACAGCATTGGCACAGCCAAGATTTTACGTTCTTCAACTTCATCTTGGAAGAAACCGCCATCAATCATGGTTGCAGTTGCATTTGGATTGTAGATGGCAATCAAGTTTAAGGCTTGAACCACATCTGGACAGTTATGGCAGCTCAATGAGACAAACACGTCAAAATTTGAGTTCAAGTTTAAGCCTTTGATTTGATTTAACACATCATCAGACACTTTAGGCGCATAACCTGACACTTGTAATAAAGCCAAGATCAAAGAAGTGAACTCATGTCCCATCGGTAAACCAGCAAAGAACACACGTGGTTGTTCGCCTGCTTTGGCTACACCGAAACTAGGACGGCGAGTATTTGAACCATCAAAACGTGCCGTGACTTGATCAGAAAGTTCTGCAATTTCAGTCACAAGTTCTTTGATCTTTGCGGCTTTGTCCGAGTCATCTAAAGCAGCGACCAACTCGATTGGACTTTCTAAACGTTCTAAATAAGCTTTTAATTGCGTTTTAATATTTTGATCTAACATGTATTTCTCCAAATTCTAAGCAGTTTAAATCAGCTAAATTCATTCAATGAAGCTATAGTACGCAAAATATATAAATAGGTAAAACAGTATGTTTTTATGAAAATAATCGG
>NZ_KB894383.1 GCF_000374425.1 Acinetobacter tjernbergiae DSM 14971 = CIP 107465 | reverse complement strand
ATGTGAAAAAGGCTTTGAAATTACTGAAGTGAGAACACTTATACCAAATGGCGATAAAGCTAATTTCCGAGATGGTCAGCTGTGCAGTTCTGATTCTTAAAGAGTAGCGGATTTGTTTGAGAAACTTCCAATAAGTTGATTCAAATTTAAGAAAGAAATCATCGATTACACAGAATAATTCGGTACTATTGAACATTAGGACTAGAGCTTTAGGTTTGGTGTGGTAACTCAACTGATGGCTCTAGTTCTTTTATTTTTCAAGTCAATTTTTTATCCACGATTCGGGTTATATTAAAGAATAGAAAATTTAAAGCAGGGGACAACCTTAAATTTGATCTTTCTTTCAACATAAATATAACGTAGAATACTGCCCTCTATGAAAGGGGTTTGAAGTGTTGCCGATGGTCGGTGCAGGGATAATCCGTAAAAATTATAAGGCTGTTTATCATGGTTGTTATTCGTTTAGCGCGCGGTGGTGCAAAAAAACGTCCATTCTATCAAATTATCGTAACTGATAGCCGTAATGCACGTGACGGTCGTTTTATCGAGCGTATCGGTTTCTTTAACCCAACTGCACAAGGTAAAGCTGAAAAAGTTCGTTTAGATGCTGACCGTTTTGCACACTGGGTTGCTCAAGGTGCTCAACCTTCAGAACGTGTTGCTTCTTTAGCTGCTCAAGCTAAGAAAGCTGCGACTGCTGCGTAATAGTAGTAGATAGCCCATGACATCGACACAGAATGTGCCTGAAGATCGTATTCAGATTGGACAGTTACGTTCAGCTTATGGATTAAATGGGTGGCTCTGGGTTTACTCAAATACAGAACCTATGAGCAATATGTTTGACTACCTACCTTGGTACATTGAAACCAAGGCGGGTTGGCAAACGATTGACGTAAAACGTTGGAAAACACATGGCAAAGGCTTGGTTGTTGCATTAAAAGACGTGAATGATCGTACTGGTGCAGAAAATCTGGTTGGCGCGAATATCTGGATTGCCAAATCTCAGCTTCCAAAAGCAGATGTAGACGAGTACTACTGGTCTGATCTTAAAGGTCTAACGGTGTTAGGTCTGAATGATGATGAACAAGAGGTTAATCTTGGTCAAATCTACGAACTGTTTGAAACAGGTGCTAATGATGTCATGGTCGTAAAAGCGACGCCTGATAGCATTGATGCTGAAGAGCGAATGATTCCTTGGCATAAAGATGTGGTACAACGCGTTGATCTTGAAGCTGGTCGTATTTACGTCAATTGGGGCGTAGACTACTAATCCTTTCGGGGAGGGTAGCGCAGCAGGAAAATAAAGGAGTCTGCGGTGTTTTTTGCAGTCATCACATTGTTTCCTGAAATGTTTGAAGCGATTACAGCGTACGGGATTAGCGGGCGTGCAGCAAAGCGTGACATCGTGCAAGTGACTTGCATTAACCCACGAGATTTTGCTGAGGGCAACTATAAACGAGTGGATGAACGTCCTTTCGGTGGTGGTCCTGGTATGGTGATGATGGCTGAGCCGTTGGCAAAAGCAATTACCCATGCTAAACAACTTGCAATGCAAGCAGGCTGTGTTCATGCGCCAGTGGTGTATATGTCACCGCAAGGCAAAACCTTAAATGAACAGGCAGTACAACAATTCGTTGATTATGATGGTTTGATTGTATTGTGTGGGCGTTATGAAGGGGTCGATGAACGTTTAATCCAGCATTATGTTGATCAAGAATGGTCAATTGGGGACTACGTCTTATCGGGTGGTGAACTTCCTGCCATGGTATTGCTCGACAGTATTATTCGCCGATTGCCAAATGTCATGTCTGATGAGCAATCTGCGATCCAAGATTCTTTTGTAGATGGTCTATTGGATTGTCCACAATATACAAAGCCTGACTGTTTCGAAGGGTTGGATGTGCCTGAGGTACTTAAATCAGGACATCATGCCAATATTGAGAAATGGCGTTTTTTGCAGCGCTATCAACGTACTTTAGACCGTCGACCAGAGTTGGTGGAAAAAGTGGAGTTGACCAAACAGCAAATTAAATGGTTAAAAAATTCAAAAGGTTAAACTGGTATCAGTTTATCTTTGCACCCAACGAGAAGCTTTGCTTCGAGTTCTACTTAAACTGAGTTTAAGTTAAAAATAGGCTCTTTAAGGCAATTTTGCCCTAAAGGGAAAGTTAAACGGGAGATATGCGCTTTAGCCTCTATTCCCAGCGGTGTCAGAGACCTCTTCTCTCCCGCACATATTGGAGATTCCACATGAGTGGTAAACATCCTTTAGTTCAAGCTGTTGAAAATGCACAGTTAAAATCAGACATCCCTGCTTTTGCACCGGGCGATACAGTTATCGTTCAAGTTAAAGTAAAAGAGGGTGAACGTGAACGTCTTCAAGCATTTGAAGGTGTTGTAATCGCGAAGAAAAATCGTGGTTTGAACTCTGCTTTCACAGTTCGTAAAATCTCTAGCGGTGTTGGTGTTGAGCGTGTTTTCCAAACTCACTCTCCAATCGTTGCTAAAATCGAAGTGAAACGTCGTGGTGACGTTCGTCGTGCTAAACTTTACTACCTACGCGAGTTGTCTGGTAAAGCTGCACGTATTCGTGAAAAGTTACCAGCTCGTAAACAAGGTTAATTTTAACTTTGTTGTAAAGCAAAAAATGCGCCAATTGGCGCATTTTTTGTGTTTGTTCTATAGTCCTTGTAATTTTAAGCGGTTGGCATGTTGGCGATAAATGTCAATTGGGTCAGGTGCAAACAGTGATTTCAAACCTAGAACTTGGTTGACTTCATCTGCATGATTCCATGGTAGATTATCTCGGATTGTTCGACCAAATTTAGCACTACAACGGCTCACCATCCCATCATTATCTCCTTTAATATCGACAATCAGACTGGTTGCAGTAAAGAGTGGATCAAGTGGGTCAAGGATATTGGTTAAGGCTTGTGTGCCAGAGAAAGAATACATATAAATTCCTTTATCCTGATATGCACCTTCACCACAACTTGTGGTTGGTACACCCATAGGGAATCGTGTATTAAATTGTTTTGAACCTTCAACTGAAATACTACGACCAGCGGCTAAAGCATCATGTGGGTAGCTTTTTGGGTCGAGTCCTTGTGACCATGTAATCGCCCCTGAGAAGAAATTCACCACAGCTGCGCCAGCAGTACCTAAGAACGTTCCATCTACGTTCATAATGAGACTAGCGACAGGTGAACCCTTATGAGTGCCACTTACGCTTGTTAATGACGCAACTTTACTTGGCATAATACCAGCCACATAACGAATGGTTGGACCACCTTGGCTATGACCAATGAGGTTAACTTTGGGCTGTCCTGTAATGGCAATAATTTCTTCAACTTGTTGAGCGAGTTGTTCACCACGAATCTCATTTGAGTTAAATGGTGAAAGACGCGTCGTCCAAACATTTGCGCCATTACGTGCAAGGTCGGGTAGGATTTGATGCCAGTAATCAACTCCTAGAGGATCACTTCCTACACGTGAAAATCCAGCAACCCCATGTACAAAAACCATTGGGTATTTAGTTTTAGCATAAGTAGATACGACCGTATTCCCTCTCACTTGTGTTGTATTCGACGCGTAGCTTGTCGATACGCCCATTGCCAGCATAGATAGTGCAAGACAGCGGATTAGTTTTTGCATAATATTTCTCTCGATTTTTGTTTTCATATGGGTCTTGATGTTCTGACGAACGTGACATTGCATCCATGCTAAATAGCTTTATTTCAATGCCTTATGATTTTTTCCTAGTTACTAAACGGTAAATTTCCTCCTTGGTCGTAGACAGTTTCAAAAGTTTGTAAACGTTGTTGTTCTTGTGTCGATTGAAATTGTTGTGATTTGATTTTTTGAATTGCTTGATCTTTCGCTGATGTACTCATATTACTATCGACAATGGTTTTGCGTTCATCTAGATAGGACTGCACACGCTGTTTCCAGTCAGAACGTTGTTGGTCAAGCTGTTCTAAGCGCTGTGTGGCGGCTTCACCAACTAAACTAACACGCATATCACGTAGTTCTTGGGCCGAACCATGTCTCGCTTTGATTTGTGCCGTTAATGCGTGCAAATCATCGAGTTTGGATAAATCTTTGAGATTGTCTTGCCAATCTTGAGGCAGTTGTTCAAAGCGTTGCTGTAATTGTTTCGCTTTCGCTGCGGCATCTAGTGCGTTGTTTTCTAAAATTCGCATACGATCAAGCGTATATTGCTGATAAACATCTTCCGTTCCAAATAAGCCTTCAATTTCAGGATTTGAAAAGAAACGTTGTTTTAAATCATGCATAGAGTCAAAAATAGCTTGGAAGTATTGATAACTTTCTTGTGCAGGTTGTTGTCCCTGTAACTTACTTAGCGCTTGGCGATAATCTAAATAACGTGACCATAAGGCCAAAATTTGTTGTTGTTGCGATGTTTGAAAAGCTTTGGCGATATAAAGCTGAAAGTTCTGACGAATTTCATCAATGCTTCGTTCACCGTGTTGAGAAATAAAATACTCAAAACAATTTCGCGTTTGTTCATTCACAATCAAATGTTGTGATGCATTGAATTCTAATTTGCAGTCAATTTCGGTATCCATCTGACTTGCACTATTAAAATGCGCATCAAGCTTATTTACGCTATTTGAATTTTTAGAATTATTTGATGGCTCTATATTGCTGATAGATTGATCAGTTGAGTTGAGTGGTTGCTGCTGATTATTCGGAGCTAACCAATACAATAAACTCAGCATGAATGCTGAAATGATCAATAAACTACATAATAGTATTGTTTTTCTTCCAATTTTATTCATTAAGCATAATCCATGTGCTTTTAATTTCGGAAACGAAAATAAATTTATCATAAATGTTGTTTTTTTGAGCGCTTAATTTTTGAAAATCCGATGAATAGTTTTGATAAAATAAGCCTTTCTGGTTTGGCTTTTCATTTATGAAAAAAAGCGCTTATCGCCATCTGAGTGGTGTTTTCTTATTAAATAAACCCTTAGGTTTAAGTTCTAATTCTGCACTGCAAAAAGTACGCCGCTTGTTCAATGCACAAAAAGCGGGGCATACGGGTGCATTAGATCCATTAGCAACAGGTTTATTGCCCATTTGTTTGGGAGAGGCGACTAAGTTCTCGCATTATTTATTGGATTCGACCAAGCGTTATCAAACAACCGTCAAACTTGGACAAACCACTGCGACAGGTGATGTTGAGGGTGAAATTCTCCAACAGAGAGATGTCCCTATTTTGACGACAGAGCGCATTGAACAGGTTTTAGCACAGTTTCGTGGCGATATTCAGCAAGTACCACCGATGTATTCAGCATTGAAACGTGATGGTCGTCCTTTGTATGAATTGGCACGTCAAGGGATTGAAATCGAGCGTGAAGCGCGTCCAGTCACCATTTACGACTTAACACTTCTGAGTTTTACTGAAGACAGTTTGATGCTAGATGTGACGTGTTCTAAAGGGACTTATATTCGAGTCTTAGGTGAGGATATTGGCGAAGCTTTGGGCTGTGGTGGACATCTCACCAAATTACATCGAACTCAAACAGGTCATTTTGAAATTAACCCAAGCTATACGATTGAGTATTTAGAAAGTCTTTCGCTGGCAGAGCGAGATGCTTTATTGCTTGCAGCATATGCACCAGTCGAACACTTTCCACGCGTTCAATTGCCAGAAGGACGGGAAAAATATTTTGGTAATGGGCAAGAAAGTAATATTGAACATGAAGCTGCTGCTGAAGTCTTAGTTTTTGATGGAGAGCGTTGCTTAGGTTTAGCCGAGATCACTGATAAAAAACGCCTCGTGCCGAAACGTTTACTCAATTTATAAGGTTGTATTGATGGAATGGGAGCTGAGCCTAAGTTTAGTGTTCTTTGCCTTTTGTGCGGGAACGATTGATGCCGCAGTTGGTGGTGGTGGACTGATTCAGATCCCTGCATTGATGGGCGCATTGCCACAAACCGCGCCTGCAACATTATTTGGAACCAATAAATTGGCTTCTATTTTTGGGACAGGTTCAGCTGCGCTTTCATTTGTACGACGGGTTAAATTGCAGTGGTCACTACTGGCGGTGATTGCAATTTTTGCTTTTATCAGTGCTTTTGTGGGAGCATCTTTTGTTGCCAAAATACCTGCCGAGATATTAAAACCCTTTGTCTTGGTCATGCTGATTGTGATTGCGATTTATACCTTGATGAAAAAGCAATTTGGGCAAGTGCATGTGGATCAGCACATCACACCGAAGTTATTGTTTTTTGCTGCACTCGGTAGCTTAGCGATAGGTTTCTATGATGGCATTTTTGGTCCAGGCACAGGCAGCTTCTTTATCTTCTTTTTTATTCGCTTTCTGCAAGTGGATTTTTTACATGCCTCTGCTTTATCTAAGATTGGTAATTTTATGACTAATCTGGCGGCACTGAGCTTCTTCATTCCAACGGGTCATGTACTGTTTGCATTGGGGGCGATGATGGCAGCAGCCAATATTGCAGGCTCATTATTGGGTGTACGTTTAGCTCTAAAATACGGTAGTGGCTTTATTCGTATTTTATTTCTGATTTTAGTCAGTATATTAATTTGTCGCTTGGGTTATCAAATCTTTACGGGGCAGTGATAGGGTGGAAAATATTATGTCTTTTCCCCTCGTAAAGTGACACCAATTGAAGCCACCATAATACAAGCCAACGCGACCCATTGAATTAAACTAATTTGTTCATGCAGTAATACCAGTCCAGCTAAAGCCGCAAGTGCAGGTGCAAGACTTGAGAGCGTACCATAGCTGAGTTTACTTAAACGTTTTAGAGCCATTAGATCAAGTGCATATGGAATTGCAGTCGCTAGGATCGCAATGATTAAAGCTTTACCCCAATATTGAGTGTCGAGTAGAGCAGGCGCATTATTCCAAAGACCAAAAGGCAACAAGGTGAATGCCGATAAACCAATCGCGATGGTGAGTGCATGCATACCAATATTCTGTTGAACCACTCGATGTCCAAAATAAATATAGAAGGCCCAAAATAAGCCTGCACCAAGTGCGCAGGCGGCACCAAGATAGGAAAAATGTTGGGTGTTCGCATTGTGCCAAGGCACCATAAGCGCAATGCCCAAGATGGCAAAAGCTACCCAGATGTAATCACTACGCTGTTTAATCGAAAGTAAGGCTAAACCGAGAGGGCCAATAAATTCTAGACCAACCGCAATCCCTTGAGGGAGTTTTCCCAAAGAGGTATAAAACAAGATATTCATACAGCCTAAAGACGCGCTATATAGCAGTAAATCTCGCCATTTTAGGTATTTGAGCTTAGCGATCACTTTCCATGAGCGGAACATGATCGCAACTAGAATAGTGGCGAAGCTCAACCTTAAAATGGTCACGGTGAGAGGATCAAGTGTCGCAATCAGTTGTTTAGCAAATGAAGCACTGATTTGATAAGCCACCATGGAAAGAACCATGTATAGCACAGCGACCAACTGAATATTTTTCATGGGAGATCTACAAAATCAAAGTAAACAGACCTAAAAATAGGCACGATGATTATATGCTGTGAAAACGACATTATGATCATACAGTGACATTTTATTGAGCCTGTTTCTGTTGTCTAGCCTGTTGCGTGGTAAAGGTACAACCGATTGAGGCAATAATAATGGTGCCTAGCGCGAGCCATTGATTCCAAAGCAACATTTCACCTAAGAAAATAAAGCCTGAAAGCGCAGCGACAGCAGGTTCTAAGCTCATTAATGTACCAAAGCTCAGTGGGGTTAAACTGCGCAAAGCAATCATTTCTAATGAGAAGGGTAATGCACTGGCTAAAATCGCAAGACCCATAAAATAATATAAGTTGGGAAGTTCAAACACTCGATCTATTGCGCCTGAAAAGGCTGCGAAAGGAAGTAGGCACAGCATACCAATACTCATGCCTAAACAAACCGTATGATTGCCTGAGATACCAGATGGCTTTTGCCCTGCAATAATATACAGTGCCCAACATGCACCTGCACCGATGGCAAAGCAAACACCGATTAAATCAAGACCTTGTTGTGCTTGTTGCAAAGGGAATAATAGAACCAAGCCAAGAATGGCACAACCGACCCAGATGAAATCATATTTTTGTCGTGCATGAAACAGCGCCACACTGAGTGGCCCAATAAATTCAAAGGCTACGGCTAAGCCCAAAGGTAAACGTTCAAGCGATAAATAGAACAGGGCATTCATGCCTGCAAGTGCAACACCATAGCTAAGAATCGCTTTCCAACGCACCACTTTAAAATTGATCGTCCAAATTTTAAAAATCAATGCCAAGATGATTGCACCAAAGCATAAACGTATGGCTGAGACCGTGAGAACTGGAAAACTTTGGAATAGAATTTTGGCTAAAGAACCACTGCCTTGCACACACAACATGGCAATCATTAATAACAATAAAGCATGTAGTGGTGTTTTTAACATTGGAGGAACAACTTATTATTTGAACGATTGGTACATTATTCACATAATAATTCAAATGCAAATAAAAAAGCCACAGCATTTACTGTGGCTTTTTATAGATTATTCTAAATTTAGCTTAGAACAATACACGTACGCGAATTGTGCCTTCAACTTGGCTTAAGGTATCAAGCGCTTCTTGAGAAGCAGATGCGTCAACATCCATAACTAGATAACCAATATCACCTTTGGTCATTAAAGACTGACCAGAGATATTGATACCTTGTTCAGCAAACAATGTATTGATCTTAGACAACACACCCGGAACATTTTTGTGGATGTGAAGTAAACGATGCTGACCATCAGAAAGTGGTAATGCGATTTCTGGGAAGTTCACCGCAGAAAGCGTCATACCTTTATCTGAATACGCAACGAATTTTTCAGCAACTTCTAAACCAATGTTTGCTTGCGCTTCCATGGTCGAACCACCCACGTGCGGTGTTAAAATCACGTTGTCTAAACCACGCAATGGAGATAGGAATTCTTCACCATTTGCTTTTGGTTCTTTCGGGAATACATCAACTGCTGCACCCGCAATGTGACCTGATTTAATCGCATCTGCTAAATCTTCGATAATCACACATGTACCACGTGCTGCATTAATGAAGATCGAACCTGCTTTCATTTTCGCGAACTGTTCTTTTTTGAAGAAATTACGTGTAGATGGAACATCTGGCACGTGCAAAGAAACCACATCAGCAGTTGCTAGAAGTTCATCCAATGAACCCACTTGGCGTGCATTACCTAACGGTAATTTAGTCACCGCATCATAATAGCAAACTTTCATACCTAAGCTTTCAGCTAAAACTGAAAGTTGTGAACCAATCGAACCGTAACCAATGATACCCAACGTCTTACCACGAGTCTCAAAAGAACCAACTGCAGATTTGTTCCAACCGCCTGCATGTGTATCTTTTGATTTTTCAGGTACACGACGAAGTAATAAAATTGCTTCAGCAAGAACCAATTCTGCAACAGAACGTGTATTTGAATATGGTGCGTTGAAAACAGGGATACCACGAGACATCGCTGCTTTTAAATCGACTTGGTTTGTACCGATACAGAAACAACCTACCGCAATCAATTTATTCGCCGCTGCAAAGATTTCTTCAGTCAATTGAGTACGCGAACGAATACCAATAAAGTGCGCATCTTTGACGGCTTCTTTCAAAGCTTCGCCTTCAAGCGCTGTTTTATGGGAATCGATGTTGGTATAACCCGCTGCATTTAAAGTGTCGATGGCATTTTGATGCACACCTTCTAACAGAAGGAAACGGATTTTGTCTTTCGGTAGTGATAGATGTTGGCTCATTACGGCTCCGCTACAAAGGCCAAAATTTAGTTGCCGTATCATAGCATACCGCGTTGACTTATAGATATTTCGTTTAAAATTAGCGCAGCATAATTGTTGATAATTTTTCAGTTTCGAATGAATTATCGTGTTTATACACATTTTGTTATGACAGTATCCTTATCCTGTGCTTTATCCCTTGGCTGCTTACATGTAAAATAAAGAAATACGATAATCAAACTGATGAATTTAAAGTTTGATGTTTTCGCTCGCGTTTCTATATTTTGGATGTTTCGATACCTATTCTTTAAGGGATTGAAAAATATTATATTGCCATCCAAAAGCCCGATATTTACTTCTTGCTAGGCCTGTAAACGATGAATGCTTCAGTCGATTTGACACCTGAGTTACTAACCCAATTAACTGCAATTGTGGGTGAAAGCCGTATTAAAACCGATGCCGATAGTTTGGAAAATTGGGGGCGAGATCACACCAAACATTTTGATCCGAACCCATCAGTCATCGTTTTTCCTTCAAGCACTGAGCAAGTTCAAGCGATTGTCAAACTTGCCAATCAATTCAATATCGCGATTACGCCATCGGGTGGTCGTACAGGACTTTCGGCAGGTGCAGTCGCGACCAATGGCGAAATTGTGATTAGCTTTGACAAGATGAATCAAATCTTGGAGTTTTTCCCTGCAGATCGTATGGTACGTGTACAAGCAGGTGTAGTGACTGAACAATTGCAGAACTACGCCGAAGAACAGGGCATGTACTATCCAGTTGATTTTGCATCTACAGGTTCTAGTCAAATTGGTGGAAATATCGGAACTAATGCAGGCGGTATTAAAGTCATCAAATACGGTATGACACGTAACTGGGTGCTTGGCTTAACGGTTGTGACGGGTAAAGGCGATATTTTACGTTTAAATAAAGGCATGATTAAAAATGCGACGGGTTATGCGTTGCAGCATTTGTTTATCGGTGGTGAAGGCACATTAGGTTTAGTGACTGAGGCTGAGATTAAACTTGAGCGTAAGCCACAAAACTTACAAGTCATGGTATTGGGTACGCCTGACTTTGAAGCAGTGATGCCTGTATTACATGCTTTCCAAAAAGAAATCGACTTAACCGCATTCGAGTTCTTTGGTGAAGTGGCAATGCAAAAAGTGTTAGATCGTGGACATGTACAACGTCCATTTGAAACAACTTGCCCATTCTATGTATTACTCGAATTTGAAGCGCCATATGAACCGATTATGGACAAAGCAATGCAGATTTTTGAGCATTGTATGGAACAAGGTTGGGTGATTGATGGCGTAATGAGCCAAAGCTTAGAACAAGCTCAAAGCTTATGGCGTTTACGTGAAGATATTTCAGAGTCAATTGCGCCGTATATTCCTTATAAGAATGATATTTCAGTGTTGATTACGCATGTGCCTGCGTTTATTGCTGAAATTGATGCGATCGTTGCAGACAATTATCCAGATTTTGAAATCTGTTGGTTTGGTCATATTGGTGACGGTAATTTGCACTTAAATATTTTAAAACCTGAAAACTTAACTAAAGACGAATTTTTTGCGAAGTGTCAGGTGGTGAATAAATATGTGTTTGAGACTGTGAAAAAATATGATGGTTCAATTTCAGCCGAGCATGGTGTGGGGATGACCAAAAAGCCATATTTGGAATATTCACGTTCGCCTGAAGAAATTGAATATATGAAAGCATTAAAGTTAGCGTTTGACCCGAACGGGATTATGAACCCAGGGAAATTATTTGATCTCTAATGTTTGATTAAATAAAAGAGTTTCTGTTGAAAGCGTATCGAAAGATGCGCTTTTTTATTTTAAGATATGTGTTCTAGGTGACCATAATTTAGTGGTCAATTTATATGTTCTGAGCTAAATATAATGTCAATAAATACAACCATATTTCTAGCATTGCTACTGTTTTTTATTTTGCAAGAGACTTTGGGAAGCGATCAATCTAATAAGGTTGCATCCAATGAGTTAAATGAAAAGGCACGACTAAAAGAACGTCTTATAGCCTCAGGAAATGACAATAAATCAGAGAAATCACAAATAACAAAAGAACAGGATCATCATGTGGATACTCCTGTAAATTCAGTCGAAAAAAGAGATTTATCTAAGAAAGTGCAGTATCGAATCACTCCTGAAATTCCTAATTTTAGTCCAGATGAGTTGAACTGGAAAAAGCAACAATTGGTTCTAGAGTTATTCGTGAATGTACATGGAGATGTAGAGCGGGTTATGTTGAAAAATATGAATAAAACAGATGAGTCTGATAAAATTTTTCAAAAATTAAAACCAATATTTCTAAACGCAAAGTTTTATCCTTATCTTGAGAATGGAAAGTCAGTACCTTTTCGAACTGAACAGCCTATAGAGATTGAAGTCCCAGAAAATAAATCCTTACTTCATAAGATTTTTGGTGGAAACAATCATTAGGTAGAGCATGAATCTATTATTAAGTCGAATAAGTAAAGTTTTGCTATCGTTCCCTGACTGAAACGGAATTATGGTTCTAGAATTTTTTAATCTTTAATACTTGATTAAATAAAAGAATATCTGCTAAAAGCGTATCAAAAAATACGCTTTTTCATTATGATAATCAAAATTTTTAAATTAATTGTTTGAGATATTCGGGGAAATTCAGTGTTTAAAAAAGTTCTTTTATGTTTGTTAATATCCTCAGGGATTCAAATGATTTGGGCAGATGATAGCTTGACTATGCTTGAGCCGAGTGAATACGACAAATATCTAATTAAAGAGGGTGTTATTGATCAAAACTATAAAATTATAAACATGTTAAAGATTAATGATAGAATATTAAAAAGAAAACCTATAGATAAAGGAATAATTAATAAAAATAAAGGGGTGGAGGTTACATATACTAGATTGGATATGACGAATTTCAACCAAATAATTACTTTCCTGAACATTAATTCAAATCATGATGTGAGTAATAGTGATATTGCTTATATTGATAATCGACTGAAGAAAACGATAGGGAGAGGTTTCTGTGTATTTTTAAGTCAAGATATTCATACTAGAATTAACCCTTATGCACTCAATGTTATTTTTGAGGCAAAGGATGGATCTATTATAGATAAGACTAATTTAACTAATGCTGATTGTCATTGGGAAGATTATTATTATGTTTTAGCAAAAAAATCAAAAAAAATGCATGAACCAAGATACCGTATTAGACCCAATATGCCAAATTTTAAAGAAAATGAATTACATAATAAAAAATATGAATATGAATTTGAATTATTAGTTGATGAAAATGGTGATATTAAGCGGATAGATTCTCCTAAACTATATCTTGAAGAGGAGTCTGATGAAATTTATCAAAGAACTAAAGCAGCTTTTTTGAATGCAAAGTTTTATCCTTATATTGAAAATGGACAAGCAAAGCCCTTTTTAGTTAAACAACCTGTCGAGATAGAAGGTGAAGGTGGGTCTCTAATTTCTAAAATTTTTAAAAATATTTTTGGTAAAAAATAATAAGAGTAGTAACTACATGAACATCCACCAAGAAATCGAAAAACTTTTCCAACAACGCCAAGACATTCCGCTGTTTTATATTGAAAGTGGTAGCCGTTTATGGGGTATGGCAAGCCCAGACAGTGACTACGATGTGCGCGGTTTTCATCTACCAAGCAAAGACCAATATTTTGATTATAAAAAATATCGTGACCTGATCGAAATCATGGATGGGGATTTTGACTTTGTCTCTTATGACTTAGATAAAATGTTTGGACTACTGGCAAAAAGTAATCCAACTGTTTTGGAGTGGGTGAGAGCGCATATTGTGTACTTTAATGCTTTCCCAGAATGGCAAACCTTTCGAGATGGGTTACTTGAGCGAATCGACTATAGCGCGTTATATCACCATTACTTATCACTGGCGAAAGGCGGGATGAAAGTGATGCAAACCGCGGATAATTTTACATATAAGAAAGTGTTTTATTCAATTCGTGGTTTGATGTCGGCAGAGTTGGCAACCCAAGAAGTAATGCCTGAATTACTGATTACAGACCTATTTGCCCAAGTGTTTGAGCATGATCCATTGCGTCATTGGGCAGAAGATTATTTGGAAATTAAAAAGCAGCAGAAAGAGAAAGCTCAACTCCCTGAAGTAGAGCAAGCAGCGATTCTCAATTTATTGGAAACCAAGATTGAGCAGTTGGCTGCTAAAGATATGCAAAAAGCTGATCGTCGAGAGGGCTTAGAACTTTATTTAACGGAATATAGTCGCCATTTGAAGCAGCATTATTATAATTAAAATCATTTGCTTATGTTATTCTGTGTCTTGACTGAGTCGTATTTTGTTCTCATTCATATTTAAGATTAGCCTTCGGCTGGAGTTACTTTGGTTTTGCCCAAAGTAACCAAAGGCATTGTCATCCACAAAACCTGTCCGCTTCTTGGATCTATTTAACTCGTTCGCAGAAACAGGATCTTGTGAAAATCATGCAGGTTGTGGATGACGTTACCGAGTATCATATATTTTATGAGGAGTTGATAAATAACCAACCGTTGTTCTAAATCCCACTTTCCAAAATACGCACTTTGACATTAGCCACATGCGCTTTGGTCGCTTCAAAATGCTTTAGCATATGTATTGTTTGCATATGTGCTTCGAGGTGAGCGGTACTTTCCCATTGTTCTAACATCACAATGCTATTTTCATCTTGTGCCTGCATAGCAATTGCTGGCAGATGATCAATCAATGCGGCATAACCGTGACAACCTTCTTCTGCTAATACAGTTGGAATGATTTTTTGGAAAGCATCTAAAACTGCTTGGCGGTGTTCTGCACCTGCATGTGTCTGAATTTCTGCAATAATTGTCAACATATGATTTCTCTCTTAATGGGCAGTCGCAAAAAGCTGATCTAAATGGGCTTTGTACGCTTCGATGTAGCTTGGTACATCTGGCATTTTGATTACATCATTCACGATAAATGTAGGTAATGATTCCATACCCAAGAACTGATTGGCTTTATGGAAAGGTAAATAAACGCCATCCACGCCCACGCCGTGAAAGAATTGATCAGGATCAGTGAGCGCTTCCATTGGTGCATTCCATGTCAACGACAACATGTATTTTTTACCTTGAATCAAACCACCTGAACCATACTTTTTAGAAGCATCAGAACGGCTACGTCCATCACTCGCGTAGAGTGAACCATGACCAATCGTAAAAATATCATCAATGTATTTTTTCATTGTCCATGGGACGCCCATCCACCAACCTGGCATTTGATAGATCACCACATCTGCCCATAGATATTTTTCAATTTCGGCTTGAATATCATAGTCACTGTCGGTACGTGTTACTTGGACTGTATGACCTAAAACTTTTAAATGTGATTCTGAAAAGTCGGTCAAGGTGTCATTCAATTCACCATTCGAGTGAGCGAATTGTTTGGCACCATTAATAATTAAAATATTGCTCATAAAATTAAACTCAAAAATAGATTTCTAAAACTTGAGTACATTTTAGAGAATCTATTCATGAGTAAAAATGTATAAATAGGCAAAATACTATTGATCAAAAATCAATAATTAGCTGTTTTGTTTTCGAGTTCTATATGCTTTCGGATCACCCAAATCGTAATAAATACAAAATAGAAAGCCCAAAATTGAATCAGCCATAGAATGGTTTCTTTAAAATACGATAAACCTACTTTAAATGCTTCTGCAATTCTGGTCAGTAATGGATCACTGTCGAGCGTAGCAATTCGGTTGATATTTAAATCATGGCTTTTACGCACTTTTGCTTGTTGGAAAAATTCCAAACGAATGGTGCTATAGGCTAAACGGTCTTTCACTTCTAAATCTGTGAGTTGTTGCAGTTGATTGTTTACTGTATTCGACGAACTATTACTTTGATTCGCGGTATTCAGTTTTTCTTCTAACAGCTTTAATTCATAACGTTTTGCTTCATAGCTTTGTGTATTAAAGTTCAACATCAAAGGCAGTAGATTGTTTAAAAATGTTGTTACTTGATCATTTGGAATACGCACAGTCAGTTGTACCATCGGCGTGATTTTCTCATAAATATCCACTGTGCCATCGCTACGATCACGTTGGGAACGGTCACTGACCTGATAATCAATTTGTTTATTTTCGATATAGCCATTGTATTGCAACAACTGTTGTTCAAGGGTTGCCGTGGTTTTTAACACATCTTTGACTTCAAATTGCAGTTGAGCGCTTTTAATCAACAGGCGATTTTGTTCGAGAGCACTTTGTTGTGTGCTTACCAGCTGTTCAGGATTTTTTGCTGCATTTGCTCGAATTGTTTCACTATTGGGCGCCGCACTTTCTGTCGCTACAGATGCATCGCTTGCAGCACCTTCTTCTTTTTTCGAGCAGCCGACAATCGTACTACCGACGACTAAAATAATTGCTAATTTTTTTGCTAAATCTGACATTGGTGATGCCTAATCCGTGGTGATGTTCATGTTATAAAATTTGTTTTTTTAGTGACTTGTGACGATGTTCAAATGATTGATAAATAAAACAAATCTCTCATAAGTCACATACATTTTGTTGCTTTGAAATTCAGTTTTGCATAGTAGCATAAATGCATGTGGTAAATAGGAAAGGTACAAAATGTATAAAATTTGGATGGTTTTAGGGTGTAGCTTATTTTTAGCCGCATGTAATCAGCCGATTGCACAGTCACAGCAACAAGCAGCGGTACAAAAAAGTACAGTAATACATGCGGTTTTACTCGATCAACCAAATTTATTTCATGATGAAACTAATCTCAAAATTGATCAGCAGTTTAATCGTGCTGAAAACCCAACAGATGCGGAAATCACTGTAGAGCAAGCCCAATTAGATGATTCTGTTGCAGCTATTCGTACCGAATATGAGTTAAAGCGTGATCAAGAAGTCTGGAAGATTGTAAATAAAAAACAAAGCTATCAGTGTGCGAGAGGGGACAATACCAATAAATTCCAGTTTGAACTGTGTTCTTGAATCTCATTGATAAATTGATGATGAATAAAAACCAAACAAAAATGTGGATAACTTTTTGGTTATTCACATATCAACACAATTCCTAAGCTTTGCTCAAATTGCGGTCATTTCTAAAAAATGCTAAAATTAAGCTTGGATATTTTTCCAATAGGTAAAAATTTACCAATCTCACGTAAATAAATTGTTTTCTTATATACACCTTGTGAATACGGTGTTTTCACATTTATTACATGCGCTCTCACTGCATGAAAATCAAAATTTAATTTAAATCAAAGCCATAAAATCGTGTGCTGATGATCCTATTTTCCTTTTATTTGTGGAAATGGGCTGTATACGAATTGGTTATTTTTGTGAATAGAACATGATGACGAATAATCAGAGCATGACGTTAAACCGTATAACGCTTATGTTTCCATTAGCTTTAGTGCTATTCGAATTTTCAGTTTATATCGGTAATGATTTAATCCAACCAGCCATGTTGGCGATCACAGAACAATTTGGGGTCAGTGCAACATGGGCACCATCATCCATGTCATTTTATTTATTGGGTGGGGCAAGTGTCGCGTGGTTGCTTGGGCCGCTTTCGGATCGACTTGGGCGTAAAAAAGTATTATTGGTAGGCGTGGCATTTTTTACCATCTGTTGTTTGCTGATTTTACTCACGCACAATATTCAACAATTTCTGACTTTACGTTTCTTGCAAGGGATTAGTCTCTCTGTCATTTCAGCCGTGGGGTATGCCGCGATTCAGGAAACATTTGAAGAGCGTGATGCCATTAAAGTGATGGCATTGATGGCGAATATTTCTTTGCTTGCGCCGTTACTTGGACCCGTTCTTGGTGCATTTCTGATTGATTATGTGTCTTGGCATTGGGGCTTTGTTGCGATTGCCGCAGTTTCATTCTTGAGTTGGTTTGGTTTAAATAAATTTATGCCGACCAAACAAGAGAGCCGAGTGAGACAACCTTTTAGTTATATCTTTGATGATTTTAAGAAGGTATTCACTAATCGCCGTTTCTTGGGTTTAAGTATCGCTTTGCCCTTAGTTGGAATGCCGTTGATGCTTTGGATTGCTTTGTCGCCAATTATTTTGGTGGATGAGTTGAAACTGAGTAGTGTGCAATATGGTCTGGCGCAGTTTCCTGTATTTTTTGGCTTAATTGCAGGGAATATTATCCTGATCAAAATAATTGATCGTTTTCCATTAGGCAAAACCATTTTGATGGGCTTACCGATTATGTTGATTGGAACGCTGTTTTTAATTTTAGGCGTGATTTGGCAAACGTATCTTGTTCCTTGTTTATTGATCGGTATGACCTTGGTGAGCTTGGGTGAGGGGATTAGTTTTTCCGTCATGTACCGTTTTGCGTTGATGTCTTCGGAAGTTTCGAAAGGCACAGTAGCCGCCGCCGTTTCAATGTTATTGATGATGAGTTTCTTTACAATTATTGAATTGGTAAGGGTACTGTATACATATTTCCATATTTGGGCTTTTGCCTTAGCCTGTGTAACGCTGATTGGTTTTTGGTTTTTGCAACCAAGAGCTGCGCTGAAGCAGGTGATGTTGGAGCGTAAAGCGGAAGGGATCAATTGATCAATCAAATGCTGAGTTGATGTTTTAGCTTTTTTATAGTGTTTAAAAGATCAACAAAACTGTGGATATCTTTTTAGATACCCACAGTGCTTAAATTATTGAATGACACCACAAGCAATTCGTTCTCCACCACCACCTAAGGGTTTCGGGGTATCTGAATAATTATCTCCCCCAGCATGAATCATGATCGTACGTCCCTGAATATCAGAAAGTTTGAGACGAGGAGCGGTGACAGGTGTGATTGCAAAACCTTTGTCATTGACGACGAGTACAGGTAAATCACCTAAATGACCATTTTCTGGTGTGCCATGATTGGCAGTATTATCAGGATTTAAGTGTCCCCCTGCTGCAAGAGCAGCCCCCATTTTGCCATCTTTTAATGCAGCATCACATGAGGCATTTTCATGGATATGGAAACCATGTTCGCCAGGAGAAAGTTTCCAAAGCGCAGGGGTGATGAGTAAACCTTGTGGCGTTTGTCTGAATGAGACTGTTCCAATTGACGCCCCGATGCCATTGGCATCGACTTTATAGACTGTGGTCAACTGTTTCTGATCCGTTGTTGTCGGTTGAATTTGGATCTTAGATGCATTGCTATCTAAACTAACAGAAGAACAAGCCGTAAGACTTAGAGTAAGGTAACTGAATATTGAAAGTTTCTGAAGCAAAGAGGTCATTGTGAAATCCTTATAAGTTGTCTTTATTCAAAGATTCAAACAAAGTCTTGGATATCTAGCAAGATTTAATATTTTATTTTTTGAAATAGGATTGCTCAATTACAAGACAAAATAATCTACTTTTATTTACAGTTTTAATTTAAATTTAATAAACTATATAGGTAGAAAAAATTAAAAAAGTAGAATTTCTTCTATTAATTTCGATGTTTAATAAGAAATTCTTCTCATAAAAAAGCGTTGTAAATGTATTGCATATTTTTAAAAATAATTTGTAACAAATTGATTGTTGTTTCATCGAACTTTATATTGATTAAATAAAATGTGATGTAGAATATTAAAATAATGCAAAAATGATAATTGCATCACTAAAATGGTCGTTCGAACAGTATAAATAATAATAGTAAAAGATATTAATAGTGTTCGTTGATCATTCCAGATTTATCAGGGTAATAAGAATATTTATTTAGAAAAAGGAATAATATCATGGCGATAATAGTAATAGGCGATACAATAAATGGGACACCCGAAGATGATTATATTTCAGGAGGCGCTTTAATTACTCTCAGTCCGAATAACACCATTAATGGTGGTGATGGTAATGATATTATTTTAGGAGATACCAGTAGCGGCACTGCGCTATTAGATAAGCTAGCTTTAAATGGTTCAGCATTGACAGCGGTTAATCTGGGTTTAAACCTTGATGGTTGGTCATTGGATGAGAATCCGCTAGTTGCAGATCAAGCAGGCATTCCCCATATTTCGAATTATGTGGAAACCACGATTGGTCAAGCTGAATTTTTTCGTATTACACCACTTTTAGGGGCTGCTTTTACCGTTGATATTGATTTTTCAGATCAGGATTTAGTGGTTGAAATTGTAGATTCTTTTGGGAATGTGGTTGCAACAAATGATAATGCATCTTCTACTTTAGGTGGACTTGGTTCAAGCTCAAATAATGATCCTTACTTAACTTTCACACCACCACTTATCGCACTTCCTTATTATATCAAAGTCCATCCAGCAGACTCCCCAGTATTTACAAGTAATAGTCATTTTTTATTAAACGTTTCATATCAAAATCCTCTTGTATTGGTAAATGAACTTACAGGTATTGTTCTGTCACCAGTAGGTAATGATGTGTTGAATGGTGGAGAAGGCAATGACAGTCTGTTTGGTCAGGGGGGAGCAGATACTTTAAATGGCGGCAATGGAAATGATTTATTACATGGTGGTTCTGGTGATGACACTCTAAATGGAAATGAAGGAAATGATACCTTAAACGGCGGTTTAGGTGCCGATAGCATGTCTGGTGGTACAGGTGATGACGTTTATATTGTAGATAATGTAGGAGATGTTATTGTTGAACAATTGGATGAAGGAACTGATCTAGTTTTATCGAATTTGACACATACCTTGAGTGCGAATGTTGAAAATTTGACACTTACAGGTAGTGCAAATATCAATGGAACAGGCAATGCTTTGGCAAATACAATTATTGGAAACACAGGAAATAATATCTTAACTGGCGGCCTAGGAAATGATTTGCTAAATGGCGGAGCTGGCGCTGATGTTCTCATTGGTGGTGTTGGAAATGATACTTATATTATTGATAATGTTGGTGATGTTGTAACTGAACAAATTGGACAAGGGCTTGACCGAGTTTTCTCCAATATAACGTATACACTTGGAGCAAATCTTGAGTCCCTTATTCTTTATGGCACAGCAAATATTGATGGCACAGGTAATGAACTCGATAACTCGATTTTAGGTAATATTGCGAATAACATCTTAATTGGTGGCTTAGGTAACGATACGATTGATGGTGGAGCTGGTGTTGATTCGCTGTTTGGTGGTTTAGGAAATGATACCTATATAGTTGATAATACTAATGATGGTGTTTTTGAATCAGCAAATCAAGGAGTCGATCGTGTCTTTGCAAATGTTAACTATGTATTAGCTGACAATGTTGAAAATCTTATTCTGTATGGAAATTCTAATGTAGATGGAACGGGTAATAGCCTCGTAAATAAAATATTGGGAAATATTGCAGATAATATTTTAGATGGTGCTGCTGGAGATGATTATTTAGACGGTGCTGCGGGAAATGACATTTTACTTGGTGGTTTGGGTAATGATTCACTTTTTGGTGATCTCGGTAATGATTCACTTGTCGGTGGTCAGGGGAATGACAGCTTAGATGGAGGAGTGGGTACCGATATTATGACGGGTGGTGTAGGGAATGACACTTACTATGTAGACCAGTTAAATGATGTTGTTATCGAGCAGGTAAATGAAGGGACTGATCGTATTTTTTCTAAAGTGAGTTTGAGCTTAGCTGCGAATGTCGAAGATTTAATTCTGGCTGGTACATCCAATATTAATGGAACGGGTAATGAGCTTGCAAATGTACTTCTCGGTAACGCAGGAATTAATATATTAGCAGGCGGTTTAGGGAACGATAGTTTGGATGGGCGAGAGGGAGCAGATACTCTCCTTGGTGGTTTAGGCGATGATACTTATTTTGTAGATAATATTGGTGATGTCATCACTGAATTATCCAATGAAGGGGTAGATCGTGTTTTTTCTAATGTGAATTATGTACTTTCTGCAAATGTAGAGAATCTCATTTTATTTGGCACTACAAATATCAGTGGTACAGGGAATGAACTTGCAAATAGTTTATTGGGTAATTCAGGCAATAATCTCCTTATAGGTGGTTTAGGTGATGATCGTCTTGATGGTGGTATTGGAGCAGACACTTTAGTGGGTGGGGGAGGTAATGATACTTATTTTATTGATAATGTTGCAGATAGTATTACTGAGCTGACTGGCGAAGGAATTGATCGAGTTTTTTCAAGTGTGGATTACACCTTGGATAGTAATGTAGAAAATCTAGTATTAACAGGTTCTTCAAATATTTTAGGGAATGGTAATGAACTAGCGAATACCCTACTTGGAAATGGTGCGAATAATGTACTAGATGGTAAAGCTGGTAATGATATCTATACTGCAGGAACAGGAGTAGATACAGTTATATTTCATTTATTATCAAATACAGCAACAGGAGGTAATGGTACTGACACTTGGACAGATTTTGAGGTTGCCTTAAATGCAGATAAAATTGATGTTAGTAATCTGTTGATTGGCTTTAATGGTAATCAGGATTTAGCCACTGTGGATCAGTTTTTATCAGTTGTAGATAACGGAAATGATGTCAGAGTATTTTTGGATAGAGATGGAAGTGGAACAAGTTATAGCGATAGTTTGTTACTAACCTTGAAAAATGTAGATATAAGTTTGCAAATGTTATTAGATAATAATCAATTGGTGCTTTGATATACCTTAATATCATTTTATAATTTAATATAGAAATTGTAATTTTTTATCATTTACTTCTTGATTTCAGTAAAACCCAAAATTAAAAATATTTTGGGTTTTACTCTTTTTAAACTTTATTTTCTGCTTTTATTTTTTCTTCTGGCTGTCAATTTTAATGGAATAAAGTTGAATAATTATTTGATTTTTACTTTTATTTATCATTGTTTGTTGGTGTGTGTTTTTTTTATTTAGTTAAAATAATTAATCATTTTATTAAGAATTTTATTATAAAGAATGTTCTGTATATTTTTTTGCAATTAGTATTATTTAATAAATACATATGAATATACTTGAAATTTAAAATAAGTATTTGATAAATATAAATAAAAAATATTTTACATGTCGTAACAAATAGTTTGTTTTTTGATATATTTGTTTCATTCTGTTTGTATAATATGATGTAAAATATGATTGGTATAAATAATTGTGATTTATTTGTATTTAATATCATAAAGAAGCTTTTAAGCGATAATTAATATTATTTTTTATTAAAGGCGTTGCTGTAAAAGCTGTGTTTTGGGAACTGTTTAATACAATTTAATTTAAAATGGATTATATAAGGGGATACTCATGCCAATTAATCTAGCCAGTTATGCACTGAGTGGTGCAAAAATAGCATTTTTTGATAATGGTTCATTTGTGGACACTGCTGGAGGGATAGGCGCAGAGTCTGATAACCTACAAGCAACACTAAGTTCACAGGGACATATTGTTTCAACCTTTACGGATTATAGTGCAACAGGTTTGACAACAGCTTTAAGCGGAAAACAAGTCTTGGTAATTCCTGAGTTAGAAGTAGGTTCCTTGGGTTCTGCTTTGACTACTCAAGCGAAAGACGTAATTCGAGATTTTATTAGTGATGGTGGTAGTCTCATCATTGGAGGTTCGAGTGGTTCAAATGATACTTTGCTACTTAATGATTTGTTTGGATTCTCTCTGACAGGTAATAATGCAAATACTGCGACCAATCGAACAGGTACAGCAACAGGAACGACGTTCGCTGATGATCCCACATCATTGCCTTGGAATGATGGAACCTATTCGTTGAATACCAGCTCACTCCCAGCTGGTTCAAAAAGTGTTTTTGAGGCTAGTGGCGTTACTTCTGTAGCGGTCATGCCTTATGGTGCTGGTCAAATTAGTTATATTGGCTACGATTGGTATAACGCTGCACCAGTAGGTACTCAAAATGGTGGTTGGCTACAAGTTATGTCCAGTGCAGTTAGCACAACTAATGCTGTGCATGTCACTGATAGTAGTTCTACTGGAACTGAAGATACTGCTTCGATTTCAGGATCAGTAAGTGGTACTACTCCTAATGGTGGTACTTTGACTTATAGCCTTATTGGTACTGCTCCAACAGGTTTAATCTTCAATAGCAACGGTACGTATACATTAACACCACAAGCCGCTGACCAAGGTCTAGATAGTGGTGAAAGCCGCGTTGTGACTTTCCAATATCAAGCGAATGATGGTACAGCAGATTCCAATATAGCTACGGTTACCGTGACGATAAATGGTGTCAATGATGCACCTGTTGTGCCAGTTACAGTAATTACCACTTTGACTTTTGAAAGTGTCGATATCACAAATCTCTATCCAGATTCATATCCTGGAATTGGTGATACCTATACCAAAGATGGTTATGTCCTTACAGTTGGTGCTGGGCAGCACTATGATAGTGCTGATGCAAATGGTCTATATTTCCATAATGGTTCTGCCAATTCAAACTATGATGCGATTGCACGTTTAACTTATAATAATGGCGCATTATTTGATTTAGATGGATTTACCCTGAAGTTGGGTTATGCGGCAGAAGTTCGCACGAGTTTAAATCCTGGCACCGTATTAACATTTCCTGCTGGTGTAAATACAGTTAACTTCCAAGGTGTGACATGGATTGAGTTCAGTCCGATTGGAAATGGCAGCACTGATGGTAATCAGATTTACCTTGATGACGTTATTGTGCGCCACACCACGATAACAGTAACAGGTAGTGAAGATGATAGTGCAATTACGGGTGTCGCACCTGCGACAGATGTAGATGTAGAGCCGCTTACATTTAGTTTGGTTGGTATTGCCCCAACAGGTTTAACCTTTAACAGTAATGGCACATTCAGTGTCGCACCGCAGGCGGCTGACCAAGCATTAGATGATGGTGAAAGCCGTGTTGTAACCTTCCAATATATTGCAAATGACGGCACAGCCAATTCAAATGTAGCGACTGTTAATGTCATTATTAATGGTTTAAATGATGCACCTGTTGCAGTTGATAGTACTGCATCAGGTAGTGAAGATGCATCGATTACAGGTACTGTTGCAGCAACAGATGTTGATGTTGAACCACTGACTTATAGCTTGGTTGGAACTGCACCAGCAGGTTTGACTTTTAATAGCAACGGTACTTTCAGCCTCGCACCACAAGCAGCTGACCAAGCCTTAGATGATGGTGAAAGCCGTGTTGTAACTTTCCAATTCAAAGCTAACGATGGCACAGTTGACTCTAATATCGCAACAGTAACTGTGACCATTAATGGTCTAAATGATGCAGCTGTTACGACAGATACGACTGCTTCGGGTACAGAAGATGATGCCTCGATCACAGGTACCGTTGTCGCAACAGATGTTGATAATGAAGCATTAACTTATAGCATAGTGGGTACTGCCCCAACAGGTTTGACCTTCAATAGTGATGGTACATTCAGTGTTGCACCGCAGGCGGCTGATCAAGGCTTAGATGATGGTGAAAGTCGTGTTGTGACTTTCCAATATGTTGCTAATGATGGCACAGTTGATTCAAATGTTTCGACGGTTACTGTAACAATTAATGGTGTAAATGATTCACCTATTGCCGTTGATGGAAGTGCGTCTGGTAGTGAAGATGCATCGATCACAGGTACAGTTGTTGCAACAGATGTTGATAATGAACCATTAACTTATAGTTTAGTGGGTACTGCACCAACAGGTTTAACTTTTAACAGCGACGGCACATTCAGTTTAGCACCACAAGTTGCTGACCAAGCATTAGATGATGGTGAAAGCCGTGTTGTGACTTTCCAATACCTTGTGAATGATGGAACACTTGATTCGAATAATGTAGCAACGGTGACTGTGACTATTAATGGTGTAAATGATGCAGCCATTACAGTTGATACTGCGGTTTCAGGCACAGAAGATGATGCCTCGATCACAGGTACAGTTGTTGCAACAGATGCTGATGATGAACCATTAACCTATAGTGTGGTTGGAACATCTCCAACTGGTCTGACTTTCAATAGTGATGGTACATTCAGTCTCGCACCACAGGCGGCTGACCAAGGCTTAGATGATGGTGAAAGCCGTGTTGTGACTTTCCAATATGTTGCTAACGATGGCACAGTTGATTCGAATGATTCCACAGTTACAATTACCATTAATGGCGTTAATGATGCACCAATTGCTTCGGCTCCTGTTGTGAATACAACGTTAACGTTTGAGAGTGTGGACATATCAGAACTATATCCAGCTTCATATACTGGTATTGGTGATACTTATACTAAAGATGGCTATGTTCTTACCGTTGGTGCTGGTCACCACTTGGATGGTGCTGATGGGAATGGTTTATATTTCCATAATGGCTCAGCAAATGATGACTATGACACGATTGCACGTTTAACTTATAACAGCGGTGCATCGTTTGATTTAACATCATTTACTTTGAAATTAGGTTATGCAGCAGAAGTACGTACTAGCTTAGACCCAAGTACAGTATTGACCTTCCCAGCAGGTATTAACACTGTAAGCTTCCAAGGTGTGACATGGGTAGAATTCAGTCCAATTGGTGATGGTTCTTCTGATTTCAATAATATTTACTTAGATGATGTAGTCGTAGGGCACGGTGGCGGTTTACAGACAGCTACAGGTACCGAGGACGATGCATCGATTACAGGTATTGTTGGCGCGACAGATATAGATGTAGAGCCACTTACATTTAGTTTGGTTGGAACTGCCCCAACAGGTTTGACTTTCAATAGTGATGGTACATTCAGTGTTGCACCACAAGTTGCTGACCAAGCATTAGATGATGGTGAAAGCCGTGTTATAACGTTCCAATATGTTGCTAACGATGGCACAGTTGATTCAAACGCAGCAACAGTGACTGTAACAATTAATGGTGTAAATGATGCAGCAGTTGCATCCGATGCAACCTTGAGTGGTACCGAGGACGATACTTCGATTGACGGTACAGTTGTTGCGACAGATGTTGATGATGAACCATTAACCTATAGTTTAGTTGGAACTGCCCCAACAGGTTTGACTTTCAATAGTGATGGTACATTCAGTGTTGCACCACAGGCAGCTGACCAAGGCTTAGATGATGGTGAAAGCCGTGTTGTAACTTTCCAATACCTTGCGAATGATGGAACAGTTGATTCGAATGTAGCAACAGTGACTGTAACTATTAATGGTGTAAATGATGCAGCAGTTGCATCCGATGCAACCTTGAGTGGTACAGAGGATGATGCCTCGATCACAGGTACAGTTGTTGCAACAGATGCTGATGATGAACCATTAACCTATAGTGTGGTTGGAACATCTCCAACAGGTTTGACTTTTAATAGTGATGGTACATTCAGTCTCGCACCACAGGCGGCTGACCA
>NZ_KB894382.1 GCF_000374425.1 Acinetobacter tjernbergiae DSM 14971 = CIP 107465 | reverse complement strand
AGCAAAGCTTTATGCGGATCGTGGCTATATCAGCCAAGATTTAAAAAGCAAGTTAAAGAATCAAGGTATTGATTTAATTACGTATCATCGAAAGAACATGCGGACTGTTCAACTCTGTGCACAAGATGAATATCACTTAAAACAACGTAATAAGATAGAAACGTTATTTAGCTTATTGAAAGGACAATACAATTTAGTGACGAGTAAGGCACGTAGTATTCATGGATTTCTAAGTGGGATTTACGCATCGTTATGTGCATATCAATTAACCCAACGAAATAAACCAAAAATTCAAATTATGGAATCAGTGGCTTAAACAGGATTCGGGTTAATATAGGTATTACAGATAAAAATAATAATAAAGTTGTAGAAATTTCAGCTACAGGAAGCGGTAAAGGTAATTTATATATAAATGATTATAGCTATATAAGTGATAATTTAGTAGTCGGTGAAAAAATTATTGCAAAGGATTTAGAAGTCAATGGCACTATTAGTGGTAATTTTTCTGGAAATGTCTCAGCTAGTAATGTGTATGTAAATTCCTTATATAGTGAAAACCAGCTAGCTAATTTTCTATAGGTTAGTGGACATCTAAATGCAAAAAATATAGATTTGCAAGGTACAAATATTTCTTCTTTGGCAGATGCTAAACAAGATGATCAGGCTGTTAATTTAAAACAATTAAATTTAGCTTCTACAAAAAATCTAATTGATTCTAAAAATTATACAAATAGCATTATACAAAATCTACGTGATGAGACTACAGTTGAGATAATTCAAGCAAATAAATCTATAGTAGAAGGTGATAAACTAACATTAATTTTAGCTAATAAAACTACCGCTGAGACTGCTAAAACTATTCGTTCTGAAATTAAAGAGTCTAATGAGAAAATTATAACGGATTCTAAGAGATATACTGATCAGGTTAGTATTAATGTGTTAAATAATTCTAAGGTTTATATAGATAATCGTGTGGATCAATTAAATCAAGATTTCCAATCTTTTAAAAAGGACTCTTATGCAGCTACTGCAGCAAGTCTTGCAACAGCATCTTTACCACAGCCTAGTAATGCTGGCTATAGCATGGTAAGTGCAGGTACTGGGACTTGGAAAGGTCAACAAGGATTTGCAATTGGAATGAGTGGAATTTCAGAAGACAATAAAGTTATTTATAAGTTGGCAGGTACTGGTAATACTCAGGGTGATTTTGGTGGTTCTGCTGCGATTGGATATCAATGGTAATTCAATCAGTTGGGATATAAAAAATCTCTCGTTTAACGAGAGATTTTTTAAGACAACAACTTCAAGCTAATCTGTTTGGTTAATTCATTGAGTTGTTGGCGTAAATTACGTGACTCAATTAATGAAATAGGTGATCTCAGTTTTAATTTTAAATATTTTTCTTGTAGATTTAATGAGAAATCTTTAGCTAATTTGTCTGCAATTTCAGGTGCTTGTGTTAGTGATTGGATGTTGGTGCGCTGCATAATATCTGCAATTTCATGGCTATAACGACTACATGCACCGAGTACATAATAGGTTGCCAATTCCTGATCATCAGGTAAATCATCAAATACAATATTGAGTGCAGTCAATATTTTAGCCAACAATTCTGTTTGATCAATGACTGCGAGTAACTCTTCAAAATGAATATAGAGAAATGGGTGGTGCATTAAAATTGCGATTGCAAAATCTTCATCTTTGGTTTGAATATTAAAAGATAGAGAAGCATCGTGGCTGATTTGTGGGGTAAAGCGTTTACCGAGACCGAGTTTTTCACGGAAAGATTGACTCAACAAATAACGAAATGAGCCTTGCTTCGGTAATAACTCCGTCAATTCACGCAGTTCACCCATCACTAAGCTTTTACCTTCAGGGGTACTGACGTCGTGTTGTCCTGTTAAATGTGCAAACACAAAGTCAGATAACAGTGGAGCTTGCTGCAATAACCTTTGGAAATTTTCTAAGCCTTCACGACGAATCAGCGAGTCAGGATCATGTTCATTTGGCAAGACAAAGAATTTTAGCTCTCGACCATCATTGAGCAATGGTAGTGCGATTTCTAAGGTACGTCGTGCTGCTTTTTGTCCTGCGGCATCACCATCAAAGGCAATGGTAATGCGAGAATTTTGTTTAAATAGCGTGCTTAAATGATCAGCATTACTCGCCGTTCCCAGCGTTGCCACAGCGCCATTGATGCCATACTGTTGTAAGGCAATCACGTCCATATAGCCTTCAACCATCAGCCAATCGTTGGCTTTGAGTTTACGACCTTCATATAAACCGTAGAGCAGTTGATTTTTATGGAATACTTCTGAATCTGGTGAATTGATGTATTTGGGTTTAATTTCATCATTTAAAGCACGACCGCCAAAGCCAACCACACGACCTTTAGAGTCACGAATCGGGAAAATAACCCGTTCACGGAGTAAATCAAAATCTCGACCACTATCACTAGAACGAATCAATCCAAGTTGTTTTAAACCGTCAATATCTTGTGGAAAAGCTTTTTCTAAATGTTGCCAATCTTCTGGTGCATAACCCAAACGCCAAAATTGAATCGTTTGTGCCGATAAACCACGCTGTTTGAAATAATTCTGTGCCTTTTGGCTATTGGGTAATTGGCGTTCATAAAACTGGGCAACATTTTCTAGTAAATCATAGAGATTGCCTTCTTGTACTTGATCATCAATATTGAAAGGTGGATCAAACTGGGCAAAGGGATCGTCCATATAGTGATCCATATCGACAAAATGATCATCCAATGCTTCATGGATTGATGGGGTAAGTGTAGTTGGTTGCTCTTGTTTTGGTTGTGCCGTTTGGGGAGCTACAACTTGCTGCGGACTGCGTTTATAAGAGAGTTTTTTATTGTCGTGATTGTCTTTTGGTAATTCGATGCCTGTCTGATTAGACAAGTCTTTCATCACATCGACAAAGTTTCGACTATCAATGTCCATGAGGAAGCGAATAGCATTGCCATTTGCCTGACAACCAAAGCAATGGTAGTACTGTTTGTCACGATAGACATGAAATGAGGGTGACTTTTCTTGATGGAATGGACAACAGCCTGAATAAGTACGCCCAGTCTTTTTTAACTTCACACGTTGACCGATTAAATCGACAATGTCTGTTCGATCTAAGATTTGATCAATCGTATGTTGTGGAATTGCCATGCGCATTTAACCGTTTTGAACTGGGATATATAACATCATCATGAAGTCTGAATGTTAGAAATCATTGTTGCATAAAATGAAAAACAGGCAAGGGTATACTTGCCTGTTTTATTATTTGAATGATTGTAAATTAGTTTGTTGCTTTAACCTCAGATGTATGTGAGGTTTCTGATTTATCTAATAATCCGAAACTCAAACGGTTCATCCAACTTGGTTTATCAGTTGGCTCTTCAATAGGAGCAGAATCAACTTCTTCGACTTCAGGTTTATCAAGTAAACCAAAACTTAAACGATTGGTTAAACTTGGTTGTTCAACTTCAGTTGCTACATGATCTTTTGCTTGTACTGTTTTAGATTCACGTCCAAGTAAACCTAAGGTTGCACGGTTGACCCAACTGCCTTCTTTACGTGCGGCACGTAAATTTACTTCACCATTTGATTTGACTAAATGTGGGTAGTTAAGCTTTAGAATCTCAATATATTGTTGAGAAGTTGCTTGATCCCCTAGTTTTTGATAGCTATAAGCTAAAGTTGCGAGCGCTTCAGGTGTTTGTGGTGCTTGCGGATAGTGTTCAATGACCCATTGCGAACGTTCAGCAGCAGCTAACCACGCTTTACGCTGAATGTTGAAGCGAGCTGCATTCATTTCGCTTTCAGCAAGTTCTTGACCGATAAACTTCATCCGCTGAGCAGCATCAACCGAGTATTGGCTGCTTGGGAAACGACGAATCAAGTCCACAAAGTTTTGATAGGCTACTTTGACGTAGCTGACATCACGATGTGATTGTTGTAATGAGGTATAACGAATTAAGCTATCGTAATTCATTTCCATGTTGGCTACGCCACGAACATAGTAAGCATAATCAACATTTGGATGCTGCGGATTTAAACGAATGAAACGATCTGCAAGTGCGATCGTACCCTCATAATCTTTTTGTTTGAATTTCGCATAGAGGAGTTCAAGTTGCGCTTGTTGCGTGTATTGTCCTGTTGGATAATAGGTATCTAAAGCTTCAAGTGATTTGACCGCATCGGTGTATTGATTACGCTCAAGCGATTTCTGCGCTTTCTCAAAATAGACTTGTTCACTTGACTGTGGTCCTTTATCAACCACTTCTTTTTTGCTTGGATTACTGCTACAACCGACAAATACAGACGCTACGCCTAAAGATAAAGCCAATATGGTAATTTTATAATGGGGTAGCGACATAAAAATTCCTCTGTTTTTGGGACAATAAGCTACAATGGTGCTATTAAACCATTTTTGTATCGATCATCAAAATGACTTCAACACAATCTTCTAATTCAAACCTTTCTGAGACAGATTTCTTACTCGAAGATTCTGTCGATGCAGATAATCATAATTCTGATGCAACTGCAACACGTTTATCGTTGCAAATTCAAATCGATGAAGAGTATCTCGGTCAACGTATTGATCAGGTTGCAGCATTGGTTTGGAGTGAGTTTTCTCGTGAAAAACTTAAGCAATGGATGAAAGACGGGCATCTGTTGGTAAATGGTAACATTGTTAAACCGAAACACCGTTGTGAAGGCAATGAATTGCTCACGCTTAATGTTGAATTAGAAGCCCAAACATCAAGTCAGCCTGAAAATATCCCACTTAATATTGTTTATGAAGATGACGATATTATTGTGATTAATAAAGAAGTTGGGATGGTCGTGCATCCTGGTGCTGGTAACCCAACGGGTACTTTAGTCAATGCCTTACTTTATCATGCGCCAAAACTAGCTGAGCTTTCTCGTGCTGGCTTGGTTCATCGTATTGATAAAGATACCAGTGGTTTATTGGTTGTTGCGAAAACCTTGGAAGCACAGTTTTCTCTTAGCAAGCAATTGGCAAAGAAAACCGTTTACCGTGTTTATGATTTAGTTGCGTATGGCAATATCATTGCGGGTGGCACGATTGATGAACCGATTAAACGTCATCCTGTTGACCGTGTCAAAATGGCGATCTTACCAGGTGGGCGTGATGCCGTAACGCATTACAATGTCAAAGAGCGGTTCCGTGACTTTACCCGTATTCAGGCGCAGCTTGAAACAGGGCGTACCCATCAAATCCGTGTGCACTTTAGCTATCTTGGGCATGGCTTGATCGGCGATCCTGTGTATGTCAATCGTGTACGTTTCCCAGCAGGTGCATCTGAAACATTAATTGATATGCTTCGCAGCTTTAAACGCCAAGCCTTACATGCAGCAAAATTAGGTTTGGTACATCCACGCACAGGTGAAGAGATGATGTTTGAAGCACCGTGGCCAGAAGATTTTACTCAGTTGGTGGACGTGCTTCGCCGTGAAAATGAAGCGTATTAAGTAAAGTTCCCTTTTCATCAAGGGTGATTTGTTCAGTTCCTCCCTTTAAAAAAGTGAGGAATATATTCACAAGGAGAGGGGTTTTATGGAATTTGTACAAGGTTTGCCCAAAGGTATTTGTGTTGGGCAAACACGTATTGAACATCCTCAAACCATTGCAACGCTGAATCAAAATCTGTCTGGCTTCAATTTGGCTTTACATGTCAATGATGATGCGCAACGTGTTCAGCAGCATCGGATGCTATTGTTGAATGAGTTATCTATATTTAGTGTGGATAAAATCACATGGATGACGCAAACCCATAGCACCATTTGTCATACGGTGAATGAACAAATTCTATTTATTGCACTTGAAGGTGATGGTCTAGTAACGCAACGTCTAGGTCATGCTTTAATGATGATGACAGCTGATTGTTTGCCTATTGTTTTGGGTAATGCCGAAGGTACAGAAGTCGCTAACCTACATGCGGGTTGGCGTGGTCTTGCTAACGGTATTATCGAGAATACCGTTGCTGAGATGAAATCTCAGCCCACTTGGGCGTGGTTAGGGGCTGCGATCAGCCAAGCTTGCTTTGAAGTCGGTGCTGAAGTCAGAGCTATTTTCTGTGATAAATATCCTGAATTGGCATCTGCTTTTCTTGCAGGTCAAGTTGAAGGTAAATATCAGGCTGATTTGTATGCGATTGCCCGTTTTATTTTAAATCGCTTAGGTATAGAAACCGTTTTAGGTGGTGATCAATGCTCTTATCAGCAAGCCGAAGATTATTTTTCTTACCGACGTGATGCAAAAACGGGACGAATGGCAACATTTGTATTTATGCAATAAATCATATCCTTTGCGCTATTGATTCGCCTTGTATTCGTTAAAAATGTTAAACTTGATTCAATTCATTGGTTTTTAAATTATCCATGTCTGTTATTGAGCAAATTACTCCCCAAGTTAAAGTTTGTGTGATTTATCACAGTCCTTATGGGCATACGGCCAAAGTTGCGCAATACATTGCTCAGGGTGCGGAGCAGGCAGGTGCTGACGTGCATCTACTTTCTGTAGCTGCGCCACAATGGGAGCTATTGGATCAAGCTGATGTGATCGTGATGGGTTGCCCAACGTATATGGGGAGCTTAACCTCTGCTTTAAAACAGTTTATGGAAGATTCTTCTAAGCGTTGGTTGGCGCGTACATGGCAGGGTAAATTGGCGGCTGGTTTTACCAATGGTGGTGGACTCAGTGGAGACAAATTGGCGGTATTACAGCAGATTAATTTATTTGCGATGCAGCATGGTATGTTATGGGCAGGTTTACCGTTTATGCCAACTGGAAGAAGCCCTTTAGATATTAATCGTATGTCTAGTTTTTTGGGTTTAATGACGCAATCTGATAATGCCAGTGTTGAAATCACACCACCTGAAGGTGATTTGGAAACTGCACGAAAGTTTGGGAAATACTTGGCTGAATTAAAAAAATAAAAAATATTTTGTGAGACATTTATTGTCTTGTTAGGGTGCTATTCTCATTTTAATGACATCATTTAAATGAGATTGCATCATGGATAAATCAATTACAAGCCAAGTGGAACGAGTACTTAATCTTTATCATATTTTACCACGAGAGCCGCAAAAAGCTTATTCAATTGAAGAATTGAAACAAAAAATTGGACACTTCTATAATAATGAAATTGATGAAAAATCATTAAAAAAGAATATATTCCGCGATTTAAAAACGATTGAACTTATTTTGGTTTCTGGGGATTTAATAGAGATTAAAGCGAGTGGTCGTCGAGCATCTAGTTTTTATTTAAGCCCTAATGCCTATGTGCAGCAATTTAGCTCTGAACTTGCATTGGTTTTGATTATGGCAAAAGAATATTTGAGTCACAACTTGCCTAATGATATTTATGGAAAAGTTAAAGGATTCTTTGAAGCAGCAGAACAGCAACTAGAAAAGGATACCCAAATTGGTGCATGGCATAGCAAAATGAGATTTGTGCCAGAGGGGTATGGAAAAATTAATAGAGATGAGCAATATATGCTTGTTATGCAAAAAATTTATGCAGCTCTGTTGGATGATCACTTTTGGCTTGATGTCTTATATAGAAAAGAAGGTAGTCATGTTCAAACAAAATATATCTTAAAGCCACAAGGTATTATTCAACATGGACAGCAACCCTATTTAATCGCAAGTAAAATAGTAGGGAGTAAAAGTGAGCTTAGAACATTTAATCTATTGAGATTCGATGAGGTCGATGTGATCGAAGAAAAAGCTCATGTTGATATTAATCATTATGACATAGATGTGCTTGTGGATGAACGTGAATTTGAAAATGCTTATTTTGATAGAGCAGAGCAGGAGATATTTTTTGTTTTTCATGAAGAACTATTAGAAGACTTAGAGCTGAAATCAATTAGTACAGATCAGGATATTCAACGAATACAAGATCATGAATATTATGAACTAAGAGCTACGAGTTGTGTTACTACAAGTTTAATGAATTGGTTGGTAGAGAAAGCTCATTTGATTCAAATCATAGCACCTCAAAAGCTTCGTGAAGAAATTGTTTATAGGGCGACTGTTGCATTAGAAAGAAATGATCATGGTGATTCAATAATGGCTTTGGGGAGTTTGATCAATGATTAAATTTCAAGAGAATAGTGCTGATAATGATGTATCTATAAAATTTGTGTTAGATAATTTACCTTCTATTATTCAGCAATGTTATATATTGGAAGAGAGAATTTCGCATAAACTTTTTTCTGATATAGAAGTCATGATACTTAACTATCAAAACTCTATTTCCCCCCAATTAGATTGGCAAACTATAGTATGGGAAATAAGCACTAAGTTTGAATATAAAGAGTTATGGTTTGCGCCAAGAAATTGGATTCATTCTAAAGTCGATGATGGGGATGTTGATATTATGCATAGCTATGCTTTTTTTAAGCTCACTCATTATGATAGAGGGTGTAATTACAATACTAATGAAGAATTTCAGATCAATAATAATAGATTTCCGACTTCTAATTTTTTTAGGCATGATCAAGGGTATATAACTATACAATTTTTCCTCAATTATAATTTAATTCGTGGGCTTTCATATCAATATAGTGATCTTACGAAAGAGGATTTTGATCTCAGAATTTATCGAAAAATGTGTGATTGGAATAAATTTAGAAAAAATACTTTTATACAATATCAAAAACTAGAAAATCACGGTTTTGAGTTAGGGCGGTGTGGTACTTTTTTTGAAATGAAAATTGATGTGTTCGATTCTGAATTATTTGTAAAAGAGTACGAACAGGGAAAACTAGATGAATCTTTAGAACCTATTGAAAAAGCCTTGAAAAAGGTAAACGAGAATTTTGATATATTTGATGATATTCAAAGTAAAGCAAAAAAATATTATTTGGATTTAGACCCAATATTAAACTAGTTACTTTAGGATTTAGCAAAATAATTTATGGGAGGATGCTGTGTTAGGTGAAATTTATTGGAATAATCTTCCAGCAAAAGTGACTCGGATTGGCAAAAAAGATAATGAAATTTTTATCTTATTTGAAGGTAAGATCAATGGATATGGTCTAGTTCAATCAGGACGAATCGTCTTAAAGATGACAACTGAATTTCAGGTTGTCCATGGGGCTGTAGAATACCATGATGAGAGTAGATATTTTGATTCAAGCTACGTTTTAGAGGGAAATTTTGAGGATGACTCATATGAGATGTTCTCTGGAAACTGGCTAGAAGAGGGACATAATTATCAGTTTGATATTTTGTTGGAGTTCGACGAAAGAGGTTTGCCCAGTTTAGCCACGGAATTGGAAAGAGATGAATCGATTGCTATAGATATAGATGAAGAAATTCACAATGATCAAGATTTTGTGAATTCAAACTTGAATGATGAAGAAAATAGGCAAGCTTTAGGTTATTTACGGGCTGATGCAAACCGTCAGCGAGCCACGCGAAGTGATGCGCGTGTCAGAACAATTCAACGTAAAATAGAACTTTATTATGGTTTACCACAAGGTTCTGTTCGTTTGGTCAATCCTGATCGTTCTATTATTCATCCATCTGCAAAAATTAGGACATTAAGGGAACGTTGGATGTTTGATGAGTAAGTTTGTAAATTAAATCTAGGGGGAAAGAATGGAAGTATTTTTTAACATATCTAAGGAAAAATCTAGTTGTCTAGTTGATGCACTATGTTCAAATATAGATGCTAGAAAAAAATATCAGTTGAGTATTTTCACTTGCTATTTAGCAGATGATTTAGCAAAAGTGAAAGATTTTATTGAAGAAGTATCGAATAACATAAAATTGACAGATGTCCAATTATATATTGATGCGCGAGAATGTATCCGTATAGGGCTAAATCACCTGCAAGATTTTCAAAAAAGTTACTTCGACCATTATATCAGTTTAGATATTATTGCGATTGATACGCCAACATTATTCCACAGTAAAGCTTATACTTTACTTTCACATGATGAAAAATCAGGTCTGTTGGTAATGGGTTCTGCTAACTTTTCTAAGGGGGGATTATTTGCTAATCGTGGTGGTAATTATGAAAGCCTATTAATGACAAATGATATTGAAACTGTAAATCAGTTTTTGTCTTTAGAAGGAGTTCAAGACAAGTATATCAAGACATTAGATAGGTTAGAGGAGTATAAAACTGCCAATTTTACTTTTAAATATGCCTTATTACAACAAGGTCGCTTTGTACATAAATGGAGTGAAACATTTAATCAGTATTTTGTGATTAAGTATAAATTATCGGAAAAGGCAAAAAATGAGATAGGTAATGATGTACTAAGGTCTTTAGGCTTTGCTGTAGATGCAGAAACGATAAGTCGTCAATTTTTTGATTTTTCTAACTTAAAAAAAGATGAAGAAGCAGATGAAAAACAATTTAATCGCTTATTACGTAGAGGGATTGAAACTTATTTAGGTCATTGGCTGCCATCACCATTACTCCATGAAATTGGTGCTAAGATCCAGACGAATAAAATTTTTGAAACGCTTAGTGAAAATATAGAGCAACAGTTAATAGAGCATCAGCAACGTATCATAGAAACTTTTGAACGATTAAAAGCAGAAGGGTTTATTGATAAGTCTGATGAAAGTAAAGACCCTATTCAGGAAGTGCGAGATAAACTTGCTAAGCTTGAACAAGATCATGACAAATTATATAGGCTATGGCATAAATTCTATGATTTTGAATTGCCTTACGACTTATCTCAAAAGGATGATATTGAAATAGTCTATAAAGATTTGGTTAATCGTATTCAAAGCAAGAAAAGAAAAAATGCTGCTGCTTATAGTGTCCTTGAATCGTTAGATACTTTACGACCTAATGCTGTCTTTGAATATTTTATGTCACACGAACTTGATACTATTGAGGATGAAGAAGAGTAATTTATAACCTGACGCATTTACACAGATTTTTTACATTCTCGAATGATTTATGTAAATCGTTGTGTTCAAAAGAGCTTTGTATAAACAAAGCTCTTTTTTAAATTACTTATACAACATGCGTGCTTTATCACGTTGCCAATCACGGTCTTTTTCAGTTGCACGTTTGTCATGTAACTGCTTACCTTTGACCAGTGCAATTTCAAGCTTAACCAGACGACCCTTCCAATAACATGCGAGTGGCACACATGAATAACCTTTTTGATTCACTGCGCCCAATAGTTTTTCTAACTCACGACGAGATAGCAGCAATTTACGCGTACGCGTTGATTCAGGAACCACATGTGTTGAGGCAGACAGTAAAGGCTGAATCTGTGAACCAAATAAAAAGGCTTCACCATTTTTAAAAATGACATAACTTTCGGACAAAGTCATACGACCAGCGCGTAAAGACTTTACTTCCCAGCCCTGTAGGGACATGCCTGCTTCAAATTTTTCTTCGACAAAGTAATCGTGACGCGCTCTTTTATTCTGAGCAATCGTGCCACCATTATGTTTTTTTACTACTGTTGCTTGCGCCATAATTCAAACTTCCACAATTACATCTATTGTGCCGTAAAATGCAATCTTTTTCCATCGTTTAGCAATTTCGCGTTTAGAGCTAAATTTGTTAAAATATGTACCTTATCTCATTAACTAGAGTACAACGCATGTCTAAAACACGTGTGATTTATCCGGGGACTTTCGATCCAATTACCAACGGACACGTTGATTTGGTTGCAAGAGCATCAAAAATGTTTGATGAAGTGGTTGTTGCAATTGCAATTGGTCATCATAAAAATCCAGTGTTTAGTTTAGAAGAGCGTGTAGAATTAGCAAAAGCCTCATTAAGCCATTTGTCTAATGTAGAGTTTGTTGGTTTTGATGGCTTATTGGTCAATTTCTTCCGTGAACAGCGTGCAACTGCGGTACTGCGTGGTTTAAGAGCGATTTCAGATTTTGAATATGAATTTCAATTGGCGAATATGAACCGTCAACTTGATCCTCATTTTGAATCAGTATTTTTAACCCCATCTGAGCAATATTCATTTATTTCATCGACATTGGTAAGAGAAATTGCTCGATTAAAAGGTGATGTGAATAAGTTTGTGCCTGCTATTGTGGTTGAGGCATTTGAACGTAAGCATCAACAAGGTTGGTAGATGTCCTTATATATTACAGATGAATGCATTAATTGTGATGTCTGTGAGCCTGTATGCCCCAATGAAGCGATTTATATGGGTGAGCTGATTTATGAGATTGATCCTGCACTCTGCACAGAGTGTATAGGACATCATGATCAGCCTCAGTGCCAGCTATTTTGCCCAGTTGATTGTATTCCGCTTGATCCTCAGCATGTCGAATCACATGATGAGTTGATGGGTAAATATAAAAAATTGACTGAGCAAAAAAATGCGAGCAATTAATTTCGAACTTTGATAAGATGCGCCACGAAGTGGGCTGGACGGTCGCCGCTGTGGAAGTCTCCGTGACTGAAGCAGGGGAGGAAAGTCCGGGCTTCATAGGGCAGGGTGCCAGGTAACGCCTGGGCGGTGTAAACCGACGGCAAGTGCAGCAGAGAGTAGACCGCCTGTTCCTCTCCCTAACCCTCTCAGAGGGCGAGGGAATATGAGGTATAGGTAAGGGTGAAAGGGTGCGGTAAGAGCGCACCGCGTGTCTGGTAACAGTTCACGGCAAGGTAAACCCCACCAGAAGCAAGACCAAATAGGAATCCTGAGGCACGGCCCGTGCTGGATTCGGGTAGGTCGCTTGAGCGTATGAGTGATTGTACGCCTAGAGGAATGATCGTCCTCGACAGAACCCGGCTTACAGGCCCACTTCTAATATTTTTGAAAATTGTGCTTGACGTGTGTAGTGAAAGTTAAGATAATGCGCCCACAGTTTTCGGCTATGTAGCTCAGTTGGTTAGAGCACCGCACTCATAATGCGGGGGTCACAAGTTCAAGTCTCGTCATAGCCACCATTTTATAGACCACGCTCCTGCGTGGTCTTTTTTTATTTGGATTTTAAAATTAATTTTTAGTCATCGAATGCTAGGCTTATTGAAAAACAATCAAATAGAAATTGAAAGCACAAAAACTGTTCATATGTTGCGTATTTTCAATGTCATAGACTTGACCTATTGTATGGAACACTAGATAATGCGCACACAGTTTACGGCTATGTAGCTCAGTTGGTTAGAGCACCGCACTCATAATGCGGGGGTCACAAGTTCAAGTCTCGTCATAGCCACCATTTTATAAACCACGCTCCTGCGTGGTTTTTTTTATCTATTTTTTATAAAAACATTCAACTGGTTAAGAAATAATAGAAATCTTCAATTTTTTTATTCTAAATAGATTCAATGTTTGCATGTATTTACGAGAAAAATCTATTTTTTCTGAGGATTTTTTTGGGCGTGATTCAAAAAGGAAATGAAAAGTAGCTAAGGAGATATATTGATTCTGTCTCAATATATCTCAGAATAAAGTGTAATAATTAGAGGTGCTTTTCGATGGTGGCTAACGTTTGCTGGCTTTCATAGAAAGGTTTTACAATCATGGTGATAATCGGTTCTAATACACCATGTTCATCTAAAGCGACAACGACTTTAGGATAGAAACGTACAGCTTCATTTTGAAGATCAGATTCTTCAATACCAATCGCAGCGAACACATCTTCTAAGCTTTCATCTTCATAAAAATCATAAAAGACTTTTACGCCGTATAAGATCAGATCTTGAATAAAGGAAGACTGACGTAGTTCTTTCCAATACTCATAAATCATCACAAAGAACTCTTCAACATCGAGTGGTGTCACTTGTTTGGTATATTCAGATAAAGGTTTAGCTTTGTTATCTTCCCAAAGATTACGCGCTAGACTTTCTAGATCATCATTTGAAAGTAAGCTTAAATCAACAAGTTGCTCTTGAATGAAACGAGCAATACTTTCTTCAATTTTCTGTTCAATACGCTGTTGTTGACGATGTGAAAAGGTTTTGAGTTTCTGCTGCCACTGATATTTACTATCAGAGGCTTGTTCTTCATCAGATTGTGAAAATAATTTGGGTAGTTTATTTTGTAGCGTTGTCGTTGCAATATATTGGCATAACTGCTGAATAGAAGGGCTTTCTTTTAAAAAATGGTTTAAATAATGTCGAATATTTTCTAATTCGAGAAATTTGGATAACCACATTTCAAATTGATGATCTGAAAAAACGTCTTCTAATTGCGCTGAGGATTGCAAAGAAAAAACATGTAACCGTTGTGCAATTTCACCAATGAATTCAAGTAACCCCGCGCCAAGTTGCATTTCAAATGCATAACGTTTTACAACAGCTTGGATTTGTTCGAGTTCAATCACTTCCTTTAGCTTGATCTCAGGCGCATGTTGTAGAAATAATTGAATAAATTGCTGAAAGAATTCAGCAGAAAGTTGTGTTGTAAGCTGATTTTTATAAAATGCCACTTGCTCAAGCATAAGTGCTTGAGCAAGTAATTGTGACTTTTCAGAAACAATTTTTTCAGTCATTCGCTGTCCATCCATTGACGATAGGGTAGCGTCGTTCACGACTGAATGCACGTGAGCTAATACGTGGTCCAATCGCACCCTGACGACGCTTGTATTCATTGCGATCGACTAAGCGAATTACTTTTTCGACCACTTCAGCTTCATAGCCTTTTGCAATAATATCTGCTTGGCTAAGATCTTCTTCGATATAAGCATATAGAATTGCATCAAGTATGTCATATGCTGGTAAAGAGTCTTGATCTGTTTGATCAGGACGCAATTCAGCTGAAGGTGGGCGACTAATCACACGCTCAGGAATCACAGGTATTTCACTTAGCGTATTACGATATTTTGCCAATTCAAAGACGATGGTTTTATAGACGTCTTTTAATACAGAGAAACCACCGACCATATCACCATAGAGTGTGCAATAACCGACTGAAATTTCAGACTTGTTACCTGTTGAAAGTACAAGATTTCCAAATTTATTAGACAAGCCCATGAGTAAAGTACCACGGGTACGCGCCTGTAAATTTTCTTCAGTTGCGTCAGCAGGTGTATTTCCAAAGAATGGGAATAGGGTCTGCATGAAGCTATTTACGATTGGATGAATTTCAGCAATACCGAAAGTTACGCCCATGCGGCGTGCTTGCTCTGTGGCATCTTCTACACTCATTTGAGAGGTATAGGTATAAGGCATCATCACGGCCTGTACTTTCTCTGCACCAATTGCATCAACAGCAATTGCAAGTGTTAATGCAGAATCAATACCACCCGATAAGCCCAAGATCACACCAGGAAAACCTGAACGTTGCACGTAGTCACGTGTTGCCATGACCAATGCTTGATAGATTTCGGCAAAAGTTTCTACAGCTGGAATTGCATCCGCAGTTTTGAATTGTTTTTGCTCTGTATCATATTCAGTCACATAAACAGATTCTTGAAAACTTGGTACTTGTAATGCGAGTTGCCCATTTTTGTTGGTTACAAAACTTGAACCATCAAAAATAAGATCGTCTTGTCCGCCGACTTGGTTGACATAAACAATATTCAAACTTAGTTGTTTTGCAAGTTCACCTAATGTCTGAATGCGATGCTGAGGTTTGCCCACTTCATATGGAGATGCATTTAGAACGAGAACAGTTTCAACATTCAGTTGGCTCAGTTGTTTGACGGTATTGAGTGACCAGACATCTTCACAAATCAGCACGCCAAACTTATGACCTAGATATTCAAAAACTAAATGTTGATGACCATCTTGAAAATAACGTTTTTCATCAAACACGCCATAATTAGGTAAGTTTTGTTTGTTATAAACACCTAAAACCTGACCATCTTTAATTACTGCTGCTGAGTTGTAGCGATGACCATCTTCTGTTTGGTGAACAAAACCAAACACCATAACGATATCTTTCACTTCACTTAATTGAGCAAACGCTTTTTGAGTACGTTTTTGTAAATTTGGGCGAAGTAATAAGTCTTCAGCAGGATAACCTAGCGTGGAGAGTTCAGGGAAGATGATCAGATCAGCCTGTTGTTGTTTCGCTAAATTTGCTTGCTCAACCATCTTTTGAGTGTTTGCGTCAACATTGCCAATATGCGGAGAAAATTGAGCAAGGGCAATTTTAAAATTTTTCATTCAAACCTAATCCTAAGTCTTAACAAGTGCTGATATACAAGATTTTGATTTATATAAGTATAGTTTTAAAAACGATTGTATATCATGGTGCTAAACATTCTGTATCTTAAAGAAAAATGACAAGTTTACTAATATATACTAAATGTGCATTTTTCTGCGTAAAAATAACAAGTTTTTCTGTATAAAATACGAAGATCTGTTGATAAATCTTAGCTTTTCTAGTTGTTTGTGTTGTTACGGTACTTGATTTAAAAAAAATTTAACAGAACAAAATAAAGTTTTTTCATCTTATTTTTTCATAATTAAATGACGTACGTATTACGATAAAGACACGCGGCTAGAAAGTATAAAAAATAAAAAAAGACCAAAATTTAATTGATTTATGATTTCTACATAATTTTATTTTGTTTTAATTCAATTGTTTATAATTTGTGATTACTTTTTATACCATTTATCGGGAAAGTTTTTCTACCACTTGAGTGTACGTGTGTACACTGCTATTATCCTAATCAATGTGAACATTTGTACACTGTAATTTAAATCAGGTATGTGAGAAACATACAAAACGAGGTAGCAGATATGTCAGTTTTATTATTTCCTGTAGTTGCATTTGGTTTGGCAGTTGTCGTTGGTCGTATTGGTACAGTGATGTTCCAAGAGCAAGACAAACAATCTTAATTACAAGCAAACATTTATTGTTATTCGTGGGGTAGAGATTATGTCAGTTTTATTATTTCCTGTAGTTGCATTTGGTTTGGCGGTTGTCGTTGGTCGTATTGGTACAGTGATGTTCCAAGAACAAGACAAACAAGTTTAATCGTGAGCAAACATTTATTGTTATTCGTGGGGTAGAAATTATGTCAGTTTTATTATTTCCTGTAGTTGCATTTGGTTTAGCTGTGGTTGTGGGTCGTATTGGTACAGTAATGTTCCAAGAGCAAGACAAATAAGTTTGAAACTTGGTCAGTCAATTAAAACTTTTTTATATTAAAGAGGTAAAAATGATGGTGATTTCAACGATTTTATTTCCTGTGATTGCATTTGGATTAGCAATCGGTGTGGGGCGTATTGGTACAATTATTATGGATGATATACGCAAAGATATGGATTTTACTGCTGGTGTGGACGCTCATCATGAACTCAAATCTGAGGTACGCAAAAGTTCTGTTGCATAAAACAGATTGCGATTTTTTAACTTAAAAGCCCTGTCATTTATATCACAGGGCTTTTTTATGGGTTCAGAATAATATTTGGAATCTTCTTTAGAAAAATATCTCGTGCAATGTCACCTTGCTGTTCAATATTGTAATTCCTAAAAGCTTTGCCTTGTATAAATGTATATTTATACGGGTTATATTTTTTAAAACTGAGGTAATAACCTATTTGTAAAAACATCCCTTTTAAAATGACATGTGTTCCTTGTTGGAATTGTAAAATGTGGGCGAGTTCATGAATAAAAATACCTTGTAAGTCCATAGACCCTTTCGAATAATCTAAACAAAAATATTGTTGATGTACGAATAGATGACCATTCGGCGCAATAAAAATATTGATTGGCTGCCAAGGTAGGTAGGGGATATTGAAAATTTTTATTGCATGATAATTGATGAGATGACCAAACACAGATTGAGCAAGTGTTATTTCATTAGATGTCAGCCCGCGGTAGCTAAACTCACGCATATTAAAAAAAACAATCAGAAATGATATGGCAAGTGAGGGAATATTTTGAATCGCCTTAATGAACTTCATCTGATTAAATTTTATTTCACCATTTGCTTGATTGCTACAATAGCAAATAGTGACAAGCGAATCCTAAGTTTTTGAACTGTACTTGTTTTATTGGATATGCTAGTGCTTAACTTTTAAGCTATTTAGATTTTAATAAATATTACATTTTTTTCTTTATAATAAAAATAATAGTAATTATTTTGTGAAGTTATTCTTATAAAACATTGTTTTGAGTCGCGCCTTCCATTCTTCGGATTCTTCATTTGGATCGAGATTGTTGATTGAAACCTGATTAAAAATGCCTAATAATTAACACTTATTTATAAAAGTGCTTAATAGTATGAGAAAAATAGAATGACAATGCTTGCATAATGATCTGGAGGAATATTTAAAAAACCTTAATACCGTTCAGTATCAGTAAGAGAAAAATTTAAAATATGAACCTTTTAATAGACCCATTCTATGATTCTGAGAATAGGTGCTTGATTAGATTAAAGCTAATAAAATTATGGTGTTATTATGAGTGTCCTAACTCAAAAGAATCAAGATTCGGTTAATAGCCAGTTTCTGCCACAAACATTGGCACATGCGCATCTACTTCTGAATAAATCACCTTTTATGATTTTTTTGCCAAAAGAGTTGAGAGCGCACTTTTTAAAAGAACGGCAAAAACAATTTATAACCATAGCAAAATTGTGTTGGCCGCTGCTTGTGTGTATGTTAATTGGCGAAGTTACCATTGCTCATGTGTTTTACGGTCGGAGTTTACTGGGGCAAGATCATATTATTTGGGATAATCATTTTTTTATTTGTGCTGTTATTCTTTTTACTGGGGTTATGTTTGCACATATTCCTAAGATGGCATCAAGTTTTCAGATCTGGTTAGGGCTATTAATCGTTATTGTTTTATTGGATAAACTTTATATCGCTTTAGCGCTGAAGAATATTCAACTCGTGCAATATCATATGGGCGCGACCATTATGATCGTTGTCATTGATTTGCTAGCCTTGCGTCTTACGACAAGCGTAGCAACCTTTTCTTGTTTAACTGCGGGTTTCTTGGCATGGTTTGCGGCGCATAAAACTTTAAATTCTTATGATTTATATATTCTTTTATATTTTTTTACGACGGTTGTAATCTGTGGTGCAATTGCATTATTGGTAGAAAGACAAGATAAATTATTATTTTTGCATAAAGTTGTACTTTTGCATCGGGTTGAGGAACAAGAGGATATTAATAATGAACTTTCTCTGCTTTCTCAAATTGATGGTTTATCGGGACTAGCAAATCGTCGTTATTTTGATCAAATGTTGGTGCAAGAATGGAGTCGTGCTCAGCGAGATAAAACAATGTTGTCGATTATCTTTATCGATATCGACTTCTTTAAAGTATATAACGATACTTATGGGCATTTGGCAGGGGATGAGTGTATTAAAAAAGTGAGCTTGGCATTAAGTTCAGTTGTGGTTCGCCCTGCAGATTTGGTCGCGCGTTATGGTGGTGAAGAATTTATTGTTTTGCTGCCAAATACTGAATTAGAAGGAGCGGTTCATATTGCTGAACAAATGTTATCTGTGGTCGACCGTGCCAAAATCCCGCATAAGGGTTCTTTAATTTTGGAAAATGTTTCTGTCAGCATTGGTGTAGCAAGTTGTACTCCGCTTAAATCAATCCAAGCAACAGATTTCATTAATGCAGCAGACATGGCACTTTATCAAGCAAAATCTAATGGTCGCCATCAAGTGTGTGGTGGTCGGTGATTTTTAATATATTAATTTATTTGTGATTGATTTTTAATTAAAAAATAATTTTGATTAGAATTCTAAGGAGAAATTGATATGGTTTTTGTGATCATTCAGCAAATAAAAAAACCTCAGTTAGAACTGAGGTTTTACAACAACTAAAATAACCACTGCAAATAAGATCAGCGTTGGCATTTCATTAAAAAAACGCCAAAACTTGTGTGACTTATAATGGGCATGACCAATCAATTTTTTACGATAATAGCCGCAAACAAAATGATAAATCACCAATAAACCAACCAAACCAACTTTAAGATAAAACCATAAAGCATCGTGATAATGTCGGGTTGCATCGCCCCAATCAACCAGAAAGTGAGCGGTAATTAAGGTTGCAATCATAGATGGCCACATAATACCGCGATACAACTTACGTTCCATCACTTCAAAGCGTTGATGACTCACGGCATCTTCACTCATTGCATGGTAGACATACAGGCGTGGTAAGTAGAACAATGCAGCGAACCAGCAAACCACAGCAATAATATGTAATGCTTTTACCCACAAAAAAGCATCAGAAGGTGCATCCATTGATAATCCTAGGTGGGATTATGCATCCCACTTCTTGAAAATAAGGCAGGCGTTTACACCGCCAAAACCGAAACTGTTACTCATTACAGTATTCAGTTTTGCATCTCGTTTTTCAAGTACAATATCAAAACCTTGTGCGCCTTCATCTAATTCAGTGACGTTAATATTTGGTGCAATAAAATCATTCTGCATCATCAATACTGAGTAAATCGCTTCTTGAACACCCGCAGCACCTAAGCTATGACCTGTCATTGATTTGGTTGAACTTAATGCAGGTACTTGACCTTCACCAAATGCAAGCTCCATGGCTTTCAATTCAGTGACATCACCAGCAGGTGTTGAAGTCCCGTGAGTATTAACATAATCGATATGCTCAACACCGTGTTGTTTTGCTTCCTCAAGTGCTAATAGGATGCAACGCGTTGCACCTTCGCCACTTGGTGCAACCATATCAGCACCATCACTGTTCGCTGCATAAGCAACTATTTCAGCCAAGATATTTGCGCCACGAGCTTGCGCATGTTCAAGTGATTCGAGTATGACGAAACCACCACCACCAGCGATGACAAAACCATCACGATCTGCTGAGTAAGGGCGGGAAGCTGTTTCAGGTGTGTCGTTGTACTTTGCACAAAGTGCGCCCATCGCATCAAACAATAGACTCTGAGACCAGTGGTCTTCTTCACCACCACCAGCAAGCATCAGGTCTTGTTTACCGAGTTGGATTAAATTATAAGCATAGCCAATCGCATCCGCAGATGTTGCACATGCACTGGTAATTGAGTGGGCAACGCCTTGAAGTTTTAAAGCAACACCAACGTTAGCAGTAATGGTGTTACTCATATTCCGAGGTACAAAGAAAGGACCAATTTTACGTGCGCCTTTTTCTTCTAGGAGCTTGACCATTTCAGCAACAGAAGCTGTTGAGTTACCGCCACTGCCACCTGCAATCCCGTAACGAGGATTATTGGCTAAATCTTCTTGTTTAAGACCTGCATGTTCTACTGCTGCAATGGCTGCATTATAGGCATACATGGCACATACACCCATAAAGCGCTTAATTTTACGGTCAATACCATCAAAATCTTGTTCAGCAGCAGCGCTGACATGACTCTTAAAATTTAATTCGGCATAAGTTGGATTAAAACGTGTTCCTGAGATTCCATTTTTTAAAGAATGAGTGACCTCTTCTAGAGAGTTACCGATACATGAGTTAATGCCCATACCAGTGATTACAACACGTTTCATTTACAGATCCCTTTTATGGTAATACAAAGCCTTGTGCAGATCGCTATCAGTACAAATCAGGAGAAAATAACGATTTAATTGGCTTATGAGTGAATGACTCCATGATAGCAGAAAGGTTTTTTATTTCTTATGGCAAATCTTATGTCTATTTCTAGTTGTGTAAATATTCGTAAATCTAGGTGATGTTGAGACAAAAGGTAATGAAAGTGTACAGATAAAAGTTGAGATAAATTTGCATTCAACCTAGTATTTACCTAGAGATGCACAGATTATAGAACAGAGGTACTTGATGACAAAATCTAAAAACAAGCAATCTTCAGGTTTATTTACACAAGCCTTTGGAGTGGCTAAAAAGCTCAGTTCCGAATTACAAAAATTTCAAACTGCTCCTAAAACGTCAGCGGCAGAACTTGCAGATTCATCTCATACCATTGAAGGAAAAGCACGTTTAAAAAGTCCTTTTGAAATAGAACAATATGAAAGTCCACAACAGATGTTACGTAAACAATTGCCCAAATTGTCTCATCAACTTTTAGGTCGTCACTATACTAAAGTGAATAATGTTGCATCTTTCATTTCACCAGATATGGGGGAGAAAGTTTCTGACTATCTGTTCCAGTGGTTAAATGAATTTAGTTCTAACATGTCACTGACAGAAAAAATTCTTGAAGAGGCTGGTGTCACTGATATTGCAGAATTGACTCAAGATACAGGACGTTCTCAGCGTTTAAGCCAAGCATTGATTGAGCAAAATAAATTACTGGCTGCAGCTCAGGGGGTGATCACGGGTGCAACAGGGGTTTGGGGTGCTGCGGTTGATATTCCTGCCTCAATTGTTTTAGCACTAAGAACAATTTATCAAACAGGGCGCTCGCATGGGTTTGATTTGGAAAATGAAGCTGATCAAGAAGTTGTTGCTTTTATTTTCAAAGAAATTGATTTAGGCATTGTGGCAGAAAAGCAAACCTTATTACTTGCTTTAAAAGCATTTAAGTCAATGCTGGGAACACATGATTTGCAACAGTTTCAGCAGTTGCTCGGGTCAAGCAATGATATTGAGCTTATAAAGAAATGGTTGGTTGATGAAGATGGACAATTTAAATGGGGGTGGTTAAATCATATTCCTCAAGCCTCGGTGATTGGTAAACTAACACCAGTTGCAGGTGCTGCTTTAGGTGGGTTTTATAGTTGGCGACTGCTCGAAGATGTTGGGCATAAGTCACAATCTGTTTTTGGCGCAGCACGTTTCTACTTAAATGAATATCCAAATGAAAACCTTTCACCTTTAGATGCTTATTATAAAGCTGAAGCATTATTAAGAAAGCCAAGCCCACGATTGCTCAATTCAACAGAAGGTACAAATCCAGTCAGTAGTGCTGATGAACGCAAAAATGATGTGATTACTAATATCACGGTGCAAGCAAAAGAAGATGTGATCAAAGAATTGCAAATCGATGACAAAGTAGAACAGGGAGTTCAACAACTTGCATCACAACATGTGGTTGAACATCAACACTCTGAACAACAACCTGCTTTGAAAGTTCAACAAGATGAATTACTTAGTGTGAATAAATCTGAGATGGCTGCTGAACCCAAAACAATTGATATAGAACCAGCATCCACAAAACATAGTTAATTTATTTATTGGCGTGTTTGAAGCATCGAAAAAGTAACAAAACTGTAGAAATGGTCAGCACTTGCTTTATCTTGCAATGTTGACCATTTTTACTTCTTAGCTTACAATTGTGTGCCCTTAAAAAGAGGTGTTTTTCTTTTTGAGGTTGTTTAATAACGGGAGAATTGCCAAATGGCAACAACAAATCAGTTGATCCGTAAGGGTCGTACAACTTTGATTGAAAAATCAAAAGTTCCTGCGTTGAAGGCTTGTCCACAACGTCGTGGTGTATGTACACGTGTATATACGACTACTCCTAAAAAACCTAACTCAGCAATGCGTAAGGTTTGCCGTGTTCGCTTAACTTCTGGTTTTGAAGTATCAAGCTATATCGGTGGTGAAGGTCATAACTTACAAGAGCACAGTGTTGTGCTTATCCGTGGTGGTCGTGTTAAAGACTTACCAGGTGTACGTTACCATACCGTTCGTGGTTCTTTAGACTGTGCTGGTGTTAAAGATCGTAACCAGTCACGTTCTAAATACGGTGCTAAGCGTCCTAAGAAGTAATTCTAGGAAACTAGCCCAAGCAACCCTTTAGCGTTTCGCTTGTTTGAATTCTTCATAGATTTGTAATTCAAGCGACGTATAGTAAGGCCAGCGTAGCGTACATGACACTTGTACAAACTGCTGGATTATCCTGAAGTGTCATATTATTAGGTGTATTAAAATGCCAAGACGTCGCGTAGTCGCTGCTCGTGAGATCCTTCCAGATCCAAAATTTAGCAGCCAAACAATCGCTAAATTCATGAACCACGTAATGCAAGATGGTAAAAAATCTGTTGCTGAAGGTATCGTTTACGGTGCTTTAGAACGTGTTCAAGAAAAAAATAAAGTCGACCCAGTTGAATTTTTCGAGACTACTCTTGAAAAAGTTCGTCCTATGGTTGAAGTAAAAGCACGCCGTGTTGGTGGTGCTACTTATCAAGTACCTATGGAAGTGCGCCCATCCCGTCGTACTGCTTTAGCTATGCGTTGGTTAGTAGATGCTGCTGCTAAGCGTTCTGAAAAAACGATGGCTTTACGTCTTGCTGGTGAGTTGCTTGATGCAGCTGAAGGTAAAGGTTCTGCGATCAAAAAACGTGAAGACGTGCATCGTATGGCTGAAGCCAACAAAGCCTTCTCTCACTACCGTTTCTAAGCGGATAAAACAGTCCCTAATCAGGAGAATATTCATGCGTACAGCAGCTAGATTCAACATTGCTTTCTATCAAAGTGGGAGCTTTGCGGGTATTTAAGTTGCCTGCTTGGATATTTGTGCGCATCAATTTAATTGATGCGTCCTGTTTTAAATATAACATTTAGGAATGTATAGACATCATGGCTCGCCAAACCCCTATTAGTAATTACCGTAATATCGGTATTTCTGCGCACATTGACGCAGGTAAAACAACTACAACAGAACGTATTTTGTTCTACACAGGTGTATCTCACAAAATTGGTGAAGTACACGATGGTGCAGCAACAATGGACTGGATGGAACAAGAGCAAGAGCGCGGTATTACAATTACCTCGGCTGCTACGACTTGTTTCTGGTCAGGTATGAGTAGTCAATACCCACAACACCGTATCAACGTAATCGATACACCGGGACACGTAGACTTTACAATCGAAGTTGAGCGTTCTATGCGTGTTCTTGATGGCGCGTGTATGGTTTACTGTGCGGTAGGTGGTGTTCAACCTCAGTCTGAAACTGTATGGCGTCAAGCGAACAAATATAAAGTACCTCGTTTAGCATTCGTGAACAAGATGGACCGTACAGGTGCAAACTTCTTCCGTGCTGTTGAGCAAGTTAAAACTCGTTTAGGTGGTAATCCTGTTCCTATCGTTGTGCCAATTGGTGCAGAAGATACGTTTGCGGGCGTTGTTGACCTTATCGAAATGAAAGCGATTATCTGGGATGAAGCATCTCAAGGTATGAAGTTTGAATACGGTGATATTCCGGCTGATCTCGTTGATACAGCTGATGAATGGCGTACCAAGATGGTTGAAGCTGCTGCTGAAGCTTCTGAAGAACTAATGGATAAGTACCTTGAAGAAGGCGATCTTTCTAAAGAAGAAATCATCGCTGGTTTACGTGCTCGTACATTAGCATCTGAAATCCAAGTCATGCTTTGTGGTTCTGCATTTAAGAATAAAGGTGTTCAACGTATGTTGGATGCTGTAATTCAATTCTTACCTTCTCCAACAGAAGTTAAAGCGATTGAAGGTATTCTTGACGATAAAGCTGAAACTAAAGCATCTCGTGAAGCATCTGACGAAGCACCGTTCTCTGCACTTGCGTTCAAAATCATGAACGATAAGTTTGTAGGTAACTTAACATTCGTACGTGTTTATTCTGGTGTTCTTAAACAAGGTGATCCGGTTTATAACCCAGTTAAATCTAAACGTGAGCGTATCGGTCGTATCGTGCAAATGCATGCGAACGAACGTCAAGATCTTGAAGAAATCCGTGCAGGTGATATCGCAGCGTGTGTAGGTCTTAAAGACGTTACGACGGGTGATACATTATGTGATGAGAAAAATATCATTACTCTTGAGCGTATGGAATTCCCAGAGCCAGTAATTTCATTGGCTGTTGAACCAAAAACTAAAGCTGACCAAGAAAAAATGTCAATCGCTTTAGGTCGTTTGGCGAAAGAAGATCCATCGTTCCGCGTTCGTACAGACGAAGAATCTGGTCAAACAATTATTGCTGGTATGGGTGAGCTTCACCTTGACATCATCGTTGACCGTATGAAACGTGAATTCGGTGTTGAAGCGAACATTGGTAAACCAATGGTTGCTTACCGTGAAACGATCAAAAAGTCTGTTGAGCAAGAAGGTAAGTTTGTTCGTCAAACAGGTGGTAAAGGTAAATTCGGTCATGTATATGTTCGTTTAGAGCCTATGGATGTTGAAGAAGCTGGTAAAGAATACCAATTTGCTGAAGAAGTTGTCGGCGGTACTGTACCTAAAGAATTCTTCGGCGCTGTTGACAAAGGTATTCAAGAACGTATGAAGAATGGTGTATTGGCTGGTTACCCTGTTGTGGGTATCAAAGCGACATTATTCGATGGTTCTTACCACGATGTCGACTCTGACGAATTGTCGTTCAAAATGGCGGGTTCTTACGCATTCCGTGATGGTTTCATGAAAGCAGATCCTATCTTGCTTGAACCAATCATGAAAGTTGAAGTAGAAACTCCAGAAGACTACATGGGCGATATCATGGGTGACTTAAACCGTCGTCGTGGTATGGTTCAAGGTATGGACGATCTTCCTGGTGGAACTAAAGCAATTAAAGCTGAAGTACCACTTGCTGAGATGTTTGGTTACGCGACTCAAATGCGTTCTATGTCTCAAGGTCGTGCGACTTACTCTATGGAATTTGCTAAATATGCTGAAACTCCACGTAACGTGGCTGAAGGCATCATTTCTAAATTCCAATCTGGCGGTAAAAAAGGTGACGACGAGTAATCTTTCGATTACTATAAGCCCAAACTAATTTCTAGTTAATAACCAGTTGCTCATGCAGTGACCCTGCATGAGTAGTTTAAAAAGGAAAATCAAATGGCTAAGGCTAAGTTTGAACGTAATAAACCACACGTAAACGTGGGTACAATTGGTCACGTTGACCATGGTAAAACAACTTTAACTGCTGCGATTGCAACTATTTGTGCAAAAACTTACGGCGGTGAAGCGAAAGATTACTCACAAATCGACTCAGCTCCTGAAGAAAAAGCACGTGGTATTACAATTAATACTTCACACGTAGAATACGATTCTCCAATCCGTCACTACGCTCACGTAGACTGTCCTGGTCACGCCGATTATGTTAAAAACATGATTACTGGTGCTGCTCAGATGGATGGCGCGATCCTTGTATGTGCTGCGACTGATGGTCCAATGCCACAAACTCGTGAACACATCCTTCTTTCACGTCAGGTTGGTGTACCATTTATTCTTGTATTCCTTAACAAGTGTGACCTTGTTGATGATGAAGAATTACTTGAATTAGTAGAAATGGAAGTTCGTGAACTTCTTTCTACTTATGACTTCCCTGGTGATGACACTCCAATCATCCGTGGTTCAGCGCTTCAAGCATTAAACGGTAATGACGGTCCTTACGGTGAAGCATCAGTTCTTGCACTTGTTGAAGCGCTTGATACTTATATTCCAGAACCAGAACGTGCAATCGACAAAGCATTCTTAATGCCAATCGAAGATGTATTCTCTATCTCTGGTCGTGGTACTGTAGTAACAGGTCGTGTTGAATCTGGTATCGTTAAAGTTGGCGAATCAGTTGAAATCGTTGGTATCCGCGATACAGTTGTAACGACTGTAACTGGCGTAGAAATGTTCCGTAAACTTCTTGACGAAGGTCGTGCGGGCGAGAACTGTGGTGTTCTTCTTCGTGGTACTAAGCGTGAAGACGTACAACGTGGTCAAGTACTTGCTAAACCAGGTACAATCAAGCCGCACACTAAATTCGATGCAGAAGTATATGTACTTTCTAAAGAAGAAGGTGGTCGTCATACTCCATTCCTTAACGGTTACCGTCCACAGTTCTACTTCCGTACAACTGACGTAACTGGCGCAATCCAATTACAAGACGGCGTAGAAATGGTAATGCCAGGTGACAACGTTGAGATGTCAGTAGAATTAATCCACCCGATCGCAATGGATCCAGGTCTACGTTTTGCAATCCGTGAAGGTGGTCGTACTGTAGGTGCCGGTGTTGTTGCGAAAGTAACTGTATAAT
>NZ_KB894381.1 GCF_000374425.1 Acinetobacter tjernbergiae DSM 14971 = CIP 107465 | reverse complement strand
TAAATTCAGTTTCAGTTAAGCCTTCTACATTAGCCTAAGCATACGGTAACACCGTACAAGCACAGCAACACCTTTAGCCACATTTCCAGATGTGGCTTTTTTTATGCCCAAAATTTAGCTTTTACGATTTTACTCATACAGGAATAGTTACAATGAATAGTCATACTCAAATTCAAAACACTTTAAACCATCCACCTTTACAACCTTATTCACCAAACCTGAATCCACCCACCCAACAGCTTGAGGTGGGAACTCGAACTAAAAGTGACCGACTGAATACGCAGCCACGAAAAACCAAAGCACTCACAGCCAAACGCCTTGCCAATACTAAACAGCTCAATTATCAACAATGGCTAGAGGTCAGAAAACAGGGCATTGGCAGTAGTGATGCGGCAACCGCCTGTGGACTCAATCCCTATATGTCGATGCTAGAACTATGGATGATTAAGACAGGTCGGATGCAACAAAATATCGAGGACGAAAGCGCAGGCTATGCACCGTTGTATTGGGGCAAGCAGTTAGAGCCGCTTGTAGCAGAATACTACAGCATGCACACCAACAATAAGGTGCGTCGAGTCAATGCAGTCTTACAACACCCCGATGAAGACAAACACTTTATGCTTGCCAATCTGGACTATGCCGTGGTGGGCAATGGCGAAGTGCAAATATTAGAGTGTAAAACCGTTGGAGAATATGGCTCAAAACTGTGGCGAGATGGTGTGCCATTGTATGTCCTCTGCCAAGTCCAACATCAATTGGCAGTGACAGGCAAACAAGCTGCACATATCTGTGCCTTGGTTTGTGGGCATGAAACTAAAATCTTTAAAGTGACCCGTAATGAAACGGTGATTCAGCACATCATTAATGCGGAACGTCACTTCTGGCAATGTGTGGAATCAGGTATTCCTCCCAGTGTCGATGCTTCTGATTCAGCAGCCAAAGCCTTGCAACAACTTTATCCAGCACAAACGCCATTACTAGTAGAAGACCTCAGTCAAAATGAACAAGCCAACTATTTATTCAACCAACTGTTAGAAGAGCGACACAAAGTCGAGCAACACCAACAGTATTTTGATGAGCTGAAACATCAACTGCAAATGCTGATGAAAGAAGCTGAGCGAGCAGTGTTCACGGGTGGCTCAGTGACGTGGAAAAAATCACAGGACTCCATCAGCCTAGACAGTAAATCCCTGCTTAAACAACACCCTGAATATTTACAGCAGTTTCCACAAACCAAAGTGGGAACACGAAGATTTCAGATTTATCCGAATGGTGGATAGAGCAGATACGTATATCCAGCATTTCTTTCTTAAACAAACGTATCAACCACCAGAGCCACGTCAAACAACCCGATCCCATACCTCAACAGGTATGGGATTTTTTTATGCCCAAAATTTTAAACAGCTATACAGAGGACATCACCATGATTAAAGGCTTAGCAATTACACCACCCGTTTTAGGTCGTATTAGCATCGGCAAAACTGTCGAAAAGAATGGTAAACGTCTGCCTGAAAAGGATGACCAGTTTACCATTACCAGTCAAATCCAAAATAAAGATGGGTGGGTCAAACACCCACTGGATGAACAGCTTCGAGCAAAAGCGCCGAATCAAAACCAAAAGCTAAGAAGCATTCCTGTTCGTATGATCTTCAATGATCCTGAACTGAATCTACGGGCAGAGTACAGCCTGTTTGACCGCCAGACTGGACGTTTAATCTGTTCAGGTAATGGCGAAACCTGCCAGCGACTCGGACAAAATGGCATTGAACAGCATTCATGTCCATCCCCTGATTTATGTCCATTGGCACAGGGTGGATTATGCAAGCCTTATGGCAGACTTTACGTCAATTTAGATGAATCGGATGAGTTTGGCACATTCATCTTTAGAACCACAGGTTTTAATAGCATTCGTACTTTGGCAGCACGGCTTCGTTACTATCATGCAGCTTCAGGTGATTTACTGTCATGTTTGCCTTTGCAACTGACTTTACGAGGCAAGAGCACCACGCAAAGTTATCGTACTCCAATCTACTACGTGGATTTAACCTTATGTGATGGTGTGAACTTGCAGGAAGCAATTAGTTCAGCCAAACAGATGGATGAACAGAGTAAGGCAGCAGGGTTTTATCAGGAGGCATTAGATCATGTGGCACGACAGGGTTATGGCAATGCCAGCTTTGAGGTGGGAGGTGAAGAGGGCTTGGATATTGTTGAGGAATTTTATACAGATGAATCAAGACCAGAGCAGTCTCAACAAACACATGAACTGAGCCATGTGCAAGATATTCAGAAAGGCTTGCAGCAGTCGGTGCAGGCTTTGAATTGATTGTATGGAAGCAGGACGTTTTTTCTTACAGCGAGCTCTATTATTTGAGCGAAATTGCGCTCGCATCATTGATTGGGAGAAAAACATCATGAATGCGTTCACAGGTCAAACTTTTCAGGTACATCAACTCATTAGTATTAAACAAGTGGTAGAGTACACAGGTCTTAGTCGTTCTACTGTTTATGACATAATGAACGAAAAATCTCCATACTACGATTCTACTTTTCCAAAGAAAATTAAAATGACACAAAATCGTATTTGTTGGTCAGCTTTAGAAATCAATCAATGGATTGAGTCCAAGATGGCTGAACGTTGAGAGGGCTCATGCTCTCTTTTTTTCAAAATCGTATTCAAGATGTGTAAATATCGGAGTAAAGTTGAGCTATTTACCGCTAAAGTTTGATTAAAATGGCAGAGTAAAGCTGAGCCACTATACAGCTACACTCTTCTTATATGGGAGAGGAACCTCATAAGGTTGTATACATAGAACTCTATACCAAAGCAAGGATTAACTCAATTACAGGGAAAATATGCCTGCCTGTCCAGTCGGTGCAGATGAGGTAATTCTGGAAGCATTGGAACGATTAGGAATAAAATATACTTTGGTGAGTTTGCTGTTGCATATTTGGCAGGGAAATCAACGTAAATCCCTGCTTCTTGAGAAATTGAAACGCCATGTCTATTTTAACGATATTTATCTGCGGGGCGTAAAAAATTAATGTTTGAGTTGCATAAGACTTTCCTCACTGCTCTATCGTTACTTTGAGTTAAAAGAGTCTAACTGAATTAATGATTCAAAATTTTCAAGTAGATCAGAATGATATTTAGCTAAATAATTTTTTATATTGTTGTTTGATATCATTTTTCTAAGATATCCAATTGCTAAAACTAAATTTAATGTAGTCTGGGCATGATCTTGTTCAATAGATTTATATTGCAAATGTAAGTGTGCAATATCATTTTCTATTTTTTTGATTGCATCACTAGATGTACCATTTTTATTTGATTTTTTGGATGGAGTTACCAAAAAATTAGGGTTTGTTGCGACTAGTAATGCTTTTGCATAGTTCACTGTCAGATTATTTACAGATAGCATAATTTCTACACACTCAAGTTGCCTTATTGGTTTCATTTTTTTTAGTATAAAAAAGACCTGTTGAGATATTTCTCTATCTTTTAATAATTCAATAACTTCTGGACAAACTCCATTAAGAAGATTAACTTTTGATTTAATATATCTAACATCAATATTAAGTGTTTTTGCAAGTCGCTCCTCATTGACTCCACGTTTAATTGCCTTTCTAATCATCAGGTGCTCTTGAACTGTTGCTAGGCGATTCGTTTGTTTATTATGGGTATAACTCTCATCATCTGTTGACATTAAACAGGGGACTTCTGTGAACCCCAACTCTTTTAAAATTTCAAAGCGCATGTGGCCATCAAGTAGAGAATACATTTGTTTCTCACTCTGTATTTCAAAAATAGATAATGGTTCAATAATGCCTACTTCAATAATTGAAGCTTTGATTTGCTTATACTTTCTAGCATATCGATTATGTTCAGCTAAAAATTTAGTTACTAATATTTGTTCAATTGGGATATATAATGGTTCTAAATTAAATGCGATTTTTATTTGTTTCATGATATGACCCGACTTAAAGCATTTGCTCATTAAGATATTGAGGGAGACTATCCAATGATTCAGCACGTAATAGGGTGGAAAAATGTTCGTCTTTTCTTAGACGCATTAATGCCCCTGTAATAAATGCTAATTTCTGCTGATTTTGCTCTGATTTTTTGACAGCGATTTGTTGTCGTTGGACTTCTTTTTGATAGGTCCTGACAATATCATTTGTAGATACCTTATTATTTGTTTGATATTGTCCATAGCCAAGACTTTTACTTGAATTCTGTCTGCGATCAATAACTTTTTTTGCCTGTAGGAGTTGATTACCCTTTAATTCGCCTGATTCATAAGCTTCCTGTAATGCAATTTGCATATCTAGATTATTATTTGCTGTTTTACTTATTGTAATAGCTACACTTAAAGGAATACGTTTTTGTTCGACTGCATACAGTAAGCGCTCCTCTCCACTTTTTAGTAGGGTAATAATGCCCTTAATGTAGTCAGGGGTTAATCCCGTTTTTTGTGCAATTGCATATTTGTCATAACCCAGATCTGATAGTCTTTCAATACTACCCAGTAGATCCAGTGCTCGATGCTGTTTTCTTGCAATATTCTCTACAAGACTCATTATTAAAGCTTCTTCTTCATCAACATCAATAATTCTTGCAGGAATCTCTATTTCTCCAAGAGCTTTAAAGGCTTTTATTCGTCCTTCACCACAAATAAGCTGGTAAGGTAGATTTCCAGTGACATTTTGTGTAACAGTAATTGGCTTTTTTAAACCCACAAGGCGAATACTTTCTACAATTTCCGCAAATACTTTTTCATTCCGTTCTCTAGGGTTCAAGACTTCTATTTGTTCAATTTTGATAAAATGAATTGTTTCATTTTTAATTGGATTCATGCTATTAATCTCCATTTAACGTGTTCTGCCATGCCATATAAGAAATTAAGATTATCAAAACGATAACTGTCTAGTTCAATTGGATTAAATTCGCCGAGACTTATCTTTTCTTGCATAAAATCGAGTCTTGGTAATAGGTAATAATCCTTAACTGCTGTATTTGTCTGGTTGAGTCTAACTACAACTGTAATATCAGGGTTAAGTGTTGTATCAAATCGAACTTTCCATCGGTAATTACCACTTGATAGTTGATGTGATCGGGTAAGTACTAGAGAAATACTAATTTCATCATTGATGAAAATAAGATCAGTTAAAGGATCTTTATGAATGATACCTTTCAACTTTGTCATTTCTTCAATAGCTTGCTGTGTAATTTCAGGATGAAGACGGCGTAAGAATTTATTTACTTTAAGGTATTGGTAATCACGGTTAGGTGTAAAACCAACAAGTTCATAAGCTCTTAATAGACTACCAAAGCGATTTGAATAAACGGAAGTTGTGGGAACATCATCCGATTCATTAATGATAAGACCAGATAGATAGCCATGTTTTTGATAAAGAAGTTTGAGTTGCTCTAGTAGTTCCTGCTCTGTATATCTGCGAGAACGTTCACGGATAATACCTTGGGCGGTATAAAATATATCGACAGGGACAATAGCTTCAAAGGCATTATCTTTTCTGATCCATTGTTCTTGTGGATTTCGTATATGGATTTTCTTTAATTTGTTAGATGTTCTATTAAATACATTATGTCCAATGTATTTAGGGTTGGTTAAAATTTCATGTACTGTGTCTCTTGTCCATGCTCGGTTAAAGTCAGTTTTAATCCCTTTTTCATTTAGGCGGTAAGCGATATGCTTTTCGGATAGGCTTTGATTAATAAACCAATCATAGATTTGATGGACAATTTCAATCTCTTCCTCTGGACCTGGTATAAGAATTACACGATCCATTTGGAAGCTTTTATGTTGTCCCATTTTAAGTGAAATAGTTTTACCATCATGAGTGATTAACGCCCGTCTTAAACCAAAGCCAGCAGTTCCACCTTGTCGAAATCCCATTTGTATTAAGCGGCATTGACCAATAAAGACTTTGTTGGATAGTTCTCTACTGTATTCACCAGCCATTGTTCTTTTAAAACTTTTCATGGTCGTGGAAAAGAATGTGCCATCATTCGCAAATTGTTCTGCACAATAAATGATTTCTATTCCTGCTTGACGGCATGTGTATTCATAATAGGCACTTTCATCAGCATCTTGAAAGCGTCCCCAACGACTAATGTCATAAACAAGAATTAAGTTAAAATCGATATTATTTGATTGAACATCTTTAAGTAACTGTTGAAGGCTAGGACGCCCATTGATATTAAGTCCACTTTTTCCATCATCTTCGTAAGTTCTTACAATTTCAATATTATGTTTATCCGCATATTCACGAATTTTATCAGCTTGGTTTAAGGTAGAATTTTGTTGAAGATCAGTAGACATCCGAACGTATTGAGCTGCTCGGATACGAGGCTCTAAATTTAAGCTTCCTTGTTGACAGGTATTTGTTTGGTTCATACGATTGACCTAAATCAAAGGGCTATTAACAGTTTAGATTGACCTAAATCTGTTAATAGTTTTCATGTAAATTAAAGCCTATCAATAAGTTATTGAGCTGCCTATAGAGTCAATATTGACATTTCAATATGCTTAACTATTTGATAATGCTTCTAATTTAATGGTTATTGAATCCATATTGTCAGTAAACTCAATAATGGTTAGACGATAACTTTTTGATTTTAATTGTAATTTTATAGGCAGATTGCTTTTTGATAGAGCTATATTGTTATCGTTTTTTTTCCTTTCCTACGATTTCGTTGATATTCTGGATTTTTCTCCCACCATTTTTTACTCGCTATAGCTTGCATTTCTGGGTAATCAGGATCGGTTTGCATTTTGTTCTTATGCCATATAGATTTACCTTCTTTTTTGCATTCATTATTGGGGCAGTATTTCTGATTTGGATGTTGAGGTAAGGGAGTGAATAAACAATTACATATCAGACATTTACGGGGTGCGGAAGTATTCATAACAAATTACCTTGATATTAAAAGGAATTTGTATGATTACTTGATTTAAGAAACTAAGCTTAAATTCTCTTTTTGAGAGGTTCATTTAATAAGGTCCTAAAAATCTGACCCCATTAAAATGAATCAAATGAGTTGGGGCATCTGCGACCCAGACTTCTGTCTCCCATGCAATATCACCTAAATATTTACGCATAATTGCACGATCAGGAAAGGCTGTGACATACACTAAACCAGCGGATGAATTTGCAAATAACTGAGCCAGTTCCTCATGACGTTTGCCATCTACAGGACCATGACTGGTGACTGATTCAATCAGAATCAACCAATCCTTTTCAGAAAAATACAAAACAACGTCTGGCATCTTACCGTGTTTGTTGATTGTTACTCCTAGCTCTGCTAATAGGGTTTCATTGAAATGGCCTACTTTTGAGCCTGTATCGCCAGCATAGATCAGTGTTGAATTAGGTGCAAATCGAGGTGCAAAATCTTCAATGATCTTTTTGATTAATTCACTATGAGAACCTGGTGTAAGAAGAATTTCAGTATTGCTATCAATCTGTACAGGAACTAATAAATGTTCTCTTTCCTTTGCGTATTTAGAAACCAACGTATCTCGATCTGCTAAATATTTTTCAATGTTGCTTTCCCATTGATCTGTACCAAAGTTCTGCAACAAGACTTTAGCATTGGGCTCAATTTGATACACGGTTTTTCCACTGTTGACAGGGCGATTCGGCTCATCTGGATTATAAAGAATCAATCCAGCACTAACGAACTGATGTAATGTTTGTCGTCTTACTGTCTCACGAGAATTTGGTGCATATTGCTTTGGATAGTTCAAATTCATCCAGTCCATGATAGGCGTGACACCCATCAACGGAGCTTTTAAATCCTGCCATTTTCCATCAGGTTGTAAATCTAAAAGAGCCAAGAGAGTTAAAGCTGAACGTTCTTGTTGCTGTTTAGGTGGAAAGCCCAATTGTTTTAAAATAGAAATTGCATCAGAAATATATTGATGGCTTTCAGACATTTTGAACTAACTCCATGACTTTCTGATCAATTTGATCTTGCTGTATCTGCTTGTATTCATTTGCCCATAAGCCCAATATTTTTAACTGTTCAATATTAGGGTAGGGTAGTTTTTTTAGATCACCGACATTGATTTGTGTATGACCGCTAAACTGGCGGAAATATTGGTCTACGATATTGCTGTTTAGGTAAATAGTTAAACCCAGTGCAATTTCAGAATTTAAGCCTGCTTTTTTGATATGAAAAACATTGAGGTGGTTTTCAAAAGCGAAATACGAATAATCTGTTAATAAACTTTGATCAAGGAAATGAGCAACAATACGATGCTTTTGTTCCTTTGGTGAAAAACGTCTAACAATACAATAGTCACCAGCTTGGTAAACCATTTTCATTGTTTGTTCATTGAGCCTAAGTGCGTTAGGTTTTTTATGCTGAGGATTTATCCAGACCAGAGATGAAATACCATCAAAGTGGCTAGGGTAAAATAGGGGCACATGCTGATCTTTAGGAAGATCAAAACATAATTCCTCTTTAACCCTGAAATCTACAACTGGACCTGTAGAGACCTGTAAACCTAATTCTTCCAAATTGGAAGAAAATAGCTGGTTGAGTTGAGTATCAGATTGAGCTGTAGTGGGGATATGAATAAATTTATCCTTATCAGCAGGATATACAATTTTAGAAAATGGATAAGATTCTTTCTTTAAATTTTTAAAACTGGAATTAGTAGAATGACTTATACACACGTCACTATCTTGAGTGGAGCCTTTCTGTAAATGCATAATAATATTTTCTTGCAAGATACTTTCATCTTGGAAAACATCTTGTCGAGATTCAAAGGTATGAATGGTTTTAATTGCTGAACGTTCTAAGATGAATTCTCTAAAAGGTCTAAAGTAAGTTCCATTACAGAAACTACGAGGTAAAATGACAACAAGTTCACCCTGATCTGCCAATAGTTCTAAAGATAAGGCAACGAAAGCAGCATATAGGTTGACGACCTCAATACCTAATTTCCCTAATAATAAACGCTCTTTAGATTTGGCATTAATTTTTTTATAGGGTGGGTTAAGAATAATCAGGTCATAGGACTGTCTTTTTTCCAAAAGACTTTGATAGGCAAAATCTATAAAGTTTTCATTACATGCTTCAAGTTTTGCTGGTTTAAACATTTCTAAATTATGCTGAAGTGTAGTAATGAGTTGTTTATCTAATTCTACTGCGGTTACATCAAAAGAGCTATGAGGGTAGGTGTCCTGAATCCTTTGGAGTAAAGCACTACTTAGGCAACCGATACCTGCTCCTGCATCTAAAATTTTGTACCGTTCTTTGTCTTTAAGCTCAAATAATGATGCCATAAAAACGGCAATTTCAGTAGGCGTAAAATATTGTCCCAAGCTTGCTTTATGCTGGGAAGTAGTGTGTGTGGAGTATGATTGTCGAATCTGATCAATATTCGCAAGTACGCTATTCATGAAATGAGTATAAAAGTCGATGCAGTTTTCAGTAGTCTATCATTGATTGAAATAATCTTTTGGTATTTTTGGTTGAGCACGTCAATTTATGTCGTAAGTTTTGTTGGTGGTTTTATATTTAATAGAGTGCTGGCTGAAATAATTCAATTTATGCTGAAAATTAGTGGTATTCGCAATAAGTTCCTTTTTTTTTGTTGTTAGTCCGTGTATAAAAGATGAAATTTAAAATTTATTAAAAATGAGGATAACGTGTCAAATTTGAATGTCTTTCTTAGTTATTGTCATGAAGATGAACAATTCAAGTTAAAATTACTGAAATATTTGAAACCAGTCTTGAAAGGGTTTAACGCTTCACTTTGGCATGATGGAAATATTTTGACAGGGCAATCTTTAGAAGATTCAATTCAAGAAGCTCTTGAACAAAGCACAATATTTATTTGCTTAATTAGCTCAGATTATTTAGCTTCGGATTATTGTATTGACAAAGAATTAGAATATGCACTTGATAAGCAAAAAATTGGTAAGGCAAATATATTCCCAGTAGTTTTAAGAAAGTGTAACTGGACTCATACGATTTTTTATGATTTGAAATGTCAACCGAAAGATGCGAAGCCAGTAATTAAGTGGGATGATGAAGATGATGTTTATACAGAAATTTCTGATGAACTAGCAAAGGTATTAAAAAGTTTGACTAGTAATAATATTAAAAAAAAGTGAATTAACAATATCTAGTTGCTATTCTAGTGGGTTAATTTCTTTTGATAAATACTTGAATGATCTGGGAGTTACAATAAAACATTCTAAGAAAGATTTTATAACAATAGATGATATTTTTGTTTATCCTGATATTAAATGTGTTGATGATAATTTAACAGTTAAAAAATATAAGTGGACAGTTGGTGAAGTTTTAGATAAATATAATTATATTTATTTCCTAGGTAATGAAGAGTCTGGAAAAACAACATTAATGAAAAGATTGGCTAAAGATTATCTATGTCAAGGTTATAGTCCAATTATTGTTAATGCAGAAAATCTTAAAAATATAGATGAAAAACAAATATTACAAGATTTTAATGAAAGATTCGGTTTGAGTTTTTCCATGGATTCAAGCAAAACAATTTTACTTATTGATAATTTTTCAAAACAACGTTTAAAAGATAATGTTTTAGATAGATTTTTAAGTGAAATTACCGAAAAGTTCTTTAAAGTTTTTATTTTTGTTGATAAAAACAATTTTTTTATGAATAGTAATAAGTATTTAAAATATAAACTTAAAGAGGTTGAAATATTAAACTTTGGATATGCAAAGAGGAATGAGCTTTATAAGAAATGGTATAGTATTGGTGAAGATATAGATGTTTTAAAAACTGATAATGAAATGTATGGTAAAATAGATACACTGGCAAATCACTTTGATATCTTAATGAAGAAGAATATAATGGACTCTAGGCCGATTTATATTCTAACTATTATTCAAACATTAGAAAATATGAGTACAAATAATAATTATCAGCTAACTTCATATGGGCAATGCTATTATGTATTGCTAACAGGGATGCTTAAAAAAGCAAATATATCTTTAACGAATGATTTAGATGGTTTTTTAAATTTCTTATCTTTTTTAGCTTATTATTTGTATGCTCATAATCTAGAGTCAATTTGTGATGAAGAATTAAATCAAATTATAGCTGAGTATTCTAGTAAATATATTGCCCCAAGAGATATTAAAAAAGTTTTATTGAGTTCGGGTGTGTTTGTCACTCCAGACGATGATTCAATGCGTTTCTCACAAAAGTATTTATATTATTTTTGTTGTGCTAAACACTTGGCCGATAATGCTATTGAATTAGCTGATGAAATTACTCTACTTTGTAAAAATATGCATAATGAAAATAAAGCTAATATATTAATTTTTTTAGTTCATCATTTAAGATCAACTAATATTTTACAAGAAATTCTTAATCATGCTATATGTTTAATGGATGGTATTTCTGTTTTTGATATGAACCTTGAGCAATGTAAGGCGTTTAAAGGGCTATTAGGAGAAGAAATTCAAAAAGTTGTTTATGAAGATAAAAATTCTGAGGATCAACGAGAACTTTATTATAGGAATAAAGAAAAAATAGAGGATGCGAATGAAAATTCTGATTTGTTCGATCTTTCTGTTGATGAGAAAGAATTAGATATTAAAAAAAGTGAACTTGAAGAAAAAATAGATTTTAGTTTATTTCAACAAGCAACTTCATCAATTAGAAGCATCGAAGTCCTTGGTCAGATAGCAAAAAATAGACACTCTTCAATTAATAGAAATGATTTAAGTGACATACTAATGGTTGCATATGATAACGGCCTTAAAGTTTTGAATTTCTATTTGAATATATTTAAAGATACAGAAAATGATCTAAAAGAGTTTATTAAGTCAATTGTTTCTGATAAAGGAGAAATATCTCCTGAAGAATCAAAAAAAGTTGCAGAGAAAATTATACATCAAATTTGTTTTAGTATTTGTATGTATATTATTCAACTTATTTCCAAGTCTACTGCACATAGCCAATTATTGGAAATATCAGAAAAATTGACAGAACAAAAAGATACACCAGCTTACTTTCTTGTTGATTTATATTCACGACTGATAATTCAGAAAGAATTGCCAAAATCTTTGATTAAGAAGATTAAAAAAGAGAATGAAAATAATCCATTAGTATATTCATTGTTACAACAGTTAGTTGTTGGTCATCTATATCTTCATAATGTTGATTATAGAGAAAAACAATGGATTCAGGACAACATAAATGTTAAGGTTGCCGATCAAATCAGAGCTACAAGCAATCAAGCATTGAAACAATTGAATTAAATTTTACACATTCTATAGGTTTGCTATAGAATGTGTTTATTATTTTGTAATATGCACTATTAAGGAAGAGATAATTTTAATATTTATAAAGAAATATACTAGAGGTTATAAATTTTAATTTGATACCTCGTATTTCTTCCACCACCCTCCAGTTTCACAATACAGCCTTTTTCTAGTAAATTAGTGAGATGGCGAGTTGCAGTCGCTCGACTGACTTTCGCTACTTTCTGATATTGGGATGCACTTATCCCATGCTCAAAACCATTCTCCCCACCATCAAGCAGTCGATTTAAAATCTTTCGCTGTCCCTCATGTAAATCTACTTCTGGAAAAAACTGCCAAAATGTACTTTTTAGAAGTGTCCTTTCAATACTCTTTAATGTCTGCTCAAGGCTTTCATTGAGTGCCTGTAAAAACCAAACTAACCATGCTGTAATATCAGAATCACTTTTTTGAGTGGCTTCAAGAATTTCATAATAACTCTTACGCTTATTTAAAATGACAGGTGACATCGCATATAGACGAATACTTTGTTGATCCATTTGAGCTAAAGCTAAGTCAGTCAGTGTACGTGTAATACGTCCATTACCATCATCAAAAGGGTGGAGTGTCACAAACCACAGGTGAGTTATTCCAGCTCGAATCAGTGGGTCAAGCAGGGTATTGGTTCTGCTGTTATTAAACCACTGGATAAATTCATCTAAACGTTGCTCTAAACCATCTCGTGGTGGAGCTTCAAAATGCACAGTAGGGTAGTCCATCCGTCCAGATACAACCTGCATAGGTTCATGTCCACGTAATTGACCAATACGAATACGCTGCATTGTCCAGTCAGTTTCATTAAATAGCCATTGGTGCCACCGAAATAATCTTTCAGTAGATAGGCCTTGTTCAAAATTATTTAAGGCATCTAGCACGATATTGGCTAGACCATCTGAACGCTCTGAGCTTGGATAGGGGTACTCCAGCGAGACACCTAGACGTTTTGCGAGAGATGAACGCAGCGAATAAACATTCAGAGTTTCATTTTCAATCGCTGAAGATGAAACAAGATTAGCAATCAGGTTGTCTAGGATAAGGTGTTCTTTTTCAGGGTTATGCTGACTTTGCCCGAGCAAGATGCCGATTTTTTGATGAATGTGTCTGGTAAGAGGAAGAATCTTTTCATCTTTCCACGTAAAGACTGTCCAGTTGGGGTGTTTCCAAATCCAGTCATCATACATGATGGTCATTCCTTGATAGAACAAAGAGGAGTGAGTAGATTGTAGTGTATATTTGACTCATTGAGTGAGTCAAATAGGTGATTTAGATTGTTGTGAATGATAGAAATCATAGAAGTAATTTTAAGTAAAAGTATTTCAAAATTTCTAGTAACTATTGATTGGATTAAGTCTGGTTTCATTTGTAAAAAATATATAACAGATGGTATGCTATATTAGATAGCTATTTAAAAAATAAGTATTTTTTGGAGTATGGTTAGTAGTGAACTACCTTAATGAAGGATTGCAGATCCGTAAAGAAAAAATTCAGGATGCAGTGAATTATTTAGATCAAACAGAAGTATTATTTCAGCAATTTGGACAACAAGAACTGACTCATATTACACAGAAGTTTGATGATATACAAAAATCATTAGAGTCTGGTGAAGAAGTTAAATTGGTTGTGATTGGTGAGTTCTCTCGAGGGAAATCTACTTTAGTTAATGCTTTACTTAACATTTTATTATTGCGGTCAGCTCAAGAAGCAACTACAGCAATCAATACGTTTGTACGGAGATTGCCAGAAGGTGTAGAGCATCGTTTTATTCGTATCCATTTTCAAGATGGAAATATACAAGATATTGAATGGTTAGAAAATGACACTGATACTTTGGAAAAATGGAGTACAGAATTAGATACGACTCATGCAAGTGCTAGACAACAACTTGATCGTATTGAAATTTTTACTTCACATCCATTGTTAGATCAGGGGCTTGTATTGATTGATACGCCAGGATTGCAATCCGTAGTTGAATATCATGAGGGTATTACCCATAGAGCGATTGATGAAGCTCATATTGCAATTTGGGTGCAAAGTACACAACAATTGGGTGGTAATGCAACAGAATGGCAGTTTTTATCGGGTACTATTCGTAAAAATTTTAATAAATTTCTGACAGTAGTAAATATGTGGGATAGTGTTCTCGAACCACAGGATCCATTTGACCAACAAAAGTCATTAGCAGAACGAGAGTCACAGAAATATCAACATGTAAAAAATAATTTTAGAAAAAACTTATTTGATATTTCTGAGCAAGATTTAGATGTAATGACCAATAATGAACATCTTATTGGAGTAAGTGCGGCGTGGGCATTGTCCAAGGAACAGGATAAAAGAGAACGTTCTAATATTAGTATATTATCAAAAAGAATCAGTGATATGCTCTCAACAGGTGAAGCATTAGATGAAATTTATAAAAAGCCTTTACGTACTTTGGTTTCGATTCAGACAGAATTAAGTGAGTTTATTCAAGAAGAATTACAACAGTTAAACTCCAGCCAGACTATTGCTGAAAGACAGCGAGAAAGTGAAAAACTTGATTTAGAAATCAAAAATTTACAGCAAGAGCTTAAGATTACTAACGATAATGCACGGACAGAGCATCATCGGGTAGCAACATATTTAATTGCTGATTTAAAAGAGAAATTGATTTCGCCTTTAGAGGATTTACAGGCGGATATTGAAAGTCAGGTGACTGTACGATATGTAGAGGGTCAAATTGTTAAAGGAAGTCGGAACATTCAACTTCCAAGCCAATTACAACAGCAATATGAAATTGCAGTTGTAGAGGTAAATAGTACTATGAAGCGGCAAAGTAAAGATATCGATGCACAGTTAGCAGATTTAAGAGCGGATTATGCAAAAGAGTTAGAAGAACATGCCGCACATTTAAAACAAAGTATTTCAGGCATTAATTTTAGTTTACCAAGCTTAGATTTGAGTTTTGATGTTGATTTTAGTGAAATCAATAGTTATTTCTCCGAGCAAGCAAAACTTGAGCAAGAGATTTTGCAAAAAAGACAGGAAATTGAAAAACTTGAGCATGATATTGTAAATAGCCAAGCTAGTCCAATGGCTTTGGAGAATGCAAAAAATTCATTGTTACGTGCAGAGCGAGCAAGAACAAGTTTAGGCGGGAGACCACAAGCTCAGCAAATCACACGTTCACGTACTGAACCAAGTTGGGGGATTTTTGGATGGATGGGCTTTACCAAACAGGTAAATTATATTGATTATGATGAAAGCAATGTTTTGAAATGGGAAACAGAATATAAGGAAACCCAGCGAGCGATTGCAAATAAAGAAGCTTTTCTAGAAAAAGTTCAAAAAGAGGAGGAGGATAAAGGACGTAAACGTATGAGTGCTGAGCGTATTCAACAAAAGTATGAACAAGAAGTTGCAAAAGTTGAGCGTCAGCGTAAACGTATTGAAGACCAAATGAATGCCAGTCGTCAGCAATTGATTGAAGACACACATCAACAGTTATTACACAATACATCAGGTGTTTTAGTTCGATTTATCCGTCAATTACAAGAGCAGGTACAACCTCATATTCAACAGGTTTTTGATGAGCAGTTGAATTTGTTGCAACGCCAAGTCAAAGAGCAATTGGAAGAACCATTAAATGCAAAATTGATGCAACGAAAACAAGTACAGGATTTAATTGTGCAAGGACAAGCCAAAATAGATGCTCGTAGAGTTGATCTACAACAAGGTTTGTCTAAAACGAAATCTTTAATTTCCATGACACACGATGCTTTGGAAAGTAGTTATTAAATCCTGTGAGAAAAAGACATGACAGCACATCAGCATATTCAAGACATGATAGATGAACTTCCTGAGCGGCATCAGGGTTTGGTACAGGATATTTGGCAAAGTTTTAATGACCAAGGGCAAAATTTAACTTTGGCATTGGTCGGAGCGTTTTCAGTTGGGAAAACTAGCCTCTTAAATAGTTTATTAGGTGAGCGTTGGTTGTTTACTGCACAGGAAGAAGCCACTGCATTACCGACCTTGATTCAGTATGCTGAAAAGCAGGATATACAACTGATTTATACTAACCAAAGTAGTGTAGAGCTAGACCGTGAACAGTTTTGCAAAGTGACAACCATTGCACCTGATAATGCAAAATATGCTATGTTATCTTTACCTCAGGATTGGTTGAAATGTTTAAAAATCATAGACTTACCTGGGTTTGGGTCAATTTCAGAGAAACATCAGGCTTATACAATTGCTCAAATCCAGCAAGCAGATGCAATTTTATACTTGCTTGCTCCCCGTGGAGCATCATCTTCGGATATTGATGCAATTAAGCTGATTCGCTCATATGGCAAGCATGTTTTGGTATTGGTTAATCGTTGGGATGAAGTTGAAACTGCGGTGAGCTTAGGTGAGAAAAAACCTGATTTGGATAAATGGTCGGAACAGATCAAAATTGCAACTGGTTATGATGTACCATTAATCTGTAGTCATAGTAATGGATTAAATCACGAACTGATTCTAGATTTTATCAACCAAGCAAAAGAACAAGTCAATATTATTAGGACTAAACGTTTATTTGCTGAGTTACGCCCTCGTCTCGAGAATATTTTAGGCCATAATCAGGAACAGCAACAAGCCAATCAACTTTTGGATGAGCAGCAGAGCCAAACATTACACCAATTATTTTTACAGAAAAAAGAAAAAATTATTGATATAAAAAAAGATTTATATCAACAGCAAGAGCAGCAACAACATGATTTACAACGACTGATAATAGATATTTTTCAAAGAAAAAAAAATAATTTGCGTGTGGTGCTAAATGAATTAAAAGTGACCCCTGAACAATGGGAAATATTTATTAACCAAGGTTCACAGGCTATACGATTGATTCAAGCAGAGCTTATTCAAGCTGTTCAGCAAGCAATGCAAAAATTCGGGCAAATTAATTTGCCTGAAAATACGATTAATGATCTAAATTTAAGATTACCAGAATTACCACAAATAGATGAGCAAGATTTTTTACAAAGTGCGGTGCTTTATCAATTAAAGCAAGAGTTTGCTAAGAATAAGAATGAGGTAGGGCAAACTATCTCATCTGATAAAGTATTTTCAGATACCGAGTTAAAACAACTTGAGGAACAAATTGGAGATCTAAGTCGGTATAGGCAGGATGTTCTTAATCAATACATCCCAAATATTGAAGAAAGAATTTATGACACATCTGGTTCGGATGCTGGTCGGGCGATAGGTGAGGTGATTGACTGGGCATTATTATTTTTACCAGCCGCAGCAGTGACCAAGGTAGGTAAATTAGCCAAATTAAGTGAGACAGCAATAAAAACTGTACATACAGTTCAGAAAACGGCGAGAGTGGCAAAAAAGACTGTAGAAAAAATGCCACCATCGACGGCAGGCCAGATTTTGAATTTACTCTCGATAGCGACATGGACGGAAAAACTAGGCGGATTATTAAATAATCCCTCACAGATTATTTTAAAGCCAGATCCCGAAATTCAAGCACAAGTTACAGCACAAGCACAGAAAATTAATGCTGATATTCAAAATTTACATGATGACTTGATACGTAAACAGGATTTAATTACCTCACATCAATTGGAGCAGATAGCTTTAGAACAAAAGCAAAAAGAGATTTTACGCATTGAGCAGCGTATAGTTCAGTTGGAAAATGAACTCAAAGAACAACAGGTTCAGGCTCAACGAGAGCAAGAGCAGCAACAAGCAAAAATTTTACAAACTTACTATGAACGTGCTGTACGGCAATGGCTTACTCAATTTGATCATCAAAGCCAAGGAATTGAACAGCATATACAACAATATATAAAAGGTTATTGGGAAACGGTAATTCATGAACAACTCGCCACTAGAATTGAAGAAATGACAAATATTGAGCAGCAAATCAATCAACTACCATTACAAAAGGAGCAAAAGCTGCGTAACTTACAAGATGAAGAAGCTCAACTTAGAGTGGTATTAGTCAAGCTAAATGAAGAACTAGTATGATGGATAATGCTATGAATTTTGAGAAAACACAAATCGTCACGGAAAGTTTATTCGATTTTTCAGAAAAAATGGGTAGCACCCAAACTGAAATTGCAGATGGTGTATTAACTGCTCGTGTTGTGGGTGAATATTCGGCGGGAAAGACTAGGGTAATTCGTGAAATCTTAGCTAATCAGATTCCACAACAATATTCTCCTATTAGCTCATTAGAAGCACAAACTCGATTACAACTCGAAATTAGTTATGGTCAAAATAATCAACTATTTCTAATTGAAAAAAGTGAAGATTTAGATGATGCAGTGATTGTAGAAGAGCTTACACAATTTCCATCAAGAGCTGAAGTCAGCCAATATAATCCTGATGACTATAGGTTAAGATTATTGATTAATGAATCACGTTTTATTCTAGCAAAAGGTGATGGTTATTCAGATGACAATCAGCCGAAAAAACTGTTCTTAATTGATACTCCAGGGTGGAACTCTGGTGAGGATGATCTTGCCGAACAGGATGCACATCAATATTTTGTTGGTGAACATAATCTTGCAATTATCTATGTTTGTCATGCGAATCGTTTAGATGGTGAAATTAATAAAGCACGATTGGAAAATTTTCTAGAAGCTTTGGGCGATGCAATGTTTTTAACAGGCAAAGCTCATTTACATATCATCATTACACATTGTCAAAAAGATAGCCAACAGCGATTATCTCAACGGATGCGAGATCGGATTTTGCAACAGTGGCAAGATTTGTACTTTGAGCCTGAAAATTTAATGCTTAATATTACGGCTTTAGATTTTGCTGAAATGTCTGATCAAGAGATTCAAAAGTTTAGAGAAAATTTCTGGCAAGAATTATTAAAACCGATTGGGACAGAAAAGTTTGAATTTCAACAAGGTTATGCAGAACAAATTATAAACTGGTCAAATGATTGGGATATTCGTCCTGTGTTAATAAAGCAGATTGCTAGCTTACGAAAAATACAGAAAATTCTTAGTTTTGCCTGTTTAGAGGGACAGTTTATTCAAAATATGAATATGACTCGATTACGTGGATTATCATCATCAGAAATGATACAGCGTTTAACTGAGCGTTGGCTTAAACAGATACAAGTACAAAATGTTGATGAATTCAAATCTTTAGTTCAGTTACAACAATTAAGTGAAGAACATCCTTTAGCACAGTGGTGGAATCAATATTGGTTAGATAATTTATCCATCGTTTATCAGGCTTTTTGGCAATATATTCAATTCATGCAGCAGGCAATTGCTCAAGTTTCAACTGAAATTATAGATTTACAAGATTATTTATCTACTATGATAAAACCTGTTTATTTACAGGCAGTAGAAACGATGAGTATAGCTATATCATTTGATTTAGTGACACAAGTAATTGAACAACAGATGCAAACTTTACATTTGGATAAATTTATTGCGACTTTATTAAAGCTATCTATATTAGAAAGCCGTTATCAAGACCATTATCAGCATCAAATAGAATATCTTGGGTAACGTCATGGATAAGCAAACTAAATTACTGGCAGAATTATTGAGTGCAAGTGAACTCATGGTTATCGACCAGTTTATGCAATTGATGGTTAAAAATAATACTTTTGAGCGGAGGTTAGAAAAGCGCACTCAAAATATTGAATTGCTTAATGCAAAAATTGTCGCCTTAGAAAAGAAAGAAAATATTTATCATTTGGAAATTCAAAAATTAAAACAGAATAGTATAGACACCGCTAAAACAGCTAAAATAACAAATACAACTGTACCCCAAGTAGTTATAAAGAAGAAAATCATTGATGGAGCTATGATTGCAAAGAAACTTAAGTCAGATGTTGAGTTAGTGAAACGTCCTAATTCATCGATAAATAAAACAATAAGTTCAAATAATGAGTTAGAGCAAGGCGTATGGACAGACCCAAAAACAGGCTTAATGTGGGCTCGTATTAGTATTGGGCAAGAATGGAATAATGGGCAATGTATAGGTGATGCGAAATTTATGAACTGGACTACTGCACAAATAGCATGTAGGCATTTCCGATTAGCAGATTGTAATGATTGGAGATTACCAACCATAGATGAACTAGAAACTCTTATGAAGAAAGCAGTGAGTGGCTATACTTGTCCGAATAATACTTTATTCCAACCCAAAAATCGTATAGATGGTTCATATTGGTCAATTACTGAATGTGATTTTCATCATCATTTTGCATGGATAGTATATTTTGGGGGTGGTAGTGCAGGTAGTTATTCTAAAACTAATGATTACTACGTTCGAGCAGTTCGCACTACTTAAAAGGACTAAAATATGAAAAATAACACATTGTCTGACTTTTTTAGTTCAAGTACAGAATTTAGTGCTATAGACCATTTTTTACAGTTAATGGTAAAGACCAATACCTTTGATCAAATGTTAGATGTTTTACAGGCAAATTTAAGCCAAACAGAACAAGATAATCATCAGTTGCAAGAAACTATCTTTAACTTAGTACAAAAAGAAAAAAGATATGAGCAAGATATTAAAAGTTTAACACTGAAATTTAGTACAAAAATTGCAGATTTAGAGCGAAAAGAAAGTACATATCAGCAAGATATTAAAAGCTTAAAACAGCAGTTTAATACCAAGATTGCAGATTTAGAAAGTAGAGAAAATAAATATCGTCAAGAAATTGATCAGTTAAGACAAAAAATTAAGCAACAAGTTGAAAATACAAAAACGGAAAATGTTCAATCATCGCAACGCCCTAAAACTCAAACAATTCATTCAAATAATGAGTTAGAGCAAGGTGTATGGACAGACCCAAAAACAGGCTTAATGTGGGCAAGGATTAGTATTGGGCAAGAATGGAAAAACAACAAAATTGTAGGAAGCCCTAAATGGATTGATTGGCGAAAAGGTTCTCATCTTTGTGAAACGTTAAAATTAGCTGGTTATAATGATTGGAGGCTGCCAACTATAAATGAATTGGCAACGCTCATGAGTGCAAATAGAAAGGGGTATGTAAATGAAAATATTTTATCTCAATCTGGTAGTAAGTTAGGATTTTATTGGTCAAGTTCCTCAACTCAATATAGCGGTATACAGGGGGTAGACTTCGATAAAGGGATTATTATTACTTATAACCATTTGCAATTTGATGGCCTGATACGTGCAGTTCGTAATAGTAAAATAGGATAAATCATGAAAAACAATTCATTGCCTGACTTTTTTAGTTCAAGTGCAGAACTAGCTGCAATAGAACATTTTTTACACTTAATAGCTAAAACCAATATTTTTGATCAGAGATTAGATGTTTTACAGGAACAACTACGCCAGTCTGAACAGCGAATCACAAAAGACAAGCAACAATATCAAGATGAGATTAAAAAGTTAACGCAAAAATATAATAAGCAGTTTGATAAAAAAAATGCTGATTTAGAAACTTTAGAAATTAGATATCGTCAGGAAATTGATGAATTAAAACAAAAGTTAAAACAACAAAATGACAAGACTAATATAGTGAAGCCAACAGAATCTCAGCCATCTAAAAAACAATCAATTAATTCAGCCACAGAATTAGAAAAAGGCGTATGGACGGACTCTAAAACAAGTCTAATGTGGGCAAGAGTTAGTATTGGTCAAGAGTGGGAAAGTGGAAGGTGTTTAGGTAGAGCAATGGAATTAAATTTAGCAGATGCTAAAAAATCTTGTCAACTTTTTCGATTAGCGGGGTATAAAGATTGGCGTTTACCGACTATCGAAGAATTAAAAACACTTATTGATGAAAGTGGTAAAAATTATCAGTGTGGTAGACACATACTATTTAATCCAGCTCCCGTTACAAGTGGGTGGTATTGGTCAAGCACACAAATTGGCGAGAAATATGCCTATTTAAATTTCTATAATTTCCATTCAGGTGTTGATGTTTATTGCAATTATCGTCATGTTCGTCCTGTTCGTAATATTTAGAATAGGTTAAATCATGAAAAACAATTCATTGCCTGACTTTTTTAGTTCAAGTGCAGAACTAGCTGCAATAGAACATTTTTTACACTTAATAGCTAAAACCAATACTTTTGATCAGAGATTAGATGTTTTACAGGAACAACTACGCCAGTCTGAACAGTTACAAAAAAAATCTGAACAGCAAATGGCACAAAACAAACAGCAATATCAGCAAGAGATTAATAAACTCACTCAAAAAAATAATGAGCAATTGAATAAAAAAATTGCAGATTTAGAACGTAGAGAAAATAAATATCGTCAAGAAATTGAGCAGTTAAGACAAAAAATTGAAAATACAAAAACGGAAAATGTTCAATCATCGCAACGCCCTAAAACTCAAACAATTCATTCAAATAATGAGTTAGAGCAAGGCGTATGGATTGACCCTAAAACAGGTTTAATGTGGGCAAGGATTAGTATTGGGCAAGAATGGAAAAATGGGCAATGTATTGGTGAAGCCAAAACATTGAATTGGGAGAGTTCTAAAGGTGCTTGTAAAGATTTTAGACTTGCGGGTTATAAGGATTGGCGATTACCTAGTAGAGACGAATTAAAGACCTTAATGATTAAAGATAAACAAGGCTATGCTTGTCCTCAAGGTGTTTTATTTCAACCTGTGAAAGTTGAATGGGGAGGATATTGGTCGGGTTCGCCTTATGCCTGCAATAGTAACTATGCGTGGGACGTGTACTTCAACAATGGCTACTCGACTTACTACAATAAGAATAACAAGTACTATGTTCGGGCCGTTCGTAGCGGTCAGTAGTTTTTGTTTTTTTAGAATTAATAATCTTCAAGGATAGATAATGCTAGAAACTAGAGTATTAATAGCGCGTTTAAATCAAGTTGAACAACAAAGACATACACTTTCTGCTGAACATAAGTTAATGCTGCTTACGATGCAGAATCCTGACTTTAATACAGGGTTCTTTAAACGATTACTAACGGTGACTGTACCAACTGAATGGCATTTCCCACATCAAAATAACAGTGATGTGGAATGCAGTAAGCGACTGATTGACATTATTATTCATGATTTAATTCCTGCCTATATCAAAAAATCCTTAAATTATTATTGGTATGAGCAATGTGTAAATTATACCTTAAAATATTTTGAACAAAATCCAACGCAATACCAAATCGAAAAATATATTGAACGATTAAAAGATTGCAAAAATAATTCGCTAAAGACAACTATTTTAAGAAAATTTAAAATCTTAAAACCTTGTGTAAATAATGCACTTGCTTTGGCACAGGATTGTAAAAATAATCAACTTTGGTCGGATGCTATTTGGGAGTATCAGTGGATTTTACAACAACAAGAATCACTGACATCGGAAGATATATTGGATTTTTCAGAATGTATTCTATCTCGAAATAATCACTATAATGGTGAATGTACCGATGCACAAATGGCTTTATATTTTTTGCTTAATACATCATCAACTCAGGAACGCTATAACTTACTGAAATATAAAGCTGTCACCCTGATTTTACCAGATGATATTATTGCAAAGCGTGGAGAATGTACCAATATCTTTGCAGATATGGGGCGAAGTTTAAACCACGTTGGAAAATCTATTGGTAATGTATTTGGTGGAAGAGAGTCTGAAATTCCTTATAGTAAAGGCATTATTGCGAATGCCCCTATACTATTAACCCATTATGAAATTAGCCAACATTTAGACAGAGATAAAACAGCACAAGACACTCTTGAAAAGATTTTATCAGATAGAGGCGTAATAGCATCTATTGCAACTGCTTCGGTAGCGTATTCGGCGGGTTTGCTATGGAGCTATGCTCAAATAGATTCTACAGTTTTAAATGCACTTATGTTTGCATCAAAAGGACAGCCCGAACAATTTATAACATTACAGGATATTGCAGGAGCGACCCTAGGCAGTGCAGGGGCAATGACCCGATTGAGTGGTTATGTTGCCGAACAGCAAGTTGCCTATAACTTAACACAGCAAGGACATACAGTAGAGTTTCCAGATAAAGCCAATCAAGCGGGCTTTGACCTAATTGTAGATGGTCAGGCAATGCAGGTTAAAAATACATTAAGTAGTGATTATGTACTGCAACATATTGAAAAAAATCCTGATATTCCAGTGATTGTAAATCAGGAGCTTACTGATTCGCTAGGTAATCATCCTAATGTATTTATTGATTCTGGACTAAGCCATGCTCATGTTAATCAAACCATGCACGAAAGTTTGGAACAAATCGATCAATTCGATAGTATGGCAGACTTTTTACCTATTCCATTTATTACTTTAGGATTGGCAACATATCGTAATTATCAGGATTTTGATACAGGACAAACTAGTTCCAAACAATATCTTGAAAATATTGGTAAAGAAACTGCTGCAATAGCAGGTGGAGCAGTGGCAGGAAAGATGATTCTTGGTACTATCGGTGGAATATTAGCAGGACCAGTGGGAATCGCTGTTGCAGGTGGTTTAGGTGCTTATATAGGTGGCGTGGCAGGCTCAACAGGTGCGAATGCTTTAAATCGTGAAAAATTATGTAGCCAAAGGGATTGTGTTGTATCACAACTCATAGAATTTGCACAATGGTTTAAAAATGAACTATTAGATTATCGGGTCAATCAAAACTTATCTTCTTTTGAAGAAGTCAAAGAAAAGTTAAAGCAGAATCAACAGAATCTGGCTTTGTCTATGACTTTTATCGCTTATCAGTTTGAAGTCTATCTTCATGGACATTGCTTGCAACACTGGTTGGAAGCAAAATTGCAAGGCAATCAAAATGAACAAGTACAAGCAGGATGGGTTGCATTACAGCAGTCAGAGCATTTCTTATCTACTGAGTTAAGACAGAAAGTTGCTAAGATTAATCAGGCATTAGAAATATACAGATCGATTGCCAATCCAATCCCAGCTAGTAGTGAGTTTAGCGTGATACGACAAGTGGGTTATAGAAATAATATTTAGTAAATGCTTCTGGTTATGCGGAGTACATGTTAGTGATAACAAGAAATTTCAGGACTTTACATGCTTATAGTATTTTTATTTTATGATTTTGAAAAAGTGTAGGTTATTGTGTAGGTTTTAAGATTTTGTTAAAAAATTATTTTATAAATCAATGTAAAGATATTTCTGCATCATTGGGGTGTGGGAAGATAAGTCAGCCATGATTTCAGCGCTGTTCATGCGTATAAGTCCTTAAAATTGAAAATAAACCAAGCTATAACAAGTCTAATAATGAGTCAATTTGACTTAATCCAAGGAAAAAGTATACCTGTTAGAGAACCCTTTTATGTCGAACTTCAGTCAATAGTATGTGGGAAATTAGCATGGTTCTTTAAGATTGCCATCTTAGCAAATTGAAGAGAATTAACAAAAAGGAATCCTGTGGTGAATTAAGAAATAGCTATTAAGGAGAAAGTTTCTTTGGTTAGCTATTAGAAATAGTGATGTATATCACTTATTTTGCAGTCACACTACATTGTGATATTTTCATGGCTGATCAGTGTTTTATTCTAGTTTGGCCAATTATTGTTACGATATATCTTACATTAGGGTTGCTAATCTATAAATTATAGCTTGAATCAGTTTATATGTATTCATTTGTGCAACATTGACTTTGGTTGGTCAGATTTAAAATGCTAGCTTATCTTGCTTCCTTCCAATAAATTAATCTTTATTGCACTTCATCTAACATTTAAATAATAAAGAAATCTCTATTCATCGAGATTTCTTTCCAAAAGAGATAATCATAATCTAATTTAAAAATTTATTTGGGTATCATGATCTTAATTTTTAAAATTTCTTACTATAGTTTACAAATAAACGATCTTCACCAAAGTCATTTCCATGCTTTACATCATAATCAATACGAATATATTGTAATGCTAAACCTTTAAGATGGGGCTGTTGAAAATTATAGTTTAGAATAATATTTGACTCACTTTCATGGTTTTTTTTGCTATCAGTCGTTTCAAAACTATCACCATAAACATATTTTACAGCGGCATTAAACCCAGGGATGTAATCTTTGAAATTATAACCATAAATAAAATGATATGATTTTTCATCTTTTTTGAAAAAACCTGTCGCATTCCAATTAATGAAATATGTTTCAGGAAGAAAACCATCTGGTAATGGATAGGCAGATTCACCAATAATTTGCTGATAGCCTAAACCGAAAGTATGATTGTTTACTTTCAATGTTTCTAATAAGCCAATATTTTGTGCATCAATATTAAAATTATTTCCATCTGCTTGAGCATTAAAATATTTAAATTTTGAATTAAGTACATAATTTTTACCTTTAAAATTATGTTCCAAACCCAAGTAATTTTTATTATATAAATCCTCCATGTTGCCATAATAATATTCTCCCTTTAAATCAGGGGAGAACTGATAACGTAAATCAATATAATTTAAGCCATCCGAGTATTCTGTCTTTCCATTTGAAGTAAAAGAAAATTTTCTAAAATCTTCTTCATTGCGAGGGGATACTTTTTCAACACGACCTATTTCTGCGTAAAGTTGATCAGTTAATTCTGATTTAAGATTTGTACCCCAATAGGAAGTTAAAAGCTGACGACTTGTATCAACTGCTGTAACAGGTAAATCTAACCATAATTCACCAATACTTAGTAAGAATTTATCGTATCCAAGTTTAAGTGTCGCGCCATGTTTTAAATAGTCAGGTGCTTGCGATTGCTTTTCTTTATCAAAAGGCAAAACGGTATCTGCAATGTGTTTATCTGAGCTTAAACGAACAGCATATTGAATAGAAGCATCTAGACCTACCGTTAATGGTTGATCTGCAATATTGAGTGGGGTCTCTAACATTTTAGACTTATAAAATAGCGATGCGGCTTGAGACCAACTACCAGTATCTTTTAAATTTTGATTTTCAAAATCTCGATTAATGTAGGCGTTTTTTAAGGTAAATTTCCATTCATCTTTAGCTGTAGAATCTTCAGAAAAAGCAGATGTACTTGTAAAACTAAACATGAATAAAAAGGCCGATAAAGTAAGGTTATTTAATTTAAAGCAAGAGATATTTTTCATAATCCATTTCCAATGTGGGTTGCGCCCAGTCCTAGGCGCAACAAGTATTATTGCTGGCGAATTGGTTCTTGAGATTGAACAGCGCTTTGGGTTTGTTCACTAGCACTCACGGAGACCCTTAGATTCACTAGGAAAATTGCTAAAGCTGCAATCACGCCTGGTATTGCGATTGCTAGAAAATTCATTTGATGAGGTAATTCAAAAGTGAGTAATGCACCTGTAAGTACTGGTCCAATAATCGCTCCGATTCGACCAACCCCTGATGCCCAGCCCATTCCAGTTGAACGGACTGTAGTTGGATAAAACTGTGCGACAAAAGTATAAAGAAGGATTTGAGAACCAATTGTTGCTGCACCAGCAAGTGCAATTAAGCTGTAGAGAATAAATTGAGGGCTATTGAAACCTAATAAAATCAATGACGCTGCACCGATGATAAACATGGCGGTAATTACTGGTTTTAAATGGAATTTGTCTGCTAAAACTCCGCCTCCAATTGCACCAATCATGCCACCAATATTTAATGCAAAGAGGAATAACATGCTTGCACCTAGTGAATAACCCGCTTGTAGCATGAGTTTTGGTAACCAGCTCCCTAATGCATACACCATAAGTAAGCACATGAAGAATGAGATCCAAAACATAAAAGTGCTAAAACTTCTACCATCTTGGAATAGTGCTCGGACAGGGGCTTCCGTATGGATATTTTCATTAAAGATGAGCTGTGTTTTTGAGTTAATTTCGGTGTTGGGATTGAGTTTTGCAATAATCTGTTCTGCTTGTTGATTATTCTTAGACTTGATGAGGAATGCTAAGGATTCTGGCAAGAATTTCCATATAATCGGTAATAATAACAAGGGAATACCTGCGATCAGGAACATGATTTGCCAGCCCATATCTTTGACTAACCAAGCACCTAACAATGCAGATGTCATTCCACCTATGGCATACCCACTGAACATAATTGCGACTAAAGTACTGCGAATTTTTTTAGGCGCATATTCGGTCATTAAGGCAACAACATTTGGCATTACGCCGCCAATACCTAGACCTGCAATAAAACGTAGAATTGCAAACTCTACAGGATTATTTGCAAATGCACCGATAAATGTAAAGCCACTAAATAAGCTTACACAAATCATGATTGTTTTTTTGCGTCCTAATCGATCTGAGAGCGTGCCAAAAATCATCGCGCCAAACATCATACCGAATAATGCTGCACTCGCGAGTAAACCTGCCTGAACTGCTGTTAAAGACCACTGTTGCATTAATAATGGTAAAGCAACACCATAAATAACGAGATCATAACCATCAAATATAATAATTAATAAGCACCAAATTAAAACTTTCCAGTGGAATAGATTGAATTTGGCATTATCAATTGTTTCGTTAATGTTGAGTTTTTCCATGTACATTCTTCACCTCCAATTTGTGAAGCGTAGTGTTATTTAGTATTTAAGTTATGTTTTTATATGCTTATAGTCAAAAACTTAATTGATATATGTTTATGTCATTAAGGTATTATTATTTTTTATTTTTATTAAAAATTTTAAACGACAAAAAGCAGAGTATTAAAACTCTGCTTTTATTTTGAAAGTTATTTTATATAAATTGATCGATTAGCTTATTAAAGTCATTTTCTCGCTCAATATTTGAAATATGAGAGGCATTAATTTCTACTAACTGAGCATCTGGAATATTTAGTAGCATTAATTTTGCATCTCCAACAGTAGTTACTTGATCTTGTATCCCCACTATAATCAAGGTGGGAATAGAAATATGTTTTAACTCTGCACGGACATCCGCTTTAGCCAAAGCCTCACAACAATTTGCATAACCTGCTGCGCTGCCAGCACTTAAGTCGTTACATAGGTTATTTATAACTGTAGGATGACTTTGGATAAAGAGATCTGTAAACCAACGAGATGCTGCGGTTGCAGCAATAGGTTCTAAACCTTGCTCACGGACTAGTTTGGCACGATCTAACCATGCTTGTTCCTGTCCAATTTTTGCTGCGCTATTGGCAATAATGACATGGCTAAAACGTTCAGGATAATGAATGGCTAACCATTGTCCTGTGATTCCTCCCATCGAGATTCCACAGAAGGCGGCTTTTTCAATTTTCAAATGATCAAGTAATGCAATCACATCTTCACCTAACTGCGGCAAAGTGTAAGGACCAGTTGGAGTAGAGGATGAACCGTGACCCCGAGTGTCATAGCAGATAACAAAAAAGCGATCTTTAAAATAATTAAACTGCTTTTGCCACATGCCGTAGTTTGTTCCAAGTGAATTTGAGAACACCAGAGCAGGGGAGTTTGGATCACCAAATGTTTGATAATTAATATTCACATCTTTTGATTGAAAAATTAGCATATCGTATTCCTTAATCTTGCTCCACCCGTTGAATAATGAGAGCGATGCCTTGCCCCACACCAATGCACATCGAACACAACGCATATTGTCCTTGAATCTGTTCAAGTTGGTTCAAAGCTGTCGTCACTAATCTCGCACCTGAGGCACCGAGTGGATGACCTAAAGCAATCGCACCACCATTTGGATTGATACGTGCATCATCATCCGCTAAACCTAAATCACGGGTTACCGCTAAAGCTTGAGCTGCAAAAGCTTCATTTAACTCAATCACATCCATTTGTTCTAATGTCAGATTGGCCTGTTTCAGTAACTTTTTGATTGCAGGCGCAGGTGCAAAACCCATAATGCGTGGTTCAACACCCACCGTGGTTGCCGCAATAATTTTGGCACGTGGCTTCAGTTGGTATTGAGCAACTGCTTCATCTGAAGCGATCAATAGCGCTGCCGCACCATCGTTAATGCCTGAGGCATTGCCTGCTGTGACCGTACCTTCTGCCTTCACAACACCTTTGAGTTTCGTTAATGCTTCAATGGTGGTGGATGCACGTGGATGTTCATCCGTATCTACAACGATCGCGTCACCTTTATGTTGTGGAATGCTGACAGCAACGATTTCGTGTTTAAAAAAGCCTTTGGCTTGCGCTGCTGCTGTCCGTTGTTGGCTCACCAAGGCAAACTGGTCTTGATCAATACGATTGATATTAAATTGCTCTGCCACGTTCTCCGCAGTCTGTGGCATGGTCTCTACACCATACAGTTCTTTCAGCTTTGGATTGATAAAACGCCAACCCATGGTGGTGTCTTCAATTTTTTGGCTACGACCAAAAGCACTGTCAGACTTACCCATGACATAGGGCGCACGGCTCATACTCTCGACACCACCTGCAATGATCAGATTTGCTTCACCTGCTTTAATCGCACGCGCTGCCATCGCAATCGCATCTAAGGATGAACCACAAAGACGGTTCACTGTGGTTGCAGGGACTTGATATGGCAAGCCTGCGAGTAGAGCGGACATACGACCGACATTACGATTGTCTTCACCTGCTTGATTGGCACAACCATAGATCACATCATCCACTTGTTGCCAATCCACGGTTGGATTTCGTTGTATTAAGGCTTGAATCGGAACTGCCCCAAGGTCATCCGCACGTACAGGGGCTAAACCACCTGCATAACGTCCGAATGGAGTGCGAATCGCATCAATGATATAAGCGTTTTTCATATTTTTCCCTTTATCTAAAATCCCTCCCAACCTCCCTTTAATAAAGGGAGGAGTTCCCCTCTTTTTAAAGAGGGGTTAGGGGAGATTCATTATCCTTGTGTCGCATCAATCAATTGAGCACCCGTCAACGCCTGTAGTTCTTCAAAACTCAGACCATCTACTTTCTCAATCACTGTTAAACCGTCTTTGGTCACATCAATCACACACAGATCGGTATAGATACGATCGACACATTTCAAACCGGTTGCTGGATAAGAAAGCGCTTCAACAATCTTTGGTTCGCCTTGTTTGGTGACATGGTCGGTGGTGATAAAGACTTTCTTTGCACCCACGGCCAAATCCATTGCACCACCCACAGCAGGAATCGCATCGGCAGCACCTGTATGCCAATTGGCAAGGTCACCGTTGGCTGCGACTTGGAAAGCGCCTAAAACTGCAATATCTAAATGACCACCACGCATCATGGCAAAGGAATCACCGTGATGGAAAAAGCTTCCACCTGTGAGCATGGTCACATATTCTTTACCTGCATTAATCAGTTCAGGGTCTTCTTCACCTTTGGCTGGTGCTGGGCCAAATGCCAATAAACCATTTTCAGAATGTAGAAAGACATCTTTATCCGCAGGTAAGTAGTTCGAAATCTTGGTGGGTAAACCAATGCCTAAATTGACATAGGCACCATCAGGAATATCTTGTGCAACACGTTCTGCAATTTGGTCACGGCTGAGTTTTTGATAGCTCATTGTTATTCTCCTTATTGCGCAGTGACAGGTGATGCTGCTTCAACAGCAACCACATGCTGAACAAAAATCCCTGGGGTAATAATGTGTTCAGGATCAAGCTGACCGAGTTCAACCACTTCAGAAACTTGAGCAATCGTGACATCAGCAGCCATCGCCATAATAGGTCCAAAGTTACGTGCCGATTTATTGAAAACCAGATTGCCCCAACGATCGCCTTTGTAGGCTTTGATCAAGGCAAAGTCAGCCTTAATTGGGTATTCAAGCACATAGTCTTTCCCCTCGATATGACGGGTTTCTTTGCCTTCTGCCAATAATGTTCCAAAGCCTGTCGGCGTAAATACAGCACCTAAGCCCATACCTGCGGCTTGGATACGGCAAGCGAGATTGCCTTGTGGCACGAGTTCTAATTCAATCTTGCCTGCATGGTAAAGTTCATCGAACACCCATGAATCAGATTGACGAGGGAAAGAACATATGATTTTACGGACTGCACCTGTTTTTAGGAGTTTGGCAAGACCATAGTCACCATTGCCTGCATTGTTATTCACAATAACAAGGTCTTTGATACCGAGTTCAATCAGACCATCGATGAGTTCTGCGGGTTGTCCTGCAGTTCCGAAGCCACCAATCATGATGGT
>NZ_KB894380.1 GCF_000374425.1 Acinetobacter tjernbergiae DSM 14971 = CIP 107465 | reverse complement strand
CTATTTTAATTTAGCAACATGTAGTGATTATTGGTCAAGTTATGCTGAGGTATTTAACCCTGATACTCATCGCTCTGTGGGTAAACATACAGGCTTAACTAACCATGTTGAGCGATTCAATGCGACATTAAGGAATCGCTTGGGACGTTTTACACGGAAAACTTTAAGCTTTTCGAAGAAGAAAGAAAATCATGAAGCTGTCTTGCATATGTTTTTATTAAAATACAATCAAGACATGAAAAAGAAATGGCTAACACGTCATATTTGAGCACTACCAAACGCTTTTTATAATCATCTCGATCTTTAACTGCGAGATCCTTACGCTCTAGTTCTTTCAAATAATAGTTAATATCACTTTGTGAACGGTTGAACTCTGAATTTGCCTGATAATAATTATTGGCAACTTGATAGTAACTTCTTAAAGACTCTCGTTTATCTAAAGGGCAAACTCGAAAGTCTCCACGACCTTCTAAAGCTTCATTAAAGATGCTCGCTGGTTGGCAATAATAACCTAAACCTTGTTGATAGCCTTTTTCATATAGGCTTTGATTTGGGACTACATTCGCTTTTTGACACGATGCATAATATTTATCTAAACGAGACTCTTGTCCAGCAGCACCATCTTTTTCACCCACACTCAACCAATTTGCAGTTTTACATTGTTCAACATTCATTGCTGCACAACCAGAAAGTAAAGCGGATAAAATCGATAACAGTAAAATCGCTTTCATAAAATTCTTCCTATTATTCTTGTATTACTTATAAATACATTACATTGTAATGACAGGATACTGAGTGCTTTGATCATCATTTAAATCAGGTTGCTGCCAAACATCATATAAAGGAATTTTTACATCCAAAGCCAATGGTAACTTTTTTGGATTAAATTGCATATGCTCTAAAGAGGCTCCCCAAGCAATCACATCAATATCTAAACTAATATGATGTGATGGGCGAATACGCCCCGACTGCTGTTCCAACTGTTTTAATATTGCAAAAACCTCATCAACAGTATGATGGCTTCTTAACAAACATGCAGAATTCCAATAATCAGCACCAATCCCATCTCGACATGGAATTTGATAAATTTGTGAAAACTCCACTGTCCCTAAAGCTAAAATTTGTGCATAAGCAAACGTAAAATTTTGTTGCTGCTGAGTATTACTCGCCAGTGCGAGCGCAAAAATTGTTTCTGTTGCGTTCAAGGCGAATTCCTACTGCATTAGCTTGTGCAATGATGGCTGGTTTTCGAATCGTGATACTAATCGACTCAATTGAAAGAAAAGTGGTAAATAGACTCTCAAGAACGAGTTGGGCAGCATGTTCAATCAATTTCGGTTGTGCTACTTGAATGACTTGGGCTGCAATTTCGCAGATTTGCGCATAGTTGAGCGTATCATCTAACTCATCTGAATTTGCAGCCTGTGTCAGATCATTATGAATGGTAAGATCTAGCATTAAAGGTTGAATAATTTGGCGTTCCCAGTTGAAACAACCAATTACCGTATCAACTTTTAACCCTTCAATAATGATGGCATCCATAATGACCTAATATACCAATAAATAAATTAATGCTTTAAGAATGAAGCAGGTTCAATATTGTGAACCATTTTCAAACGTTGGTCAGCATAAATATCAGTATATGGTGCAAGAACACGCATGAAACGATCAAAATATAACATTTGCTTAAATAATAATGCGAAGTCACGTGGGAATTTAATGCCATGACGTTCACCCACGCCAATCATATCCATCATGATATCATTGAGATCAGCAGGATTAGAACTCAGAATTTCTTGAGGATCTGCCAATAAAACCCCACTAAACAAACGCTCCAAATCATCAGCAAGCACTTGTGTATCAATTTTCTGATGGGTCATCCCCATCTTGAGCATGTTCTCAGCCATTGCAGTGTAATTGGTATGCTGTAATGCATCCATAAATGCCATACATGCTGTCCAAACTTCAGGATTCAATTGCCCGACAATCCCGAAATCAATAAAACCAATACGACCATCTTCAAGTAACATCAGATTTCCAGCGTGTAAATCAGCATGGAAACTCTTACATAACATGAGACTACCAAACCAAGTGTTCATTGCAGTAATGAGAACTTGTGTTGGATCTTTGGCATATTTTTTAACAACATCAAAGTCAGTTAATGACACACCGTACAAACGTTGCATGGTCAACACACGGCGTGTCGAAAATTGGTGATAAACTTTTGGTGCAGTTGCTGCCTGATTGCCAGAAACATTCAAATATTGAATAAAATCATCCAAATTCTGTGCTTCTTCAATAAAATCAACCTCACGTACCATACGTGTTTTGATCTCATCCACAATATCAGAAAGTGATGCAAATTTAATTTTCGGAACGGCTTTTTCTAAAAGTTTGGTTGCCCAATGCACCACATTTAAGTCGGTATATAAAATAGTTTCAACACCAGGCTTCTGTACTTTTAACACCACATCTTCGCCAGTCACCAATCGAGCAGCATGTACTTGTGCAATTGAAGCCGAGCCTAGTGGTTTTTCATCAATAAAACTAAAAATTTCATTGAGATTTTTACCTTCAAACTCATCAGCCAAAACCTGCTGAATATAGCTAAATGGTAAACTCGGTGTTTGATCCAAACAGCCTTGGAATTCTTGAACATATTCACGTGGAAATAAAGACGGCGTACTCGCGATGAATTGCCCTAATTTAATATAAGTAGAACCCAATGACTCAAATGTCTCACGCATTAGTTTTGCATTACTTGGTTTCTCAGTTGCATATTTTACACCCGCTTGTGCTGCAACAATAACTGTTTCACCAATACGTGCAACAGAACGTAATCCATCGAATAAAATATTTCTTTTCATAATCTTTCATTGCCTCACAGATGGCAGTAGTGTAGCAAATTTTGTTCATTTTACCGATTAAGTTGCCTGACAAACTGGACAATTTGCATCTTTTTCAAATTGGAGAATACGCTGAGACAGATTTAAACCATTCCAAACTAAGAGTTTTTGTTTAAGTGGCGTTGAACCTAGCCCTAAGAATAGTAATGTGTGATGTGCTTGTAATGACGCCATAATAACAGGTGTGGTTGCAAGTACACCAGACTCAGCACATCGTAACCCTTCGTTTGCATGCTCTTCCTTAGGAAATAGACATTCGTAACATGCAGAATCTGAATCAGCCATGAATAACTGTCCTTCAAAGCCAATTGCTGATGCACTGATCAAAGGGACTTGATATTTTTTACAGACCATATTGACTAAATAGCGTGTTGTAAAATTATCACAGCCATCTAAAACAACATCTTGATGCTGTACTAAATCATCAGCATTGGTCTCGTCAAAACGACTATTTTGATAACTAACATGTATATGAGGGTTAATCTCTTGTAAATGTTTGGCTAATATTTCAGCCTTATATCGCCCAAGATCATTCCCAGTAAACGCAATTTGTCTTTGCAGATTACTTATTTCAATCGTGTCCGCATCAATAATTGTAATTTTACCCACACCAGCTCGCGCGAGTAGCTCGCCACTCGTACAACCTATTCCCCCTGCACCAATAATTAAAACATTCGCAAGTTTTAATCGTTCTTGTGCATCTATGTCCCAACCATCTAATAAAATCTGACGACTATAGAGATGCATTTCCTCATTACTTAGTTCAAATTCGTTTTCTGAATGATTTGACACATTGGTTCTCTAAATTGTTTTAACAGTATTAGATTTTATGGATGTGGATGTGATTAGGAAAGGAAATTCTATTATTTAAGTTGATTTAGCTTTGACAATCCCCTTTTTTTACCCCAATATTTTATACACTCATTAACAGCTTAATAAAATCAATAAGTTACCACTTGGTCAAAAACTTTGGGTATTTACTCAAGTTTCTTGATAAACCTATGTTTTAGCTTGTATTATTGACTCTATTTTACTGTTCACTGCCGTATAGGCAGCTTAGAAATAGTCCGAACCCGCTAAGTGTCGCGGCGGTCAGTTCACTGCCGTATAGGCAGCTTAGAAATATTTAGGTGGACGTAGGTGGACGGATGGTAGGTTCACTGCCGTATAGGCAGCTTAGAAATGCATAAGGTGCGACAAACTTGGCTTTAAAATGTTCACTGCCGTATAGGCAGCTTAGAAATACATGCATAATGTGAATAAACCTCCTTCGGGGTTCACTGCCGTATAGGCAGCTTAGAAATGCATAAGGTGCGACAAACTTGGCTTTAAAATGTTCACTGCCGTATAGGCAGCTTAGAAAATGATGAAATCTACCACCCTTTAATTATTAGAGTTCACTGCCGTATAGGCAGCTTAGAAAAAACAAAACGATTGCGCCATTCGGCTTAATGAGTTCACTGCCGTATAGGCAGCTTAGAAACAATATTCAAGCGCCAAGTATTGCGGCACCACGTTCACTGCCGTATAGGCAGCTTAGAAAACTGCCACAAATACCAAGTACTTTAAGACGCGGTTCACTGCCGTATAGGCAGCTTAGAAATAAGAACGATCGTGGTGGGTTGGTTACTTCTTGTTCACTGCCGTATAGGCAGCTTAGAAATGTGGGGCGATTCAATAAAGATGACTTTGTTGGTTCACTGCCGTATAGGCAGCTTAGAAAAATACGCTTTCACAGACTGCGATGGACAAGAAGTTCACTGCCGTATAGGCAGCTTAGAAAGAGTAGATCGCTATGCTACAAATAACACTGCCGTTCACTGCCGTATAGGCAGCTTAGAAAAATTCAAGCAAAGGGGCGCTTTCAATTGCAGCGTTCACTGCCGTATAGGCAGCTTAGAAATACAAGCTGACTTTGAGTTTAAAGTTGTAGAAGTTCACTGCCGTATAGGCAGCTTAGAAACCAAACCTTTTCACAAGAGTAATACGCTTTCTGTTCACTGCCGTATAGGCAGCTTAGAAAAGTGGATATGTTTGCAGCAATCAGCGGCTTAAGTTCACTGCCGTATAGGCAGCTTAGAAAATCATCATCGCATTGTGTATATGGCAAATATTGTTCACTGCCGTATAGGCAGCTTAGAAAGTCAGGCTCAAAGCTTGGATCTTCACTAAACGGTTCACTGCCGTATAGGCAGCTTAGAAATCACGCAGCATGGGTTCTTCGCTTTCTTCATTGTTCACTGCCGTATAGGCAGCTTAGAAATGAATAGTCATTGCTCTGATTCTTGGAACGGTGTTCACTGCCGTATAGGCAGCTTAGAAAAGGAAAAGGCGGTGAATGTTTACCGCGTTCTGGTTCACTGCCGTATAGGCAGCTTAGAAATATGCCGCAAAGCTAGAAAACGGTCATTCTGCGGTTCACTGCCGTATAGGCAGCTTAGAAACTGTAAGACGCTCAAATAATCTCACACGACATGTTCACTGCCGTATAGGCAGCTTAGAAAATCACTTATCGAATTTTCAGGGGACGTTGAAGGTTCACTGCCGTATAGGCAGCTTAGAAATTGGTGTAGAGATGACATTCACGCCACCTTGTGTTCACTGCCGTATAGGCAGCTTAGAAATTTGCAAATCGTTGATGTGAAAGACGGCTATGGTTCACTGCCGTATAGGCAGCTTAGAAAAGGTGGGTTCACAGTTTTAAATTTTATACTTAGTTCACTGCCGTATAGGCAGCTTAGAAATTTGTACAAATACAAATATTCAAAGTCATCTTGTTCACTGCCGTATAGGCAGCTTAGAAAAAGGAGATCCGTGACAGGCTGCAAAACCATACGTTCACTGCCGTATAGGCAGCTTAGAAACATAAAGTTAAAAAGTTCTGCCAACTTATAGGGTTCACTGCCGTATAGGCAGCTTAGAAAAATGATGAATGGGCAGCAGTTTATTTTACCAGGTTCACTGCCGTATAGGCAGCTTAGAAAGCAATAACAGCAGTACCCGCAGATACATCGACGTTCACTGCCGTATAGGCAGCTTAGAAACCGCTCATCTAGCCACACGTTTACATGGAAATGTTCACTGCCGTATAGGCAGCTTAGAAAAAATTAACAATCCTGTCTCTGTTATACGTTTTGTTCACTGCCGTATAGGCAGCTTAGAAATGTTGTCAATTGGATTACACTGTTGTCATAACGTTCACTGCCGTATAGGCAGCTTAGAAATAACGGCGGTCAGCAGTCTAAAGGGCTAACACGTTCACTGCCGTATAGGCAGCTTAGAAACTGAACGGCTTTTATGGTTAATCCCTCATAGAGTTCACTGCCGTATAGGCAGCTTAGAAATACTGCCTGAGCAGCATCAAAGCCGACTTCTTGTTCACTGCCGTATAGGCAGCTTAGAAAATCAACCTTATTCACTGCTGCCCAAAGGGATGGTTCACTGCCGTATAGGCAGCTTAGAAATGCTGGCGCTCCTGCATTCCCGCCGTGCAGACGTTCACTGCCGTATAGGCAGCTTAGAAATTTGATGATGTACATTAAAGCGATGTTTCGCGGTTCACTGCCGTATAGGCAGCTTAGAAAATATTAGTCCGCCAAGCCCTTTTAAACCTTGCGTTCACTGCCGTATAGGCAGCTTAGAAAAATGATTCATGTGTTGCCAGCAAAGTCTGTAAGTTCACTGCCGTATAGGCAGCTTAGAAAATTTACTTCTGTCGTTTTAAGTTTCATTGGTTGTTCACTGCCGTATAGGCAGCTTAGAAAAGCTTGGTATGCGTAAAGCGAATGGCAGCAACGTTCACTGCCGTATAGGCAGCTTAGAAAGAATCAACTATTAGCAGAGGCAGGCATTCAATGTTCACTGCCGTATAGGCAGCTTAGAAATGAACAGTCAATTGGTCAGGTTGTTCGTCTTAGTTCACTGCCGTATAGGCAGCTTAGAAATGCGAGATGGCGTAATTTCCCATTTGGTGTTTGTTCACTGCCGTATAGGCAGCTTAGAAAATCTGAGTCAACCATGTATTCACCACCTGAAGGTTCACTGCCGTATAGGCAGCTTAGAAAATCTTGAGTCTTTGTTAGTGTCGTTTGACAAAGTTCACTGCCGTATAGGCAGCTTAGAAAGCTTGCTGGTTTGTGCTTCTGCGTCTCTCTTGGTTCACTGCCGTATAGGCAGCTTAGAAAACTTTACTTTGTAAAGCACTTTCCTTTGTAAAGTTCACTGCCGTATAGGCAGCTTAGAAAATCTTTTGTTACGATCAAGTAATTTGAATCTTGTTCACTGCCGTATAGGCAGCTTAGAAATTGTAGGGCATTTAATACTTCTATTCTGTCCAGTTCACTGCCGTATAGGCAGCTTAGAAAACAGCATTGGTAGGTAAAAAGTTATGTAATTTGTTCACTGCCGTATAGGCAGCTTAGAAAGTTGCCGAAGCTGCACCGTAGTAACCAGTTGGTTCACTGCCGTATAGGCAGCTTAGAAATATGTCAAGCACAATTCTAAATTATTTATTTCTGTTCACTGCCGTATAGGCAGCTTAGAAAATTCAGTGAGTTTTTAAGGTGAGTCCAAAACAGTTCACTGCCGTATAGGCAGCTTAGAAATAGCACACTAGTCTATTAGTGTCAATCAGTATGTTCACTGCCGTATAGGCAGCTTAGAAACACTTTGATTAGTTCCTAAGTGTAAATAACTTGTTCACTGCCGTATAGGCAGCTTAGAAATCTATGAAATCACTAGGCAATATTGTACTTGAGTTCACTGCCGTATAGGCAGCTTAGAAATTAGAAATCCTTGTGAACCGTGCCTGACCTAGGTTCACTGCCGTATAGGCAGCTTAGAAATTAGATAGCTTTTTAGTCTTTTCGTTGAAATTGTTCACTGCCGTATAGGCAGCTTAGAAAAATTCAAAGTTTAAAGCTTGGCTGAATAATTCGTTCACTGCCGTATAGGCAGCTTAGAAATTATAGAATAAAAAGATTAATTCATTGATAATGTTCACTGCCGTATAGGCAGCTTAGAAAGCATTAGAGCAACCGAAACAAGTTGAATCTGTGTTCACTGCCGTATAGGCAGCTTAGAAACCTACAAAATAACTATTGATTTCAGCTTTAGCTGTTCACTGCCGTATAGGCAGCTTAGAAATTAGGAAACGACCAATTCAAGCCAAATTTTCGGTTCACTGCCGTATAGGCAGCTTAGAAATAATTTCTGACATGAGCAATGATGAATATCACGTTCACTGCCGTATATAGGCAGCTTAGAAAAATTCGAACGGTTCGTAGCGTTCTAAATAACCGTTCACTGCCGTATAGGCAGCTTAGAAAATCCAGATATTGAGAATCATAGACTTGGTTGTGTTCACTGCCGTATAGGCAGCTTAGAAAAGCACCTTGACGCCCCACGGCACTATCAATTTGTTCACTGCCGTATAGGCAGCTTAGAAATTTGTAACCAGTTGCCGAAGCTGCACCTTGTTGTTCACTGCCGTATAGGCAGCTTAGAAAGAGCAATCAACAAGGTCCTGACAAAGCCCGCGGTTCACTGCCGTATAGGCAGCTTAGAAATTGCGCCAAACCACCTCTCACAGTGTCATTTCGTTCACTGCCGTATAGGCAGCTTAGAAATAATACGCAAGTCCAAGTCAATATTCCAAAATGTTCACTGCCGTATAGGCAGCTTAGAAACATGACTTTTTGCTCACGCACAGCATTTGCTGGTTCACTGCCGTATAGGCAGCTTAGAAAACTGGACTAGGCAGCTTAGAAAGCGCATGATGATAACTTTTCAATGGTCTTTTAGTTCACTGCCGTATAGGCAGCTTAGAAATCAAACTTGTACATATTCTTTTCACATGGTTGGTTCACTGCCGTATAGGCAGCTTAGAAAAGAAGGCGGTAGACAAAAATATTGTAATCCATGTTCACTGCCGTATAGGCAGCTTAGAAAGCTGCAAAAATCTGAACAGCTTGACGCACTTTGTTCACTGCCGTATAGGCAGCTTAGAAATATAATCCAACAAAGCCTTTTGATGTTGATACGTTCACTGCCGTATAGGCAGCTTAGAAATCAGATTGCTCCTGATCTTTGGAAGCCTGCGAGTTCACTGCCGTATAGGCAGCTTAGAAAGTGTGGAGCATTGGCTCTTATTTGTTCTATGTGTTCACTGCCGTATAGGCAGCTTAGAAAAATCAATGGTTCAGCCAACTTTAGATTACATGGTTCACTGCCGTATAGGCAGCTTAGAAATGCAGGCGCACCAGGCTTCTGCCATAACCAAAGTTCACTGCCGTATAGGCAGCTTAGAAAAGTAGGAGTAACAGTTCCAAAAACATTACAAAGTTCACTGCCGTATAGGCAGCTTAGAAAACATTAGGAAATCGGGTATGAGATCAATGGTTGTTCACTGCCGTATAAGCTTTCAAATAAATGATTTTTATCCTGTTTCAACCATGAAAAGAATGCTTTGAAATTGTTGATATGAGAACACTTATACCAAATGGCGATAAAATTGATTTCTGAGAGGCTCAATTGGGCTGGTCGAATTCTTATAGAGTGACGACTTTGTTTAAGAAATTTCCAATAAGTTGCTTCAAATTTAAGAAAGAAATCATCGATTACACAGAATAATTCGGTACTATTGAACATTAGGACTAGAGCTTTAAGTTTGGTGTGGTAACTCAACTGATGGCTCTAGTCCTCTTATTTTTCAAGTCAATTTCTTATCCGAGATTCGGGTTAGTTAAGCTCCTTCTGATCATTCATGATTTCATAAGATTGTGCTCGGAGTAAATCTTCTTTTGTCGAAAATGCACTATTACGAAGTTGTTCAATTGATTGCTGTTTATTGGAATCACTCGGATTGTGCTTTTAAGAATCTGTTCACTGCCGTATAGGCAGCCTAAGTTAGTCACAATCACATCATTCTGCTGAGATATTCTCAAGAATTAAATTTGCCACACCATGTGGATCTTTCCACATCGGTACATGCCCCCAACCTCTCGGCTCCACCCATTTCAGTTTCGTTGGTAACTCATTTTTCATTTGGCAATTGTTCCGAGTTAATAACCAATCCTTTGTACCAAAAGCGATCGTCAACGGAATTTTTATATTCTGCCCATCAATGAACCGACCTGCATTTGAAAATGTTCGTTCGAAATCAGATGCGTTATTAAAATCATTCAGAGAACTTACAGCATCTAATTCAGGAATGTTTCGACCACCAACACCAATTGGAATAGCTAACAGTAATTCCCGACACACAGCAAATTTCATTAATCGTCTAGAGAACGTTGGCATACGCTTTATTGCATGTCTCATACTAAAGAAAATCGTTTTTACATGTGCTGGAGACTCATGCCATAATCCCGCTGGAGAAATTGCAACGACAGAACTCGCTAGACCTGTACGGGCTGCTTCTAGAGCCATCCACCCACCCATTGAATTTCCAACAATATCTACAGGTTCATGGATACCCATTTCCCGAAGTTGTTCTGCCAATGCTTCAACTAGATTTTGAATAGTAGGCTCTTTATTTGAATCAAATTTTGGACTATCTCCAAACCCTGCAACATCAAAGGCAATCACTCGACGCGATTGACTCAGTATAGGAACAATAGGATTCCATGCTTTATGTGACATTCCAATACCATGTAGCAATACCAATGGTCGTCCAGACCCGACATCCAACCTATTCCACATCATTTCCAACCTTATTTTATTGTTAACTGATTTAATCCATTAAACGTTTAGAAATTAGAGTATTCATCAACTTAAGTCAGTGACTCAAAACAAGCATTAACTATTTTATATGTCACTGAACTAACATTCCTCAATATCGATTGAGTGACCATTTTACTGGTCATGTATAATTTCATACGACTGCGCCCGTAATAAATCTTCTTTTGTCGAAAATGTACTATTACGAAGTTGTTCAATCGATTGCTGTTTGCTGGAATCACTGGCATTACTTTTAAGGATTTGTTCGCGCGCAGATAAATAGCTATTCACTTGTTTCTGCCATCCCGCTTCTTCTTGATCAACTTTTTCTAATCGGTCTGCCGCCTCGGCACCCAACAAACTCTCACGCATATTACGAATCTCTTGTGCTGAGCCTCCTTTTTCTTGAATTTCCTGAGTAAGCTGCTGCAATTCAGCAAATTGCATAGACACTCGAACACCATCAGCCAACGTTGATGGTAGTTGGTCAATCAAGCTTGCTAACTCGGTTGCTTTCTGTTGAGCATTCAAACTCTTATTCGCATGAATCCGCATTTGATCAATATTAAATTGATTCAAGTTTCGTTCATTTCCGAATAGCGCATTAATTTCTGCTGAATTAAAGAACTGCTGCTGAACTTTGTACATTTGATTAAGTACTTTTTGAAAACCTTCAGCATCTCCCGTTTTAAAATCACTGGTAGGTTTTAAATTTTTTAAGGCATGGGTATATGCAACATACTGATCTAGCAAATAACTCGCATAATTTGAAGCAGTGTCAGGTAAAGTCACTTTAAGATATTGTCGAATATCAGAGACCAGTTCAGTTTCTGTTTTTTCACCTAGACTAGAAAAAAAATAGTCAAAACAACTGCGAATACCTACGGTTAAGATTAATTTTCCATTTGCATCAACTTGAATTGGACAATCTATTTCTGTGCCCTGTAAAGACGGCGCAAGATTTGGTATTTTTCCTTGAGGATTTGCATCGTCGATTTTCTGAATCTTATTATTCTCAGATGAGAATTGATTTTGTTGATTGAGGTCATTCTCATGCTTTTGCGCTTCTGGTTTAAATATAAAATAGATTAAGACCAATGAGAGCAGTAAACATGCCATCAAACCTAAGAAGATGATTCGATTATTCAAAAGTTTAGTGTTCATAATTCCTTGCTCTATTTATTATTCCGTTTTAAATCTTTCTGTTGGTTGGGAGTAACTCATTACTCCCTTAATTTATAGATTAAAGTCCCTGATTTTTCAAACGATTTGCTTGAGTACGATAAGGGGTAACTGGGTTTTGTAAGAAGCCAACCAAACCTAATATTTGATTGACTTCATCCAAGTGATTGAATGCATAATTATCACGAATAACTGTACCGAGATGACTCGAGCAACGTGGAACTAAACCATCATTTTCACTAGGAATGAGTAAAGATGTCGCTGTTAATGCATAATCTAATGGATCAAGCGCATTGGTAAATGGGCTCGTTCCACTCCATGAATAGTAACGGACACCATTGACCAATTCTGCACCTGAGCCACAAGCTGTCGTTGGAACAGCTGCTGGAAAACGTTGATTAAAGTTAGCAGAACCACGTGTCGTTAACGAGTTTAACCCCGCGAGTGCATCCTGATCATAATAATGGCCAGAACCAATTCCTACTAATGAGAAAAAGGCATTTACTCCCGCCGCGATAATAGGTGCAAGTGCCGGGCCAACAGGTGATTTAACAACTGAATCTACGACATCTGCAACTTCTGAACCTTTAGTTGGGCCACCAACAGCCGTCACCGATGCAATTTTATCTGGCAATAAACTTGCAACATAACGAACTGATTGTGAACCATGACTATGACCGATTAAATTAACTTTTTGAGCGCCTGTAATCGCAAGCACCTGTTTGGTTTGAAGTAATAACTGTTCACCACGTACTTCTGATGAATTAAAAGAAGCTTGCTGTGCGACAAATACATTAGCTCCATTACCAACGAGGTCCTCTGTAATTCCATTCCAATATTGCAATGGACCTACAGCAGAGAAACCTGCCATCCCGTGAGCGAGTAAAATTGGATACTTGGTTTTAGCATAACTAGATGTAACGTTAGTACTTCCACCAACCGTACAACTGTTTACGTTACAGTTTTGCCATGATGCTTTTGGCGCTAGAAAATCAAACAAACCTGCATGTACAACAGATCCACTGCTTGCTAGCATACCCGTCATTAACACCATAGCATTTAAATATTTTTTCTTCACATTTTGCTCCTAGCATTTTTCATTTTTATTACAACGATTGAGTCCTTGAATTTTGTATGCGGATTCATTCCAAGCATACAAAAGACTTTTAGAATTATACTCCCTTGCGAAATTGTATAATTTTTAGACTAAAACAAAGCATGCCAAAATCATAACAATACATGCCAAAATTTTGATTGATTCGTAAAATTCCGATGAATGTACATTTTCAAATCACAACAGCTAGATTATTTTTGATTTAGTTTGATCAGTTTTAAAATGGAATTTGCTTAAAACTATGAGTATTCCCCGCCACCAACAACATTTTATTAGTAGCTCTTATGTTCATGTATTAAGCGATGTCGTATATCGATGGAACATTAGCGCCGAAGAATTATTTTGGGGAACTGGTGTAGAGACTGATCAATTACAAGATCTTAGTTATAAAATCAGCTTAAGTTCTTTTAAAAAAGTGATTGCACGTACAATCGAATTAACAAAAGAAGATGGCATTGGATTCTATGCAGCCACACAACTCAAGATTAGTTCTCATGGTTTATTAGGTTTAACTGCCGCGATATCTAAAAATGCACTTGATGCAATCACAACCATTAATCAATTTGTGAATTTACAATGCTCATTTGTCGAATTAAATTTCGAAATAAAAGATGATCTTGCTTATTATCATATTACGTATGAGCCATCACTACTTAACTTTAATCATCAGATCGATGCTCAAGCCTATGAATTTAGTTGTACCTTTTTTCTAATTGGCTTTGTTCATCTTGCCAGATTGTTTATTCCAAATTTTAAACCGGTCTTAGATTTACAATGTAAATGCCCAAATTACTTTGCACGCTTTAGTGATGTATTAACTTCCTCTTTTACAGAAATACGCTATCAACAACCCTTCACTCGATTAATTGCATCTGCTGAATTTTTAGATATGCCCTTAAGCATGGCTGACCCATTAACTGCAGAGAAATTTAAGTTGATTTGTCAAAAAGAATTAGACGATCTTGCGGCAACACAAGATATCTTATATCGGGTCAAATATCTGATTGATGATCCAAATGAAGGCTTACTCGGTATCGAACAAGTTGCTGAAAAGTTAAATTTAACTAAGCGAACTTTACAACGCATGTTGCAAGAAAAATCTATCAATTTTCAAATACTTTATGATGAAGTACGCAAACAAAAAGCAAAAAAACTGATGCTCAATCCCTTTATTACCAAAGATGAGCTTGCTAAAAAACTCGGTTATTCATCCCTTTCAAGTTTTAATCGGGCATATAAACGCTGGGAAATTGATTAATCTTTTCCTCAAAGTTTATGCAACAATAATATCTATAATCAAGATCGTGGATATTACATGAGCAGCCCAGAAATCATAGCCGTTGAACTTGCTAAAGCCTATCGTTTACTGAATCATGGTCCTACAGTTTTAGTCTCAGCACAGCATGAAAATGATAAGGATGTGATGGCTGCTGCTTGGGCATGTGCTTTGGAACTCACACCAGCTAAAGTCACTGTAGTACTCGATAAAAGTACTAAAACACGTCAGCTTGTGGAACAAAGCGGATATTTTGCTTTACAAGTACCTTGCTATGCGCAAATTGATATGGTGCATCAACTCGGTACAATTAGTCAGTTTGATCAACCAAATAAATTGGAAGATTGTAAAACTGAATTGTTCTATCAAGATGAGCTTAAAGTCCCTCTTGTAAGTGGTAGTATTGCTTGGCTTGTGTGTAAAGTCATTCCTGAGCCGCATAATCAGCAAACTCACGATTTATTTATAGGATCTGTTATTGCTGCATGGGCAGATTCAAGAGTCTTCCGTGATGGACATTGGTATTTTGAAGATGCAGCCAAAGAATTACGTAGTCTTCATTATATTGCAGGTGGTACTTTCTATCTGATTGGGGAAGAAGTTAAAGCAAAATTATAAAACTAAAATTTAAGAAGCAATTTTTAATAAATATTGTTTCTTATTTTGATTCAATTTTCATTAACTCTGTATATAAACTATCTAAGAATTTCTGTTGTTGGGGATTATCTTTAAAATAACGTTGATAGAGCACACTACAACTTTCGACATCCGCAATATTGGCTTTGTTAAATGACCAGTCCGTCGTATCTTTTACAGTAATACCCAAATCGTCATCACAACTTTGCCACTGTCTAGAAAATCGCGTTTTTTTATGTTCTGCTAATTGATCAAAACTAGCATAAACAGAAAAACCCTTCATTTTTGAATTAAAGAATTTAGCAATCATGGTCACGGGTACGCCACCCCAATCTAGGGTTTGACCTTTTGGTAGTTGAATTTCAGTTAACTTATCTTCTGTTAACAAATGCTCCTGCTTACCTTCTTTACCCCAATATTTTTCGTAAGTTAAAGTTGTTCCTGCGGGCACAACTATTTTTTTCACAGTCATCAAGTGTTGGGTCGTATAGTATGGATAATTAGGATTTGAGTTGCCGCCTGTTGGATTCATATTTCCAACACAACCATTTAAAAACAAGCTAAGTGCAGAACAGATCAAAATTGGATATTTCATCTATACAACCCTCTATTGAGTGAATGAATGATTGGCAAAATTGCACAGAAACCAGCAGCAATACTGAAACTCAAACTTATTTTATGAATAAACCATATAAAAACAAAAACAGTTGTAAATTTTCATTCACAACTGTTTTATAAATTAATCTATAAATGATTTAAATAAATTTATTTCGCAGCCATACGAATACCGCCATCTAAGCGGATCACTTCACCATTTAAATATGAATTTTCAGCAATATGGGCAACCAAACGAGCAAATTCTTCTGGGCGACCTAAGCGTGATGGATAAGGCACCATTTGCCCTAAGGCATCTTGTACATTTTGCGGCAAGCCTTTCAACATTGGGGTTTCCATAATCCCTGGTGCAATGGTTAAAACACGAATTTGATGACGTGCTAACTCACGTGCAATCGGAAGTGTCATCGCAACTACAGCACCTTTTGATGCAGAATAAGCCGCTTGCCCGATTTGCCCATCAAAAGCGGCAACAGAAGCGGTATTTACAATCACACCACGGTCTTCATCACCTTCAGCAACAATATTTTTACTCATTGCATCTGCTGCGAAACGTAACATATTAAATGTACCCGTTACGTTGATATGTAAGGTTTTAGAGAACATGGCTAAATCATGTACTCCCTCTTTGCCCACAACTTTTGCTGAAGGTCCAATTCCTGCACAGTTGATTAGCCCATATACTGCACCATGTTTTGCAACAACATCTTTAAAGAATTGCTCTGCAGCTTGTTCATCAGTTACATCTAATTTTACAAATTCAGCTTGCGCACCTAATGCCTGTGCCTGTTGTTCACCCGCTTCAATGTTCATATCAACCAAGCTAACCGTCGCACCTTGTTTAATAAGAACCTCCGCTGTTGCAGCACCTAAACCAGAGCCACCACCAGTAATAACAAAATGTTTTCCTTGAATTTTCATGTACATTTCCTCGTAAATTAAAGATATAAATTTTTATAAGCGAGAGTAAAGCCAAGTTTTTTCCGATACAATTCCTAAAAGTAGCAAAAATGATGCGACTTTTGAGCATTCAACCTATTTACTCTCCTATATTTCATTCCTGTATGAGCAAAAGCACCGACCTCGATCTTAATTCCGCTAAAGATACAATTTCAAATGCTTTGATTCGTGAAGCATTGAGTGTTGCTGCAAGTCGAGGCTTAGATATTGTCAATATTGCCAATCAAGCGGGCATTTCAGTCGAACTTCTCAGCTCAACTAAAGCCCGTGTTCCAGTGACGCAATGTGCGCAATTGTGGATTGAGCTGGCTGAACAGATGAATGATGAGTTTCTAGGGATGGATCGCCATCCAATGCGTCGGGGGAGCTATAGCTTATTGGCAAAGTTGGCATTCAGTGCCGAAACGTTGGAACAAGCCATTCAAGAGATTCTAAAATTTTTGAGTTTAGTCTTGGATGACATTCAAGGTGAATTGGTTCAACAGGACTCAAAAGCATACTTAGTCCTGCATGACCGTGAACATCCTAAACGAATGTTTACCTATTCGACCTATTTGATGTTAGTCCATAGTTTAATGTGTTGGCTAAGTGACCAGCGCATTCCTTTTCAGAAAATGACCTTTAAATGTCATCAACCTGCCGAAATACAGGATTATCGTGTTCGTTTTTGCGAAGATATTCAATTTAATGCTGATCAAAATCTCATTGAATTTGATGCAAATTACCTCAAACACAAAATCAAAAAAGATAAACAGGCTTTAAATGACTTTCTCAGACAAACGCCTTATAACCTAATCGTTCGCTTTAAAAATGAAAATTCTTTAAGCTTGCAAATCCGTCGTCAACTGCTTTTACAGCCACCCTCAGAGTGGGATGAACTCAAAGAAATTGCACAGCAATTGAATATGTCAACGGCAACGATTCAACGCCGCCTCAAACAAGAAGGCGTCAGTTATCAGCAACTCAAAAATGATATTCGCTGTGATATTGCGATTGAACGGCTCAGTAAAAGCAATGATTCAATTCAGAATATCAGTGATGATTTGCATTTCCATGATCCGAGTGCATTTCATCGTGCTTTTAAAAAATGGACAGGCGTCAGTCCAGGTGCTTATCGCGCAAATACGTTAAAACACTCTCTCAATACTTCTTTATAAAATCAAACTACTGCTAGATTTTATCAATTTGGAAGGATTCTAACTAAAAGCATCTCTAAACCTAAGTTGAAAATTTCATCATAATGTTCAGTTGTCCAATACGGTAAAGCTTGTGCTAACAAGGGATATTGATGAACAAGTTCTTCAGCTTTAATGGGTTGCGTTGCTGAACTGCCCAGTTGATAACCTTTTGCCTCATCAATTCCAGCGCCAATTAAATAATAATTCAAAATTCTTAGAAAATAACTGCCTTGTTGAATTGGTAATCCTGCATTCTGAAAAATAGCTAAGACTTGGTTCATAAACTGGCTACCTGTATGGGTATTTAACTGATGAACTGCCAATACTGGAAAAAAATTGGAATAAGTTTTTGCTAACATCCGCCATTGCTGCGCGATCGAAATCAATTGTTGTTTAATCGGTAATTGTTCACTCTCAAATTGAATCGATGAAATCAGAAAGTCGACAATTTCATCAAAAATTTGATCTTTATTTTTGAGATGATAATAAATACTCATCGGCTCACAATTAAGTTTCTCAGCAAGTTTACGCAAACTAAATTTTTCCACTCCAATCTCTTCAATCATTGCCATTGATGTTTGCACGATTAATTCTTTAGACAAACTCCCCTTTGTTTTTGCCTTCTGATGAGTGGTATTTGACATAAAATTGATTACCTTGTAATTTACCTTACAGTGTAAGTTTAATAAAAAAGAGATTAAAAATGTATCACACTCTACAAAGTTGGCATAAGGCTGGACAATATTTTTCTTTTCATAATTTTGATATTTTTTACCGGCATTCAAGCAAAACCGAAGCTGAAACCATCTTTCTAATTCATGGCTATCCTACCAGTTCTTATGATTGGTCAAAAATTTGGGATACACTTTCAGAGCGATACCAACTTGTCGCGATTGATTTATTAGGTTTAGGCTTTTCCGATAAACCTGCACCCTATCCATATTCTGTTCAAGACCACGCTGATCAATGTATTACGTTGATTGAATATTTAAATTTAGAATATGTACATCTGATTGGGCACGATTTAGGTGTGGGTGTTATTCAAGAGCTGCTAGATCGACAACGGCAAAGCAATTTAAAGTTTTCAATCCAATCCACTATTTTTATGAATGGCAGCCTGTTTGCCGAAGCCTATCGCCCTCGGTTGATACAGAAATTAATGGCTTCATCATTAGGTCATTTGATTGTTCCAATGATTTCATTCCGTATTTTTTCAAAGTCAATGCAACAAATGTTTGATGCAAACCATCAACCCAATGCTGAAGAATTGAAACAATGGTATGAGCAATTAAACTTTAAACAAGGCAAAACATGTATGGTCAGTTTAAATCAATCCATTTTTGACCGATTTAAACATCGTGATCGGTTGGTTAATGCCATGATCAATAGCACAATTCCGATGTTACTGATTAATGGTAAAAATGATCCTAATTCAGGACAGCATATGGCAATACGCTACAAAGAATTGATCCCAAACCCACAGGTGATTGAATTAGAAAATTGTGGGCATTGGACGCCTTGGGAGCAACCAAGCATTGTGAAAGAATCAATCATACGATTCTTAGCAACTACAGCTTAAAAGTGTTCGCCAAACAATAATACCAATTATTATCCGTGGCTCAATAAGCAAGACATCAGATTCTAATCAACGTATGATGACCTCAGCTGCCATAATCGAGATGTATTACCTAGATTGCGAAATTGAGGCAGCGTTCTATTTGCTTTTCAAAGGTTCGTATACATGTATTTACCTGAAATTTTTGAAGAAAAAAAATCTTGAAAAATTATACCAACTGATTCAAGACTCCCCCTTTGCAACTTTGATTAGTCATAGTGCAGAAGGCTTGGAAGCCAATCATTTACCCTTTCATTTATTATTTGATGAAAACAATCAAACCGCAACTTTAGTTGCCCATATTGCGAAGAATAATCCTCTGCATACTCAAATTGAAGACGGCGCAGAAGTTTTAATTATCTTTCAGGGTGAGCAAGGCTATATTTCACCAAACTGGTATCCAAGTAAACAGCAACACCATCAGCATGTACCAACATGGAACTATCAAGTGGTTCACGTTAAAGGAACGATTACTTTCTTAACAGATGAAAAAGCATTACGTGGCATTTTGGCTAAACTCACCCGCACCCATGAAGCTAAACAAGAAACACCATGGAAAATGTCGGATGCACCAAGTGAATACATTGCTCAAGAGCTAAAAAACATCGTCGGGATTGAAATTCAGATTTCACACACTACAGGCAAATTTAAACTGAGCCAAAATCGAGAAAAAATAGATGCATTAGGTGTTGTCGACGGACTGCAACAACAAGGTAATCACAGTTTGGCCAATACCGTAGAGCAATATATTGAGGATTAAGCCCGCTTTTGCCCTAGGCTGACACGATCATTACCACCATAATCTTTGATGGTTTGAACCCGTTCAAAACCTAACCGCTCAAAGATTTCACGTACCAATTGCCCCTGATCATAACCATGCTCAAGCACAATCCAGCCATTTGGTTTGAGCCAGTCTTTCCCTTGAGTAATAATGGTTTCAATATCTGCCATCCCCTGCTTATCTGCAATCAATGCGCGCTCAGGTTCAGACTTGAGCTTTTGCATATGTACATCGTCAGGATCAATATACGGCGGATTCGAGACAATCAGATCAAATTGTTGTTGCTCTAAAGCTTCAAACCAAGCCCCACAAGCGAACTTCACTTGCATCAGCCCGTGTCGAACTGCATTGTCCTGCGCCACGTCTAAAGTTGGTGCGTATATATCAGTTGCAGTGACTTGCCATTGCGGACGCTCACTTGCGAGCGCCAAAGCAATTGCGCCTGTTCCTGTGCCTAAATCCACAATATTCGCGTGTTGATCGAGCGGCAGTTTGAGCACCGTTTCTACCAAAATTTCGGTATCTGGACGTGGCACTAAAGTGTCATGTGTCACTTTTAAATCGAGCGTCCAAAACGGTTGTGAACCAGTGACATAAGCCAATGGTTCGCCCTGTTCAATACGCGCAAGCCCTTCTAAAAAAGCCTGTTCCTGTATTTGAGTCAACTCTTGCTCAAGTCTTAATTTGAGTTCTAAAGCATTGATACCTAGAAGATGTTCAAGTAGCCATGCCGCTTCTTGACGTTCATAACTATCAATTTCACCTTTGATCTCTAATGCTTGAGCAATATTCATTAGCCGCCATTTTCCTGTGCCAGCATCGCCAACTGATCTGCTTGATATTCACGATGTAAACTATCTAGCAATTCAGTTAAATCACCTTCCATAATCGCATCCAACTTATATAAAGTCAGGTTGATACGGTGATCCGTCATACGACCTTGCGGATAATTATAGGTACGAATACGTTCAGAACGATCACCTGAACCGACTAAATCACGGCGCATTTCTGAAGTTGCTGCATCAGCCGCAGCACGTTTCGCATTTTCTAAACGTGACACTAACAAAGCCATCGCTTTGGCTTTGTTCTTATGCTGTGAACGTTCTTCCTGACATTCCACCACCACACCCGATGGAATATGGGTAATACGTACCGCAGAATCGGTTTTGTTAATGTGCTGACCACCTGCACCTGATGCACGATAGGTATCAATACGCAGATCGGCAGGATTAATTTCGACTGTGGTATCTACATCGACTTCAGGCAAAATAGCGACGGTACAAGCCGAAGTATGAACACGACCTTGTGATTCTGTTGCAGGCACACGTTGTACACGGTGTGCGCCACTTTCAAACTTCAAACGACCATAAACACCATCACCATCTACACGGCAAATCACTTCTTTATAACCGCCATGTTCACCCTCATTCTCAGACAGTACTTCAATACGCCAACTTTGTGTTTCAGCATATTTGCTATACATACGGAATAAATCACCGGAGAAAATCGCGGCTTCATCACCACCTGTACCTGCACGAATTTCAAGGTAAGCTGCATTGGCATCATTTGGATCTTTAGGAATCATCAACACATTTAATTGCTCTTCAAGCGCAACCAAAAGTGCTTTATTTTCTTTGATTTCTTCCTCAGCCATCTCTTTGAAATCAGGGTCTGATTTCATCGTTTCAGCAGTTTCGATATCTGCTTCTGCTTGACGATATTTCCCCCAGACCTCAGTGATTTCAGTTAAATCATTATGCTCACGAGACAATTTACGAAAACGTTTATTGTCCGAAATCACTTCTACATCAGCAAGTAATGCGGTCAGCTCTTCGTGACGATCACAAAGTTGATCCAGTCTTAAACGGAGTGATGCTTTCATGGGCGGAATATCTCAAAACTAAAGACTCAGTGCTGATCAAAATAATGAAGCACGAGCAAAATCAAAAAATTGCGCATAGTTTACAGATTCTAAGGCTTAAAAGACATAGAGAAACTAGGTAACTTACCAATCCCCTATTATTTCATCACAAATTTTTCGTTTTTTAGTGTGTATGGGTTGTTCTCGTACCTGAGCTTCGATATAAATAATCAAAGATAAATTAGAATGATAAAACAATAGGATAAATCATGAGTAATTTAATAAATCGCCCTACACTCGCCTTCACAGCAGCAAGCTGGCTTGCAGTCTTTATTGGTGTTGTTGGTTTTATGATTGGATTGTGGAATGCAGAAATGCCTCTACATGAAAAAGGCTATTATTTGATCATTCTATTGTATGGACTCTTTTCTACGATCTCACTACAAAAGACTTTACGAGATCAATTAGAAGAAATACCAGTCACCATGATTTATGTTGCACTGTGTTGGGCATCAGTCGGAATTTGCATTGGATTATTACTATTTAGTTTAACCAACGCTACACTTACTTTGAGTGAAAAAGGTTACTACATTATGTCCTTCTTACTCAGTTTATTTGGCGTCACAGCGACTCAGAAAAACATTCGTGATTTAGATCATCTACGTCTTCAACAAGAGGCAGACTCTAGCCAAAATAAACGAGAAGACTAGATTAAGTAAGAAAATTCAATTAGATGAATTTTAATCAATTAAAGCGTGCTTATTATTCAAACCTCTTTCTTGTGAAGAGGTATACCATCTTATTAGTTATTAAAATTTATTTCACATTTTGTTAATTCCATATTAACAAAACACTACATTCCTCTCACTAAGTAGTAATAATTTCTCTCGCCATCTCCACATTTTCTTTCTCAAACTTTGTTACATTTGCAGTCATTAAAAATGATGTCCCATTACTGGGAACATGGAGTCAAAATGAAAGCGAATATTTTCTTATTGAGCGCAATTTTAGCAAGTTCAACTTTAGCAACCAGCGTGTATGCTGATAATGCAACACGTGTTGCAGCGACTTCTGCTTTAGGTAGTGTTGTTGGTACAGCAATTGGTAAAGAAATTGGTGGTAATAATGGTGCGATGATTGGCTCTGCTGTTGGTGGTGCGGGTGGCGCAGCTGCTGCAAGTAGCAAGCGTACTCGTACTGAAGCCGCAATTGGTGGTGGTCTAGGTGGTGTTGGTGGCTATACCGTTGGTAAAAATGTAGGTGGAACGACTGGTGGATATATCGGAGCAGCAGCTGGTGCAGCGGGCGGTGCAGCTTTAGGTCGTAAAGTTGGTCAAGATCGTGACTATGACAATTATCAATCGAAAAAGTATAAGAAAAAAAGAAAGCATCGTCATCACTAATTCAAAAAAGCACCTACGGGTGCTTTTTTATGTTGAATATAAATAGCGACAATCCCGAGCAAAATACTAGGTTGAATCCTGATAATTATATTTTTAAAATAATTCCATATTTTTTATATGCCTTTACTTTGCATCATGAATACTGAATTACTCTCTCCTGCTGGCTCACTTAAAAATATGCGTTATGCCTTTGCTTATGGTGCTGATGCCGTCTATGCAGGGCAACCTCGTTACAGTCTACGTGTGCGCAATAATGAATTTAATCATGAAAACTTAAAAATCGGGATTGATGAAGCACACGCTTTAGGTAAAAAATTTTATGTCGTTGCCAATATTCAACCACATAACAGCAAACTTAAAAATTTTATTCGTGATATAGAGCCAATTATTGCAATGCAACCTGATGCATTAATTATGTCGGACCCTGGCTTAATTATGATGGTTCGCGAACATTTTCCACAGATGCAGATTCATCTCTCCGTACAAGCGAATGCAATTAATTGGGCAACAGTTAAGTTCTGGAAAGATTATGGTTTAAGCCGAGTCATTCTTTCTCGTGAACTCGCATTAGAAGAAATTGAAGAAATCCAGAAGAATGTACCAGAAATTGAACTCGAAGTTTTTGTACACGGCGCATTATGCATGGCATATTCAGGTCGATGCCTACTTTCTGGATATATGAATAAACGTGATGCCAATCAAGGTGCATGTACCAATGCCTGTCGTTGGGAATATAAAATTCACGAAGCACAAGAAGATGCTAATGGCGACGTAGTTCCTGTTCAGCAGATAGAAGAATCAAACAAATGCTGTTCTGACGGCGATAAAATGGATGCTATCCAAACTGCCTTAGTACAACGCAATGATGAGGAAATGTTCGCAGCAGAAGAAGATGAACATGGTACTTATTTCATGAACTCAAAAGACTTACGTGCTATTCAACATGTTGATCGACTCACAAATATGGGCATTGCCTCACTTAAAATTGAGGGACGTACAAAATCCTATTTTTATTGTGCAAGAACAGCGCAAATTTATCGTAAGGCAATCGATGATGCCTTATCTGGTCAACCGTTTGACTCGAATTTAATACATCAGCTAGAAGGTTTAGCAAATCGTGGTTATACCGAAGGCTTCTTACGCCGACATGTACATAGTGATTATCAAACTTATGAAGATGGCTCATCGCATTTTGACTATCAGCAATTTTGTGGCGAAGTGATTGGGCGAAATGGTGATTACGTACGTATCGAAGTTAAAAACCGCTTTTTGATTGGTGACTCACTCGAACTCATGACACCCAAAGGTAATCTCACTTTTACTTTAACTGAAATGCGTGATCTAAAAGGTCATCCAATCGACAATGCAAAAGGCTCAGGGCATATTGTGGAAATTCCACTGTCACAAGAGATCGACATTGGGTATGCACTTTTAATTCGTAATCTTCCACATGCAAAAGCACAGTTAAAAACTGGTACTCTCGCATATTCGGCAGATTAATATGGCGCTCTTGATTACAACAGCCTGTATCAATTGTGATATGTGCTTAGCTGAATGTCCAAATCAAGCGATCTATGAAGGTGCCAAGATTTACGAAATTGACCCATTACGTTGTACCGAATGTATTGGCTTTTACGATGCCCCAACCTGTTTAGCCGTTTGCCCAATTGACTGTATTCAGCTTGATCCTCAACATACCGAAACTCAAATGGAACTCTTAGCAAAGTTTAATAGCTTAAAAATTATTTAGAAACAAAATTATAAGTATAAAAAAAGCGCCTTACGGCGCTTTTTTATATATACAAATTAGTTTGCATATACTGGGAATTTTGCACAAACAGTTGCAACTTTAGCTTTCACATCAGCGATAACTTGTTCATTACCTTTGCTATCAATAATGTCAGCAATCCAACCTGCTAGCTCACGCACTTCAGCTTCACCAAAACCACGAGTGGTCACAGCAGGCGTACCGATACGGATACCAGAAGTCACAAATGGAGAACGTGGATCATTAGGAACAGCATTTTTGTTTACTGTAATATGAGCAGCGCCTAACCATGCATCAGCATCTTTACCAGTAACATCTTCTTGCTTAATTAAAGACAATAAGAATAAATGGTTGTCTGTACCACCAGAAACAACGTCGTAACCACGAGCAAGAAACACTTCTGCCATTGCTTGTGCATTTTTAACAACTTGTTGTTGGTATTCTTTATATTCAGGAGCCATTGCTTCTTTAAAGCAAATTGCTTTAGCAGCAATCGCATGCATTAAAGGACCACCTTGGTTACCAGGGAAAACAGCTGATTGCAGCTTTTTCTCGATTTCTTCATTTGCTTTCGCAAGAATTAAACCAGAACGTGGACCACGAAGTGTCTTATGAGTCGTTGTTGTCGTTACGTCAGCAATTTGAACTGGGTTTGGATAAACACCAGCAGCAACTAAACCAGCAACATGCGCCATATCAACAAATAAGTAAGCACCTACTTGGTCAGCGATATCACGGAAACGTTGCCAATCAACAACACGGCTATACGCAGAGAAACCTGCAACGATCATACGTGGCTTATGTTCTAAAGCTAAACGTTCAACTTCTTCGTAATCAATTTCGCCCGTTTCAGGGTTTAAACCGTACTGAACTGCGTTATAAGTTTTACCAGAGAAGCTAACTTTAGCACCGTGAGTCAAGTGACCACCGTGAGCCAAACTCATACCTAGTACAGTATCGCCTGGGTTAAGAAGCGCTAGATAAACAGCAGAGTTTGCTTGTGAACCCGCATGTGGTTGTACGTTTGCATAATCTGCACCAAACAACTCTTTTGCACGGTCAATTGCAAGTTGCTCAACAACATCAACATATTCACAACCGCCATAATAGCGTTTGCCAGGATAGCCTTCTGCATATTTGTTTGTAAGTTTTGAGCCTTGTGCTTCCATTACAGCTGGTGAACAATAGTTTTCAGAAGCAATTAACTCAATATGTGCTTCTTGGCGATCGCCTTCTGAAACAATCGCTTGAGCTAATTCTGGATCAAATTCAGCAATAGAAATATTGGCAAACATTAGCGGGGGTCCTATAAATTAGGGCTTTTAAGCCGTGCTAAAGATTGGTGCGAATTATAGCATGAAGTTTACTGTTACAGAGATTGATATTTATTTAATTATTCGTGAATTTTGTTCATCTGGTATATCTGTTGCTCTTTTATCCCAAAGCACTCCATTATTTTTATACAACGCCAAACTTTTCGCTGAGACTTGCAAAGCCCAATCTCCAAAATATAGAAATTGGGCTACATCTCACTGCTTATTGTTTAACGATTTGGTTTGATGGCATAAGTACATTGACATCTTGAACAATATTACCAATATTTGAAGAATAAGCAGTTGTGTGATCCCATTCTCCTACTCTGTAATTAGAACTTGGGATTACAGTTCCAACAGATTGAGCTGAACTGACTAGAAAATCTGTAATTTGTTTAGGTACAGTTTGATCTAGAATACCCTGATAAATAATAATTGGTGTTGTTACCTTTTTCTGTAACGGCTGAGAACTGGTAGTTAAAAAGCTATTAATGCTTGGGATAGACATAAAATTAGTCTTAGTACGAGGGTAGCCCTCCAATGTTTTATTTGCATTTAAATAAGCCCCCATTGCATTACCAAGATTTTGACCCAGTGCCTGATAACATACAGCGTTTTGTGAAGAAGTCTCGGCTGTTGCTGCAATTAAATCAGTTGGTGAATTAAATACATCAGTAAACTTTAAATTTGGATACTGATTTCGTAAACCCGCCGTAATTAATGCTGTAAATGTATCAAGAGGTGCTAAAATGTTGATTTTCTTGATTGGATCCGGTTCATTATTCGCTTGATTTTCCCCTCCAGCCAAAATTAAGGCAAGATTAGATGCAGGTGCCACGGCAACCGTACCTTTATAGTCTAATTTTGCGCGGCTTGCATATTGCGCAGCACCAAGTACAGCTTGCCCACCTTGAGAATGCCCAACAGCAAGCCATTGCCCATTGGTCTTTTTATTTAAACTGGTTAAATACGCACGTGTAGCGACAACGGCATCGGTAATTGAATACGCTTCACTTTTGACATTCAGGAAGGGATGAGCGTCTTGCTCACTTGGTTCACCTAGTCCTTCATAATCAGGGGCAACAACGACATACCCAGAAGCTAACAGCGCTTTCAATAAAAATTCATTACCGCCCAAACCTTGGCGACTTGGGGCACATTGATCAGCAACACCCGTCGTACCATGTGCCCAAACCACAATTGGCCAACCATTTACAGGTTGAGGAACTGAAGCAGGTGGCGTAAATACAAGTGCTGTTGCTAGTACTTCTTTATTATTAACACCTAACATCTTATAAGTCATCACAACACTATCAGATGAAGCAGCAGCCATACCATCTAGTTCATAGTTTTTAGGCATCCCCACCACAGGATCCTTAATATTATTTTCAGGGATTTCAGGTTTTGGAACAAATACTGTAGTTCCATTATCATCGCCACCACAAGCTGTCAACAATAGGCTTGAGCTCAGCATCGCAACCGTTAATAATTTCATATTCATATAGTTTTTCCTTAACTATTTTATTTTTCATTTTATCCTTAGATGTTATTTTTCTAAGGCAACTACATTCACAAGAATTACGCCTATTACAAAATTGTTTCAAGTATTTTTTTATATTCCTTTATTTTTGCATTTTATTTATCCAATGCTTGACTGAATTCTTCAAAATCCAGCCTCTCTAACGATGATTAAACACAGCTGATCGTTAATTTCTTGTAAGATAATCAACCATCAAACTTATCTCTACGCTATTAGGATTCATGCTATGCAAGCCATTATCTTAGATACAGAAACCCATACTTTGAATGGTTTGCCAATTGAAATTGCCTACGCACCTATCCATATAGAAAATGGAAAATTAAGCCTAGATAAAAAACAAATTTTTGATCAACTCTATCAAGTTGGACAGCCTATCTCTTATGCTGCGATGGCAGTCCATCATATTTTAGAATCAGATTTGATTGATCAACCCTTTTATAATGAATTTCAACTCCCTGAACAAACCACTTACATTATTGGACATAATGTTGATTATGATATTACCGCGATCGAAAAATGTGGTGTCGATACCTCAAAATTAAAACCGATTTGCACGTTAGCACTTGCTCGTCGTGTTTGGGAAAATGCTGAAGCACATAATATTTCAGCCTTAATCTATTTAATTTCTAAAGGTAGTGATAAGGCACGAGACATGCTTAAAGGTGCACATCGAGCAGATGCAGACATTATTCTTACTGCCAATATCTTGATGCATATTATTCATCAATTGAATATTCAAAATATTGAACAGCTTTATATTGCCTCTGAAGAAGCTCGCATTCCAAAAAGTATCACCTTTGGTAAACATAAAGGCACAGCCATCCAAGATCTTCCTGCTGACTATATTCAATGGCTATTGCGTCAGGATGATCTCGATCTATACTTGCGCAAAGCCTTAGAAACAAAATGAGTGAAATAAATCGTTGCATTGAAGCTTCCCATTTATTTCAATCAAGGCAATGATATTTAATAAATTGTTAACATTACTGTCATTTTTTAACTTTATCTTAATCTTCATTCCAAATATTAATTGGGTGGAGATTAAGACATGTCTCATTTTTTTAAAACAGAACTCGGGCAAAATGCCTTGCAACAACGCGACAACGCACTCACTGCACGCCAACGTCGTTTATTACTTTTAATTGATCATGAAGATTTTCAAGAACTTGATCATGGTTACAAAGAAAGAATTGCACCAACTGAATTAGTCCAACAACTGATTGATATGGGCTTATTAGCTCATCAACCATTAGCAACAATAGAAGCTGAAGAAGTGCAAAAAGTCATTCAGCCTCCTGAAAGCAATGTATTTCCTTCAACTAAAGCTCCTTTAATTCCAGAAGCACCTGTTTTTGAAGTCACACCAACGCCATCTCCAAGTATTGAATCGGAAGTTCTTGTACTAGAAAAGCTTCCTTTTGTCGAAATTCAACAAGTTATGATTCAAACGCTAACAACTTATTGTGGTTTGATGGCTCGACCTTTAATACAAAAAATACAGATGATCAAAAACTTGCAGCAATTAAAAGCGTGCCAAATGCAATGGATTACTTTTCTACAAGAATCACGAATCCCATCAGCACAACTTAATCAAACACTTAAATTAATTAATTATTCGGTACAACATTTATAATCTTATTTGCAGCATATTTATCTCTAAAAGTCTAAATTGATCTTTTAATAAACAATAAACACCTTTGTTTAACGGTATATATTTACCTACATGATTTTTTTGCCTATGATGTGGCACGCATGCGCTCATAGCTCAACTGGATAGAGTACAGGTCTCCGAAGCCTGTGGCGTGGGTTCGAGTCCCGCTGAGCGCACCATTTATAAGTATCAAGACAAAAACATTTCTATTGATTAAGTAAGCTGTACATCCTAAAAATACACATAATAAGAAAACGCTCAGAATCTTAGATACAACCAAGTGTTTACAATCATTCGAGAGCTTTACCTCATGCCGAGTTTCACACTCATTACCTTTAGCGATAGTATCAATATCCCACAGCGTGATTTCTTTCCCCTGCCCTAACTCAAGTTTTAAGAATTTAGTAATTCCACTAGCAAATGCTATACTAAATCATCAAAATACTTACAAAAGCTTACAGATGAAACGAATACTAATAACTTTACTAACTCTAATCACTTTTCCATCTAATGCTGAAACTATACCTTATGATGAAAAAACGTTTTATAAACAATATGCGATAAAAATGACCCAAGAGGAATATGATAATTTTTTAAAAAACTCCTTAATTATAATTAGCAAGAATATGACTGATTTAGAGCATATTGCTGAAAAAAAAGATAGACGTAAAACCGTAGAGGCAATGTGTGTATTCTTCGGTAAATTAGAAACTCTTAAAGGATTTTCTCAAGACAATATTGATTTAACTGGAGCTAGAGAAACTATAAATGATATAAATGAAATTCAAGGAGAACCAATCGAAATAGATGGTAACCTTTTCACTCTAAAATCCATATGCGGCTATTAAGCTAGAGGACTAAAAGGCTCATAAGCAGAGCTTTCTGTAAGATATTAACCTCTGACAGGTAACTTGCAACTCAACTCTGCTGGCCATACCACATAAATACTTCAAAATCTGACTTACTATAAAGCGCATAACAAACCATCTTTGATTGATTTCAACCTAAATAAAATTTACCCAATGTTTTGTCTTTCCCTACGACAAAGCAAATATGCCCATCACCGATACGAGTTTTAACTGCTACACAACCATATGTTGGTTTTGCAAGTTTAGTCCCACCACTTAGGTAAGCCAATGCACAAAACCAGTCTTTAGGAAATTTGACTCCAGCAGTTTGCAGGCAGTGAGCGACACAAGTAGCACACCACCGTTTTTCATCTTCCATGCACCAAGTGCCTTTAACTACCCTAGAGTTGTAGGTACATGCACAAATTTACTGGTATTTTCTTTTAAGCCAATATGTTTAAGTATTTCAAAACTCACAAGTAAACGTAGCGCATCGAATTGTGCTTCAGCTCCATCCTATTGCCGTATGGTTACACTGAATTCTGATACTTCATCCATCTAACTTGACTGTTCTTTAAAGCAATTCAAAAAATCTGTATTTGTTGAAAATAAAATATTGGTTTGGTTTTGAACATACTTAATTACCAAAAAAAGTAGCGTTCTTGTATTGTCATAAGTAATGGTAATTCTGAATTACCTAAAGCATGAGCTAGAAATGACGTTATGCGCTTCGCATTCAATTTATGATTAATTACATCGACTTTTAATGCCTCATTAAGTGACTTCATTCAACTGATAGATTAGCCCACTAATAGGAATAGGATCAAAATTTAACATTTCATGTCCTTCATTTGACTGTATATAAATTATGAAATTTTTGAGCATCCCGAGCAGTTCGGCTAATGAGATTTAAATTCACAGTTCGGCTAAATCGATTACCCTCTTTAATCAATAGGTGCGACGATAGGTGCTGAAACACTTTGAAAATTATAGGCCACAGGTATAGTCGTTGGCTTTTTATTGTTCTTAATTAGCTGCATTTACTTAGTGACTTGCTTAATAAACATTTTTCTTTTTCAAAATGAAGTTATTGATCTATCTCAAACTTACAACAAAATTCTTAGAAACTATACTCTATTACTAACGATTATTTTGCTAATGCCCCCTTTTTTCCATGCAATAATTAAAATTTAAGATTTTGATATTAAATAAAAAATTATCACAAGTAGTAATTAAAAAAATAAGTTACTCTACAACCTTTTCTGAATTAATTGTTCTATTTCTAATACGCCATAAACCTATTTTTCTACTTGGTTTATTTTTTCATATCGCTCAAAATACCCATTCTATTTAACAACGTGAGACGTTCATGACTGATGCTTTGGTGTTGAGCGATTTGTCCAAAACTTATCGTAATGGTTTTCAGGCGTTAAAAGGTATTGATTTAACCGTACCTGAAGGTGAATTTTACGCATTATTAGGCCCTAATGGTGCAGGTAAATCGACAACAATCAGTATCATTAGCTCCTTAACCAAAAAAACATCGGGTACAGTGGAGATTTTTGGGCATAACTTAGATACCCATCCATCCCACGCAAAACAATGTCTTGGTGTTGTTCCACAAGAATTTAACTTTGGACAATTCGAAAAAACCTTCGATATTCTAGTGACCCAAGCAGGTTATTACGGCATTCCTAAAAAACTTGCAGAACAACGGGCTGAGTTCTATTTAGAAAAACTCGGTTTATGGGAAAAGCGTAATATTCAATCACGTATGCTTTCAGGTGGTATGAAACGCCGCCTAATGATTGCACGTGCCATGATGCATGAACCTAAGTTGCTTATATTAGATGAGCCGACTGCGGGTGTAGACATTGAGTTACGTCGTTCAATGTGGGATTTTCTCACCGAAATGAATGAAAACGGTACGTCTATTATTCTAACGACTCACTATTTAGAAGAAGCAGAAATGCTGTGCCGTCGTATCGCGATTATTGATCGTGGTGTGATTAAAGAAGATACCACCATGAAAGGTTTCCTCAATCAACTCCATGAAGAGTCTTTCATTTGTGATCTGGCTGAACCGATTGAAACACTGCAACTCGATATTCTTGGGTTCACATTTAATTTAATTGATCCAGTGACTTTAGAAATCACCATGAACAAAGCGCATAGCATGAATGACCTGTTCTTATTGCTACAATCGAAAAATATCCAAGTCAGCAGTATGCGTAATAAATCCAATCGTTTGGAAGAATTGTTCGTGAAAATGGTCGAGAAGAATCTTGCAGGAGCGAATCAATGAATTTCAGTCAATTAAAAACCGCACTTTGGACTTTGGTTGTTAAAGAAATTCGTCGTTTTATGCGAATTTGGCCACAAACTTTGTTACCGCCTGCCATCACTATGAGCTTGTACTTTGTGATTTTTGGTAATTTAGTTGGCTCTCGTATTGGTGAAATGGGCGGCTTTAGCTACATGCAATTTATTGTGCCTGGTTTAATCATGATGGCCGTCATTACGAATAGCTATGCCAACGTTTCATCCAGTTTTTTTAGTGCGAAATTCCAAAAAAGCATCGAAGAATTGATCATGAGTCCTGTGCCATTACATTTAATTCTTTGGGGTTATGTGATTGGTGGTGTTAGTCGTGGTGTCTTGGTTGGTCTAATTGTGACGATCATGAGTTTATTCTTTACCCATTTAGAAATTTATAATTTATTTGTGACTATATATACAGTCATCATTACTTCATTATTATTCTCGCTAGGTGGTTTCATCAATGCGGTCTATGCAAAGTCATTTGATGATATTTCAATTATCCCAACTTTTGTATTGACGCCACTCACCTATTTAGGTGGTGTTTTCTATGCGATTAGTGCGCTCAGTCCATTTTGGCAAAATTTATCTTTAATTAATCCAATTGTATACATGGTCAATGCCTTCCGTTTTGGCATTTTAGGGCACAGCGATGTGAATGTGACCTTCTCCTTAAGTATCGTTACGCTCTGTTGTGTTGCGCTGTATGCAGTTGCTTATCATTTATTAGCTCGTGGTTCAGGAATGCGTGAATGAGTGTTGAATTTTCTTTATTGGGTAAAGATACCGAATACCCAACTCACTATCAGCCAGAAGTATTATTTCCCATCGCTCGTGCTGAATCTCGCCAACAATATGCGCATATTGAAGGCGTTACTCAAGGCAAAGACTGGTGGCATATTTTTGAAATTTCATGGTTAAATCAGATCGGCTTACCACAAGTTGCGATTGGTCGTTTAACTTTGCCTGCCAATTCTCCAAACTTGATTGAATCAAAATCGCTTAAACTCTACTTCAATAGCTTAAATTTCACTCAATTTGAATCTAAGCAAAATTTCATTGAAACTGTTGAGCAAGATTTATCCAAAGCGGCTGGTGCAAAGATTGAACTGCAACTATTTCAGGTCGATGATTTAAATATCTCCAAACCACAAGGCATATGTATTGACGATCTAATTCCAGAGCGTTTGTCTGAGCATCCTGATGCGACATTGTTGCAATTTGATACCACGAATCCAGAGCATGTCGAAATTGAGCTGTACTCTCATTTACTCAGAAGTAATTGCCCTGTCACAGGACAACCCGATTGGGGCACTGTTTTTATTCGTTTTCAAGGTAAAAAACCTTGTTATCGCAGTCTATTAGCCTATATTATCTCGTACCGTCAGCATAATGGTTTCCATGAGCAATGTGTTGAGCAAATATTTGCTGATCTTTGGCAATTGCTTCAACCAGAAAAGCTGATGGTCTATGCAACGTATACTCGTCGAGGGGGCTTGGATATCAACCCATGTCGAGTATCTGATTTGTCATGGATGCCTGAGCCAATTCGCTTAGCGCGACAATAAAACGAATAAATTTGATATAGAGGACGTTCTTCAATGACCAGTTATTTCGGTATTCTTCCATCAGCAACGTTGAGTCAGGATATTCAACTTGCTCAAGCCAACCGTGACAGTAAAGAGCCACAATACCCTTTACGTGACAAAATTTCTCTACAGCTTACTGATGAGTTAATTGACACCATGTTGGTTCATTTGGTTCAACAATTTCCACCAAGTGATAAACGAGATACCACTGAAGAACTTGCTCAAAAAATTCGTAGCATCGTTTCAACATTAATGAAGCAATTGTTAGGCAAAACTTCGAATGACCAAGTTTTAGAATCATTGGCATTCATGGAAAAAAGTTTGTTTACTGACAATGAAGGTAAACAACGTATTGGTGCTGTTTTGCCTGACAATCTTGTGATTGAAATGAAAAAGAGTTTTGCTGAAGTTGCTGCTGGAAACGGTAAAGAACAACGTGATGCGCTGACTCAGCAATTTAAATCTTTTGCTGATGTTCTAACCCACCATTTCATGACTGAATACAATAAAACACTCGGTCTAGGTATGGTGAAACGTGGCGTTGCAAGTGTTGCAACAAGTGCTGTTGAGACTGCGGTTCATATTGTAATTAAAAAGCTTATTCCGAGCTTAAGCCAAGCTGAATTAGATGTATTTACTAAGCATTTCGATCAGTTATTGGTTCAAAAATAAATCTTAGTTAATCAAAAAGCGACTATGACAATATAGTCGCTTTTTTATGCATACAAGAAACACATTAGATAAATATAATAGAATAAATGTCTTCACTTCTCGTTCAACACGCTCTGTTGCATGACAGAACAAAGCGTTGCTTTGGTCTTGCTCACGTTTATGTTAGCATTCGCGAAGCGTTGATTTACTAGATTTAGAATCGCATGTCTCCAAGCTCACAATACAAATTCTTACGTCAAGCACCTCGTGATGGCTTGAGCACAGCAACACATCTCTCCCGTTGGCAACAACTGCATATCGATCCTTGGCTTTGTCTGTTTTTAATTTTAAATGCCTTGCTAGGGCTGACGGTCTTATATAGTGCTTCGGCACAAGATGTTGGACTTGTCAGCAAACAAGCGATTAGCTTTGGGATTGGCTTTGTGGTCATGTTCAGTTTGGCGCAAATTCCACCAAAAGTTTATCAAGCATTTTCACCTTACTTTTATATATTTGGCGTACTGTCACTGATTGCAGTGGTCATTTTTGGTGAAGTTCGTATGGGTGCACAACGCTGGATTGATATTCCTGGTTTCGGAAGTGTGCAACCCAGTGAATTTATGAAAATTGGCATGCCAATGATGATTGCTTGGTTTTTATCACGTAAAGCATTACCACCAAGCCTTTCACAAGTTGTTTTGTCTTTAATGCTCATTGTTGTACCTTTTCTACTGATTGCAGAACAACCCGACTTAGGTACATCTTTACTGGTTCTTGCCAGTGGTATTTTTGTGCTGTTTTTAAGTGGATTATCTTGGCGGCTTATTGCAGCAGCAGCAGGTGTTGCTGCGGTTATTATTCCAATTGCATGGGAATTTTTACTCCATGATTATCAACGTCAACGTGTTCTCACGCTTTTAGACCCCGAAGCTGATGCATTGGGTACAGGTTGGAATATTATTCAATCAAAAACAGCAATTGGCTCAGGTGGTTTTTCAGGTAAAGGTTTTTTAGAAGGGACTCAATCTCATCTGCATTTCTTACCCGAAGGTCATACCGATTTTATTATTGCTGCTTATTCAGAAGAATTTGGTCTTATTGGCGTCACTCTACTTATTCTGCTTTATTCTGCGATTATTTTTAGAACATTCCAAATCGGCTTACAAAGCTTTCATAACTATGGTCGCTTAGTCGCTGGTGCATTTGGTTTGTCATTTTTTGTTTATGTATTTGTAAATGCAGGGATGGTCAGTGGTATTTTACCTGTAGTCGGTGTGCCTTTGCCTTTCATGAGCTATGGTGGAACAGCAATTATTACCCTGATGTCAACTTTTGGACTGGTTATGTCTATTCATACACATCGATAATGAGGAATTTTATAAACACATGTTTCTTCCTAATTTAAATAAAACGTTTAGACTCCTTGCTTTAGCTGCTAGTTTGTTCTTAGGCAGCAATTGGGCACAAGCGAATGACTTTTATACCCATCCTAATTACGTTGCTTTTAAACAAAAAGCGATGACCACATATGGATTGAGTAGCGAACAAATTGATGCTGCTATGAGTGGCGCACGCAACTTACCTAATATTCTCACTATTATGACTCGTCCAGGTGAAAGCAAACCTTGGTATGACTATCGCTCAATGTTTTTGGTTGACGGTACCATTCAACGTGGTGCTAACTTTAAAAATCAGTACGAAGATGCACTGAATCGCGCAGAGCAGCAATTTGGCGTACCCAAAGCAGTCATTTTAGGTATTTTGGGTGTAGAGACAGGTTATGGCGCGAATAAAGGGGCTTTCATTACTCGAGATGCACTTGCAACCCTCGCCTTTGGCTATCCACGTCGTGCTGACTATTTTAGTGATGAATTAGCGGCACTGATCGCATGGACATATAAAGAAGGCTATCCAACCAATAGTATTGTAGGTTCTTATGCTGGTGCAATTGGTTACCCTCAGTTTATGCCAAGTAATATTCAAAAATTAGGGGTGGATTATGATGGTAATGGTCATATTGATTTAAGAAACTCAGCAACTGATGCCATTGGTTCTATCGCCAACTATTTAGCTCAGCATGGTTGGCAACGTGATCGCCCAATAGGCTTCCCTGCACGTTACTTAGGTAACAACCCAGAAAGTATTATTGCTCAAGATTTAACGCAGCCAACCCCCTATGGTGAGTTGAAAAGGTTAGGAATTTCCCCTATTGACCCTTTAGTAAAAATTGATGACTTGGACTTGGTTAATGTCATTCAATTACAAGACCAATTTGGTCCAATTTACTATATTACTTACCCTAATTTCCAAGTGATTACGACCTATAATAAAAGCCGTATGTATGCCACTGCTGTATGGTTATTGGGCACTGAAGTTGCTAGCCGTTAGGTTAGCTTTTTCACAACATTATGAAAAGTCAATAATTTTTTTATTATAAAAGTATAGATACACAGCAAAAGTTACCTTTTGTTACAATATTGATTATTTTTTAACCACAAACTGTAAGTTTTCACCCTTTTTGTAATTATTTATCGTTAAAGACTAGACACACTTCGTAAGCGATGAATATTATCCACTCAAGTAAAGTAATTGCAAAAGTGAATAATTAGACATGTGCACTATATTTCAAAGTGGTTTTTGAAATAGAAAAGCATGTTCTCTAGGAGTTTATACAATGCAGTTTTCGCTAAAATATATTATAGCGCTGACAGCAGGCTTAAGTTTAAGCCCGTTACATGCTGAAATGGTACAATCGACATCAATCAATAATGATGTCGATGGTTCTAATTTAGCAGCCCGCGTATTGAGCAAAGATGCTCAAAATTTTAATTCGCGCTTTTCTAATGTTAATAGTCTTTCAATCACTGAGAGTTCAGGTGACCAAATCCGTCGCCAAACGATTGCTGCAAAAATTGATATTCCTGAAGACGAGCCTTCAGTGATTGAAAAACTGAATACTGTTGCTTCAAATACCGTTCGCAAATTCAGCCAAAATGGCGTTGCATCATGGTATGGTCGTCAATTTCATGGTCGTAAAACCGCAAGCGGTGAAACATTCGATATGAATGGATTAACCGCCGCACACCGTAGCCTTCCTTTAAACTGTTATATCCGTGTAACAAACAAAGATAATGGTAAAAGTGTTGTTGTCAAAGTGAACGATCGTGGGCCTTTCCATGGTAACCGTGTTCTCGATTTATCTTATGGCGCTGCAAAGCAACTAGGAATGTCTGGTTCAGGTACAGGTAATGTCAGCATTGAACGAGTGGATGGACCTAGCTCTTAAGTACATTCATTTATCTCCAACAAAAGCCACTTCATGTGGCTTTTGTGTTTTCTATAGCATGCGCATATTAGAGTCTATTGAATCATTTTGACCCTTATTCTTTTCTTCGGTATATTGAGTAAATAAAAATGAATACTGCAAGGAGCGCGCTGTGAAATCGATTGATGAATGGTTTGATGAATACAGTGATAGCCATCAAAACCAAACCAATAAAAAAATTCACTGGGTCTGTGTCCCAGCGATTCTTTTTTCCATTATTGGTATTCTTGCCCATTTCAGCACCCTACTCACCGCATTACTACTGGTACTTACTTTGGTTTTTTATGCACGCCTAGACATCGTGCTTGCAGTAGCGATGGCAGCGTTATTAGTGGTGATGGCATGGCTGATTTTGATCCTGCCTGTAGGCGTTGGATTCTATATCGGGATTTTTGTGATTGCATGGATTGGGCAATTTTATGGGCATAAAGTAGAAGGTAAAAAGCCTTCTTTCTTTAAAGACTTACAATTCCTCCTGATTGGCCCTGTATGGTGTATGGACGCTTATTTAGCTAAAGTACTACCTAAATGGAAATCTCGTCAAAAATTGGCGCTTACAAGCTGATTTAGAGTACATAAATAGAATTGGGGATAACGGGAAAATATTATTGATATGTTTTCCCCTTATATTTTAGCCAACCATCACTATGTTTTCCTTGCGGATCATGGTGCGTCCAATGAATGACTCCGCCTTTTGGGTTGTATTCATATTCTCCAAAAAATGCAACTGTATCGCCCTTTTTTAGCCCGTCTATTCTTGGTGCTAAATCAATATTATGCGCGATCAAAACCGTTAAACCATTCTCCAGTTTTAGAATCATTTTCTGATGCCTTGAGCCTTCATTGTCATCAGGCAAAACCGCTTTTACAATTCCTTGTGCTTGAACTTGAAGATTGCTTCGTTGCTGCTGGTAGGCTTGCATGATCTGTTGTTGATCATCTATCACAACCTCTATTGAACGTGGCTGTGCCCTTACATCATGAGTTGTATTTTGTTTCTGCTTGAAGTCTAAGCCCCAATAGATCACAGCAAGAAGAACGACAACCACAACAATCATTAAATTATTTTTCTGAGCTTTCATAGCAAGCCTTTTATTTAGACGTAGATAGTAAAATGCCAATCAAGTTGATTGGCATTCAGATCATACAAAATCTAGATGACTTAGAACAAACGATTCATACCATTTAAAGAAGCCACACGATACGCTTCTGCCATAGTTGGATAGTTAAATGTCGTTTCAACAAAATACTTTAAAGTATTGTCTGGACTATGCATCACCACTTGCCCAATATGAATAATCTCTGCTGCATTATTACCAAAGCAATGGATTCCCAATACTTCCAAAGTGTCACGATGGAATAAAACCTTTAATTCACCCACGGTATCGCCCGTGATTTGTGCGCGTGCCAAATGACGGAAAGATGCTTGCCCTACTTCATAAGGGACTTTTTCTTCAGTCAATTGCTGTTCAGTCTTACCAATTGATGAAATTTCGGGAATCGTGTAAATCCCTGTTGGCACATCTCGAATCGGTTTAACATTTTTCTCACCGACCATATTTGCACCTGCACAACGACCTTGGTCATAGGCAGCGGAAGCAAGTGATGGCCAACCAATCACATCACCCGCAGCATAAATATTGTCAACTTCAGTTTGATATTGGTCATTCACCATCAACTGACCACGACTATTCGGTGTTAAACCAACATTTTCTAAGCCAAGACCATCGGTATTTCCTGAACGACCATTACACCATAAAATTGCATCAGCTTTGATCTTCTTACCACTCAGCAAGTGCAACACAACATGGTCATCAAACGTTTCTAAACGGTCAATTTGTTCATTGTGACGAATTAAGACACCTTGCTCACGCAAATGATAAGACAGCGCATCTGCAATTTCATCATCGAGATAACTTAATAATTTTTGCTGAGTATTGATCAAATCAACTTTATGATCTAAACCAATGAAGATCGATGCATATTCACAGCCAATAACACCGGCGCCATAAATAATAATTTTTTGAATTGAATAATCAAGATCTAAAATCTTGTCTGAATCAAATACACGCGGATGATTAAAATCTAAACCTTGAGGTTGATATGGACGGCTACCTGTCGCAATCACGATCTGCTTGCAAATGATTGTATCTTTCGTGCCATCCTGTCCAAAAATCAAAACTGTATTTTTGTCTTGGATATAAGCACGACCATGAAAAACTTCAATTTTATTACGGTCATAAAACCGTGTATGCGTATCAACTTGCTGCTGAATGACTTTATGTGCATTACGTAAGACTTGTTTCATGGTGAATTGTTTCCATTCACCTACTTTTTGAAACATTGGATCACGTTGATAACGAATAATACTTGAAACCGTTTGACGTAAAGCTTTACTTGGAATCGTTCCTACATGTGCACAGTTTCCACCGAGTTGATCACGAATATCAACAATTGCAACTCGTTTACCTGCTTTTGCAAGCTTCATTGCCGCGCCTTCGCCAGCTGGGCCAGAACCGAGAATGACTGCATCATACTTAACAACATTCCCACCAACGACCTCTTTCTTACGTGGCATTCAAAGCTCCTTTGACTCTTAACCATTTATTGCTTTATAGATGATAACTACTATGCGTTGAATTAATGTATTTCTCAACTATATATTTTTATATATTTACATTTTCAAAATGAATACCTATTTCATCCTATACACCAATAAATTTGACTATAATAATCGAATATCTCAAGTAATAGGTTGTAGAAAATACATGTCTGAACACCGTAAACCAGAACAGGGGATAAAACTTCGTGGCGCAGAAAAAGTCGCAAGAATTCCTGTAAAAGTTATTCCTACGGTTGAAGTGCCTCGTAAACCAGACTGGATTCGCGTCAAAATGGCTGCCCCTGAAGAGGTTCAGCGTATAAAAACAACTCTACGTTCGCAAAAACTCCATACTGTTTGTGAAGAAGCTGCCTGTCCAAATCTGCCTGAATGTTTTGGTGGTGGTACAGCAACCTTTATGATCATGGGTGATATTTGTACTCGCCGTTGCCCGTTCTGTGACGTTGCACATGGTCGTCCAAATGCCCTTGACCCTGATGAACCACGCCATATGGCAGAAACCATCTCTAATTTAGGTCTTAAATATGCCGTCATTACCTCTGTAGATCGTGATGACTTATTAGATGGTGGCGCTCAGCATTTTGTGGATTGTATTAAAGAAGCTCGTGCACTTAGCCCAAAAACGTTGTTAGAAATTTTAGTACCAGACTTTCGTGGTCGTATGGATATTGCTTTACGCATCATGACTGAATGTCCACCCGATGTATTCAATCACAATATTGAAACCGTACCTCGCCTATATAAAGCGATGCGTCCAGGTTCTGATTATCAGCATTCTTTAAATCTGTTAAAAATGTTTAAAGAATACTGTCCTGATGTCCCAACCAAATGTGGTTTGATGGTGGGTATTGGTGAAACTGAAGAAGAAGTGATTGCTTTATTAGATGATCTTCGTGCACATGATGTGGACTACGTGACGATCGGTCAATATCTACAACCATCTAAGCAACATGCACCAATCGACCGCTTTGTAACACCAGAAGAATTCGAGCGTTATGCTGAGCATGGTCGTAAACTTGGTTTTAAAAATATTTGGTCAGCACCAATGGTTCGCTCAAGCTACTTTGCCGATCGCCAATATCATGGTGAACCTGTTCCAGCAGTACGCCGTAAAGTCGATCCTGCTAAGAAAATTGCTGTTCAGGTGGTTGAAGCATAAACCTCTAGTAGATAAAGAGAATTAGAATTCTCTTTATCTACGCTTCTCTAAATAAAGATGTCCAAAATTAATTAACCTCAGTTCGAATCTTTAAAAACAATTCTGTTCATAAAATAAATGTTCATTAAGCGCTGTGAAGCCCATGTGAATAATTACAACTCACAACTTAATTACAAAAAAATCACTTAAAAACATTAATTTACTTCATATATAGACACTTATATCCTGAGTAAAGTTTATAAATTTTTTTGAAATCATCCACCTGAAAATTATTCGCTCAAATTTTTCAGTTCAAAAATTTTTACATTGTCCTTACGCCAACAACAAGAAGTTCAAAAGATATGGGATATCTTTCTTCTTACAAAAACATATCAATCAGGATTAGAAAAAATGAATAAAAAAATGACTGCCCTAGCTGTTGCAACACTCAGTAGTTTGGCATTATTAGGTTGTAATAGTGATTCAAATGATGACTCTGAATTATCCAATAACAACACTGGAGATACTTTAATTCTAACCAATGATGGAATGATTAGTTCTATTGACCGAATGACACCCAACAAAATCGTATCCAATCTCAAAATCACAGGCTTACAATCTGGTGATGAATTGGTTGGTATTGATTATCGACCTAAAGACAGCAAGCTTTATGCGGTTGGTTTACTTGGAAATATTTATACTCTCAATCCAACAACAGGCGTTGCAACCTTTGTCAGAAAATTAATGGCAGATCCAGCAGATACCACTGATGGAAATACCCCGTTCAGTCAGATCATTGGCAATCCCAATCTCATTAGTGTTAACTTTAATCCTGTCGCAGACCGTTTACGTGTGATTAGTGATACAGGACAAAACCTTCGAATCAATGTCGACACAGGTGCAACCATTACCGATGGTAGCATTAAGCTGACTGAAGCTAATCCTGCAGTGGTTGCAGCAGCATATACCAATGCTTTTGCTGGTACAGGCTCAACCAAGCTATATAGCATTGATCAAAATTCTGACCGAATTTATCTACAAAATGCGAATGCAGGAACACTCGGAATTTCAGCGGCGCTAGGTGCAGATATTAATACCAATGGCGGTGGCGGCTTTGATATTGATCCCGTGAATAATGTTGGCTTTGCTGCACTCAAACTCACTTCAGGCGCCTATAAATTTTATCAGCTTAACCTGGCAAATATTGGTAGCAGTAATGATACCGTTTATGCATCAAGTGATTTGGCGAATAGCTTTAATTCAATGGGTATTCGGGGAATTGCACTAAAAAGAGCAAGCGATGCAACAGCACAAGGCTTTGGCCTAACTGCAAATAACAAGTTATTAAATTTCGCGTTAAACAATCCAAATACAGTAACTGAAAAAACCTTAACAGGTTTACTCGTCGATGAGAGATTCATTGGCATTGACTATCGCTTAAGAACCTCAACAGAGCATTCAGCAAAGCTTTACGGAATTACCAATAAAGCCAACTTATATACCATCAATACAGACACTGGTTTGGCTAGCTTAGTCACCGCATTAAAACCTGCAACAGGCAGCAGTTTTACTGCGCTAGAAGGGACAAGCTTTGCGGTTGATTTTAATCCAAGCGCTGACCGTTTACGTGTGATCAGCAATACAGGACAAAATTTAAGAATCAATGTTGATACAGGCGATACACTTAAAGATGGTGATATTAATGGTGCGACAGGTGCAAAAGTGACAGCAGCAGCCTATACCAATAGTTTTAAAACGTCTGTAGCGGCCCTAGCCACGGAACTTTTTGATTTAGACCAAGGTAACAAAACACTGACTAAACAAAGTCCACCGAATAATGGCACACTAAATTTAATTGGAGATTTGGGCATTAATTTGGGAACAGATAGTGGTTTTGATATTGCAGGTGGAGACAATGGTTATGCCCTTGCAACTATTTCAGGTGAATCAGGTGCATCTGTTCTTTATCGCATTGATTTAAATAGCGACACTACAATTACAACCCCACGTGCAAGATTGGCAATCAATGCCGATGGTGTACCCAATTTAGCTGCATCCACGATTGGAAACAACACAACACCTCAAGTTATTGATTTAGCTATTTTATTCAAATAAATCCACTCAACCAATAAAAAAACACCACATTATATGATGTGGTGTTTTTTATTAAATATTTAACTAAAATTTATACAATGTGTTTTTGTACAATAATCGAACCCACTGAATAACCCGCACCGAATGATGAGATCACCGCATATTCACCATTATCCACTTGCTCTCCCGTGCGATGCATCGCAATAATGACACCCGCAGAAGACGTATTGGCAAATTCATCTAAAATAATAGGTGCGCGCTCTAAGTCGGCATCTTTACCCACAACGAGTTTTAAAATTAATTCGTTCATATTGGCATTGGCTTGATGTAACCAAAAACGTTTGATCTGTTCAGCGGACAATTGCAACTTTTCTAATTGTGCAGTGATCATTTTTGCAACCAATGGACATACTTCTTTAAAGACTTTACGACCATCTTGACGGAACAACTTATCATCCACAACCGCATCTTCACTACGGTTTAAGAAACCAAAGTTGTTACGGATATTATTTGAGAACTGAGTAAACAAATGAATATCTAAGATTTCGTAACCTGATTTAGTTTCAGTTTCTTCGATAATTGAAGCCGTTGCCACATCACCAAAGATAAAATGTGCATCACGAGTACGATAGTCTAAATGACCAGAAGTAATTTCGACATTCAACAATAATACACGGCGAGCGCCACATTTCACCGCATCATAAGCTTGCTTTAAACCGAATGTCGCAGCAGAACATGCCACATTCATATCATAGGCATAGCCTTGAATGCCAAGCGCAGATTGAATCTCAATCGCGACTGCAGGATAAGCACGCTGCATATTTGAACAAGCCAAAATTACAACATCAATATCTGCTGCGGTAACGCCTGCATTTTCCATCGCTTGTTTTGCCGCAATAACACCCCACTCCGCTTGAAGTGAAAGCTCATCATTGCTACGTTCTTGCAAACGTGGACGTAAACGAGTCGGATCAAGGATGCCTGACTTTTCGACCACATAACGGCGCTGGATACCAGATGCTTTTTCAATAAACTCAGGGCTTGAGCCACGTAAAGGCTCTAATTCACCTGCCGAAATTCTACCTGCATTGTCTTGATTATATTGTTCTACATAAGCATTTAGGCTTTCAACCAACTCTGCATTGGAAATAGATTCGGTCGGGTGAAATAAACCTGTACCTGTTATACGGATGCCCATGTAAAACTCCTGTAAAGAATGGTTCTAACTTTCATCATTGCTCAGTTTAACCGATTGCTAAACGATCCCATAGTTTTTGTAATCTAGTTGGTGAAATAGGCAGCTTTGTTTTCATCGGTTGAGAAAACAAGGAAATCCTAAATTCTTCCAACATCAAATACATCTCTTTGATCTTAGAATCATTTTTAAATTTAAATACTTTGTCCATCCACGGATCAACATCATTAATTGCAGCAAGGTCACGTTGTAGATTATTTGGCAAACGATCTAAACGCAATAGCAAGGCCTTTAAATAACGTGGGTATTCCTGCCAAATCTCAGCAGGTCGACGATAAACAAAGTTTGCTAATGACATTAAATCAAGTTGATCTTCAATGTCATCAACACTTCGACCAAAAATTGCTTGATCTAACAGCAAAAGTTCACGGCGAACTTGTTGCCATTGTGTATACACCTCAGTTAAATCAGCTAAGGTCTGTTGACCATGTGCTAAAAACTGTTTTTTAACATCCGTAACAAGCTGCTCAAATTCATTGGCATTTTTAGGCAGTTCTTTAATAGAAACTTGTAATGTGGCATACACCAGCATCTGTTCCAATTTCGCCCGATCACCCAATGGCGAATATGCCAAAGCCAAAGGCTTAGAAATTTGTTTTTTCAACTGGCGAATTAAATCACCCAACTGCATATGCACAAGACGAATAATACCATCTCGATGTAGCCTAATCGCTTCATCTTGGTCATTAAAGGTTTGAATCACTACACCTGATTCATCTTTTACATCGAGATCAGCAAAGGCTTTGTTTGGAACTAAAGCCTGATATTGCTTGACCACAACACCTGTCACTTTCTGTGAAGCTTCAAAAATAAAGTTTTCAGGGAAAGTTTGAAATTCACCTGCTTGTTGCTTGACTGGACGATGGGTTTCAACACGACAACGCGCCTTGAGTTCATCCAAGTCACGACCTTGTGCAATCAATTTACCTTTTTCATCAACCACTTTAATGAAAGGTATCAGATATTGATCAATGCGTTCAAAAGAAAAGTCTTTTTCAGTAATTTGCTCGCCACGTAAAGCAAAAGCCAAATATTGGAAAAGATGTTCACATAAATGTACAGCATCAATTGCCTGTATCAGCTTGCGTGTGGTATCTGGGATCGGAACTAAATTACGGCGCTTATCTTTTGGTAATGCCTTTAATAAAGCTTCGATTAAATCCTGTCGCCAACCTGGAATTCCCCAAGACCATAATTTCTCATCCACTTGTGGCAAAGCCTGCACAGGGATTTTAACCGTTGCACCATCTTCATCATGGCTTGGGTCAAAGCGATAACTTGCAGCCAAGCGGAGTTGCCCATTATGTAAGAAATCGGGAAATTGTTGTGTGGTTGGTCGATCATTCATCCATAACGCATCATCGTCAACAAATAGATAACGTGGATGTTCAGGTTCAATTGTGGCACGCCAATCTTCAAAACTACTTCGACTGGCAATTTCAGTCGGTACTTTCTCAGCATAGAACTGGTAAATGGTTTCTTCATCCACCACCAAGTCACGACGACGCAACTTATCCTCTACCCGCTCAACTTCTTCCAGTTTCAATAAATTGTGTTTTAAAAATGGTGGTGTAGTGCCTAAATTACCCGTGGTCAGCGCATCACGTAAAAAGATTTCATGCGCTGCGGGTTGATCCACTTTTTCAAAGTTGATCATTCGCTTCGGTTCAATGATTAAACCAAACAATGAAATTTGCGCATAAGCATTCACAATGCCAGCTTTTTTCGACCAGTGTGGCTCAAAATAATGATATTTCAATAAGTCACGTGCAGCCAACAAAATCCATTCAGGATCAATTTTCGCTAAAGTGCGTAAATAGACTTGCGAGGTTTCCACCATTTCAAATGCCATAATCCAAGCGGTATTGGTTTTATGCAAAGTGCTGGCTGGAAAGACTTTGGCTTTTTGCTGACGTACCGCCATAAAGGTATTACGTTCATCAGTTTTATTGGCAATAAATGAAAGCAAACCTGTTAATAAAGCTCGATGTAGATTTTCATAATTGGCTGCTTTTTCATTAAAACTGAGCTTTAAGCCTTCAGCCAATTCAACCAATTGCTGATGAGTTTGTTTCCATTCACGTAAGCGCAACCAGCTTAAAAAGTGCTGACGTGCAAATTGGCGACGCTTGTTTTCAGATTGCGTATCAGGACTGGTTTGTAGCGTATTCCAAAGTTTTAAATAGAATAAAAAGTCTGAATCAGCTTCTTTGAATAAAGCATGCTTTTGATCGGCCTGCATCTGTTTATCAGCAGGTCGTTCTCGCGGATCTTGAATCGCCAAGGCACTGACAATAATCAAGGTTTCCTTCAACACCCCAAAGTGCGCACCACCAATCAACATTCGGGCTAGTCGTGGATCAATCGGCATACGTGCCATCATTTGACCGACTTTGGTTAAATCATTCTTACGTTCATTTAATGCGCCCAACTCAACCAAGAGCTTACGTCCATCATTGACTAAACGGAAATCAGGTGGCTCAATAAAATCAAAATCTTCTAAATTACCTAAACCCAAACTTTGCATCTGTAAGATGACAGAAGCTAAGTTGGTTCGTTTGATCTCTGGTTCGGTAAACTCAGGACGACTTTGAAAATCTTCTTCGCTATACAAGCGAATACAAACACCTGCCGCAATACGCCCACAACGCCCTTTACGCTGATTTGCTGCCGCCTGTGAAATCGCTTCGATCGGTAAGCGCTGCACCCGTGAGCGATAGTTATAGCGAGAGAGACGAGCGAAACCGCTATCAATCACATAACGAATGTTCGGTACAGTCAATGCTGTCTCTGCAACGTTGGTTGCAATAATAATGCGTCGCCCTTTACCACTTGGACTGAAAATCTTTTGCTGTTCAGCCAGTGCCAAGCGTGCATATAAAGGCAAAATTTCAGTATGCCGCGGACCATGCTTTTGTAAGGTTTCTTGCAGCTCTCGAATCTCTTGTTCAGTACTCGAAAAAATCAAAATATCAGCGTGTTCAGGATGACCCTTGGCATCTGCATCGGCAAAACACTCTTCAACTGCTTTTACGACTGCACGTGGTAGGTTTTCTTCAAAATCATCAAATTCATCATCATCACTCCCCCCAATGCTTAACTCTGAAATCGGGCGATAACGCAGTTCAACAGGAAAGCTGCGCCCTTCAACCTCAAAAACAGGTGCATTATAGAAATATTGACTAAAACGATTTACATCTAAAGTCGCTGAGGTCACGATCACTTTTAAATCAGGGCGTTTCGGCAAAAGCTGCTTTAAATAACCCATAATAAAATCAATATTGAGTGAACGTTCATGCGCCTCATCAATAATAATGGTGTCATATTTTGAAAGGAATCGGTCATTGGTCAATTCAGCCAACAAAATACCATCCGTCATTAAACGAACGATGGAATCTTGCGAACCCTGCTCATTGAAGCGGATTTTAAAACCAATTGACTCGCCGAGCTTTTCACCCACTTCTTCGGCAATACGTTGCGATACGCTACGTGCAGCCAAACGGCGTGGCTGAGTATGACCAATCATGCCTGTAAGACCACGACCCGCCAACATAGCGATTTGAGGAAGCTGGGTGGTTTTCCCCGACCCCGTTTCACCTGCCACAATAATCACTTGATGCTCTTGAATCGCTGTAATCAAACGATCTGCATATTGTGTTACAGGTAAGTCTTGATTGAGTTTAATCTTGGGAAGTCGTGCTAAACGTTGTCTAACTTTATGATTTGATTGTTCAATCAGTTTTTCGATTTCTGCTGTTTCTGTTCTTTTATCTTTGCGCAGTCGATTTAAACGGTGACGGTCACGTGCCATAACCCATTGATCTACATTTAAATGACTCTGCACTGAACAGCTTTCCTGAAAAACAAAATAATCGGCTATTTTACGCCTTAAAGCCTTGCTATGCAAAGGAACTCCATCAATCTCTTTGCGATATTGATGGAGTTGTCTCTATATTTTTAAGATTTAGATGAATGATCAAAGCGCTTACGCAAACGTTTCACATACTTTTTAAACGGCCACGCAAATTGTTTCACAAAACTATTTGGAATATTATACCCCACTGTGCCATACACACTCGCCAGATGATTTGGCATATACACACTTTTGAACATCACGTCATATAGTGGAATAAATGCGGCATAATTTTTATCAATGGCAGGCTGTTCTGAAGAATGATGCCAATGATGAAACTCAGGGGTCGCAATTAACCAACGTAAATATGGAAAACGAAAACGTACATTTGAATGAATAAATATGGCGTGGAAAGAAATAAAGATGAGATAAGCAAATACCGCAGAAGTATGAAACCCAAGTAGGAAAATAGGCAATGTCGCGATAAAACGTGTCATTAATACTTCTACAATGTGTAAACGCGAAGATGCGAGCCAATCCATATATTCACTGGAATGATGAATCGCATGAAAACGCCAGAGAAAATTGATTTCATGCATAGCTCGATGCAACCAATATGTCGTGAAATCCACCACAATCAACAACTCGATGAACTGCAACCAAATGGGCTGAGCTTGGACATAAGGTACAATTGGATTATTCGGCAGATGGGTAATCCAGTACTGAATCGGCATCACAGTCAGAAAAGTAAAGAGCTGAATCCCGATATGACTAAACATGAAATATTTCATATCTGTCACCCAACCCACCCTTAAAATCTTTTGATCAGGATTTTTAGCGAAGAATCCCTCAAGTGGAATAAAGATAAGTGCCAAGATCACAAGTGTTAAGATGAAATAATCAATGCCTGCATAAAAAGGTAGGCTTGGAAGCATTGGTGCCTTGATTAAACCACAACCTAAAACTGCCGCCACCAAAGCAAAACATAGCCCATAAAAGCCATAACGATTTTGTCGGAAAAGCGAGCTAAAAATCCCAAAACCACTACTCAGTGCGATACCCGCCATTAAACTAAAATAGAAAATATCATAATACTTGGCATAAACAGGACGTAGTTCGGGCGTGGTCAATACAGATGGAAACATAAAGCACAACGCGCCAAATATGCTTAACAGTCCAAGGGACATCGAAATGAAAGCACTTATCTTTCCCAAGCCTGCATTAAGTTCTAAGTTTTCGAATTTTGCTCTTAATTGATCAGTCATTGTTTGTATAAATTTCACTCTGTATGTGAGAAGTCAAACAGCTCACTTATAACTTTATAATTTTTCTCAAATTAAATACGGTTGAGCATTTCAATGAGTTTGTGCTGATTCTAAAACAATCATGTAATCAAGTACAAGTTAATAAAATAAATGCCTCCACCGACCAATACCCCCTTAAATCTTCTCATCAAAAGCTAAATGGCAAAGCATTTAATCGTATATCTTGGTTTTTTATATATTTTTAGATTTTTTCAATTTTACCCTTGAATTTTGACAGCATAGACTGCATGTTGTTATGCAAGTTAGTTCTGGATATTTGTCATTTTTACTTCATATCATTGGAGTCAAATAGACCAATATCTCTGGGTGAAAATCGTGAAATCTTTATACATTCAATTTTCCGATTCTAGTCATGTAAAAATACTATTTCCCCAATAACCAAAAATTCTTTATTCTTGACCTTGTAAACAAGTAAGGCATTAGCCTCTCAATAAAACCTCAATCATGGAGACAATGATGAGCTTAATTAATACTGAAGTTAAACCATTTAAAGCTGATGCATTCCGTAACGGTGAATTCATTCAAGTAACTGATGCTGATCTTAAAGGCAAATGGTCTGTTCTTATTTTCATGCCAGCTGCATTTACTTTTAACTGCCCAACTGAAGTTGAAGATGCTGCTGAAAACTATGAAGAATTCAAAAAAGCTGGTGCAGAAGTTTATATCGTAACAACTGACACTCACTTCTCTCATAAAGTATGGCACGAGACTTCTCCTGCTGTAGGTAAAGCTCAATTCCCATTAGTTGGCGACCCTACACATCAATTAACACGTGCTTTTGATGTGCATATTGAAGAAGCTGGTTTAGCTTTACGTGGTACGTTCATCATCAACCCTGAAGGCGTAATTAAAACTGCTGAAATTCATGACAATGCAATTGCGCGTGATGTATCAGAAACTTTACGTAAACTTAAAGCTGCTCAATTCGTAGCAAGCCACCCAGGCGAAGTTTGCCCAGCAAAATGGAAAGAAGGTGAAGCAACGCTTGCTCCATCAATCGACTTAGTTGGTAAAATCTAATTCTTTAGATTTGACAATGTCGTGAAGAACCACTCTTTTTAGAGTGGTTTTTTTATCTTTAATTTTGAAAATCTCCCAGCGATATCCAATTCATCAACGCTCATGTGATCGCAATTTTTTTACAATTCTTATACTTATAAATTTAAAGCAAAATTCATTTATCAATTGTCAGTTCGCATTACATAGCGTAATGTCAAATTATGAAACAAAAGAGTTTTTTATATGTACTGAATGATCAAACTAAAATGGGGGCAAATGTATGGAAAAAACTGTTGTTGTAACCTCTTGGAAATATGATGTTTCTTCACGTTATTTAAAAATTTTCTATAGCAATGGCACTGCTGAGCTTTATCACCCTGTTCCAGAGTTTATTTATAATAATTTACTACGCACCTCGGATAAGAGCGCATTTGTTCATAAATACCTTGAGTTTGATCTTCATTTTAAGCGACTTTGTCTTTTAGCTTCATAAACAAAAAAATCAGCCTATTCGGCTGATTTCTTATATTTAAGCTTGATCAAGCAACATCTACTTTTTTTGCATAATGTGCTGCATATTTTTCTAGCAACTTTTCTTTTGCTTCAGGATGAACATTCATCTTATCTAGATCACCCTTATAGTGTTCTACAACACGATCATCCATGATTTTCGACCACCATGAAGGAATAAATGCTGGCAAAATCATCGCACCATAACCTGCGGGTAATTGCGGTGCATCTTCAAAATGACGCAAGGTTTGGAAACTTCTGGTTGGATTAGCATGATGATCTGAATGACGCTGTAATTGATACAAGAACAGATTGGTCACGACATTATTATTATTCCAGCTATGCTCTGGCAAAGTACGTTCATATTGACCATTGGCTTTCTTTTCACGTTTCAGACCATAGTGCTCAATATAGTTCACTGATTCAAACAAGGTAATTGCATAAGCAGCCTGAGTCACTTGGAACGGTACTGAACGTACTCCAAACTTGCTAAACATGGCTGCATGGTACACCGCAGACATTGCCCAACCATGTATCAACTCATTTTCTTTACAGAAGAATGGTAATTTTTTACGCGCTAAACGATTTTTTTCAATTTCAATTGCTGATTTAAAGCTACCAATCACAGTACGAGGTAAAAACTTCCAGAAGGTTTCACCAAGTCTTGATGACGCAGGATCTTCTGGTGTTGCAACACGACGGTGATGACCATATGGATGTTCAATACGGAAATGGTTATAACCCGATGGTGCTAATGCTAAATGTGATAAATAATGTTCAAGTCGACCACCTTTATGGCTCAATTCGTGTGCCGTATTAATCGCAATACCATTGACCATTCCCACCAACGTACCAAGTAAAGCTTGATCTGCAAGCGACGTACCTTTACGGCTTGCCAAATAAGTGCCGTAAATATTGGTTGCATATTGTAATGGAATAAAAAGTTTAACAATTCGAGAATAATATGGATCAGCTTCTAAAGCTGCAATCGAATCAAGTGGTGGATTTTCTGTGTCTTCACCAATTAATTTATCAAGTGTAGGAATCACCCCATGAATAAACAATGGACCAAATGATGCAAAGAATTTTTTGGTTTTTTTCGGGCCAAATTGATAACCCGCTAACCCCCCCATTGCAATCGTTGGTACAGCCAAACCCAATAACCATAAATGACGTTTTTTATCTTTAAAAGTTGTTGTTGCTTGCTCTACATCCAGTTGAGTATGCATATTCATTAGAAACTCCTCAATCCAACACAAAATGTTCTGCTTGAATTGATTGTGTTCTTTTAGCCCCCCTCTATATTATCATTTTAAGACTTGATATTATCATTTTAAGACTTTACTGGATTTTTATTGTGCAAAAGCAGCAAATCCCTGTGATTCCATCACGTTATTATTTGCGACTGATCGAAATCTTGATTGGTACACATCAGTACGATAATGAGTTGTTAAATGCATTTCATAGCGAGCTTTCTAAAACTGAACTTTTATCCATCCAACAAATTGAACAATTTATTGCACTTGGCCTGAGCCTACCAAATACAGAAGATTTGGCTTTTGAACTCGGTAAAAATCTAAAACTCAGTTCGCATAGTTTGGTTGGCTATGCACTGATGACGAGTCCGAATTTGGAACATGCACTGAGACTCATCGCACAATATTTTCGGCTAATTATGCCGAGCTTTAAACTATCGATTCAATTTCCAAACCACCAACACAAAGTTGAATTATTACTTGAACCCATCTTACAAATGAATAAGCCATGTCTGGCATTTCATATCGAAGCGATTGCAGTTGGATTTTATTACAGTCTATTGGAACTCGCGGGGCAACAATTACAACGCTATCAGATTTATTTGAGTGTACCTGAGCCTGTTTATGTCGAACGCTATCTTCATCTGGTGAAAGCAAGTTTTCATTTTAATTATACGTGGCTATCAGGTATACGCGTGGTCATTGATCAACAACAACTGGCACTGCCCTTACCTTTGGCGGATGCACATAGTTTAAAAGTGGTCGAACAACGTTGTCAGGAACAAATTCAAAAAATTTATCATCAGGGAGAAATCGTCGAGTGGGTCAGTATGATGTTAAGACAAGCCAATCAGATTCCAACATTAACCGAATGCGCTAAAGTTTTGAATATTTCCACCAAGACTCTACAACGTTATTTGCAACAACAAGGCGTTGAATTTCAAAATTTAAAGCAGCAGATTAGCACCGAGCGGGCCATTGATTTATTAAAGAATTCCAAGTTTACCATCACCCATATTGCTTATGAATTAGGCTACTCGAACCCTGCCAACTTTACCCGTGCATTTAATAAAATTATTGGTTGTAGCCCACAAAGCTATCGCCTAAAACATCAAAATCAGATGCCCTTACTTCAGGACAACCATACATAGACCAGCACCAACAGGCAAAATGGTACTCATATAGTTTTCATCTGCTTTGATCAATTCAAGAAAATCTTTCACTTCTGCGGAATGTGAAATGACATTATCCACAATTAAGGTACTGCCTGAAGACTGTAATAATTTCTTTAAATCGTTCCAATAACTCACATAACTGCCACGCTCAGCATCCAATAAAATTAGATCAAATGGCTCATGTGCTTGCTGCAGATAGACCGAAGCATCTCCTACCCAAAAATCAATCAAATTTTCTAGACCAAATTCTTCAGCATATTTCTTTGCTTGGGCACTGCGAAAAGCATTGATTTCCAAGGTTTGAACCTGACCACCGATGGCTTTTACAGCCTCAGCCAACCATAAGGTTGAATAACCTGTAGACGTTCCAATCTCTAAAACCCGCTTGGATTGTTGTGTACGAACCAACATAGCGAGCAATTTAGCAGATTCAGCTTCAATATTTCGGTAACGTCTTAAACGATCAGACTGTCGAGCATCATGCTGCTTAAATTCATCATATAAATCAGCAATACGTTGTAAAAAAACGATGCTCGTCATGTCTCATCTCCGTAATACTTAAACTCAAAGTATCAAATTTAGGTCGCTTGTACCAACTTAAAACGTGGAATAATTTGCCCATCTTCAAGTTGAACTGTTTCGATAAACATTGCCAATGGACGTACCCACATCGAGTAATCCCCATATAGGCATTGATATACAACGAGTTGCTCTTCTGTTTCACTATGTCGAGCGACATTAAAGACCTGATAAAGCTGCCCTTTATAGTGCTGATAAATGCCACGCTGTAATACCATGTGATTTGCTCCTTATATATGCCATGAAATGATTGCAGTTATATAACAAGTTCGATTCGATTCACATTTTTATGCGGAGAAATAAGCAAAAGTTTTACAAATTCAGCTTAAAATTCAAAAAACCGATTATTTTCATAAAAACATACTGTTTTACCTATTTATATATTTTGCGTACTATAGCTTCATTGAATGAATTTAGCTGATTTAAACTGCTTAGAATTTGGAGAAATACATGTTAGATCAAAATATTAAAACGCAATTAAAAGCTTATTTAGAACGTTTAGAAAGTCCAATCGAGTTGGTCGCTGCTTTAGATGACTCGGACAAAGCCGCAAAGATCAAAGAACTTGTGACTGAAATTGCAGAACTTTCTGATCAAGTCACGGCACGTTTTGATGGTTCAAATACTCGCCGTCCTAGTTTCGGTGTAGCCAAAGCAGGCGAACAACCACGTGTGTTCTTTGCTGGTTTACCGATGGGACATGAGTTCACTTCTTTGATCTTGGCTTTATTACAAGTGTCAGGTTATGCGCCTAAAGTGTCTGATGATGTGTTAAATCAAATCAAAGGCTTAAACTTGAACTCAAATTTTGACGTGTTTGTCTCATTGAGCTGCCATAACTGTCCAGATGTGGTTCAAGCCTTAAACTTGATTGCCATCTACAATCCAAATGCAACTGCAACCATGATTGATGGCGGTTTCTTCCAAGATGAAGTTGAAGAACGTAAAATCTTGGCTGTGCCAATGCTGTTCCAAGACAACGAACATATTGGACAAGGTCGTATGACTTTGGAAGAAATTGTTGCTAAGTTAGATACCAACTCAGCTGAGAAAGATGCCACAGCACTCAATGCCAAAGATGCTTTTGATGTATTGGTGATCGGTGGTGGCCCTGCAGGTGGTACAGCGGCGATCTACGCAGCACGTAAAGGCATCAAAACAGGTATCGTTGCTGAACGCTTTGGTGGTCAGGTCATGGATACCATGGACATTGAGAACTTCACCACAGTTCAAAAAACCGTAGGTCCAAAGTTTGCTCAAGATATGGAAGCGCATGTACGTGAATATGGCGTGGACATTATGAACTTGCAACGCGTGAGTAAAATCACAGGTGCAGATCAAACTGCCAATGGTCTGGTTGAAGTTGAATTGGAAAATGGGGCTAAGCTTGAATCGAAAACCATTATTCTTTCAACAGGTGCACGTTGGAGAGAAATGAATGTACCGGGTGAAGCTGAATACCGTACCCGTGGTGTAGCGTACTGCCCACACTGTGATGGCCCACTCTTCAAAGGCAAGCGTGTTGCGGTGATTGGTGGGGGTAACTCAGGTGTAGAAGCAGCAATTGACCTTGCAGGAATTGTAGAGCATGTGACGTTAGTTGAGTTTGATACCAAGCTTCGTGCAGATCAAGTGTTGCAAGACAAGTTAAATAGCTTGCCAAATACCACTGTGATTTTGAATGCACTCAGTACAGAAGTGGTGGGTGATGGTGCTCAAGTAACGGCGTTGAAATATAAAGATCGTGCCACTGATGTTGAACATACGGTAGAACTTGCCGGAATCTTTGTACAAATCGGTTTATTACCGAACACCGATTTCTTGAAAAACAGTGCCGTTGAACTCAGCAATCGTGGTGAGATTGTGATTAATGATCGTAACGAAACCAATGTCAAAGGTGTATTTGCCGCAGGTGACTGTACCACCGTGCCGTACAAGCAAATCAT
>NZ_KB894379.1 GCF_000374425.1 Acinetobacter tjernbergiae DSM 14971 = CIP 107465 | reverse complement strand
ACCATGTGAAAAAGGCTTTGAAATTACTGAAGTGAGAACACTTATACCAAATGGCGATAAAGCTAATTTCCGAGATGGTCAGCTGTGCAGTTCTGATTCTTAAAGAGTAGCGGATTTGTTTGAGAAACTTCCAATAAGTTGATTCAAATTTAAGAAAGAAATCATCGATTACACAGAATAATTCGGTACTATTGAACATTAGGACTAGAGCTTTAGGTTTGGTAACTCAACTGATGGCTCTAGTTCTTTTATTTTTCAAGTCAATTTTTTATCCACGATTCGGGTTAATTAGAATAATGAAATATATTAGACCATCGGATTTTTGAACTGATGGACCATCAAATAGACCGTTGGTCTAAATTTTTTTTCTTATTTTCCCCATTGAAAAACCCTCTAAACTCATTGTTTAGAGGGTTCGATATATGGTGGGCCCACCGTGACTTGAACACGGGACCAACGGATTATGAGTAAGAGGTAACAAAGATATTTTACCTATATAAAACAATGTGTTGAATATACCAAAAAGATGAAAGCTGAACAAATTCAATAAGACCATTCCATTTTTCGTAACTTGAAGAAAATTAAGTAAATACTGTTTTACTACATCAGTTTTCTTGGGAGAGTCCCATCAGTAAGTTCAAGAAAAATAATAGCCATCTCCTGAGATTGACCGTTGATGTACCACAAAATTACCATAGCAAAACTGATAGACCGTACTGAGTAACTATAAGAAAATTAACAATTTTACCAAAGACCACAAGAGACCGTGACCTCTTTGTACTGTAGTCGGAAATAGGATATTGTACCGTAGTCATTCAGCCATTGAGCTTTCCGACACCCGATTTGTACCCATTTCAACATATCCACCTACCGAAAATAGATGAAAAAAAGAAAAACCCCACCTACCAAATACAGAAAATCGAAGAAATCAAACGGAAAATATCAAATCTTTCACCCCCTCAATTTTTCCCCTCTGCCTACACCAATTTTTTTGCTACGCTGAACAGCGTTGCTAGCCAGCAACTCATATCGCTAGCTAGATGTTTGGCGTAGCAAAAAAGAAATGTGGTCATCTCCGAATGGAAATGACCAGAAAGTACAAAGCCAAGTCAAATTATGCAGTCTGATCGAGGTTCATATCATCATCGAAAACATCGACCTCATCAAATAACTGAGAGACCAATGTCAAGGGAGTCTCTGATCCTGAGAGAAATAACCCTGTCATCGAATTGAAAATACGCTCCCCTAACTGAAATTCTTCTGGCACTTGCAGATATGGAGCTTGTATCTTCGCTATAGATAGGTATTGATAATTACCAACGACAATCCCATTGAACTCCAAATATCGCAATTCAGGCTTTTTGGCATTACGGTCATTCACTGCAAAAAATTTGGCAATGAAATTAGCAGCCTTACTGGGGTCAATGACAACCTCTTTGGTTTTTAAGTCTACTTTCACACCCGAAATAAGCTTTTCCTTGATAAAGGTTTTGAAAGGAATATTTGTTTGCTGATTAATGCTTCCAATAGCGTCATGTAATAACTTCGCTGCATCTATAGGTGTCAGGCGATACTTTCCGTGAAGATAACGTTCTGGCGCATAACGATAGAATCGTTTGACTAAGTATTGAACCACGATATTTGATGAATAGGCTTTGGATGCCCTCATTACCTTATCAAATTGCCGAGTTTCAATAATGTGATAAATGTCGTTTAGATTGCCAATGACTGTTGAAAGAAGAGCAATCTTTCCTATAATATCGACAGTCGCCGCATGATATGGAACATCATACTTTGCAACCATTTTATCAATAAAACGATCATCATTTTTCTGCTGCTTGAGAATATCCAAGCCGAAATCTTTGAGTAGCGGTTCTTTTTCTTCCCCATCAGCCATTTCTTGATCAGAAAAATCATCATCAGACAGAATCCTAGATTCTTTGAGACTTAATGCCTCCCGAACATCTGCATCAATTTTTGACAAGAAAATTTCAAATGCAATAGGAATACTTGCCTTGACAGCTTTTTCACTCAGTTCTTTTTCTTCATTTAGAGATTCTTTGATGTAACTTGGCGTTTGTGTTAAATAATCCAAACGATATTTGACTTTACAGCTCGGCAGTAGCTCTTCAATACGGTGTTTAAAATAATAAAAATTGGCATAGCAATTTGCTTTATCCATACGATAGTAATTGGCAGCAATACTTGCTGCATTACGCTCAACTTTGCCATTATGGACTGTAAAGAGCTTTGCGCCTGAAAATTCATTGAATGTCTCATTGAGTAAATTCACACGCTTATAGATGCTTGTGATTTGCCGCTCTTCATCATACATATCAAATGTATAATCATCAAAAATTTCAGCCAATAATTCTGAAATTTTATTCATCCGAGTAGTATATTTTTTATTCTTGTTCAAATAAATTTTCTTGAGCGTATCTATATTAATTTGATGGTTTTCATCTATTTTCGTATGAAGCACCATAAAACATGGCACAGTCGTTTTTCTCAACCGACCTAGAAACTGGACTAATTCTTCAGGATGAGCCTGTTTTCCAATCACGAAAACAGAATCTATGTCTCCATCGAGGTTATTAATATTGACTCCTTCATCCATAATGGACGTAGAGAATATAATATCAATGTCTTCAGGAATTAATTGAGATGAAAAAAGTTCTTTAACATCTTGGTCATTCTTACTTTTACTATGAATGACCAATGTTTTTACACCAAAATATTTTTCTGTAACAGCAGCAATACGTTCACATTTTTCCCGATTATTATTGCGTACTATGATTTTCTTACGAACACCTTTTTCTTTCATCAGATTTAGACGATTCTGTATTAATGATATAAAGCTGTATTGATCTCCTTTTTGCAACAAAATCATATCTATTGAACGTTCAAGAGAGAGTTGTTCCAAATCAACCTGATAAATTTTATCTAGTACTGGCAGTCCCAAAGTATCAAAACAATGCGATGTAAAGGTAGCGGTTAAATACAACACCGTTTTGAATTTCCGTTGTTTGATATTCAAGACAACTTTATTGATTGCCTCATCACGATAATCACCTGATGAATATAGTTTATGGCATTCATCAACGACCAATACAGTAGAATCCAACTGTTTGTGTGATAATACATCAGCAACTGCATCTAACTTATCATAGGTACATACCACGACTTTCTTGGTTTTATCTTTAAAATCCACTTCAGTCGGTACATTTTTATCATAGTAGAAATGATAGTTAATTTTACCGTATGAGTTTGCATAGGTATGCTCTAGCTCTGTCACTTTTAATACAGAAGGAATAATCATCACAATAATGTCAAAATTCTTTGATAATTTTTCCATTACCATTGAAGTCTTACCAATTCCTGTCCCTGCCTTAATGAGAGCGTATTTATTTTTCTCAATCGGCAGAGATACATCAGATAAATATTGATTTTGCTTTAGGGTAATCTTGTGTAATTCGGACATAAAATCTCCTTGGGTGTAACTATTAATTACACCCAGAAAATAAGTGAATATGTTTAAGTATTAAGCTGCGTCAGTATGATGTCTAATCACAGCAGCAACATCTTCAGAAGCCTGTTTCAGCGTACTTGCCTGTAGATGTGCATAACGTTGGGTGGTCTGCGGAGAAGCATGACCTAATAGATGCTGTACAACATAAAGGCTCTGACCACTGTTGACAGCCAAACTTGCGAAGTTGTGGCGTAAATCATGAATACGCACATTGCCAATGTTGGCAGATCGCATAATCTTCTCGAACGTTTTTCGTATATCGTTATACGGCTTCCCTGTTTCAGGATTGGCAAAGATATAATCGAATTGCTTTGGTAGTTTCTGAATAATCATCAGTGCATCATTATTCAAATTAATACGACGAGCTTTGCCTGATTTATTCTCACCAAGTAGCCATACGCCAGTATTAAGATCAATATGAGACCATTGAAGATCCATAGCCTCACGCTTGCGTACGCCTGTCAGCAGTAGAAATCTGACAATTGACACAATAACCAAGTTATCAATGCCAAATTGATGCGGTGCATATAGCACTGTCACCAAAGCTTTTAATTCTTCGTCATTGAAATAACGCTCTTTCTGATTATTTTCTTTATACTTTTTGACTCTACTGACAAGATTAGTGTCAATCAGTTCATAATCAATTGCCATTTTATAAACGGCTGAAAGTAATGCACGGATTCGATTGAGTGTCGCATGACTTAGTTTCTTCAGACTGATTTCGGTGAATAATTGATTTAATATCCCTGCATTTATCTCTGAAAATGTGAGTTTTGCCAATGCAGGCATTAAATAATGACGCAACCGTGATTCATCATCTTTATAGGACTTTTTACGAGTCTTAGCCGTTGGTAAATAAGTCGATAAAACAAAATCACCAAAGGTTATTTCTTTAGATAGAGTTTCTTGATCATCAAAAGGATGCTCTCCTTTTGCAATTCTTTGCTGATAAAGTTGTACCCGTTCAATAAGATTGGGAATTTCTCTATCAAATTCTAAATGGGAATATGTTCCCAAGCTTTTAGAAATTTTCTTACTTTCAAAAGTTAATCGAGCTAAAGCACGAACCTTATCTTCTGTCGGTACAAAGCGAATCCCCGACACAGGACAATCAGGCAGCAGTTTACGCAGATCAAATTCTTTACCACATTCAAAACCACGAATCGAATGTGTTATAGCAGTTTCTTGAAGTGATGTTGGTAGTTTAGCCATATTCTTTACCCTTCTTGATGAATAATCAAAAAAAGAATATGTCCGCAAAAAATGATCAAACACGCCAAACTACAAAGTAAAATGGATTGTTTAGAACATTTCTGATTAGGCAAAGAAGAATTGTAAAAAAAGAAACAACTCTTATTGAGAATGAACACAACATCTCTCCTATGAAAAAACTCAGCATCTGACTATCCCTATCCTCAATCGGGAGGATAATCATCCGAAAATAAATCAAAAATCCGAACCATTTCGGACATTGATTGTCATTTCTCGTTTCACATTTCATTAAAGAAATATGTCTGTTTGAGCAGAGCTGTATGTTTCCATAGAGTGAGGCTTTGGGTCTTGTGAACTTTAAAACACAGTGAGATTCTTATACAATCCCACCAACGCACAGAAGCCTATAGTGACTGAGCATCAACTATTCAAGAATAATATCTATAAGTCTCACCAATTTTCAAGTTTTTATTGTACCCTCAAATGTCTCTACCAACGGACTACTAGAACGTAAGCCACCCTATTTTGAAAATCCATCACGTCATGCCTGACTTCGCTATCAAAAAAGAAACCGTAAAGCCAAAAAAGCTTTACGGTCTATTTTGAGGTAAGACAGTGGTCTGATAGGATAATTCAGTAATCAATCGGCAATAAGATGGTTGTTAGACTTCGATCAGCTTCAGTAATGATCCAAATTTTATCCGTTTCATATTGATAGCTAGAAAAGATACGTCCGCCACTAATGAGAGCCTCTTCATTACTGTCTTTATCCTCAGAACATAGATTTCCCCAATCACCTATATGATGAAGTTGCAACAAGCCAAGTAGGTCGATTTGATGCTGATTGGCAAAGGTTAAGGCATTTACAGTCGCTACCACTTGACCAAGCTTAAATAAAGGTTTCTTTGACATTTTTCCGTCCTTGATGCTGTGTGCTAAAACTCTAGGCTGTAACTCACTCAGCGTTCAGTTCGAGATCATGGGTAAAGAATGTTGAGGCAATAATGTTCGTGGAATGAACACCAAAACGCCCTCATTGTCATTGAGTAAAATATAGATTTCATACCAATCCGATAATTCCTCTATATATTCAGCCTCGCCATTTTTGATCTTTTCATAAAGACTAAAAGACAGTTCTGGTAAAGGCTGAAATAACTCTTTGCCTTGCTCACATACAATAAACCACCCATGTTGGGTGGCTTGATAGGCTTCTTCATATTGCGTTTCCAGTCGAGATATCGTACTGGATATTGCCAAAGCAATTTCACGGTTGATTACATATTTGATGTCATCCTTATGCTTGATGTACTTCATTTTCGATCTCCTTTTCAGGGCGTTTTTTACTGGTTTTGGTTGGCGTGATCTCTTTGTCGGTTGATACAAGGTCTTCCAATTGGTTTACCCACAATTCAAAATGAACATCAACTTCCAATAATCTTTCGGTCATAGGATGTGGTTGGACAAGTTTCTGATCTACAAACACCGCAGCAAGGAAGCAATGGTTATTTGCCGATTTCCCTGAGAACAGAGATTTGAATGCCGTTGCATGAAATGGCTTTTCAGTGGCTTTGAGATTTGCCAAACATTGTAAAATGTCGGTGACTTGAATGAGTTCGGCGCTAAAGCCACCGCTTGATTCATTCTTGCAAAGTGAGATCCCAAAAGACTTATCTTCTTGATGCTGCCATATTTGATAATGCAGTTTCCCTTCGGCACGTTCAGAAAGCTTATTACAGATCAAAGTCTCGACAAGACAATAGCCCACTTTGTCATGGATACGAGGTTGTGGTTGCATGATGATGCTCCATAAATACAAAACCCCCAATGCACGTTACTGCATTGGGGGCTATTAATAAGGTCAATATTTAAATAAATTGTAAGGCTGCAATCAGTACAGCAGCAGCTTTTTCCTGATGACTGGCATCAATGCTATTACAGATACGGATACTATTTGCCAAGTTTTGACATTTAGGGTGAGGAATGTTGTCTATAACCTCACATACTTTTTCAAGTTCTGGATAATGTTTTTTCATGGTGTTTGCTCCTTGATTGAATCACCATGAAAATAATATCTATGCCAATCTAATAGTATTACACCTGCAAAGTTATTTAATTAAATACAACTATGATTATTTACCTAAATTTTCATGGTAGAGGTGTATGAAAAACATATTCACCTATTAACAAATTTGAAATTTTAGTATGTATAACCCCATTATCAAATGCAGTGTAAACTTTATATAGCCCATCACACTGACTAAATTCTGCATTATAAGTTTCTTTTCCAAATGATACAGGACTGAATTGGTTTGTATCTTTACAGTTCATTACGAATGTTAAAAGACTATTCGCCTTATAACCATAGTTATAAGTACCATCCTTATTACGAATTGCTGAAAGCCCTTCCCCTCTATCTCTCCATTCTTTAGGCTTTATGAAATGGCTTTGCTTATACGTAGGTTGCGAGTATGTAAGACGTTCTTGCTCTGATCGTTGTTTTTCAGCTTCGGCTTTTTGACGAGCCTCTTCTGCCTGTTGCTCCTCAAAGCGTTTAGCTTCTTCTGCGGCTGCAATCTGCTGTTTTTCATTATCCGTATAGCCAATAGTGGCAACACGTAAATTATTTAATGATTCTGCTGATTGCTGTATTTCAGGATCACTTGAATTAGCTGCAATTGAAAGCACACTTGCAGCTAGGTTGTTCATAAACCCCATGACATTTCTCCTACATAGCGGTTGGTTAGAATTGTTTAGGAATAGTACCCAATTTAGGTACTATATGTATCTATTTTGGGTACATTATTTAATGTATTCAAAATAGGTACATGACAAATAGTATTTATACTGACGAGATGCGAACTCTGATCCATTGGCTCAAGAGTGAACGCAAATTACACCATCTTTCTATGCGTAGCTTGGCTGAACGCATGGACAAGCCTCATTCGTACATACAAAAAGTCGAACAAGGTGAAAGACGTTTGGATATTGTGGAATATGTTTGGTATTGCAATACGCTTGGAATTAATCCTCAGACAGGCTTGGATTTAATTCAAGAAGAAATCAAGAAAGCAAAGGGCTAAGATTGTTTTTGCAATTCATCTTGAATAATCTCAATTGCGAGATTGTGATCAACATTCAAAGCACGGCAATATCGTAAAAATTCAGTGATCTCTAAAATATGTTGTCCCTGCTCAATGTCTTGTATATATGAAACAGGTTTATTCAAATTTTGTGCGAGCTGCTGAATCGTTAATTTTCTTTTTTCACGCTGCTCTATCAGCCATTGCTGTAAAACTTCCATATATTTACTACTCCTTACTTGATGACTAAAGAGCTTGAAAAATATGGAATATTTTCTACAAACCTGTCTACGATTTTATAAATGATCTTCGCACTGGATTTATAGAATGGATTTAATTGCACGCTAGAAAAACCCGAAACAATACGAAATACTAAGCAGAATTTTTTCATGGTCACTCCCTTGGTTATAGACCATGAAAATAATATGTGAGCAAAACTTCCTTAATTACACAAGTGATTGTCAGAATGAGAAGAAATCATATCTCGACCCATTCTGGCTATCTGATGCAATATTACTCATTATTATTCTGATGAGATTTATCACTTTTATCTGATGGTCCAAAAATACCACCTATTAGTCCCCCAACAACTCCACCTATTGCTGTGCCAACAACAGGAATCATTGAACCTACGGCCATACCTGCTATTGCACCTTTAATAGCTCCACCTTTACTTGGTTCTACTTCAGTTGTTGTCGTTGTACTTCCATCTGAATTCTTCTGTGTCGTTCTTGTGACTAATCCTGATGTCAGATCTGCTGATGCTTTTACAACTTTTTCCAAGTTACTCATAAAATTACCTTTTCCTAAATAATGTTTGACGGATTGGTTTTTAAACTATCGAATTACTTAAAATTTTTACCAGAATGTGCTTTGGCTTCATTCTCTTTTTGACTTTGATAATGGGCTTGAGCTTGAGCCATCAACTGGTTGTATTGGTCTTTATTACTTGCTTGCTTTGCTTGAGCATAAAAGCGATCTCCGTTCTTTTTGCAGCTTTCAGCTCTTTTCATAAACATGTCAGATTGGTTTTCATAATGTGCCATTGTTTTCTCCTTGTATAATGATGGATTGACTCTCCAACCAAACTAGGTAATTGTATTTTTAGTCATAAAAATCATAACAACTTGTACCTAATAAAGGTACAGTTATTTTCTACTTTATGAATGAAATTTGGTATTCATAAAGTCATCTTGTTACTGATATTTAAAGACTAACAGGAAGGATAGACAGGTGATGTCGTTGCAAATAGGACAATGGGAAAAAGAATCAATTAATAGCTTTCAGAGGGATATGGCATGATTTTTATGGATAGCGACATCACCTGTCTATCTATGTAGATACCATAGATATAGGAAAATTCATTTTTGGACAAATCAAATGACAGATAATGAAAATGAGCATGTAAAACTAGCAATACGTATTACTGATATGCTATGCCAACTAAATGAGGGTAAAGCGTTGGATACCAAACGGCTTGCAGATAAATATGAAGTCTGTAGACGTACCATCCAACGTGATATTAATGAACGCTTGATGATCGCATTACCGATGCTAGGACTGAATGAGAAAGGACTTTATGCCCTCCCAGATGATTATTTCGGGCAGTTAGATGATAATGATATTCGTCATTTTTCAATGCTTTCAGGTGTTTCTGACCTATTTCCCAACATGGATAGACAATTTTTGCGTCGAATACTCAATGAAAATGCAAAATCTGTATACGAAAGCAAAGGGCAATTCAATGAAGATGGCACAAAGTTCAAAGCTCTATTTGAGCAACTTGAACCTGCAATTCTAAATCGACACAAAGTCACACTGTATTATAAGGGTCGCTATCATCTACTTGAACCCTATAAGCTCATCAATCATCGTAGCTGTTGGTATTTGGCAGCAGTCAAAGATGAGAAGTTGAAAGCCTACCGTCTCAGCTTTGTCAAAGACGTTGTTGTTCACAGCGATCAACATATTTTCCAACATAGCAAAGAAATATTGACTCAATTAGAAGCAGAAGAAAGTATCTGGTTTGGACAGGACAAACAGGAAGCCATTTTAACCATCAGTGCCGAAGTTGCAGATCATTTTAGGCAGCGAAGCCTATTACCTCATCAACAAATTGTCAAAGAAATGGATAATGGGGCTTTGCTCATTAGTAGTCAGTATGTCAGTTCACTACAGCTTCTTTCACTAATTCGTTACTGGATGCCACATATTCATGTGGTCAGTCCTGATAGCTTGCAAAGTGAATTGATGGATGGACTAAAGGCATATATCAACTAATACAAGACTGAATGGCAAAGCTGACAGATATGTTCTCTACAAGCAAAACTCCCCCACGCCATTCAGTAATTTCCCCTAGAACTCCTGCCCCAACTGAGAAATCTAAGCAATCTCACAATTCCCCCATACACATCATGTTTTCCCATGCATTTTACGATGCGATGACATTAAGAGCATGGATTCATCGACATGCCTAAATCGCATGGCAAGACACAATGCTTGGAAAACGATCTGGGGGTAAATCATAGAATATATGTAGGCACTGTGTAGGCGGTCAACAAGATAGACCATCGGATTATCGAACCGATAGACCACAGTACGGTCTATCAAAGGTAGTGAGAAACACAATCAACAGGCACTAAAAAACCTCATAACTCAAGTAGTTACGAGGTTTGATAAATGGTGGGCCCAGACAGACTTGAACTGTCGACCAACGGATTATGAGTCCGCTGCTCTAACCAACTGAGCTATAGGCCCTATACTTTATAACTGCTTGTATTCTATACAATTCAGCTTGAATCCAATATTAGCGAAAATCATTTTTAATTACAAGTTTTTTCTTGAGTAGACCTATAGTAGACCGCAAAGAATATGTAATATGATGCTAAATGTTGTGAAACAAGCGGATTCTAGCTCATGTCTGCAAACAGAGTAAAGCTTACTAAGTCATTTATTGATCAACTCGAATTAATTCCTGCGATTTATCGTGATAGTGAGTTAATTGGCTTTGCTGTGCGTGTAAATACATCATATAAAACTTATATCGTTGAGAAAAAGGTTAATGGCAGGTCTACTCGGTCTACTCTGGGCATTCATGGTCAAATAACCTTGACTCAAGCAAGAGTACTTGCTCAAGAAGCTCTTTTAGATATGACGATGGGTATAAAACCTATAGATAAGAAAAAGAAGAAGATTGCAGACGCCAAATCAGTTTTTGATATTGAAAAGTCTCAACCAACTTTAAATGATGCATATCTGGTATATATCGGAGAACGTACATTAAAACCGCGTACATTGGAAGATTACCGTGATGTGGTTAATGGCTATTTAAAAGACTGGAAGGATACTAAGCTTAAAGACATTACTAGAACAATGGTTCAAGAAAAACACAAAGACCTATCAGTTAATAGTAAAGCTCAGGCCAATATGTGTATGCGTGTCTTTCGAGCTATTTATAATTTTTCGATCGAACACTATTTGGATAATGATGAACAACCCATCATTCCCCCACTTAACCCTGTTAAAACTTTAACAGCGAAAAAATCATGGAATAAGATCCGTAGACGCAGTTCATATATCAATGAAGATAAGCTGCCTGACTGGATCAATGCTGTATTAAATTTTGAGGATCGTGGACAGCTGCTTGAGACTAACAAAGACTTTCTCATCACTTTAATCCTAACCGGCTTTAGACGTGAAGAATGTGAGTCGCTTGCTTGGTCTGCTGTAGATTTGAAATATGGGTACATAACTTCAATAGATCCAAAGAATAATGAACCTCATACCCTTCCTATGGGTGCTTATCTTTGGGAGTTGATGAAGAAGCGTAGAAAGCAAATTGCTGATGACTGGGTTTTCCCTTCAGCAAAATCTGAATCTGGTCACATAACAAACATTTCAAAAGTTAGGGCTAAGATCAATAAAAGCTGCGGCATCCAGTTTACATTTCATGATCTACGCCATACTTATGGATCTATTGCCGAAAGTCTGGACTATGGGAAATATACGATTAAAAAACTACTAAATCACAAGAACGAAGATCAAAACGATGTCACCGCTGGTTATGTGCAGATCAGTGATAAAAAACTTCGTGCAGCTATGAATAAGATTGAGGAAATAGTTTTAGGTGAACATAAGCAGAACCATTCCGATAAATGATGGAATGGCGGTTTGATTTGAAAGGCAAATATTTAAATCTAAAAAGTAAAAAGCCGCTTGAACAAGCAGCTTTTGCGAACGCGGGTTCGACTCCCGCCATCCCAAGACTAAGAATGATTATTTAATAAATGATAACGATCCATTGGCGCTAAGGATGTGTATCAATGCTCTTTCTTAACTCCACCTGTTTTTCTTTTTCAATAAACGTCCATGCGACAAATCCGCCATCATTGAAATGATCATGGATTGCAGAGCCCATGTGTGGATTAATGCCTCTTACAGCCGCACCAAACTGCCTCCACCACCCAGTTAGCCACCAGATGCATCGGCCATTGCTCTGGCATTCATTGTGCTTGGTTGTTTGTCTGAGCTAAACAAAGCAATCAAATGATGGACGTATTCAACTGCTAAAGGAATTTGATCAACTGAGATCTCATCTATACCTTTTACGTTAAAACATTGGTGAACGAGTTTGTAGGCATCTGAAAAATTAAGATGTTGAGACTTTGCCACCAGCATATTCACAGCATCGTTTAAAACCACACGTTCTGTTTTATGATTCTTGGTCGTAGGTTGGACTTCCCTATCCAAAATATCTAAAACCCATTTTCGGAATTCTTTTGCGACAGGTGTACGGGCAAACATAGCAATCAAATGACATCCACGGAGTGAAAAAATCCGCATACCCAAATTGGGTAGCTGCGGGTTTTCTATCACTTGCGTCATTTTGCTAGTAAATTCATCTGCTTTACGGTTGAAAATTTTACTGACCGCATTTTCCTGTTTATAACCTAAAGTACGAGCCAATTCTGTAGATGTAATCCAAACTTGCTCATCATTTTGTTGTATAGGATGCAATGTGACTGTATTGAATGTTAGACTGTTCATATCAGTTTTCTCGCTGAAAATTGGTAACTCGCCCCGTGATCCGCCAAGATTGTTCGGGGCGTTTTTACACCCCAGTGGGGTGTATTATTATTAAAACATTTCCGAAAACTGATTATCGATATGAGCAAGCATCTAGGGGTCGAATATAAAGTTCGAATGCCACAAGAACTAAAAGATAAAATTGCAGAGTCAGCCAAAGAACTGAATCGCTCTATGAATGCGGATATTGTTACTAGGCTGGAAGAAAGTTTTTTAAGAAATGAAAGTTCAACTCCTCCACATTCAGAAGTTAAGATATTTCATTTAAAAAATGGTAAAAAACGTGTTGTTTATGGCAAGCTTTTAAATAACCTTAGCCTAGATTACACACAAGACCTTAGCCAACTTCGAGATGATATTCATCTTTCTCTTGAAGTATTAAGTGGTTCTTCTTTTTGGAATTCATTAAAGTTTTTTAATAAGGAAGTTCTTGTCTATAAAGGCGACAATCATATTGATGTTGTCGACAATGGTGAAGGTAGTCTTGGATGGTTAACTGTAGAAGATCATATCACTGATGAATATATGGAAAATTTGCATAAAAAAAGTGATCAATAGTAAATCATTACTTACTTTTTATGGATACTGTTTAACATTTTATTATTAGAAATTAAAATTTTAGGGATTAAAAATTCTTACTTTTGAAAATATTGATTTGAAGAAAAAAGTGTTAAGGAAATATCTCAGCTATTAAAGCGAAGTTCTGGTGCTATCAGAGCTCGCCTTAAAAAACTGAGATGACTTTTTATAAAATATTACTTTTATTCACACTGATATAAGATTAATGTAAATTAGATTATTTGGGGCTTATATGACTAATAAATTATATTATTGGGCAGAGAATTTAGAAAACTATAGTTCTGATATTGATCAAGAACATCCATTTTCAATTGAAATTAAAAAACTAAATTTTTTTATCGGAAAAAACAACTCAGGTAAAAGTCGATTTGTTAGAAATTTATTTTCAGCCTCAAAATACACAATACAGGACTTTTCTTTTCCAAATTTAACTGAACATTTTAATGAGTTAAAATCTTTAGTTTAAAATAATTCAGGGAGTAATTTTTGGATTGGAAACATGAATTCTAGAGACAATTATGATTCGGTATTAAGGCTTATAAATAGTGTTATTTTGTCTCCTCTTTTCCCTAAAAACAAATATAAAGAAAACTATATAAATGTAATAGGTCAACTCGCAACTGTAAAAATTGATTACTCAGAAGAACTCTCTAGTAAAGTTATTGAAATTCAAAATTTTGTTAATGATTATGAAACTAATATAGAATTTGAAAATATTAAATTTTATATACCAATACTCCGCGGTATGCGTCCAGTAACTGAGCAAGAAAACAAACAACCTTATATCGAACGTGCTCAAAAAGATTATTTCCCTGAAAAGAGCAAATTTGGTACACATAACATCATTACAGGTGAATGCCTCTACTATGAGTTAAAAACTCATTTATTAGGTGAACCAGAGCAACGTGATTTAATAAAAAGTTATGAAGAAAAACTTAGTCAATACTTCTTTGATAATGAACCAGTTTCACTCATCCCGAAGCATGATCAAGATGTTGTAAATATTAAAATTGGTTCTGAAAGGCAGTTTCCAATTTCTCAGTTAGGTGATGGTTTACAACAAGCTATTATTTTAACTTATGAAGCTTACATAAAAAATGTAGATAAAAATGGAAATAAGCAAACCCATGCTTTTTTTATCGAAGAGCCTGAATTAAATATGCATGCCGGTATGGTTCGGCAATTGATGAATTTCTATCTAAATGAAACCAATCATTACTATTTTTTTACGACGCACTCAAATTATCTCTTGGATATGGTCGATGAATCTGATGAGGTCATAATTCAAAAGTTCGTAAAGCAACCTAAAGATGGCAATCCTAAAGAATTTGATTTTAAAATTTATCGCTGCGATAAAGACCATGAATTATTAAGCTCATTAGGTGTTCGGCCATCATCGCTGTATTTAGCCAATTGTACAATTTGGGTTGAAGGTGTAACAGATCGAATGTATTTATCGAAACTAATGCAAAAATACATTCAATTCCTTGATAATAGTTCTGATCCAAACAATAAAGAAAATGCCAAGAAATATAAAAGCTTTATGCCCAATTTTCATTATGCATTTATTGAATATGCTGGTGGAAACATCACACACTGGAGTTTTCTTGATGACTATTCAACAAAAGAGGAAGCTTTAGAGTTTTTAGAGAATAGTAAAGGTTTGACAGCTAAAGCAATTACAAAGAATATTTTACTTTTAGCTGATGGCGATAATGAAGGTAAAGCGGAAAGACTTCAAGAGTGGCAAGATGAGTTAAAAGATGAGAATGTCCACGTCTTACCTTGTAAAGAAATAGAGAATACTTTATCAGCTTCAATAATTTACAAAGCATGTCTAATAAAATTTCTGGGAGTAAAAAGAGCTGCTGCTAAAATTACATTAAGTCCCGATACACAAAACAGATTAACACAGAAGGGTTTTACGAGAGATATAAGTAAATTTGATATTGAAAAACTAAGTTCTTCAATTAACTTTATTGGTCATGAGGGTATTGGAAAAATTATTGATGATACTATCCGTCTAGATAACTCTGTTACACCTCCACCTCGTTTATTTTCAGATGCTTCAGGAACAATTGATGATAAAGTTAGTTTTTGTGAAATATGTAAAGTATTAATGACATATGAAGATTGGGAGCTTACTGAACCAGCAAAATCTGTTTGTGAAAAAATATTTACTCACATAACGACATGTAATAATTAAAATTGCCATCAAAGATAATACTTACAAAACTAACATATTATTCGTAAAAAAAGTAAAAGCCCTCTATTGAGGGCTTTTATAAATGCAATTAAGCTGATTGTTTACGAGTGGAAACGGCAATAATTGCCCGAACAAGAAATAATAAATTTTGAATAAGGTTTCGCTCTGTCCTGACTTACAACTCCAAACGTTGAAGAACATCTTATTATTCACATTTTCTATACCAGTTGGATGTTATTTATAAGTAGTTAAACAGCACTATCAGTTGACTTAAGGGTATATTTGAAACCGAAAAATTGGGGAAATTTCCCATTAAGTTTTGAAGACAGGAATCATCATGATTACATTGCATCACTTAGACCAATCACGCTCTTTCCGCATTTTGTGGTTACTAGAAGAAATCAAACAACCGTATCAATTGCAACGCTATTACCGTGACAAAAAAACTCATTTGGCACCTGAGTCACTAAAAAACATTCACCCTCTAGGAAAATCTCCTGTGATTGAATGGCAAGGTAAAGTCATTGCAGAATCAGGAGCTATAGTAGAGTTGCTAATTCAAAGACTTGCACCACATCTAGCACCAGATACAAATGATGCTACTTATGCAGATTACCTACAATGGATTCACTTCGCAGAAAGCTCAGCGATGGTGCCATTTTTATTAAAAACGTTTAATCAAATAGAAACTAAACACGGCACAAAATTAGTATTTCTAGAAAACTACACTCAAATTGAGTTTGATAAAGTTTTTGGTTATTTAAATGATTATTTAAAAGATAAATTATTTCTGGTGGACGATCGTTTAACTGGCGCTGACTTTATGATGGGATTTGCACTTCACGGGTTAATTCATCATATGAAACAAGGTGAAAAATATCCCCATATCAAAAACTATGTCGAACATTTGAGCTCACTACCAAGTTGGAAAGCTGCAGAAAAAATTGAACAAGATGGTGTAATGATCTAAAAAAGATAAGAATAGTTAAAGTATGTTTCGAAAACTAACCTATGAACAAAGCCCTCTTATGAGGGCTTTTACAAATACAATTAAGATAATTGTTTACCGGGTGGAAATGGCAAGAATTGCCCGAACAAGAAATAATAAGGAAAGAACATGAAGTTTAATTTTTCGTTGGATACTGCAATTATCGTTTCTTTATTTACAGTATTTTTTTACGCCTGCGGAAAAAATTACTTGGCAGCTTATATGGCTGTATTCCTGATTGATCCTGTAGTACTTAATTTTTCTGCCGCAGATAAAATTAATTGGGGATTTTTGAATTGTGCTGAACCAATTGGCTTACTGCTAATTTTTTTGCTTATTATTTTTTATATCCAGTATTTGTTTTCTTACTTTGATATAAAAATTCCATTTAAATTATCCTTACTGAAAAAGAAAGCTGAACATATCCCTCCTATACATAACTCCTCTATTAAACAAGAATTGATTGAATCTAGAGTCCATACCAGCTTTTGCATGATGACAGTAACTCTTATAATTATTGTTAGCTTCCTTTCATTTGCAGCAATTGATATTAGGGCATCAAAAGCTGCTAATCTAGTATTAGAAAATCCAACGTCTCTACCCAAAGTAACACTGAAATCTGATAAAACTTTGCAAGATCTTCACGTCATTCGGTGTGGTATCAATCTTTGTGCAGTAATAGATGTAAAGAAAAATGTTTCTTTAGTTGAACCAAAAAATGTAGTGTATTTGAGTTCTAATTTTGATAAAAAACAAGTACATTAGTTTTTTAGTATTCATTTTTCTAATTATTAACAAGGAAATTAAATCTCATTTAATCCATCTGCGATAGAAATTGCAGCAATTGAGCTACTTGCTAAAAAACGAATGGTTTCACATACAAAAGAATATAATTGGGTAGAACCTATTTTCTATTCAATTAGTTATGAAAGAGTAAAACCTAGCTCTGATATTGCTGAAATTACGTATACTTACAATGGTCAAGATGGAAATATATATAGCAGTAAAGAAACATATGAGTTAGTTAATTCTACTTGGAAACCACATTCACTTTTTGGTGACTGAAATCTAAGTCTATGCTCACAATCCATATAGAGAAAGTGAGCATTTCATCTTCACTCTTATTGTAGTTTACAAGCACTAAAATGAGTTTTCCTTAAAATTTCCAAAGGCTCATTGTATTCAGCTTTATTAATACGAGCATCTAACTCAGCAGCCCACATTAAATCACGGAATAAAATATATCTAAAATGCCCTTGAATTGGGTTAGTTTTATATAATTCGACTTTATTGACAAACTGGTCTTTAGGTGCAGGAATCCAGTCGAAACCAAAAATATAATGCGCTGTTAAACTTCTTGTATATCTTACAGCCTCTGAATAATTTGCTACTAACCAAAATCGTGGATCTCTTTCTTTAGAATTCGCCATCGCACGCTTTTCAGCTTTTGTACGTAAGTCATGAATACGACCACTTGGATTAAATGTCCACACTTCAGATACATATTTAGAAGTATCTGGATGTAAGGCAACATGTGCAGCAAGTGCCCCACCTAAGGAAAAGCCAGTTACAACTATTTTATGAACATGCGGATATTGAGTTGAAAGAGTCTTAAGCAATTCACGGGCTTGATTATATTGAGACATATCACCTTTAAAATCTGCTAAATACCAATCATTCTTAAAATCATCCATTTGAGAACCAGTATAAGCAATAACTAAAGCTTCAATTTGATCAGGCTGTTTTTTATCGTGTAATAAAAATGCCCGTGCTTCAAAACCTTTCGGACCTTTAATTTTGTATGGCTGATTTTTATCTATTGATTGCAATTGAATAGGCTCTAATCTTTTCGGAATTTCGATCCAATGATTTTTATCTTCTTCATTATTTCCTTGTAGTGCCAAAGCCGCAGCTGTCACATACATATAACCTTTACGGGCTGCTACTAGTTCATCTGGCCCAAATTGTTTAGAGTTTTCTTTCAAATATGGTTCATTACACCAGTACTTATCTAATCTTTCAGGAGCAATGAGTGAGCAACCACTTACCGCAATAGAAATAGTGATTAAAATTATTTTTTTTAACATTATTTTCCCCTTATAAAATATTATTTATTTAGATAATACTTCAATTATTAAATAAACCAAGAAAATAGAGTGAATTTTAATCACATAAATAGTAGAAAATGCTTAAGCTTAATAATGAAATTAAGCTTTCATTTAAATTATTTCTTTAAAAATAATGCTCTCTCTGCTTCACGGCGGCGAACCAAACCATTCAACACACTACCGCCCGCTTTATTCCATACCAGAAATTGATCCGCTGCGGCTTTATAATCTAAAGCATTCAGATACTTCACTAAGATCGACGTTTTAAAAGCATTCGTCCCGATGTTATAAGCTAAAGAAACCAGTGCATCGAATTGATTTTGTGAGAGTGGAATATTCACAGCATCATTTACAGCTGTTTGAAAGCGCCTCAAATCATGTTGAAAAAAGGACTTTGCTTGTTCTAAGGTACAACTATTGCCTTTCTTTACAGCAACACCATTTGGGTAAATCGTTGTCCCATAACCAATCGTCCAAACGCCTACACCATCGTCATAAGCTTCCAATTTTAGATCTTCAAAACTGGTGATAAGTTGAATACCGACTGAACTTACACTCATGTCAGAATCAATTGCTATTCCAAGCATATCGGCAACATCATAGGCTGTAGCAACATTTATTAATTTATCAGTGGCATCGACTTGTTTTTGAGTCAGTTTTCCACCACTGATTTTACGTAAATAATCAATGATCGCCTTCATGATTCCTCACCTACTTTTTTACTAATCATTCGATCTACCAAAAGTGTGCCTTTAAAGCCCACAATACCACCCACAAAAATTGAAAGCTGTATAGGTAATGATCTTACCATCGCTAAAATAACGGATAGAATTACAGCGACCACTGTCAGATTATGTGCATCTAACCAATCTATTACATATTTAAAATAATTTTGCATTCACTTTCCTCTAGACGTAAAAAACGACCAATAGGTCGGTTCGTAGATATAAAAAAACCCGCACTTGGCGGGCTTCATAAGAATTGAATATTCTCAATCACAAGTGATATTTAGTTTTTCACTATAGTAGTCAGTTGTAATTTTAAGATCATTCATCAATTTATCTTTTGGTTCAGCATTTGAAAGTTTCAATAATGCTGGCAAATATTCATGCTCGTATAATTTCGGATAATCTGTACAAAGCACTTTGCGTTGAAGTCCTTTATTGGCGTTTGAATCGTCAAGAATATCTAAGAACTCGCCAATTTTCTTATCAGATTCTGCAACAGATTTCTCAACAGACTCACTTACTTTTTCGGGTTGCTTTTGACAGCCTACAAAGATTGTTATTACAAGACAAATTAGTAATATTTTTTTCATGTACTTAGCTTTTTATAGTGTTGAAAATAAGTTTCCTTATTCAGGCATTTTTATTGAACTTCTAATGTTGAAACATCAACTATTTGTTGTTGATACTTGGTGAATTTAAGCCCCTTTCCTTTTGTCTTACATGCAACTTTCCACAATTCTTCTGCAATAGTCTCAGGAAATATTACTCGAATATTTTCTTCTGGAACAGATGCCGAATATGTTACTTTGTTGTCCTCTGTATATTCACTATACGCAATATTTCTATATTCTTTATTGATACATGAATATCTATTAAGCAATTTTGATTTCGTATAAAACTTCATCTCATTAGATTTTTTTGATACTGATTTCACCCAAATATCTACTTTATTATTTTTAAAATCATATTTATAAAATTCCTTATCTATCCAGTAACTTGTGTCGTCAGTTGATACAACATATCCCCAGTCAGCTCCAAAAGATATTGATGGAATAATCAACCCACAAGCCAAAATGAATTTTTTCATATAAAAAAATTCTCTCAATATTAAATATATGTATTTCATTTATAAATCCCCCATTCATATGAAGGATTTATAGCATAAATAATCCAGTTTTAACCGAATCTATTAAAAATTGTCTTTGAAGTCTTTAAACTCTTTGGCCACATCTAAAATGGTTGAGCCCTCACGGGCATTAACATAGTTAAATGTCCATCTGATGATGGCCCAAAACGGCAAACCAGTTGCAAAGAAAATACCCCGATTGCACACATCCCCGCCCATGTTGTTGCGTAATCGTGCATAGAGAAATGCTGGATAATAAATCCTCCTGCCTCGATACTACCAATTACTGTTGAAACAAGACTAACTACCCATTCACTACGTGAGCACGATATTCTCGTCATAATTACGACCAAGTAACCCAATGCAACTACAACGGTAATTATTGCCCCCATAACCACTTTTGCCATGCTAGGTAAATCAAATCTGCTGATTTCTCACCATCAATACCTGCAATTTTCAACTGTTCAATAAAAGCCTTAATTTTTCCAGAACTATCACTAAAGCCCGTTGAAATCTTATTTGTAACTTGCTCAACATCGACACCTAGAGCTTGCCCAGTTTCGATTGCATTCTTAAAAGATTGCTCTTGCTTTTTAGTCTCAAGCGTAGCAGATGCTGCAGCCTGTTGAGCTTCAGTTACTCGACCAAACTCTTCAAAATTCTTGGCAGTTTGACCCGCATTAGTACCTGCATTTTGAATTGTGGTTGTAGCATTATTTAAGTTTTGAGTCAGGGCACTTGCCATTTTAGTTGTGCTTTCAGGCACAATTTCACCGATCTGCTTAGCGGTTTCCGCTGAAGCTTGACGTAGTTTTTCAGCTTCTTGTTTGATCGCTTTGAATATTGCTTTAGTGGTATCTTCTGACTGCTGAATATTAGATATATAGTCTTTTGTATCAGCTTCAGGAACAACTTTAAATACTAATTCTTTAGACATAAGAAGCCTCATCGCCGAATAAAAAAAGCCACGTAAACATGCGGTAATGGACATATTTACGTGGCTAAACTGTAAATTTAGATAATAAAAAACCCGATTCATTTTCGGGCTTAATTACAATTAGAACGTTTGGAGAGTATTCTACTTTTCTAGCATACTTCCGCAGTACTTACATTTGATAGCTGAAATTCGGATGGATTCAGCTCAAAAATGGCATGATTTTAATTCAACATTACTCTCGATATTAGATAAATGGTTAGAGTTATTTTGAAATGCATCACGCACAATTATTGGAGCATGCTGTTTTTGCATAGGCACTTTTTTGTATTGGTATAAAAAGTTTTACATTATTACTTCCACATACAATACATTCAATAACTTGACCAGCCATATTTTTACTCTCACTTATTCTTCACATCAATTTTGAATATTTTACCTCTAAACAAATATACTTTGTACTCTTGCATATCAATATCCTACTTATAATATGTAGTTTCACAAAAAAATTTCTATCTTTATAAACAAAATATCTTAGCTTTTTTTTCCCATTTTTCTGATTAATATTTCCTATGTATCACCAATGAAAATAGCTTCGGTTATAGTTCTCATTGAATTAGTATCACGTGCAAAAACACTCATAGATAATAAAAATGAAATAGCCCCTAATAATAAAAACTTTTTCATTATATAAACCAATAGTTATTAATGACACACAATTTAAAAAACGACTAAAATTATAGCAATAAAAATGCTAACATTATTGAATTTGGAAACTATTTTTCTTTAGATATCAATTTTATATTGCCTGATATTTCAGGAATGTGAATTAATCCCGCTTGATTAGATAAAATCAACAATCCACGCTCTAAATAACCCCATTCCTCTTTAGGATATGATTTTGAGTATTTAGAGTCTTCAACAATAATAACAATAATTCCTGTCATATCTCCACTTAGTTCAACATAATCATCAAGGTCAATCATTTCCCCTGTTTGGTAATTCATAGCTAAAATGCTCTCTATATAAATGGTTAAATTTTTCTAAGCCACCTGCTTACTATCAAGCTATGTTGTAAAAACCCCCATCAAATTATGGGGATATTCATTAATACAAGCTTTAATTACTAAACTATCCAGCTAATAGTTTTTCAGTTGCTGCCTTCAAAATCTGCTGCACAATTTCATCAATGGTTTCAAAGTCTTTGAGATTTTCATAAAAAAACACTCCATAACCCTCAACATCAATTTCTTGTCCATCTGGTGTGTAAATTTTGAAATTATCATTTTCCTCTATACACATATAACGTGGATTGTTATTCGAGTCATACCAGATATCTTTCCGTCTGATTGGATCATTCGGACTATAAATCTCGATTACACACCTATTAATTAGCTGAAATTCATCATCTACTAGTTTGTAATCTTCACTTCCTAAAGGTTTATTTTGTGAATTCCATAAATGCGTTCTATATGCCACTAATTTATAATCAGCACCTACCAATATAGAAGTTGATTGAATTCTCGATTTATCTAAATGAACTTCATCCCATCTCTCTAAAACAGGCACCCCATTTTTATCAAAATAAGCAATACGAAAACATCCTCCTAAAGAATCTGTAAAGCATATTGTCTTTAATAACGGTCTTGATGGCTCCATAATAGTAGCTTTAATCATTATTATGATCCTTATCCTGAGTGAACAACAGCTTTTGGGGAAGGTTCCTTGTCTTTTCATTACTTAGTTTCAGTAGTGGTAGAACAATTATTATCATTTTCATAATTTACTTATTTCTACGTGTGAATAATTTAGTGAAGGACTTGAATCAAATCATTATAAAAGCCCCTAGGAGCTTTTTCTGGATTTAGGTGTTTTCTTTAACGATTTGGTTTAAATAATCATTTCTAATTTCACCAAATTCGACAGGTTTATAAACTTTCAGGAACTCATGAAGATTATCATAATCAACTATTTCACCATTTGGCTTCACAAACCTAAGCTCGAACTTATCACTTGATTCAGTTGAATAAATAAATTCTCCATGAGCATTGTGCCATTTCTGTTGAATGTGATTCTCATCCTCATCGATTACTTCAAATAGAATAGAGTTCAGCTTTTGTAGCTGACCATTAACCATTTTATAATCTTCAGTGCCAATTATCTTTCCTGCAAAATCCTTGAGATAGTTTTTATAAGCAAGTACCTCATAATTTGAGTTAAATAAAGTTTCACTAACAAGTCGTTTCGTGCTTGAGAACTCTTTTAATTCATCTAGAATGAGTTTCTCTCCAAGAAAGTTTGTTACTCTAAAACACCAACCCTGTTCATCGGAGAAGTAAATTGTCTTAATTGGCTGTCCTTTTTATGGCTCAAAAACATCTAATTTAATCATTATTATGATCCTTATCCTGAGCGAACAACAGTTTTTGGGGACGGCGCCTTATCTTTCCAATAGTCAGCTTCAGTAGTGGTAGAACAATTATTGTCATTTTCATAATTTACATATTTCTAAGTGTGAATAATTTAGTGAAGGACTTGAATCAAATCATTCTAAAAGCCCCTTGAGACTTTTTTATTTAATTACTCGAATAATTCTAGTTTAATAGATTCAGCCAATCAGTAGGTAGGAACTGCTCTTCTTTTTCTTCAACCAGTCCAGATGTTATCAATTTAATATTTTCAGCCGTTATAACTAGGTCTATTGATGAATCATTGAAAGCGAAAGTGAACTTAAACTTTTCATTTCCTAAATTCTCCACTACATAGTCAATTATATAAAACTGCCCACTACCCAAGTCGTTAGTAATGCTAAATTTATCAATTGATGCATTTTCAAAAACAACCAATCCTTTCTCAAGACAATATTTATTAGATTTAAAATCAGAAAAAAGATGAATATAGAGAAGCACGTTTAAATTGAATGTCTTCGGATCAAGATCTAATAAAAATCCATAAAGCCTGGCATCATGTAGCTTGCCAGGTGAACTACCAAACCTATTGATCATAGCGCTACTCCACATCCACCAAATGCATGCTTTTCTAACATGCAACGATCACCAGACAATTGAACGAACAGTATATTGTTTTTATTAAGTTATTAATATAAATAAATTAAAAAATTAATAATTCAAATCAGTGATCTAACTGCTTTAAATATTTTTCCCAAGCTTGCTGCTTCGCATGATTGGCCACTCTGGTTGCAATGGCATAGGATTTGATTTGCTGTCTTTCGATCGCTTGGGCTTCTTTTATATATTGTAAAAATGTACCATAAGACATATTTAAAACTTCTTGTTCGCTATGGCCATGTTTGACTAGATAAGAAATCGCATTAAACCAACTAGAATCTTTACTATTTTCGTTCTTGGGCTCTTTCTTAACGAAATCCACATTCACCTGAATGATATTTAAAACTAGATCATCAATTGCAATTGTATTCTCTAATTGCTCTGCAAAATCATGAGCATCAAGTGTAGTTGCTATCGAAAATACACCCATGATTTGAATAATATTGGTTTCAATTAACAGCGTGATCGTTTCTATTGAATAGGCAGCACTTTAAATTGCGGCGGTGGTGTTTGGCTCGGCAGATTCTCGGCTATTCAAGCCATTATAGAACGGAACAAACAAGCACATCAGGCAAATGAACAACAGTTACAGACTGAATCAGATTCGCGCTTAGAGAATGACTACAAACTTGCCCTGCAAGATATTCAGAAAGCGACAAACATCAATGCGCTCAATAGACCTGCTGAATATTTCAGAGGGTCGAAATACGAACAAAATATTTTAAATGCCTGCCAAGCAAAGTCAGACATGGAGGGATGGTCAGCATGAAATTTAAGTATTCCACCCTTACCCGAACAGTGACTGTGTTCGGGGCAACATGACTCATATTTATGATAACGTGAATAAGTCGGAAGTTACAGATCTGGTGGCCAATACCAAGTTTAAAGAATCAATTTGGAGAACTTAAATGTCACGTTTAACTAAATTAGAGCGTATGTCTCCTGAAGACAAAACAGCCGAATCAAACAGCTTATGGGCAGCTACTGACTCAGCTGCATTTACACCTGAGACTATGCTGGTGGTATCCCCTTTTTTAAACCCAATCGACGAAAGATCATCTATTACTTGAAAGCAGATGTGATTGATTACATTAATAAGAATAAGCTTAAACATACGGCGTAAAGGGGTTTTATACCCCTTTAAATTTATATCATAAATAGGCTTTTCGAGTAGACCGTGAGTAGACCCGAAAAGTAGACTCTGAGTAGACTTTAGAAAGATTGCGATAGATTGTTAAATGTTGCGCAAAGTAGTAGATAAGTATAATAATGCAATTAAAACAGTTATTTAAGAGTGGGTTTCGTTGCAAAAAGTGGTGAGGTGTTGCTATAAGTTTTATTAGATTTTTTAATTATGAGTCCGCTGCTCTAACCAACTGAGCTATAGGCCCTAAAATTTTAACCATACTTTATATGATTAATATTGCTCGATTTTAGTTAAATTTAACTTTAATTACAAGCAGATGATTTTATCAAATTATTAAAATAATGTTTAAAATCATAAACTGCGCTGACTCTATCTGATCTTTACATAACGAGTAAAGAAAATCTTGCAATCTTTTGATCATTTAAAAGACATCTAAATTTCTTTTCATCTAGTGTTTTAGGATATGTATTTTCCTAAAAACTCGTATTAAACTGCTGTCATTCATTTGTAATGATTATTGCCATGAGAAAAATTTTAGGAAAATCTATTTTTAAAGCAACAGGTTGGGAATACAAAGTTGATCCCCAAATTTTAGAAAATAAACAAGTGATTATTGGATTCGAGCATACCTCTAATTTAGACACAATCCTGTCTCTCGCTTTATTCGAAATTTTAGAACTCAAAATTCACACCCTTATCAAAAAAGAGCTATTCAAAGGCCCTCTAAAACCCCTTTTAGAACGTTTAGGTGGTATTCCTGTCGATCGTAAAGCAAATAAAGATATCGTCACTCAAATGGTTGAGCTTTTTAATCAAAATGACCATTTTAATCTGGTGATTGCACCCGAAGCCACACGCGCTAAAGATGGTGAAGCACGCAAACCGATTCGTACAGGCTTCTGGCATATAGCAAAAGCAGCGAATGTTCCCATCATTTTGATGTATGCCAATGCCCGTACGAAGAAAGGTGGTATTTTAGGAAAAATTTACCCAACGGATTTGCAACAAGACTTAGAAAAAATCAAAACGCTTTATGCTGAATATGGGATTGATGTAAAAATTCAGTAATCCCCCTTCTAATTGATCAATATTTGATAATTGATCAAGATTTTAAATTTTGAATATAGGCTATGAGAGTTTTCAAGAAAACCATCGCTATGCTAATATTCATGCACTTTTTGAGTTTAATTTTTTTTGGAGTTATTCCGTGGCAGGTCATTCTAAATGGGCGAACACAAAGCATCGTAAAGCAAAACAAGATGCCAGCCGTGCCAAAGTCTTTACTAAATATATCCGTGAAATTGTTACTGCTGCTAAGTTAGGTGGTGGCGATGCAGCCAGTAACCCTCGTTTGCGTGCAGTTGTTGAAAAAGCACTGTCTGTAAATATGACCCGTGACGCAATTAACCGTGCGGTGCAACGTGGTGCTGGTGGTGAAGACAATGAAGATTTGAACGAAGTAACCTACGAAGGTTATGGTGTGGGTGGTGTTGCTGTTCTCATTGAAACCATGACCGATAACTTAAACCGTACTGTACCAGACGTTCGCCATTGTTTCTCAAAAACCAATGGTAATTTGGGGACTTCTGGCTCTGTAGCGTATTTATTTACGAAACGCGGTGAGATTACTTTTGAAGATGTTTCTTTAGAAGACAAGATCATGGACATTGCTTTAGAAGCAGGCGCAGAAGATATTGAGGTTTCTGAAGATGAAATCTTAGTCATCACCACCCCTGAAAGCTTTGGTGATGTACAAGATGCTTTGAATGCCGCAGGTTTAAAATCTGACAATGCTGAAGTTGTGATGAGCCCATCGACTAAAGCAGAGATTAATGACATCGATCAAGCCAAACAAATCATGAAAATGATTGAAATGTTTGAAGATCTAGATGATGTTCAAAACGTTTATACCAACGTTGAATTTTCTGAAGAAGTTTTAGCTCAACTTGATGCTTAACTGATTTAACTCAGTAAAAAATGCATCTTTTAAGATGCATTTTTTATAGCTTATTTAAAAGTTTATAGCAGTTAAAGACATTGTATTCTTTAATGACGAAGCTGGAATGTAGTGCAACGACGCTATCAATTTTACCGATACGTCGTAATAGAATTTCACTATAGTCATCCATATTGCGTGCCACGAGTTCCAAAATAAAATCAGCACTCTGCCCCGTCACTAAAAAGGCATTGGTCACCTCTGGAATGTCTTCAATTTCTTCTAAAAACTTATCAAAGGTTTCACTGTCGTGTTTGCTCAAAGAAACCTGCAAAAGAATATGTAGACTAAACCCGAGTTTACTAAAATTAATTTCTCGTTTCAGTTGCCCCATCACTTGGGATTCAATCAAGTTTTTGATACGACGATGCACCGAACTCACCGAAAGATTAATACGCTCAGATAATTCATTCAAGTTCACATCTTCATCGGTCAAAATCTCGAGAATTTGTTTATCGAAACGATCTAATTCCATTTTACAGTCCTCACTTTCAATCTATGTTTTTATCGGAACTGCTCACTCAGTAATTTTTAAGGGTCAAGGGAAAACATTCGTTTAACTTTTGACGATGTTGCGTGGATAACACAAACATGATTCCGATAAACTTGTGATTTATCTTAGTCCCAAAGCAGAAACAAGACCTTTTGAGCAACTGTTCAACTGATCTCCCAATAGTTGAACAACTGGTTTCGATCCCTTGCGGAACTTTAATCGTTCCTCACCTGAAACATAAGATAACAAAGCCTTTTTACAATTATTTCCCTATTTTCAGTTTTTTTAAAGTAAATTTGGCAATAATTTCTAATATTTTCTACTTAAAACGAATTTTCTTTTAAAAATTAATTTTAATTCCCCATATTTTTTTACTTTATTGACTATTCTTCTCTTTTCTTTCCCATAAAAAAACCCCTGATTATGAATCAGGGGTTTTTAATTCAGAAACTAATTTATAAACCACGCCAATCAATACGTGCATTTCGTTCAGTCGCATAAATACGCTGTACATATTGTCCAAGCGGTAAATCTAATAGATAGTCATGATATTCCTTCAATTCACCCGTGAATTGTTCAATATCATCATTTTCCAATTCCCACGGCGTACCTTTAATCACGAGTAAAGGCGCAAGAATTGAACAAACTGCTATATCAGCTAAACCTAAACGATCGCCAACCAAATAACGCCCTTGATTATCAATTAAACGTTGATTCAAATCCGTAATCAATTCAGTCATTCGTAATTTGGATTTAGCGACTTTCTCTGGGTTGAGCTTATAATTTGTAGAGACTAGGCTCTTTAAAATAGGCTTAGAAATTTTTTCAAACTGGCGTAAATAGCCTTGTTCACCCATCATAATTTCAAGTGGATGATCGCCAACAGATAACGCTTGCGCCAATGACCAACGGCGGACATGAACCCCAAGCTCACCTGATAACTTATCAATTTCCAAAGCTTGTTCACGTAATTGCTCATCACGTCTCAACAATGCATGTTCGGGATATGTGGCATCTAGATATAAAGCGATTTGTGTTGAATCAGCAATCCATCGTTTATCATCTTTCAGCATTGGCAATAAATACTGCCCTGATTTTAAATAAGTAAACGCACGATGAAAGCCAGGAATCAAATTATGTGCAACATAGTCCAATTCCTTATGATCTAACAACCAGCGAGCTTTTTCACAATAGTGAGACAAAGGAAATTGGTATAAAACCCGCATAAATTCTCCAGTTTTATTTTTCTATTGGTTCAAACATAAGATTTTCTTACTTTAGAAGTAAAACTTAATCAATACAATGTCATTTTTTCTCTATCTTTCCTTATTTGTGCAAGATGTCTTTATCTAGCTATATAAATATTCTTGGTGAGATTATTCATTTCTTTCATACCAAATTGATTCTTTATAGCACTGATCACATAATCAATATATCCAAGCTCCTGTTTTAGTTATAAATTTTATAGCTATTTTTTTGTTATTTTTCTTATAAAAAATGCTTAGTAATTATTGTGATATACAAGCCATAACTGATGGTTTAGTTGAAAAGTAAAACTTTTGTAAAGTGTCCCTTAGCTATTAGAGGTGCTCACATGTCCAGTAATCAATCAGTGATTCAAGTTAAAACACAACTGATTTCAAATGATCAGCAGGCCATCAACGCTGCCTATCAAGTTGCTGACTTTGCATTAGAAGATCGAAATAATCGAGATCAAAATCGTATTTTACCCACCGAACAAATCATTCAGTTTAGCCAAAAAGACCTTGGTGGCATCCGTGTACCGCAACAATATGGGGGTGCTTTTGTCTCCAATAAAACCTTAGCCCATGTGTTTCGTATTTTAAGTAAAGCCGATGCCAATGTTGGACAAATTCCACAAAACCAATTCGGCCTTTTAAATTTTATGAATATCACTGGTTCAGATGCACAAAAGCAGTTTATCTACACTGAAATTCTTGCAGGTAAACGCATTGCCAATGGTGGACCTGAAAAAAACTCCAAAGATACCAAAGCCATTCAAACCACTTTGAGTTTGGAAAATGGTCAATACTTTTTAAATGGAGAAAAGTTTTACTCGACTGGAACCAGCTTTGCAGACTGGTTAGCGATTCGTGCCTTGCATCCAGATGGCTATACCGTATTGGCAATTGTTGATCGACATACTGTTGGTGTTGAAGTGATTAATGACTGGAACGGCTTCGGTCAACGTACTACAGCCAGTGGAACGGTAAAACTACACAACGTTGTCATTGATCCTGCACTATTTTTCGATGAGCGCATTATTGCCGACATCCCTAATGTTCGCGGTGCCTATTCTCAGCTTTTACAGGTTGCCATTGATGTTGGCATTGCCGAAGCAGCTTTCGATGACACCTTATCCAGCGTGCGTAAAGCGCGTCCGGTTATTGATGCAGGCGTAGAAAAAGCCAGTGAGGAACATTACACCCTGCAAGAGGTCGGCAAGCTCAATATCCTGCTCGATGCAGCCATTTTATTACTGGATGATGCTGCCGAATATCTAGATGAACTTGATCAACTCATTGAGATTTCTGCTGAGCAAGCCGCACGCGCCTCTATTTTAGTGGCAGAAGCAAAGATCTATGCCAATGATGCAGCCCTGCATATCTCTGAGAAACTGCTCGAACTTGGTGGAAGCCGTGCCAGCCTAAGCCAACATAATCTTGATCAACACTGGCGCAATGCCCGTGTACATACCTTACATGATCCTGTGCGTTGGAAATTCCATGCCATCGGTGACTATTACCTCAATGGTACACCCCCTGCTCGCCATGCTTGGATTTAAGGAGCAAATCATCATGACTTCATATCAAGAATTACAAGGTTTTGCCAAAACCAATTTTAAAGCAGCACATATTATCCAAAATGATGCTGAAGCATTGGAAATTGCCACACAACTCAGTCAGCAATTTAAACAAGCGGCAGTTGAACGTGATGCCAATCGAAACTTGCCATTTACCGAAATCGAAGCCTATAGCCAGTCAGGTTTATGGGCAATTACGGTACCTAAGCAGTATGGCGGTGCAGAGGTTTCCAGCCTAACAGTAGCCAAAGTCATTGCGCTGTTTAGCGGTGCGGATGGTTCAATCGGTCAGATTCCACAAAACCATTTTTATGCATTAGAAGTGTTGCGCAATACGGGTACAGACGCGCAAAAGAAATGCCTCTATCAAGAAGTATTACAAGGTGCGCGTTTTGGTAATGCACTGGCTGAATTTAAAACACGTACCTCTGCACATAAGCAAACCACCTTAATTCCAAGCGAAAACGGTTATCTGATTCAAGGGGAAAAATTCTATTGCACCGGTAGCCTGTTTGCACATCGTATTCCAACTTTAGTGCTTGATGAAACAGGTAATGAGTTTTTAGCCTTTGTACAAAGAGATAGCCAAGGTTTAGAACTAATTGATGACTGGTCTGGTTTTGGGCAACGGACTACGGGCAGCGGTACAGTCAAATTTAATCAGGTCTTTGTTACCAAAGAGGATGTGATTCCGTTTGATACCGCCTTTAAGCAGCTCTCTTTGGTTGGCCCATTTGCCCAAATTATGCATGCTGCGATTGAAGTCGGGATTGCTCGTGCTGCTTTTGAAGAAACACTAGAACGTGTACGTGTGGCCCGCCCTTGGATTGATGCCAATATTGAATCCGCCACCCAAGACCCTTTAACCTTGTCTGAGCTGGGTCGTGTGGCAACCGATGTCAAAGCCAGCGAATTACTCCTCAAACAGGCCGCCAAGTCTGTAGATGCCGCTAAACAGGATCTCAATGCTGAAAGCTTAGCCAAGGCTTCAATCGATGTCGCCAAAGTTCGTGCGCATAGTACTGAAACAGCATTAAAGGCATCATCGAAATTGATTGAATTGGCAGGTAGTCGTGGCAGTCAACGTACTGATGGTCTTGATCGTCACTGGCGCAATGCGCGTGTACACACCTTGCATGATGCTGCACGCTGGAAATATTACTTCATCGGTAATTATGTGTTGAATGGTGTCCTGCCGCCACGTCGGGGGACTTTGTAATGAGTCAAACAACTGCTAAAAAAATCTTGTTAAATGCCTTTGATATGAACTGTGTTGGTCATATCAATCATGGTTTATGGACGCATCCCCGTGATCAATCACATCGCTTTAATGAGCTGAGTTATTGGACCGAATTGGCACAAACTTTAGAACAAGGTTTGTTTGATGGCTTATTCCTCGCGGATATTACGGGGGTCTATGATGTCTATCAAAATGGCATCGATCTCACCCTGAAAGAATCGATTCAGTTACCTAGCCATGATCCTTCCACCCTGATTTCTGCAATGGCTTTGGTCACGCAGAATTTGAGTTTTGGCGTGACCGTCAATCTAAGCTATGAGCAGCCCTATCAATTTGCACGGCGATTTGCCAGTCTTGATCATTTAACTCAAGGGCGTTTGGGCTGGAATATCGTCACAGGCTATTTGGATAGTGCCGAACGTTTGATTGGGCAAAAAGGCTTAAAAGATCACGATGCCCGTTATGATCAAGCCGAGGAGTTTCTACAGCTTTGCTATAAATATTGGGAAGGCTCTTGGGAAAATGATGCCTTAAAGAAAGATAAACAACAGCGCGTTTTTACTGACCCGAACAAAGTCCACTCAATCAATCATCAAGGACAATATTACCAGAGCCAAGGCGTATTTCAGGTTGCACCTTCGGTGCAGCGTACGCCAACACTCTTCCAAGCAGGTGCATCACCGAAAGGTTTGCAATTTGCAACACGTCATGCGGAATGTATTTTTATTGGCGGTGATCAGCCTGAAAAAATTCGTCAGCAAGTTAATAAGATACGACTACAAGCACAGCAGCAAGGTCGAGATGAAGATGCGATTAAAATCTTTGTCGGCATTACCGTGATTGTGGCTGAAACACATGAACTTGCTCAACAGAAACTGGCTGAATATCGCCAATATGCCAGCCCAGAAGCAGGTTTAGCACATTATGCCAGTTCCGTCGGCATTGATCTTGCCAAGTTTGCAGATGATGAAGCGATTCCTTATCAAAAGAGCAACAGCATTGCTTCCGTCAATGAGAAATTTAAAGAACAGCGCATCAGCAAAAATGACCTGAAAGCACAGCATGTTTTAGGCGGACGTTATCCCCTGATTGTAGGGAGTGGTGTTGAAGTTGCGGAATATCTCATTGAGCTGCTCGATCAAACGGGCATTGATGGTTTTAACCTGACTCGTACGGTTGCACCTGAATCACATCATGATTTTATTCGACTGGTGATCCCTGAGTTACAGCAACATGGACGTTATAAAACTGAATATGCCACAGGTTCACTGCGAAACAAATTGTTTGCCCAAGGCAATCATTTAGCTGCAAGCCATCCTGCTGATCAGTTCCGATGTAGACCGCATAACAACGCAGATGACCTAAAAATAATTGAAGAAATTAGTGCTTAACATTTAAGAAAAGAATTGGAGAAATATATGGCTCAAACAGCCTCTAAAAAATGGCTTGGTATTGGCCTTGTCGTTGTTGTCGCAATTATTGCCTTATTGATTTGGAATAAACAAAGACAGAACCATAGCAGTGAACTGGTGATTGGGATTAGCCCATCTTTTGCCCATCCACTGCAAGTTGCAGCGGATGAAGCCAAACTGCAAGGTTTGAATGTCAAATTGGTCGAGTTTTCCGACTGGAATACCCCAAACATCAGTTTGAATCATGGCGATATTGATGCGAACTTTTTCCAGCATCAACCTTTTTTGGATAATGCCATTAAAGAAACTGGCTTTAAATTAAAGTCATTTGCTGCGGGTGCGGCCTCACATGTTGGACTGTATTCAAAAAAATATAAAAGTTTTGATGAACTCCCGAATGGTGCAACAGTTGCCATTCCGAATGATCCTGTGAATCAAGGACGTGCTTTATTGCTATTGCAAGAAGCCAAACTGATTGAACTGAAAGACAGCAATAATCACCTTTCTGCACTGAAAGACATCACCGCGAATCCGAAGAACCTGAAATTTACCGAAGTTGAAGGCCCTCAAACTGCACGCGCCATTGATGATGTTGATCTCGCTTTTGGCTATCCACATTACTTACGTTTAGCCAAAACGGCGGATCCTGAGAGCGCCTTATTGTTTGATGACAACACCAATAAACGTTATGCGATTTTATTTGTGGTGCGTGATGACTATCAGGACAAAGACAACAAACTACAGAAGTTTGTTGAGATTTATCAAAATTCACCGAAAGTCAAAGCAGCCTTGGATAGTGATTTTGGTCCAACGTTATGGTTCCCAGGCTGGAAATAAGGAGAACAATCATGGTGAGTTTTGGTTCACAGGTCGATTTTTCAGTCCCGCATCTGAAAATACGCGGTTTAAATAAGTTTTATGATGTACAGGGCCAACGCTTACATGCCTTAAAAGAGATTAATATCGATATTCCCAAAGCACAGATTGTTGGGATCATCGGAAAAAGCGGTGCAGGTAAATCCTCCCTACTACGTACCTTAAATGGCTTAGAGTCGATTGATACAGGCAGTATTCTAATTCATCAGCAAAATATTGCTGAACTCAGCCATGCCGAGTTGATCAAAACTCGGCAAAAAATCGGCATGATTTTTCAGCATTTTAATTTAATGTCTGCGAAAACAGTGTGGGAAAACGTGGCTTTGCCACTCCGTATTGCGGGTTATGACAAAGCTGAGATCGAACAACGGGTCAGTGAGGTACTGACGCTGGTTGGCTTAGAGGCAAAGCGACATGATTACCCTGCTCAACTGTCTGGGGGACAAAAACAACGTGTCGGTATCGCGCGGGCCTTGGTTTCTCAGCCTGAAATCCTGCTTTGTGATGAAGCCACCTCAGCTCTCGACCCAGAAAGCACGGCCAATATTTTGGCCTTATTAAAACAGATCAACCGAGACCTCGGTTTAACCATTGTCTTGATCACCCATGAAATGCAAGTCATTCAAGAGATTTGTGATCAGGTGATCGTGATTGATCAGGGTGAGATTATCGAGTCTGGGCAAGTCTGGTCAGTATTTTCCAATCCGCAACAACAGATCACGCAGGAATTACTCAACTTTGAACAGGTGAATTTACCCTTTGAGTTGTGCCAAACCATTCTGCCTGAGAGTACGCATCAGATTTTAAAATTGAAATATGTCAGTGAATCGAAATCGGTGCCTGATTTATATGAACTATTGGATGGTTTTAATAGCCCCGTTCAGGTCTATCATAGTCAAATTGATAGCATCCAACGACGAACCATCGGCTCACTGATCATCGGGATTCGCAATCTCGAATTTAATCTAAACCACTCACAATCTGAAAAACATCCTGCAATAACACAACTTGAGGTGATCGGTTATGTACAATCAACTCATTGATCTGTTACTGACAGGCACGACCGATACTTTAATCATGGTCGGTGTTTCTGCCATCATTGCTTTTTTGATTGGTCTACCGATTGCCCTGATTCTGGTCAGTACCGCAGATTTTGGTATTTATCCATCCAAGAAAATTAATCAATCCTTAGGCTGGGTCATCAACATTACCCGTTCTGTGCCCTTTTTGATTTTAATGGTGGCATTGATTCCGTTTACTCGATGGATTGTCGGCACCAGTTATGGCGTCTTGGCGGCAATTGTGCCCTTAACCATTGCTGCAATTCCGTTCTTTGCCCGTATTGCCGAAGTCAGCCTACGTGAAGTTGATCAAGGTTTGATTGAAGCTGCACAAGCGATGGGCTGTAACTGCAAGCAGATTCTTTGGCATGTATTGCTTCCTGAAGCTTTGCCGGGGATTGTTGCAGGTTTTACCGTGACTATTGTCACCATGATCAGTTCTTCTGCCATTGCAGGTGCGATCGGTGCTGGTGGTTTGGGCGATATTGCCTATCGTTACGGCTATCAACGTTTTGATATGCAAGTGATGCTGGCGGTGATTTTAGTCCTGATCGTTTTGGTCATGTTGGTACAAACGACAGGCGATAATATTGCCAAACAGCTCGATAAACGCAAAGTTTAAGCTCGAAATAAAAATCCGCACTCGCCATGACCTGACTTTGTCATGGCTTTCATGTAAAATCAGCAGCAATTTTTAAATAACACATTTGTGAGTGGTTTCATGGGTTTTAATTGCGGTATTGTTGGTCTGCCAAACGTAGGTAAATCTACATTGTTTAATGCATTAACAAAGGCAGCGATTGCAGCTGAAAACTTTCCGTTCTGTACCATTGAACCGAATACAGGTATTGTCCCTGTTCCAGACCCACGCCTAGACAAACTTACAGCAATTGTTAAACCGCAACGTGTTATCCCAACCACGATGGAATTCGTTGATATCGCAGGTTTGGTTGCTGGTGCATCAAAAGGTGAAGGTTTGGGTAACCAATTCCTTGCCAACATCCGTGAAACAGATGCCATTGCCCACGTAGTTCGTTGCTTCGAAGATGAAAACGTCATTCACGTAAATGGTAAAATTGATCCATTAGATGACATCGCAACCATTAACACTGAACTTGCACTTGCTGACCTTGATACCGTTGCAAAAGCATTATTACGCTTAACTAAAGCAGCAAAAGGTGGCGACAAAGACGCGATTGCAACCAAAGCAGCTTTAGAAAAAATTCAACCATTATTAGATGAAGGTAAACCAGCTCGCGCCGCTGACCTTTCTGACGACGAACGCAAAGCTGTTCGTGGTTTTGGTTTAATGACACTTAAACCAACCATGTATATCGCCAACGTGGCAGAAGATGGTTTTGAAAACAACCCACATCTTGATGCAGTAAAAAAACTTGCTGCTGAAGAAAATGCCATTGTTGTTCCCCTTTGCAACCAGATCGAAGCTGAGATTTCATTATTAGAAGATGAAGATCGCGCTGAATTCTTGGAAGCGATGGGCATGGAAGAACCAGGCTTAAACGTCGTAATTCGTGCAGGTTATAGCTTACTTGGCTTACAAACGTACTTCACTGCGGGCGTACAAGAAGTTCGCGCTTGGACAGTTAAAGTCGGTGCAACTGCACCTCAAGCGGCGGGTGTGATTCACACTGACTTCGAGAAAGGCTTTATCCGTGCAGAATGTATTGCTTATGATGACTTCATTCAATACAACGGTGAAAATGGCGCGAAAGAAGCAGGTAAATGGCGTTTAGAAGGTAAAACCTATGTCGTTCAAGACGGCGATGTATTACACTTCCGTTTTAACGTGTAATTATTTCAATATAAAGGCACTATGGAAAAAACACTAGGACGATTATTCGCGCATAATCCAATGATACGGTGGTTGTTGATTCTGCTCATCACTGCTGTACTTGGTATGATTGACTTGGCGACAGGTTATGAATATTCGTTCTCGGTGTTCTATTTACTGCCTGTTTCAATTGCAGCATGGTACGACCAATATAAGATCACTGTGTTGACCATTCTGCTTTCAGGTATGACTTGGTTGGTTGCAGACATTCATGCAGGTCATCCTTATTCCAATACATTTATCCCTTTTTGGAATGCTTTCGTTCGTTTAGGCTTCTTTTCAATTGTTGCATTTTTGCTGATCCATGTTCGAAAAAACTGGCAGGAAATGAAAAATTTAGCGATGAAAGACCAGCTTACATCACTCGATAATAGCCGTGCCTTCGATATTGAATATCGTATTTTACGTAAATTGAATTTTCGCAAACAGTCACTTTTCGCTGTTGGCATTATTGATCTTGATGGTTTTAAAGCCGTCAATGACAGACATGGACATCATCGTGGAAATGAAGTTCTGTTACAATTTTCGCAAGTTCTAAAAAAAGCCTGCCGTTCATCAGACATTATTGCACGTTTAGGCGGTGATGAATTTGCAATTATTTTATTGGATGCTGATGAAACTCAAGCACATTTGTGTGACCAACGCCTCAGAACCTTATTTGCAGAAAGTGGCTTAAATCAAAAATATGGCGTTGATTTTAGTATGGGTTTAGCCATTTTATCCGAATTGCCAGAAAACCTAGAAGATGCAACCAAGACCGCAGATCAGCTCATGTATCAATCAAAATCTTTAGGTAAATCACAAACAACGATTCAATCATTTATTTGACCCATTGCGTCGGTGTACAAGCTGTGACCTTTTTAAATATTCGAATAAAAAAACTCACATTTTCATAACCCACTTCATAAGCAATTTGCTGAATAGTCATATCTGTGGTTAATAATAACTTTTTGGCTTTATCAACTCTCACCTGTTGCAAATATTGATTGGGTGAAATCTGCGTCGCCAATTGAAAACGCCGTTTTAAATTTCGCTCACTAAAGTTAAATTGCTGAGCCAAATCGGCAATGCGGTTTTCCGCAGCACAATGTTCATCTAGCCAATCTTGTACTTGTAATACGGCTTCATCACAATGGTTACGATACATCGGTAATACGGGATTCAGTGATTGCGGCGAGGTCATTAATAAATGGCTTGCACACAATTGCGCAAAATAGTCCCCTTTGTGCTGTGCAACAATGCCCAATAAAGCGTCAAACGTGCCCAATAATGTCCCTGTACTATAGATCGATCCTGCGTGTAGATAATTTCGATTTTTAGTAAATGAACAACTAGGAAATAAACCATTTAGCTCACGAATAAAAGCCCAATGGGTTGCTAACAGTATGTGATCAGCAAGTTTAGTTGCTGCAATAAAATAAACACCCGTTGTAACAGCTAAAATAGCAATCTGCTGTTGTATTAAACGTCTAATCCACAGCACTAAATCATGGCTTTGTAATGTTAATGTTGCTAACTGCTTCCCCTCAAAACCAGGAATAATCACCAAATCATAAATGCGATCTAGCATGATATGCCCATCGACATCGATCTGTGTTCCACTTGCACTCTGCTTCGCTAATCCATCAATACTCAGAATTTCAACTTGGTATGTTGCAACCTGACCCTGTCGCGCTTCCAATAAAGCCACGACATGAAAAAAATCCTTAGCCATCATCAGGCTCATTGCCCAACATCCGTCATAAGCAAGAATTGCAACTCTTTTCATTTCGATATGGCACGATCAGACTATTGATCGTCATGATTATATCTATATCACACAATGGTTTTCACTATTCTGATATTAATTTATACATTTGGATCATCTTGCCATGCAACACTGTGAAATAGTTGAAAAAATCATATCTACCCGACAAGGCAATCTCTTTGTAAAGAGATGGCAGCCACAACAGACTGAGCCAAGTAAACAAATTCCGATTCTATTATTCCATGACTCTTTAGGCTGTGTGCAACTATGGCGCGATTTTCCTGAACAACTTTGCATCGAAACTAATCGTATGATTATTGCCTATGACCGTCACGGCTTTGGACAATCTGATGCAAGCGACACACAACTCTCTACCAATTTTATCCAACAAGAAGCTCTTGTTGCTGCTGAACTTTTAGATCAGCTTGAAATCTCACAAGTGATTGCGCTGGGTCATAGTGTTGGTGGTGGTATGGCGGTCAGCTTTGCAGCTCAATATCCATTCAAATGCGTTGCAGTGATTACGGAAGCAGCTCAGGGATATATTGAACAAAAGACCTTAGATGCCGTTTCTGATGCAAAACAGATGTTCCAACAGCCTGAACAATTGCAGAGACTCAAAAAATATCATGCAGAAAAAGCACAATGGGTTTTAGATGCTTGGACTGAAACATGGCTTTCACCTGCATTTCGCAATTGGACTCTAGACAATGACCTCAAAGCATTACAAAAAAAATTGCTCGCCATTCATGGCCACAATGATGAATACGGCAGCTTAGCGCAACCTGAACGATTAGCCCACTATGCGGATGCTGAATTACATTTGATTGAAGCGTGTGGGCATGTTCCCCATCGAGAAAAACCGCAACTGATTGTTCAAATCATCAAAGAATTTGTTGCAGTTTACGCCTAAAATGACACTAAAAATCAGTCATCTCGTCTTACTGATTTTTTAATAATTTCTGTAATTGTTTGGTCACCTGCACCCTTGCCTTCTTCTGTTTAAAAATCGTCGGGATATGCAATAAAAAGAAGGAGTGGCGATATTTTTTATGATCGCGTAAATCTTCTTTTAAATAGTCATAGAGATCAATCGCCGCTTCACGATGAAATGCCCATAGCACTTGTTGTCTATACATCACCACATAATAAGCATCATTCGGCCAATTCAGTTCATGTTTTTGACGACAACCACAAGATTCACACACCACTCCTCCTCTATTCATTGAAGAATAAGGCACAGACCATTTTTGTACATCATAAGTCTCAGGTAAATCGTGAATCTGCTGAAGATCAACCGATAAATTAGGATAGTAAAAAGCAGCATTCCAATAACCACCACAGCTATCCTGAAAACGCTGATATTCAAAATCTGAATGTTGCTGAAAATACTCGATATCTTTTTTGAGTTGAATCTTGGCTAATCGAGCAAATTCAAAACTCGCTTTGCGCTGACATGATGGACATTTAATACTTAACTTGTGCGGTAATGACCAATATTCGTAAAGTCCTGTCATTTGCTTTTAAATATAAATCTTGGGTTAAAGACCATTCAGCATAACAAGCTGATCGCATATTTTAAATGATCTATTTATTGCAATAAAAAAACCGAAATCTAAATGATCTCGGCTCTTTTAAAATCATCTAGGGCTTAAGATGCTGTTTGGACTTTCATATCCATCGCTGCACGTTTGCTTTCAGCTTCTTTCAAAATACGCTGATGTAATGGTTTACGGAAACCTAGTAAGAATACAAACTCAGCTAAAACGAACAATGGGCCAATTGCCAAACCAATCAGATCATCAACGAATGCTGGTTTTTTCTTTTCAAAATAATGTCCCACAAACTGAAAGACCCAGCCTACAACAAAAATACCAATGCTAGCACCTAACCAACTCCACATGGATAAAGCCGCAATTTTTACCGCAAAAGGATAAGCCAATACCAACAAAAGCAGCATTAAAGCGCCAAATAGCTTATCGAGTGTAAGATAATAAATACTACTTAAAACCATGAGCAGCATTGCCAATGTCATAGGAAAACCTGATATTTCGACGCCTGCTCGTGCAGTTAAACATAAGATTGAGAAAACAATTAAAGGAATCCCCACAAAATGGGTCATAATATTATTTCGATCTAAATGATAAGCAGCATATTGGCTGAGTTGACGTTCCAAATTTGTCATTGCTCATTCCTCATATAATTAGTTTATGCTGTTAATCTATAAGAAATGATTGGATGAAGTTGTCATATAGCTGACAAATAGATTTTTTTTACAAAGGAAATGTTGTGTTAGATGCAATTTATATTAAAAATTTGCAGCAAAATTCTTGGTTTAGCCACCTCGCTGAACCATTCCAAAACTTTATTATTGAACATGGTAAAAAACATAGCATAGAAAAAAACACTGCCGTGTTTCATGCCCAAGACATTTTTGATGGTGTTTATGGTGTGCTTGAAGGATCGATTAGTTTGGGCTATATCGACGTCAATGGGAATGAAGCAATTGCTGCAATTGCCGAACCTATCATGTGGTTTGGTGAGATTTCTCTAATCGACCAAAAACCGCGCTCTCATGATGCAATTGCACTTAAAAAAAGTATCGTTTTACAGATTCCAGCACAACCACTTAATGCATTTCTACTCCAAAATCCTTATTACTGGTACTACTTTGCATTGCTCACCAGTCAAAAACTTCGTTATGTCTTTTTAGAACAAATTGCAATTCAGACTCAAAGTATCAGCCAGCGTCTTGCACAACGCTTGTTATTTATACTTGAAGGCTATGGCAACCGTTCTTCTATTCAAGATTTCAATATTCAAATTTCACAAGATCAACTTGCCAATATGCTGACGATTTCCAGACAAACAGTGAATCAAGAATTGAACGTGTTTGAAAAACAAGGGATCATTCAACTTGGCTTTAAAAAAATAGAGGTGCTTGATCTTGAAAAGTTAAAAAAATTAGCCATCGTTGGTTATTTAAAAGAATAAAAAATATCGCTATGATTTTATCTTATTTTAAAGTTTAGCTATCGCCTTCTTCATTGCAATATCTTGTTAATCTTAAACATAAATTAAAAGATAAACTCTCACGATAAAACACTACACATCAATTAAAATTATTCACAAAATAATTCTGCTTTGTTGTTATAAACTCGTCTAGATTAATACTAAGCACTATCGCTTAGCTCATTCAGATGACAATCATGAAAAAAGTCGCAACAATTCTAACAGCAGGCTTATTCACCATATTAAGTGCAAGTGCATTTGCTTGCCCGAAAGGAACTCAATTACAAGGTGGTACAGGGCCAAACCATAAAGGTGGCAAGTGTGTAGCAGCAAATGTCGTAAAAACCCAAAAAGAAACAACGAAAGCAAAAGACACGATGAAACATGACAGCATGAAAATGTCATCGGATACTAAAAAAGTAGCAAGCACACCAACGACACAAACTAAACAGGAAGCAGCAAAAACAGGTAAAACCTCATAGACTATCCCCTATGATAGCTTTAACCAGCAAAAGCGAGATTCATCATCTCGCTTTCTTATCGAAATGACATCATGTTTAAGCTTAAAGCTAGAATAAATTCCAAATTAGATGATTTCAATGTGAAGCTTTGACCAATTTTATTTTTTTCACAATTTTATTAGCCTGACGAAATTGTTCGTTAGGGGGTAAACGATCATCAACCAAAAAACACCATAATTTTTGATCTGAAATAGGTCTATAAATCCCTTGTATAACCTTCGCTGGCTGTCCATCAATCATGATGCCTAAACCAATTAATTGATTAAATAGACCTTGATCTTGGCTTTCTATATTCCTGTTGACCAATTGATTATACTTTTTCTGAGCAGAAGCTGAAATTTCGATTTCAACAACAGCCCTGCCTTCAACAAGAATAGCTTTTGCATTCACTAACTCATGAGCAGTAAAAAATGGTGACGGGCTAACAAATCTAAATGAACTATCATTAGAAAAATGTACAAGCTTCGTATTCGGCATTTTCACCTGATATGCAAGATGAAAATCTACTTGGGCATAACCAGTGTTTATTCCCAATAAGCCAAATAAAATCAAGAAAACCGATAAGATACGAAGATACATTTTTCACTCCTATTTAGGCGATGTATTTCCTAAAGCTGGATTATCAATTGCATCTTTACACTGTAGCTTGTCTCGTTCGTAGTCAGCTTGCTTTTGAGCCGATGAACTCGAATTATCTTTTACATCCCTTGCCCAAGTATCAAGACTAGTCAAAACTTTACGACACAGCGCATATTTCCCTTCAGTCACAGAATCAGTCATCTTCACATTAATTCGCCAATCAGTACTGAGCTGACGCAAAGGTTTTCTAACTTTTTCTTCAATCTCAGCAGTTTGTCTATTATAAACAATTGAATCAATTTGATTAATTAACTTCCAAGCAGCGCGTGCATACGTCGTTGCATCATTATTAAGTTTTGGCGCTGGTTTAATCTCCACTTTTTTCTCTGGCTCATTGCTTGAATGATCACATGCAGTCAATAAAAGGCTGCTGAACAACATGATTGTTGCTACATGAGTTTTTGTATTAAACATATCAAATCGCCAATGAAACATTTGGGCATTATGCTAGTCAATTCAGCGACAATACTCAATCATTGTTACTTATTTATCGCATAGAACAATCTACGTTCTAAAGAATTGATTTAATGCCAATATCATTTAAAGTGGTGAAATAAAAATATAATGTGAATCAAAATTTCTAATCTTAATTTTGGAATAACTTATTTATGTCTCAAATCAAAATTTATGCACTACATCAAACGATTCAACAATTTAGAAGTCAATTGTCAGATGCTATTCATCAAGCACTGGTCACAAGCTTGAACTATCCTAAAGAGAAGAAGTTTCAGCGCTTTATTGCGTTGGCAACAGAAGATTTTATTTATCCAAATGACCGAAGTGAACATTATTTGATTATTGAAATTTCAATGTTCGAGGGCAGAACTATCGCTGCGAAAAAACATTTCATTCAAACCATCTTTTCTAATATCCAACAACAATGCGGTATTTCCCCTCAAGATATTGAAATTACAATTTTTGAAACACCAAAATCAAATTGGGGAATCCGTGGTCAAAATGCAGATGAATTGCAACTTAACTATCAAGTCAATGTTTAAACAGAGCAGCATTGTTGTTATTCAATTTTTTTGTCTAACAAAACCATGTTTTTTTTGTATCAGACAAGCTTAATTCAGTAAAAAGTTCTGCTATGCTTAACTACAAATTACTTAGGATAGGATTACACGCATGAGCGTCACTCTTGGAACTCCACTTCAATCTTCTGCATTTAAGGTTTTACTGTTAGGTTCTGGGGAGCTTGGTAAAGAAGTTGTGATTTCTTTACAACGCTTAGGTGTCGAAGTTCATGCTGCGGATCGTTACGATCATGCGCCAGCGATGCAAGTTGCGCATTTCTCTTATACCTTGAATATGGCTGATCCAACTGAGTTGAAACAACTCATAGAAACAATTAAACCCAATTTAATCGTTCCTGAAATTGAAGCAATTGCAACTGAAGTGCTCGTGGAAATTGAGCAAAGTCAAACGGCGACGGTCATTCCATCAGCTAAGGCAGTGAATCTGACAATGAACCGCGAAGGGATTCGTCGTTTAGCTGCTGAGGAACTCGGTTTACCCACCTCTGCTTATCGCTTTGCCAATACTTTAGAAAGCTTCCGTGCTGCATGTGATGACATTGGTTATCCAAACTTTGTAAAACCTGTGATGTCTTCATCAGGTAAAGGTCAATCACGTGTCAAAAGCTTTGATGAAGTTGATGCCGCTTGGGAATATGCAATGCAAGGCGGTCGTGTCAATCAAGGCACGGTGATTATTGAATCACAAATTGATTTTGATTTTGAGATCACCCTACTAACAGTCCGTGCAAAAAACCCACAGACAGGCGAAATCGAAACTCATTTCTGTGATCCAATTGGACACCGTCAAGATGCGGGCGACTATGTTGAAAGCTGGCAGCCTCAACCAATGACAGCGGCAGCATTGCAAGAATCAAAACGTATTGCACACAAAGCAACAACAGCATTAGGTGGCTGTGGTATCTTTGGGGTAGAACTATTTATCAAAGGTGATAAAGTTTGGTTTAGCGAAGTCTCTCCTCGCCCACATGATACAGGTCTCGTGACTTTAGCTTCACAATTCCAAAGTGAATTTGAATTGCATGCACGTGCTATTTTAGGTTTGCCTGTCAATACAGCTCGCCATAGTACTGCGGCAAGTGCCGTGATTTATGCAGGTGTAGATGCAAATAACCTCAGCTTTACTGGCGTGAATCTTGCTTTAACCAATCCAAATACTGACTTACGTTTATTTGGTAAGCCTGAAGGCTTTAAACGCCGTCGTATGGGGGTTGCAACTGCCCGTGCTGAAACGACAGACCTCGCCCGTGAGCTAGCAAAACAAGCTGCTGACCAAGTGATTGTACAAACGAACTCTTAACCTAAATTGAGTAGACCCATTTTCATGATCAATACATCTCCTTTGTTGAACTATGTCACGAGTCATCATGATATTAAAGCCATTAACCAATGGCGAACAGATGTAGAAAAGCAATTACAAGAGAGCTATGAAAATGGGCAAACCATTCGTGAAGTGATTAAGGCCCGATCTAATTCGATTGATGAAGCTTTAGTTTTTCTATGGAATCATGCTGAATTAAATCAGACCGAATTAGGTTTATTTGCAGTTGGAGGATATGGTCGCCGTGAAATGCTGCCCTATTCCGATACCGACATTATGATTTTATCTGAAGATGAAATTAGTGAAGAACAAGAAAAACTGATCTCTACTTTTATCTCTTCTTTATGGGATGTCGGTAATTTCAAACCAGGAATTAGTGTTCGTACGATTCAAAACTGTGTTGAACAAGCAAGCAATGATTTAACCGTTGCATCAACCCTGATTGAAGCACGTTTAATCACAGGCAATGAACAACTGGCGAAATGGCCACGCCGTATCGTTGCGCAAACATGGACGGATAAAACCTTCTATGATGCCAAAATGGCAGAACAAACCAAGCGTTATGCTCAGCACAACAATACCGAAAGTAATTTAGAACCTGATATTAAAAATGCACCTGGTGGTATCCGTGATATTAATCAAATTGGTTGGATTGCCAAACGTCATTTCCGTGTCAATCGCATTTATGATTTGGTACATCTAGGTTTTATTACCGAATTCGAATTGGGTGTGCTTGAGGAAGCGGAAAGTTTCTTATGGGAAATCAGAACCCATTTACACCGTATTGCTAAACGAGATGAAAACCGTTTATTGTTTGAATATCAACGTGATATTGCAGCTAAATTTGGTTATGTTCGTGAAGAAGGTCAACATGCTAACTTTGCAGTTGAACAGTTCATGAAACGTTATTATCGAACAGCCCAACAAGTTTCAACCCTCAATGAAATGCTACTTGCCTATTTCAATGAGTCGGTCATTACGCCTCGCCTACCCGATTATGAACGTCAAATTATCGACATCAATGATCATTTTAAAATTGTAGATGGCAAACTTGCGGTACAGCATCATAAAGTATTTTCAGAAGAACCAATTGCCATTTTAGAATTATTCTATCTTTTGGCAAATCGACCTGAAATTGCAGGCATCCGTGCCCGTACTTTACGTCTACTTGTTCTTGCTGCAAAACGGATTGACCAAAGATTCCGAGACAATCCAGAACATCAAGCCCTATTTATGTCAATTATCCGCTCACCCCATCTATACGACACGATGGTGGCGATGAAGCGTTACGGCGTTCTAGGCAATTACATTCCTGCTTTCGGACAAATTACGGGACTGATGCAATATGATCTGTTCCATATCTACACCGTTGACGCACACACCTTATTATTACTACGCAATTTGAGTCGTTTTAAAGAACCTGAATTTGCCAAAGAATTCCCTGTGGTCAGTTCAGTATTCCAACGTATTGCTCGCCATGACATTGTCTATATGGCAGCGATTTTCCATGACATTGCCAAAGGTCGTGGCGGTGATCACAGTGAGTTAGGCGCACTGGATGCAATCGAGTTCTGTCGCACGCATGGTTTTACAGAACGTGAGTGCAAACTGGTGGCATGGCTGATTAACAATCATTTGCTCATGTCGCTCACTGCACAGAAAAAAGATATTTCTGATCCAGATGAAGTCAAAGAATTTGCCGAAAAAGTCGGTGATATGGAGCATCTGGACTACCTATACACTTTGACGGTCGCTGATATTAATGCCACCAATCCAAAACTGTGGAATACATGGCGTGCTTCTTTAATGCGCCAATTGTATACCTATGCACGTGATGTGATTCGTTCAGGCTTGGGTCGTCCTGTTGACTATCAAATGTTGATTGAAGACACCAAGTTTGCTGCAAGTGAATTATTGGTTAATAACTTCTCTCTCGCTGAAGTCGAAAAAGTTTGGCAAGAGCTTGGTGATGAATACTTTGTTAAAGAATCAGCCAATGAAATTGCATGGCATACCCAAGCAATTTTGCAACACGGCGACAACCCTGAGCCTTTGGTTTTATTACGTGCACACCGTAATGCGGCTGAGGACGCGGTTCAGATCTTTATTTATACCCGTGACCAACCAAACTTATTTGCAACCACGGTTGCCGTATTAGACCGCATGAATCTTGATGTTCAAGATGCAAGAATTATTACTGCAACCACCTCATTTAGTTTAGATACCTACTTAGTCCTTGATCGTTTTGGCACATTACTCACTGACCCTGATCGTGAACGTAAAGTGAAAGCTGCTCTTGTAGATGCACTCAGCCATTCAGATCAATATCCGGGTATTATGCAACGCCGCATTCCACGTCATTTACGTCATTTCGATGTACAAAATACCGTGGATATCGTACTGAATCCGACGTTACAACAACATATGGTTGAGATCTCAACACTTGACCAACCGGGTTTGTTAGCTCGGATTGGGGCTTTGTTTATGTTGCAGGGTCTAGATATTCACTCAGCAAGAATTGCGACACTAGGTGAAAGAGCTGAAGATATTTTCTTTGTCACCAAGAAAAACGGTATATTACTTAGCCGTGAAGAAGTGAAAGCTTTTGCGGAAACGTTGAAAGCAGCTTTAGATGAGGCATCGAATCAAATTTGTAATCCATCTTAAAACATCCCTGAATCCCCCCTGAGTTGCGATGCTTTAGTCGTCTCTCAGGGGATTTGTTATTCTTATTTTCGGTAATTGTTTAAATGAACTCTAGTTTGTCTTTATTGCATCCCTATCCTTTTGAAAAGTTAAATCAACTTTTTAAAGATGTGCAGCCTGCCGATTTGCCATTGATTCCATTATCAATTGGTGAACCGAAACATCCTGCACCAGAGTTCGTTAAACAAGCAATCATTGATAATTTTGCGCATCTATCGACTTATCCAAATAGTAAGGGTTTACCTGAGCTGCGCCAAAGTATTGCACAGTGGCTCACCAATCGTTTCAAGCTGAATCATATTAGTGCGGAAAATCATATCCTGCCCGTTTCTGGTACACGTGAAGGCATTTTCTCCTTTGTACAAGCTTTGATTAAACGTGAAGATGCACCTTATATCGTGATGCCGAATCCATTCTATCAGATTTATGAAGGTGCAGCATTGCTTGCAGGTGCAAAGCCTTATTTTATCAATTGCACAGAAGAAAATGGTTATTTAGGCGACTTTGATGCTGTTCCTGCGGAAGTCTGGGAAAAAACAGCATTATTATTCGTTTGTACACCGGGTAATCCGACAGGGACAGTACTTTCAAAAGAACAGTTTAAAAAATTGATTGCGCTGTCTGATCAATATGGTTTTGTGATTGCTTCTGATGAATGTTATTCAGAGCTTTGGTTTGATCAAGCACCGATTGGTCTTTTAGAAGTCTGTGCTGAAATAGGACGTGATGATTATAAAAACTGCATCGTGTTCCATTCGCTTTCAAAACGATCCAACTTACCAGGCTTGCGCTCTGGTTTTGTTGCAGGTGATGCGGCACTATTAAAACCTTATTTGCAATATCGTACTTATCACGGTGCTGCAATGCCTGTACAGCATCAATTGGCTTCGATTGCAGCTTGGAATGATGAAGCACATGTGGAAGAAAACCGTCAGCAATACCGTGCCAAATTTGATTTATTCCAATCTGAGTTAGGGCATTTATTACCCCTACAAAAACCAGATGCAGGTTTTTATTATTGGTTGAAAGTTGATAATGACGAAACTTTTGCCAAAATGTTGATAGAAAAAGCCCATATCAAAGTTTTACCGGGTCGTTATCTTTCTCGTGATACCGAACAAGGTAATCCAGGTGAAGGTCATGTCAGAATGGCATTGGTCGCTGATTTAGCACAATGTGAAGAAGTGGTGAAACGACTCAAAGCAGTTTTATAAAATAATGTTAAGCAGATCAGATGACTTAATGATCTGCTTCAATATTACTATATTCAAACCGTGGATAGGTCTTCTGTTACTTCCATTGTATCGATTTCATCAAAAGTTATACCATGTAACTTAGATTTTAAATCTGCTAAAATATTATTCACTCGGCTTTCTATAAATTGATCAATCGCATTGGATGGTAAACTTCCACTTCTTACCCAATCTAAAATTTCATTTGAAAGTAAATGTGTAGACATAATTTCCAAAAATTCTGGTTTATCATAGTCCTTTATATACTCAAGCGGGTTTCTATTAGTAATATCAAGATTTGTAATTTGCGTTAAATACGCAATATTCATCAAACTATCACTCGTAATTTTATTTTTACACTGATTCTGTAAAACATATTCAGAGTTGGTCGGGAAAATATGATGCAGATTCGGTTTATCTGTTGAAAAAAATAAATTTCTGGCTAAGACCTCTCTGTCACAATATTCCCAATCTTTTGGTCGAGCATTGGAATATAAAGCCAAAATGGCTCGGCTCATTCTACCTTTGGAGCTGTACGTAGCAGAGCGAAGCTTTTTCTTATCTAATAAAAATCGTTCAAATACAACTGTTTCACCATTTTTCCATTTCTTTAAAAAGTCAATATGTTGAAATAACTGTGTTGTATTACCTAACAAATCATCATTATGAAAACTACTGTACCAAAAATATTTTTTCAATAAACTATAATCAGGGGCATCATTTTTAAAAAAATAAGCCGTCAGTGTAAAGTAAAAATAACGGAATGGGATTAAATATGGTGTTTTAATATGCAAATGATTTTCAAAAAAATCGAATGTTTTCAAAATTGCTTTTTTTGCTTCATCCCAAACTGCTAAAATTTGTTCTGCTTTTATCTCATTCAGATATCTATCTGTAATATTTCTAATACCACTGTTAGCAATATCTTGGTTAATAATTACCGCTAGAATTTGCAAATAATCTAAATCACTAATTTTCAAAAAATCACTATTATTAAGTTCCCTAAAATTATCAATTAATTCACGAAGATAAAACCCTTTATCTGCAATTGTATTATTTTCCTGAAAAACTAGTGGTTTGAATGTTTTTGCAACCACAATATCAAAAATGTTTAGGGGCTTTCCTGCCTGATTAATTCTTTCAAAAATCTGGCAAACTTCAGAAACCTGAATACCCTTAACCTCAACAAATGAAATTCTATAGTTATCAAGGACACCTTTGATCTTTGCTAATTCATTTAAAATTGGGTGATTGAAATCCTGCTTCACTACAGAACTACCAAACACTCTCGTCTGAACTGTCGTAAAATTATTTTTTATGTCAATTAACTTTACAATTAACCCTTCTTCAAATCGTTTTTTCTTACCAATATTTGATTTAATTTCCCCATATCTATCATCAATATCTGTCCAAAACAAAAAACGATTGCGATAACTTTCATCATCTGTATCACCGTCCATTTTGATGGTTAAATCAATATAAAGTGTTGGATCAAAATTAGAACGACTCTCTATGCTTCCACCATATAAAGAAGTTAACAGCGAGGTAGTTCGCTGCTGCCCATCTAAAATATATTGGTATTCTGTTCTGCTAAAATTTGTGTCTGTAATTTGATGCCCACCAATTTGTCTATGATTTTGCAACTTTAAATCAGTTTTCCAAATTAAAATGCTGCCTAACGGGTAAAACTTATAAATACTATCCCAAAGTTTCTTAACATTTTCTTGCTCCCAAACCACATCACGTTGAAAGGTCGGAATTTGATAGTTTTTAGCAATTAATTCATCAAGATAAGTCGTCAAGCCTTTATTGGTTGGAAATATTCTATCGGTATAGTTCATGCATCATCTCAGCTTACACATAAAGTTTTTAATTACAAAATCCAGAATCCATTATTTTTATATATCAAAATTTAAACAACACAATTATAAGAGATTCAAAGCCATAAAGACTTGCATATCAAATAGATAAAGTCAATCAAACCTGCCCCATAACCAACAGCATGGCAATCAGAATCATTAAGCTACCAGAAATACGACTGACTATTTTTACAGCTTGAGGTCGTGTACTTAATAATTTCTTCGCTGCGATTCCAACCAAAATATAAACTACAGCACAACTTAGCAAATGAATCATTCCTAACACAATAATTTGTGCTGTTGGAGAAAGTGCGACTTTGGGATGGATAAATGGGGGTAATAAAGCAAAGAACAACAACAGCACTTTAGGGTTTAATCCACTAATCCCCACCCCCTTAATCAACCACGATTGAGCAGATTCAAGTTTCTGAGTTGGTTTAATCTCAGTTGAAATGGTGGCAGGATGAATGAACAGATTTACGCCCATCCAAAACAAATAACAAGCACCTGCAATCGTCATGGTACTTAAAAGAATAGGATAATGGTTAAGTAAAGTGCCAACACCAGCTGCAACACATAAAATAGCGATTAAGTGACCCAACACCAATCCCATCACCGCCGTAATGACAAACTGCCCTTTTATTCCTGCTAAAATTGCATAAGCCCAATCTGCACCTGGTGTCAAAACAAATAAAATTGAAACACACCAAAAAGCAAAAATGACACTCAAATCCATATCCAACACCCATTCACAACTATGTCCATGTTTTTCACCATTTGGTGAAAATAGATTTGAGAGAATAGGCTTTAATGCTTAAAATGTTATTCCAAATGTTTGCTTATTTTTAAAACCAAAAGGTAGATTATTCCAAATGGATCGCATTGATAAGAAAATTATTGCCGAACTACAAGCAAATGGGCGATTATCTATCACCGAATTAGCCGAAAGAATCGGTTTAAGTCTGTCCCCTTGTCATCGTCGAGTCAAAGCATTAGAAGAATCTGGCGTAATTAAGGGCTATCATGCTGATCTTGAAGCTTCGCAAATCGGCTTTAATTTTGCGGCAATTATCTTTGTAACGCTAAAAGATGGCGATAAACGTGCTTTATCTAGCTTCGAAGAAAAAGTCAGTGAGATCGCGAATGTGATTCAAGCACAACGCCTATTTGGCAATCCTGATTATTTATTGCATGTCGTGACGAAAGACCTCGCTAGTTTTCAAAAACTTTATGATGATAGCCTCTCTGCTTTACCGAATGTACAGCGTCTTACGTCAACGATTGTCATGAAGAATGTAGTATCGAATCGCTTGCTTCCTTTATGACGAACTGTGATGAAAAATATCATCACTTCATAGACCTAAATTTATTTTGGTGTGCCCAAGAATCCTCTCTATTAATTTTTTCATCTATCCATTCGGTATTGACCATCTGTTGAAATCTTCGTCTATACTTAGGCCATCAATATTTGGCGACTATGGAAAGATGGCTTCTCAAACTCCCCAGAAAACAAAGAAGAAAATTTGGTTTATTTTAGCGATCATTATTGTTTTTCTAATAATTGCAATCATGTTTTGGCAAATGAACAAAACCAAAAATTCACAAAATGTGGAAAAGCAAAAACGTGCGAATCCAACTGAACAGAAAGCAGCGTTGACTGTGACGGTTGTTCAACCCGAACAACAAAATTGGAGGCAAAGCTTTACTGCTAATGGCAATATTGCAGCTTGGCAAGAAGTGGTGATTGGCAGTGAACTATCAGGACAACGACTGACTCGAGTCAATGTCAACGTTGGTGATGGAGTTAAACGGGGTCAAGTTTTAGCTGAAATCAATAGTGAAACTATTCGTGCTGACCTCGCAGCAGCCCAAGCAAGCTATGCCGAAGCACAAGCCGTGCTAGCTGATGCGATCACCAATAACAAACGCATTCAACAACTTAAAAATACAGGGGCGATTTCTGCGCAGGAATCTACGCAATATCAAACCTCTCAAGCCACTGCACAAGCCCGTCTTGATGCAGCCAAAGCTCAAATTGAAAGTCATCAATTACGCCTAGCTCAAACCCAAGTGGTTTCACCTGATAATGGCGTTATTTCAGCACGTACCGCAACCGTTGGTTCTTTGGCACAGACAGGACAAGAACTCTTCCGTTTAATTCGAGATCATCGCTTAGAATGGCGCGCTGAAGTCACCTCATCCGATTTATATAAACTCAAACAAGGTATGACAGCCCGTATCATTTCACCAGACCCAGCCCAAGCAACAGTCACAGGCAAAGTTCGGATGATAGCGCCTGTTATTGATCCACAAACTCGTTACGGTTTGGTTTATGTCGATATTCCAACGACTCAAGCAGTTCGTATGGGTATGTTTGTGAAAGGTGAATTTGATCTCGGTGAAAAACCTGCACTCACTATTCCGCAAACTGCGTTATTACTACGAGATGGTTTTTCTTATGTGTTTATTGTTGATCACAATAATCGTGTGACACAGCAAAAAGTCACTGTAGGTCGCCGTTTGGGTGATCGCGTTGAGATTATGGATTTACCAACTCATGTAAAATTGGTTTCTTCAGGAACAGGTTTCTTAACGGACGGAGATTTGGTCACTGTTGCCAAAGATATTCCTGACACACCACTCAGTAAACAACTTGTGACCACACAGGAGAAATAAGATGAATTTCTCCGCTTGGTCAATCCGCAATCCAATTCCGGGCATTTTATTGTTTATCATGCTTGGTTTGGCAGGATTGTTATGTTTTCACTGGATGAAAATACAACAATTCCCAGATATTGAACTTCCGATGGTCACCGTAAGCGCAGCGCTACCGGGTGCTGCCCCACCACAACTAGAAACAGAAGTTGCACGTAAAATTGAAAACTCGATTGCCTCTTTACAAGGTTTGAGAAATCAATACACCAATATTCAAGATGGTGTTGTTACGGTCACAGCAGAATTTCAACTCGAAAAACCACTCCAAGAAGCGGTTGATGATGTTCGCAATGCAGTGTCTCAAGTCCGCTCTGATTTACCTGCCGATTTACGCGATCCGATTGTCAGTAAAATCAATTTGTCAGGCTCGCCAATTCTCACCTACACCATTCAATCACCCAAGATGGATGAAGAAGCACTGTCATGGTTTGTAGACTATGATATTGCGCGTGCCATGTTACAGGTGAAAGGTGTCGGTGCTGTCGCACGTGTAGGTGGTGTTACACGCCAAGTTGAAGTTGAACTTGACCCTGAAAAATTGTTGGCATTGAATGCAACTGCGACCGATATTACCCGCCAATTACGCTTAATTCAGCAAGATGCCTCAGGCGGTCAAACCAAAATTGGGGGCAGCGAACAATCAATCCGCACCATTGCAACCGTAAAAACAGCCGCAGAAATTGGTGCAATGGACCTCGCTCTCAGCGATGGTCGGCATATTCGCCTTGATCAAGTTGCATCTATTCGTGATGGAATTGCAGAACGACGCTCTGCTGCACTATTGAATGGTAAACCTGTGATTGGTTTTGAAATTACCCGTAGTAAAGGTGCGAGTGAAGTCGATGTTGAAAAAGGTGTAGCTCAAGCATTAGAGAAACTGAAAGCCTCACATCCTGATATTCAAATTACAGAAGCTTTTAACTTTGTTAAACCAGTTGCAGATAACTATAAAGGTTCGATGTCACTGCTTTATGAAGGGGCAATTTTAGCAATCTTGGTGGTTTGGCTATTTTTACGTGATTGGCGTGCAACCATCATTGCTGCAACTGCCCTGCCACTATCTATTTTACCTGCCTTGATTGGGATGTATTACTTTGGTTTTACATTAAATACCGTGACTTTACTCGCCATGTCATTGGTTGTTGGTATCTTAGTCGATGATGCAATTGTTGAAATTGAAAATATTATTCGGCATCTGCGAATGGGAAAAACACCTTATGAAGCCGCAATGGAAGCTGCCGATGAAATTGGTCTAGCGGTTATTGCCACGACGTTTACGTTAATTGCAGTATTTCTGCCAACAGCGTTCATGAGTGGAATCGCAGGTAAATTTTTCGTTCAATTCGGTTGGACGGCTGCATTGGCAATTTTTGCTTCTTTATTAGTTGCACGTCTGCTTACACCAATGATGTCGGCTTACATTTTAAAACCGTGGATTGGTCAAGTTGACAAGCAAGATGAAACTGTAGACAACCAAGCAAAATTAGATCATGGCACAACAAAATTAGCCAGAGACCGCGCCAACGATGGACGTGTCATGCGTGGCTATATGCGTTTAGTCACATGGTGTTTAAATCACCGTTGGGTCACTTTATTTGGAGCGATTGCTTTTTTTGTTGGCTCAGTGATGCTGATTCCTCTACTACCTACTGGTTTCGTTCCACCACCAGATACAGGGCAAACCCAAGTTCGTCTAGAACTCGCACCCGGTTCACAATTTGTTGATACCTTAAAAACAGCAGAGTACGCACGTAACCTGATTAAAGACCATCCTGAAATCAAGAGTATTTATACAACCATTGGTGGTGGTGCAGCAGGAACAGATCCTTTTTCAGGGGGAGCTTCGAGCGAACCAAGAAAAGCCACATTAACCATTCAAATTACTGAGCGCTCTGATCGAAGTGCAAGTTTACAAGAGATTGAGAATCAGATTCGTCAACGTTTAGCTCCATTGCCGGGTGCACGTATTCAAGTCGGTTTAGCAGGAAATAACACCCAGTATCAACTTGCACTTTCAGGCGATGATCCAGAAGCTTTGATGTCGACTGCACGCCAACTTGAACGAGAATTACGCACCATTCCAAATATTGGGAGTATTACTTCAAGCGCGGCTTTAATTCGTCCTGAACTGGTAATTCGTCCTGATTTTGCTAAAGCCGCAGATTTAGGTGTCACCACCTATGATATTGCTGAAACTTTGCGTATCGCCACCGCAGGTGATTTTGATCAGAATCTAGCAAAATTAAACTTATCTCAACGTCAAGTTCCCGTTGTGATTAAACTTCCTTTGGCTGCTCGCCAAGATCAGGAGTTAATGAAACGCTTGATGATCAAAGGCAGTCACGGCCCTGTGATGTTAGGGACGATTGCAGATGTCAATATTGAAAGTGGGCCATCGCAAATTGATCGCTTCAATCGTTTGCGTAATATCAATTTTAATATCGAGCTGAATAATCAACCGTTGGGTGATATTGCTGCTAAAGTTGACCAACTCCCAACCATGAAAAATCTACCGCCAACAGTTAAACGTACCAATATTGGTGATGCTGAAGTCATGCAAGAGTTATTCTCAAGCTTTGGTTTGGCGATGCTGACAGGTGTATTGTGTATCTACGTTGTTCTGGTTCTTTTATTCAAAGACTTCCTACAACCGATCACTATTCTGGTTGCTTTACCTTTATCTCTTGGCGGTGCATTCGTATTATTGCTTTTAGCAAAAAGTAGCTTCTCGATGCCAAGTCTCATTGGTTTGATTATGCTGATGGGGATCGCCAGTAAGAACTCGATTCTACTGGTTGATTACGCCATTATCGCAAGAAACGAAAAGCATTATTCTAGATTTAATGCGTTGTTAGATGCCTGTCATAAGCGAGCACGCCCAATTATCATGACAACTCTAGCAATGGGAGCAGGTATGTTACCGATTGCGCTTGGGATTGGAACAGATCCAAGTTTCCGTGCGCCAATGGCAATTTCTGTGATTGGCGGTTTGATTACCAGTACCTTCTTATCGTTATTGGTTATTCCTGTGGTCTATACCTTCATTGATGATATCAACCGCAAACTGCACAGCTTTAGAAAAACCAAGCCTGTATCAGTTGAACACACTCAATAAATTTTCAAGAAAAAAGACGGTCAAATGACCGTCTTTTTTACTACTCAATTTAATTTTTATTTTTTCGCTAAGGCTTTTTCAATATCCGCTTCCAAAGCATCGGGCTTGGTTGTCGGAGCATAGCGACCTAACACCTCACCATGACGCCCAACAAGGAACTTGGTAAAGTTCCATTTGATGTTACGACTACCTAAAATGCCTTTGGCTTCACGCGTCAAAAAGCGAAAAATAACATGCGCTTCTGGCCCTTTCACATCGACCTTGGCAAACATCGGAAAATTCACCCCATAATTGCGTTGGCAAAATGCACCAATTTCTTTGTTTGTTCCTGGATCTTGTCCCCCAAATTGGTTGCAAGGAAACCCGAGCACCTCTAAACCTTGAGCTTTATATTTTTCATGTAGCTTTTCTAGTCCTGCAAACTGTGGTGTAAAACCACACTTACTGGCAGTATTTACAATCAGCATGACCTTGCCTTTATAATCAGCGAGCGCCTTTGTTTCTCCCTCTAACAATTCAGCTTCAAACTGATAAATGTTACTCATGGATAAGTTTCCTCGTCATTCTTTTCTTCTGTTTTAAGTTGTAATGATGCCGAATTCACGCAATAACGCAGTCCTGTCGGCTGTGGGCCATCCTCAAACACATGACCCAAATGTGCATCGCAATCATGGCAGACAATTTCTGTTCTGACCATACCATGCGATAAATCTTCATGTTCTTCTATCGCAACACTATCAATTGCTCTATAAAAGCTCGGCCACCCACAACCGCTATCGTATTTTGTTTCTGAAGAAAATAATTCAGCACCACAGCATCGACACACATAGGTTCCATGTTGCTTGTTATTCCAATATTGTCCTGTGAATGCTGGTTCTGTGCCTTTCTGACGAGTGATGCGATATTCTTCTGGTGATAGTTCTCTTTGCCATTCTCGGTCTGTTTTATTGACTTTTCCCATAACCTGCACCTTTTATTTTGATGTTAAAAATATCTCGATGATCAGATTTTATATTTACGCCATTCACACCAAAAACTCTAGTCTCAGATCGTACAATTTAGTGAAATTTAAGCATTAAATTTAAAATAGCAAAAAGAAAGCAAACAAAAATCCTTGGTAAGCAAATTTTAACAAAACTATCTTTCTCGTAAGCAAAGATAGTGTTATTCTTGTTGGGCACGGTTGTATAGGACAAAAAATGTCTCAGAAAAAAAGTGTGGTTTTCCAAAAACTCTTACCAACCATCAGACAATATCAACAATCAGGTTTTACCCATGAAAAAATTGTTGAGTTACTCAAAGATCAACATGATCTAGATTTGGTAAGCGTTGAAACCTTTAAAAGTTATTTATATCGATATGCAAAAGTGAATCCTGCTATGTCTAAAAATACTGTTACATCCCACTCTGCTCAATCAAGTCGTGAAATCAAGAAATCATCGAAGCTTGAGCATGTTTGCTATGACATTCGTGGACCAGTATTACGCGCCGCCAATGAAATGGAGGAGCAAGGACACAAGATCATCAAGCTCAATATCGGCAACCCTGCACCTTTTGGTTTTGAAGCTCCACAAGAAATTATCAATGATGTTGCATTAAACCTACCGAATGCGGTTGGTTACACAGACTCAAAAGGGATCTTCCCTGCGCGTAAAGCCATTTGCCAGTATTATCAGCAAAAAGGCGTTTTTGATATGCACGTTAATGATGTGTATGTCGGAAATGGTGTGTCTGAACTGATTGTGATGGCGATGCAAGGTTTATTGAACGATGGCGATGAAATGCTCGTTCCTATGCCTGATTATCCATTATGGACAGCAGCAGTCAATCTCTCTGGTGGTAAAGCTGTTCATTATAAATGTGATGAAGAAAACTTTTGGTATCCTGATCTTGCGGATATGGAAAGCAAAATCACAGCGAATACACGTGGTATTGTCATCATTAATCCAAACAACCCAACAGGTTCTGTTTACCCACGTCATGTATTGGAGCAAATCGTTGCTTTAGCAAAAAAACATGATTTGATTTTATTTGCTGATGAAATCTACGACAAAATCATTTATGACGGCATTGAGCATGTTGCAGTTGCTGCTTTGGCTGGTGATCAACTTTGTATCTCATTCAATGGTTTATCAAAAGCCTATCGTATTGCCGGTTACCGTGCAGGTTGGATGGCGATCACAGGTGATAAATCACGTGCAGCAGATTATATTGAAGGTTTAGACATGCTCGCTTCAATGCGTTTGTGCGCGAATCATCAAGCACAATATGCTATCCAAACCGCTCTCGGCGGTTATCAGTCTATTAATGACTTAATTCGTCCAGGTGGTCGTCTGTATGAACAGCGTAATATTGCGTGGGAAATGTTGAATGAGATTCCTGGCGTAAGTTGTGTTAAGCCTGAGGGTGCAATGTACTGTTTCCCAAAACTAGACCCTGAGATCTATCCGATTGAAGACGATGAGAAATTGATGTTGGATTTATTAAAGGCTGAGAAAGTTTTGTTGGTTCAAGGTACAGGTTTTAATTGGCCAACCCCAGATCATTTCCGTGTAGTGTTCTTACCTGCTGAAAATGAGCTACGTGAAGCAATTAATCGTTTAAGCCGTTTCTTGGCGAAGATGCGTTAAGTGAAATAAATATCTTAAAAAAGGAAGAAAATCGCTTCCTTTTTTAAGATACATACTCAAGTTAATGGCTTAGAGTAATTTAATTGGAATTTGCTATATTAACCACTATTTAGCTAGTTTACTTAAAATTTAACAAGGATAAAAATATAAACTATTTTCATCCTTACAGATAGTTTGACCAACTTTGATATTAAGACTTGAACTTAGATAAATAGTTAACATTTTCATATTATCACCTTTATCATAATATACAAAAAAATATGTTGGATTGATCTTCAACATATTATCAACATCACCTATAACCATAATATCATATGCATATATTTTTCTATCTTCTATAAAATTTATTTCTTTTACCTCTCCTTTTATCTTAGCCTTGGAGAAATATTTAACTCCTAGTAAATTCCGTTGCTCAGACTCTTTTTTGACTGCTTCAGAAAATTTATTCAAATAACATGATACCATAATGCCTATTATAATAAATAGCACCACTCCCATTTTGATAAATTTAACTTTCACTTAAACCATCCTTGCAAAATTCTATTTAATTAATTCACAGTCATAATTTCATATATAATTTTCAATCTATTTTAAATATTAATTTTATTCATCTTTGATATTTAATTAACCCGAATCCTGTTTAAGCCACTGATTCCATAATTTGAATTTTTGGCTTATTTCGTTGGGTTAATTGATATGCACATAACGATGCATAAATCCCACTTAGAAATCCATGAATACTACGTGCCTTACTCGTCACTAAATTGTATTGTCCTTTCAATAAGCTAAATAACGTTTCTATCTTATTACGTTGTTTTAAGTGATATTCATCTTGTGCACAGAGTTGAACAGTCCGCATGTTCTTTCGATGATACGTAATTAAATCAATACCTTGATTCTTTAACT
>NZ_KB894378.1 GCF_000374425.1 Acinetobacter tjernbergiae DSM 14971 = CIP 107465 | reverse complement strand
CAATCTTTCCAAGAATCCAACCTTTAAGCCAAATCCTTGTTTCTCAACAAGTTTTTATCTGCATCACCGCCGATGGATGTGCATTCTACAGCATTCCTAACCCAATACAACCCCCTTTCTTATTATTTCTTTTCGAACGAGTGTTTTTCAGGCTAAATCTGCTTTTTTAGTGATAGATCGTATACTTTCCATACTAAATCAGCAGTTTTAGACTTTTTCTTTGCTTATATTTGCAGCATCATGCTGATGCTGCAAAGCCTATCGTTTGGGAAACTTGATATTTCACCGCCATTTCATCATTTAAATGCTGCAAGATTTCATCGACATGTTGAAATGGATGAAAACGTGCTTGTCGAATAATGACTACAAAATCCCCTGCACATAAACGGTTAAGTTGTTTTAGTTTGGCTGAGATCTGCTGTTCATTTATTTTAATATTCAACTGCTGGCATACTTGCTTAAATAACTGCAAGCGCTGCGCGTAAGTTAAATAGTCAAAATGGATTTTAAAATCAAAACGGCGCAAGGCGGCTTGATCAAGATCATCAAAACGATTGGTCGTCGTAATCACAATGCCATTAAAGCTTTCCATTTGTACTAGGAACTCATTCACCTGAGCAATCTCCCAAGACCGAACTGCATTACGGCGGTCTTGTAATAAGCTGTCCACTTCATCTAGCAGTAAGACTGCTTTTTGTTCCTCTGCCTCAGCAAACGCTTTTGCTAGATTTTGCTCCATCTCGCCTATATAAGGTGATTGTAGGTCTGAACCTCGCTTAATCAGTAAAGGTTGTCCAATATGATCCGCTAACCAACGCGCAAATGCTGTTTTGCCAGTACCTGATGCACCATATAAACACAGTCGACCAAAGCCATGTTGTTTAATCCCTGCTGCAATCTGCATCATGTTGGCTTTGGTATTGATATAGTCCAAATCATAGAATTTGGGTAAGCCAGCACTATCATATAATTTAATCCGATGGTGCCCCTGAGCAACTAACGTATTAGAAACAAGTTGCAGCATGGTATTTTGAACTTGTAGGCTTTGATTAGCACGTTTTGCTGTCTTAGCCACACGATAGGCACGACGCAATAATGCGGGTGATAAATGAGCGGCATTTGCCAAAGCTTGCTGGTGCTGCTCACTGAGTTGGTCACCACAGTATTGCTCAATCATCTTCATTCTTTGTTGTTTCGGCGGAATCGTGACCTCAAGGATCAAATCAAAACGACGCAAGAATGCTGGGTCAATCTGATCAGAATTGGATACCCAAATCGTTGGGGTACGATTCTGTTCCAGTATGCGGTTGACCCAAGCCTTTCGACTTTGTGCCGTACTTTTCATACCCGCGCCTTTTTCTGTGTCATTAAATACATCTTCAACTTCATCAAAAAGTAATAAAGCTGCCCGACCATCAAATACACTTTGCGCGGCACGATAGGCACATAATCGCCCTGTTGCAGTAATGGCATCACCATCCTCATCTTCACAAGCAATTTCAAACAGTTGTACCTGTAATGCCTCAGCGAGTACTTTGCACAACTGAGTTTTACCTGTGCCTGAGCTGCCATAGATAAAAATATTGACGCCCACTTGTGCCTGTTGTTTCACCTGTTGGAGATAAGCAAGCAGTAAATCCAGTTGTGATTGAAGATGAGGGTAATCTTCTAGTGTCAATTCAGCTACTGCACTTTTATTAATTGTGCCTACAAATAAGTCCATCACATCATTGGCTTTGACCAATAATTTATCCACCAACTGAGCAGAAACCAAATCCAATTTACTGCGTAAATAACTGCTATATTCACGCTGTAAATGAATGAGTCCGCTTCGATGTAAGCACCCCTGTACTGCCAATGCCTGACGTACATCTTCATAAGGAACTGCCAAAATAATCGCTAAAGCTTTCATACTTTTTGCGGCGGTTAATGTACCCAAATGATCTGCAATATCATCGAGTAATTGTTCACTATGTACCAACACCACAAAACCGAGAATTAAACATTCAACTTCATTTAAGCCAAGCAATCGTTGCAGCAGTTTCAGGTTATATGACAATTCCGCGCTAAATTGAGCAGGATTTTGTACCTGTTCAATTTCAGCCATTTGATGAAGTTGAGCTAATTCCTGATGTGCTCTTTGTGAATTAAATTGTTCACCCAATAAAGCTTCAGAAAAGCCTAAATGTTTAGCAATCCATTGATGACTAAAACAATTATCATTGATAAATTCTTTCGCACCACCAAGCTCAACCAAAATACGTAATGCCCATAATTTTGCTAAAGGGTGTACTTCAGTTAAATATCGGTCTTCCTCTTGCTGCATATTTTGCATAAAAGGGTTATTCATAAAATCATTCATATTGTTTTGATATTATTTCTAAATGTCGTGCAGATTTAATCCTTGCCATTTTTATTTAAAGGCAATAATCATCTACAAGAACATATTCATTCTTGGAAAATAAGATTTAATTTTTTACTTCGATTAAATCTGGATAATAGAAAATATTATCCTGTCTTTAAATAAAGCCGATAAAGTAAGTTATTACATGCATGATTTCTCTCCCGAAGATGGCATACAGCCAAACATTCTTAAAACCAACAATCCATGATTGCTGTGTATTGGGTTAAATCAAGATATTATGGTCATCCTGCAACCAGTCATTGTTTTAGGGCAATCTTGTCAAAGGCAACGGTACAAGATCAATATTGAAGTGAGTGGAATTAAATAGAAGTCATTTTGGTTTTTAAGCGATTGACGCTTGATTTTGGCATTATTCTAAAATGCTTATTATAATATCGCAAGAGGTTTTGTTTAATATTTATAAAATATAATGCCCATTTTAACAAATGAGCATTATATAAAGATCATTTAAAAATTAAATTAATCTGTAAATGTCACACGTGCAATCGCTTTTTTACCTGACTGGATAATGACAGTGACATTCTCTTTAACAGAGAAACTCATATCCACCACATTCCAATCGACTTTTACTGCACCACGACCGACCGCATCTTTGGCTGCTGCTGCATTCGGGTTTAAACCTGCAACACGTAGAATCGTTGCAATAAATAACTCTCCACCAAATTCGCCACGAGAAATGGTGACTTCTGGTGTACCTTCTGGCACTTCGCCTTCTGTGACACGGTTACCCGCACTCTTGTGTGCATTTTCTGCGGCTTCAGCATCATGGAAACGTTCCACAAGCTCAAGTGCTAAAATACGTTTAATTTCTTGAGGATTACGACCCGCAGCCATTTCGTCAAGTAGGGCTTTGATTTCATCGAGTGACTTAAAGCTGAGTAAATCAAAATAACGTTCAATCAAGCTATCCGGCATCGACAAGATTTTTTGGTACATCGCGCCAGGGGCATCAAACACACCAATATAATTGCCTAAAGATTTAGACATTTTATTGACGCCATCTAAACCTTCAAGGATGGGTACCGTAATGCAGACTTGTGATTCTTGACCATAACGACCCTGTAAGGTACGCCCCATGAGCAAGTTAAAGGTTTGGTCTGTACCACCTAACTCGACATCTGCCTCAAGCGCAATCGAGTCATAACCTTGTACCAATGGATATAAGAATTCATGAATTGCGATTGGCTGATGATTGCTATAACGCTTGGTAAAGTCATCACGTTCTAACATACGTGATACGGTTTGCTGACTTGCCAATTGAATTAAGTCAGCAGCAGATTTTTGATTAAACCATTCCGAGTTAAAACGGACTTTGGTCTTATTTGGATCTAAGATTTTAAATACTTGTTCTTGATAAGTCTTGGCATTGGCAAGCACTTGTTCTTTTGACAGCGGTGGACGTGTTGCACTTTTACCCGTTGGGTCGCCGATCATTGCGGTATAGTCACCAATCAAGAAGGTCACTTCATGACCCAAGTCTTGAAAAGTTTTTAATTTATTAATCAGAACCGTATGCCCTAAGTGTAAATCAGGAGCCGTTGGGTCAAAGCCTGCTTTTACACGGAGTGGACGATTCTCTTTGAGTTTTTTCAATAAATCTTCGTTAGAGATAATCTCGTGCGTGCCTCGTTGAATGAGAGCAAGCTGTTCTTCGGCTGGCAAGAAATTTGACATCACAAAACCTAAACACATCAGTTATTCAATTTGTGCGATATACTAACATTTTTTCAGCATCTTGCAGGATAAGTTGTATATGAGCGCAATCTATATTGGTGTAATGACAGGCACGAGCATGGATGGTGTTGATATTGTTGCAACTTCATTTGATCCTTTAACCCTGCATGCCACACTCACTATACCTTTTGAACAAGATTTACGTGATGAGTTAATGGCGTTGACCCTTCCAGATGACAATGAAATTGATCGTATGGGCAAAGCCGATGTCGCTTTGGCACAAATGATTGGCAATGGGATCAATCTGCTGATTGAAAAGCATGATTTAGACCGAACTCAAATTAAAGCCATTGGTTCACATGGGCAAACCATTCGCCATCGTCCAGAACATGGTTTTACCTTGCAAATTGGCGACCCGAATATCATCACAGAAATTACACAACTACCTGTCGTTTCTGATTTCCGTCGTCGTGACATGGCAGCAGGTGGTCAAGGTGCGCCTTTAGTCCCCGCTTTCCATCAAGCACTGTTTCAACATGATAATATCCATCGCGTGATTTTGAACTTGGGTGGGATTGCCAATGTCAGCATGTTACCTGCAAATGACGTAGAAGGTGTGTATGGCTTTGATACAGGCCCTGCCAATATGCTCATGGATGCGTGGTGTCATCGTCATACAGGACACCCTTATGATGAAAATGGCGATTGGGCAGCCTACGGTCACCCAATTCGTTCTTTATTAGATCGCTTACATTCACATGAGTACTTTTCAAAAGAACCGCCAAAAAGTACAGGTCGCGAAGATTTCCATATTGATTGGTTGGATGATCAACTGATCGATTGGCGTAATGATTTAACCTATGATGAACTGGAAGATACGCCTGAAAATATTCAAGCGACCTTACTCAAACTGACAGTAAGAGCGATCCAAAAAGCCGTCTATCGTTCTAGTATGGAAACTGGTGAACTCTACGTTTGTGGTGGCGGTGCTTATAATTCTTATTTATTGGAACAATTACGTTGGCGCTTACGCAAACACAATTGGTCAGTACAAACTACGGATGCACTCGGTTTAGCACCGACTTGGGTAGAAGCAACGGCGTTTGCTTGGCTGGCAATGCGTTTCGTTGAACAACTGAGTGGGAATTTACCAGCTGTCACAGGTGCAGTAGGTGATCGTATTCTTGGAACCGTCACCATCGTTTAATGCCAATAAAAAAAGCTTCTCAATTGGAGAAGCTTTTTTTGATATCAAAACATTTTTAAATCGAGAAAGATGACCCACAACCACATGTGGTTGTTGCATTTGGGTTTTGAATAATAAAACGCGAGCCATCCAAACCTTCTGTATAGTCGACAACTGAACCAACTAAATACTGGTAGCTGAGTGAATCCACAAGCATTTTTACATCACCATTCATGAATTCAGCATCATCTTCATTGACGCTTTCTGCAAAGTTAAAACCATAAGAAAATCCTGAGCATCCGCCACCTGTTACATAAACACGTAACATCAGATCGTTATTCCCTTCACTTTCGCGTAGTTGGCGAACTTTGTTGGCAGCATTATCTGACAATTCTAGAGCTTGGGCGTTCATGGTGGATATTCCTCAGACTTCAATATGTCTTTCATAAATAAAAGACCCGATATTTAGTATAGCATACTCAATATCGGGTCTGTATTTGAAGTTTAAAGTACGATTACAGTGTTTTTAGCAGATTATTTATAATTCTCTTCTTGTAATGCACACTCAAAATTCTTGGCATCTTCACGGCAACGGAATTGCCATAACAATTTCATCATACGCTTGTCATAGATTCCTCTTGCGGTCAGATTAATGCGTGCTTCACGCATCAATTTTTGATAACCAGGTTTGTCAGAGGCAGGAACTTCCATCCAATATTTTTGCGGAATGTCAGCTTTCATTTTACCCAAGATACCAAAAGCACGTGGTAATTGAGCCTTCACCCATTCTCTTGATTTTTGACCAAAACCTGCTGGGAATTTATCTGGATGAATAATTAAATTACCTGTCACTTGCAAGATTGGATAATTTACAATCGCGCCTTTAGTCCCTAAACCTTTATAGAGTTCTAAAGGTTTAAATGCAGCGGCTGGCGCTCCAATAATATCGACCTGACCATTATTAAACTTAGCACCAAAATTGGTAATATCTGAATTTACAGCTTGTGCGCCCACCTGAGAAGCCATAATCTTTTGTGCTTCATCATAGTCTAAAACGGCGATTTTTTTGCCCGCAGCTTTGGCAACCGTATTGATATTACGATCATTCACCAATAAATATGCATCACCAACAGGAATGATACCAACCACCTCATACTTCCCATTGACCATCGCCTTAGCAAACGTTGGACTTGCTAATCCCTGCATCACTTTCACAGCAAGCTTCAGGTCAGTAATTGCACCAATCGCGTCTAATGAACCTGTAAACGAGTTAAATTGACGACCACGCATTCCTGTAATGCTTACACCATCACATTTACCTGCTTTAAAATCTTCAGCAATCACAGCTTCGTTAGTCGCTACTTTAAGTTCAATATCTGCCCCCCAAGTTTTTGCTGCCAGCTGATAATCTTTCATTAATGCATAGACATCACCGCTTTTTCCAACGATATCAAATACACAAATTGTTTGTTTTGCCTGAGCCCCAGCAGATACCGCAGCGATACCAGTTGCTAGTAGTAATGTTTTAAACCATTGCATTTTCTTTTTCCTTTGCATCCATACAGTTTGTTGTTTCATAACACTCAAAATTTTGAAGAGCTATGTTCTATCTGAATAGGGTCTTCAAATGAAAATATGTTTAAATTCAGTGCTGTTTAATCATCCTGATTCGAACATATTTTAAATCTTTACGATTTCATTTGTTTTTTTATCTATTTGTATAATCACGATCTTTTAGAATAAAGACAATGACTTAAATGACAACAACCAATAAAACAAAAAGCCTAGATTAATCTAGGCTTTAAGTCATATTTATCGCAATTACTAATTATTCACCAGGCAAAGCACATTCAAAGTTTGCTTTATCAACTGAACAACGTGCTTTCTTCAATACAGTCATCATGCTTGCATCATAAATACCACGTTTAGTCATTTCCAAACGACCATCACGCATTAATTTTTGATACTTCAACTTATCTTCAGGTGTTAAATTCATTTTGTATTTCGCTGGAATTTCAGCTTCATAGCGTTTGATCATTGCAAAAGCTTTTGGAAGTTGCTTCACAAAGTAATCACGAGATTTTTGACCAAAACCAGCTGGAAATTTTTCTGGGCGTAACACAAGATCAGCAGTCACTTGTAATACAGGGAAGTTAAACATCGCACCATTTGCACCTAAACCTTTGCTTAGTTCTAATGGTTTATAGGCATAAGCAGGCGCACCAACCATATCTACTTGGCCATTGTTAAATTTCGCAGCAAAGTTAGAAATGTCAGAAAGTACAGCTTGAGCACCTACGCGTTGTACCATGATTTTTTGTGCATCATCATAGCCTAATACTGCGAATTTTTTGCCCGCAGCTTTTTCAATTGAGTTAATGCTTTTGTCACGTACGAAAATATATGCAGCACCTAGTGGAGCAATACCACCAATTTCGTACTTGTTTCCACCAAGATTCGTGGTCATTTTAGCTGCATTACGTGCATCTAAAACATAAGTAATCGCACGTTGAGCAATTTCATTACTCGGTGCACCACCTAAAGAGTCAACCGAACCCGCAAACTTGTTATATGGACGAGCACGCATTGCTGTCATTGCTACAGCAGCACATTTACCCGCTTTAAAGTTATTGTCAGCAACTTGCTCATCAGTAATCGCAAGAAGATTTACGTCAGCACCCCAGCCTTTTGCTGCAAGCGCCCAATCCTGCATCATTTTGTATGATTCACCTGACTTTCCTAATAAGTCGAATACACACACATCAATTGCTGCTTGAGTAGAAGCAGATACACTTAAGATCGAAGTTGTTGCAATGGCCAATGCAATTTTTTTCATATTTTTCATCCTTTCACAAACTTTATGTTTGTCTCCTTGTTCGAAGCAAATATTAATCATGTTTTCTAAAAAAAAATAGAGCTTGTACTCTATTTTTCTATCGATATTGTTTGGTTTTTGTCCTATTTTATCGCATTCACTTATTTTCGTAAGCAAATTTGTTATAAGTAGCCGATTTTGTTTATAGATTTATAAATCCAAAACATTTGACCGCCTTTTATTCACCACTTAAAGAACATTCAAAGTTAGTTCGTTCCACCGTACAGCGTGCTCTTTTAAGTACGTTCATCATACTGGCATCATAGACACCTTGTTTTGTTAAATTCATACGCCCATCACGTAACATTTTTTGATAGCGCATCTTATCTTCATTAGACAGAGTAATTCTTTTCGCATTCATCCCAGCTTCTAATCGTTGCACTGTTGCAAAGTTACTTGGTAATTTCTTCACAAACCATTCTCTAGATTGTGAGGCAAAACTTGTAGGAAATTTGCTTGGGCGAATAATTAAATCTCCAGTAATATTTACAACAGGAAAATTAAACAAAGCTCCATTCACCAAGCCTTTGTTAATTTCTAAAGGTTTATAAGCATAGGCGGGTGCCGCAATTACATCTACCTGACCACTATTGAATTTTTTCACAAAATCAGAAATATCAGATGGGACTGCAACTAAGTTAATACTTTCAACAATTGCTTTTTGTGCATGATCATAGTGTAAATAAGCAAATTTTTTACCTTTAGCTTTTTCAATCGTATCAATATTTTTATCGCGTACAAAAATATAGGCTAGACCAACTTGAATAATTCCTGCAACTTCATATTTATCACCATTCACTGATGCTGTCAGACGAGTTTTATTACGATTATCAAGTACATAAGTAATTGCCTTTTGCGCAATTGCATTACTGGTCACAGCACCTACAGCATCAATTGAACCTGCAAATTTATTATATTTGCGTGCGCGCATTGATGTCATATAAATACCATCGCATTTGCCAGCATCAAAATCTTGTTCAGCTTTTTCTTCATCTTGATAAGGAATCAGTTCAACGTCTCCTTGCCAAGCTTTTGAAGCAAGTTTCCATTCTTCAACAAGTTTATAAGACTCTCCAGCCTTTCCTAATAGATCAAATACACAAATTTCTTGTTTTGCCTGTACAGGAGTAGTTATGACAAATAGTGCCGCAGCACTTAATGCCCAAAGTCCTTTTTTCATATTGTTTTCCCTTATCTGCTGTTTTTGCATACTTTTCCACCAGCTAGAGACAAATATAGTCAGGTTTCGACTAAAAGCCTAGAGCTTTTATTGACACACATCGGTTTTTTTTGATTTTTAATAATATTCATCACATTTTATAAAATAATTTAATGAATATTTCCTATGAGTGATAGCTTATTAAAAACAATCACTCTATTTAATTAGCATAAGATGGAACTAAAATAAGTTATTCACCACCTAAAGAACATTCAAAACTTGTTCTTTCCACGGTACAACGTGCTCGCTTTAAGACACTCATCATGATTGGATCATAAACTCCTTGCTTAGTTAATCGAATACGCCCATCTCTAAGAATTTTTTGATAACGGACTTCATCTTCTTTTGGAAGATTTAACTTATATTTTGTTGGTATGGCATTTTCTAGTCGCTTTACCAATGCAAAACTTCTTGGTAGTTGTTGTATAAACCACTCTCGTGATTGCAGACCAAAGTTTGTAGGGAACTTCTCTGGGCGAATAATCAAATCACCTGTAATATTAACCACTGGAAATGAAAACATCGCACCACCTTTTGCAATCCCTCGTTCAATTTCTAAAGGCTTAAATGCATAAGCTGGCGAAGCAATCACATCGACTTGGTTACTATTAAATTTCTTAACGAAATCTGAGATTTCAGAGGGTATAGCGACCATTTCTAAGCTGTCAACAATCTCTTTTTGTGCAATATCGTATTGTAAGTAAGCAAATTTTTTACCCTTTGCTTTTTCGATGGTATTCAGATTTTTATCATGTACAAAGACATAAGCTAAACCAAATTGTAAAATACCTGCAACTTCATAATTCTGATTATCAACATTCGCTAACAAGCGGCGTTTATTTCGCTTATCTAAAGCAAAGCTAATCGCCTTTTGCGCAACATGATTACTAGTTACACCGCCAATTGCATCAATCGACCCTGCAAAACGATTATACTTACGAGCACGCATTGAAGTCATATAGACAGCATCACATTTACCTGACTCAAAATCATTTTGTGCTTTGGCTTCATCTTGATATGAGATCAAGCGAATATCTGCTTTCCATTCTTTTGCTGCAACAGCCCACTCTTCAGTAACTTTAAATGTCTCACCTGCTTTACCAAGTAAGTCAAATACACATACATTTTGTTTAGCCTGAACTTGGCTAGTTACACCCATACCCATGAATGCCAAACCCGCCAAAACAAACAACCCCTTTTTCATTTCATTTCCCTACAAAGAATCAAAGTATCAAACACACAAACAAAAATTAAAAAACTACTCTCCACCCAAAGTACATTCAAAATTGGTACGCTCCACCGTACAACGGGCACGCTTAAGCACATTCATCATACTGGCATCGTAAATACCACGTTTAGTTAACCCAATCCGAGCTTCACGCAAAATCTGCTGGTAACGTATTTTGTCTTCATTGTTCAGATTGATTTTGTATTTCGCTGGTAGTTCATTCTCAATTTTTTGAATTAATGCAAAATTATTATTCAAACGATTCAAAAACCATGTTCTCGAATTTTGACCAAAGTTACTGGAAAATTTTTCTGGGCGAATAATCAAATCCATGGTCATATTGACCGCTGGAAAGGTGATAATTGCACCGTCATTTCCCAAACCTTTATATAATTCTAATGGCTTATAAGCATAAGCAGGTGCAGCCATAATATCGGCTTGACCATGATTAAATTTCTGAGCAATGTCAGAAATATCAGAAAGCACGGCCTGTCCACCCAGACTTTTTACAACAATTTTTTGTGCTTCGTCATATGCGAGAACAGCGAATTTCTTACCTTTGATTTGCTCAATGGTATTCATTTTTTTATCTTTAACAAAAATATAAGCTAAACCGATTTGCGAAATCCCAACAACCTCATAGACCTGATGACCAACCGTACTGGTCAAACGGCGTTGATTACGTTGATCCAAAGCAAAACTAATTGCTTTTTGTGCAATCGCATAACTCGGTACAGCGCCAATGGCATCGACAGAGCCTGCAAATTTATTATAACGACGTGCACGCATGGAGGTCATGTATACGCCATCGCATTTGCCTTGCTCAAAATCGTTGTCAGCTTGCGCTTCACTTTGATAACTTACTAAACGAACGTCAGCACGCCATGTTTTAGCGGTAAGTGCCCATTCCTCCATAACCTTATAGGCTTCACCTGATTTACCCAATAAATCAAAAACACAAATGGTCGTTGAAGCATTCGCTTGGGTGTTTACACCCAAAAGTAGCATCACTCCTAATGCAAGAATTCCATTCTTCATTCATAATCCTATTTCTATATTTCTAGTCTTGTTACTTATTTTTTCATATAAACTAAATAATAATCTGATTTGAATGACAAAAGTAGAGCTTTTACTCTATTTTTTATTGATTGAATGACTTAACTTGATCAGTTTGATCTGTAATATAAAAATTTGCATTCATGAGCGATCACCTTAAAATGCAGCTATCTCTTTGCGACCTTGCAGACTCATGATTCAATTTGACCAAGTTTCTTTACGCCGTGGTGGGCGAGTCCTATTTCAAAAAGCCTCTATGCAGCTTCATCCAGGTTGGAAAATTGGTCTTACTGGGGTCAATGGTGCAGGCAAATCAACACTCTTTTCAGCTTTCTTAGGTGGCTTGGTTGCTGATGAAGGCAATCTAACTCGCCCTGCGGTATGGACTGTGGCGCACATGGCACAAGAAATCAAAGCCTTAGAAATGCCAGCAATTGATTTTGTTTTATCAGGCGATGAAGAGTATTGGGACATTCAAGAAAAATTAGCCCACCCAGATCAGCTAAGTAATGATGATTTGGCTAGATTGCATGGTCGCTTTGATGAAATCCACGGCTATGCTGCACCCGCAAAAGCTGCTCAACTAATGGCAGGTTTAGGCTTTCTTGATTATCAAATCCGTTTAAATGTCGCAAGCTTCTCAGGTGGTTGGCGGATGCGTTTAAACTTAGCACGTACCTTGATGAGCCGTTCAGATCTTCTGTTACTGGATGAACCGACTAACCATTTGGATTTAGATGCGATCTTATGGTTAGAAGATTGGCTCAAAGCCTATGAAGGAACCTTAGTCCTCATTTCGCATGATCGTGACTTTTTAGATGCGATTACCGACCATATTCTACATATCGAAAATCAAGAGTTAACCTTATATACAGGGAACTACTCGACCTTTGAAACCACTCGTGCAGAGCGTTTGGCACAACAACAACAAGCTTATGAAAAGCAACTCGAAACACGCGCACATATTCAAAAATATATTGACCGCTTTAAAGCCCAAGCCACCAAAGCACGCCAAGCACAAAGCCGTATTAAACAGCTTGAACGGATGCAGCAACTTGCACCTGCTCATGTCGACACCCCCTTTACCTTTAGTTTTCGTGAACCTACTAAAATGAGTTCACCACTCCTCAGTCTAGATGCAGCTACGATTGGTTATGGTGACAAAATAATTGCAGAAAAGATTCGTCTGCAAATCACACCAAGTTCACGCATTGGCTTATTAGGGATGAATGGCGCAGGTAAATCCACACTCATCAAAACTTTGGTTGGGGATTTACCTCTGCTCGCAGGTGAACGAAAAGCCTCTGAACTATTAAATATTGGCTACTTCGCTCAGCATCAAATGGATGCCTTAGATGCCAATGCCAGCCCTATGCTACAGCTGGCTCGCATAGCAGATCGAAAAATTAGTGAAGCTACTTTACGGTCATTTTTAGGTAGTTTTGGTTTTAGTGGCGAACGTATGGATACGCCATGTGAAAGTTTCTCAGGCGGTGAACGTGCCCGTTTAGCTTTAGCCCTCATCGTATGGCAACGTCCAAATGTACTCATTCTAGATGAACCCACCAACCATTTAGACTTAGATATGCGCCATGCGCTCAGTATGGCACTGCAAGACTTCGATGGTGCTGTGGTATTGGTTTCACACGAACGCCAATTGATTGCCAGTGTATGTGATGACTTACTTTTGGTTCATGCAGGTCAATGCACTGAATTTGAGGGTGATTTACAAGACTATGCGAAATGGTTACGTGAAGCACGCCAACAACAAATCAATGCACAAAATACACAACAGCAGCAAACAGCAAGTCCTCAAACCTCGGCAACAAAAGTAGACAAAGAAGCTCAACGTAAAGAAGCTGCACGTCGCCGTGAATTAACCCGACCAATCCGTAAAAACATTGAGAAAGTTGAAGCACACATTGAGAAAGTTCAGCCTCGCTTAGCCACTATTGAACATGCTTTGGCAGACAGTGCTTTATACGAAGCCAATCGAAAAGATGATCTAATGAAACTCATGGATGAACAAAATGAGCTTAAAGTAAAGTTAGAACAGCATGAAGAGCAATTATTAGAACTCATGATGGAACTCGAAGAGCTAGAAAGTTCTTTCGAAGTCTAAAAAGAAATGCCTAATTCTATCTCAATGATGAATTAGGCATTATCTCATCACAGAGGAAAAGACCACCTTACAGTTTTCTAAGATACTAAAAAATACTAAGAATCCTGCTAAAAATGTCATGATTCCGCCAATCATTTCAGATAAGGTTAAAATTGGAATTTTCTCATAAAATTGAGCTTTAGGTTCAGGCTAGATATACTCAACCCTATCATTTTAAAGTTATTACTTTTGAATGCGTGCTGAGAACTAGCTTTATTTTATATTTTTGTACTTCAATTTGATGAGTACTCTATTTTGGGATCATACAAACTGAATGAATTCGTTAGATTTTATTTTAAATTTTGAACAGGTTCTTCCCATCTTAATTCAAGAATATGGCTTATGGATTTATGTGATCCTCTTTTTGATTATTTTTTCAGAAACTGCCTTTGTCTTTATGTTCTTTCTACCTGGTGATAGTCTTCTACTCACCGTTGGCGCTCTATGTTCTGTAATCGAGATTATGCATCTAGGCTATATCATCAGCTTACTTTTTATGGCTGCTGCTTTAGGCTATATGGTGAATTATCATATCGGTCGTCATTTTGGTGATCGTATTTTTAAGATGGAATCTCGATTTATCAAACAAGAATATCTAAAAAAAACCAACACATTTTTCTTAAAACATGGCGGAAAAACCATTTTATTGGCCCGATTTATTCCATTTGCTCGCTCATTTGCCCCCTTAGCAGCAGGCTCAAGCAATATGAATTATACGCATTTTGTGATTTACAATATTTTGGGTGCACTATTGTGGATTAGTGTATTGGTTACTGCGGGCTATTTATTTGGACATGCACTCATTCAAGTCGGCGATTTAGTCGATAAATAAAAAACCAGTGATGTTCCACGTGAAACAAAACATTTAGAAAAAAAACAAGGCGATGGGTTGAGACCCATCGCCTTATTCATGACGTATAATCATGTATCTAAACAATAAATTTACTTAAATTTCTTATGATTTTCATCCCGAATTGTAAGTAGATTCTTTGCTTCATTTTTTGCTTGATCTAGCTGATTTGCTTGAACAAGTGTTGCTGTTTTATCAATTTCTGCAATTAAAGCATCTAGACCAGCCTGATACCCAACGACCTGAACATCATCTTTTGCCAAAGATTTAAGCTTATTTGGAACAGACTGTTTAGCATCATTCGCTGCAAACTTCATTGCATCCAACGACTTTAAGGCATCTGATGTATTTTCAGATTTATGGAAGGCTTTATAGTTTTTAGCTAAAGCCCACATATCTGTGTCTAAATCAGCTGCCATCGTATTTTGAGTCAGGATAGCAGCACCACTGATCAGCAAACTAATTATCAGTTTTTTCATTTATTCCATCCCTAGAAATTAATGCTCAATCTTAATTAAGCATCAATATCTGCATTCAATGCATTTTCTTCAATGAATGCTCGACGTGGCTCGACATCATCACCCATTAAACATGAGAACATACGGTCTGCTTCAATCGCATCATCAATCGTCACTTGTAACATATGACGATTTTCAGGATCCATTGTGGTCTCCCAAAGTTGGTCAGCATTCATCTCACCCAAACCTTTATAGCGTTGGATCATCATGCCACGACGTGAGTCTTGCAAAATATGTTGCCATACTTGATGAAAGCTATTGACCTGAATACGACGCTCACCTTTCTGTAAGTATGCCCCTTCTTCAAGCAATTTAAACCAACTCTTCGAGTTTTTCAGCAAACGCGCATATTCAGCAGAATTTAATAATCCAGCATCTAATAAATATGAATGCGGCAAATTATGTACATACACTGTGACACGTGGCCAGTAATGTGCAGATTTTTCACCTTGCGCATTTTCACGCTCAAAGGCTTCCAAGCTAATTTCTGGACGTAAACTTGGCTGTAATTTCTCAATCGCAACACGTAATTGCTCTGCCCAAGTTTCAACATAGTCACGTTCATGATTATGATCGGTTTTGAGTGCATCTAACTCTAACAACCCATCAAGCAAGCTTGCAGGATAACGTTGGGTTAAGCGTTGTAAGCTCTTTTGTGAGACTTGATAATCTGCAATCACTTTCGCCAAAGCTTCGCCAGTAATTGCTGGTGCATCAGCACTGATATGCAATGAAAGCTCATCAATCGCATTGGAAATAAGGAAAGTTTCCAGTGCATCATTGTCTTTCATGTACTGCTCATGCTTGCCTTTCTTCAACTTGTACAATGGTGGTTGCGCGATATAAATATAGCCACGCTCGACCAACTCAGGCATTTGGCGGAAGAAAAAAGTCAATAACAAGGTACGAATATGTGAACCATCCACGTCCGCATCGGTCATGATAATGATTTTGTGATAACGCAATTTGTCTGGATTATATTCTTCACGACCAATACCACAGCCCAAAGCGGTAATTAAAGTACCGACCTCTTGGCTTGAAATCATCTTGTCAAAACGCGCACGCTCAACGTTCAGGATTTTACCTTTCAATGGTAAAATTGCCTGCATTTTACGGTTACGCCCTTGTTTCGCACTACCACCCGCAGAGTCACCCTCGACTAGATACAGTTCAGATAATGCAGGATCTTTTTCCTGACAGTCCGCCAATTTACCCGGTAAACCTGCGATGTCTAATGCACTTTTACGACGTGTCATTTCACGTGCTTTACGTGCCGCATCACGCGCACGTGCTGCATCAATGATCTTGCCTGCAATTGATTTAGCAGCTTGCGGATTTTCGAGCAAATAAGCAGAAAACTCTTTGTTCATTGCCTGCTCTACCGCAGGTTTAACTTCACTTGAAACCAGTTTTTCTTTGGTTTGCGATGAGAATTTTGGATCTGGCACTTTCACTGAAATAATTGCAGTTAAGCCTTCACGCGCATCATCACCTGTAACAGCAACTTTTTCTTTCTTTAAAATATTTTCACTTTCAAGATACTGGTTCAAACCACGGGTTAACGCCGCACGAAAACCTGCAAGGTGTGTACCACCATCTTTTTGTGGAATATTGTTGGTAAAACAACGAACATTTTCTTGATAGCTTTCATTCCATTGCAATGCAACTTCAACGGCAATACCACTATCCGTATCCGCAGTAAAATGGAAAATATCATTTAAATGAGTTTTACCTTCGTTAATATATTTAACGAACTCAGATAAGCCGCCTTCATACGCATAGATATGTTCAAAATTGATACGTTCATCACGCAATACAATTTTCACACCCGCATTCAGGAAAGATAACTCACGCAGACGACGAGCTAAAATATCTACATTGAAAATCGTTTGGCTAAATGTGAGTTCACTTGGCCAGAAACGTACAACGGTACCTGTGCGATCTGTTTCTCCAACGACTTTTAAAGGATATTGCGGATCACCATGTTGGTATTCTTGCTCGTGCATTTGACCAGCACGATAAATCGTCAACTGTAATTTTTTTGACAAGGCATTTACAACAGAAACACCTACGCCGTGTAAACCACCAGAGACTTTATAACTGTTGTCATCAAACTTACCACCCGCATGTAGGATGGTTAAAATCACTTCTGCCGCAGACACCCCTTCTTCAGGATGAATGTCCGTTGGAATACCACGACCGTTATCAGAAACGCTGACTGATTCATCTTCGTGAATCGTCACTAAGATTTCGTCACAATGACCTGCTAAGGCTTCATCGATGGCGTTATCCACCACCTCAAATACCATGTGATGTAAACCTGTCCCATCATCAGTGTCGCCGATATACATCCCAGGACGTTTACGAACCGCATCTAATCCACGTAATACTTTGATACTAGAGGAATCATAAGCCTTTTCATTTGTTTGTTCTGTTTGAGAGACTGATTGAGACTCTGAACTCATGGTTACTCCCTAGTAAATATTGATCTATCCAAAAATGAGGAAATAAAATTATGGTGCAGCAAGACTGACTTGACCGTGAACAACATGGAACAATTGAAAAGAAATCGACAAATCATGTAAGTGTTTTAATACCGACGCATGGTCTAAGGTTGTCATAAAAACTTGACTTCCTAATTGACTCAGTCGCTCAATTAAACGTTGTTGTGCAGCTAGATCTAATTCTGCTGTCAGATCATCTAATAATACCACAGTTTCCTTGTTACTCGCATGCAGCATTGCAATTTGTGACAGTTTTAATGCCATGATTAACAACTTTTTTTGTCCACGAGACAACACATCATCCGCATTGCCAAAAGGTGTTTTTAAACGTAAATCTGCCCGATGTGGCCCATACTCGGTATAACGTCGATCTAGGTCTTTTTGATGCTGCTGGACTAAATCTTGAAATAAACCTTGCTCGGTATGAAAACCCGGATTGTATTCCAGTTCAATCTCAAGGTTTGGCAACAATTTTTGTAAATCTTCAAGAAAAAACTGGTTCCATTGCTCAACAATTCCCATTCGTTGCGAGTGCAAAATTTCACCATAATCACTCAACATCTTGTTCCACGGCTCTAAATCAACCAAAGTTAGGTGACGTCGTGTTTTCAATAAACTATTACGCTGTTTCAATGCACGCGAATAATATTGCCATGCAAAATAAAACTCAGGTTCCACGTGGAACATCAACCAATCGAGCAACTGTCTGCGAGGTTTAGCACCATGGTCAATAATATCGGTACTTTGTGGATCAATGTGCTGTAATGGCAATAGTTTTGCCAATTGCCCTTGCGTTGCAATCGTGTCGCCATTGACCTTAATCAGTTGCTCACCTGATATCAGTTTTTGCATACCAATACGCTCATGTGCGGATTGTGCAAATACAATCGCATCACTCGCCTCGTACTGAATATAATGTTTTGGAATATGAGTGCGAAATGATCGCCCTGTTGCTAACAAATGAATGGCTTCTAAAATTGACGTTTTACCAGAACCATTTGCCCCATAAAAAATATTAAACGGTTGCAACTCACTGAGTGCAACCGTTTGTAAGTTACGTACACGCTCGATATTTAAACGCGTAATTTGCATCATTAGAAGCCCGAATTAAACTCGCATCGGCATGACCACATAGGTTTGATCTGGATGCTCAGGGTCTTGTACAAGAACAGACTGATTTGCTTCAGACATACTCATTTTTACATCATCACCATCAAGCACACCTAAGACTTCAAGGATATATTGCGCATTAAATGACATCTCTAATGGTGCATCTTGATATTGAATCGCAATATCTTCAACGGCTTCATCTTGCTCAGGGTTATTCGCACGCAATTGCAATGAATCTTGGTTAAAATTCAAAAATACGCCACGTAATTTCTCATTACTCAAAATCGCGACACGTTGCAAAGATTGTTTAAAGACATAATGTGCGATCAAGACGTGTTTATCGCCACCTTTTGGAATAACACGGCGATAATCTGGGAATTTCCCATCAATTAATTTAGTGGTAAAGCGAACGGTAATATCACCTTGCTCTTTGTCACGGCTTGGCGTATTGATCGTCACGTTTAACAATTCACGACCAATCAACAAGGTCAATTGTTCATCTTCAATACTGAGTAAACGCTGTAATTCACCTACTGCTTTACGAGGAACAATCGCTTGAATTGATGCAGAAGCTGTTGATGAAGCCGATACTTCACATAAAGCCAAACGATGGCCATCTGTTGTGACTGTACGTAATTGATTTTGATCAATTTCGAGTAAAGTACCTGTCAAATAAAAACGTACGTCTTGCACGGCCATTGCAAAGGCTGTTTTTTCAAATAAACGTTTTAATTCACGTTGCGTGACTTGAACTTGCGTACCTTGACTATTTTCAGTAGTTAACAAAGGATAATCTTCAGCAGGCAGCGTACCTAAGACAAAACGGCTATTGCCTGATTTTAAAATACAGCGCTGATCTTCTGTAATTTGTAAATCAATAAGTGCAGCCGTTGGAAGAGATTTACAAATCTCGACGAGTTTTCGTGCAGGAACCGTGGTTTCACCTGCTTGTAAACAAGCCCCTTCGATTAAGGTTGTGCTTGCAACCAATTCAACTTCTAAATCTGAACCTGTAATGGTGAGTGCATGTTGAGTGGTTTGAATTTTAACATTTGAAAGAATATTCAAAGTATGACGGCGCTCAACAGCCCCCACGACATGTGATAAAACATTGAGTAAACTTTCTTTAGCGATTTTCAAACGCACGATTTATTCCTCTTAACAACAGAAGCCGATATGAATGTTAGCAGTGTACTATGCTGCACTTAAAAGCAGTTTGCAACTCTGAAAAATAGATTAACTTTGTAACAGACGAAGTAAGTTTTTATAGTCTTCATTAAAAATTGGGTCTTCTTCCCGCAAACTCATCACTTTTTCACAAGCATGCATCACGGTACTATGGTCACGACCACCAAATGCCATCCCAATTTCAGGGAAACTATCCCCTGTCAGTTCACGCGCCAAGCCCATTGCAAGTTGACGTGGGCGTGCATAAATACGGGTACGTTTTGGACCAACCAATTCTTTGAGTGGGATACGAAAATATTCACTCACCACACGCTGAATATTTTCTACGCTAATGGTACGCGCACGAATAGCAAGTACATCTTTTAAAGATTCACGCACCACATCAAGATCAATCACCGTACCTTTGAAACGAGAAATTGCAACAACTTTATTCAGCGCACCTTCAAGTTCACGAACGTTCGCAACTACTTGTTGTGCAATAAATAAAGCACAGTTTCTAGGTAAATCAACACCACTATTTTCAGCTTTTTTCAGCAAAATCTCGATCCGTGTTTCAATATCTGGTGGTTCAACCCCAACAGATAAGCCCCATGAAAAACGAGAGACTAAACGCGGATCAAGTTCAGTTAATTCTTTTGGATAACGGTCAGATGTTAAAATAATTTGTTTAGATTCATCGAGTAAAGCATTAAAAGTATAGAAAAACTCGACCAAACTCGCCTCTTTACCTGCGAGTAAATGAATATCATCCACCAATAGCAAATCTAAAGAACGGCAGTTTTTCTTAAATTCTTCCACCTTCCCCTTCTGTAATGAACTAACAAAGTCTTGGACAAAACTCTCTGAAGTCATATACATCACACGCGCATTTGGTTTGGCTTGTAATAAAGCATTACCGACTGCTTGCATTAAATGTGTTTTACCTAAACCTGTTGGGCCATATAAAAACAAAGGATTGTGTTGAGATGCGCCTAATTGCGTTAACACTTTACGGCAAGTTTCAGCCGCCATTTGGTTGGAACGACCTTCCACAAACAAAGAAAATGTAAACAGAGGATTTAATTGTCTTTTTTTCGGTATTTTGGTGACATTCTGGCTTGGTTGCACCAAATCTGAATCTTTTTTAACTTTGGTAGGTACAGAAACTGGCGTATTTAAAGCAGCTGTCGTTGTTGCTGGTTGTTCACTAGAAGATAAGATCGTTCCAGGACGAGAATCGACTAAAATCTCAACTTGACGTACTCGACCTTCAGAAAGTTGTTCAGCAAGAATTGAAATCAACTCTAGATGGTTATCTTGAATATAACGTGTCCAATAAGGGTTAGGTGCGTATAAACGCATGACTCCATCAACCTCTTCGGCAACCAAAGGACGAATCCACATCGCAAAGACGTTATCAGAGAGCTCTTGTCGCAAGCGAGTTAAGCAGTCTGTCCAAAGCATGTGCATCCCCTAATCCATCCATTTAAATTCAAAAATAAAAAACCAACACCCTATTTTTCAAAGGGGTCGCCATTCTAACCAAGTTATCCACATCTGTCAGGCAAATTTATGAGACTTTTGCCGAAAAAGAAAGCATTCGTTTTTAAATTTAAATTCAAACCACATGTGCATAACTTTTCGCACAAGCTGTGGATATTTTCAAACACAAAGTTATCCACAATTTATAAAATCAATAAAAACATGGTTATCCACATGATAAGCTATTGTTTATTTAAATAAAAACACGGGTTTCCACAGAATAAATCAACACTAATAATAATAAATTTAAATTTTAAAATTTGAATTTACTTATAAGACTTGTGGGATTTGTGGATAAGTGAGCATATTTAAATTTAAAATCCAAGAATTAAATTTATAACTGGAATCAAATTGTTGATAAGCTTGTTTGTAAACTGTGAATATATATGAATATTGATATAATTTAAATAGATAGCTTGTGTATATTTTTTGTTTTCAATAAAAGCACTTGATCATCTGTTGCTTTCTTGCTTCAAAACAACACAAACAAAATGTAAAGTTTTTGATTTTTCATTGACAGAGTAGACATTGCGCAATAAAATCGCGGACCTTTATAGAAAGATCATTTTGGAGTTTCGAAATGAAACGTACTTTCCAACCATCTGAATTAAAGCGTAAACGCGTTCATGGTTTCCGCGCTCGTATGGCTACTAAAGCAGGTCGTCAAGTTTTAGCTCGTCGTCGTGCGAAAGGTCGTCACAGCTTAACTGTTTAATTACGGTTAAGCCGACCAGACTTGGGTGATGGCACTTTACAGTTTCGGCACTGAATCTCGTATTCGTTGTGCTGCTGATTATAAAAGTGTATTTGATGGTGCGCTTTTTAAAGTGCACCAGCCCCATTTCCTTTTTTTAGCAAAATTAACCGAACAGCCTAATAGCCGTTTGGGTATTGTCGTTGCTAAAAAGAAAGTGCGCCGTGCACATGAACGAAATCGAATAAAACGTCTTGCTCGGGAGAGCTTCCGCTTGCATCAAGCGCAATTTAATGCGGATATTGATATTGTTGTGATGCCTAAAGTTGGTATAGACGCAATTTCAAATCAAGAATTACATCAACAATTAGATTTTGCTTGGCAGAAATTACAACGCTTAGCAAAAAAGCATTCCAAAGTTGTTGAAACATCCTCAAAAAATTAGAGATATCCAATGGTACGTTTACTACATTGGCTGATTAGATGTTACCAAATTGCAATTAGTCCATTATTGGGTCCTCGTTGTCGCTATATTCCCACTTGCTCGCAATATGCAATCGAAGCATTGCAAACCCACGGTACAGTCAAAGGTGTATGGTTATCAACCAAACGAGTTTGCCGTTGTCATCCTTGGGGTGGTTCAGGCTACGATCCAGTACCATGCAAAGCACTTCGTTTTATTTCGTTTCATCAAATAGATTCTCAAATGCATCACGTTGTTGTACCCTTTCGTGATCGTTTACTCCAGCAAAATCTCTCTAATTATTTGGGATAATAGATATGCAACAATGGGCCAGATTTGCAATTCTTGGAGCCATGTTTGTTACTGCATATTTGCTTATTTTGGCTTGGCAAAAAGATTATGGTCATGTAGCACCAGCGCCGCAACAACAAGCGGCTGTTGTAAGTGCACATGATGTATCTGCAGATTTGCCAAACGCTCAAAATGCAAATACAACAGCGGCTTCAGACGTGCCACAAGCAAATGTGACTGCATCACAATTACAAGCGACAGAAAATTCTGCTGTGAATCAGCAGCTTATTTCAGTAAAAACAGATCTTTATCATCTTTGGATCAATCCTAAAGGTGGTGATATTGTTCGTATTGAATTGTTGAGCCATGATGAAAGTAAAGACAGCGAAAAACCGTTTGTCATGTTGGAAAGTGATGCGAAACGTACCTACGTCGCTCAATCAGGTCTAATTGGTTTAAATGGACCTGATAGCAGCCGCAGTGGTCGACCAATGTATGATGTTGAGAAAACAGCATATACTTTGGCTGATGCAAAAAGTGTTACATCAAAAGATGGCAAGACACATCAAGTTTTGACTGTGCCATTGGTATTTAAAACACCAGAAGGTGTAGAAGTGATCAAATCGTTCACTTTTACTCAGGGTGACTATCCAATTACGGTTAAACATCAAGTCCTAAACCGAAGCCAGCAAAATTGGCAAGGTCAAATGTTTGGTCAGTTAAAGCGCGATAATTCAGATGATCCTGGTAAGTCTTCACAAGGTATTTTCACATTAGGAACTTATCTAGGTGGCGCATGGGGTGCACCAGACGCGCACTACAATAAGTTAAAGTTTAGTAACTTTAATGATGAGAAATTGAGTACTGAAGCAAAAGGTGGTTGGGTTGCTATCGTTCAGCATTATTTTGTAAGTGCTTGGATTCCAGGCACTCTAAAACTTACTCAAGCTGATGGTCAGCCTTATACTGCCAGGTTAGAATCGCGTCAGTCCGCTGATCATATGAATATTATGGGCTTTACTTCTCCAGTGATTAATGTACCTGCAGGTACCTCAATGGAAGTGGATGCTAAACTTTACGCGGGTCCAAAAGTTCAATCTGAATTAAAGGACTTGGCAGATGGCTTAAACCAAACAGTTGATTATGGTTGGTTATGGCCAATTGCTAAATTATTATTCTTAGGTTTGCAATTTTTCCATAACATTATTGGTAACTGGGGATGGTCAATTATCTTGTTGACGATCTTAGTGAAGCTGATTTTATGGCCACTTTCTGCTAAAAGCTATCGCTCAATGGCGAAAATGCGTGTAATAGCACCAGAAATGCAACGCATGAAAGAAGAATTCGGTGAAGACCGTATGCGTTTCTCTCAAGAAATGATGGCATTATATAAGCGCGAACAAGTTAATCCATTGTCGGGTTGCTTGCCATTATTATTGCAAATGCCGATCTTCTTAGCTTTGTATTGGGTATTAATGGAATCGGTTGAACTCCGTCATGCACCGTGGTTAGGTTGGATTCAAGACTTATCAGCAATGGATCCGTGGTTTATCTTGCCATTGATCATGGGTGTCACCATGTTTGTTCAGCAAATGCTGAATCCGCAACCGACTGATCCAATGCAGGCAAAAGTATTCCGTATCATGCCAATCATGTTCACAGTCTTCATGTTGTTCTTCCCTGCAGGCTTAGTGCTTTACTGGATCGTCAACAACAGTATCACGATTTTACAACAATGGTTTATCAATAAAGGTGTCGAAAAAGATCGCCTCAATAAGGTTGAGCCGAGCGCTTAAGTTCGAACTTTTACTGAATAAATCCGCTTAAGATGGTAATCTTAGGCGGATTTTTCTTTGGCTATCATTTAGGGTTTTTATTTAACATGACCCTATCATTTTTAGGTGAATTTAAGATGCAATATCAAACCACAATTGCTGCGATTGCTACTCCATTAGGTCGTGGTGGTGTGGGCGTGATTCGTCTCTCTGGACCTAAAGCCTATGAGATTGCTGAGCAATTGACCCAGAAAAGTCTTCCTGTGGCACGAATGGCAGGTTTCCGTCAGTTTTGTGATGCTGATGGTTCGGTGATGGATGAAGGGATCGTATTATGTTTCCCAAATCCACATTCATTTACGGGTGAAGATGTGGTGGAATTACAGGGGCATGGTGGCCCTGTGATTCAGAATGCCTTGTTGGCACGGTTGCTTGATTTGGGCGCAACGGCTGCAAAGGCAGGTGAATTTTCCATGCGTGCTTTTGAAAATGGCAAAATGGATTTGGTTCAAGCCGAAGCAATTGCTGATTTGATTGATGCGACTTCACAAGCGGCAGCACGTTCGGCGGTTCGCTCTTTGCAAGGTGCATTCTCAACTAAAATTAATACAGTTTTAGAAAAATTGATTCATTTGCGTTTGCATGTTGAAGCGGCGATTGATTTTCCAGAAGAGGAAATTGATTTTCTTGCTGATGGCAAGATTTTGGCTTTGTTGGATGATGTACAGGATTCAGTTCAAGCTGTGCAGCAGTCTGCACGCCAAGGACAGCTATTACGCGAAGGTTTACAGGTGGTGATTGCAGGTAAACCGAATGCTGGTAAATCTAGTCTGTTAAATACATTAGCGGGGCATGAGCGTGCGATCGTGACGGATATTGCAGGAACAACGCGTGACGTTTTACATGAAAAGATCAGTCTAAATGGTTTGCCGATTACTTTAACTGATACTGCGGGTTTGCGCGAAACGGGTGATCTTGTCGAGCAAGAAGGAATCCGTCGTGCCATCAAAGAAATTGAACAGGCAGATTTATTACTGTTGGTCTATGATTTAAATCAAGGTGATGAACCTTTGCAGTTAGCACAGCAATATTTTGCAGATCATCTTGAACCAAAGCGACTGCTGTTGATTGGTAATAAGTGTGATTTAACAGATCAGGTTGCGGAACTGAGCGATTATCAAGGTTTTCGTCATATCCGTGTCTCAGCAAAACAAGATATGGGTGTTCAGGCGCTCATAGATGCGATTACAGCGCATGCAGGCTTTCAACCTGAGGAAGACACCTTTATTGCAAGAACGCGCCATTTAGACGCAATGAAGCGCACTCAGTGCTATTTGTCGGAAGCTCGTGAGCAACTTGTAGTATTTAATGCAGGTGAACTGGTGGCTGAGTCCTTACGATTGGCTCAAAATGCATTAGGTGAAATCACGGGTGATTTTAGTGCCGATGATTTATTGGGTAAGATTTTTGGATCGTTCTGTATCGGAAAATAATTTTTCTGATAATATTTTTATTTAGAAGTTTATATGAGCATTAAGGATATTTTCTTAATGCTATTTTTCAGTAGTGTTTATTTATACATTTGATTTTATAGTAGGCTTGAAGTAAAAAAATATTTAAATTTTTTTACAATTAGTGAGTTTTATTAATTAATTTAACTTTTTCGCTCATATATTTTTAATTTATCTTGTGAAGATAATTTAATATAATTTAAACTGATTAATTAGAAATTGATTAAATTTTAGAAGATTAGGTTATATACCGTGAATTATTTTATTTTGGCTATATTTTATATATTTTCGACGTCTCTCTATGCTCAAACTGAAGTTTATCAATGCAATGATAAAGGTGCTGTCGTGTTCCAATCAAAGCCTTGTAAGGGTACAGGCAAAACTGTAGCAGAGAACTTAAAAGAAGAGAAAGAAGCTAAGGAACAGAAACTTGCTGAAATTCAAGCGAAAGAAAAACGTCTACAAGATCGATTGAAACAACAGCAGAAAAAAGAAGTTGGCTTTAAAGCATTTATTATAAATTTTAAGAATAAAATTGTTGGTTACTGGTATGCTTTAAAAAGGAAAGTTTCAATTGATTCTTAAAATATTGAATAGAATCATCTAGATTTTAATAATTTAAAAAAACAGCCTAGATAATTACTATTATCTAGGCTGTTTTAATGCTTAAACGCCTTGCATTTCTTGCTCTTCTTTTAACATGTTTAAAGATGTTTCAGTGCTAGCAGGAACACCTTCTTTGCGAGTACTTTTTAGTTTAATCTGTAAGCGCAATTCATTGAGTGAGTCAGCATTACGTAATGCCTCGTCATAACTAATTGCACCTTCATTATATAAATCAAATAAAGCCTGATCAAAAGTCTGCATACCTAATTCACGAGACTTGGTCATAATTTCTTTGAGATTATGGAATTGACCTTTCAGGATATTTTCTGCAATTAACGGTGTATTTAGTAAAATTTCTACCGCTGCACGACGACCGTGACCATCTTGAGTACGTACCAAACGTTGAGAAATAATGGCTTTCATATTGGATGAAAGATCCATTAGTAATTGATTGCGACGTTCATCTGGAAAGAAGTTGATGATTCGATCTAAGGCTTGGTTGGCATTGTTGGCGTGGAGCGTCCCTAAACACAGATGCCCTGTTTCAGCGAAAGCAATCGCATGTTCCATGGTTTCAGTATCACGGATTTCGCCGATCAGAATTACATCAGGTGCCTGACGCAAGGTGTTTTTTAAGGCATGGTGCCAAGTATGGCAATCTACACCTACTTCTCGGTGGGTAATCATTGATTTCTTATGCTTGTGTACATATTCCACGGGGTCTTCAACCGTAATAATATGCCCCGCCGAATTTTCATTACGATAATCAATCATTGCCGCCAATGAGGTTGATTTACCTGACCCCGTACTTCCAACGACTAATACTAAGCCACGCTTTTCCATCATGACATTTTTCAATGATTCTGGGAGTTTGAGCTTTTGGAAGGTTGGGATTTCTGATGTGATGGTTCGGATAACCATACCAATCTGAAGTTGTTGTTTGAATACATTGACACGGAAACGTGACACATCAGGAATGTTGATTGCGAAATTACATTCCCATTCATTTTCAAACTCTTGGCGTTGTTTTTCATTCATTAGGCTATATGCAAATAGCTTGGTTTTTTCTGCAGTTAAGATTTGCTGTCCCAACGGACGCATCAAACCTTGTAATTTTATACTCGGTGGAAAATCTGCTGTAATGAATAAATCTGAGCCGCCATATTCGACCACTTTGGTCAGCATATGAAACATAAACGTTTTAGCTTCTTCTAATAGTTCCGCATTATACATGGATATACCTAAATTTTAAGACAAGACTGAACACAGTCAGAGGATGTGAAGTTAAAAGTAATCATGCAAAGGAAAACATATCCTTATTTCATTTAAAATGAAGCCCCAAAAGTTCTGTAATTCATCTCTGTCTATTCAAGCATAATGAGAACACAGAAGTTGCCTTGCTGATTGTGCTTTAATTATTCCAAAAATAAACCAAACGATCTAGTTTGATTTTAATTTATGACATAAATATCAATATAGTGTGAGGATTTTTGTCATCTTTTTACCAAAAATAGTCTTTTTATCTGTGATGTGAATCTACCCTTAAAAAATCGGATGTTCCACGTGAAACATCGCAGTGCTTGGTTGGGTTTTGGTTGTTACTCGGTAAGCTAGGCGGTTTATCGGATCAAGCCTGATTACAATAGTGCTGATTTTTGAATTGAGTATCTGTCATGTTTATAAGAATTGGGATGTTTTCATTATTGAGTGGTTTGTCTGCGCTCAGTTTTGCAAATGTGGAAACCCTAAAAAATAATTTAAATCAGCAATATCCTAATATTCATGTGAGTAATATCCAAACGACAGAAATGACAGGTTTATACAGTGCAAGTTTAGATCAACAGATTATTTATTTGGATGAAACAGCTCAACATATGTTTATTGGTTCGATGGTTCGTTTAAAAGATCAAAAGAACCTGACCAAGGATTTGGTTCTAAAGCAAAATTCAATTGACTGGAAACAACTTCCTCTAAAAGATGCAATTAAAACTGTAAAAGGGAATGGTAAACAGCAGCTTACTATTTTTTCAGATCCGAATTGCCCATATTGTAAAAAATTAGAAGTTGAACTGGATAAGCTCAATGATGTCACGATTTACACCTTTATCTACCCTCTCAAGGCACAATCGCTTGCGGTGTCAAAACAAATTTGGTGTGATCCTAACCAAGCTTATGCTTGGAAAAATTTATTGCAAAAGAATGTACAGCCTAAAGAGAAAACTTGTGCTAATCCGATTGATCGCAATCTAGAATTAGGAAAGAAATTAGGCATAGAAGGAACGCCAACACTGATATTCGGAAATGGTTTGAAAATGGTTGGTGGGCGAAGTGCCGAAGAAATTCAGATGATTTGGAAGGAATTAGGACTCTAAATCAGAAAACTCCCAATCGATTGATTGCAATGGATTAGGAGTTTTCAGTTCGTTCTAGCTTTTTTTGGTGATTAATTTGTACATGAATAAAATAATCACCGCACCAATTACAGATGCAATAAAACCAGCAGCTGAGTTTTCACCATAGAATCCGAGTAAACGACCGCCATAAGTCGCAAGTAATGAGCCTGCAATCCCCAATAGCGTTGTCACAACAAAGCCTGCTTTATCTTCACCAGGATGTAATGCACGCGCAATCAAACCTGCAAAAAACCCCACCACAATCGCTACAATGAGAGACCACATTGCCTTTTCTCCTTGTTTTAACAATATATTTCGTACATCCTGCTAGATTAGATCGCCTTTTGTCTGTAGAAGATTCCTTATTTATGTCGTATTTTTGTGCAGTTGTTGAATGGTGTTAATCAAAGCATAATAAAAAAGGTGCTTTTAGCACCTGAGTAATGCGCTGCTTTGATTACAGCGCAAGATGAAGCTTATAATTTATATATCGCTAGAGCATGTATTGATTAAAGACCAATTTCACCGATAAAAGGAAGGTGACGATACTTCTGATCAAAATCAAGTCCATAACCAACAATAAAGCGATCTTCGACTTCAAAACCTAAGAATTTTACGTCCAAATCAATTTCACGGCGTGATGGTTTACTCACCAAAGTACACAGTTCAATTGAATTCGGGTTACGTGTTTTAAGCATTTCAACCACTTTGCTCAAGGTATTGCCTGAGTCAATAATGTCTTCAACCACGAGAACGTCTTTACCGTGAATTTCACCATCAAGGTCTTTTAAAATTTTGACATCGCGGGTTGAAACCGTCCCGCCACCATAGCTAGACACGGTCATAAAATCGAGTTCGTGTGGTTTTTCGATTGAACGGCATAAATCTGCCATAAAAATGACTGAGCCACGCAGTAAGCCAATCAATACCAGTTCTTTATCACTTTGAGCATAGTGTGCATTGATCTTTTCACCAAGTTCTTTGACTTTGGCTTGAATCTCTTCGCTCGAAATCATAATGCGCATTGCAATGGTCATCGGTAGATTCCTAAAACTTAAAAAAGGGAAAATAAAAAAGGTGTTGACCTGCAACACCTCGTAATCTTGAGCTAATGTGGCAATTTTAAAACAAAATCACATTTCATGCACCTTTTGATGGTGAAGAAGATGTTTCATTTTGAGTAGATGTACTGTCACGGTTCAATAGAACAGCACATCCAGTAGTCCAGAGCAAAAATCCAAGCCGTTGTTTGCTTAGAAATTTAGTTTTGGCTATAGGCTTTTTGTCCATAGATATAGGTTGCCTCAATATTTCGGTCATCCCCCATAGTAAATAAAGCAAATAAACGCTCTTCGAGTGATTTGGCGCGAGACTGACGTAATTGTTGCAATGCGGTTGGTTTTATATTTAACACCACAAAATCGGCTTCTTTACCGACGTTGAAATTGCCTAGCTTGTCATCTAAGTCTAACGCTTTTGCGCCACCGAGTGTTGCATGGTATAGCGATTCGAAAGCGGATAATTTGTCGCCTTGTAACTGTTGTACTTTGTAAGCTTCATTCACAGTTTGTAATAAACTGAAAGAGGTTCCTGCACCAATATCAGTTCCCAAACCGACTTTAACCTGTTGCTGCCATGTCTTTTTCAATGGGAATAAACCACTGCCTAGGAACAGATTTGAGGTTGGGCAGAACGCAATTGCAGAGTCAGTCTCATGCATACATTGCCATTCAGCATCTTCTAGATGGACACAGTGAGCAAACACCGAACGTTGACCCGTTAAGCCATAATGATGATAGACATCTAGGTAGCCTTTTTGCACTGGGAATAAATCTTTAACCCATGCAATTTCATCTTTATTTTCGCTTAGATGTGTATGTACATAAACATCAGGATATTCAGCTTTGAGTTGCCCTGCTCTTTCAAGTTGCTCAGGTGTAGAGGTTGGAGCAAACCGTGGTGTGATGGCATATAACGCACGACCTTGACCATGCCACTTCTCAATGAGTGCCTTAGAGTCGTCATAGCCGCTGTCTGCGGTATCGCACAGGGCTTCAGGTGCATGACGATCCATCATGACTTTACCCGCAATGAGACGCATCTGATGTTGTTGTGCGGCTTCAAATAAAGCATCTACCGATTCAGGATGAACCGTACAAAAGACTAATGCCGTGGTGGTACCATTTTTAAGCAGTTCATTCACAAAAAACTTAGCGATCTCACTCGCATAGGCTTTGTCTTTGAACTGAATTTCAGTTGGAAAGGTATAAGTATTTAGCCAACTCAAAAGTTGTTCGCCGTAAGCGCCAACCATTTCAGTTTGAGGGAAATGAATATGGGTATCGATCATGCCTGGAATGATCAATTGTTCTGGATAATGCTGAATTTCAATTTGTGTAGGTAACTGTGCTTGAGCGTCTTCCCATGTTCCAAACCAGCGAATTTTGCCCTGTTCAGTGATCAAGACACCATCTTCGATATAACGGACTTGATCTGCAATTTCACTTGCTTGAGAAACGATTTTTTGAATATCTAAGAAGCGACCACGAATAACTGTGATGGGAGTAGCCAAAGTCATAACAACCTACAATGTTTTTCGAATGATTATACCTGACTTTATGAAACTTACTGGATTATTCGCCTAATTTAAGCGGCTGTAATATGTGTAAATGTGAGTAATTACCTGAGTCAACTCACTTTACTTTTGAGTGGAAATGCGTAAATTGTCAGCAATAATTATACTTTTTGGAAAAAAATAAGTATGTATTATTGGAATACCAAAGCGTTAGCGCATGAGTTGGCTGAGGATACTTTAAGTAAACAATATCATAAGAACTATTATCTCGCAGCGGCATTGGTGGTGAGTGCGGTGTACTACTATGGCATGTATTCGCCTCGCCCTATTATGATGTTCGTGTGATTGGGGTTGAAGCAGTATTAACACTTGTGATTATGTTGATCGGTGTCAAGCCAATGGTGGTGATCAAGGAATTCATTTTTTGAATAGAATCACAGCATTATCTTTTCCTATTTTGATGCAAAACACGGTATTTGGCGTGGTTTTTGGTGTGGTGTTATTGGCGATTTATCAGTATTTGGGTTTAGTGCAAACCGCATTTGAAATGTGGTACGAATGGTGTGTTTTGGCTTTTACCATTTTTCTGCAAATTTTATTTTCACTCGTTTGGTGTCTTATCTGAAACGGGTGGCAGCGCATACGATTTAAATGAGTATAATTTTGATCTGAGGGGTGTGCCATGAAAGATGCCATTATTCTAAAATTTATCAATATCACCTTGGCAGTTTTATGGGTCTATCAAGGGTTGATTCCTAAACTAATTTTTACCAGTCCTGATGAAATTGCAGTTTGGCAATGGATGGGGTTATCACCTGAATTTGCTAAGTTGGCAGGTCAAGCCACAGGAATTGCCGAAATACTATTTGGGCTTTGCTTTATGATGATCTCTCACAAGATTATGCATTATCTGAGTATATTGGGACTATTTTTTCTGCTTATTTTAATTGGGCTATTGCTTCCAGATACTTTGCTTCGTGCTTTTAATCCTGTGGTCATGAATCTTGCTATGATCAGTTTATCTTGTATTTTTCTAATGCTATCTCGTCAGTCAGATTTAAATTAACCATAGGTAATAGAGGCATGAGTAATGTGAGTTTGCTGGATTGTGTGGTGATTACTGGGAGTAGTAAAGGGATTGGTTTGGGGTTGGCAAAAGCTTTTTTGAGTTTGGGGTGGGCTGTGGTGATTTCAGCTCGAAATGAAGAACAAATACAACAAACAATTCAGCAATTAACTGAGCAGTTTGAGAGCAAAAATATTTTAGGTTTATGTTGTGATGTCACACAAAAAGATCAGTTACAGCACTTATGGAATATAGCAATTCAGCATTTTGGCAGAATCAATGTTTGGATTAATAATGCAGGTAATTGTCATGCCACCCAAGCATTTATAGGGATGACGGAATATGAACTGAATAGCGTACTACAGACGAATCTTTTGGGAACGATGTTAGGTTCACAAATTGCTTTACAAGGTATGCTAAAACAGGGCTTTGGGCAGATTTTTAATATGGAGGGTTGGGGGAGTCGAGGTGAATGGAGTGCGGGCATGACGGTGTATGGCACGACAAAACGAGCAATCAGTTATTTTAGTCAGGCACTTTATAGGGAGAGTAAATCTAGTCCGATTTTGGTTGGAACACTTAGTCCAGGTATGGTTGCTACGGATTTACTGATTTCTTCATGGCAAAATGGTAATGTCCAGAACTGGAAGAAAATGAAACGTCTATTTTTATTTATTATTGATCCTCCAGAAAAAGTCTGTGCCTATTTAGCTCAAGGGATCATTAATAATAAAAAGACGAATGTGCGTATTGTATGGATGACACCATGGCGATTATTGATTCGCTTTTTTCAGCCCTATTATTGGCGTAGAAATCCAATCAAAGATACGGCTTTAGAACATCTCAAATAACGCGAGCATACTATTTCTGTCCTTGTGTCTGCTCGCTTGAGTTGTTGATCTTACTCTACATCACCAAACAGCTTGTCATAAGCGTCTGTTAAGATTGAAGCAAAGGCTAAAATCAAAGAAAAATAGCAAAAGGTTCTGAGAGCTTGATCAAATTTTTTTGCTTGATTTGTTTTTATTTCACTCCACAAAATAATGCGCTGCAAAATGGGCATGATTGCCGATAATGTCATAGCAGTCTTCTCGAATTGACATGCCCGCACATTGATGTCCGACCATCCATAAACCGAGTGTTGGTAACTGTCCTGTAAATAATGGGGTCTCTACCCATTTAAATAACGACCTGAACCAAAACCACCATAATAGCGAACCCCTGCACTTGAACCACTGTTGCCTGAGTTGTTTTCTTCTTCACAGGTTTGCGTATTCCAGTCAGCTGTACAGTCTATTGGTTGTTGTAGACATCTTGTACCAGTGGACCGTCATTATGATTACAGGCAGATAATAATAATGGCACAACTACGAGACTAACTCTTTTGGAACGCATGAAACCCCACTCATTTTAATGAGCATAGTTAATATCAATATGTGAATTAACCTTGGTTATTATGTTTCTGATTAAGAAAAATAAAAGTGATAAACCAACATATCATATTGATCTGTTTTTTTTAATGTATAGTCTGTTCTGATCTTTTAAAGAACAAGGCATCCAAATTTTATTAGATGCCTTGAGTTGTGCATTAAGATTGCAATTGTTTTTTATTATGACGCAGTGACAAATACGCAGTGATTGCCAAAGTTACAATAATAAAGCCGAGGGAGATCCAGATTGGCATATGGAATACATCGAGCAATAGCATTTTCGCACCAATAAACAATAAGATGACGCCTAAGCCATAAGGTAAATAATGCAATTTAGATGCAGCGCTAGCAAGTAAGAAGAACATTGCACGTAAACCCAAAATCGCCATTAAGTTTGCAGTTAAAACAATGAACGGGTCACTGGTCACCGCAAAAATAGCAGGAATAGAGTCGACCGCAAAAATGACATCTGAAGCTTCAACTAAGATTAAGACTAAAAATAAAGGTGTTGCCCATAACACACCATTTTGACGAACGAAGAATTTATTACCTTCAAGTTGCGGGGTAATACGCATATGTTTACGTAACCATTTGAGTAATTTAATGTCTTCAATATTGGTTTCTTCATCTTGCCCTTTCAGGAATTTAAAACCTGTATACACAAGGAATGCACCGAAGATATAAAGTACCCAAGAAAATTCTTGAACGAACCAAGCCCCAATAAAGATAAAGATGGTTCTTAAAACAATCGCACCTAATACACCATAAAGTAAGATTTTACGTTGCAATGCTGGTGGAATTGCAAAAGCTGCAAAAATCATGAGCCAAACGAAGACATTATCAATTGCCAGTGATTTTTCCAGTAGATAACCTGCAAAGTACTCCATGGTTTTTTGATTCGCAAGGGTGAGCCCTACTGTTTGCTGTAGATAGAGCCACAAGCCCCCACCAAATAGCGTTGCTACAGTGACCCAAGCAATACTCCAGTAAGCGGCTTGCTTGATTGGAACATCTTGATTTTGTTTTTGTTTAAAGCCTAAAAAATCGACCAAAAGCATGACTGTGACAAGGCCGAAGAATACGACATACAGCCATAGATTACCGATAGTTTCCATCACAACTCCCTATCTGGCAACTGGGCATAAAAAAACCTTGACCAGTTGCCAGATGAATAAATACATCTGTTCCAACATGATCAAGGTCTTGCCTACATCACAAATAATTATGATGCTCAGATACCGACTTTTTGCAAAGTGTATTGACGATATCTGACACGTAATAGCTTATATCAGCACTTACGTTTGAAGGAGGCTACTCCCCTTGTCAAACTAATTCTGTATGGATGGTGACATCCAAATCAGGTTGTAGCATTACATAAATTAGTTATTTTCGCAAATTTTTTGAGTAAATTTTCAACAATATTTTATCATGCATTGGGATTCATTAAATTTACAACAAATGGTTAAGCTAAAATTAAAGTGCTTAATATGATTACTTAGAGAATAAAATATGAGTACTGAACATCATCATAAGCGACGAGTATTATTTGCTCCTCGTGATCCAAAAGAGCCACATCGTGTTGCAACGCCATTGGAACTTTTATTCGATCTAATTTTTGTGGTTGCAATCGCGACAGCAGGTCAGCAACTCCATCATGCGATGATCGAAGGTCACCTTTGGCATGCTTTACCCACCTATTTTATGGTGTTTTTTGCTTTATGGTGGGCATGGATGAATTTTTCTTGGTTTGCATCAGCTTATGATAATGATGATATGCTCTATCGTTGCTTAACCTTTGTACAAATTACGGGGTCTTTGGTGATGGCAGCTGGGATACCCGCTGTATTTGAACACCATGATTTCGATGTCATCATTATTGGTTATATCATTATGCGCTTGGCTTTAGTCACTCAATGGATTCGTGTTGCAAAACATGACCAAAAGCGGAAAGTGACTGCATATCGTTATGTGATTGGAATTATTTTGGTTCAGTTTGCTTGGCTAATTGCTAATTTTAGTATGATTCAACTGACGCCATTATTGTTCTTAGGCTTAGTTGTTTTAGAATTGGCTGTACCTTTTTATGCAGAAAAATATGCAATGACTCCGTGGCACCCACATCATATTGTGGAACGTTATGCTTTGCTGACAATAATTGTTTTGGGTGAGTCGATCATTGGGAGTTTTTCAGCAATTCAGGATGCAATTTCAAATCATACACTTAATCTTCAAGAAGTTTTTCTAATTGTTGGAGGCTTGATGATGATGTTTGCGATGTGGTGGGTTTATTTTGATCGTAGTCACTACCATCATGAACGTCGAGGTGTACAGCCTTTTTTATGGGGATATGGGCATTTCTTTATTTTTATGAGTATTGCTATTTTAGGTGCAGCTTTAGCCGCAGCTGTTGATGTATCAACTCAACATGCGCATATTTCTAACCAAATGATAGGTTTGGTAATTTCAGCAAGCTTGGTCACTTATAGCACCTATATTTGGTTGTTTTACGAAGCACCTTATTTAACAGGTTGGCGACGTTGGGTCTATCCAACTACAGTTGTGATTTTATTTTCTATTCCTTTGTTGTTTGAACGTATTGGCTACAGTGTTTTTGCAATTGCAGTGGTCTATATTCTTAGACTAGTGCTTTCAAAAGCCTTGTTGATGAACTGTACGGATGAATCTACGCATTCAACACATCTATCTAAGTAAATAAAAAATTGATTGACGATATTTGGGCAATTTACAGATTGATTTATGTAGGTTGTCCTGAATTAAAAATTTTCAAAATCTCTGTGCGTAAAAATTGATGTCGAGGATTGTGTTTTACATGCTCATGCCAATACATGCCCATATTGATTTTGGGTAACTCGATGGGGAGTGCATGAATCTGTAAATCTTTTGAATAGTGCAGATGTTTAAGAATACTTTGTGGGATGGTAAGAATCGCATTTGGATATTGTGCCAAGACTTGTAACGCTGTTGCATAATGCTGACAACGTAGAAAAATTTGTCGAGACAATTGTTGGCGATTAAGATAAATATCTTCCAATAATAAGCCTGTACGCCGTGATGAGACACCAATGTGTGGTGATGATAAATACAGAGATAAATCCATTTCAGCTTGCTGAGTACAGACCACAAAATGATCTTCAATCAGGTTTTCAAACTGTAAATTGGCTTGATACGGCTGTACTAAATCAATCACAAAATCAATTTGTTGTGCAGAAAGATCAGCCAACATATTTTTACGATCGAGTTTAGAGCTGAAAAACTGGATATTCAGGTTTTGTTTCGCAAAGTGATTGACCAATTGAGGAAAAATAATGGGTTCGATTTCATCATGAATCGCAATCTTTATACTTTGCAGCATACTTGGTTGAAAATCTTGTTGGGGAATCGCGATATTTTGGATGGCCAATAACGCAATTTGGATTGGCTGGTAAATTTGCTCGGCATAGGGGGTGGGTAGCATTTTTTGCCCACTACGCACAAACAGCTCATCTTTAAGTTGTACACGTAAACGTTGTAAAGCATGACTGACCGCAGATTGGCTGATACAGAGCAGTTGTGCGGCTTTAGAAATACTTTTTTGTTCAAAAATCGCAATAAAAAGCGGATATAAATTAATATCAATTCGATGAAAATGTCCCACTTCCAATGGGTTGCTATTATGAATCTGATTCATAGTTTTGAATAAAATAAAATCATTTCATTCATAATAAATTTTCACTTATGGTGATGTAAAGCAGCGAATGATTTTTTCGCTCAATTTTATCTTAAGGGAGATGCAAATGTTTGCATTATCTGAGCGCGCACAGGATTTTATTGCACGAACGCAAGCCTTTATTCAACAAGAAATAGAACCAATTGAAAAAGCATTTTGGGATGAAGTGCATCATTTAAATGTCGATGGGGACTGGACCAAATGGCAATGGCCAGCGCAACTTGAACAGCTCAAGAATAAAGCTAAAGCAGCTGGTTTATGGAATATGTTTTTGCCTGATGCTGAACTTGGAGCAGGTTTATCCGTTCAGGAATATGCACATATTGCTGAGCTGACAGGACGTAGTTTGCTCGCTCCAACGGTATTTAACTGTAATGCGCCTGATAGTGGCAATATGGAAGTGTTGTGGCGCTATGGCAGTGACGAGCAAAAACAACAATGGCTGCACCCCTTACTCGCTGGTGAAATTCGTTCAGTGTTTTGTATGACTGAACCTGCGGTGGCTTCTAGTGATGCGACCAATATGCAAGCCACGGCGGTAATTGATGGGGATGAAATCGTCCTGAATGGGCGTAAATGGTGGTCATCGGGTTTGGGTGATCCCAATGCCAAAGTGATTATCTTCATGGCTTATACCCCTGATGAGAGCAAAGACCGTCATCATCAACATTCAATGGTACTTGTTCCAATTGAAACGCAAGGTGTCACGATTGAGCGAATGCTACCCGTGTTTGGTGACTATGATGCACCGCATGGGCATGGACAGGTCAGTTTTGACAATGTACGTGTACCTGTCGGCAACTTTATTGGTGGTGCAGGACAAGGTTTTGAAATTGCACAAGGGCGTTTAGGGCCTGGGCGAATCCATCATTGTATGCGTTGTATTGGCGCAGCAGAAAAAGCCTTAGAACTGATGATTGATCGTGGTATGTCACGTAAAGCCTTTGGCAAAGAGTTACTTAAATTAGGCGGCAATTTAGAACGAGTCGCGGAAGCACGTGTGCAAATCGACCAAGCCCGTTTATTAACGTTGTATGCCGCTTACAAGATGGACACTTTAGGCAATATGGCTGCACTTACGGAAATCTCAGCGATTAAAGTCGTTGCACCAACCGTATTGCAAAATGTGGTGGATATGGCAATTCAGATTCATGGTGGCGAAGGTGTGTCACGTGATACCCCATTGACTGCATTTTTTAATCAAGCACGTAGTTTACGTTTAGCCGATGGACCAGACGAAGTACATAAGGGCATGATTGCTAAACTAGAACTGAAAAAACGTGGCTATGGTCGTTGATAAGGATATAAGAAAATGGCAGTGATTGATGTTGGTGGTCAGGTTCGTCATGGTGAAGAACTGGATATCTCCGCAGTGGAAACGTGGTTAAAAGACCAAGGTGTAAATCTACAAGGACAGGCACAAGTGACCCAATATTCGGGTGGTGCATCCAATTGGACTTATCACCTGCAATATGACAATGCAGATCTCATTTTACGCCGTCCACCGAAAGGAACTAAAGCCAAATCAGCGCATGATATGGCGCGTGAATATCTGGTACAAAAACATCTGGCGCCGTTCTACCCTGTGCTGCCTGACATGGTGGCATTGTGCCAAGATGAGAACGTTATTGGCTGTGATTTCTATGTGATGAATCGGATTGAGGGCATCATTCCACGCGCCAATTTACCGAAAGAATTACAGTTAGATGAGCAACAGGTACAGCAATTGTGCCTGAATGTTCTAGATAAATTGATCGAGCTGCATCAAGTACCTTATCAAGGTACAGAATTGGAACAACTGGGCAAAGGTGAAGGTTATTGTCGCCGTCAAGTCGAAGGTTGGGATGCACGTTATAGCAAAGCACTCACGCCGAATGTGCCTGATTTTGCCTTTGTTCGCCAATGGCTACAGCAACATATTCCTGCCGATTCTAAAACTTGTGTAATTCATAATGACTGGCGTTTTGATAATGTCATTTTAGATCCACAACAGCCGACTCAAGTGATTGGGGTGCTAGATTGGGAAATGGCGACACTCGGTGATCCATTGATGGATTTGGGCAGTGCCCTCGCCTACTGGATTCAAGAGGATGATGATGCGCTGATGAAATCAAGCCGCCGTCAACCGACCAATTTAAAAGGTATGCTGACACGTCAACAGGTGGTGGATTACTATCTGGAGAAAACAGGTTTGCAACCAACGAATTGGGCTTTTTATGAAGTGTTTGGTTTGTTTCGTTTAGCCGTGATTGCGCAACAGATTTATTATCGTTATTACCATCAGCAAACTGATAATCCTGCCTTTAAGGGTTTTTGGATTTTGATTCATGCCCTACATATTCGGGCTTTAAAACTGATAGCCCAAAACAATACTGAAGCACAGCAGTTGATTCCTGAATATGCTGCAAAACTACAGGATATTTTAAAACAATGAGCACGATTTATTTGGTGCGGCATGGGCAAGCATCCTTTGGTGCAGCGAGCTATGATCAGCTTTCAGCTAAAGGTGAACAACAGGCACAGGTTGTGGGTGATTTTTTTAAACAAACCCTAAAACAAACACCTTTAGTGCTTGCAGGTTCAATGCAACGTCATCAGCAGACGGCGCAACTCGCTTTATCGCAAAGTTTCCATAATGCACCCATTCAAACCGAATCGGCGTGGAATGAGTTTGATCATCAGCATGTGTTTGCTCAATATGAGCCGCGTTTTAATCAGCCTGAATTGCTCAAACAAGATGTCGATTTGCTTGCCAATCCACGTGCTTATCTCGCTAAAATTTTTGATGGTGCGATTGATCGTTGGATTGGAGCGCAATATGACCATGAATATCATGAAACATGGTTAGGCTTTCAATCACGTGTTGAGCAAGCACTGCAATCACTTTGCAAACGTATTGATATGACAAAGCATCGTCAAGCCGTGGTATTTAGTTCAGGCGGCGTGATTTCTGTGGCGGTAGGTAAAGTATTGGGTTTGAATGCAAAGCAGATCTTTGCGCTAAATTGGTCGATTGCCAATGCCAGTATTACCACACTACGTTGGACAGATGGACGTTTGCAATTACTGAGTTTTAATGAGCATCATTATTTAAAAACAGGTGATGCTGAACTTCTCACATGGATTTAAAAATTATAGGTGGCAGGTATGGCAAAGACGATTTTAATTACAGGGGCAAGTTCGGGCTTGGGCGCAGGTATGGCGCGTGAATTTGCGGCTAAAGGTTACAATTTGGCGTTGTGCGCACGACGTTTAGAGCGCTTAGAAACACTAAAGCAAGAATTACAAAGCCAGTATTCAATTCAAGTGGGTATTAAGGTATTGGATGTCACCCATTACGATGATGTGTTTACGGTATTTAAAGCGTTTCAGCAAGATTTTGGGACAATTGACCGAATTATTGTCAATGCAGGTGTGGGCGAAGGTCGCCGTATTGGTAAGGGGCATTTTGATGTAAACCGCGCTACCGCTGAAACCAATTTTATTTCGGCGTTGGCGCAATGTGAAGCAGCAGTAGAAATCTTTAGAGCGCAAAATAGAGGGCATTTGGTGGTGATTTCTTCGATGAGTGCAATGCGTGGTTTACCAAAGCATTTATCGACCTATGCAGCCAGTAAGGCAGCGGTGGCGCATTTGGCTGAAGGGATTCGTGCTGAGTTACTGCATACCCCAATTAAAGTCTCGACGATTTTCCCTGGTTATATTCGAACTGAGTTGAATGAAGGTGCGAAGAAGTTACCATTTGAGGTGGATGAGAAAACAGGTTGTAAGGCTTTGGTCAAAGCCATTGAGAAGGAACCTGTGAAGGCTTATGTGCCGCAGTGGCCGTGGTTGCCAATGGGAATTGCAATGAAGATTTTGCCGTTGAAATTGGTGAATAAATTGAGTTGATTTAAATGGTTATAGCGGAGTCTTACTGTGGTCTGATTTTAATTTTAGACTAAGCCACTACGTCTTGCACTTCAGTTGAAATATATTTCAACTTTGTTCAGGCTCGACCTACTTTTCTTTCGGGAAAAGTAGGTAAAACCTGAGGTACGAATAGCAAAGATTAATAATCTTTGCCGTACCGCAAGGTAAAAGCTCTGCTTGAGCAATAAACTACGCACTTTGTTTGTCTTGCGCTAGCCCAAAGCTTTAAGCGCTTTGGTTAGCTCAGGTTGTGGATGACGTTTATGCGTATCATCTTTCTTGTCGAACTCAGATTAAATTAATTTCTTGCTGATATTTACTATTGTGACGGCGGCATGGATGCCGCCTGTTTGGTAGGGGTTACATGGATGTACCCTCTGCCAAACAAAGGATTTTTGCTTACTTTTCATCCCTGAAAAGTGAGATATGCCTATACAAAGGATATAGGTTTTTTCCTAATAAATGAGGCCGTGAAATACCTGTATTTACTAAGACAAAGCTCTAATCAACTTTTGGTGTAAACCACCAAAACCACCATTCGACATGATGACCACAGCATCGCCCTCACCTGCTTCATTCACCACACGGGCAATGATGTCATCTAATGAACGGCTGACTTCAGCTTTGTTTGCTGATGCTGAGATCACAGGTTGTAAATCCCAATCCAAACCTTCTGGTTGATACCAAATCACTTCATCAGCCAAACGCGCAGAGTGCGCCAAACCATCTTTATGGCTGCCCATACGCATGGTATTCGAACGTGGTTCGATGATTGCCCATAACTTACGTTCACCTAAGCGCTTACGTGCGCCGTCGAGTGTAGTTTCAATCGCCGTTGGGTGATGGGCAAAGTCATCATAGACTTCGATGCCACGAACCGTACCGAGTAGCTCCATACGGCGTTTAACACCACCGAAGTTGGATAAAGCTTCACAGGCTTGTTCAATCGTTACACCCACATGTTGCGCCGCAGCAATCGTCGCCAAAGCATTGGCAACGCTATGTTGCCCTGTCATATTCCATTTGACTGTACCGATCACTTGACCGTGTTCAAGCACGTTAAAATGACTGCCATCGGCACTGATCAGCGCCGCAGATAAAGCAGCTTGGTCATTTGGCTCAAGACTGGTACGAATCACAGGCGTCCAGCAGCCCTGTTCTAGTACTTCATCAATATTGGTTTCAGTAATTGGCGCAATAATACGACCTTCACTTGGAATGGTACGCACTAAATGATGGAACTGTTTTTGAATTGCAGCGAGGTCATCAAAAATGTCGGCATGATCAAATTCAAGATTATTTAAAATTGCAGTTTTTGGATGATAGTGAACGAACTTAGAACGCTTATCGAAGAAGGCAGAATCATATTCATCGGCTTCTACACAGAAATATTTTCCAGCACCTAAACGTGCGCTTTCACTAAAACCTAGCGGTACGCCGCCGATCAAGAAACCCGGATTTAAACCTGCTTGATCCAATACCCAAGCCAACATGGTTGTTGTTGTGGTTTTACCATGTGTACCTGCGACACCGAGTACATGTTTGCCTTGTAGTACATGATCAGCTAGAAATTGTGGACCTGAAATATAAGGGAGTCCTTCGTTGAGCATGTATTCGATGGCATCAATACCACGTTTCATGGCATTGCCGACGATGACAAGATCGGGATGTGGTTGTAAATGGCTACGATCATAGCCTTGCATTAACCCGATACCCGCATTTTCTAGTTGAGTTGACATCGGTGGATAAACATTGGCATCTGAGCCTGTGACTTTATGTCCTAAATCTCGTGCTAATAGAGCCAAAGACCCCATAAATGTGCCACAAATACCCAAAATATGCAGATGCATAATGCGCCTTCTCCACTGCTTTGCATACAGCACTGATCTCGTGTGTATGATTGTCGTTATCAATAAAAATCAATCGCAACGATAGCAAGGCTGACATTGAAAAGATAGTCAAAATTCGTTGTTGTTATTAACTTAAAATTGAGTGATTTTAACGTTATTCTGATGTATTCAAATGCAAATGATTCAGCCCTTATTTTTATAAAAGGACATCCGATTGAGCCCTACACTTTTAGCATTATGTTTATTAATCATTTCTAACTGTTTTATGACTTTGGCATGGTATGGGCATCTGAAAATTTTACATGATGCACCGCTTTGGCAAGCGATTTTGTTTAGTTGGTTGATTGCCCTACTGGAATATAGTTTTATGATTCCTGCAACTAAACTATTAAATCAACAGGGTTGGAGCTTGGGAGAAATGAAAATCACCCAAGAAGTCGTTACGCTGATTGTGTTTGTGCCCTTTATGATTTTTCTGTTTAAACAACCATTCAAGTTGGATTATGTCTGGGCGATGTTCTGTTTAATGGGCTGTGTCTATTTTGTTTTTCGTCATCAAAGCTAATTTTGGGGAATCAGTAAAAATGTTCTTTAGTTGGGGATGCTTGAAAAAAACGCTATAATATTTGCCAATTTCTTCCTTTGTACTTGGCGTAAGTCGAGATACTTCTCTATTTTTATCATGTTTTGGAAAAGCCAATGAATGCGGTCGCAACAGATAGCCAACCTTTAGTCGGAATTATCATGGGTTCTCAATCAGATTGGGCAACCCTTGAACATACCGCTAACATGCTCAAACAATTGGGTGTGCCTTTTGAAGCTGAAGTGGTTTCTGCGCACCGTACGCCAGATCGTTTGTTTGAATACGCTGAAACAGCACGCGATCGTGGTATTCAGGTGATTATTGCAGGTGCGGGTGGTGCGGCACATTTACCTGGGATGTGTGCTGCTAAAACTGATTTACCTGTACTTGGTGTGCCTGTTAAATCTTCAATTTTAAATGGCGTGGATTCATTACTTTCGATTGTACAAATGCCAGCGGGTATTGCGGTAGGTACTTTGGCAATTGGGCAGGCTGGTGCAACCAATGCGGCAATTCTTGCGGCGCAAATTCTTGGTTTAACACGTCCAGATATTGCTAAAAATGTGGCTGATTTCCGTAGCACACAAACGGAAAAAGTATCGAGCAATAATATTCCTGGTCAAGTGTAACGAGGCCAATCATGAATAAAACCATCGGTATTTTTGGTGGCGGACAGCTTGGACGCATGATGGCGCAAGCAGCTTTACCACTCAATCTTCAATGTACTTTTTTTGAAGCAGAAACAAATTGTCCTGCGGCAATTTTAGGTTCTGTATTTTCCAGTAAAAATGAACAAGGCTTACAAGATTTCATCGCAAGTGCCGATGTATTTAGCCTTGAATTTGAAAATACACCTGTTGCCGACGTAGATGTGTTGACCCAAACCAAAACACTACACCCTCCTCGCCTTGCTTTAGCAACCGCCCAAAACCGCTTGGCTGAAAAAGCTTTATTTGATCAATTGGCTATCCCAGTTGCACCCTATCGTGCTGTGGATAGCTTAGAGAGCTTAAAGCAAGCCGTGGCTGAGCTTGGATTACCTATCGTTTTAAAAACCGTAACAGGTGGCTACGATGGTAAAGGTCAGTTTGTGTTACGTTCAGAGGATCAAATTGATACGGCTTGGGCTGAATTAGGGCCTGCAAAAAGCTTGATTGCTGAAAGTTTTGTGAAATTCAGCCGTGAAGTGTCGATTATTGCAGTACGTGGACAAAATGGTGATGTGAAAACTTGGGCTTTGGCAGAAAACCACCATCACAATGGTATCTTGTCACACTCGATTGTTCCTGCACCAAATAGCACAGATTTACAGCCAGTTGCACAAGATTATATTACTCGTTTGTTGAATCATCTCAATTATGTGGGTGTATTGACACTTGAACTGTTCGTGACTGAGCAAGGCTTATATGCCAATGAAATGGCATGTCGTGTCCATAACTCAGGTCATTGGTCAATTGAAGGTGCAATTTGCTCGCAATTTGAAAACCATATTCGTGCGGTTGCAGGCTTGCCGCTTGGAGCAACCGATGTTGTGCGTCCAACAGTGATGATTAATATTATTGGTCAACACCCGAAATCAGAAGATGTTTTGGCACTGAAAGGTGCGCATTTACATCTTTATAATAAGTCTGAGCGTGCAGGTCGTAAGCTTGGTCATATTACTTTGATGCCGAACAATAGTGATGAATTGACCATGTTATGTCGTCAATTGGCAAAGATTTTGCCTGTGCCATTAGCACTAACAGATGATATGAATCTCTAAACTTATCCACATTATCTAAAAGCGATCTTCGGATCGCTTTTTTTATTGCGTGCATTTTTTAAATTTAAAGTTTTAAATTCAAAAAATGCACGTTGCCATTCTTGGTTTTCTGTGGATAACTTTGAAATGGACTTTTGAATTTAAAACAGCTTGTAAAATTTAAATTATGGTTGGTTATTGGATGGTGTGGTTTAAATTCAAAAAATATGAAGTTTTTAAATTTAAAACGAAAGGTCTTGCTGTGTTTTGAATTTAAATTTTGAAATTGTGGATATCTATTTTTTGATCTTAATTTTATGAAATGTAAGGAATAAGAGGTGTGTTCAAGCTGTTTTAGTCGGTTGAAATGAATTTAAATAGAATGGGGGTTTTTGAATTCAAAAAATATGATCGGTATGAAGTTATCTTTTGAATTTAAAATACAGACAATGGTTGGTACTTGTTTTGAATTTAAATTGTGGTGTTGATAACTTTTAAATTTAAAAATATGTGCTCACTTTGAATTTAAACATAACGTTTTAAATTTAAAAACAAGAAATGAATTCAAAGTTACGTTTCCAAACGATACATACTCAGGCAGCGTGTTAAGGTGATATGGAAATTTGAATTCAAATATTTTGGTTAAGTCATGAAACATTATTTTTCTTTTTTTCTAGGCACTGCCTTTTTTACGTTTTTCAGTCAGGCACATGCTGAACTTGTGATTAATGGTGCAGCATTTTCTCCTTCTGCAACGACTGTTCCAAGTCCGAGTGCATATACTTCAAATTCAGATTTTCAAGGTTGTTTAGCAAATTTACGCTCGCAAGCAATTGCTTCAGGTGTTTCAGCTTCGAGTTATGATCGCTATACCCAAAACCTAAACCCAGATTATTCAGTGATTGATAAATTAAATTATCAACCTGAGTTTTCAACTGCAATTTGGGATTATTTATCTGGTTTGGTTGATGATGAGCGTGTCCAAGCGGGCAAACAAAAACTTGCTCAACATCGTGCTGTCTTGAATCGAGTCGAGCAAGCTTATGGCGTACCTGCGGAAACTGTGGTGGCCGTTTGGGGGGTAGAAAGTAATTATGGAGATATTTCAGGTAAATATCCTTTATTACAAGCCTTAGGTACATTAAGTTGTGAGGGACGCCGTCAGAGTTATTTCCGTGGTGAGTTTTTTGCCGCGATGCGTATTTTACAGCGCGGTGATTTAACTCAAGATCAACTTTATGGTTCTTGGGCAGGTGCATTTGGGCATACCCAGTTTATGCCATCGACTTATGAACGTTTGGCGGTAGACTTTGATGGTGATGGTCGCCGTGATTTAGTTTCAAGTACAGCAGATGCTTTGGCTTCAACTGCAAACTTTTTAAAGCAAGCAGGTTGGCAAACAGGATTGCCATGGGGCTTTGAAGTCAAAATTCCACAAGGTGTGTCGATTGCGGGTGAAAGCCGTCGTAATAAAAAATCTCTAAATAGTTGGATTGAGCAAGGGGTGATACGTGCTGATGGTACAGCTTTAATTCAAGGTAATTTATCGGGTAGTACGCCAGCGGGGCTGATTTCACCAGCAGGAGCAAATGGCCCAGTATTTTTGGTCTTTAAAAATTTTGATGCAATTTATAGTTATAACGCCGCTGAAAGTTATGGTTTAGCCATTGCCCATTTATCCGATCGCTTGAAGGGCGGGGCATCATTTTTAACACCATGGCCAACCGATGATGCGGGCACTTCTCGTGCAGAGCGTCGTGAAATTCAGCAGTTTTTGGTTAAGCGTGGTTATGATATTGGTGCTGTAGATGGATTGATTGGGGATAAAAGTCGTCAAGCCATTCGTCAAGAGCAAAGTCGTTTAGGTTTGAATCCAACAGGTCGCGCTGGACAGCAGATTTTACGTGCATTTAGACAAGAGCAAGCAAAACAAATGATGCAATAAAAATCTATTGAAGCAAGTCAAAAGGTCTGCGTATGAGCAGACCTTTTTGATTTAGGGAGCAGCATCTAGCTTTATAGCTTCTAAAATATCAAAAATTACAGCAGTGACATCTTGGCTGAGATCACGGTCATTAAAAATCTCATAAGCAGTAATGGTGACATCGGTATCACTTGGTAATTGTTTTTGTTCTTCTTCAATCAAGTGTTCAATTGGCAAGAGCGTTTGTTTGATTTCGAGATGCAACACTTCATTATACGCAAGATTTTCATCTTCAAGCTCTAATTCATGCTCATTGAAATAGGGGATCAAAATTGAATGAAGATATGGGCTAAGGTCCTGAATATCCAAAATTTCAATATCACGAGTCTGTTCAATCGTACTGATGTGGTCACTCACTTCAATTAAGATATGATAATAGCTCATGCTGATCTCCATTAAGACTAAGATGATGTTTTGACACAACAATAGCATGAATAAATCAAAAGAATTGCTCATTCTTGTTATCTTTTAAAAACATCATCTTATACCGTTATTATATTCTCCTAATTGGCACTTAACGAGAAAAACCGAGTAGTTCTAGATCGACATCTGTGAGTTGAAAATTTTTGGCATCTTGTTCTTTAATTCGTGGATACATCAGAGATTTCGGATCTTTAGTATGCTTTAGACCTAATGCATGACCGAATTCATGCGCTAAGGTGAGACGTAAATCATCTAGTGATGAGAATTCATAAATAAAAATCTGTTTTCCATCAAATTGACCTTTATGTACAACCTGAGGTTTAAATGTCTGATTAAATGTTGCAACAGATTCATTTAACTGTTGGTGGAGCAGTTTGGATTTTTCCACTTCATTGTTCAGTTGTTGAACCAACAAATTATGCTGTTCAATCTGATTCTGTAAGTCAGCAGATTGTTGTTTTAACAGTTGTTGTTGCTGTTGAAGAGTCATGATTAGACTTTTGTGCAAGCGTGAATTTTCTAGTTTTTGCAACGTTTTCTGGTAATTCGCAGTATTACTTTGGTACTCAATTTTTTGAAATTCGAGTTGCGTTGCTGATTGTACTAAATTATCTTTTAGGTTTTGAAGTTGTTGATTTTGATTTAACCAAATTTGTTGTTTTTGTTCTAATAGATATAAATTTTCTGAGCGTTTCATACTTCGAACCTGACGTTGATCAAACACTAAATGAATGACTAGATCCGCTTTAGGATCGTAAACAAAATACTTTTGATCTGTATCTTTCTCCCAGATCGCAGCCGCTTGCTTACTGAGCTCAATCATTTGTTGTGTCGTTATATTTAAGCGAGGGTCTAGGCTTGCAATACGATAGTGTAGGGGATCAGTTGTACTGTATGTGATGTGGGTTTTGTCTGAAGTTGCTGAAATCTGAGCAAAGCTGGTTGTTGAAACCATCATGAAAAAGCATGTAGCTAAAACAAGAGAAACCGAGTGCATAACAAAAGATAAAGATTGAAAAAGGTCGCATTTTAATCAAATTTGTCTTTTAGTCAAACGGCTATAAATTGGGTTTTTTATACTTTTATTTCATGTTTTAAAAGAAATGACATCCAAACTTAATGAGATGAGTAAACTTTAAAAGCTTACTTTTTCTATGAAATTATATAGAAGAAGTAAGATTACAGTGGTTTAATTTTAATCAGTCGTTCAGAAAGTAAAATAAAATAAGATGAAATAGAACACATTATAATACGTTCTATTTCACACAAATAATTTTGATCGAGTGCAATTAAATATACCAAATGGTTAGTTTTTGTCAGAAATAGACGTATTTAAACTACTTAGAAGTTGAGTTGGAATGGCAGCTTGAACAAGATCTCGGTCTGCTTGGGTAAGTGTGAATCGCTGAATATTTTTCTGATGAATAATTGGATACATCAGTGATGTTGGATCATTGGTATGTTCTAGCCCTAGCGCATGTCCAAATTCATGTGCAAGTGTTAAACGTAGATCATTCTTAGATGAAAACTCGTAAACATAAATCTGTTTACCATTAAAATGTCCTTTATGAAACAAGCGTGGTTCAAAGGTCTGGTTAAATTGATTGGCTGAGGCAACCAATTGTTTATTAGTTTGGTTCAGTATTTTGATATCGTGATTCAGCTGTTGAGTTTTCTGGTTATGTTGTTGAACTTCTTGCTGCAACGTAGCAGATTGAAGCTGCAATACTTTTTGACGTTGGGTCAATTGGTCTGCTAACTCTTTAGAAGAAGAGCGCATTTGATTAAAATGTTGTACATCAATATTATACTGTTGAAATTGTGCTGCCAGTTGAGATTGTTTGCTGGCAATCAAAAGGGTAGTTTTTTGAACCTCATCTTTGAACTGTTGTAACTGTTTATTTTGTTGTTCCCATTGCCCTTGTTGTTGCTTGAGTTGATCTAGGTTTTGAACACGTTCAGTACTGCGTTGTTGGCGTTCATCAAAAACGAGATTAATCGCAAACTCTGCTTGAGGGTCATAAATAAAATGTTGTTGACCTGTTTCTTTTTCCCAAATCTGAGCTGCTTGTTGGGTTAACTCGAGTACTTGTTGTGTGCTTAAGTTAAATCGGGGGTCAATATCAGCGATACGATAATGTAGAGGAGCTTTCACCAGTTCATGTGTATGCGTGTCAGTATTTGTTGAGTTATTTTGCGCATAACTGAGGTTAGATATTCCTATACATATACATGCAGCAAAAAAAGCAAAATGATGGTAGCGCATGAGTAATCTCCCCCTGAATAAAGCTTATTTTTAAGCAATCTTTTGGGTTCGTCAAAACGCTACATATTTAATAAATATAAGTAAAAAGTGTGATTTTTTTCTAATAAATAAAAAAATGAATCGAATGATTTACAGAATGAAAAAGGGGCATATTTGTTTATTTTTTATTCTTAAACCAAAGAATATCAAAGTATTAAATTTAAAAAGATAAAAGCCGCTTAAAAGGAAGTGAGAAAACTATCCAATTGTTAACTTTTGTAAAGATTACGAAAAAATGGGAATTATTTTACTTTTTAGTGAAAAATTGTTTGTTTGTGACATTTAAAGTCCACTGGAATTTTAACCTTTTTCTGCTTTGATGAGATCATCAGCCTTGTTGAACTTATCTCGCTAACAACAAATTACGGTCTGCTTGAGTCAGACGGAAATGAGCCATGTCTTGATCCTGCATCATTGGATACATCAACGCCTGTGGGTCATTTGCATGTTGTAGACCCAAAGCATGGCCTAATTCATGTGCCAGCGTTAATTTTAGATCATCTTCAGATTCAAACTCATAAATTAATATCTGTTTACCATTGAATAAACCTTTATGGAATAAATGGGGTTGAAAGCGTTGTTTGTATTGTTTGACGGAGGAATCTAGTTGTTGATTAAGTGAATTAAGTTCATCAACTTGCTGGTTTAATTGATTGATTTTTTGATTATGTGTATTTATTTCTTGTTGAATTAATTCAATTTTTCGCTGTAGTTCCTGTTGTCGTTGTTGAGCGTATTCAGGATTTTCAAAAGCAGATTGATTTTGTTGAGTAGAGAGTTGTTCTTGATTGTATTGCTGAATTTGTTGATTCAACAGCTGTTGTTTGAAATCTAAAAACTGTTTATTTTGAACCACTTCTCGTTCAATTTGATCTAATTGTTCTTTTTTATCGAGCCAAACCTGCTGATTCGATTCGAGTTGATTTAAATGTTCTCGACGTTGTTCGCTTTCAAATTGGCGTTCGTCATAAATCAGGTGAATTGCAAGTTTGGCATTTGGATCATAGACAAAATAATCTTGCCCAGTACCATCTTTCCAAATTTGAGTTGCCTGCTGAGTTATTACTTTGACCTGTTCAATACTTAGTTTAAAACGAGAGTCGACTTCAGCAATTCGATAATGCAGTCGTGTATCTAGTGGGCTGCTCATACGGTCAGCCAATGAGTTAAATTTGAGTTGAGGGTGTTGGTGAGTTTGATAACCCGACCATAGGATGAAAACTGCGATAACAATAAAAATTATTTGTTTCATTTATTTTTTTCTTGAAATAAAGGCTGGTATAGGCTGGGTACAACCAAAATTCCTAAGATCAATGTAGATAGGATACAGGTAATGGCTAACTCCCAGTTTTGCGGATCTGTTGATAAAGCCTCATTTATCGAGATAGTCGTTTCATCATATGCCTCAAAGATTGTGCTAATAAAGATGCAGAATAGGGAAGAAATAAGCATTAATCTAAATTTGGTTTTGGTGATAATGGGGTCAGTTTTCATTTTTATAAATAGTGTGATGTTTTAATGCTTTAGATTATACATACAATATTTTAGCTGTATCAAATTGATATTACTTGATTGATTACAATTGAATGCGCTCGAATTTCGGCTATTACTTGTTATTCATGTCTACAGCTGCCATATTGACGGGACTTTGATCAAATACCAATCAATACATAAAATGCAAAGGAATATGCATGCTGAAATATTTACTGAAAGCACCTGATTCAACATGGGCTGCCACTTCTCCAGCTCAGGCAAAAGCTGAAAATTTAAAAATTAAATATTTGGGGACAGCGGGATTTATTCTTTCTGATCAGCATCGTACAGTTGTACTTGACCCTTTTATTAGCCGTCCTAATCTTTGGCAAACCTTTAGCCAACCGTTATTGAGCGATCCAGTATTAGTTCAACAATATATTCCATACGCTGATGATGTATTGATTGGGCATGCACATTATGACCATATTCTGGATGCACCAGAGCTTTGTAAACAAACAGGAGCAAGGTTAATTGGGTCTCAAGCGACTTTAATGTATGGACGATCAGCAGGTTTATCTGAGCAACAAATGCTTGAGACAACGGGGCGGGAAGCGATTCAATGTGGAAAATGGCAAGTGGTTGGTCTGCCATCCATTCATGGTAAAGCATTGTTTGGTCGTGTGCCTTTACCAGGGGATATGACCACACCACCACCGTTTCCACCGAAATTCCATCATCTACGACATGGGCAAGTTTTTAATTGGTGGATTAATACGGGGCAGCTTAGTGTTGTACACATTGATTCAGCCGATTTTATTGAACAAGAGTTGCAGGGTAGGCAGGCAGATATTGTCTGTCTTTGTGCGATTGGACGGAAATATCGTCCAAACTATGTCAAAGATGTGGTTCGACTACTGAAACCGAAATACATTATTCCATGTCATTGGGATAGCATGGTGACACCGATTGATGCAGTTCCTCAGTTGTTGCCTGGGGTGAATATTGCTGAGTTTTTAGAAGAAATTAAAGCTTGCGGCGTTATACCTTTGTTTATGCCAATTTTAAGCGAACTGTATTTTGATCAAAATACAGAACTTTAAAACATAAAAAACCGCGCCTGCGCGCGGTCTTTTTTAAAGAGACAAATTATTTTTTGTCATCTGTATAAAATTTTCTAGATCTATACCAGTTTTTTCCCATACACTTTCAGAAATAGCATATTTATATTTCCATTGTTCAAATGCTAATCCAATTTCTTGATTTTCCGAAATTTCTCGTTGTCTCTCAAATTCTTGTGCTTGAATTACACTATCTTTTAATTTCTCAGAAATATTTGTAACAAATTTCACTTTTGTTCGAAAATCATTTTCTGTTGGTATAACTGATGCCTTAGGAAAAATACAAAGTACATATTTCTTTGATGAAGATGAAGTAGCTTCCTCTGCTTGACGACGTGTCATTCTTACAATTTTTTTGTTATTTCCTCTATCAACAAGTGACTTAATCTCAACTAGACAATCAAAGTTACCTCTTCTGATTTTAAAATCTGAGCCATAGCCGTTATTAATTTTTTCTACACTAAAACCTTCTTTTTCAAATTCAATTTTAAATATGCGTTCAGCAAGATTACCTAATTCAGTAAGAAATCTATCTTCCATTTGCTTCTTATTTTTTTGTGCAACTAAATTTGTGATATTTTCAGCACCAACCAATTTTATAGTATCTTGAAATTTTTCTAATTGTTCTAAAGTAATATCACTTTCAACAATTTGTATCAAAGTAGATAATTTATCAGAGTGTTTTGATACTAGTGTTGCAATATTTTTTAAGTTCTCTCCTTTATCTACTGTACCGACAATAAGTGCATCTCTATTATTTAAGAAATTAGGAAAAAATTTCTTTTCCTTATCGTTTTTTACAGTTTCAGATTGCTCTAGCAAGAAAACAAGTTCTGAAAAACTTGATTCTTGTTTCTCCCCTTTATAATTTCTTAAATAACTATCTATCTCATCTGCAATATGCTTTAAACTTTGTGTGGTATTTTGATCAAATAAATTTTCATCTACCTTCTTGAGCCCTTTATGTAAAAGCCAATCATTCCAATCTTTATTAATGTGTGTGGTATTAGCAATTTCTTTTAAATCATCTGGAATATTATCATCTCTTTTTAATGCTTTACGTTTACAAAAACCATTATTTTGGTTTGGAATAAATGCAAATTTATTAAGAAGTTTCTCATGCTTACCATGCTCAAAATGAACTACAAATGATATGAAATCATCAAGCCATGCAATAACTTGCTTTTCATCTTTTCCATCAAAATTTTGTTCATGTAACTTTTCAATAGTCTGAAATTCTTGTAATTCCTCAGCAATTAATTTTAAAATATATTCATTAGCAAGAGTGAAATTAAAATCATCTAAATTAGGTAATATTTCTATTTCGTCCTTTACCTCTCCATTAAAAATGATATGAGAAAAACTTCTAAGTTGTTCTCTGTCATTTTTCTGTGCATCTGAACTAAAGGAAACTAATTTAAAAAATATTCGTTTTAATTTATGAGCTTGACCACTGCTTATAATCGTGTTGATCAACTTATCAAATTGATCAGAAATATGTTTAGTTGTTTTAGCTGGATATTCTTCAAAACCTTTTATGCTTTTATCTAAAAGTATATTTGTAAAAGACCAATAAAAACGATTATCACCTAGTTTAAATCCATCTAAAATTTCCTTTAATTGATTAGGAATATCTTTATCAAAATATATTTCTGATTTTTTTCTAAAATCACCATTTTGATTAGGTAAGATTCCATAATCCGAAAGTAGTTTCTCATTTTCACTAATAACAAACTCAATTACACTATTTAACCACGCTAAAGTTTTTTGTTTGTCTAAAGTAATTCCCTGCATTAGTTTGGAAAGACTTTCATAGTCTGCTATTTCTTTAACCAGTTTTTCGAGGTTATATCTTAAATCCGTATTCCAAGTGCTATCAATAATTTTGTGCCACTCATGGATATGCTCAAATTTAGGTAATTTATCCTGATGTAGAGTTTTAGCTAAGTGCCAAACTTTTTCAATTTTTTTATTTTCAGTTGCATAAGGAAATAAAGCATTCTCAAGTAAAATTCGGTTGGTTTCAGTTTGTACAATTTCTGATTTAAGCAAATGGGAGCGCAGAGGATTCTGAATTTTTGTTTTAAACCAATCTTTTGATAAGGCTTGTTCTATTTTGGGAAGACTCGTTTTTGCTAAATTGTAAAGATTATCCCATTTATTAGAAATAGCAAAATCTATGAAATCAGTAATTAAATCTAAACTAATTTCAAATATTTTTTTGTTAGTAAGACCATATTCAGTTTCTCCTAATAAAATACCATCTCTTGGTTCTGTTGGTTCAAATAACGGACAGCTAATTCTCATAGGAAAATTGAAATTTTCTGTTCCAATTAATGGGAAATCTATAAAAATATAAGGTGTATCTTCTTGTACAGAATTTAAACTATAAACATCATTATTATATTGTAAAGGTATCGTAATTCTTATCTCTGCTTCAGTATTTGTTTTTTTACATACTATAGGTTTAGTTAAAGATGCAAATATTAAATTTTCACTTTCATTTTCTACATTTTTAACTATATGAACTAAATTTATCTTTTCTGATAAAGGTTCTTGATCAACTCTTATAAATGAAGTTTTGATTCCATTATTGTTTATTTCGACTTTTTCAATTCCATCTACAAAAACTAAAGTATAAGGTAATGAATGAAATAAATCTGCAATACCTGTATTTAAAATTTCTTTTTTATTTTCATCCAGTGGATAAGAAAAAGTAGAATTATAATCAGAAAAATTTATTTCTTCTTTTGAATGAGAAGTAGCACTTTCTATATTTTTTTGTGCAATGGAAAAAGAGTCATCTATACTTTTAATAAGGTAATCTTTATCAAGATTTGTACGATCTATTGGAAATTCTATAAATTTCCTAAAACTATTATTTTTATAAAGAGCCTTGACATCTATTTTACTAGATAATAGGTGTGTTGTCATAAAACCTGTTCCAAATTTACCGATGATTACAGATTTATTCACAATTTCATCATTACCATTATTCTTAGCATCTTTTTTATTTACCTGTCTTATAATTCCTTCAACATTTTTGTGTGTAAAATACCCATAATTATGTGAAAATTGAAAAGTTGTTGGAGTGATTTCTATTTTGATGGATACTTTTTGATTGTAAAATTCACTGGCAACATTATCTTTTGCATTTTGAACAAGCTCCCAAATCCAACTTCTTTTATAGCGTTCTGGAAACTCTGTAACATTACGCATTTTTGCAATTATTTTATCTGCTGCTGTTTCATATAGTTCTAACATAGCATCTTGATTAAATTCTGTATTCATAATTTATTCTAATTCCTTTAATAATATTTATGGCTAAGCGGTGTAGCTGATAGGTCATTTTAAATGCAAAAAAACCGCGCCTGCGCGCGGTTTTTTTAAAGAGACAAATTATTTCTTGTCATCTTTTACTTCTGTGAACTCAGCATCTACAACGCCATCGTCCGCTTTTTGTTGTTGACCTGCATCACCACCTTGGAATGCATTTGGATCAAAACCTTCTGCGCCACCAGCACCTTGTGCTTGTTCATAAGCACGTTGCGTGATTGGCATCAAGATGTTTTGTAAAGCTTCAGTTTTCGCTTTGATCTCTTCAACATCATTTTCTTTGGTTGCTGCTTCAAGCTCAGAAACCGCAGTCGCGATCGCAGTTTTTTCATCTTCAGTGACTTTGTCACCAAGATCTTTCACTGCTTTGTTAGAGCTAGATACTAAAGCATCCGCTTCGTTACGCGCTTTCGCTAACTCTTCAAATTTACGGTCTTCTTCAGCATTCGCTTCAGCATCTTTGATCATTGCTTCGATTTCAGCATCAGACAAACCTGAGTTTGCTTTAATCTGGATTGATTGCTCTTTACCCGTGCTCTTATCTTTAGCCGATACTTTTAAGATACCGTCAGCGTTGATGTCGAACGATACTTCAATTTGCGGTACGCCACGTGGAGCAGGTGGAATATCGCCTAATTGGAAGTTACCCAACAATTTATTTTGCTGAGCCATTTTACGTTCACCTTGGTAAACTGAAATGTCGACAGCAGGTTGGTTGTCAGCAGCAGTAGAGAACACTTGAGATTTCTTCGCAGGAATCGTGGTGTTTTTCTCAATAATCGCTGTTAATACGCCACCCATGGTTTCGATACCAAGTGTAAGCGGAGTAACGTCAAGAAGAAGTACGTCAGTTTTGTCACCAGACAATACCGCACCTTGAATCGCAGCACCAATTGCAACTGCTTCATCAGGGTTTACATCTTTACGTGGCTCTTTACCAAAGAATTCTTGTACTTTTTGTTGTACAAGTGGCATACGAGATTGACCACCAACCAAGATCACGTCAGAGATGTCAGATGTCGAAAGACCCGCATCTTTAAGCGCAATACGGCAAGGCTCAATCGTACGAGCAACTAAATCAGCAACCAAACCTTCAAGTTTTGCACGTGTTACATTCAAAACTAAATGTTTAGGGCCTGTCGCATCCGCAGTGATGTATGGCAAGTTGATTTCAGTTGCATTTGATGAAGAAAGCTCGATTTTTGCTTTCTCAGCAGCTTCTTTCAAACGTTGTAACGCAAGTGGATCATTTTTCAAGTTTACACTTTGCTCTTTCTTGAATTCTTCAACTAAGAATTCAATGATCGCGTTATCAAAGTCTTCACCACCAAGGAAAGTATCACCGTTAGTCGATAACACTTCGATTTGTTGGTCGCCATCAAGGTCTGCGATTTCAATGATTGATACGTCAAATGTACCACCACCTAAGTCGTAAACCGCGATTTTGCGATCGCCTTCTTTTTTGTCCATACCGAACGCAAGTGCCGCAGCCGTTGGTTCGTTAATGATACGTTTAACATCAAGACCTGCAATTTTACCTGCATCTTTAGTCGCTTGACGTTGCGCATCGTTAAAGTAAGCAGGAACCGTAATCACGGCTTCAGTAACGGTTTCACCTAAGTAGTCTTCTGCAGTTTTCTTCATCTTTTTCAAGATTTCAGCAGAGATCTGTTGTGGTGCTAATTTTTTATCGTTTACTTCAACCCAAGCATCACCATTGTCTGCTTTGATGATTTTGTAAGGTACAAGACCGATATCTTTTTGTACCGCTTGATCTTCATAACGACGACCAATTAAACGTTTGATCGCGAACAATGTATTTTTTGGGTTAGTGACAGCCTGACGCTTCGCACTTTGACCAACTAGGATTTCACCATCTTTGTATGCAATGATTGATGGAGTTGTACGTGCGCCTTCTGCGTTTTCGATTACTTTTACTTTATCGCCTTCAAGTACAGCAACACATGAGTTGGTAGTACCTAAGTCAATACCAATAATTTTTGCCATTTGGGATGTTCCTCTAAAATTTTGTGAATCCCCTAATTTCCTCTTTGGTCAAGGAGACTTAAAAAGGGGATTTGCTTGTTATTCGATATGAGAGTGAATCGGTTTTTTTCAAGCATATTTATGAAAAAAAATCAAAAAACTCTCAAAAAACTAGATTTTATTGACCGACCAAAACCATTGCTGGGCGGAGTAGGCGACCATTTAAGGTATAGCCTTTCTGTAAAACAGTGCCAATTTGATTGGCAGTAGCATTTGGATCAATGCCCACCGCTTGGTGTAAATCGGCATTGAAACCATTTTGGGTATCTGCTTCAACCACGCCAAATTTCTCAAGTGCAGTTAACAGTGATTTCAACGTCAGTTTTACACCTTCAAGTACAGGTGTCTCTTCTTCACCCGCAGCTTGAATCGCACGTTCAAGGTTGTCGACAGAATCCAAAAGTTCTTTTGCAAATTTCTCTAGCACGGTTTCTTTGTGCTTTTCAGATTCACGTTGGATGCGTTCTACGCTTTTCTGTGCTTCATAAACTGCATTGGCTGTACGAGCTTTTTCTAATTTCAAACTTTCTTCAAGTTTGGTGATTTGCGCTTGTAAATCTTCAACGCTAAGCTCGTTTGCTTGCTCTACACTTTCAGCTTGAGTTTGTTCAGTCTGTTGCTCATTTTGAATGTCTTGAGCTTGCTCATTGTGCTCATTAGCCATTGATGATCTCCGTTGAAAAAAGTTCTTAAACATGTACAGTCCTTTTAGCGTGAATGCTCATAGGGTCAAACCCGAACTGCCACATCTTGGTCATTCATAGATAGGGATGAAATATGGGCAACGCGACAAAATTCAAGCATTCAGGCTGATTTAAATCTTTTAATTTTGCTGATTTAAGTGAAAACCTAAGTTTTCGATCACGAAAGCAATAAATTCTTGAGTCATTTTGGGTAAATGCTGCCTTGAAGCATAGACTAATGACAAGGTTAGATCAGGTGCAGAAAACGCTGAAAATACCTGTTGTAAACGCTGATGAGCAATATCCTTGCGCACCAGTAACGTTGGCAACATTGCAATACCCTCAGCTTTGAGACACATTTGGTAAAGCGCAATCACATCATTACTTTTAAAGCTAACATTTAAAGGGTAGTTCTGGGGTTGCTGATCTGTATCAAAGAAGGTCCAATATTGGTTATGTGTGTGATGTGCAATGCACTCATGTTGCAATAGTTGGCTTGGGTGTAACAGGGGAATGTGGTCTTGTAAATAATGTGGGTGCGCACAAAAGACCGATTCGATTTGGCAGACGGGGCGTGCAATTAAACCATCCGCGACTTTTTGGGTAATACGTAATGCTAGATCAACCTGAGCATCCATGAGATCGACGGTATTTTCAGTTAAATACACATCAAAATGAATCTGTGGGTAACGTTGCTTAAATTGTTTTATACATTCATTGACACCCAACTGAAATAAAAACAAGCCACAGGTAAAGCGAATCGTACCGCTGTGCTGTTCTGGCGCGGCTAAACCTTCTAATAGTTGTTGCTGTTGTAAAATATTTTCGCAATACAACAATGCTTTTTCGCCTGCTGGGGTCAGTGAAACTTTACGCGTATTGCGTTGAAACAGACGCGTCGAAAAGGTTTGCTCGAGATGTTCTAAGTAACGAGAGACCATGGCTTTCGAATAATCGAGATGTTCAGCGGCTTTGCTAAGATTGCCTTGTTGGGCAATACAAACAAAGACTTGGATGGCTTTTAAGGTATCCATATTTATTATCATTGTTGCAATATATGCAACATTTTATCTTAATTTAGTGTGTTTATTCAGCAATAATTGCAACGTAAAGTAGCTCTTATCAGATTGGAGACGATAAGATGAATATCAAACTTTATGCGATTGCCTTAACTACTTTAGCAGCAACATCAGTCGCTTCTGCACAAGATTTAAAAATCCAAAATTTTTTAGCAAAACCTGAACACTTTGGTGTGACTTCTACCTTAATTGAAGGGGATAAAGAAGTCTTATTAGTCAATGCCCAATTCTCTAAATCAGAAGCTTTGCGTATTGCCGCAGATATTTTAGATCGTGGGAAAACCTTGAAAACTATTTTTGTCAGCTATGGTGATCCTGACTTTTATTTTGGTTTGGATGTCTTTAAACAATATTTTCCAAATGTGCAAATCATTGCGACACCAGAGACGGTGAAACATATTCAAGATACGCAAGCGTTGAAAGTCGCGTATTGGGGACCGAAAATGGGCGCCAATGCACCGAGCAAGATTATTGTTCCGCAAGCATACACAGCTAAAACTCTAAAATTAGAAAATGAAAATATCGAAATCAAAGGTAAGAAAGAACTGACTTATTTATGGATTCCGAGTACCAAAGCGGTCGTTGGTGGTATTCCAGTTTCATCAGGTATACATTTATGGATGGCGGATACACCTACGACAAAAGATCGCAATGAAGTGATACAAGCATTAGAGAATATTAAAGCATTAAATCCTCAAGTTGTTGTGCCTGCACATATGCAAGAAGGGGCAGCAGAAGGATTGAATGCCGTTAATTTTTCAATTGACTATTTAAAGCAGTATGAAAAAGTTGCGAAGGCAACAAAAAGCTCAGCTGATTTAATCAAAATGATGCAAAAACAATATCCAGATTTAGCTGAATCTGGCAGTTTAGAGTTAGGCGCTAAAGTCGTTAAAGGTGAGATGCAATGGCCTTAAACCAAGCTAAATAAGTTGAAGAACCGTGATGAGAAATCACGGTTTTTTATGACTGCTACATTTATTTTTAATCAAAATTACGCAATTGTAATCTTTTAAGCAGATTGTACGGCGTTCCTATGAATTATAAAAAAATAAGATAAAGCTTTTTTATAAGAAAAATTAAAAATGAAATCACTTAAATGAGAACAGCTTAGCGATTTTTTTCTAGTTTAAAAATATGTGAAACATCAGTATTGTTGATTTAAGAAAAATTTCAAAACAATGCAGCTTATATAACAAACTGCAACTAATCCACATCACGTCCAAGAAAAAAATTGTGAATCATAGGCAACGCAAAGACAACTTTGCTTTTTGTCATAATGGAAGGAAATAAACAATGAAAAAGTTAGCATTGATCTCTATGGTTATCACTGGTGTTACATTGACAGCAGTGGGTTGCTCGGCCCAAGGTGGTTTAGATGCTTCGGGCTCTGCTCAAACAAGTGCAAGCCCAACAGGTGTACAAGGCGGCGTTGGTGTACAAGCAGGTTCATCAGTCGATGTTCAACCTGGCGGTGCTTCTGCTGATGCTTCAGGATCAGTTAACACAGATGCTTCTGCGCAATAATTTAAATTGGAATTTATAGGCGCTAGATTGTTATGCCGATGCTAATACATCAATCGATACATATACTGCTATATATGACGCGCTAATTACCATGTATACACATAAAGACTAGGATCAATTATTTGCTTCTAGTCTTTTAACTTTTATTCAGCTGATGATTCCTGAGAGTTGCTAGGAAAAATAACGCATATAAGCTGGGGGTATAAGTATAAGCAAAACTAGAAAGGTGATTGGGCCAACAACAAAAGATATTGAGTAATTTATAAAGCTCACACTTTTTGGGGTTTCATTACTATTTTTAGTTATAGCTAAATGATAAATATCGTGTTGGTTTATCTCCCTAGCATGTTATGTAGAGCGAGGCCGTGGTGCTAAGGAGTACTATTGGATAAGCTTAGATGTTCTTGGTTAATTGTAATTAGATGCGAATATTTTTTCTAAATATAGCCAAATGGAGACATATAAAGTCTTTTAGAGAGTATGTTCTATATTTATCAAAACGTCTCTATTGGCATAAAAAGCAAGTAGTGATTAGCAGAATGGTTAATGACTTTTTAAAGCAAGCCCTTTAGGTTACAGCATAATTTTGAATTCTTTATCTTGCTCTACGACTTTATAAAGGCATATAGTCGATTGGAACAAGAACTATGGACAGAGCGAAAAAGGGGAAGAACGTGTCGGCATTACCTCAAAAAATTCAGATAATTTTAGACAAGGGGCAGGGGCCTGCTGCACGAGCACTCGATAAGCTGCCCAAAATTATACAAGAATCCCTTGCTAAGCTTTTAGGCTATCCATATCAATATCCCGATCTAGATGCTTTTACTAAATGTCTAATGGCAGTTCAGATTAAACAAGGACGTGCTGGTTTTATTGGTGATGACCCAATTGAATCGAGACGCCAATTTGATGCACAGATGTTGGCAATTTTGCATAAGTCAACTTCACTTGAATTCGTTGAAGATATTCGGTTACCGCTTCAAAGTGGAACCGTTTTTGCAAGACACTATCATCCAACACCCAATAAAAAACTACCAATGATCGTGTTTTATCATGGCGGTGGTTTCGTCGTTGGTGGCTTGGATACACATGATGAGGCATGCCGTTTGATTGCCAAATATGCAAAAGTACAAGTGTTGAGTATTGATTATCCACTTGCGCCTGAAGCATCACCACAACTCCTAATTAAATCTTGTGAAGATGCTTTAGCATGGGTTTATCAAAATCGTCGTCAACTGAAGATCTATAAAAATCGTATCGCAGTTGCAGGGGATAGTGCCGGTGGAAATATTAGTACGGTGGTTGCACAACATGCCATTGGAAAATCATATGCGCCGCAAGCACAATTACTCTTTTATCCTGTAGTAGATTTTAAAAGTAGGCACCCTTCTTTCTATGCTTATGGTCAAGGTTTAGTTTTGACAAGTAATGATGTGGGTTACGTAACCAAATACTACTCAGAACAACACCAAGTTGCTTTAGATGATCCTTTAATTTCTCCAACTTTTGGCGGGCTTAAAAAGTTAGCGCCAGCTTTCGTGGTTACAGCGGGTCATGACTTGTTACATGATGAAGGAAAGATCTATAGTCATAAGTTAAGACAGAGTGGTGTTAAGGTTGATTATGTAGATTATCCAGATCAAACACATGGCTTTATTAATTTAACGCCTATTTCTAGCAAGGCTAAACGGAATACCATTGAGATTGCAAAGAACTTTAGAAAATTTTGGGATAAGCATCATTAATTTAATTAAACCTATGTTTCACGTGGAACATAGGTTTTTCATTTCAGATAACAAATAAGAAATAGCAAAAACCAATTTGTAAACTTAATATTATGACTTACAACTGACCACTCATCTAAATTAGAGAAAAGCAATCATGAAAAAGTTGTTGATTACAACGAGCCTATTACTAGCTAGCAGCCATTTATTTGCAAATACGATGGTTGATATGAAAACCAGTATGGGGAATATTGAGATAGAGCTTTATGATGATAAAGCCCCTATATCTGTAAAGAACTTTGAAAGCTATGTAAAAAGTAACTTCTATGCAGGTACGATCTTTCATCGTGTTATTCCAGGCTTTATGGTTCAAGGTGGTGGTTTAGATGTAAATATGATTGAGAAAACAACTAAAGCACCTATTAGTAATGAAGCAAATAATGGTTTGAAAAATACACGTGGTACTTTAGCAATGGCACGTACTAGTGATCCTAACTCTGCTACGAGTCAATTTTTTATTAACGTTGCTGACAACACTTTCCTAAATCGTTCACAAATGGATGCTGGTTATGCCGTATTTGGTAAAGTAACGAAGGGAATGGATATTATTGATAAAATTGTTAGTGTTCCTACAGGTAACTATGGAATGCATCAAAATGTCCCTAAGCAACCAATTAAAATTATGAGTGTTCAGATAAAGACTAAAAAATAAAAAGCAAAGCAGAAATATGAATAAAATATTTCTGCTTTAATTTATATGATCATCTAAAATTAGATGGAATTGTATCCATATTTTAAATTAAGTTATTAAATTACAGTTGCTTACATTATTAAAGCTGTCTATTAAGGTAATTAAATAAATTTAAACGATATAAATCAGTAATTTGAGTATATTGTGGTTTAAAAATAAAACAACCGATTCATTTAATTTTTAAAAGGTGTTGCGTTGGGAGTGAAATGCTGTAGAATGCACATCCATCGGCGGTGATGCAGATAAAAACTTGTTGAGAAACAAGGATTTGGCTTAAAGGTTGGATTCTTGGAAAGATTGGTAGGTTTTGAAAATATCTAAATTACCTGTTGACTTTAGTTGAAATTAGAGTAACATAGCCGACCTAGCTTGATGATGACGAATCATCGAGAAGATCATTAAGAGAATAGAAGAACAACTTGTGTGGATTTTTACTGATTGATCGATCGAAAATATTTCATTGATTGAATGGTAAAAATTTCTCGAAGTTTATTT
>NZ_KB894377.1 GCF_000374425.1 Acinetobacter tjernbergiae DSM 14971 = CIP 107465 | reverse complement strand
AAAGCAAGTTAAAGAATCAAGGTATTGATTTAATTACGTATCATCGAAAGAACATGCGGACTGTTCAACTCTGTGCACAAGATGAATATCACTTAAAACAACGTAATAAGATAGAAACGTTATTTAGCTTATTGAAAGGACAATACAATTTAGTGACGAGTAAGGCACGTAGTATTCATGGATTTCTAAGTGGGATTTATGCATCGTTATGTGCATATCAATTAACCCAACGAAATAAGCCAAAAATTCAAATTATGGAATCAGTGGCTTAAACAGGATTCGGGTTAAAATAATTCATAATAGTCAGCCTTCCTTCTACAGAATTTGTTAAAATAATTCTGAATTTAGCTGCTTAAATCACTATGACTCAGATACCGAATTCTCCTGAAATTATTAATGCGCTAGGACAACCTTGCCCTATGCCACTGCTCATGCTAAAGCGTGCTTTAAAGAAAGCTGAAGGTTCAAAACACTATTTATTAAAATCATCAGATCCTCATAGTGAAATTGATGTAACACGATATTGCCAAATTCAGCAACTTCAATGCCAGACTCAAAAAATTTCAGACAATGAATTTCACTATTTAATTGAATCTATATGATTCTTTGCTAAACTCTTGGTAAAGATAAAATCGTTAAATTTACATTTTTATACTCAAATTTCCTTAGTGATGAAGCACATTCGCATTAAGATGAAATTGTTGACTCAAATATCATCCTATAAGGAGACTCCATGACTACTGACAGCAGCAATCAATTGATGCCCCTGTCATTGTCTGCGCCAGGCGTAAACCTTGGTGCATATATCAGTACTGTCAATCAAATTCCAATTTTAACGGCAGAGCAAGAAAAAGAACTTGCTGAACGTTATTATTACGACCAAGACCTTGATGCTGCCAAATTATTGGTGATGTCACATCTACGCTTTGTCGTACATATTGCACGTAGCTATGCAGGTTACGGATTGCCACAAGGTGATCTCATTCAAGAAGGTAACCTCGGATTAATGAAAGCGGTAAAACGCTTCGATCCGAATATGGGTGTTCGCTTAGTTTCTTTTGCCGTGCACTGGATTAAAGCTGAAATTCATGAGTATGTAATTCGCAACTGGCGTATTGTCAAAATTGCAACGACCAAAGCACAACGTAAATTATTCTTTAATTTACGTAGTCTGAAAAAATCAAGCAAAAAACTAACACTTGCTGAAGCACAATCGATTGCAAATGACTTAAATGTCACACCAGAACAAGTGTTGGAAATGGAAGGTCGTTTAACTGCTTATGATGCAGCATTTGAAGCTCAAGGCGATGATGACGATGATACACCTCACACAGCTCCTGCGCTTTATTTAGAGGATAGTCGTTACGACCCTGCTCGACTGGTCGAAGAAGAAGACTACGAAGAACAAAGTACTGCTGCTTTGCATGAGGCAATGGATCAATTAGATGATCGTTCGCGTAATATTCTACAACGCCGATGGTTAGATGATGACAAATCGACGCTACATGAATTGGCTGCTGAATATAATGTTTCTGCTGAACGTATTCGTCAGCTTGAAAAGAATGCCATGGAAAAAATCAAAACCGCAATGTCTGCGAGTTAAAATTAGATCAAACATAAGGGCTTTATGCCCTTTTGTTTGATCTGGCTTTGATTAGCCTCTCGAATATGTTAACTTTGCTACTATAAGTTTCTAGTTACATTGTAATTATGTGGATTGCAATCTCTGCGCTAAATCTTGCGCTTGCGGTAATACTCGGTGCCTTTGGCGCACATGGGCTAAAATCTTTTGCGACACCAGAACAACTTGCTTGGTGGGGTACAGCAACCCAATATTTCTTTTACCATGCAATTGGCTTACTTATTCTAGCAGTCTTAAATAAAACTACACCAACATTCCCAATCAAATATCCTTTTATTTTGATTCAAATTGGTATCATCTTTTTCTGTGCTTCGCTATATATTATGGCGCTTGGCTTACCAAGAATATTAGGTGCAATCACACCAATTGGTGGTGCATTTATGATTGCTGGCTGGCTGTTATTGGCATGGCAAGCAATCAAGCATGCGAAATAAGGGTTTATCATGCACATCTATTTAAATGGCGAGTTAACGGACACGCCTTGTGAAAATCTACAGCAACTCATTCAAATACTCGCCTTAGAAGGCAAACGCTTCGCTGTAGAAAAGAATCAACAGATTATTCCGAAAAGTAAGCTTGAGCAAACGACGATTGCTCCTGAAGATCGTATTGAAATTATTCAAGCTGTTGGTGGCGGCTAATTGGCTAAAAATGGAGTAAGCCCATGCAAGATTCCCCTTTAATTATTGGCTCACGTACTTTCCAATCTCGCTTATTGGTCGGAACTGGCAAATATAAAGATTTAAATGAAACTGATTTAGCCATTCAAGCTAGTGGTGCTGAGATTGTCACAGTTGCAATTCGCCGTGTAAATATTGGTCAACACCCCGACCAACCCAATTTACTTTCAGTGATTCCACCTGAAAAATATACGATTTTGCCAAATACAGCAGGTTGCTTTGATGCGGATAGCGCAATTCGCACCTGTATGCTTGCACGTGAGCTGCTTGATGGTCACAATCTAGTAAAATTAGAAGTTCTAGGTGATGAAAAAACCCTATACCCAAATGTCACTGCAACACTTAAAGCAGCGCAGACCTTGATTGATGACGGCTTTGAAATCATGGTCTATACCTCGGATGACCCAATTGTTGCCCAAGAACTTGAAAGCATGGGCTGTGTTGCGATCATGCCTTTGGGTAGTTTGATTGGTTCTGGTCTTGGTATTCTGAATCCACATACCATTTCCATCATCAAAGAAAATGCCAAAGTTCCTGTATTGGTTGATGCTGGTGTTGGTACTGCCAGTGATGCTGCGATTGCAATGGAACTCGGTTGTGACGGCGTATTAATGAATACAGCAATTGCCGCTGCTCAAAATCCAATTTTGATGGCTTCTGCGATGAAAAAAGCGGTTGAAGCAGGTCGTGAAGCATTCTTAGCAGGCCGTATGCCACGTAAGCGTATGGCGAATGCGAGCTCGCCTGAGACTGGATATTTCTTTAAGTAAGAAAAGAACGATTAAAGGGAGCTTTTTTGCTCCCTTTTTTAATGCAATTACAATTTATCTTGATTCTAGATTAACAAGATGAATAACATGTTCAGATGATCGTAAAGCAAGATCATGTAAAACATCTGGCTTTAGTCGTTTGATCTCATGCTTTGGCATCCATGAAATCACCTGAGCCTCAGTCACATCATCAAGATAACAAGTTTTCGTTTGAATACCGCCTTTATAAATATAAAGAAATTCGTGAAAATGTCGCTCGATAATAGGATCATAGAAAAAATTCTCAACAATCGCAAAAAGTACAGGTGAATTAAAATACTCTCCTGTTTCTTCAAGCACTTCTCGCTGAATCCCCTCTAGAGTTGTTTCCGAAAACTTTAGTCTCCCTCCAACTAAAGAGATACTTCCATCTGGAAATGTAGAAACTAAAATCTGATCTTCATGCTCTATCCAAGCAGCTACACGAATATTAAGTTTTCCCTCTGCAATATCTAATGTTAAATCTTTCACTTACAACTCAACAAATGAATTTCAATCATTTATTCTATTATATTCTTTAAACTGCTTTTGGCACGTTGCTCAAAATTCTGTTGAAAATATTCAGTTTGATACAGCGGTTCTGTCTGATAAAAATGTGCTAGAACTTGTTTTCTTTTAATCGAATAAACATCTGGATCTACCCAAGCATATTCTTGCTGAATCTGCTGTTCATATTCCGCAAAACGCTCTGCTGAAGCAGCTAGAATCGCCAAATCAATATCCAGTAAAAATTGCAAATCTAGCTCATCCGTTGCTTCATGCTTTTGCGTCGCAATAATCCAACGTTTTATCTTCTGAACAATATCAATTGATAAATCTTGAGCCAAATACTGTTCAAACAGCTCGGCACTTTTCAGTTCATTATCTTTTGCTTGGGGGTCATAAACCGCATCATGAAACCAGAGTGCCAAGACAACCGCATTTGCATCATTTAAATCAGATCGAATCGAGTCAACTAGAACTAGGCATTCATATAAATGCTGAATCGTATGATAAGCCCGCTGCTTTTCACTGTAGGCAGCAATCAACTTATTAAAAACTTTCTGCGGTTCAGAGAAATGATAATGCTGATGAAGCTCAAACCATGATTTTTCTAATGAGGATAAATAGTGTTGCATTGCTCACCCTCATTCGATTTCTTTATTCAGCCACTTCGCCAAGGATTCAGCATCTTTACGTTCTAGAAAAAGCTGATACAAGGTACAGGAACCAAACTCATGTTTTAGTTCCTGCTGGCGTACAGGGTGATTACCAAATCGAAATCGCCTTGTACCATCCCGACCTAAAGGCAGTGCATATACGCCATAGCTACGAGGTTCAGTCAAATGCCCTTTGATACTTACTTGATCAGATGATATTGCATGTTTTAATAAATGTTCTTTGGTTAACATCACTCTGCCTATTGCAAACTTAAGATGCGTGCTGTTCATCTCGCTTAAAGACCAATTCTTTATCCGATGAACTTTCAGCATCAAAGTAATACCCTTCACTATCAAATGCTTTTAATTTTTCTACTTGGCTTAATTTATTTTCAATCAAGTACCTTGCCATCAGACCACGCGCTTTTTTCGCATAGAAACTAATGACTTTATATTTTCCGTTCTTCTGATCCAAGAATACAGGCTTGATGATTTCTGCCTGAATTTTCTTTTCATTCACAGATTTATAATATTCGTCAGAGGCCAAATTTACCAATACTTTCGCATCAATTTCAGCTAAATCTTGGTTAATTTGATCGGTGATAATACTGCCCCAGAATTCATATAGATTATGACCACGGCTATTCTTTAGTTTAGTTCCCATTTCCAAACGATATGGCATCATCAAATCTAGAGGACGTAACAAACCATAAAGACCAGATAACATACGTAAATGCTGCTGTGCAAAATCAATATTTTGATCGTTTAAATGGTAAGCATCTAAACCAGTATAGACATCCCCTTTAAATGCAAATATGGCTTGGCGAGCATTGGAAAAATCAAGATCAGCATTCCAGTCACGGAAACGTTCTACATTTAAATTGGCGATTTTCTCGCTCACCGTCATCAACGATGCAACCTCTGTCGCAGAAAGCTTGCGACAAACATCAATTAATTGTTGAGATTGCGCCAACAAACGGGGCTGGGTATGTGTATCAGTAGGAAGTGCTGTCGTGTAATCGAGTGTTTTAGCAGGAGAAATTAAAGCAAGCATAGTCAATCAAAATAAATTTATCTTGGTGAAACTATAACAGTTGATAATTTTTAATGCCAATTCGTGTTCTCGTTCAGTTTTATCGGTAAAATAGTGGATTCTTCCATTATCCATTGCGTATCTTATGTCTGAGCAATTATTCATCCAAGGTCCTGTTGGTCAAATCGAAATGTTTGTTGATCAACCCCAAGGTGAAATCACAGGTTTTGCTGTCGTCTGCCATCCACATCCTTTGCAAGGTGGTACACCTCATCATAAAGTCCCTGTTTTACTGGCTCAGATTTTTAATGAAATGGGCTGTGTGGTCTATCGTCCAAGCTTCCGTGGTTTAGCTGGCAGTGAAGGTACACATGATCAAGGTCACGGCGAAACGGATGACATTATGGCCGTGATTGAATATGCCCGTGCAAAACATGCAGGACTTACCTTCTATGCAGGTGGTTTCAGTTTCGGCTCTCATGTGCTCGCAAAATGCCAAGCTCAACTCAGCGATGAATTACGTCCAAAGCAATTGGTATTATGTGGCTTGCCAACAGGTTCTGTGGTTGACTTGCGCCACTACAAAACCCCTGCAATTGACGGCGATATCTTATTTGTACATGGCGAACAAGATGACATCACCTTGCTTTCAGATATGATTGCTTGGGCAAAGCCACAAAAACACCCGATCACGATTTTGCCAGGTGCAAACCATTTCTTTACGGGTTATCTAAAACAGTTAAGACAAGTGATTACTCGCTTTTTAAAACTGTAGACTTAAATAGAAAAACAGGGCATTGACAGTGAAAAAGGATTTTTACATCACCAATCTAAAAAAACACTTTATATTGCACATGAATTGCACAAACGAGGATTTGAATCTTTATATGTTGAACCCTCTATATCTCCTTCTGGTTGTTATTGGAGATGTTCTTTTTTGAATACCCATAAAAAGGCATCTACCATTATTATTTCTAGCTGGATTCAAAAAAATAAAGATATCCGCAAAACAGAAATCACTCAAGATATTACTGAACTGACTGAGCTATTTATTTAACAACATCAAGAGTTTTTAGACCAATGCAAAAATAAGAATTCTGCCTATATTGAGTGGTATCAAAATATGCTTAATTGTTTAACTATCGAAGAGTTGCCTTATGCCTATTCAGATTTCTACCATGAAAGCAATTATTGGATGACAACAAAAGATCAAAAAATCCCCATTTTCAAATAATAAAATCAAATATTAACCATTGAAAAAATATAATAAAACATTCATTCGATTACTAAAAGAAATACTCCTAATGCCCCATTTCTGCTATATCAATATCGATAAAATGAGCATTTGGGTTCTTTAATAATGAAATTAAATAAAAAACAGGGACTTTTTTTAAAGCAAACCATTGAACATTGGCAACAACAAGGCACGATTACGCCTGATGTAGCCAATGAGTTAAAGCACAGCTTTTCGATTCGACCTTTCGACTGGGAACGTTTAGCAAAATACTCATTCTGGATTTCAATGATTTGTGCTGTGATCGCGATTGCCGCAATTACCGCCGATAAATTCTTGATGGAATTGATTGAAAAAATCTTTATTGATTCAAAAATCATTCCTTGTCTAATTTTTGCTGCAGTTGCAGCGGCCTTTTATGGTTTTGCCTATCGTCGACGCAGAACCAAACCCTTACATCAATTTAGCAATGAAGCGATTATTTTTGCAGGCGTGCTGTCTACCGCAGCATCCGTCGCCTATTTTGGCCAAGCGATTGATACAGGCAGTGGGCATTTCTCTTTATTGTTCCTGCTCTCAACCATCATTTATGCGGCGCTTGCCTTCTGGTTTCCATCTAGACTGATTTGGGTATTTTCCTTACTCTCACTTGGCTCATGGTTTGGGACTGAAACAGGCTATATGTCAGGTTGGGGTGCCTATTATCTTGGGATGAACTTCCCTTTACGCTTTGTCTTGTTTGGTGGTGCATTGATTGGATTAAGTCTGCTGTTTAAACGCTATGTGCATTTTAAGGACTTTGCCCATTCAACCTATGTCATGGGCCTACTGTATCTATTTATTGCCTTATGGATTCTTTCGATCTTTGGTAATTATGGTGACTTAGGGAGTTGGTATAGCGTCAAGCAATATGAGCTGTTACATTGGGGCGTGCTATTCGCGTTTATTGCCATCATTGCGATTGTCTATGGTTTAAAACATGATGATGCCACCTCACGCGGTTTTGGTATCACCTTCTTATTTATTAACCTCTACACCAAGTATTTTGAGTTCTTTTGGAATGGTATGCATAAAGCCATTTTCTTTATCTTGTTAGCTGTGTCGTTCTGGTGGATTGGCCGGCATGCCGAAAAACTCTGGAACTTAGAATTTTCATCTACGTTAAAATCAAATAAATACTAGAACTACACCCACTCTCATTGCAAAAAATAATTTTTGCAATAAGAGTGTATTGATAAATATGCCTTTTTTTTAACAAACTTCTATTCCATTTTGATATATAGAAATTATGCTTCCTGCCCAACCATAAATAATCAAACCTTCTTCATTCGATTCTATTTCTAAGCACCCAAGCATAATATTTCCTTCAATGATAATATCAACATTGGAATTCGGCTCTAAAATAAACTCACGACCCCACGGCTCAACCACAAGCCTGATATCTTTTATCGTAGAATTTCCGTAAATGATTTTTTGTTTTATATTCATAATCTATCCCAGAAATAGAAGTTTACTTTAGCAACAGGCGATAATAGCAAAATATCATTTTGAAAAATCATTCCAACTTAACCCAAACCGAGCCAAATACTTTTTGACTCGGTCGCTGTCATTAGTGGTATTACGCTGCTGGCGTGAAGCAGCAAATAGCTGGCGTCCAGCATCCGCCATCGACTTGGCATTTTCACAGACTTGAAGTACGCCACGCAGTTGAATCTGATCAAACTCATCAATCTCGCCCAACTGTGTGTGATCTAAATATTTGAGGAGAATATCTACGTCTTTAGATTGGTTTTGTATAGTTTGAATCGACCACAACTGCTTTAAACGCTGAATCTCCTTTTCCACCGTTTCTGAACGGATCAACTCACCACTGGATAATGTCGCTAACCGCGTCACACTAGCGGTTAAATCACGGAAATTCCCCTGCCAGGATGCTTCATTAGACTTGGCAAATTTCAAATACACATCAAGTGCATCACGCTGAAAACGTAATTGTCGTTGCTGATCTGCCGCAAAGCGTTGCAACTCAAATTCAATATTCGGGGCAATATCTTCAATTCGATCTTTGAGATTGGGTAAAAAGAAAGTCCATGTATTCAGTCGTGCCCACAAATCCTCACGGAAACGCCCTGCTTGCACTTCGGTTCTAAGATCTCTATTTGTCCCTGCAATCAGTTGAAAATCGGCCCGAACCTCTTTGTCACTTCCGACAGGAAAAAAGGATTTATCCTCAAGCGCTTTAAGCAACATCGCTTGCTCATCTAGCCCAAGCTCCCCAATTTCATCCAAAAATAGAATACCTTGATCAGCACTTTTCAATAATCCTGCCCGTGAAGCCGCTGCACCAGTAAATGCCCCCTTAATATGCCCAAACAAACTCGACATGGCACTATCACCACGAAGCGTCGCACAGTTCACATCAATAAAACGCCCACTTAGATGAAACTTATCTTTCTTTAATTGAAAAATTTGTTTAGCTAAATGCGATTTACCTACACCTGTTGCGCCCATAATCAAAATAGGTGCACTAGAGCGTGTCGCAACTAACTCAACCTCGGTAATCAGTTGATTAAATTCATGGTTATAGGTTGAAATATTGGCTTTCAACTGTTGCCAGTTTTGTTGTTGCTCATCTTCAAAACGTTGTTTGAGAACATCATAGCGAGACAAGTCCAGATCAATGATGCGATATTCACCTTCTGGCGTTTTCTGTTGATTGGGTGCACTTTGAATCAGCTTGGCAGGTAAATAATTGGCATCGACCAGAAGATACCAACAGATTTGAGCAACGTGTGTGCCTGTAGTGATATGCAAAAGATAATTATTTTTTTCAGTATCAAAGGGGTAACTTTTTACAAAGTCATATAGCGCACCATAGACCTCGGCAAAATCCCAAGGATCACGGATACTCACTCGCTGACCTGACACGGCAGTCGATGGCGACACATTTTGAGCATCTTCAGCAATAAATTTGACTAAATTGTGATGTTGCCGATCATGTAATAGTACCAATTCATCCACAATCAGATCTTCATGGATTAGAAGACTCAAGGTCGGACGCCAGCGTTGCCATCGATCAGGACGCTTTCCTTGATCTAAGGTAGAACCCACAAAGCCGATAACGATGGTTTTTTTATTCATTTTCAATATCTCTTATCTTGATTAAAAACCATTCCATTATCCAACTCAATCTTTGCTATAGCACAATTATAAGGTATGGGATGTACATGTACATTTTTAATATGAACTTTTCCTTCGTAATAACCTTTCAATAAATCACGACCAATATCAAATAAAAAATGACTACAACCTAGAGGAGTAAAATCATTTTTCCTAAATATTTTTAACTGCACTCTACTAGATAAGCCTAACTCTTTAGAATAGTAATCATCTTTAGTTAAATGAATAAATGCTAAATAATGATCAGAACATAATGTTTTTAAATGAACTAAATCAAGTTCTTGAAAATCTATTCTCTTGTCACCCCATTGATATACATTTTGTTGTGCTAAAGTATGAAAATCGCAATTTTGATTTAAAACATCTGTTTTCCATTGCTCATCTTCAAATTTTAGATGTAAATGATCATTATCATCTAAATTTTTCGACATGGATAAAAAGATAGAATTTATTTCATTTGCATAAGCTGCTGGTTCATATTGACATTTCAAAACTGTTTCATTTGACAACAACTTTTGCTCATATAAAATAGTCTTATCTTTCGCTTTTTTTAAAGAAATATGAGAATATTTTCGATCTTCATTCTTGACCGAATAAATATAATTAGGTTTTTTATCACTCTTAACACCTACTGAGAATTGACTATCTATTGCATAATGATAAGAATATTGCCTCCAATAGTATCCATCTTTTAAATAAAATAATGGCTTTTGAAAAGGTAATACTTTTTTACCTATTAATTTACATGCATCTTGCCGAAATTTTAAGTCCCCATTATCTTTTTTTAAGTGATAATTTACATCATAACTTTCTATCTCAATAAGATCATTTCCAGAAATAGTAAAACTATATTTTCTAACTACTCTGTTATCACCAAAATTCACTCGATTATAATTATTAGATTCCACTTTATTTAATGGAGGAACTTCTTTTTTACTTCTGTTATTCTGACTTACATTATTTGATAATAAAACACCATTTGACATATCATGCCATAAATTTGATGTTGCATACTTCTTCTGTTCTTCACCCAAGGCATATGCTGAATATACAACCAAAACAAATAAACTTAGAGCAGAAAACGTTATTAAGTTTTTATAGCCATAATTCTGAATTAATGTACCTGCCAATAGCATCATTCCAGATAAAAACCATGTTACTGCCCCCCAACCTACTCCTTCACCATAAAATCCAAAAAACACCCCAAAAGCCATAAGTACCATCGTACCAACTGAAAGACCTAAAGCTTTTGATTTATCTTTTTTTAATACCAACAGTGTATAAATAAAGGTAATATTTGCCCAAACAGGAAAAGTTACAGGTATATAAACAATTGTAAATTGCGTGAGCATTGCTGCCAAAAACATAGTCCCCCCTAAAAAGTCGTTTGTAAATGGCAGAAATATCGAACTTAAGTAGAGGACGAGAGCAAAAATTGCAAAAAATTTAGTTATCTTATTCATATCTATTAAATCTTATATTTATCTTGGGGCTCAGGAAGTTAAAGAGGGTTTTTACGCAGTAATCCTACATTTGTGGATGGGTAATACAAAATATTATGTTCACGATTTCATGTAAATCAAAATATAGAGTGTAGGTAGTAACATCCGTTAATTATATTCATTTCAAATGCCATGATTTCTATAATATTTTATAAATGCCTATAATATACGATACGCATTTCAGTGAAAAATTCCAACAATATGCTTCATTTTACTTTTTTAGGCACATCTTCTGGTGTGCCCACATTGACTCGGAATGTTTCTGGCTTAGCAATCCGTAACAGTAATAATAAAGATTGGATATTAGTTGATGCAGGTGAAGGTACTCAACATCGGATTCAACAGGCCAAACTTTCATTACAAAGCTTGGTTGCCATCTGCATTACTCATGTTCATGGTGATCATTGTTATGGACTCGTCGGTTTATTGGCAAGTGCAGGTATGAATGCACGGACTGCGCCCTTAACCATTATTGCACCCAAACAAATTCAACAATGGATTGAAATAACTGCACAACTGACGGATCTGCATTTACCCTATCCACTGAAATTCATTGATGTGAATGAAGCCACTCAAATACAACAGTTGACTGATGAGCTTTCGATTCAAGCCCACCCACTCAGTCATCGAGTACCGAGTTTTGCCTTTAGTATTATTGCGCAATACACCCAAAAGAAATTAGATACCCAGGCTTTAATTCAACTCGGCGTACCAAAAGGTAAAGTTTGGGGTTATTTACAGCAAGGCTTAGACCTCCAGTTTAATGAGCAAACCTTAAAAGCGGTTGATTTTATTCAAATCCAAACGCAACGTGTACATGCAATTGTCGGTGGAGATAATGATCGTCCTGAGTTATTGGCTCAAGCTTGCCAAGATGCTCAACTCTTAATTCATGAAAGCACTTACACCCAAACCATTTTAGATAAAGTGGGTTCAGGCCCCATGCATAGTTCAGCAAAGATGGTTGCAGAATTTAAGCAATCTCATCCTGACTCATTTTAGCCCTCGCCATCAGGATAATATTGGACAACAAGCCATTGCTGAAGAAGTTCGTGAATTTTATCAAGGCAATTTCTATTTAGCCGATGATTTTGATCAATTTAGTTTAAATGAAACAGGTCAACTTTCAAAAATCGTTGCATCATCATAATTTTTCCTCCTATGTGATCTATCAATGAAAACTACATATAGATCACATATCTTTTTTAATACTTTCATATCTATTTAGATATATTATATTCATAAAAATCCACTCAACTTTTCTCATAAAAAATATTTATTATTTTATTTATAATAATTATCAGTTACTTAAAAATAAAATAAATTAAAAAAAAGAGAATTGGCACACTCTCTGCAATAACACAACCAAGATAAAACAATTTAAAATTTATGGAGGATGCGTCATGGCAAACCAGACAATTTTTGCCTCTCAGGCAACCAAAAACAAATTGATCAGCAATGAAGCTGGTGGACGTGCTTTTCAATTAGATGATCGTCAAGCTTTGGCGCAACTTGCAGCTACAGGTACGTTGAATCATACATTTTACCAAAATGCGCAAGCTCAGCTTGAGCAAGTTTTAGCATTTACACAAAATGTAGAGCCAACTTTTATTGCTAAAACGGCAGTCTACGCACGTAAAAACAATCACATGAAAGATATGCCTGTCTTACTGTTGGCAATTTTATCGCAACTTGAGCAAAACTTATTTAAAGCTGTATTCCCATTGGTGATTGATAATGGCAAACAGTTGCGTAACTTTGTGCAAATCATGCGTTCAGGTGCGATACAGCGTAAATCTTTGGGTAGCTTACCAAAGAAAATGATCAATCAATGGTTAATTAATGCCAGCGACAATCAGTTGCTTTCTGCCAACATTGGTAATCAACCCTCTTTGGCAGATGTGTTAAAAATGACCCATCCAAAGCCTAAAGATGCAAACCAAGATGCTTTCTTTGCCTATATCTTGGGTAAAAAATATGAGCTTGAGCAACTGCCACTCAAAGTGCAGGTATTGGAAAAGTTCCGTCAAGACTTAACACAGGATGTACCTGATTTACCAATGCAATTGCTGACCAATTTATCGCTTTCAGCACAGCAATGGGCAGAGATTGCTAAAAATGGCGGTTGGCAAATGCTCAGAATGAACCTGAATACTTTTGCCCGACACGGCGTATTTCAGATCGAAGGTATGGACAATGTCATTGCAAATAAATTACAAGATCAGGATATGATTCGTAAAAGTCGAGTTTTGCCTTATCAATTGATGGCAACTTGGGCAGCTTTAGATGATGCAGTACCTCAAGTTGTACGACAAGCTTTGGAACAAGTGATGCAAGCCGCCTTAGAAAATGTGCCTCGTTTAACAGGTCGTGTGGTGGTTGCTGTGGATGTATCCGGCTCAATGGCAAGCCCAGTGACGGGTTATCGTAAAGGTGCAACTTCAAAATTGCGTTGCGTAGATGTTGCATCGTTATTTGCTTGTGCTTTAAAGCAGGTCAACCCTGAGATTGAAATTATGCCGTTTGATACGCAATTGCATTCGCTCAACATCGTGGAACATGAATCGGATGTAAGCCTATTAGGTCGATTAAAACAGGTTTTCTCTGGCAACAAAACACGCTCTATTTTTGAGGTTGCCAAACAATTTGCTGCGCTTGGTGGTGGTGGAACGAATTGCAGCATTCCATTAAAGCGACTTAATCGAGATCAGAGAGCTGTCGATTTGATGATTTATTTTTCAGACAATGAATCTTGGGCTGACCAATTACGCACACAACACAAAACAGGCATGTTATATGAATGGGATATTTTAAAACAACGCTGCCCTCATGCAAAATTGGTCTGCGTAGATTTACAGCCATATACACATACACAAGTCCCTGAACGAATTGACACCATCAATATTGGCGGTTTTAGCGATGAGGTCTTTCGTTTAATTGATCTGTTTGCACAAGGTAAAATGCACGCTGATCATTGGGTCAGTGAAATTGAAAAAATCGAATTACGGACTTGATTCGTCAGGTCAGTAAAGTGTGGCAAATGCTTTAGGAACTACATCTTTTAAATGTCATGTTTCTAATTTTACTTTATTGCCATACAATAAAACTGCACAAATGCAGATGGAACTACATCACTATCCTTTCACGATAGCTCAGCACAAGCTGGCTCGATGTTTCATCATTCTTGTTGTGCAGATTTATGATTATCACAAATACTGATTGGATTACATCGCATAGGGCTAATACCCTAGTTCAAAAAAATCTAATTACTGACTTGTTGTGATAGTCATAGCCAGTAAAATGCCAATAGGACTACATTTGTTGAGGGTTCAAGTCCCTTCAAATTGATGCAAATCAGTTTGTAGCTCAATTGGATAGAGCCATGTATAAAAGGTCTTGTCATTTTTGTTTACTGGCCACAGACCAAATGCTGTTAGGACTACATAAAAGGCTTCAGCGTCAGCAATGACTTGATGGTTCGATTCCATCTTGATCGACTTCGATCAATGGCGGAAAGGAAAACGCACTGAAATGATTGTCTTAATACTCTTTGTTGGTCTATTTTTTGTGGTACGGCATAAAATGCATTAAGGACTACATTCCTACCATCAATGTGAGTAGCCACTCTCACCTGTATGCAAGTACAGTCGTCTAATTAAGGCAATGGTCTCAAGTCTTTAATTTTTTTGTTTATGTCGCATCATCACAAATGCCAATGGGACTACATGGTGAATGCGTAAGCACGGGGTTCAAATCCCTATTCCTTTTTAGGAAAAGTCTCATTATTTTTGTTGTGATGATTACTTTTAATCTCAATCAAATGCAATAAGCACTACATAGCAAAATCGTGCGTAGCTGTATATCTATTTATGGATATGGCAGTTAAGGAAAAAGAAGTGTTTACCCAACTTGTTGATTGAGATCAGTTTATTATTTATGGAATAATATCTGGAGATGAAGAGTCGAATATTCCTCGCAATAACCGAAATGGTAAAGTAACGATCCAATAAACAACTTCAACTGTAATATCAATCACATCCACCCAGTCCCACGCATCATTTCTACGATCGTGGTTTTCTCGTTTTGGTTTTACCCAATAAGCAAGCAGAAAACAGACAAAACTTACCGCTAGAAATATAAAATTAAAGTCGTCTACTAAAAAACGTATAAGGCATAATACCCCAGTAATAAATAAAAGAATCGTGAGTAGATAACGAAGAATATCCATGAGGCTTGGCAATTTATTTATCTTTTGCTATGGTTATAACATGCCTTTATGCAAAGACATATCCATACTCTTAATAAAAGACAGGTGTCAGTCTTTAAAACGCAAAATATGTCCATTACAGTCTATCTTCAAGACGATCAAGACATTGATCAAGCCTTATACTTGCTCAATCAAAAACATTACCACCTACAAGCCACCCGATGGTACAAAAAACGATATGGTTATTTTGAAAAGCCCTCAGTATTAAAGCGTAAGCGAAAAAAGATGAAACTCAACCTTAGTCAAAGAAACCGAGCATTGTATTATTGTTACCATGAACATCCTCAACATACTTTATGGTTAAAAATTGATGTAAAGCAACAGTTCTCTCGTACAGGTAAAAATGCAATGGGCTATTAAATATAATTTAGGATATAAAAATATATATTTTTATATCCAAATTCTTACAAGACTCCATTTTAAAAAATATTAAAATTAAATATATCAATAAATATCAATATCTTAAATCATATTTCTATATTTAAAAAAAGTTGGCACACTCACTGCAATAGTATAATCACACAATATCATTGGGATCTTGTGCATATCACCTGTCTGCAACCGCTTGGCAGGCAGGCTTTGAAAGGAAAGTGAAAATGTCAGTTATTGAAGAAGTTAAGCAACAAGCTCAAATTGAGCAAGCAAAACAACAACGCGCCTACCAAGTGCTGCAAAATGAAAAAAGTATGCCTGTGAAAATGTGGACAAATGGCGTAATTGTTGATGACAACTCAAAACAACAACTATTACAAACAGCACAAATGCCATTTATCTATAAATGGATGGCAGTGATGCCAGACGTACACTTTTGCTTAGGTGCAACCATTGGAAGTGTAATTCCAACCAAAGGTGCGATTATTCCTGCGGCTGTGGGTGTCGATATTGGTTGTGGAATGATGGCAACTCGCACCAGTCTAACGGCTTCAGATTTACCTGATAATTTACATGGATTAAGAACCGAGCTTGAACGTTTGATTCCACATGGTATGACTAAAACACGTGGTCGCCGTGATCAAGGTTCATGGGAAACGCCACCTGAAATGGTTGATCAAGCTTGGGCTGACTTAGTGACTGATTTTGAGTTGATTTGTGCTAAGCACCCTCGCCTAAAAAATACCAATAACCGTAAGCATTTAGGAACTTTGGGTACAGGAAATCACTTTGTCGAAATCTGTTTGGATGAATATGATCAAGTTTGGATTATGTTGCACTCAGGTTCTCGTGGTGTAGGAAATGCAATTGGAACACATTTTATCGAGCTTGCTCGTCAGGATATGCAAAAGCATTTTATTAATTTACCCAACAAAGATTTGGCGTATTTAGTCGAAGGTACTGAGCATTTTGATGATTATTGGTTTGCTGTGGGTTGGGCGCAACGTTTTGCCATGAAAAACCGTGAAATCATGATGCAATCTGCGATTAAAGCCTTAGCCACCATTATCCCAAAACCATTTAATGCCAAGCTAGAAGCCGTAAACTGTCACCATAATTATGTGGAAAAGGAAGAGCATTATGGCGAAGAAGTGATGGTGACACGTAAAGGTGCTGTACGAGCCAAACTAGGTGAATACGGAATCATTCCTGGTTCGATGGGTGCGAAGTCTTTTATTGTGCGTGGTCTTGGAAATCAGGAATCATTCTGTTCATGTTCGCACGGTGCAGGTCGTGTAATGAGCCGTGCAGAAGCCAAACGACGCTTTACCGTAGAAGATCAGATTGCACAAACTGAAGGTGTGGAATGTCGTAAAGATGCTGATGTGATTGATGAAATTCCATCGGCCTATAAACCGATTGAAGATGTCATGAAAGCTCAACAGGATTTGGTTGAAGTGATGTATACATTAAGACAAGTGGTTTGTGTAAAGGGTTAAATATGATCCATGAGGTTGAGGAAAATAAAATGACTAGTCTAACTGATTTAAAAAACTTAATTACAGAGGCTTATCAACTATTTTCCTCATATTTAATGGGGGATCAATTCGAGGTTTGTCATGGTACTTGCTGCTTACAAACCGCTGATGGTGAATTATTAAAACGTCTACCAGTGGCACAGCTTAACTGCCGATTGATTTATGAATATCTTGATGCTGCTGAAAGTATGGATAAATTTGCATTAGCACAACAAATTAAACATTTGCTACCTAAAATATTGGAATTACTGATTCAAGGCGAAAACCTTAGTCATAGCACAGAAATTATTTTAAACAAATGTTATTTTAATTTAGAGAACGCTTGGGAAACGAAAGAAATCCAATTTATGCAGAAATTTGCTTTGGCTTTCTTCCAATATAAAGCAATATATTTCGATGAAAATTATAGCTTAGATGAATACATTACTATGTTTCATCTAGCAGGCTTAGATATTCAACCATTACTTGATGAGTGGGTTCTTTTATTAACTCACCATTCAGCATTAATCAATTTAGCAAATATGCTCAATTATTGGTTCTACAATGGTATCTACAACAATAGTTTTGCGGATCATAAGCTAAAACAAATCATGTATGTTTGGATTAAAAATTCAGAGCATCAAAATATCATATTAGATCAATTTCTATATGCACTTGAACAGAATAGTTTAACTCCACAGCAAATAGAAACAATCAATTCTGCCTCTTATCATCTTTATTAAAGAGAAATGAAAATAAAGGTAAATTCAAATGAAACTTGCAGAAGCACTTTTACTGCGAAGCGATCAACAAAAAAAGCTCACTTCATTAAAACAACGGATCAACGCCAATGTATTGGTACAAGATGGTGATGAACCGAGTGAAGATCCAAATGAACTGATCAAACAGGTGTTTGCTTTAACTCAAGAAAGCAATCAATTGATTTGTCGTATTCATTTGACCAATGCGCAAGCAAAGCTAGAGGATGGCAAAATTCTGCTGTCCCTATTAAGCTTGCGGGGTAGTTATGCTGAACAACATAAGATTCTCATTGATGCGATTGCCAATACCCATCGTGAACCTGATCGTTATAGCGCACGTGAAATTAAATGGCAAAAAGTTATCCCTGTTTCTAGCTTGCAAAAACAAGCCGATGATATCAGCGCGAAACTACGCGATTTAAATATCAACATTCAGGCTGCCAATTGGCAGATTGACTTAGTCGAATAGACAATAGATTTTGTGGATTTATTTCACAATACCAGTTTGAACATACTGGGCGAGTACAAGATCCCGCTTTACTCCGATCTGAGGGATTGAAAATAATTCAGGCGGCTATGGCAGCATGTGAGCCGTGCATCAATCTTCACTGATTAGGCTCAGCACCGTGTACCTAGTAAACCTTTGCCAAAAACAAAGTGACACGTTACTTCGCATTACCATGTACTGACAGTATGTTCATTAAATTAGAAAATAAGGAAAATAGACGTGAATAACATTTTGGCAAAGCTGCCAACCACCATCCAAATTGATGGTTCACAAGGCGAAGGTGGTGGGCAAATTTTAAGAACCGCCCTTGCCCTTTCAATGATTACAGGTCAAGCGTTTGAACTGATTAACATTCGGGCTGGACGTAAAAAATCAGGTCTGATGCGTCAACATTTGGTCTGTGTACAGGCATCTCAACAGATCAGCCAAGCTTATATTGAAGGTGCTGAACTACATAGCCAACGTTTGTACTTTGCGCCACAACATGTGCAAAGTGGAAAATACCAATTTCAAATCGGTTCGGCAGGAAGCACAACTCTCGTTTTGCAAACATTATTGCCTGCTTTACTCTTACAAAATGAAGCCAGTGAACTCACCATTTCAGGCGGTACACATAACCCACTTGCGCCAACGGCGGATTTTATTGAACATTGCTTTTTGCCTTGCCTAAAAAAGCTAGGAATTGGTGTCGATTTCAAATTAAACAAAGCAGGTTTCTTCCCAATTGGCGCGGGAGAAATACAAATCACCATTCAACCCTGGCTAAACCGTGAGAAACTAGATTTATTAGATTGTGGTTCATTACAGAGTATTGATGCTTTTGCAGCGGTGCTGAATCTTTCAGAAGAAGCGCAAATCGTACAACGAGAATTAGCGACTTTAAATAAAAGGTTAACACTCAATTCTCAGCAGCACTTTCATTTAAAGGGAATCAGCCAAGGCAATACCGTTTATGTCAAAGTTGAACATCAGCATCACACCCAACTGTTTACAGCCTTAGGTGAAATGCGTAAAAGTGCAGAACAAATTGCGAACAATTTAGCTGAGGACGTCAAATATTATCTAAACTCAAAAGCAGTCGTTGATGAGTATTTAGCAGATCAACTCTTGTTACCTTTAGCATTGGGTCAAGGTGGTCGTTTTACGGCTCAATGCATCAGTGAACATACTCGCACCCAAGCAGCGATGATTGAAAAATTTATTGATTGTAATATTGAGTTTATCGAGTTGGATAAAACGCTATTTCAGGTCAATATACACGTTAAATAATGAAGATTAGAAATGAAAACACATACACAAATCAGTAAATTCTTAAGTTTAATCCTAAGACATAAACCTGAGCAAATCGGGCTTCAACTCGATCAAGAAGGTTGGGCAAAGATTGCTGAACTCATTGATGCAGCACAGCAACACAATACATTTTTGGATGATGAATTCATCCAAACAATTGTGGCGCAATGTGACAAGAAGCGCTTTCAAATTTCAGACGATGGTTTAAATATTCGTGCAGTACAAGGTCATTCAACCCATACAGTACAAAGAGAGATGATTGCAATTGAACCACCGCAACATTTATATCATGGTACAGCCAGTCGATTTATGGAATCAATTCAGGCACAAGGCTTAATTGCGGGACAACGTCATTATGTCCATCTCAGTGAACATAAAGAAACGGCGCTCAATGTCGGTCAACGTTATGGAAAGCCAATTTTACTCTTGATTGACACAGTACAAATGTATAAAGACGGCTTTGCGTTTTATCAAGCAGAAAATGGTGTATGGCTAATAACACATGTACCAACTCAATATTTATCACTGATTGATCAGACCAAGACAGGATCATTGGTCTGATCTCAGGATTAATTCGTTACTTCACACTTTCCAATGCAGTCACCAGTAACTTCCAGCATTTCTCGACCGTATCTACTTTAACCCTCTCACCCGGCGCATGCGCCCCTTGAATATCAGGACCAAACGATACCATCTGTAAATTCGGATAATGTTCAGCGATAATGCCACACTCCAAACCGGCATGAATCACTTTCAAGTTTGGCTCAATCTTAAATGCAGATTGATAAGCCTGTTGCAAACATTTCAATGCAGCCGAATCTGGATTCGGTGTCCAACCTGATACCAACGGCGTTAATTCAGATTGAATCTCAAAACTGGCAAAGTGCTGTTGAATCTTTTGAGCAAATGCTACTGCTTCTTGATTCACCATCGAACGAACCATAATTAAGGTTTTCGCTTCATCTTTAGTCAGTTTGACCACGCCAATATTATTCGAGGTTTCAACCACATCAGCTAAAGCCGCACTCCATTCAGCAATGCCATAAGGACACGTTGCTAATGCTTGCAACCAAGCTTGTTGATGAGGTAGTGCAATCACTTCATCAATCTGATTGGTATTTTGTTGTACTGTGATTTGGATCTGATCATCAATACCTTGTAGTTTTTTCTGCCATTCAACTTGTGTGACTAGAAGTACTTTTTTCAAATCAGCTAGTCGTTCTGCTTGAATCGCAATCGTTGCAACAGCTTCTCGAGGAATAGCATTCCGTGCTGTACCGCCTACAAATTCAACTAGTCGGGCATTTGATTGTGCAAAATAGTCATTGAGGAAATTGGCTAAAATCACATTGGCATTGCCACGACCTAATTGGATATCCACACCAGAGTGACCACCTTTTAGACCCGAGACCAATAGGTCAACATAGATCATATCTGTAGGAGCAGTGACATATTCCAATGGTTGTTGTACTTCGAGATCAATACTGCCTGCACAACCAAGATAAAGCTCACCCCATTCTTCGGTATCAATATTAAATAGCCATTGACCTTTTAAAACCCCAGACTCAAGTAAACGCGCACCACTCATTCCCGCTTCTTCATCAATGGTTAAAAGAACTTCAATTGGCCCGTGCGCAATATCACTTGATTCTAATATAGCCAGTGCGAGAGCAACGCCAATCCCATTGTCTGCACCAAGCGTGGTATTTTCAGCAATCAGCCAGCCATCTTTTAATACAGGTCGAATGGGATCTTTAAAAAAGTCATGCTGCGTGCCACGATTAGCTTGTGTCACCATATCCAAATGACCTTGTAAAATGACACCTGTAACCTGCTCTTTACCTGCTGTTGCAGCTTTACGAATAATTAAATTACCAATTTCATCAATATAAGTGTCTAAGCTGCGCTGTTCCGCCCAATCTTTTAAATGTTGTCTTAACTGTTGTTCATGCTTTGATGGTCTAGGAATCGTACACAAGGTCTCAAAATGTTGCCAAACCTGTTTTGGCGATAATTTAGAAAAATCGACCTGTGTCATGCACTTATCCTCTCAAATAGAACTTTTAAAAGAATATACACCATACGCCTAAGTGGCGATGCTTAAATCACTTTATTTAAGATTTTATTGGCAAAATTGTCTTAACTTTTCCACACAAACTGAGAAAAACTATGTTCTGCTTTTAAGCTATTTTCAACAGCCTGTGCAAGCTGACGAATGATACTTTGGGTCTCAATCTTTTCAAACCAAGCTTGTTCTTGTTGTGGGTTTGCAGAGATTTCACACAAAATATGACCCTCTGTATCTTGTTGAGAACATAAGATTGAAAGAGGCAGTTGATGATTATCAATCCTAACTTCAATTTTTTCATGTTCATGGCGAATATGTTCCGCATCAAAACCATAGTGTTCTAATTGTTTATACAATAGTGCAGCCACGTATTCTTGCGTGATATAGCATTCATTGGGTGGATGATCAATTACCCCATGCTTAGGGCAATCTGCTATAAATTGCAATGTTTTCATGGTATTCCCTCTATTTTTTATGTTCTTAGCTGGATCACAGCATAAAACCGACTCGTACGGTAAGGATTATTATATATACAATTGTCTTTAATTGATTAGCCGATTGTCTTACTTATTTTACTAATTTGATAAATTTCGACCCAATTAGATATGTACATGGCCAAACCCGTCATTTTGATTATTTATACGTTTTATAATATCGACGAACAACTTCTTTTTATGAATTTATTCACAAAAAATGCAGCATTTAGATCGAGTAAATACTGCATTTTGGGAATCAAATGATTAATTCACAACCTGTAAATCTAAACCTGCTGTATTTGCAAGCTCAGTAAAGGTTGGGAAACTTGTCGCAACAGTTTCAGTACCATGAATGGTAATTTCACCTGAAGTACGCAAACCTGCGATACTAAAACTCATGGCAATACGATGATCATGGTGAGATTCAATTTCGCCGCCTGTGAAAATTGCTGACCAATCACCAGACTTGCCTTTGCCTTCAATAATGATGCCATCTTCTGTTGGTGTGCAATCAATGCCCATGATTTTCAAACCATCTGCCATGACTTGGATACGGTCAGACTCTTTCACACGAAGTTCAGCCGCACCTGTTAGAACAGTTTGACCTTCTGCACATGCCGCTGCAATGAATAATGCTGGGAATTCATCAATTGCTAAAGGCACTTGGTCTTCAGGCATATGAATACCCTTCAACGTTTTAGAACCTTTGATATGAATATCTGCAATTGGCTCACCACCTGCAATACGTTCATTCTCAACCATCAGATCCGCACCCATTTGCTTCAGAATCTCGATTACGCCAGTGCGTGTTGGGTTGATACCCACTGCTTCTAGCACAACGTCCGAACCTTCAGTAATTGCCGCACCCACCATAAAAAATGCAGCAGATGAAATATCAGAAGGCACTTGAATATCTGTACCAACCAATTTCCCACCACCGACCAATGATATTTTATTACCTTCAGTTTTTACATCATAACCAAAGGCACGTAACATACGTTCGGTATGATCACGGGTTGGTTCTGGTTCAGTTACAGACGTTTCACCAGCAGCCCATAGACCTGCCAATAGAATACCTGATTTGACTTGAGCAGAAGCCATCGGTAAGTCGTACTGAATACCCTTTAACGCTTGGCTGCCAGTAATGCTAACAGGCGGGGTACCTTTCTCACCTGTGGTTTGAATTTGCGCACCCATTTCACGCAATGGCTTGGCAATACGCTCCATCGGACGTTTAGACAATGATGCATCACCTGTCATGACAGAATCAAACTTCTGCGCAGACAACATGCCAGATAACAAGCGCATACTTGTACCTGAGTTACCCATATATAAAGCGCTTGCAGGTGCTTTTAAGCCTTGCATGCCCACACCATGGATCGTGACTTCACCATTCTTAGGCCCTTCGATACTCACGCCCATATCACGGAAAGCCTGCAAAGTTGCGAGTGCATCTTCACCTTCCAAGAAACCTGTTACATGGGTTGTACCTTCCGCAATCGCACCAAACATAATCGAGCGATGTGACACAGATTTGTCACCTGGTACAGTGAATTTACCTGCGAATGTTTTCTTGCCTGGTAAAATGGTAAATTGCTGTGTCACCTTATTTTTCTCCATCAAAGGTTTGTTGGCTAACATATGGTTAAAGTGCTGACGTGCTGCTTGCGCATGTCCAAGTAAGCCCATCAACGCTTGAGAATCTTCCTGTTCAATCAATTTCTTCAAAACCGACAATTGCTGTTCAAAACCATTCACAGCATTCAAAATTGCAGTTTTATTGGCAAAGAAAATATCATGCCACATCTGTGGATCACTGGCGGCAATCCGAGAAAAGTCACGAAAACCGCCCGCAGCATAACGAAAAATATCGAGATTATCTTCACGATTTGCCAATTGTTCGACTAAATTAAACGCCATCAAATGTGGTAAATGACTCGTATGAGCAAGCACTTCATCATGCTTGGTGACATCCATACAAATCACTTCCGCTTTAGCCGCTGACCAAAGCTGAATCAACTTTGCAACCGCCCAATCCGCACTACTTGGAAGTGGTGTCAAAATCACTTTATGATTGGCAAATAAATCAACTTTACCTGCATGAACACCGGTATGTTCCGCACCTGCAATCGGATGTCCTGGTACAAAGCCTATTGGTAAATCTTCACCAAAAACAGCTTTTGCAGCATCCACCACATTGCCCTTAGTACTGCCCACATCTGTGATGATCACATTCTCTGCGAGATATGGCTTAATCTGTTCCAATACCTTCTGCGTAGCACGAACAGGTAAAGCTAAGACAATTAAATCTGCGCCCTGAACAGCTTCTTCTGGGCTTGCATACCCCTGTTGAATCAGCCCCAAAGCCTTTGCATCATCTAGTGTCTTTTTTGAACGTGTTGCAGCCACAATTTGAGATGCAAGTTGTTCTGCCACAATCACACGCGCTAGACTCGACCCAATCAGCCCAAGCCCAATAAATGCAACTTTTTTAAATAATGGTTGAGACATAAAACATATTTGCCTATGTAAAAATATCTCCTGAGGAACACCCTGTTTCACAAGCTCTTTTAAAAGAGAGGGACTTGCGCAGTTACGCTGCTCAGGAGGGATTTAAAATACAATAAATAGACCTATAAAACAGCGATTGGATAAGAACCTAATACGCGTAGCTCTTTGACTATTGGACGGATTTCATCCAAAGCGGCAGCTACATTTTCTTGACCAATATGCCCCTCTAAATCAATAAAGAATACATATGCCCATTTCTCAGGTAATGCAGGACGGGTCTCAATACTGGTCAAACTGATTTTATGTTTTGCAAACGGCGCAAGAATTTCTAACAAAGCCCCTGCACGATCATGTGCTGAAATTAATAATGACGTCTTATCATTGCCACTTTGAGGGATTTTCTCGCGACCAATCACAAGGAAACGTGTGGTATTTTCAGGATTATCTTCAATATTGCTATGTAAAACTTCAAGATTATACATGCTTGCAGCAATATCAGAGGCTATCGCAGCAGAATGCCACTCATTACGAATACGGCGAGCAGCTTCTGCATTTGAATTCAGCGCAACACGCTCCACCCCTGGATAATGGGCATCTAACCATTTACGACACTGCGCCAAAGTTTGCTGATGCGCATAAATCTGCTTAATACTGTCTTTACGAGTATTTTCAGAAACCAAGAATTGGTGGTGGATACGCAGCTCAACTTCACCAATCACATTGACTGTCGATGATTTAAAACAATCCAAGGTGTGATTAACAATCCCTTCTGATGAATTCTCGACTGGAACAACACCATAATGTGCGCTCCCTGCTTCAACTTCACGGAATACTTCGTCAATCGTTGGTAATGGACGCACAACCGCATCTTTACCAAAATGTTTTAATACAGCGGAATGTGTATAAGTCCCTTCTGGCCCTAAGAACGCAATGCTTTGCGGCGCTTCAAGAGCCAAACAAGCTGACATAATCTCACGGAATAAACGTGCCATCGTTGCATCAGATAAAGGACCTTGATTGCGCTCCATGACTTTACGCAATACTTGAGCTTCGCGTTCAGGGCGATAAAATAACGGATTCTCTTCGGATGCAAATTTCGCTTTAGCTACAGCTTCTGCCAACGTAGCACGACGATTGAGTAACTCTTGGATTTGTTGATCAACACTATCAATATCGTTACGAATCTGTTCTAAATTAAGTGAATTCGATGTGTTTTGTCCATCGTTTACCATTGAATGCAGCCTCAGCAAAATCATCTATAAGAATGGATTACAATTCATCTGTGAATTGATTATCCGAGCTAGTATAACAACACTTTAAGCTATTAAACACGCTGAGTTTTAACTCTTTTGATGCCCCAACTTTATTGATAATGATTTGCACGATATATTGAAAGGCAAAATTTCAACCTTGGTGAGGCAATTATGTTTAAACAACTCAGTATTTTGGCTTTTGCTTTACTTAAAGAACAAAAATGATGAAACACAAAATATCATGTTCATGATAACAGCGGGAACGCATAAACAACGTAAAAGCGCCATTCAAAATGATGCGTCGATACCGAAACAAAATGATTTTTATCAAAATTTTAACAAGCATCGTTCAGCGCAATTTTTCTTTTGGAATTATAAACACCCCGCAGAACAACATCTCACCAACTTAATATGCCAGCTTACCAGAAGCAGTGATGTTAGCTGGATGCCAAACTCTGAATTGTTCAAAATTATTTGATGAGCCAACAATACCAATATTTTAAAAACTATTTTTTACAAATACTTATAAACAAAAAGCTGAATCAGAAATTTGATTCAGCTTTTATGATTTTCACATGCGTATTGTGTATAGCTTAAGCTTTACCAATCAATCCACGTGCAACAATTTCTTTCATAATTTCATTCGTTCCACCATAGATACGTTGGATACGAGCATCAACAAAGAAACGTGAGATCGGATATTCAGTCATATAACCGTAACCACCAAATAACTGAAGTAAATTATCAGCCACTTTCATTTGCATATCAGTACTGAAGCTCTTCAACGCAGCCGCAGTTTCAACATCTAACTTGCCTTCATTATATAAAGCAACGTTTTGGTTATAAAAAGCAGCTGTTGCGAGTTCATCAATCTTCGCTTGAGCCAATACAAAACGGGTATTTTGGAATTGTGCAATCGCTTGACCAAATGCTTGACGTTCTTTGACATATTGCGTTGCAATATCAATTGCACCACGAATCGCACCTAAAGCCGTAGATGCAATCGCAGTACGCTCACGCGGTAATTCTTGCATTAAATATGCAAAACCTGAACCTGGATTACCTAACAATTGATCTTTAGGCACTTTGACATTATCAAAGAATAATTCTGAGGTATCTTGTGAGTGCAAACCGATTTTGTCTAAGTTTGTACCTTTTTTAAAGCCATCTAAATGCGTGTCAACGAGTAATAAAGATACACCTTTTGCACGTGCTTGAGGATCAGTTTTAACTGCTAGAACGACAACATCCGCATGTTGACCATTTGAAATAAAGGTCTTAGAACCATTCAATAAATAATGATCATCTTGCAAAATTGCACTGGTACGCATTGCTTGTAGGTCAGAACCTGCTCCTGGCTCAGTCATCCCAATTGCACCAACTGCTTCACCAGAAACCATCTTCGGTAACCAGTATTGTTTTTGTTCCTCAGTCCCAATATGTTGGATATAAGGTGCAGCAATTTCTGAATGACATGAAATACCTGTCGATAATGCGCAATAACCAGCACGAGCAGATTCTTCAACCAACATTAATGAGTAATGTGTTGGAACGCCATAACCGCCGTATTCCTCTGGTACATCTACACACAGAAAGCCATTTTCACCCAATAATGTCCAAACAGAACGCGGCATAAGCCCTTCACGTTCCCACTGTTCATAATGAGGCGCAATGTGTTCGCTCATAAAACGTTTAAAGTTATCACGGAAGAGTTCCAAATCTGCATCGTAAGCTAACATCTTTAATTTCCTTTCGCTTTCATTTTTCTTAAAAATTTGTATCGCAGCCATGCTAATGATTTTTAGACAAAATGTCATGTTCCGTTTGCATCAAATTACTAGACTGATTCGGTCAATAATTTTATTTATAGCGATTCATCTGACAAAACAATTGCTTAATCATTACACAGCCTCCCTCATTTTTTACGCTCAACACGCTGCTTTTATGTCATATTAATTCTATTCTTCGCGATGATTTTTACACGACAATGAATACAAAACGAAATATCTATCAAACAGCAGAACATCCCTTTGCTCAATATGTTCGTATTTTAGGTAAAGGCAAAACAGGCTCTCGCTCGCTAAGCTATGAAGAAGCCTACCAAGCGTTTAGTATGATTCTGAAAAATGAAGTACTTGATGTTCAGCTTGGTGCTTTTTTAATGTTGTTACGTGTAAAAGAAGAATCTGTCGATGAACTTGCAGGGTTTGTACAAGCTACACGTGATCATCTCAATTTTGAAGCATTAGATGTTGACTTAGATTGGTCGTCATATGCAGGAAAACGTAAACATTATCCGTGGTTTTTGTTAGCAGCACTCACCTTAGCTCATCACGGTTATAAGGTTGCGATGCATGGTGCATCGGGTCATACCATTAATCGTGTTTATACCGAACAAGTGCTTCAATACTTAGGCTATTCTATTTGTAAAAATGAGCAAGATGTTCGTGAACAACTTGATCAACATAATTTTGCATTTCTTCCGCTTGAAGCTATTTCCCCTGTTCTAAGTGATTTGATTTCACTCCGCAATGTGATGGGTTTACGCTCTCCAATTCATACCCTTGCTCGTTTGATTAATCCATTTAATGCCAAAGCGACCTTACAAGCAATTTTCCACCCTGCTTACCGTACTTCACATCAACAAACGGCTTTCCGTTTAGACTATCAAAATAGTGCTGTGATTAAAGGTGAAGGTGGTGAGTTCGAGCGTAATCCTGATGCCAAGACTTTAATTTGTGGCATTAAAAATGGTGAGTTGTACGAACACGAACTACCAAAGTTAACACCTGACCGTAGTCCAATCGAAGAAGAACTAGATCTTGCAGTATTTAAAGCGGTGTGGCTTGGTGAGCAAACACATGAATATGGTGAAATGGCTGTGACTGAAACGATGGGAATTGCTTTATACACGATGGGTGCTGTAGAAAGTTACGAGGAAGCGATGAATAAAGCGAAAGAGCTTTGGGACAATCGTTTTAAGTAGATATAGTCACTTAAATACTAAGTCTTAACTTGTTTGATGTTGCACTCTAGAAAGAGTGCAACAAGGAAATATAAAATGGTTTCTTTTACAAGTGAAGGTTCACTATTTTCAATAGAAAACAAAAAGTTTGTTTTAGAACCATATTTTAATTTTAGATAAATCAAAAGACATATCTATAGAAAAAGCTACTACTAGATAGGTCAAATAGCACACAAGTTGAATAAATAGGAGAATGGGGAGATATAAAATATGTCGCATTCTGAAGATATAAATCAATTGAAATTAATCTTGCAAGGCGAAAAACCAAGTGTTGTATTAAATCGTATACTAACGACTAATCCAGGATTAGATAAACATGATTTGGCTTCTATTTTCCTTGAAGAATTCTGTCTTTTAGATAGTAAAGCTCTACCTTTAATTTGGCACTGGAAAAGTATTAAGTCAGCTAGAGGAATATCTGATGAACAATTTGACGACTCAATTTTGGTGCAAATGAGAGAGGCAGGATATTTTGTTTAATCTACTCATCTCACGACTGTGCAGTGAAATGCCGAACTAGCTCACCGCTAATTTATAAAAATCTATTAAGTTAATATTGCAAATCATACAACTATTGAATTAGATATAACTCTGAAAGCAAAAAGCGATGACTTTATTAAAATCATCGCTTTAAATAACACTTGTATTAATTAAACAAACCGAATCGGCTTAAATTCAGGCTCATTTTTGTGATGATCATCATCACATTCCTCACCTTCTTCTTTAGTACCACGGTCGATATAACCACTACGCTGTTCTTTTGGTAAGTGTTCCATTTCCCACGCATACACAGCCTGCATACATGTTTCACGTTGCTCTTTGGTCAATGCAATACCATTTGGCCATTTACCAATTTCAACAGCAGTCCGAAGACGCTCAACAATTTCAGGATTTAAAATAGCGAGCATTTGTTCAATATTCATGAGTCATCCTGTTGAAAAGATTCAAAATCTTGATTCCACCCCAGTTTGGTACGACATGCCATATAGAAGTCATAGCCAGGTGGATGTAATAAGCTTAGTTTAAACGGATGTTTGCGAATATGCACAGTGTCACCGACATTTAATGCAACACTATGTTGACCATCGGCACTCACCATCGGCAAAACACGATTTTCACGGATGGTAATATTAATCTCACTTTGCCCACCTACAACGATTGGGCGAGATGACAAAGTATGTGGATGCATCGGCACCAATGCGATCGCATCCATACTTGGATGCAAAATTGGTCCACCACCTGATAGTGAATAAGCGGTCGAGCCTGTTGGCGTCGATACAATTAAACCATCACTGTGCTGGCGATAAACGTATTGCCCATCAATACTCAGCTCAAAATCGATCATATGAACCGATTTACCTGAGTGTAACACCACATCATTTAAGGCAATTGCATCATAAATGGTTTCATTATTGGTACGAACTTCCATTTCCAACAAGAAACGTCGATCGAGTTGAAATTGACCTTGTAGTACCTGATCCAGTTTGAAAATGGCTTCAGCAGGCTTAATGTCGGTTAAAAAACCAAGTCGACCACGGTTAATTCCGATCACTGGCGTGTTATATCTCACCAAAGCACGGGCAGCATGAAGTAATGAACCATCACCACCAACAACGATCACCAAATCGACTACTTCACCGAGTAAATTGCGGCTCACAGTCTGCCCATAGCTATAAGGTACGAGCTTTGCTGTTTCCTGATCAAAAACGGGATTTAGGCCTAAAGTGATCAAATGATCATGAATTAAACATAACGTTTCTACTACAGAATATTTATCTGGTCGTCCGATTAGACCAATATTTCGAAAGGATTTATGTGAAATTTGCACGAATAACTCAGCTACGTCGCGATTGCTGATATCATATCACTAACAATCAAATTTTCGTTGATGATTGATTAAAAAGTATAAAAATGTCTATTTGTTGTTTTTTTACACGTTTAATGTCAACACATGCTTAATTTTTTTATTGCATGTTGCTATTTATTCACAGTTTTATGATTGCAAATTGCTAATAAGCTATCGCATCATTACCCACATTGTTTCGGTTTAACTCAAATCTATGAAGTGTGAACGTGGTATTGGTTTTCTAGCACTAATTTTTTCAATTTTAGTGATTGGGGTTTTTATTGCCTTTAGTATCTATCTGATCCGCTTGGATAATATTATTCGTAATAAATTTGAGGGTCAGCGTTGGGATATTCCTGCCAAGGTATTTGCTCGTCCATTAGAAATCTATGCAAATGCACCAATTACCCAAGATAATTTTATTCAAGAATTAAAACTATTGGGTTATAAAAATACAGCAAACTATGACAAATCAGGAAGCTACATCGTTCAAGGTAACCAAATGTATGTACATACACGTGGTTTTGACTATGGTGATAGCAATGAGCCTGAACAAGTACTTGAGCTCGCTTTTGTTGAGGGTCAAGTGGGTGAAATACGTTCAACCAAACCATCTAGCACAGGGATTGCACGTTTAGAACCCTTATTAATTGGTGGCATCTATCCACAGCATAATGAAGACCGTGTACTCATTAAACTGAATAAAGTGCCGAAAACACTGATTGAAGCACTTATTTCTACCGAAGATCGTAATTTCTATCACCATCATGGAATTTCAATTCGTGGTACCGCGCGTGCTTTGGTCAGTAACGCAACGGGTGGTCGACGCCAAGGTGGTTCAACATTAACGCAACAGTTGGTTAAAAACTTCTATCTTTCACCAGAAAAAACACTGAAACGTAAAGTCAATGAAGCACTGATGGCTTTATTGATTGAATTGCATTACAGCAAAGATGAAATTTTAGAAGCCTACTTAAATGAAGTGAACTTAGGTCAAAATGGCAGTTACTCAATTAATGGCTATGGTCTCGCTTCACAATTCTATTTTGGCTTGCCATTAAGTGAACTAAACATCTCACAACAAGCATTTCTAGTTGGTTTAGTGCAAGGCCCATCCTTATATAACCCTTGGCGAAACCCTGAAGCCGCAAAAAAACGTCGCGATGTTGTATTGAATAATATGATGGTGATGGGCTATTTAAGCGAAGCTGAATATCAAGATGAAATTTCGCGTCCTTTAAATATTATTAGTAAACCAACTTTAGGGCCTGCAAAATTCCCTGATTTTCTTGATATCGTCCGTCGTCAATTACGCACAGAATATCAAGAAAGTGATATTACCAATCAAGGTTTAAAAATCTTTACAACACTTGATCCGATTGCACAAACTCAAGTGCAAAATGCTTTTAAAGATTCTGTTGAACGTTTAGCAAAAGCGAATCCAGCACGTTTGAAAAACTTACAAGGTGCTGTGCTTGTTGCCCATCCTGAAAATGGTGAATTGGTTGCTGCTGTGGGTTCAACCCAAGACTTTACAGGCTTTAACCGTACTTTGGATGCTAAACGTCAAGTCGGTTCATTATTGAAACCCGTCATTTATTTAAATGCAATTGAATCAGGTCGTTATACATGGGCAAGTCCGATTGAAGATAGTGCTGTGAATATTCCTATTGATGGTGATAAGAACTGGACACCTAAGAACTATAGCGGTGGTGAACATGGCGTTGTTCCAATGCAACAAGCCTTGGCAAACTCATACAACCTGTCAACTGTACGCTTGGCGAATGAATTTGGACTATCTGCATTTTCTAATAAATTAAAGCAATTTGGTGTCAGTTCCAGTATTCCTGCTTACCCATCTATTTATCTGGGTGCAGTGAATATGTCCCCAATGGAAGTGCTGAGCATATATGGCAACTTTGCAACTGGCGGCTTTAAATATCCTCCTCGCTCTATTCGCACCGTGGTTGATGCGCAAGGACATTTACTCGAACGCTACAGTTTAAATGTTCAACAAACCATTGACCCTGCTGCTGCCTATATTTTGAATTATGGTCTACAGCAAGTTATGCGTTCTGGTACAGGTCGATCGGCTTATAGCAGCTTGCCTGAAAATTTGAATTTAGCTGGTAAATCAGGCACAACTAATGATACACGTGACTCATGGTTTGCAGGTTACTCAGGTAATCATGTGGCGGTTGTTTGGTTAGGTCTCGATGATAATAAAGTGACTGGGTTAACAGGTTCTTCAGGTGCATTGCCTGTATGGACCAATGTCATGAAACAACTACGCCAACAACCTGTTAACCTGCGTCAAACAGACAATGTGGAATGGCAATGGATTGACAGTGCAACTGGTGACCTATCTGCTCAAGGTTGTGATGGCGCGATGTACATCCCTCTGCTTCGACAAACTGTGCCTCGTCGTGCGACCCTATGTGGTCAATCTCATTATGAAGTTGAACCAACCACTCTTCCATCAGCAGAAGGGACTCAAGGTGATGTACATAATGACAGTAACACCAATTATATTAGAGAAAGTGAAAACCAAATGGACACCGATTTATCCAATCATAACTCAACACGTGTGATTTCTAGCGGTAGTTATAGTGGTGAGAATTAAGTTACAAGGATGATTGGACATGATTAAGAAAACAACGATTGTAGTTGGAGTATTGCTGCTCGCAGGTTGTACTTCGGCTCCTCCGCCAAAAAATAAAAAAGTGGTCATCAAATTAGGTGAACCACCAACCATGACGAACACGCAGAAAAAGAAAACTGCTCCGCTAGCGTCGAATGTAAAAATTACGCCGTATGAGCAAAAGGAAATAAAGCGCCAAAATGTACCTGTGGTTGTGCCTGAACAAAAAGTTCAGCAAAAGTTCAATGATGGCAGCCAACTTCCTGCTTTTCGAACGTTGATGCAAAAAACCCAAGTGGCTTATAAACAGCAGCAACTTGCTGAAGCAGAACGTTATGCGCTTCAAGCTCAACGTATTGCTCCCCAAGCGACCGAAACTTATTTGTATTTAGCATTGATTGCAGACCAACGCAAACAATATGCAAATGCGGAAGCTTTGGCACGTCGAGGTTTAAGCTATGCGCAAAGTAACTCAATGAAAAAACAACTTTGGTTTATTGTGCTCCGAGCAAGCGAAGCACGTAATCACCCAGTAAAAGCCCAAGAAGCTAAAAAAGCCATTCAAGCACTGTAAAAGAATCAATTAATTGAACTAAATTGACGGATTCCCGCAAGCCCATAAGCATGATGTTTTTGGGCTTGCTCTAAATTTTCAGGTGCAACACCACCTAAAGCAAAGACTGGGATATCACTATCCTTTGCTAACTCAGCAAAATCATCCCACCCTAAAACTTTTGCATTCGGATGCGTTTCAGTCGAATTAACAGGGCTTAAAAATACCGCATCACAGCCAATATGATGTGCATGTTGTAGTGAAACCGCATCATGGCACGCTGCAATAAAACGTTTCCCGATGACTAATTCACCTTTGTTCAACCCCATTAATTGGGACTGTTTAAGATGAATCGTATCAATTTTGGCTTGTAATTCTGTATTAAGCTCTCGCCAAAGATCAATATTGAGTATCAATTTTTGTCGCTGAACATCATTTAAAGTCCTCAACTGCTGTTCAATTTTCTCGATTTCACCTGTTTGCACACGCCAATACAATTGGGCATTACTTTGGGGTAAAGCAGCAATTCGATCATTAATCTTGATCAAATGAGACCAGATTAAACGTTGCAGAATCACAGTATTCGCCTTAGGAAAATTTAAGCGAGCGAGTTGATCACGATCATACCAAGCCCAAGGCTGATGAATTTGATTAAGTAATTCATCAGGTACATAGGCATGAAATAAATGCAAATTGACAATAATGTCATCATATTCATGCTGAATCATATCAAACATATGCCAATCTTTTAGACCAATACCAACTTCTTCATAAATCTCTCTACGGCAGGCTTGTTCAGGTGTTTCACCCTGCTCAACTTTCCCCCCTGGAAATTCATGTTTATTGCCTTGATGTTGATTTGCTTGTCGCCACCCCACCAATACTTTGGACTTATGTAATAAAATTGCGATTGCAACATCAACTATAGCTTTTGCCATAACAGTCTAAAATCTCACATCTTTTCATAACAATTCTAAGTAGTTTGCCAAGTAATTCACATGACAAAAAACAAAATTAATAAATGATTTTGTAAATTCTTAAAATTTACGTTGACAGGCCTATTCGATAATGATTATCATTTAAAATATTAAAAAGCACACCACGGAGCATAACAAATGAACGCACCATTCAACTTATTTACTCGCAGTACAGACGCAGCTCAATCGTTACCAATGCTGCATTCCAATAACCTTTTTGCTTTAGGTCGAGAAATCCGCATTATGCATGCCGGCGAAGAATATCGTCTACGCTTAACTCGTAATAATCGCCTGATTTTAACGAAGTAATATAATAACAACCGCATAATAATAAACGTGGGAATAGCAGTCTGTCAGCGCATACTGCTTTTTTTATTTTCTCAAATTAAGTCAATGCCAGTCGAATCCTCACACTTAGACCGCCGTACTGAGATTGCTCAAACGTGATCTCCCCATGATGCAATTCGATGATTTTTGTACAAATTGACAACCCTAAACCTGAGCCTTGCGTTTTTGTGCCTAAAGCACGATAAAAACGTTCTCCAAGCCGTTCAAACACGGCTTCATTTAACCCATGCCCTTCATTTTCAAAGATAAGCTCCAAGTCCTGTTGCTGTATTAAAGTAATATAGACATGCCCATGTTCTGGCGTATAACGAATTGCATTGTCGATAATATTACGGATGCAGGTAAAAATTAACTGTTGGTTGGCAAGAGTCGTGTGATTCTCATCTGTCATAGACTGTAAATGGAATTGAATCGATTTTTGATTTGCAAATAAATGCAAAGCCTGTACAGCTTCATCAATCACGATATGCAAATTAACCTGTGTTTTAGGTAAGCTTCCAGCATGCTCTGGGTCTAAACGTGCCAATAAAAGTAGGTTTTCTAGTATCTGAATCCCTCGACTCACATCTTGCTGCATTTGCGTAAAATCTGCTGCACGCTCAGGATATTTACGCTGTAAAAGCTGTAAACGCATTTGAATAGCAGACAAAGGAGAACGTAGCTCATGTGAAGCATCAGCCGTAAAGCGTTGCTCCGCCTGTAAAGATTGATCTAAACGATGCAATAAATGATTGAGCTGCCTTAGCATCGGTTGTAACTCTTTCAGTTCAACCTCACTCGATTGAATGGGACTTAGATCGTCTGCACTTTTTGCTGATATTTTTGCTGCTAGTTGATGAATTACTTTAAATTGACGCTTAATCAAGAAATGTACAATGATCCACTGTAATAGCCAGACCATCAATAGGATAAATAAATAGCTCAGAAAACTATGCATTAACTCATCAAATCGCTCATCCAATGGTTGCAATAGCATGACTTGCAATTGTGAATCTGCCTCATCGATTGTATAACTTCGCCATAATTTATGATCCTGCCAAATTAAGCCATAATGATCAGCAGTTTTAAAGATGAGCTTGTAATACGATTGATCAAGCTGAAAATCTTCTGACTGCGTTAATATCTGTTGTTGATTGCTCAAACGGTATTGAATATCAAACTGATCACTTAATTCATCTATCTGATGCCCAGATGTTTTGGTTAAGTCGGCGATCAGCAACATATCAGAAATCTCATCCATGATTTGATCTTGTACTTGCATGGTTTGATATATTGAAATCAGCACGAATAAAAGTAATGCAATACAACCTGCAACGATTGAACTCATCAACGAGGTCTTTACCAGTTTGCTCTGTAATGACACGACTTTCATGATGTTATTCCTGATGCATTCGATAACCTAAACCACGAATCGTTTTGATGTATTGTCCACCAATTTTTTTGCGAATTTGATAGATAAAAACTTCAATCGCATTGCTTTCAATTTCATCACCCCACGCATACAGTGACTCTTCAAGTTGCTCGCGTGTCAAAATATGATCGGGCTTTTGCATCAGTTTATGCAGAATTTGAAACTCTTTGGCAGTGAGGTTGATCAACTGCCCTGCTTTGGTCAAGGTTTTCGCTTGTGGATCGAGTTGTAAATCTGAAAAACTCAAATACTGTCCAACTTGTGCTTGATGCTGACGTAACTGTGAACGAACTCGCGCCGATAATTCTTCTAAGTTGAATGGCTTCACTAAATAATCGTTTGCACCTAAGTCCAAGCCTCCAACCCGATCATGAATATGGTCTTTAGCCGTAATAAAAATGACGGGGGTTTTGGTATTCTGACGACGTATTATTTTAAGAATTTCGTCACCAGAGGCATGAGGTAAACCACGATCTAACAAGATACAATCATATTGGTGCTGTTCTATTGCTAAAATCGCATGATCACCACGCTCGACCCAATCAACACTATAACCATCCATTTCTAGCCAGTCTTTAAGACTTTCTGCCTGAGAAACATCATCTTCCGCCAATAAAATCCGCATAAAATAATCCTCTCATTTGAGCATTCAAATTTACCTTAAAATACCCTACACGTAAAAAACCACATGTTGTTCATGTGGTTTTGTAAAAAATTACGACTTAGAACTGTACTTGATCAACATCAACTTCGATACGTTTGGTTGGTTTATAGTCAATATCAATTTCACCGATAATCGTCACGGGTGTTTTCGCTGATATAGGTTTACCTTGCCATAAATCATCATCAATATCGACCGTGATCATGCCTGTTTGATCGCTAAATTGATATTTTTCATCACCGACTGCTTTTACTACAAAGCCTTTGAGTTTAACAGGTGTATCATCTTTTAAAATCGACGCTTGTTTTACTGTCGTCATTGACGGCGCTACGGCTTGTTCATTTACTGCGCTAGTGTTTGCAATTGCAAATGTTGTTGTACCAACTAAACCAGCGATCAACATAACTTTAGAAAAAATATTCATATTCAATTCCTCATCTTTGTTGCTTGATTTCAATAGAGCCATTAAAACAAATGAAGATGAGGTGAATCTGAAGATAACAATGATCTAATTAATTTAATGGTACAACCCTTAAGACCTCTTCTAAAGTTGTTGCGCCGTCTATGACTTTACGCGCACCTGCAATTCTTAAAGGTTCAATCCCTTCTTTTTTTGCTTGTATCTTCAAATCATTTAACGTGCCATTTGCACTAATTAAAGTTTTTAACTCCAAGCTAACTGGCATAAACTCATAAATACCAACCCGACCTTTATAGCCTGTATGTCTACAGGCTTCACAACCAACCGCTTTATACATCGTCGATGGCATTTCCATAATGTAATCAAAGGTAAGATGATTCCAATCTTGCTCATTTATTTGGGTTTTTTCTTTACAATGAGGACAAAGCCTACGTACAAGCCTTTGTGCTAGAACACCTAAAATTGTCGCTGCGGTTAAAAATGGCTGTATACCCAAATCATGCAAACGAGTCAAACTTGAGGGAGCATCGTTAGTATGTAATGTAGATAACACTAAATGACCTGTTAATGCTGCTTGAATCGCCATATTGGCTGTATCATGATCACGGATCTCCCCCACCATAATAATATCTGGGTCTTGGCGCATCAAGGCACGTACACCATCAGCAAATCCAAGTTCAATATTTGGATTCACCTGCATTTGATTAAAGCTAGGTTCAAGCATTTCAATCGGATCTTCAATGGTACAAACATTGACCTGCTCTGTTGCCAATTGCTTTAAAGAAGAATAGAGCGTTGTAGTTTTACCCGAACCTGTCGGTCCTGTAACTAAAATAATGCCATGACTGTGTTGGGTTAATTGCTGCCAACTCTGCAACAAATGTCCTTCAAAACCAAGCTGCTGAAAACTACGAACCAAAACTTCAGGATCAAAGATACGCATCACCAACTTTTCACCAAAGGCAGTTGGTAATGTAGAAAGCCGTAACTCCGTTTCTTGTGCTTTTGGTGTGCGCGTTTTTAAACGTCCATCTTGTGGTTTACGTTTTTCAGCAACGTTCATTCGCCCTAAAATTTTGATACGAGAAATTACTGCCGTAAGTGTGTTGGCAGGCATGTTATAAATGGTATGTAACACACCATCGATACGGAAACGCACTTTACCCTTGTCTTTACGAGGCTCTAAATGAATGTCACTCGCCCCTTGTTCAAAGGCAAATTGCAACACCCAATCGACTAACTTTACGATATGCTGATCATTGGCATCAGGCGTTTGCGTATCGCCTAATTGCAATAGAGCTTCAACGCCTTTATTTTCACGATCATACACATTCGAATTTTGTGAAGAACTGACTGCACGACTGACTTGATAATACTCAACCAAATAACGTTGAAGTTGTTCAGGATTTAATAAAACTCGATCAATCTTTTTCGGCGCTAAACTACGTTCTAAGTTATTTTGCCATTCTTTTGTAAAAGGTTGATCCGTACCGATCAAAATACGATCAGCATGTACTTCTACTGCAAGAATATGATTTCTAACTGCAAACTCTTGTGACATAACACTCGTTAATGCCGCTACATCTGCTTTTAGAGGGTCAATCACAAATAAAGGAATTTCTGCTTTTTCAGCCAGCCACTGACATAAACGATTAAGTGTAAACGTAGAGCCAAGATTCAACTGATCTTTTAAATTAAAATTCGCGATCCATTGTAAAGGATGCCATTTTAATTGGTCTTTTTGTCGATGCGTTGTTTGAATGAGTAACTTATCTCGTTCTGTAATACGACTATCTTGTAGCAGTTGTTCTAAGCACCATGTCACATCAACCGTAAAAGAAAAGTTTGCAAATTTTTTCTGAGCTTGCATGACCGTAAGTTCCCCAAAGTTATGACTCATTTATATTTTTAAATTATTGATTTTGCTCTACAGCAATAATGGTGACATTCCTTTCATTTACTGTAAAACGAATATTCAATTCTGCAAAACACATTCCATAGACTCGTTCAGCATTATCTTGGTACGCTGGTCGAGGATCTAAAGATAACACTTGTTCAAGTTCATCCAATATCATTTTATTCAAAATTCCGAGCTTTAAGAACTGTTGCTGCTGCAATCGTGCAGTTTCCATCCAAACAACCATTTTACGGATAGGTTCATCTTGCGCATAACCACTCACTGAATCTGCAATCGCATCGGAATATTGGATATAAGGCTTAATATCTAAGATCGGCGTACCATTTAATAAATCACTACCCATCACATATAAACGTATCCCTTTTCCATGCTTTTCAATCCGAATGAAACGAACCACAGATAAACCGATCGGAGATGGGCGATACATACTTCTAGTTGCAAAAACCCCGACTTTTTGATTCCCCCCCAAACGTGGTGGTCTTACTTGTGCCCGAAATTTAGACATTTGATTGGATGAGTTATCTTTATTTTTGTTCTCATGAAACTGCCACAATAGCCACAAATGACTAAACTCATCTATTCCTTCAAATGCCAGAATATCGTTATAGGGTTCCACCATCTCTATATACGACTCGACTTGCACTAAATTTGGCTGCCGTGGAATTCCAAATTTTTCACGATAAGGTGAATGCATGTAACCGATTATCGGCATCACAACTGAGTTACTCATCACTTTTTCTTATAAACACAATTAAATATATTCAGTTTATCGAGAATGATTTTAGATTAGAATAGCAACTTGTTTCTTTTAACTGTGATCGAGACCTTTAATGGCTGCTTTTAACGTTGAACGCATTACTGATGTTCACCACTGGAATGATACTCTGTTCAGTTTTAAAACGACACGCGATACAAGCTTACGTTTTAAAAATGGTCAATTTGTGATGATCGGACTTGAAGTGAATGGTAAGCCTTTAATGCGTGCTTATTCGATTGCGAGTGCGAATTATGAGGAAGAACTCGAATTCTTCTCGATTAAAGTACAAGATGGTCCATTAACTTCTATTCTACAAAAAGTACAAGTGGGCGACGAAATCCTTATTTCTAAAAAACCGACAGGTACTTTAGTACACGATGATTTATTACCAGGTAAAAACTTATATCTTTTATCTTCGGGTACAGGATTAGCACCATTCCTTTCTTTACTTCGTGACCCAGAAACTTACGAAAAGTTTGAAAAGGTCATCATGGTTCATGGGACTCGTTACATTTCAGAACTTGCTTACCAAGATCTAATTTTGAATGAGCTTCCAAATCATGAATTTTTTGAAGAACTTGGGATCAAAGACAAATTAGTTTACTACCCAACAGTTACTCGTGAACCTTTTCATACTCAAGGCCGTGTAACAACAGCAATCGAATCAGGCGAACTGTTTGAAAAAATAGGTTTACCTCGTTTCAACCGTGAAACTGACCGTGCAATGCTCTGTGGTAGCCCTGCTTTCCTAAAAGATGTTGCGGCTCTACTTGATCAGCATGGTTTAGTAGAATCACCACGCATGGGTGTGATGGGTGATTATGTAATCGAACGAGCGTTTGTTGAAAAATAAAATATAGAATTTGTAGATAAAAAAACCGAGTTTATATACTCGGTTTTTTATCTTAATTATTTGGCTTTGATTAAAGATTGTTGTAAATATTAAATTAGATAAAAAAATTATTTAGAAATATTAAAATTATATTTTTCTGCCAATTATGCAGCATCCAAATTAATCAGTTTTTCTATATAATACCAACATTCTTCAATTTTTGTATGATCTTTGTTTAATTTTGCATATGCAGTCATACCATCCAAAATATTAATATACATTGCAGTTAATACATGTGGTTGAAACACTTTAGCTTTTTCAAATAAACCTTCAAGTAAATGCATTAGCCATTCTCTATACTCAATAATCGGTCGAATAATAGAGGGATATTGTTGTAGAACTTCAAGTGAAGCTTTTTGAAACATACACCCATGGAAGTCATCAGAGTTAAACCAAGCTAAATGCCAAAAATACACAGCTTTAATTCGACCTAAATAATCATCCTCCTTTTGTAGACTAATTTCTTGCTCTATGGCCTGCTGAATGCTTTTGTTTCTACGAGATAGACACTCTTCTATAAGATTTTCCTTAGAGGGAAAGTACTTATAAAAGGTCATTTTAGCAACACCTGATTCACTAATAATTCGATCTACCCCAACAGAACTATAGTTGTAGCGATTAAAAAGGTTAAGAGCCGTTGTAATAATATCTTCTTTTTTTGACATTTTATTATCCTTTTAGAATTCTATCAAAAAACTTAATGTATTATTTAGACATAGTTAAATGCTGGATAAGTCTGGCAACTATGTTCACTCATATTATTTTAAGAACTTTTTAGAAAGTATTAAATTTTCTTTATTTCCTCCCCTCTAAATTAAGCAAAAATTTAATTACAAACAAGATCATTTGTAAAGAAAATTTACTATATTTTAAGAAAATTAAAATATATAGTGAAGTATATCACCTTTTTATCAAAATTAGGTTAATTAACAAACTTTATTTTAATTTTTAAGATTGTTTAATAAATTGATTTCACAAAAAATTCATTTTATATTTAAATTATCCAATAAAAAGATATTTGGTTGAACTAATAGTTATACTCATAAGCAACCAAAGCAAATCGAAACTATATAATTGGAAAAGCAATAATATTAATTCATTGAGTACAAGACTATGCCAAAAAAATTCGAAGATTTTAACAACCCTAGACAGAAAGCTATAGACGGAATGAAAAATAGTATTTCTGAAGAGCTATGGAATAAAAACCTGAATTTTCTGAAAGAGCTAAGAGCAGAGATTTCAAATCATCCTGTTTCAAAACATCCAGCAATCCAGTTATTAAATGATGGTTTGATTGACAAAGAAACTTTAAAACATATCCATTTAGAGTACCGTCATGCGATTGTTCAAATTTTCACTGATGCTTTGTTGATGGCCCAATTCCAAACTAGACAGTTAGAACCTCGTTTATTATCTGGTTCAAAAATGTATGCACGTTTTTTACTAAATCTTAATATTCTAGATGAATTTGGCTTCCGCCCAGCTTTAGACAAAGATGGATACTATTCTGGCAATCCTGAATATGCACACTATCCTCTTTTTGAAGATGTGCTAAATGATTTTGAACTAAGCCAATCAGAACGCAATGATTACCAACCATCAATCATAGCCCAACAAGTCTGTAATTATTTAGAAAATTCTTTTGATCGCTATCAAGTCGTTACTGCTTTACTTGCTGTCGCTGAAGAAGAGGTGATCTTATTTAGTCCAGCACTTCGCCAAGCAACTAATGCTGTTGGTTTTGATGTTGATAGTGGATACTACTATGTCCACGGTGTTTCACATGATGAAACAGCAGAAGCCGCAGATGACGATCATGAAGACGATTTATGGTTTGTACTCGCTCAAGCATGTGTTGAAGCAGACTACAGTGCAATTCGCCAAATCTGTTTAGAATATTGTGATCTATGGCAACAATTTTGGGATGAACAAATTGCCTACCAATACGAAACATATAAAAAATTAGCTTAATTTTTCCACACAAACCATCTCAAGGCTTGAGATGGTTTGTGTGCATTCGTAAATTAATTTTATCCAATAATGACAAAACATCTTTTTAAAATAAAAATCTAGAATTTACGATATAATTCAACTTTATTTTCCCAAATATCCCATATCATGTTTTCACAGTTTGATGTCAATTTATTGGTACTTTTGATCTTGTTAGCTTGTGGAATTTTTAGTCACAATACAGCAATAATCGTTGCAGCTGCTAGCTTGATCTTAGTAAAACTTACTCCATTAAATCAATTTTTCCCTTATATTCAAGATCATGGTTTGAATATTGGCATTATCATATTAACGATTGGCGTATTGGCACCAATTGCAAGCGGTAAAATTAGTGGTCATAGTATTCTCAAGTCTTTTATCAGTATTAAATCATTGCTTGCGATTGCCGTTGGCTTAGCTGTGGCATGGTTAGGTGGTCGCGGTGTAAAACTAATGAGTAATCAACCTGATATTGTGGCAGGATTATTAATTGGGACGGTCGCTGGTGTTGCACTCTTACGTGGTGTTCCTGTTGGCCCGCTGATTGCTGCTGGTATTTTATCGCTTTTGATTGGGAAATCTTAACAGGTTCAAGTCAATGCTTATGTTGGATTGGCATCTTGGTTAATCATTCTGTGTATACAAATAAAAGTATATAAGCCGTTCAGGGAGAATGTATATCTCCCCCTTTAGACCCTAGATAACAAAGTTAATCAATCTTCATAATACATCGCACGCTTCTTTGAAAATTTCTCAAGTTGCTTCAGAAAACCTTCAAAATAGTTTTTGTCTTTATCTTCAACTCTATAACCTGCATAGAGTGTACGTCTCAGACCTTCTGGAGCTACGCATTCTAAACGACGGCTCACAACCCAACCTTTTTGCTCATATTCATTAACCACCCAATCAGGTAAAGCAGCAATGCCTCGTCCACTGGCAACCAATTGAATCAACATCTGAGTCAAATCAGTTGTCCGAATGTGCTTAGGATGAATATTCGCTGGAATAAACAAATGCGCCATAATGTCTAAACGGTGCTTATCAACAGGATAAGTAATCAGTGTTTCATCAGCTAAATCTTGTATTGAAATGTGTTCAGCACGAGCCAAAGGATGTGTATTAGACAAAACCAAACGTGATTCATATTCAAAGATTGGGAAGTATTCAATACCCTTCAAAGCAATTGGGTCAGCTGTGATCAATAAATCAAATTCAGCATTTTGCAATAATTCATGTGGATTGGATTCAAATCCCGCAGCAAAGTCTAAATCTACATCTGGATATTGCTGGCGGTATTGATTTAATAACGGCATGAGCCAATCAAAGCAACTATGGCATTCCGATGAGAAAATAATTCGTCCTGTTTGTCCATGTACGATACGGGTAATATCGGTTTGTGCGATTTGCACTTGTGGTAACACATCGTCCGCTAATTTGAGCAGGCGTTCTCCAACATTAGAAAAACTGACAGGACGGCTGCGGCGATTGACAACTTCGATCCCATACCAATGATCGAGTTCTTTTAATTGGTGTGAGATTGCTGATGGTGTAAGGCATAAATCAGTTGCAGCAGCCACCAATGAACCATGTTCTCTTAAAGCAATTAATGTTTTTAAATGACGAAGTTCTAACACAGCACAAACCAAAATTGAATTTAATTCATCTTAACATTAAATTAATTATTTTGTCTCAGCATCAATATACTGAAACCAATTTGTATCAGAATTGCCTAATACTGTATATTTTACAAACAAAAATAATCAGCAACTGTGAGCCACAATATGAGTCAGAATAAAGAAATAGAAACTCAACTTAGGATTATTCATGCTTGTGAAAAAGGTGCAACAGGGGTTTATTATGGACATCGCATCATTGCTAAGCTATTTTTCCGAGATATGATTACAACCTTGGATGAAATGCATAGGCATGAAACCGAACATTTTTATTTATTTGGAAATTTTCTTAATCAATATAAAAATTCAGTTGTATTACCTTCTCTGCTTTGGTGTATTGGTGGTATTTTCTACGGGTTACTTATTGGATTATTTGGCAGAAATGCCATTTGGGTGAGTACTGCTAGTATTGAAAATATTGTTAATAAGGAACTAGAAGTAGCTTCCTTTTTCTTTAAAGAGAGAAATATTAAGATTTATCAAGCTGTTTTAGAAATCCGAGAAGATGAAATAAGTCATCAGCATATTGCTTTAGAACATGCAGACTTTAACTATCCCATAGCAAAAATGATTGCTAAATTTGCCCAACAATGTGCCTATCTGGCAAAATTTCTCGCCATACACCTTAAAATATCTTTGCCATCAAAAAAGAATTCGCCTCTTACAGATTAAAACCCTCAAAATTTAGAAGGCTAATCTTGTCTCGATCAGCCTTCGTATTGCTTAATTTACAGAGACACTAATAATGCTATAAAACTGATTACTTGGCTTTTGCTTCGTATCCACTATTTCACTCACTTCAATCAAATATTCACCTGCTTTGGCAAATAGCAGATCAGCACTTCCATCAATTGTCGTTTTTAAGCTGATGCCTTGCTTATCAGTCGCTCCTTTCGCACGAATCACGACATCGGCATTTGCTAATGCTTTATTGGCTTTAGATACTTTAATTTTTACGGCTTGATTCGCTTTTAGTTCACTCGGATGTGTCAAAAATTCAACCTGAATTGGTGCTGTACTTACCTGAACAGGTGTGTTCTTGTCTTTAGATACATAAGTCAATAATGTCCATTCACGAGTAATTTCAACAGGCGTAATTTTTTTCGATTTTAAGTCAGAAGGAATAACAAAATCACGTTCAGCTTTGGCAGGTGCTTTGTCTGCCGGCATATCAAAGAACATTTTCCATTCTTTTTGATCCTGTACATATTTCAAAGGGTAACTCGCGCTGGTTTGAACACTATAAGTACCAACTTCAGGTAACTTCAAATCAAAAACTGTAGCCGAACCTAATTTAGAATCTGCTTCAATTGTGGTCTTGGTATTATTTGGACTCGTGATTTCAAATTTTGCATTTTTTAATGCATATTCACTTTGTAAAGCTTCTTCAGCATAACCAGAAATGATTGTTACTTGTGTTTGTTCCGTTGTATAGGCAATCGGAGCAACATATGGTTCATGCGCAAAGCTATAACATGAAACTAAAAGAAATGATGCAATTAATAATTTGTTCACTCGTTCTTCCCACCTTTAATAATCCAACATGATTCTCATCACATTAAATTGTTTAATAAAATTCTATGTTGAGCATTATACATAAATGCAAATAATTATCATTAGTTTTAACTTTATATCTATCAATTGAATGAATTCAGCAAATCAACATAAAAATTACGTTCTCTTTCACCTTTCTCAAATTCACTTGAATATAATGCTTGGGTGTTATTATTTTTGAAATATTATGCCTGTTCTCAGTTCTCCTACTACCAAAAATTACTCCTTATTCTTAGTTATTTTCTCTCTTGCCATAGGAAGTTTTTGCATTGGTACAACCGAATTTGTGGCAATGGGTCTGATCCAAGAAATTGCCACTGATTTAAATGTAAGTGTTCCACATGCAGGTTACTTCATTAGCGCTTATGCACTCGGTGTCATGGTTGGTGCCCCCATTATTGCAATCTTGGGTGCAAAAGTTCCACGTAAGACCTTATTGCTCAGCCTAATGCTATTTTACGGCTTAGCCAATGCCGCAACAGCCTTTGCAACAACATCAGAAGCAATGCTAGTGTCACGTTTTATCGCTGGTTTTCCTCACGGTGCTTACTTCGGCGTCGCTGCTTTAGTTGCCGCTGAACTTGCAGGTAAACAACGTAGAGCGACCGCGATTGCCCAAGTTATGATGGGCTTAACGATTGCCAATGTGATTGGTGTGCCTATTGCTACATGGCTAGGTCAAAAATTCGGTTGGAAAGCAGGTTTTGAGTTTTCTGCAGTCATCGCATTCATTACCCTAATTGGCGTTGGCTTATTTGTTCCCAATATTCCACTGCAAAAAACAGCCAGTATCAAAGCTGAATTGGAAGGTTTAAAAAATATCAATATGTGGCTTACACTTGCTGTCGGTGCGATTGGCTTTGGTGGCATGTTCTCTGTCTATAGCTATGTTTCACCCATCTTGACCGAATATACACATGCCAATATTGAAATTGTTCCGATTGCTCTAGCCATTTGGGGCGTTGGCATGGTGGTCGGTGGATTAGTAACAGGCTGGTTAGCTGATAAGAGCCTATTTAAAACCATGATCGGAATTTTGATCAGTTCGGCACTCGCCTTTGTTTTTGCCAGTTTTATGATGAGTAATCTCTACACAGCTATCTTGGCTCTATTCCTGATTGGCTTTACTGTGATTGGTTTAGGTGGTGCATTACAAACACATCTTATGGATATTGCTGGCGATGCTCAAACCTTAGCAGCATCTTTGAATCATTCGGCATTTAACCTAGCCAACGCTCTAGGTGCATTCTTAGGTGGATGGGTACTTAGTCACAATATGGGTTGGTTAGCGCCTATTTGGGTTGGTTTTGTATTAAGTTTAGGTGGATTAGCGATCTTATTAATTGCATTAGCTTATGCCAAATATTCACACAAAAATGAATCTATCTCTTAGCGATAGATTCATTTATCTCATGTAGTGACTACATTAATTTTGCAATTTGTCGATCATGCCATTTGGATAATAGCAACAAGGCTACGATCGCCCCAATCAAAGCAAAGAACATGTCTGACTGGGTATCCCATTCATAACCTTGCGTTCCTAGAAACTCCTCAGCACCTTGACCTAAGGACAATGCAGCCGCCCATTCAATCAATTCATAGCTTGCACTAATCGCCAATACAATACAGATGACAATAAAACTTAGCATTTTTCCTTTGACTAAAATATGATTTCGAATAAGGACTTCACGAGCAACCATTACAGGCACAAAGCCCTGCATAAAATGTCCAATCTTGTCATAAGGATTTCGATCTAAGCCAAACCATGTTGCTATTTCAAACCCCAACGGGACTCGAGCATAGGTATATATCCCACCCACCATCAAAACAATCGCATGAAAGAAAATCAAAATGTATAAAAGATTCGTCAATGGAAACTTTTTATAGGTCGAACATAATATGGGTAATGCAATAAGAACAGGTAAAACCTCCATTAACCATGTAGCGCGGTCATAGGGTTGAATACCTGAGTAACTTAAAAATAACACTAAAATACTGGTCGCAAACAATAATATCTGTTTTTGGTTCATCTCAACCTAGCCCCTCTATATACAATAATGGAATTTTTTATTCAAATCATAAAGATAAAAAACTTGAGATGAATCTTCGGTTTCATCTTGAAAACCAAAGATTCTAAGTAAGTGCTAAAACAGCTTCAATCTATCATTGCAAATAAGAACAATTCATCACAGCAAGGCCATCCCATCGTTCTAATTTATTCCGAAAGTTTTTCACCACAATGCGGACAGAAACGATAAGATTTCTTCTCTTGTTCCTGCTCTTCTAAGAATTTTTCTCTCATCAGTTGCATAATGATTTCATGGGTTTGTTCTTTCGGTAATCCAACCTTTTTACGGATGCGTTCTATTTCATCTTGATTGTGTAATAAATCTAAACCTTTCGCTTGCAGAACTTCTCGAAACTCCTGCTCAAGCCGTTGATTACGTTGATTCAATTCATTTGCTAAACCTGATGCTAAAATACCCGCGGGTAAAGCTGCAATACCGACACCTAAAACAGTAATAAATGCACCAAGTATTCGACCTAAATTGGTCACAGGTGTCACATCACCATAACCCACTGTCGTCAATGTGACTACCGCCCACCACATGGCTTGTGGAATCGAACTAAACGCTTCTGGCTGAGCTTTATTTTCAACGACATAGATTGCTGATGCAGTCATGACAATCATAATCACCAAAATAAAAATAACGGCTTGGAACGAACCTTTTTCTCGTTGGATTACCCTTAACAATATCTGTAATGAAACAAAATATCGGGTCAGTTTGAGTAAGCGGAATAAACGCAGAACTCGTAAAAAACGTAAATCGATATGAACAAAGAAATTAAGATATGCAGGTAAAATCGCCATTAAATCTATAATCGCACCACCACTTTTCATCCAACGAATACGCTGCTTCCATACAGCCTCGTCTGGATTTTTTTCGACGATACTCCATAATCTTAATAAATATTCTCCACTAAAAATCAGGATTGAGATATTTTCAAATAAGTCGAAATAAGGTTGGTACAACTTATAGATTTCATTGATTGACTCAAGGAGAACAGCAGCAACATTACCAATAATGAGAATAATTAATAAATAGTTAATACAAGTACTTATTGTACTTTTGTAATCATCATTATGAAGGTTGTTATAAATAAAAAGTCGCAACCGTTGCCATGAAAATTGAGCCATACCGTACATATCATGATGTAAACCAAGCTAAAAATGTAACACGTTGCTTAGTGATTTGATAAGTGATTTTCAGCGAAGACAATAATTTTACTCATCAGTTAAAATAACGCTCTATAAACAAAATTACCTTTGAATTTTTTCCTTTTGCTTTTAATAATCAATCTTTAATGAAAATTTTTTAAATGCTCATTTATACACAACTATAAATTTTATTAAACCCATGACAACAAGGGGAATTCACGTGGGATTCAAGCCTATTCCAACCCTTATTTCTTTATTCATTTCGCTCCTCATATGGTTCATTATTCCAGTTCCTTCAGGTGTCGACCCTAATGCATGGCATTTATTGGCCATGTTTGTCGGTGTGATTGCTGCCATTATCGGTAAAGCGATGCCGATTGGTTCAATTGCCATCATTGCGATTACTTTGGTCGCCGTAACAGGTGTCACCAATGATAGTCCAAGTGGCGCGATTCAAGATGCCCTCAGTAGTTTTGCTAACCCCCTAATTTGGTTGATTGGTATTTCGATCATGATTTCTAAAGGTTTGCAAAAAACGGGATTGGGTGCACGCTTAGGCTATTTATTTATCGCCGTTTGGGGCAAGAAAACCATTGGTATTGGATATAGCATGGTGCTTTCCGAGCTGATTCTTGCGCCAGTGACACCTAGTAATACGGCTCGTGGCGGTGGGATTATTCATCCGATTGTACGCGCGATTTCCACCAGTTATGACTCTGATCCTGCTAAAGGCACTGAGGGTCGTATGGGGAAATATTTATCATTGGTGAATTACCACGCCAATCCAATCACCTCTGCGATGTTTATTACAGCGACCGCCCCTAACCCGTTGGTGGTTGATCTAGTGGCAAAAGCAACCAATAGTGAAATTTCTTTGAGTTGGAGTACTTGGGCACTGGCAATGTTATTACCGGGTTTAATTGCCCTGATTATCATGCCGTTGATTATGTACTGGATGTATCCACCTGAAATCAAAGAAACACCAAATGCTGCTCAGTTTGCCAAAACCAAATTGAAAGAAATGGGTTCGGTAAGTAAGAACGAAATCATCATGCTCGGTGTGTTTGGCATTTTGCTGCTGTTATGGGCAGGTATCCCTGCAATCATCTTCGGTTCAGCTTGGGCAGTTGATCCCACCACAACTGCCTTTATTGGTTTGGCTTTGCTGTTGCTCACGGGTGTACTGACTTGGGAAGATATCCTGACGCAAAAAAGTGCATGGGATACCATCACTTGGTTTGCAGCCTTGGTGATGATGGCGACTTATTTAAATAAGCTCGGTTTAATCACGTGGTTCTCTGGTGTGCTCGAAACTGGGATTGGTCATTTAGGTCTGAGCTGGATGCCTGCATGTTTGTTATTGATGCTCGCCTACTTGTACGCACATTACATGTTTGCAAGCACCACAGCACATATCACTGCTATGTTCGCGGCCTTTTATACGGCTGGACTGGCGTTAGGTGCGCCACCGATGTTATTTGCATTAATAATGGCAGCGGCTTCTAGCATCATGATGACCTTAACCCATTATGCGACTGGCACGTCTCCTGTTGTGTTCGGTTCAGGTTACACCACACTGGGTGAATGGTGGAAAGCTGGCTTTGTCATGAGTGTGGTTAATATCATCATCTTTGTGGTGATTGGCGGAGTTTGGTGGAAAGTGTTGGGTTATTGGTGATTTGAAAAGAGTCTTTTATAAGTATGATTAGCTATTAAAAACTAGCCAATCATACTTAATTTCAATATTTATACAGCACAAATATCAGACAACTCATCATATAGACTAATTAAATGATTCATAGACATATCAACTAATGGCTCGAACATAAAAGAATTAATATGAATATGTTCGGGAGTCATTAAATTTACTCTATTCAAAATTTTAAGAGTATTAACATCAATTTGTTTATCTTTACATTTCTGATATAAATTCTGTGTTTGGTTCTCAAAAATCTGATTTAACTCTACTTTTTCATCATCGGTTAATTTTGAAATCATATAAATTTCAGCTTTTAATCGACAGGCAATTGCTATAAGTAGCTTATCCTCTAAATCTGATGAATGCTCATTTAATCCAACCTTTAGTGAATCAGCTTCATTAAAAATTAGATTAATGATTTTTTGATTAGCAAATTCTAACGTAATATCAGTTTTCTCAGGAATTGCACGAATTAGAACATTATGAACATCTTGCACTGTCAAATTCAAAGTATTACTTTTAATATGCAAACAACTTGTAAGGAAAACATATTCATTATCTTTATTAAGATATTCAAATAAATTTCGAACAAATGGAATAACCCCAATAAAATTCTTTCTGATATGATAATTTTTTACAAATATACTTTTAAAGACATCTTCAAAATATTTTCCCTGTTTAACCTGCACAATACCTTGACTACATTTAGTTGCGATATGACTAGACTTTTTTAAAAATAGCCTTTTAGCTACCGTTCTGTAAAAATCAAAATTATGTGTCAAAATTATGGCATTTACATTAGGTCTCTCCAGCAAATCTTTAATATATTCTATAATTGCATATTTATTTTTATAATCAAATGAGTCTGCCACATCATCAAAAATCATTAGCAAATCTTCATTTGAACTCAACCTAGACTCAATCTCAAACAAAAATCTAAGAATATAATATGCTCGGCTTTCGCCTCTACTCAATACATCTAAAAGAACATTTTCATTATTTTCAGGGATTTCTCTATCTTTATATACAAACTTCAACTTAGGAATATCACTTTTAAGTATTATATCAGACTGATTTTCTAGTTTTATAGTAAAAGGGACATAAAATCTTGAATTGAATAACTCTATGGTTTCTTTCCATTTTTCAACTTCATCATTAGCACTATTAATTATTTGTTGTAACTCATTTTTCCGATCCTTATAAATGCTTATAATTTGATCCACATCTGATTTAATTACAGATATATGACTCAACCATATCTTTTCTCTAAAGCTTTCAAAGTCTATTAGTTCAACAAGTAAACTTGGTTTCGACTCTAACAATTTCTTGAAACTTTTCAGCTCTGCATTTTTCGCTAAAGCTTTATCCACTTTATCAAAGCTAATTAATAACTGTTTGTCATTTAGAATTTGATCTTTTTCAGCCTGTATCAGGCTCTCAAGTTCATCTTTTGAATTAATAAAATCTTCTGCATTTATGCTAATTTTATGACCAGCCTCAAAAAATGAATTATCGCTTAATGAATCTAGTAAATTAGTAGCCTGAGTTGTTCCAAAAGAATTATTTGACTTACTAAAAAACTTAGATTGGCTTAATAAATCTGTATAGCGTTTTAGATATTCATCCAATAAGTTCTCATTAGATTCTAAAAATTTTTTGACTTTATTACCTTTGTCAAAAATATCATTGTATTTAAAATTATAATCTTCATATTTCTCTAACAATTGGCTTTCTATTCTTAATAAATATTCAAAAAAAGTCTCCCCATTACTGAATATAGTTTCTAACTCACGCTCACAATCTGTACTTCTTGATTGCCGTTTCAGTGCTACTATAAATTTAGCTTTTTCGCCTAATAATTCTGCAAATATTTCATCTTATCGACCTTTTAATTCTGCCTTCGCTATGAATTTTGTTATAGATTTTTCTGATACTTTTGTTTCAGCATTAATAACTAAAATCATATCTTTATTAAGATTTTGACTATTAAATTTGATGTCACATATTGGTACTTTTTCAGAAAAAATTCTATCTTTTATCTCACTATTTTGATCTTTAGATAGATATTCAAATACATTAGCAAATGAGGATTTCATTGTACCATTTGGCGCATATATTAACTGAGCTCTTTCTTTAGGTGTAAATTTAAATTCTTTCTCTAACTTACCTATACCAAAACAATTTTCTAATTTTACATTTAAAATTCTATTCATTTTTATACTCAAAAAAATAGGGGCTGATTACTCAGCCCCTATTTTTAGCTAAACCAACAAATTAAGTCAATTGAGCTGCTTGGATTTTCTTAGTATCAACTTGATCAGCTTCTTTAGTATATTCGCCCATCTTGTCGAAGTTTAAGTATTTGTAGATGTCAGCAGAAGCGCTGTCGATTTGCGACGCGTACTGTTGATATTCTTCTGGGCTTGGTAATTTACCAAGAACCGCAGCTACAGATGCAAGCTCAGCAGAAGCCAAGTAAACATTTGCACCTTGACCTAAACGGTTCGGGAAGTTACGAGTAGAAGTCGATACACATGTAGTGTTCGGAGCTACACGTGCTTGGTTACCCATACACAATGAACAGCCCGGCATCTCTGTACGCGCACCAGCACGACCATAGATGTTATACAAGCCTTCTTCCATCAATTGGTGCTCGTCCATACGCGTTGGTGGAGCCAACCATAAACGAGTAGACAATGAACCACTAGGTACTTTATCAAGTAACTGACCCGCAGCACGGAAGTGACCAATGTTCGTCATACAAGAACCGATGAATACTTCATCAATTTTGTCGCCTTGAACATCAGAAAGAAGTTTCGCGTCATCTGGATCGTTCGGGCAGCAAAGAATTGGTTCTTTGATGTCAGCAAGATCGATTTCGTAAACTTTTAAGTATTCTGCATCAGCATCCGCTTTCAACAAGCTTGGGTTATCTAACCACTTCTGCATGTTTTCAGCACGGCGCGCCATAGTACGAGCATCGCCATAACCTTCTGCGATCATCCACTTCAACATAACGATGTTAGAACGTAAGTATTCAGCAACTTTCTCTTCAGAAAGTGTTACTGAACAACCAGCCGCAGAACGCTCAGCAGAAGCATCAGAAAGTTCGAACGCTTGCTCAACAGTCAAGTCATTTTCCATTTCTGATAAATCGATCTCAAGGATACGACCAGAGAAGATGTTTTTCTTTCCTTTCTTCTCTACAGTTAAGTCACCCGCTTGAATTGCATAGTAAGGAATTGCATGTACTAGGTCACGTAGAGTGATACCAGGTTGCATTTTACCTTTGAACTTAACAAGTACAGATTCAGGCATATCAAGTGGCATAACACCAGTTGCAGCTGCGAACGCAACAAGACCTGAACCCGCTGGGAATGAAATACCGATTGGGAAACGAGTATGCGAGTCACCACCAGTACCAACTGTATCTGGAAGCAACATACGGTTTAACCAAGAATGGATAATACCGTCACCTGGACGTAAAGATACACCACCACGGTTCATGATGAAGTCAGGTAATGTATGGTGAGTTGTTACGTCAACTGGTTTTGGATACGCAGCAGTGTGACAGAAAGACTGCATCACTAAGTCAGCTGAGAAGCCCAAGCACGCTAAGTCTTTTAACTCATCACGAGTCATAGGACCAGTTGTATCTTGAGAACCAACAGTTGTCATCTTAGGTTCACAGTAAGTACCTGGACGGATACCTTGACCTTCAGCTAAACCACATGCACGACCAACCATCTTCTGAGCTTGTGTAAAGCCTTTACCAGTGTCAGCAGGTTGTACAGGCGTACGGAATAAAGTAGAAGGTGCAAGACCTAATTCTTCACGCGCTTTCGCAGTTAAACCACGACCGATGATCAAGTTGATACGACCACCCGCACGTACTTCATCTAAAAGTACAGGCGTTTTAAGTTCAGCTTCAGAGATTTGTACGCCATCTTTGAATGCAGTTACTTTTGCAGCAGCATGATCAATTTTCAATACAACTTCGTCGCCCATGTTCATGTTAGCAACGTCGATTTCTACAGGTAATGCACCTGCATCTTCCATTGTATTGAAGAAAATTGGAGCGATCTTAGAACCTAAGCACACACCACCATCTTTTTTGTTTGGAATGTGTGGAAGTTCGTCACCGAAGAACCAAAGTACAGAGTTAGTTGCAGATTTACGAGAAGAACCCGTACCAACAACGTCACCTACGTAAGCAACTTGGTTGCCTTTCGCGATCAATTCTTTGATTTGGTTTAATGGACCAACTTCACCTGGTTTTTCAGGGTTGATACCATCACGTTCGTTTTTCAACATTGCATTTGCATGTAATGGGATATCTGGACGGCTCCAAGCGTCTTGAGCTGGAGACAAGTCATCCGTATTGGTCTCACCTGTTACTTTGAACACAGTGATTTTGATTTCTTCTGGAACGTCAGCACGGCTTGTGAACCATTCTGCTTCAGCCCAAGATTGTAATACAGCTTTAGCTGAAGCATTACCTGCTTTTGCTTTGTCTGCTACGTCATGGAATGCATCAAATACAAGAAGTGTTTTCTTTAATGCTTCTGCTGCTAATTCAGCAAGCTCAGCATTATCAAGAAGATCAACTAAAGGAGCAACGTTATAACCACCAAGCATCGTACCTAGTAAGTAAACTGCACGTTCTTTAGTTACAAGTGGAGAAGTTGCTTCGCCTTTTGCTAGAGCAGCCAAGAAAGCAGCTTTAACATAAGCAGCTTGGTCAACACCTGCTGGAACACGGTTTTCAAGCAAATCTACTAAATATGCTTCTTCACCTGCTGGTGGGTTTTTTAATAAAGTTACAAGTTCAGCAGTTTGAGCATCATCAAGCGGCTTCGGTGGGACTCCGAGTGCGGCACGTTCTGCAACGTGTTGGCGGTAAGCTTCTAGCACAGTGTTATTCCTCTTTTTTAAAAAATTACTCGTAAGTTCCAGCTTGCTACAAGCTTTACAAGTAATATGGACATTAAAATTTTACTAGACTTCGAGTTAAATGTTAATGGAACTACCGTATTTCTACGTGATGCCCATTATTTTATAGCGAAATGTTCGTCTCTTTTGAATACCGCTTTGGTCTTAGATCAAAGCCCAATAAAACAATAGATTAGATCTATAAAAAAAGACAACACGTGTTGTCTTTTCTGTGAATCCATTAAAATGATTTATACTTTGGTAGCTTATCATGTGGTGTTGCTAAGCATTGCGCTGTAAATTTTTGCTTCAATTGTTCACGTTCTGCATCAGGATTTGCCTTGAGCTGGTCAACAGGTAACGCATATACCGTCTCAATAATTTCAAAAATAAATTTACGTGTTGTTTCATCTTCAATTTTAGTCGCATGTTCTATTGCTTGCTTGTGTTCAATTCCATTTTGGCGATCTAAAGTAATTGAACGTGCTGCATTCCCCACACTTACACAAAAGCCATGCCACTGTTCTGCCGGAGTTAATGGTTTTTTATCTGCACAAGCAACGAGAACCAAACCTATTGCAATCAATAAAACTTTCTTCATCATCATACTGCGACTAATTTGATGCACACATCATACTGAAACTGGTTAATTTTGCAAAAAGAAGCTTTCAAATCTGTATGGCTCGTAATAAAAATATACAAATCATTTACTACAACGCATGTTATTTCCGATTTTTAAACATTTTCCCCCATTTGCTGACAGATAGGTATTTCCAGCAACTAAATTATAATGCTTACCTTTTGCATCCCAACATCTCACACCATTACAATTTTTGACAGCGAAAAGTATTTCCGTTGATGCTGCTAATTTCGGATTCATTGTTACTGTATTTGCTGCTACAACTTTAGTTGTTGAAGTATTGGTATTTACCGTATTTTTTTGTTCTTTTAAATTCGATACTGATGATGGATTTCCAGTCGTCGTAGACGATATTGCATTAAGATTTTTCTTGGTAGGATCAAGTTGTGGGTCTTGTTTTTGTTTAGGTGGTGGTGTCGCAGAATAAGTGGTAACGCCTTTTGCATCTACCCATTTATAATACTCTGCTGCATTTACTTGAGATACGCAATTGAGTATCCCCAAACTAATGATTGCCAAAAACTGGCTAAAAGTGACAGGTTTCATCCCATTCCTCCAAAAAATGTCATTAAATCTTTAAATTTCAATTACTTAATAAAATTTTACCATATTTTTATTCTAAAATATCTACAAATAAAAAAACCTGCTCCATCTTCATAGAAACAGGTTTTTTGTTGACCTTAAAAGCGCCAATTATAGAAAACGTCTATTGCTCGCTCTAAAGACTGACTCGCTTCCAAATATAAACGGCGATTCATTTGATAACGTAGGGTCAATTTATTTACTGGGGTAAATACACCAATACCATAACGAATAAAAAGATCTGGCGTGATATAGCCTGTCAAACTGACCTGTGTATCATCACCAGTTCCTTGTGCATCAAGTGCTAAACCACTTAAACCAAAGGTTCGACCAATTTGATTGGTTAATGCCCGCGTTCCACCTAAGCCCATACTAATACCAGCTGCAGCAATTGTGTTATTCACATCAGACTTAAAGCCTTCTGTATTACTCAAACCACTACTTCCTTCATTGATACGTCCAGTCACCAATGCATTCAAAGCCTCTTGTTCTGATAATCCTGCATCATTATAAATTTGAATATTAGGTACAGTAGCCGTTCCTGTAACGCGTAAGCCAACCATACTACCTTGAACAGATTTATTGGCATCAATATCTAAGGTTGGGTTAGCTAATGGCCCATTAAAACGAGCAATCGCACGATTTAAATCAAGACTTTGACCATAGGCCTCGATCTTCACTTTTTGACTGACCCCAATCGCACCATTTGCACGCATCGCCGTTTCTAAACCACGTTGTGATAAATGTAACCGCCCAACCAATGGAATATTACTTTCAAAACCTTGGAAAATAACTTGATTCCCCAAAGTCAAAGTCATATCCGCCCGTATATCCCACGGTTTTGCTGCCTTTAATGTTGCTAACAAATCTTGTCCTTGTTTAACGACACGAACGTCTGGTGAAACATTCACAACCACAGCTGTTGTTTCAGGCATAGAAATACGCGCACGAGGTACATCAATCGTTCCTTTCAAACTCAATCGTTGATCCAGTGGGTAAACATCCAAACTTAAATCAGGTTGTACAATCGCAGTAATCATTGGGGCTTGACGAATCAATAGATTATCGCCTTTCAAAGTTAATGCAAGATGTGGATCATCCTTCCAATCAAAACTTCCTTTTAAACGACCAACACCTTGTCCACTATTAAATGCACCATCAATACTGGCTGAATCTTGGCGAATAGATGAGTAAAGCTGAATATTATTTAAATTAACAGGCAATGAAATCATGCTGATCGCACCATCTTTTAAGCGCATTTCACCTGTAAATTGTGGTTGAGTTAGTGTTCCATTGACTTTTCCAGCCAGTGCTAATGTGCCAGCCATTGAACGTACATCTTTAATAAAGGGTTTAAAGACTTTGAGCTGAACATCATCGAAAGCGACTTCACCACGCATTGGCATTCCATTCTGGAAAGGATTCACAATCACATTGGCATAACCCGTACCGATATCTGGTGTTTTCATATCCACACGAAATAACAATCCATCACTGACACTTTTGGCAATTAAACTTAATTCGTCATACGTGACAGTTGTCGCGATATCTTGCGGATCATCCGCTGCTAAACCTATTTTACCTTGACGTGTAACCAAGCGCGCATCAAGTTTCGGACGACTATCGACAGCCCATGTCGCTCGAGCATAGCCATTTAGCTGACCTGTAACCGCCAGCCCCTCAGGCATAAATGCAGCAAAGTCATTTAAATCTAAATTCTTAGTAATGATAGAAAAATTACCTTTTGCCTTGCTAATTCGTGCAGATTGATCAAGACAGACCTGACTACCTAAACTCTGCCAACAATGTTGTCCAATATATAATTCAGACTGAGCGGTAGAATATATGATCGGTGCGCTTTGATTTTGGACTAGATCAATAAGGCGTGATTTAAAGTGACCTTTTTGTAGTTGCCCTAACCAATCATTGTTTTGGTTAAAACCACCTGCAAGCTGTACATAGAAGTTAGATTGACGATTGTTACTTTCAACTTTCAGTACATGGGCTTTACGTGTACCCCCCAAGTTGATTGTTGCATCTTCAATTTCACGATTGCCGCTACGCAAATGATCAACTTTCGCAATCAACAAGGTCGGTGTCGCTTCTGAAGTTGGCAATTCACCTTGAATACGTAGCGACCGAATACTTGCCAATTCGTTGAATGCAAAATTATCAACAGCGATATTTGCGGTTGCCTTTAAACGTGGTTGCGATTGAACATTTAAGCTTCCATATGCCCGACCTTGCAGACCTGGATAAAGTTCATATAAGGCAGGTGCATTTAACTTAATTTTTAAGCTTTGTGCATTTCCTGTCGCTTGTAATTGATTTTGTGCATAGGCAAAAAATAAATTATTGGCTTCAAACTGTTGTGGTAAGAAACCTTTTTGATTGGAATCTAACAATAACGAGAGATTTCCACGTCCACGAATAGGTTTGTTATTGAGAAAACCTGCTGCATTTAGATCACGAATATCAATACGTTTAAGCTTCTCAGACCAAATACCTTGTGTTTTAACATGCCCCGAGAGTTCACCTTGAACACTAGAAACAAAATATTGCGGTTTAAAGCGTACCAAGGATGCATTGATGTCCCAACCTAATTTGTCTTTTAGGTTAATAGCACCCGTAGCAAAAACCTTACCTGCAACACCATCATGCTTTAGTTCATTGATTTTAATGTACTCAGGCGTACCTGCAATATTGATTTTTAACAAGCCATTGCCTTGGTTCAGAGCGTTGAGTGAACCATCGTAACCCACTGCAAAACTTTTAAAACCACCACCCAACTTTTGATCATTAAATAATAACGCCGTAGTACTTTTGCCTTTTAAAGCAACAGTTTCGACACGACCCGATTGAACAATCTGACCTTTTAAATCAATCCGTTCAAGTTGGATAATTTGTTGATTTGGTTTTGCAAAACCCGTTGCTTTGATATCGCCATTCAATAAATTGACAGGTGCAGCGGCAACCACCGTTTGGGGATTAAAATTCTCTGCTTTAAGCTGTGCCTGCCATGTAAGTTGTTGCTTTTCTGTTGGTAATTTAACTTTAGCCTGCCCAGATAAGCTACCTTTTAGCGCTTGATAACGAAAATTTTCGACATTAAGAAAATTGGCTTTTAAGTCAAGACGAGCATCATATTGACCTGTTGGCAATAACGCTTTTTCATGTGGTTTGATAGTCGTAGAAACATAGATATTTTGTTGACCTTGTTTTAATGCAATATCGGTATGACCTTCGTCACTACTCAACCAACCAATATATGGCACCGCACGATCTATATCTTTCCAAGCAACATTTAACAGCATTGGCTGTGGTTTGTGATCTTTAGATGCAGCTTGATTTAATTTGACAGCCCAAGTTTCATATTGATCAAAAGCAAGCTGTGCATTGAGTGCCAAACCTTTTTCCATTGACCCAGATGAACTCAGATTTGCATCCAAATTAGGCGGTAAGAAATCCTGAGCAATTTTCGGCACAGTCTTATCTTTGGGATTCAAGCGATCTAAACGCCCTTTAATATCCCATGAAACATGTTTATGCCAATTCACTAAACCTTTGAGAGCAACAGAGCCGCCCATTAACTGACCATTAAAATCTTGAATATTCAATTGATTCTTTAAGTCAGTATCCATTAATACATTATATTTGCCTTCTGGTATTTGTTCGCCTTTCAAATCAGTATCTAGGCTTAAAACCAATTTTTGAATATCACCATTGAATCGTGCAACGCCATCTTTGGCAAATAACTTCTGTTCTTTCAACAAAGGTAAATGATAGTTTTTGAATATTAATTCACCTTGCATTGGGACATGATCACGTACAGGATGTATCACCGCCCAGCCTGTGAGCAAATCAGGCGTTTCCGTCGCAACACCAGCCTTTAATGTATCTAATGAGCCTGCTGCAACTACCTTAATGGTATGAATATTTAAGCTTTTTAATGATGGAAGCGTCAGATCAGCTTTCGCATTGATTGGATATTTCCCACTAAAATCCATTTGCCCAGTGGCATTTTTGACAGCCAAATAGCCCATATCCATTTTAGAGTCTTTAAACGCTAATTTTGTTCCAGACCACAAAGCATCTTTGAGATAAATATCATTAAAACCGACTTTTGCTGTTTGAGTCTTAATTTCAAGATGGTCTAAGGTCGCTTCATCGACACGCAATATAAATGGAAGTTTGATCGCACTAAAAGCGAATGGTTGACCCGATGGTGGTTTTTTATTAATAATTTTTAAGTTTTGGACATCAGCATGACTTAAATGTATTTCTTTATTTAGGATAGCTCTCCATCCAAGAGAAACATCTGCTCGATCTAAAGAGACATCAACCGCTTTCAATTGAACTAAAATGTTTTTGAGGATGATCCCTCGGAGCAAATTTCCACCTTCATATTCATAGCGAATCATTTTCTGACTTTGTAGAACACGATCTAATAGGAAGCGACTCCCTTTATCAGTAGAGATCATGACAATTAAAGAGCTCACCAATAATAAAAGTATGATCAGCAAGATCAGCGCAATACTACGAATAATGCGCCGTTCTTGTTTTGGTTCAACTGGTGGTGTTAGTTGCTGTTCTACTTCCGTCATAATCAACCTGAAATTGTTTGACCTTCTCGAAGGGTTTTTTAAAAATTATTAAAGTTGTGGACCAATGAAAAAATGCAATCGAATTGGATTGTTATCATTTGAAACTCCTGAAGCCACATCTAATCGAATTGGACCAATTGGTGATTTCCAGCGAATCCCAACGCCAATACTATACTCCGTCGGATTACTAAACTGTTTATCATAGGCATTACCAAAATCTGAAAAAATTGCCGCGCGCCAACCATCTTTAAACTGATAATTATATTCTAAAGAGCCAACCCCTAAGGCTTGCCCACCGATTTTAAAACCGTTTTCTTCTGGTGATAAACTTTTATAATCAAAACCACGTAACGACTGATCTCCACCTGTAAAGAAGCGTAAATTATAAGGTACTTTGCTAAAGTCATCCGTAAAAATATAACTTGCATCCCCACGCCCTACAAATTGATGATCAGCATTCTCGCCTAATGAATAAATAAACCGCCAACCTGCCGATACAATTGCCATATTCGCGTCTGAAAGTAAGGATTCTGTACCCAATTCAAGTTTGTATGTTTGTTTAAAGCCAATTGTTGGATTCAACCGTGAATTAGAATTCGTTTTCGATGCTTCATAGCCAAATAATAAAGACTCTTGCTCAGAATCTATTCCTGAAACTTTAAAGGCATCAGGAAGTTCATCTATATTAACATCACCTTTTTTTGTCAAACGGTCTAAACGATAACGTAAGCCAATCGTATGTTGCCAATCACCAAGCGGATTTTTAATGACGCGCTCTCCACCCAATACCGCAGATTCCACCAATAAATTTATGTCTGGCCCAATATCATCACGTTCTTCACGCTCATAACCCCCAACAAGGTTAAAATAATCATTTAACGGATGTTTATAGGGAATACTATAACGTCCATCTATAGATTGACGAATTTGCGATACCTCAATATTGGCATCAAAAGCATGCCCATATTTATTCACAATTGCACGGCGATATTGGCTACGAATACGTGCTCCTGTATCTGTGCCATAACCAAGACCCGTTTCTAAACTATTCAATCTATCAGCGTTTAATGTCACAACAACTGGGATTTTTTTCTCAATTCTAGTTTGCTCTTCAAGCTTTTGACGTTCATCGTCATCATCTTCATGCTCATGTGCTAAGGGCATACTACGTGCCAAAGCATAGGCTTGTGGCGCTTGCCCACCTGAGAATTGTGATTCATCCACAAGATCCTGAGTGACTTCTTGATCGGAAGTAACTTTTTGACGTGCCAATTCAGCTTTCTGTTGGCTATTCAACAGTTGCGATTGTTGAATTTTTTGTTGATCAACCAATGCTTGTAAATCTGGTGCTAGTTCCAAAGGGGGCTGGATTGGATCAGGTTTAATCGTATCCACTAAGGTATAATTAAAATAACGAGTATTGGTCAAGTTATTTGCTAGAGCATTCACACGCCAAAAAGCATAATCATCACCGTCTTTCCAAGGTGCTAAGCTGTCCAAAACTTTTTGAGTTAATGGTAGGGGTTTACTTGGATCGCTCATCCGATATTCAACTTGTTTCAGTTTATATCGCTCGCCTGTCTCATATTTTAAATTAACATCAGCTACTTTTGCAGGTTGGCTAATTTTAACATCATGTAATTTCCAAAAAGCATCAAAGAAACCATTGTCTGTTGCTGCACTTACGATCTTGTTCTTGGTCGTTTCATACTTACCATGATTAAAAATATCACCTTCGTCTTGTTCAGGAACCAATCGAATCACTTGGAATTGAGGTAGTTTTTCACCCATTCCAGAAAATTCTATATTTTGCTCTTTGATCACAATTGGTTCATTCGGCGTAACATTAACTTTAACCTTAATATCACTTACTCGTTCAAATTTAAACTCAGCATTATAATAACCCACGGCTTGAGCAGCTTGGTTGGTTAATGATCTTAATTGCGGTAAAGCAACATTAAAATCTTCAAAAGCTTCTTGAGTAAAACTCGAAAGTTTCGCTTTAATATTAGCTGCTAAAACAGGCGGTGCTCCAACAATATCTGCAGTAATACGTGGAACTTTCTCAACGTTTAGTAAGTTTTCTGGGTGAAAGCGATTCCATATTTTCCTAAAAAATCCTACTTTTTCAGCTTGCGACTCACTTTGTGTTTGAAATGCAGCTAATGTTCGACCTGTTTCATTGGCTTCAACAACAATTTTGCTGTCCGTTTGAATGTCCTGCATCAGTTGATCAATATTTATAGGTGCTTTACCAAGTTCTACAAGTTCCGTTTGAGAAGTATCACTCACTAAAACCTGTGGAGTTTTAGACATATTTTCTCTATACGCTTGTGCTTGGTTTTTTGCATCTTCTGCAACTCGAAAGATCTCATTTGCCATACTTTGATCAACGGTAATAACCGGTAAGTTTTCTAAATTATCTTGAAACTGAATTGGTTTTAATTCATTGATTTGATTGACTGCTTGTTCTTGTTGTTTTAATGCCAATAAACTATCTTTTTCAATTAACTTTTCACTAGATTGGTTGGTTTCTATTTTTAAATTTGATACAGCACTCTCTGTTAACTGTGGTGGCTGAACTTGATCAAGTGACATATCAATTGTTGCATTTTTGGACACATCTAAAATTTGTTCTTTTGCATAAACCACTGATACGCAAGAACTAATTAAAAAAGTACTACAAATAAGTTTATGAAAACTCTGCATTTTAAAAATTAAATGCATAGAATGGACAAGTAATAACTGTTTAAAATTAGCATTAGATAGCATGTAGAACTCTAAACTTATTTTTAATTTATCGTTTTTGACGGGTGAAATAACTTCAAATCTTTGATTTTCATCCAATCAAACATGAAAGTATCATACATGCATTTTATTGCATTTTTACAGTTCGTCACATTTTTTTATAAAACACAATGAAGTGAACACATGATGAAACAAGATGAGCAGTTAATGACCTCACGTCGGTTCGCACCGATGTTTCTCACCCAATTCTTTGGAGCACTGAATGATAATGTTTATAAGCAAGCACTTCTATTAGTTATTACTTATGGTTTGATTCAGCAGCAAAACACGCCTGTGAGTACTTTAAATAATCTAGCTGCACTACTTTTTATTTTGCCTTATTTTTTCTTTTCAGCAACGGCAGGGCAAATTGCTGATAGATATGAACGCTCACAACTCATTCGCTTCATTAAAATATTAGAAATTGTGATTATGCTTATCGGTTCAGCGGGTTTTTTACTGGGAAATTTATGGCTGCTATTATTGGCACTTTTTTTGATGGGAACCCATTCCACCTGCTTTGGCCCGATCAAGTACGCTATATTGCCTGAAATATTAAAACCGCAAGAATTAATGTCAGGAAATGCTTTATTTCAATCTGGTACATCAATTGCTATTTTGTTAGGTATGGTTTTAGGTGGTGCTGTGATTGCCACCTCTGAAGGTAATCTCTTGTGGATTAGTATTACTGTTATCACTATTGCCTGCTTAGGCTATTTATGTAGTCGCTTTATCCTCCCTCAAAAAGTGGCTGCACCTGACTTAAAAATCAATTGGAATTTTATACAAACCAGTTTAGAAACCTTAACATACGCAAAGCGTATTCCAGTCATTTTCATCGTTCTACTCGGCAACTCTTGGTATTGGTTTTATGGAGCAACCTATTTAACCCAAATTCCACAGCTGACATTGCAAAATCTTCACGCTTCAGAAAATGTTGTTAGCTTACTTTTGACCTTTTTTTCCGTTGGAATTGGTATAGGTTCGTTACTTTGCCGCAAAATAGGTGGCATAGAAATTAATATCAAAATGGTACCTTATGGAGCAATTGGCTTAACCATTTTTGCCCTGTATTTGGCAGCGAGCCTCTCGTTTGTACCTGAGCGTACGGGTGATTTACTCAGCTTAAAAGATATTTTTACTCAAGGTGCTGTGTATTACCATGTCATGCTTGCAGTCACTTTACTTGGGATTAGTGGTGGTTTTTACATCGTGCCACTTTATGCCATGATGCAAGCTTACTCCCCACGTTCTCATCGTGCACGTGTTGTTGCCGCAAATAATATTCTCAATGCGGTATTTATGGTTTCTTCTGCTATTTTTTCAATTTTGATCTTAAGTATTTTAAAAATTGATATTAAAATCTTATTCACGATTACGGCTGTTTTAAGTGCAATTTTTTCATTTTGGTTATTAAAACGCTTAAAACCTTTATTGGAAAATGCGCCGAATACTTTAGAGGATTAATATATGCGTCATTACACAGGTCTCGATAAACTTATTAATTCTTTCGATCAGGCTTTACGTAGTTTGGTGCCAGGTGCAACCACTGCTCAGCGGACGAATCCAGCAAATGATGAACCGTCACAATTATGCGTAAGTGATGCTCGCCATGTAGCAGGTTTAATGCGTGTCAACCATAGTGGTGAAGTCTGCGCCCAAGCACTTTATCATGGTCAAGCACTTACGGCAAAACTACCACATGTCCGTGAAGAAATGCAGCAAGCAGCCATCGAAGAACAAGATCATTTGGCTTGGTGTGAAGATCGTTTAAAAGAATTAGACAGTCATACCAGTGTTTTAAACCCTGTTTGGTATGGTTTATCGTATGGTATGGGCGCAATTGCAGGCATTGCAGGTGATAAGTATAGTTTAGGTTTTGTTGCTGAAACTGAACGTCAAGTCAGCCAACATTTACAGGAACACCTTCAACAACTTCCTGCACATGATGACCGTTCACGTAAAATTTTGGAACAAATGAATGAAGATGAGTTAAATCATCGTGATACAGCCTTAAAAGCGGGTGGCGTGGACTTACCCGTTCCAGTTCGTATTACCATGACTGCGATCTCAAAACTCATGACCAAAACAAGTTATTATTTATAAAATAATAAATAAAGGGAGCTATTTAAGATAGTTCTCTTTATTTTCTTAGATTAATTATCAACCAAGTTTCAATTGGATATAAGCTGATTTATAATTGACGATCTTAATAAGAACCACTTGTCTATCGTCTAATTTTCGAGCAATTCATTGATTCTTTTTTAGCAATTACATCTTTTGTAGACATGGTGTTTTTTGCTCAACAATATCTACTTTTGTGTGTTTTCGTTGATTTCATCAATATCACATCCTTACATTTCTGTAATCTGCATACCACACGAATGTTCTAATTACTGCTCTATATGATGAGCATGCATAGAGCTCATTACACGGCATGTAGAACATCTTATAAAAATAATTTTTAGTTGTATCTTTCATCTCATTTTAGGAATCTGTCAGTATTCATTTAATGATCAATATGATAATTATTAGGTTGATCTAAAAATATAATTGAAATTAACGAAGTCCACGCTCAGCTTTGAAACGCTCTAAATTCCGTACCGCATCCTGATAACGAGATTGCACTCTGCTACTATTGATACGCAAATCATATAAACGCTTGGTAGTGTCCAAAATCAACGTGTTTTAATCTAGAATAAAAATGGAAACGCCTGAGCAATAGACCTTAAATATGATCATAGAAACGATAAGCTATGTATGTACCCGTTGCCAATCAGCAAATATCTATAAGAATGGGCACAACCAAAGTGGGAATGCACAGTTCAGATGTAAAGATTGTGGTCGATCAAGTGTGCTCAAACCTAAAATCAAATACACAGAAGAGCAAAAAGAACTCATTATGAATACTTATCTTGAACGAGGTAGTTTAAGAGGCATGCAACGCTTATTTGGTG
>NZ_KB894376.1 GCF_000374425.1 Acinetobacter tjernbergiae DSM 14971 = CIP 107465 | reverse complement strand
TCAAATCGAGACTTTGACCCAGATTTATTAGATATCTTCTTAGAGGAAGCTGATGAATTATTGGTAGGTATTGATGCGGATTTAAATACGTGGGCTGCTGATCAGCAAAATATCAATGCACTGAAAAACTTGATGCGTTATTTGCACACCTTAAAAGGTGGTTCAAATATGATTCAAGCACGTCATATTGGTTTGATTGCACATGAATTAGAAACAATTTATGAGAAACTGATTAATCAGCAATTACAACCATCTTCACAGCTAATCGCAGTGATTCGTGCAGTACAGGATGATATTGCAGATCGTATTCAAACGATTCGTGATCAGCAAGTAGATTACCCTGCAACGCACGTACTTCAACTCCTCCAACAAACAAATCAAACAGCTGATTCAGTTCAAGCGATATTTACGACTCATGGGCATGTTGAACAACCTGAGCATATAGCGTTATCTGAAAGTATTGAGCATGTCATCGCTACAGATGAGTTAATTTCAGTTGATGACAAGAAAATAAAAGAAACGTCAACTACTGAAATTATGCGTGAACTTGATCTTGATGATGATGTTCGTTCTCTGGTCGAGCAAACTTTCCTTGAAGAGGCAGAAGAGTTACTTGAGCAAGCGCAAACCTTATTAAGACAATGGTTTGATCAACGTAGCAATCGTAGCTTGTTATTACAGTTACAACGTAACGCCCATAGTTTAAAGGGCGGCGCACGTATGGCTGAGTTGGATGCAATTGCAATTGTCGCGTATCATTTAGAAAATGCATTTGAACAGTTTGGTGTTCATCACTTCAATTCAAATGTTTACGATAATTTACTCAATACTGCACTTGCATGGTTGAATGATGCGATTTTCAAACGTCAATACGCAAACTTTGATGGCTTAAAACAAAGTTTAGAAAAGATGGAGTTTGTGGATGTTTCAGCACAACTTCCTCAAAAACTCTCAGCCAAAGATATCTTTACGCCTGAATACACCATGGAGTTTGTTCAAGGCGATGGTACTGAACCACCATCAATGTTGGGCGAGTGGGAAACGACAGAACGTATTGAACAAAACAATGAAATGATTCGTGTCTCTGCTGAAGTCATTGAGAAGATGATTGATTTGTCAGGTGAGAATGCAATCAACCGTTCACGTATCGAAATGGACTTAGGTCAGTTGGGCGGTACGTTGACCGAGATGGAACTTGCAATCAAGCGTCTGGCAGATCAGCTACGTCGAATGGAAGGTGAGTTAGAAAGCCAAATTATTGCACGGCATGGTAGTGAAACCTCACGTTACGCAGATTTTGATCCATTAGAGATGGACCAATATTCATCTCTAAATCAATTGTCAAAATCACTGGCGGAATCTGCTTCGGATTTGGTTGACTTTAAAACTACGCTTTCAGAGAAGATTCGCGATACCGAAGGTCTGTTATTACAACAGTCACGTATTCAAGCTGAAATTCAAGAAAGTTTAATGCGTACTCGATTGGTACCATTCTCACGTTTGTTACCACGTTTGCAGCGTATTGTTCGTCAAACAGCATCAACATTGAATCGACCGACTGAATTGATTGTTAATAATACTGAAGGTGAATTAGACCGTAGTATTTTGGAGAGATTGGTTTCACCATTTGAGCATATGTTACGTAATGCGATTGATCACGGTATTGAAGATCGTGAACACCGTTTACAAACCAATAAACCTGAAACAGGGCATATTGTTTTAGATATTGGTCGCCAAGGTACTGATATCGTTGTTACTTTTAAAGATGATGGTAAAGGTATTGATGTAAATCGCATTAAAGAGAAAGCGATTCAAACAGGCTTGATGACCAAAGAGCAGAAACTTGATCATGAAGAAATTCTGCAATTTATCTTCCATCCTGGTTTTAGTACAGCAGCACAAGTGACGCAGATTTCTGGACGTGGTGTTGGTCTAGACGTTGTACAAAGCGATATTAAAGCATTGGGTGGTCATGTCAGTGTTGATTCAGTTTTAGGCAAAGGTACAACCTTTACGATACGCGTACCGACTACGGTAGCTGTGAGTGATGCGTTGATGGTAAAAGCAGGCGATCAGCAATTTGCATTCCCACTTGCACAAATTGATCGTATTGTTCGTATTTCACCAATGGCTTTGGAACAATATTTTGATAGTAAGGAAGATTACTTCACAATTGACCAAGAGCGATATCGTTTACGTTATTTATCAGAGTTTGTCGCTGGGCAGCCAATTCCTCGTTTACATGGAGTTGTCCACTCCTTACCCGTGCTTTTAATTAAGGGTGCACAAGGGCAAACTACCGCATTACTTGTTGATCAATTAATTGGCTCTCGTGGACAAATTGTTGTAAAACCAATTGGACAGCAATTCTCAAGTATTGGTGTTATTGCTGGTGCTACGATCTTGGGTGATGGTCAAGTATGTTTAATTCTAGATGGTCAAAATATTGCAAGACATGCGCAGTCTACCCATCGTAATAAACATGCAGATGAGACTTATACCAAACAACGTTATGATGAACGTCGTTTGATCATGATTGTGGATGACTCAGTTACGGTACGTAAAGTGACAACCCGTTTGTTAGAGCGTCAAGGTTATGATGTTGTTACTGCGAAAGATGGTGTTGATGCGATTGAGCAACTTGAAACGATTAAGCCTGACTTGATGTTACTTGATATTGAGATGCCGCGTATGGATGGCTTTGAGGTTACAAACCTCGTTCGACATCATGAATTACATCGAGACTTGCCAATTATTATGATTACATCACGGACCGGTGAAAAACATCGTGAACGTGCCTTATCATTGGGCGTCAATCAATATATGGGTAAACCATTCCAAGAAGAGGCCCTCTTAGAAAATATTGAAAGTTTACTGACAGTGCGCTAACGAGGTGAAATGTAATGGTTAAAAAAAGTGCAGACTCGGTATTGGGGAAAATTGACCAGCAAGAGCTACAACACTTAATTACGGTATCAACTGGATTTATTGATGCCTATATTATTCAGTGCCATAAAAAAGTTCCGATGCTGTTACCACAAAATATTGTGTTATCAGCTATGGATACTCAGACCACTGTCGATCATATTGAATGGCATGATTTAAAGCTTCCAATTTATGCAGTAAATGATCCTGATAACAAACATGGCGTAGCCTTAGTTGTTGAAGGAGATGATGTTTCTGAGCGTTTTGCTCTGGTTTGTAATGAAATGCCAGAATCAATTCGTTTACGTATTTCAGAAATCGTAGATGAGGAATTGGATATTGATGACAGCAATGTCTTTAAATATGTAAAGATTGGTGAAAAGCAATATTACGTTCCAAATTTACAAAATATACAAACGCAACTCGGTTTATAACAAAAAAGGAACTCTACGGAGTTCCTTTTTTAATGCTGGATATCTTTACTTTATTGGGCAAGAAGCTCTACTAAAATTTGTTCGTAAATCTCTGCTAGAGGCTCAAGGTCAGCAACATTGACATGTTCATTAATTTGGTGAATTGTTTCATTTAATACACCTAGTTCTAGAACTTGAGCGCCTGTTGGTGCAATAAAGCGACCGTCAGAAGTACCACCACTGGTTGAAAGTACAGTTTCGACACCTGTTACGTTTTTGATTGCTGTTTTTGCAGCATTTACTAATTCACCCACAGGCGTTAGAAATGGTAAACCTGACAAAGTCCAATGAATATCATAAGTTAAATTATGTTTATCTAATATCTCAAGTACGCGTTGTTTAAGAATGTCTGCGGTGACTTCTGTTGAATAACGAAAGTTGAAGGTTACTTTTAAAGTCCCTGGAATGACATTCGTTGCGCCTGTTCCAGCCTGAATATTTGAGATTTGAAATGAGGTGGCAGGAAAATATTCATTACCATTGTCCCAAACAGCGTCACATAGTTCGGTTAAGGCTTTAGAGGCAGAATGAATTGGATTGTTTGCCAAATGAGGGTAGGCAACATGACCTTGTTTACCATGTACCGTTAAAATGGCATTTAAAGAGCCACGACGACCATTTTTTACAATATCGCCTAGTTGATGAGTACTCGATGGTTCGCCCACTAAGCACCAATCCATTTTTTCATTGCGAGCTTCTAAGGTTTCAATAACTTTCACAGTTCCATTAATTGAAGGACCTTCTTCATCCGATGTAATTAAAAAAGCAATAGAGCCTTTATGATTCGGGTGATTCGTTACAAAACGTTCAGAAGCAACAACCATGGCTGCAAGTGCAGTTTTCATATCCGCAGAACCGCGTCCATATAACTTACCATCACGAATACTTGGTAAAAATGGATCAGAATTCCATGCATCTAAATGACCTGTCGGCACGACATCAGTATGACCTGCAAAACAAAAAACAGGTGCTGTTGTTCCACGACGAGCCCATAAATTATCGACATCTTCAAAGCGCATATTTTCGATATTAAAGCCAATCTTTGCTAAGCGTTCAGCCATAATATTTTGACAATCATGATCGACAGGAGTAACAGATGGTTGACGTAGGAGTTGCAAACTAAGTTCTAGAGTATCGGAGTGGTTCATGCGAGATGTGGCTAAATCTGGTGAATTCTGAAGCGCTATAATAGGGGAATACCATTAAGAAAGGTATGTAAAAATAAACCTTATCTGCGTCTAGATAAGGTTTTATGAAAGTTGTTCTATGAGATTACATTTTATCTTGAGTTTTTTCAGCAGTTTGAGTGACTTTATCACCTGCTTTAGAAACATCCTGCCCAAAACCTTTAAAGGTATTACAACCAGTTAAAACAAAAGCACTCATGAGAGAAGCAACTAAAATCTTTTTCATCATTTTCTCCGTTTAAATGTAATTATGATGTTCTTAGAGGCTAAAAAAATACTTATAAAATGAACATGATAGTTTGATGGTAAATGTGTTATGAAATGTTATTCAAAATGATTGTTTGATAATGGTGGTGTCGTAAATAAAGGGGAGGGTTGACGGAACATATAAAAAGAAGGAGTTGGCGTTTCATGGTAATACAGCCCATTTGTCCACCATTGCGCTGTTAGCGAGGATGCATGTTGATCTGGGCATAGCCATTCATGGCGTTGTAATCGATAGTATGGTGTTGTTGGAATATGCGTTCCCCATTGTCCCAAACGTCGGGATGGGTTAACCCAATTAGGTAGTACAAACTCACTCAAATGATTGGGTAAATACAATTGTCCTTTCATTACCGCAAATTTACGTTGAATGTGGTACTGGTTTGCTTCAGAAAACTGAAATTGACGCTCAGTAAAATGTTTTAGTTTTCGATGTAAAGTATCTTGTTTGTTTAGACCAAACCATTGTGCTAGATCTAATTTACCTTCGCCAAGATAGTATTTAAGTGCAACTTCCCAATGTTCGATTTCTTGGGTTTCTTGATTAAATAGCACAAAATCTAGTTCACCTAAAGTGATTGCGCCTGCAATTTTTTGGATACTATGCCCTAACAATTGATAGGGGTGGTAGTCACCATCTTGTAACCAAAACCATAATAAATTTTCAAATCGTAGACCTAAACGGGTACTTTTAAGACGTGCTAGGAAATCAATTAAAGGCTGTGGTTGTTGATCAAGTTGTTGTAGGCGTGTTTGATAATTTTGATAAAAATTTTGCCAACTTTGATCATTATGAAACTCAAAATGATGGTTAAGTTTCAGCTCATTTGGGCGTTGCGTTAGGATATTTGGGCTCGCGATACAAAAAGCCAAGTGACGGACAATTGGATTCTTAAACTGCAACCATGGTTCAAAAAAAGTGGTTGTGGTCATTCGACTAGACATGCTGCTACTCAATTATTGAAATAATCAGTTAAGTTTAAGAAAGAGCAATAAAAACACTTTATACTAGCATGGTTGTAAACATGTGTCGGTTAATTACTCAATGAAAACATTGTTCTGGCGTAGCTTAGTCGTGGTTTTTATTATTTTAGGAATCATTGGGGCAATACTACCAGGCATGCCAACAACTGTATTTTTAATACTTGCAGCATGGGCAGCATCTAAAGGCTGGCCTGAAATGGATGCTTGGCTATTAAATCATCCCAAATATGGTGTGACCTTACGCAATTGGCGTGAAAATGGGACTGTACCACGTCGGGCAAAATGGATCGCTAGTATCATGATGCTGATCAGCGGTATTTTGATGTTATTTACCAATGCACCGTTCTTTGTCAAAGTTTTTACCGATGTCACTATGTTTATTGTTGCCGTATGGTTGTGGCTACGACCTGAGCAGCGTTAAGAAAAGCGAAGCTCTTGCGAAATATATTTCTCATGCGCAAGATGAGAACTATGTTCGAGTAAAGGTGTTAGGAAAAGCGAATTAGCTGCGCAAGACGAGAACTATGTTCGAGTAAAGGCGTTAAGAAAAGTGAAGCTCTTGCGAATATATTCCTTATGCCCAAGACGAGCAGCTATGCTGTTAGTAGCGGATTAAGAATAAGAACAAATGATGATTTCGTTACTGGATTTAAAACCTATCGCTAATTAAAACAACTGAAAAATACAAGAAAAAGCCTGTAGTCTGTGTTGAAATAAATATGTTCTATCGTCCATCGAGATAAAAATGACCTATACCTTTGATCAGGCAGATATTGTCATAGACTTAGCACAACAGATCTTACGTTTGCCAAAACACAATAAATTTTATGTGATTTCCTCTGGTAAGAATGGTATTGGGGAACAAGAAAATAGCGGTAAAACCCCAAGAGGGTGGCATCAAATTGCACAGAAGATTGGTGGAGAAGTAGAAAAAAATGCGGTCTTTGTTGCACGTCAGCCAACAGGAGAGGTGTACAACCAACAACTTGCACAACAATTTCCACAAAGAGATTGGATTTTATCTCGAATTTTATGGTTAGACGGTTTAGAAGATGGGTTTAATCGCGGAGATGGTTGCGATACATTTAAGCGATATATCTATATTCATGGGACACCTGACACTGAACCAATGGGTATTCCAATGTCTCATGGCTGTATTCGAATGAAAAATCAGGATGTGATTGAGCTTTTTGAGCTTATTACAGCACAAGCATTGGTTTATATTTCTGAACAGGCATTGGAAAATGAATGATAAAAACACCAATAAGTGCTTAAATAAAATACGGAAATCTGGTTTTTTTCAAAGAATTACTTATTTTTTAATCATTCGTGCGCTTTTTTCGGAAAAGAATAGGAAAAGCGTTTGACAGGCTGTAAAGATTCTCTATAATGCACCTCACAAACGATGAAGACGTTAAGGGCGCTTAGCTCAGTTGGTAGAGCGTCTGCCTTACAAGCAGAATGTCGGCGGTTCGATCCCGTCAGCGCCCACCAAGCCTTTACGTTAAAACTCAAGTGCAGCGGTAGTTCAGTTGGTTAGAATATCGGCCTGTCACGCCGAGGGTCGCGGGTTCGAGCCCCGTCCGCTGCGCCACTTAAGTTTTAATATCGTTTTACCCTATAATTGCAAAATTATTGTGCAGCGGTAGTTCAGTTGGTTAGAATATCGGCCTGTCACGCCGAGGGTCGCGGGTTCGAGTCCCGTCCGCTGCGCCACTTTAAATTTGCATTGCAGGATAGAGTTAGATACATTAGATTTATTCTGATCTGTCTAAACAAATTTTTAAAGCGATGCTTTAAGTTTGTTACCTCACTCAGGGCGCTTAGCTCAGTTGGTAGAGCGTCTGCCTTACAAGCAGAATGTCGGCGGTTCGATCCCGTCAGCGCCCACCATAGTTTGTGACATCATACTTCTTAATGAAGTATAACAGTGCAGCGGTAGTTCAGTTGGTTAGAATATCGGCCTGTCACGCCGAGGGTCGCGGGTTCGAGCCCCGTCCGCTGCGCCATTCTCTTAATATCATTTTTTGAGAATGTTTGTTTTAACAAGTATGCTTATACTTGACTCTGATACGAGTTTACTCTCGCTCAGGGCGCTTAGCTCAGTTGGTAGAGCGTCTGCCTTACAAGCAGAATGTCGGCGGTTCGATCCCGTCAGCGCCCACCATATATCTTCTAAATAATTAAATTCTTGTAACTCATATCAAATTATCTTATGATTAGCATCAATAATGATTCTAATATTGAACTAATTTATGAAGAACCCTTATCAACGCAAGGCTGCGTCGAAATCACAAACAACAACATCTCATTCTTCGCCAAAAGACCTATATCGTCAATTTATCCAAACTATTATTTTGCAACGTCAAGTGATTGCTTTATATCATGATGGGTGGGCTTTATGTTCAACGCCCTCTGGTCAACATGCTTTATCCATATGGCAAAACAAAGGCCTAGCAAAATTACTTATTAAAGATCATTGGGCAAAATATGATGTTCAAGAAGTATCATTATTAACCTTTATTGAAAAAATGATTCCTTTTCTAAAAGAAAATAATACGATTTTATCTTTAGATCTGACGCCTGAAGGAAATAACTTACTTGTACCAGCAGATACTTTTTTGTTGGATGTAAAAAACTTTCTTTATCAGATTTATTTACAACGACCAGATGTATTTGCTGAATTACAATTGCCGTTGCCACGAGAAATTAGATTACATAACTAAAAATAGAAGTTGATTGGGGGATTCCCCAATCAATATTCATTGAGTAACCAACCGCTTGCATAAGCAAAATATTCTCTTAACCACGCATTATATCGAGTCTCTAAGGGTGTGCTTGCGCCTAACATAATGGCATGGCGATAACCTTGCTTTCGAGCGATTGCTGAGGCGCGCAAGGTATGAAAGTCACTGGTGACGATTGCAATCGGTTGCTGAATGTTAATCTGCTGTGCCTGTAATAAGGTCTGACTATTTTTAAGATTCAGTTCAGTGCTGGTACTTTTATCTTCTAAAATGATCTGTGAAGTAGGGATGTGATGATGCTGTTGTACATAACATGACATGACGATGGCCTCGCTATTTGTTTCACCAAAATCAATACCCCCAGTCATGACTAATTTTGCAGTGGGTTGGGCAAGTGCAATCGGCGCAGCACGATCTAAACGCTTAGCAAGTGTTGCAGAAGGTTGCCCATTTTTAACACCAGTACCTAAAACGATGATAGCTTTGATTGGAGCAATGTTTTGGTTTTTAATTTGATGATTCGAAAGATAATGAAAAAAATAGCCTAAGCTAATTAACCAAATCCAAAAACATAACCAGCCAAAACGCCAAATTGAATGCAAGCGAAAATGATAGAAAAAGAAACGTTCAATATGATAATAAAAGCAAGCATAGAGGCAGAAAAATAATCCTAGGAGAAAAGGGAGTACTGTACCGATATGAATTTTTTTAAATGCGATTAGGATAGCCCCATCTAAAAATAGAACTGAACCAATAAGGGCTAAAAAAATACGAATCCATGAACTTATTTGCATAATCTTCATTGTAGTCAATTTGAATCGTGCTCAGTGTATGCAAAATTAATAGAAAGGCAAACCCTCTAAACGTTCGTTAAAAAACGAGTGATGATGCACTCGTATTTTTAATACTAACACTTAAGTTGGATTAATAAACATCACGACGATAACGCCCAGCTTGTCTGAGGGCATCCACGTGTTCTTCGCCAAGAATTTCTATTAGCGCTTGATCGACACCTGTTGCCATACCTTCGATACTACCACAGACATAAATGACAGCACCTTGCTCAACCCATTTGCTCAGCTCTTCAGCCTTGTTGCGTAATACATCTTGCACATAGATGCGCTGCTCCTGATCACGAGAAAAGGCGAGGTCTAGATGTTGTAGTGTGCCCATATTTAGCCAAGCTTGAATGGTCTCTTGATAAAAGAAATCATGTTCACGTTGGCGTTCGCCAAAGATAAGCCAGTTTGCTGTATAGTTTTGTCGGTTACGCTGTTGTAACAGGCTCATCAGTCCTGCAATACCTGTCCCGTTACCAATACAGATAATCGGACGGTTGTCATCGATTAAGTGGAAAGATTCGTTAGTGCGAATCCGTAAGGAAATAGGGTCTCTGAGTTGTGAAAATTCAGTTAACCAGCCTGAACCTAAACCTAATTGAGCATTCTCATCACGCTTTTGACGTACTACCAGTCGTAGGCATTGCTGTGCTGGAATGCTTGCAATTGAATATTCACGCGTTGGTAGTACGGGTAATTGCTTGAGTAATTCTTCTAGATTGCTAAAAGCGTTGAGATCAACTCTTAAATTTTTATCCCAAAGTGCCTGTTCAATGTTTTGATTCAATGACTCAACAATTGTTTGGGATGGGATTTGGTATTTAATCAAAAAGTTTTGAATCTCTTTAACATTGTTCCCTGATTGAATCTCGGCAATATCTCCTGCATGCCAAGTGACATCATGAGGAGCTGTTAGTTCAATATGATAAGCAGCTTCTCCTAAGCTATTTGGATTTAAAATATGGCGTTGGCTTAATGTCCATTGATCAAACACTTTGTCGATATTCATGGCATTAAGTTCATGCTTGGTCACATTAGATAAAGCTTGATTCCAACGCTGAATATCATTGGTGCTGGCATTATCTACTTCGATTAAATCGAATAAGGGTTGTGCATTGCATTGTTTTAACCATCTATCTACTGCATAGCCGAAGCTGCAATAACTGTCAGGATATTCTTTAGATCCGAGTGCCAAGACTGCATATTGTATTTGACTTAGATCAAGGTCCTGCTGCATCAATTTTTTACTGAAACTTGTTGCTAAGTCGGGTGCTTCGCCTGTTCCATAGGTACTGATGAGTAATAAAACTTGTTGTGCTTGTTGTAGGTCTTGTTCAGTCAGTTGCTGAATTGGTTTAACGATCGTTGGTTGTTGTGCTTCTTGTAAGCTCGTTGCTGTACGCCAAGCGAGTTGTTCTGCTACACCTGTTTGCGATGCATAAGTAATCATCCAAGGCTTGGTATTTAGATCAATTTGCTGTGGATTGAGTGATTGACGTGCAGCAAGGGTTAATTTTTTTTGCTTACGTCGTTTAAGATAAAGCATCCAACCTGTTACAAAAAACAAAGGCATTGCCAATGAAGCCAACATCGCAATGAATTGATAAGTTGAACCAAAAAAACTACCTCGATGTACAGGCAGCATACTGCTCATGATTTTCTCATTGAGTTTTTTCTGTTCATACAGTTCAAATTTTTCGAATTTATTATCTTGATAGTTATAGATTGCTTGGTTACGTGCGCGTTCATGTTGTGGAATTGCATCGACAAAAGAAAGCTCAATTTTGGCATCATCATGCTTTGGAATATTTAAGGTGAGGCTTGAATATTCACGCCCAATTTGTGCATTTACACCGTTCCATGTGTGGGTCAGGATGGTGTTGAGTTGCTGCTTTTGCAGTTCGGGTTGTTTATCTTTGCTATGTTCATTATTTTGTTGATTCCGTTGTGGTTGTTCTACGCCCATGACGTTGAACATGCCTGCACGCCACCAATCATAAGACCAGTATAAGCCCGTACATGCGAATAATAAGTAGAACACAACCATCCATGTTCCAACGACAGCATGTAAGTCCCAAATAAAATTGCGACCTTTGAGTTTAGGTTTAATAAAAAACCATTGTTTAAAGGAGTGTTTCTTTGGAAAGCGCAGATAAATTCCACTTAAGACAAAGAAGATCAGTATCAACGTTGATGCGCCAGTAATTTGTGCCCCAAATTCACCTGCGGTCAAATTACGATGTAAACGCTGAATAAATTGCAGCGTATCACGCCCTTTAATGTCAGGTAATACCTCTGCTGTGTATGGATTAACCATCATGTTATAACCACGACGAGCACCTTCTTTTTTAATATTGACGGTTGAAGATGTGGTCGGATCTGATGCAATCGTAATGCTATTAATTTCAATCTCAGGCTGTTGTCGATTGAAATGTTGATATAGTTGGGCAGGGGTGAGTTTAGGCGTTTGAGCGACTTCAACAACATAGCTGTCTTGATTCAGCCATTTTAAAATTTGTTGATCATAAGAATAGATTGCACCCGTCACGCCCATTAAAGAGAGGATGAGACCCGCTGTGATCCCTAAAAACCAATGGATTTGGAAGAAAACTTTTTTAAACATGGTCAGAAAATAAGAAGAAAAGGAGATTCATTTAAAAATTATAACTGAACAATGGGGCGATAATATGTATGTTGTGGGTAATATTGATTATTATTATCATTAAATTAATACGGTTAAAAAAACCTCTCATCAAGAGAGGTCTTTGTATGAATAATGGATTAGATTGATTTAGCTGCGCCTACCGTTTCATTTAAATGTTTGCGTATGGTTGTGAACGGGAAATTCTTTGAGTCCATACGTTTTGGTAAAATATATGCACCTTGTTGTTCTTCACCTTTTGGTGTTTTTACCTTGAAATTCACCAAAATAAAATCAGGAGAACTGTACCATTCGTAAATGTCTTTCCAACCAATCGTTGCGGTGCCTTCTTGAAGTCCCATCTTTTGGCGCATCACAATACCATGTTGTTGAACACCTAAACGAAGTCCTTTGATTTCTTGAACAGGGAACTCATTCATTTTACGTTTTACGTACCATTCAAGACCAAATTTTTTCACAAGATAAAAGAGGATCACACCGACCATCACGATCCAACATAGGACTGTTGAATAAGTCGAATAATATTTAATGAGTCCTGCTGAAACCAATGAAAGCACCACAAGTGCAATCATAATCATCCATGCTTTTTTACTGAATTTATTGGTGCTACGCCAAATCATCAGTTGAGCTTGACGTTGTTCAACTTCAGAAACTTCGTAAGGAACAGGTTGTAGCGTATAAGCGTATAGTGTTTTGGCGGTCATAGTTTAAAAAATAAGTTTAGAACTGGGTTAAGTTTAACACCAATTGGCACTCAAAGATATTATGCCAATGGCTGATACATTAGAGAGATGCAAACTCAGTGCCATCTTCATTTGGTTCATGGCTTAAACTCTGTTTGAGCATACTTAAACGAGTTAAAATACTCAGCATGAGCGAAAGTTGTTGCAAAATGATCAAGGATTTTTGATTATTTTCTTCTTTGCGATTTAAATGCTCACGGATGGTCTGCATCATATTTTGTGCTGATAAATCAGGGACTTCATCTCTGAGTAGTGCGCCTTGGATATCATCAAGTGCTTGATCGAGCAGTGTTAAAATCTCCTGATCTTGGATTTGTTCACGGTGAGCGCCTAGTGCAGCGATATAGCTTAAAAAGGTATGGCTTAAGCAGAGGAATTCAAACGCTAGGGTTTTTTGCGTAGATTCAATATTGGGTTCTGTGGCAAGTGTAGAAATTAGTGAAGCAACCTCTGCATCAGTATTGTGCGCAGCACGTCTGACCACACGATAGTTTAGTGCATTGTTACGTCCTTGATGGTATTGCTCAACCACTTCTGCTAAGTATTTACATTGTGCTTGCAAAGAACGTTGGATTGAGCGGGGAAGTCGACGAAACTTCCAATCGGGCCAAATAAAACTGACCCCAAACCATGCCAATGCACAGCCAATCAGCGTGTCAATAAAACGAGGTAAGCCTGCTGCAAAAGCAGAACCGTCTAGATTAAAGTTAATTAAGGCAAGAATCGTAATAAAAGCTGTGGCTTGAGCATATTGTTTACTGCGAAGTTCTAAAAATAAGACGCCGCTGAGAACCAACATGACCAATTGCCCTTCGATCGAGGGAATGAAATAAATAATCGCAAGACCCACAATAATGCCCATCAAGGTTCCGACAATTCGTAAGTATAAGCGGCGTTTGGTGGCATTAAAGTTGGGTTGGCAAACAAATAGTGCGGTCAGTAATATCCAGTAGCCATAAGCAATATGCGTTACTTGAATAAATACATAACCAATAAATAAGACAATCGAGAGTCTGACAGCATGGCGAAATAACACTGATTCAGGGGTTAAATGTTGCTTAACACGTACAATGATGTCATTCCAACCTTTTAGGTCATCATCTTTTAATTGGTTTTCAGCTTGTTGCGCATTAATTAATTTTAGATTGCGTTCTGTCTCTAAATTTTGTAGTTGTGCATCAATTGACTTTAGGTTTTGGTAAAGTGCAAATAAAGCATTAATACGCACTTGATCATAAAGCCCATCTTCTCGTAGTTTTTCTAATGAAATGCGTAAATTTTCAAAGCTGTGCTTAAAGCGTTTGTTATGTACATAAGGACTACGGCTTAAAATAGAATGGGCTAAATCCTGACACGCTTTGCCTTGAATGGATAAGATTCGTTGGAAGCGAAATAAGATATCGCTGTGTTGAAAGACTTTAGCTAGTTTTTGATAATCAATATGGGCTGAGTCGGCACGTTCATGAATGTCTTGGGCGACAAAGTAATATTGTAAACTTCGGCGAGTATCTTTTTGTCCTCGGTCACCTTTTAAACGGGTTAAAAGTGACATGCGCATTTCATTAAAGATCGCCACTAATTTGCCATTTTCTAGCGCTAAATCAATCATACTTTGTTGATAGCTAGAGGGTGTCATATCGACGTCAAATAAGTTTGATTTTGCATATAAGAAGCTGCCTAATGCTGAATAGGAAGCTGAAAGTTGGTCTTGCACTTTGCGGACAGGAAAGAGCAAGAAACTAATGGTTGAGAGTAATCCGTACCATGCAGCACCGAGCACTAAAAACGTGGGTTGAAGATACCATTGTTCAAATAGATGTACACCCAACATGGTATAGACTGAGACGACCAAGCACCCATAGGCAATCGTTGCGTAACGTCGCCCTAGCGAACCCAATAAGATCCAACCGATACATGAAACAATGAGTCCAATTGCAAAAACAATTGGATAAGGAAATAACAGTTGTACCGAAGCTGCTGTGATGAAAAACCCGATATAGGTATAGATCAGATTCAGGATACGAACAGAAAATCGATCATCAATATCACTAATCGCTGCGGCAACCACGCCTAAGGTCAGTGGAATCGTCGCCAATTGAGCATTTAAAAGATATGGAACGAATGCAGTCCCTGCGAAGGCAATAAGCATACGCACGTTATACATAAACGTGGTGTTATAGGTTGCTTGTTTTAAACGCGTTAGCCAAGGATTCAAAGTTTGTCCTTTTTGTATCCGACAATCAATTTGTCATAAAGTTTGTTAACACTTTTTAGCGTATCAACAGACTCTAATATTATGCACAAATATGTTGAGGATGCTAAGCTTAGAAAATAAATAAACTTGAATAGTAGAGTATTATGCAGGCAGAGCAATCAAATCAGCGTCAGTATTCAACAGCATGGATTTTATTACTCGCTTTGTTAACAGCCCTCGGCCCATTATCAATTGATATGTATTTACCCGCATTGCCGCAAATGGCAGATGAGTTTGGGGTAAGTACACAAATGATAGCAAATACACTCCCTGCTTATTTCTTAGGATTGGCGATTGGGCAGTTGATTTATGGACCTGTCAGTGACCGTATTGGACGTAAGCCACCTTTATATTTTGGTCTCAGCCTTTATGTAATCGCAAGTTTAGCTTGTGTGTTGACAACAAATGAGTGGGCTTTGATTGCCGCACGGATTTTTCAGGCTTTAGGTGGCTGTGTCGGTGTTGTGATTGCAAGGGCTGCTATTCGTGATCGTTTGGACATGCAAGGCTCAGCTCAAGCTTTTTCTAGCATGATGATTGTAATGGGGCTTGCACCTGTTCTTGCCCCCATGTTTGGTGCATGGGTTTTAACGTTCTTTCCTTGGCAGGCGATTTTTCTGACCTTAGCAACGGTTGGAATCATCTGTTGGTTCTGTGTACATTTCTTTTTTAAAGAATCTTTGCCAGTTGAGCGCCGTTTAAAGTTATCAACCTATCAAGTGACGACACTTTATGCTGCAATCCTAAAAGATGACAGTTTTAGAGTGCCGATGTTTGCAGGTTGTTTAACAGGTGCGGCATTATTCTGCTATATCAGCTCTGCTTCGGCAGTTTTTATGGGACAGTATGGATTGTCTCAGCAACAGTTTTCTTATGCGTTTGCATTCAATGCGGCTGGGATTATGTTGATGTCTTCAATTAATAAACATCTCAATACCCGTATGGGCATTTTTCAGCGTTTACGTCTGGGTGGTTCCATTCAATGTTTTGGGGCACTCGCTGTATTTGGTACTGGGTTAATGGCAGATGCACCGTTATGGTTGTTAATGTCAGGCTTATTCTTTGTGGTGTCTGGAATTGGTTTAACAGGTCCAAATGCGATGGCTTTGGCAATGTCTCAACAAGGTGCGCGGGCTGGAACTGCGAGTGCAATCATGGGCAGTATGCAGTTTGCTTGTGGCTTGTTGGGTGGAGTAATTTTAAACTTCTTAGTTTGGAAAGCATCACTGAATATGGGCATCATGATGGTGCTGTTTACCAGTGCAGGATTGTTTGCCATTTTAAAGGTTGGAAAACAACTAAAACACAGTATCTCTGCATAGAGATACTGTTACAGAATCGTTTATTCGTCTAAAAATACCGTAAAATTTTCAACGGGTTCACGAGGTGTAATGAAGCTGTTGACGATATGATCTGGATCGGCATAACCTAAGGCAACGGTACATACTAATTCTTCATCTTCTGGGGCATCTAATACCTCTAAAACGATGGGATGAAAATGATTCCACGCTGCTTGTGGGCACGTATCTAAGCCACGTGCTTTGGCAGCAACCATGACATTTTGAATCATCATGGAAATATCCATTTTTGAACCAATGCCCATGGCTTTGTTTACTGTGAAACAGAGTGCAACAGGTGCGTCGAACAATTGGTAATTGCGTAGTTGTTGCGCAGCCATTTTTTCTTTTTCGCCTTTTTGGATTCCAAGCAAACCATAGAGTCCCCAACCATTTTCACGACGACGGTCAATAAAAGGGGAAATCCATGTTTCAGGATAATAGGCGAAAGTTTCTTGGTATTGTTCTGCAAGTTCTGGTTTTTGGAAAAGTTCAATTTGTGCTGTACAAACACGGTCAATCATTTCAGCACGTTTTTTACCCGTAATGACATATACTTTCCATGGCTGGGTATTTGTTCCTGATGGCGCACGTGAAGCAACGGTTAAAATATCTTTGATGGTTTGTGTTGCAACAGGTGTATCTAAAAATGCGCGTACAGAATGGCGTGACGTAATTGCATCATCCACATGACGGATTTGTTCCATATTCATCTTCATGTTCCTAAGCTTGTTACTTTTTCTCATGCGGTGAGACTATAAAGTAATAAAGTGGATTTGAGGATGGCTTTTTAGTCGTAGATCAAAATTTGAGTGAAATTTGGTCAGACATAAATAAATCGGTGATACTGCACGAAGACTTTATTTTTTGTTTTATTTATGTGAAAAAGAAATATATTTGTAACACAATGAAATAGAAATGATATTTATTGATACACACTGAAATCGTTATGATAATTCGAATAAAAAAATACACACAATAGTTTAAATTTATGCATAATACGCCCTTTTTTAAAATTGATTAGGCTTTTCTGACCAATAAGGTGAGAGAGGTTTTCTATGATAAGCATATTTATTTACCCAATTTTATGCTTATGTAAAATGTTGAAATATACACGAATACAGGAGCTTCTCATGAGTTTACCTCTCATCCGTAAGCCGTTCATAGTTCAGGGATTGGCGTTTACCATTGCTGTCTTAATGATGAACAATGTGCAGGCTGCAAACGAACAAGAGCAAATTCAACAACTTCGAGATGAAGTAAAAGAATTAAGGGCTTTACTAGAACAATATGTTCCACAGTCAAAACAAAAAAATGAGATGCCTCAACAAGCTACACAAACATCTGTGGCTGCGCAGAATCAGAATATGCCGAAGCAGACTGAAGTATCTCCTCAACCATCAGCTTTAAGTTTTAATTCTGCTTCAGGCGCACAAGTTCAGTTATATGGTTTTTTACGTGGCGATGCATCGTATCAAGCCAAAGGCGGCGATGGCATTTTCAACCGAATCAATAAAGTTGATCTTGAGGGAAATGAAAAAAATAGTGATCGTTTTTATAGCACTGCGACGGTGACACGATTAGGTCTCGACTTTAAAGCACCTGTTCAAGATGCAGATGTTGGTGGGAAATTAGAAGTTGATTTTCGTGGTGGTAGTAGCAATGACACGATTCGTATTCGCCATGCTTATTTAAGCTTTAATGATTGGCTATTTGGTCAAACAACATCGACATTTTTGGCAACAGATTTACAGCCAGAAATGATTGATTTTAATTCACCTTTAGGTGTGGGGACATATCGTACCCCTATGGTGCGTTATAGTGGACAATTCAATCCTGAACTTAGTTATTCGGTCGCTTTAGAAAAAGGCAATGACGACAACCGAGTGCCTGCTTTAACCTCAAAGTTAAAATATGATTTTGATGATGGCAAAGGAACAACGTCTACTCGTGTGTTAGTGACAGAGGCACGTAGTAAGGTAAATTATGATCAAAATAATAAACAATTGAGTGCTGACGATGCTGATTTAGGTTGGGGCATTGCAGTCGGTACAAAGTATAAATTTACGGATTCATTACAGGCGATGATTGATTATTCGCATGTTAAAGGCGATAGCAAATTTTTACTCTATACCAATAATACTTTTAATGTGAATCCCAATAATTTTGATTTAAATCTAAATGAGTTTGATGCGCTGACCTTCGGCACAAGCTATCAAATCACCTCGAAATTACGCAGTACACTCGCGTATGGTGCAATGTTTGCAAATGATGCGAATCAATTTGCGCAACAAGCATCTGTCGATACCACGCAGAACAAAACCTTGCAACAAGGTTGGTGGAATATGATGTATTCACCTGTGCCACCCGTTACTTTGGGGGTGGAATATATCTACGGTGAACGCAAAACCTTTAGTGGTCAAAAAGGTAAGGATAACCGTGTAGGTGCAATGGCTCGCTATAATTTCTAATCCATCTATTGTGTAGATGTAATCATCCATAAAAGCTTTACAACTTTATCAGGCATGAGTTCTCACAAGGAACTGTATGCTTTTTATAAAGTTGATTGAATTTCAACCCATTTTGAGAGTTACTATTTTAAAAGTAGGACAGTAATTTTGATTGGGCGCGATGAGCAGATTCACTTAATGGTTTAATCTGATTTAGGACAAAATTATGGATTATATTTTGCACCCGACATTTAGTTTAATGTTGGCGGTACTTGTGTTGTATACAGGGCGATTATTAAATAAAAATATCCCTTTTTTAACCAAATACAATATTCCTGAACCTGTGGCTGGCGGCCTCGTAGGCGCTATTATTTTTTATATTGTTCATTCAACGACAGGCTATACCATTTCAGTCAATAAATTGATGCAAGATACCTTTATGTTAATGTTCTTCGCATCCATTGGCTTGAGTGCAAACTTTCATAAATTAAAAGAAGGCGGTAAGCCTCTCGTGATCTTCCTGATCGCAATTTCAGGCTTCGTGGTTATCCAAAATGGCGTCGGTATGGCAGTGGCTAAACTGGTTGGCTTAGAACCATTGATGGGCGTTGTGGCTGGATCCATTGCACTGATTGGTGGCTTAGGAACATCGGGGGCATGGGGACCTATTTTTGAAACAAAGTATGGTGTAGAAGGTGCGTTACCTCTAGGGATCGCAAGTGCGACCTTTGGTATGGTCATTGGTGGTCTCATGGGCGGTCCCTTAGCTCGCTATCTGATTCGTAAACACCAACTCGCTTCACCGCTCAATACCATGCAACGCTCAGATAATAGTGCGCAACCGCTTACAGAGAGCGAGTATATATTTGAAGCACCACAAAAAGTTCGCTTAATTACTGCTGATAATGCCATTACCACGCTCGGTATGTTTGCCTTTGCTTTGGCATTTGCTGAAATCATGAAGAACTTGACCTTGGGTACAGCATTTGAACTCCCTACGTTTGTGTGGGCATTGGCAGGCGGTATTTTACTGCGCAATGTGATTGAGCTTGGTTTTAAGCGTCCTATTTTTGATCGTGCAATTGATGTGTTTGGTAATACCGCTTTGGCACTATTTTTAGCAATGGCATTGGTATCGTTAAAGCTGTGGCAGTTAACCACACTGGCATTACCTATGTTGATCTTGTTGATTGCTCAAACCATTGCGATGTGGTTATTTGCCGTCTATGTTTCGTTCAGAGTCATGGGCAGTAATTATGATTCTGCGGTATTGGGTGCAGGATTATGTGGTTTTGGTATGGGGGGAACTGCCAATGCAATTGCCAATATGCAAGCAATTACCAATGTGTATGGCCCTTCACATAAAGCCTTTTTGATCGTGCCGTTGGTCGGTGCTTTCTTTATTGATTTAGTGAATGTGGTTGTGATTCAAATTATTTTGAAATTTTTTGCCTAAATCGGATCAAAAGCCCCATGTGGGGCTTTTTTGATTCATCTATTGTTATCGTGCCTGTACTAATTGTACATGCCGTATTGAAAAGCGAATAAATGATGAATGGACAATTAAATGACACCCTAATGGCTTGGGTCAGTTTTTTTAATGACCCTTTATGGGATTTTCTAGTTATTTTCCTATTGGTGGTTGGTGTTTTCTATACGATTGCGACTAAAGCTGTGCAGATCAGAATGTTCTTTCACAGTATTAAAGTCATGAAAGGCAGCCGCAAAGGTGATAAAGATACGCACGGATTAACTCCATTTCAGGCATTTGTAACGGGATTAGCCAGTCGAGTTGGGGTAGGAAATATTGCAGGTGTTGCGATTGCGATTGCGATTGGTGGGCCTGGTGCAGTGTTTTGGATGTGGTTCACTGCGATTTTGGGGATGAGTTCAGCTTTTATTGAATCTTCACTCGCTCAACTATTTAAGGTTAGAGATAGTAAGACTCAGCAGTTTCGGGGTGGACCTGCGTACTATATTACCCAAGGTTTACGCAGTAAAACCTTTGGGATGGTTTTTGCACTCGCACTGATCTTTACCTACGGTTTTGTCTTTAACTCAGTTCAAATCAATGCCATTGCCAATGCTTCTTCACATGCATGGGGGTGGGACAAAGCAAATCTAGTTGCACACTTATGTGGGATTGATTTAGAAATCTCATGGGTGGGGCTTGCACTGGTGGTGATGGTTGCCTTGGCAATTTTTGGTGGTATTCAACGTATCGCAAAATTTGCTGAAATGTTCGTGCCTTTAAAAGCAGGTCTCTATTTAGCCGTTGCCTTATATATTGCGATTAGTAATTACGAGTTATTGCCTGGTATTTTCAAACTGATCTTCACCGAAGCTTTCCAATTTAATGCAGCAGCAGGCGGTTTCTTTGGTGCAATGGTTTCTATGGCGATGATGCAAGGCATCAAACGTGGTTTGTTCTCAAATGAAGCGGGTATGGGTTCTGCACCGAATGCGGCAGCGGCATCTGATGTAAAACATCCAGTGAACCAAGGTTTGGTACAAATGTTAGGTGTGTTTGTAGATACCTTTATTGTATGTACCAGTACCGCGATTATTATCTTAGTTTCAGGTGTTTACCATGATGCTGGATTTGTTGGGGTTGAACTGACTCAGCGTGCTTTAGAAAGCCAAGTCGGGAGTTGGGGCGGAGATTTCCTCGCAATTTTATTATTCTTATTCTGTTATTCGGCTGTTTTAGGTAACTATGCTTATGCAGAAGGAAACATGCAGTTTATTAATAATAATCCGAAAGTGATGTTTGTCTTCCGAATCTTAGTTTTGGTGATGGTTTATTTCGGTGCGATTGGTAGTGTTCCTTTAGTTTGGTCATTAGCAGATTTGTTTATGGGGATTATGGCAACCATTAACTTGGTGGCAATTTTACTATTAACCCCGATCGCACGAACCTTATTAAAAGACTACACCTCACAGTTGAAAAAAGGGATTAAAGAACCTGAGTTTAAGCTTGATCATTATCCTGAATTGAAGAAAAAAGTAGATTCTGATATTTGGTAAATGATTTAAATCATAGTTGTTGATCTATCTCAATTTAAGCTCCTTTCAAGGGGCTTTTTTTATGGAGATATTATGAATAAATGCTAAAAAAGTGATACAGCATTTCGTGTTTAATGGCGTTAAAATTAAAGTATGACATAAGATAGATATGGCAAAACGGCATATGAAACAGCTTAAATTATTGACTCTTGGACTTTCAATGGTGATTTTTGCAGGTTGTCAAACCACCTCACATTTAAGTCCTGTCGTTGAAGATGCTCAAGTACAAGCCGTTGTTCAGCCTTTTGCTGAGATCAAACAACAGCAAAAAAGACCTGTTATCGCTCTGGTTTTAGGCAGTGGCGGTGCGCGTGGGTATGCACATATTGGCGTACTCGAAGTTTTAGAACAACAAGGCATTCGCCCAGACTTTATTGTAGGTACAAGTGCAGGCAGTATCGTGGGGTCGATTTATGCCAGTGGTAAATCTGCGGCTGAGATGAGAGAGATTGCGCTTAAACTTAAAGCCAACGATGTTCGAGAGCTTAATGTCAGTTTAAAAGGTTTCTTGGATGGAAAAAAAGTTGAGGACTATGTGAATGAACAAGTACACAACATGCCTTTACAGAAAATGAAAATTCCAATGTATGTGGTTGCGACAGAACTAAAAGATGGGACTAAAACTGTATTTAATCATGGGAATACAGGGCAGGCAGTACGTGCATCTGCTTCGATCCCAAGTATGTTTGTACCCACGAAAATTCGTAATATTGAATATGTTGATGGTGGGTTGGTCAGCCCAGTACCCGTGGAAGTCGCACGTGATTTAGGGGCGGATATTGTGATCGCTGTGGATATTTTGGCGCAACCGATTCATACAGAAACCACCAATGTTTGGGGCTTGTTTAACCAAAATATTAATATTATGCAAGGACGTTTAGCTGAAGAAGAGTTGAAAGATGCGGATATTGTGATTCAGCCTGATCTACGTGAAAAAGCCCATATCTTTGATGTCAAAGGGCGTGAAATGACCATGCAGGCGGGTGTTGATGCAGCAAAAGAAAAATTGGAAAATATCCAATGGGCGATTCAAAGTAAAACTAAACAGACCGATTCAAATCAACAAGATTTAGTTTTAAAAATGAATAGCTCAACGCCATCACCATAGAAAAAATGCTTTAGTGATGATAGATGGATTGAGTGCTTAAATTCGTCTATCACGCTGACTTTGATCAAACAAATTGTAAATGCGATACAAAAAGCTATCAAAAAAATGAGAAAACGGGTAAATAACAACAATTCATTAAACTTTTTTATCAGACAAATTTAAGTTTAAGCTCATAGGATAATGCTTTTGTACAATCGCAACTCAACAAGGATTGTTAAATACGATGTTTAAATCTTTTTTCCCTAATCCACGCTTATTTTTCATTTCGGTGATTGTGTGGTTAGCTCTGAATATGCTGCTTTGGTATACAGGTGGTCATAGTTGGGGTGAATATATTGGCTTTCCTAAAGGCTATGCTGATGCTGAACTTTCGGTCGGGGTCAGCCGTTTTTGGGAATCTTCATCACTCTGGTTCTATTTGTGGTTTATAGTTGCTACAGGGTTATTTGCAGGGTTCTGGCGGTTTTTTTCTGATAACAAGTGGCAAAACTGGTCAATATTGGGATCTGCATTCATACTGTTTAATATCTGGTTTGCAGTACAGGTGAGTGTTGCTGTCAATGCTTGGTATGTTCCATTCTGGGATTTGATTCAGAGAATGTTGACCAATGGTGGTGGGAATATTGCTGATTTATATAGAGAATCAATGGTGTTTCTATATATTGCAATGGTTGCAATTACTCTTGCCGTCGTAAATTCTTTTTTTACCAGTCATTATGTATTCCGTTGGCGGACAGCAATGAATGAATATTATACTGAACACTGGCAGCAGTTACGTCATGTAGAAGGGGCAGCGCAACGTGTGCAGGAAGATACCATGCGGTTTGCTACGATTGTGGAAGATTTAGGGGTTGAGTTTGTAAAGTCTGTGATGACACTGATTGCTTTTTTACCCTTATTATTTCAGCTTTCAAAACATGTTCCTGTGATTCCATTGGTTGGAGAGTTACAATATTCTTTGGTCTGGGCTGCCATTACATGGGCAATCTTCGGTACAGTTTTACTCATGGTGGTAGGTGTTAAATTACCAGGACTACAGTTTAATAATCAAAAGGTTGAAGCAGCATATCGTAAAGAATTAGTTTACGGTGAAGATCATGCTGATCGTGCACAACCAGCAACGTTAAAAGAGCTTTTTGGACGTGTTCGCAAAAACTATTTTCGATTATATTTTCACTATACGTATTTTAATTTAACAGCCTCATGGTATGGTCAACTCGATGTGCTCTATAGTTTAGTCGTCTTATTTCCTGCAATTGCGGGGGGATTATTAACACTCGGTTTAATTAATCAGATTCGTGGTGTCTTTATACAAGTTGGGACATCTTTCCAGTATCTTGTTAGTTCATGGAAAACGATTATTGAACTGTTATCGATTCGAAAACGTTTAAAAGCGTTTGAATCTATTCTTGATAAAGATTAAGTCATTCATTAATAAAAAAGCCTGCACATAGCAGGTTTTTTTATGCCCATCTTTTTATTAATGGGTCGTATTGTAGAAATTTAGAATCGTTCCAACCACGTGTTGTTGTGATTTGTCTAAAGTGACTTTGATTTCTCTAAAGTTAAACGTGTCTTCATCCTGATATTTAGCAATGCCATGCGTTTTGTTATTTAAACTTGGAATTTGATAACTAAAGAATGCGACTTGTTTGGATGGATGTACCACGTTCAGCAATTTTTGAGGGTCTTTATAACCGCCGTATTCATATTCCATACTTTGTTTCAACAGGGTTGGAAAATAAAGAGTTGCATAGGGCATACCGCAACCAACACAAAAAGATGAGTCATATAGTTGAATTGCTTGTTTCTGATCTGGACTCATCAGTAGAGCTGATCCAGTACCATTTGCACCCGCACTTGCTTGAATATCGTTCCAGTCTTTGGGTACTAAGACGATACCAATTTCAGGAATAGCCAATAATTTAAGATGTTTCGCTTGTATGGCATCCAGTTTGAAGTCGAAATGGCAGCTTTTCGCTGAACATTGTTTAAAGTCTTTTAATAAGCCATCATCGGCAGGGTTCAGCACTGTTACGCCATAAAAGGGAACACGAACATCTTGGGCAAAGGATGCTTCGCCTAAGCTATAAATTTGGTTTTCAGTTTTACGCTCTTGCACGGTGTTGGAAAATTTAGGCAAAGTAGGTCTGAAATGGGTCACTTCTGCATGAGTGATTGATGTGAAAATAGAGAATAACGTCACGATCAGTAAGTTTGATTTTTTCATTTTAAAATGTAGCCGTTTTACGATTGATCAAAAAGGAGCATACGCTTTTATACAAGTCCATATGACTCGTGGACATAAAAAACATTTAAACTGTTGCTGACTTGAAAATAAATAGATTGTTGAAAGAAATGAAACCGATGAAAAATATAGTTCCAATTTGCTTTTTGTTTGTGATGAGTTCGACCAGTTTTGCGCAAGAAATCAAAGGCATTTCATTTTCACACCAAGACTGGGAAATTTATTGTAGCAATACGGGGACATGCCGCGCTGCGGGTTATCAAAATGAAGAAGGTCAAAATGAACCTGTATCTTTATTATTGACCCGTCAAGCAGGTGCAAAACAGGTGGTGAGTGCAGCGTTTGCACTCGCGAATTTTGAAGAGCAATCACTGCCAGCCGCGAAACTTAAAAATATTCATTTTTATATCAATGGGAAAGATTTGGGGCAAGTTGCTGTAGATGGAGCAGATTTTCCAATTATGGGGAAACTCTCGGCAAATCAGGTCAATGGATTGCTGCAACAAGCGAAACAAAAGACAGAAATTGTCTTTAAAAACGCTCATCTTGAATGGCGAATTTCTGATGCAGGAATGACTGCTGTTCTATTGAAGATGGATGATTTTCAAAAACGTGTTGGTACAGTGGGTGCATTAATTAAAAAAGGGCAAATGGATGAGTCCAAAGTCTTGGCTGTTCAACCTAAACTGGTTGTGAAACAGGTTAAAACAGCCAATAAGCCTTATCTAACCTTACAGCCTAAAACGAAACAGTATCAATCCGTATATCAGCTTTTGATGGCGGCACAGCCAACACCCAATGAAGAGGGTTTCTGTGAAGGCATCTACAATGGTGATGGGGCAGATCCTCAGCCGATCGAGCTTTATAAGCTAAGTAACAATAAAGTATTGGCGATGACTTTGTGTTGGCGAGCAGCCTATAACGAGGGTTATGGTGCGTGGGTACTTGATCAATCATTAACAGGAAAAGCGACTTTCGTGACGGAACATGCCTCTGACTTTGGTTCAGGGTTGATGGGCAGTGCGCAGAAAGGACGTGGCATCGGTGATTGTTGGTCGAGTGATGAATGGGTGTGGGATGGTCAGAAATTTGTACACACCAAAGATATGTGGACAGGCATGTGTAAAGGTTTAGCCGCAGGCGGTGTATGGGAGTTGGATCGGATTGAAGCGATTATAAAATGATGCTTTGAATATAAAAAATAGCCAAAGGAAATAAGATTTTGAATAATAAAATTAATTTGAACAGAATCATTCTAGTTGCGGCATTCAGCTGCTTCAGCACATTCATTTTTGCTGCACCCTTACAAATACTTGACTTTAAAAAAGGGCAACTCAGCCAAACGGAACAGACACAGCTATGTGAACAGGTGAAAGACTTATGTCAGCAGCGTGCGCAATGGCTTAGTTTAAAAGCTACTGACCAAAACTTATGGTTATTGTCAGATGGAAATGTTACTCAATTTGGCATCTCGGCCACTGGATTTAAATTGTTACAACAGTGGCATATTCAATTATCTCCTACGGATGAAATGGCAAGATCGGGGCAATATGTTTTTCCTAAGCTATTCCCTATGGATCAAAATCGTTATGCAATTGCCGTGATTGATACCTTTTCAGAAATGTATTCGGGTGGTGGTGCAGGAATTGAACGTGCTAGTTTTTATGAGTTAAAGGATTCAGGTCAGACACATCGTTTTATTGAAAATTATCCGTTTAGTTTTAATCGTATGATTCGGGCATGTTTCTCAGAACAAGATTATGAAAGTTCTAAAGGCAAGTGCCATGATGAGGATAGTTTGAGTTTAGATATTCGTCCAATCAAGCCGATGTTATGGCAATTTCGCTATCGTTATAGTTCTGATGTATCGCCTGCATCGGATTTGGGCGAAAAACCATTTAAGGGGAGTCGAAATCTCAATATTGATTTGAATGAAGCACCGAAGCAGCCAAATATTCCTGCAAATTGGGATTATCAAGGACAAGGTTAAGTTCGAGATTTACATTTTGCCTAAGTTTTAAGGCTTTGGGCTTATGCAATTTACAGCGTCATAACAGATGATTTGTATAGTGCGTGGTACAAAGAGACAGATTGCTTTTTGGAACTGTGTTTATGTCTCGTGCTTATACTTCTGCTCTCTGTAAATTTTCTCATTTAAGTCGTTCTATGTTAATGGCTGTGGCTGTGTTTGGCACAACCCAAGTGGCAATGGCAGGGCCAACAGTCGATCAATTGAGTGATTGTTTAGTAAAAGCCACAACGGCAGCGGATAAGACCACGGTTTTGCAATGGACCTTTAGCGCTTTGGCAGCACATCCAGATTTAAAGTCTTTTAGTAATGTCACGCCTGAGCAGAAAACCCAGTTGGATCAGAAATTGGCACAGGTGTTACAGCGTGTGATTGTAGAGCAGTGTTCTACACAAACCAAAGCTGTGATTCAGGCTGAGGGGATTCAAGCGGTTGGAGAGGCTTTTCAACAGTTAGGTCAGAGTGCAGGGCAGGATATTGTTAAAGACCCTGCGGTCAGACAGCAGTTGCAAGGCACGTTGCGTTATATTGATTTAAATAAGCTAGTCACGACTTTTTTAACGCCTGATGTGTTGGGTAAGTTTGAGTTTGGGCAATAGATAGCAAGGCTTAAAAAGAGTAAAGGCTATTAATTTGCAAGATTCAATAGCCTAAGTATTCTATAGATAGATGTAGTTGGTATTTAGAATTACTGAATAATTTGCTTTGACTATAAGAAGTAATAGCCAAATGTTGCTCTATAACCATTAGCATCGAGATAGTTCCATATGTGACTAGCAAAATTTTTCTCGTTGTTTGCACGGTTATGTCCTTTTTGATTGCCGAATTGTGGTTTACGCTTGGCGAGTGATAAGCTGAACGAATAGCAATATAACTAAACTTTTTTTACAGTGGTTCGAGTAGTTTTTTGGCAGATTTTTGTGCCTGTACAGATGAAAATGACAGGGAGGTCTAGGAAATTGGGTACACCGTACCGATTTGTGATTTCGCTATATAGGAAGTCGTACATAAAGAATGAATTTGACAGTTGAATAGTTCGTCAGTCTTCAAGTTTAGTGATAGAGAATACTTTTTGATGATCGTGTTTGATGTGCTTGTCTGTTTAAAATTTTGAAAATTAAATAATAGCTCTCTCCTTTGTCAATGGAAAGGGAACCACGCGTATCAAATTGATTACTTGACGTCCCCCTTTGAAAAAAGGGGGACTTAGGGGAATTTGGATATGGCATTTAATCGAAATAAAAGGGAGTTTATTCGTTACCGATAGTACTTAAAGCGTTTGGTATAAATTTTTCACTAAAACCTGAGAAGAAACAGACACTCATTAAAAAAGAAAATACCAGTATTTCCATCTTTAACATTTGCAAAAATAATTTCTGATGATAAGAGAACGAAACAAGCTAATCCTGCAATTACGGCAATTGTATTTCTCTCTAAACCATATAAAAAATACATAAATTTATTTGTCGCTTCCATGATAAATATGGACTGTGATTTTAATGAAACTGAGAAAAATCCACCAATTCCTGCAAACATACAACAGTAGATAACAGACAATAATATTTCATTGTTCGAGAAAAATTCCGAGTTTCTATAAACATACGAAAAACAAGCAGATATCACACCTGTTAACGTAATAGATAATGCTCCTGCTAGATAAGCTAAACGTCCCCACAGCTTGTCCTCATACTCTTTTTTTATATCATTTGTAATCTCTTCTAAAAGGTTATTTACTTCGTCTTCTTTATTTGGTTCTTGCAATATGATTACAACAGCGGAGGCTGCTCTTTGTTTATGAAGAGGATTGTCTCCTGATTTATATAAAACAGTTTTTAATTTATCGAACTTGTTTTTAACACGGTTAAATGCATGACAAATTTTTTTTGGATCGTCATCTTGCTCGGTGTAAATTAGAACCTTAATTGTTTGATGGACGGACTCTTCAGTAGTGTCGTATATTAGATATTCATTTCCCCTAGCATAAATATTTTTAATAGGGTAACCATTTAGATCAGGAACTCCAATTTTTAACGAAGCTAATGTTTCCTGTTGTTCTTTTAAATATTTTTCTGCTTCCGAAATTGTGTTTATCTCTGGCGAAATCTCTACTGATGCATTCATTTTTTGTAATAGATAAAAGATATAATATTAAAACTTAATAAAAATCAATTCAATAGTATTGTTGTAGCTTATGATAAAAAAACTGCTCTAAAGCGGGGTTTTTGAACTTAGATCAGCCTAACCAATCAATTTCTTTATTAAGGCAATCGCTTGTGCAGGGTTGGTTTTACCTTTTACAGCGTTCATCACCTCATTAACGAGACCATTAAAGGCTTTTTCTTTAAAAATTTTATCGTTAATTAATAACCACAATCATTCTAAATTTATTCTTGAAATTTAATATTAAGATGCTTTGGATTTTCTTTTTAGCTTAATACCCATTGGTAACTCTACAATTTCCCAATCAGTTAATAAACTTATGGCTATAGTCCCTCCAATTGCTACGATTAAAGCGACAATAGCCGATGCTGAGATTGCTGTTGTAGGCGCAATTGCCGAAACGGCAGCAAAACCTAGTGGGCCTGTTGTACTTACTAGAGGTATAGCTGTAATTAGACCAGCAACAGCAAAAGGTCCAAGCTTTAAGATATAATTTAGAGCTTTTAATTGAGTAATTAATTTTTTATCCTTAATAAGGATTTCATTCTCTTTATTTTGGATGGCCTGTTTTAATTCTTTCGCATTATTGACGTTCATAAGTATATTCCTAATTATAAAAACCCCACATGAAGTGAGGTTTTATCTCATAAAAACAATTGATTGGTCAATAATCAGCCAATCAGTTTTTTCATCAATTCATTCACTTGAGCTGGGTTAGCTTTACCTTTTGCAGCTTTCATGACTTGACCGACAAGACCATTAAAGGCTTTTTCTTTACCAGACTTGTACTCTTCAACCATTTTTTCATTGGCTGCAAGCACGTCTTTGATAATCGCTTCAATCGCACCTGTATCGGTTTCTTGCTTTAAGCCTTTCTCAGCAATAATGTCATCCGCAGATTTTCCTTCTGCTTCCCACATAAAGCCAAACACTTGCTTCGCGATTTTGCCGTTAATGGTATTGTCGACAATACGCGCGATCATGCCGCCTAACTGTTCAGCAGAAACAGGAGAGTCCGCCAATTCTAAGCCTGCTTTGTTTAAAGCACCTGAAAACTCACCCATCACCCAGTTTGCAGAGACTTTACCTTGCGCAGCACCGCCCGCAGCAGCCACAACCGCTTCGTAGAAGTCCGCCATTTCGCGTGACAGCGTCAACACATGTGCATCGTACTCAGTCACAGCAAAGTCAGCGATAAAACGCGCACGGCGCGCTTTAGGCAATTCAGGCAGGGCAGCACGTGCCGCTTCGATCTGCTCATCCGCAATGATTACAGGTAATAAGTCTGGATCAGGGAAGTAGCGATAGTCGTTCGCTTCTTCCTTAGAACGCATTGAACGCGTTTCCATCTTGTTTGGATCGAACAAACGCGTTTCTTGGTCGATCTTTCCACCATCTTCCAAAATATCCATTTGACGTTGAATTTCAACGTTGATCGCTTGCTCAATGAAACGGAATGAGTTGAGGTTTTTCAACTCGCAACGTGTACCAAATGGTTGGTTTGGACGACGGAGTGACACGTTACAGTCAGCACGGAATGAACCTTCTGCCATGTTACCGTCAGAAATACCTAACCAACGCACGAGCGTGTGAATGGATTTGATATAAGCAACCGCTTCGTCGACCGAACGCATATCTGGTTCAGATACGATTTCAAGTAAAGGTGTGCCCGCACGGTTTAAGTCGATACCTGACATACCTTCGAATTGGTCATGGATTGATTTACCTGCATCTTCTTCAAGATGGGCACGGGTCACGCCAATACGCTTCACAGTGCCATCTTCAAGCTGGATGTCGATATGACCCAAGCCAACAATCGGATTGTCCATCTGGCTGATCTGATAGCCTTTTGGCGAATCTGGGTAGAAGTAGTTTTTACGTGCAAATACTGAAGCTTGATCGATATAAGCATCAATACCCAAACCAAAGCGAATCGCAAGATCAACCACTTCAGCATTCAATACTGGTAATACGCCCGGCATGGCTAAATCAACAAGACTGGCTTGTGTATTTGGGTCTTGACCAAATTCAGTCGATGAGCCTGAAAAGATTTTAGACTTAGTCGCCAATTGCGTGTGGATTTCGATCCCGATAACAACTTCCCAACCGTCAATTAACTTTAACTTTTGAGCTTCAGTCATTATGCATTCTCCTCAGCAATTGCCGCACGTTTGGTATGCCAGTCTGTATTTTGTTGATATTGATGCACAATCGAAAGCAATTGTGATTCTGACCAGTAGTTACCAATCAACTGTAAGCCCACAGGCAAGTTGTCTTTATCGAAACCAACAGGTGCGTTGATCGCAGGTAGACCTGCCAAGTTCACAGCAAGGGTATAGATATCGCCTAAGTACATTTCAGTCGGGCTGAGATTTGCACCGATCTTATAGGCTGTGGTTGGTGCAGATGGCGCAGCAATCACATCGACATTTTCAAATGCTTTGAGGAAATCTTGTTGGATCAAACGACGTACTTTTTGTGCTTTCACATAGTAGGCATCGTAGTAACCCGCAGAAAGGGCATACGTCCCGATCAGGATACGACGTTGTACTTCGGCACCAAACCCTTCTGAACGTGAACGTTTGTATAAGTCCATCAAGTCCACAGGGTTTTCTGCACGGTAGCCATAACGTACGCCGTCATAACGTGACAAGTTCGATGATGCTTCCGCAGGTGCGATCAAGTAATACGTGGGTACATAAGCTTCGGTCATGTTGAGATCAATCTCAACCAAAGTTGCGCCCATGTCTTCAAGCTTTTTCAAAGATTCTTCAACACGTGCTTTTACGTCTGCATCTAAACCAGCCACATTAAAGTATTGCTTTGGAATACCAATGCGTAAGCCTTTGACTGCTGTGCCATTCAAGTTAGCAACGTAATCGTCAACATCTTTATTCACCGAAGTTGAGTCTTTAGCATCATGACCTGCAATCACATTCATCAAATAAGCACAGTCTTCCGCAGAACGTGCCATTGGACCACCCTGATCGAGTGATGATGCATAAGCAATCATACCAAAGCGAGAGACACGACCATAGGTCGGTTTTAAGCCAGTTAAGCCGCAGAATGAAGCAGGTTGACGAATTGAGCCACCTGTATCAGTTCCTGTTGCAATCGGAGCTAAATCAGCCGCAACAGCCGCAGCTGAACCACCTGATGAACCGCCTGGGACATGATCTAATGCCCACGGGTTACCCGTTGCGCCAAAATATGAACTTTCAGAGGTTGAACCCATTGCGAATTCATCCATATTCACCTTACCTAAAGTCACGAGACCCGCAGCTTTGGCTTTGGCAACGACGGTCGCATCATAAGGTGAAATGAAGTTATCCAACATTTTTGAACCCGCAGTGGTTTTAATCCCTTTGGTACAAAAAATGTCTTTATGCGCAAGTGGAATACCCGCAAGTGCATGTGCATGACCTGCTTTGAATGCAGCATCAGCAGCGTCAGCTTCAACAAGTGCTTGTTCTGCTGTCATTGTTACATAACTTTTTACTTTCGGGTCAATTTGGGCAATACGTTTTAAATAATGTTCGGTCAATTCGCGTGATGAAAATTGAGCTTGTTTTAGCCCTTCAGAGAGTTCACGGATTGATAAGCGATGTAAATCTGTCATATGAAAAATTTCTTTACATTCTAAATATAAAATATTGACTAATCGAATAGAAATTATTCAATTACGCGAGGTACAAGGTACAAGCCTGCTTCTGTTGCAGGAGCGACCGCTTGATATTCATCACGATGGTTGCTTTCACTTACAATATCAACACGTAATGGTTGTGGATTGTCAAATGGACTTTTTAAAGGCTCAACATCATCGGTATTAATGCCTTTTAGGCTTTCCATCATGCCAAGAATTTTATTTAAACTTTGAGCATATTCAGTAGATTGCGTGTCATTTAGGGACAAACGAGCAAGGTGTGCAATCGCTGAAACGGTCTGTGCATTTAAGTCCGTTGTCTGCTGAGCATCTGATGATGTAGACATAACTTTACCTAATTCAGTATCAAAAAATTGCAAAATATCGTGCGTTATAATAAGCGATTGACTTGTTCAAAGCATCACATTTCGTTAAAGTTGCCACCTTGCATCCATACAAAGTTTAATTGAGAACGCCCCCGTGATTCTAAAACGACTAATTGGCTTGTTTTCGCCGGATTTAGCCATTGATTTAGGTACGGCAAATACACTTATTTATGCACCAGGCCGTGGCATTATATTAAATGAACCGACTGTTGTGGCGATTCGTCATAGCGGTTCGCAGAAAATTGTTGCTGCTGTTGGTCTAGATGCTAAACAAATGTTAGGTCGTACACCAGCGAATATTTCAGCGATTCGTCCGATGAAAGACGGTGTGATTGCCGACTTTGAAGTCACTGAGACCATGTTGAATCAGTTTATCGGCAAAGTACATGAAAAGCGTTTATTTCCACCAGCGCCGCGTGTTGTGGTGTGTGTCCCATGTAAATCAACTTTAGTTGAACGCCGTGCGATTCGTGAGGCGGTATTCAATGCAGGCGCACGTGATGTACGTTTGATTGAAGAACCAATGGCTGCTGCAATTGGCGCAGGTATGCCTGTTGAGCAAGCATGTGGTTCAATGGTCGTGGATGTAGGTGGTGGTACCACTGAAATTGCAATCATTTCATTACAAGGTTGTGTGTATGCCGATTCATTACGTATCGGTGGTGATGTATTTGATGAGCAAATTATCAATTACGTTCGTAAAGCACACGGTTGCGTGATTGGGGAAACCACAGCAGAAACCATTAAGAAAGAAGTGGGTATGGCTGTAACTGATGGCAAAACACTTCAGATTGAAGTGCGCGGTCGTAATTTGGCAGAAGGTGTGCCACGTGCGATTACGGTCACTTCTGATGAAATTTCACAAGCGATTGCAGATCCATTACAAAGCATTGTCAGCGCAGTGAAGTCAGCACTAGAACAAACACCACCTGAACTTTCTTCGGATATTGCAGAACGTGGTATCGTGTTGACAGGTGGTGGTGCATTACTGCGTAACCTTGACAAACTGCTTGCGCAAGAAACAGGTCTACCTGTGATTGTTGCAGATGACCCTCTAACTTGTGTCACTCGTGGTGGCGGTAAAGTATTAGAGTTCTTTGATAATCCAAATCATGACATGCTTTTTGTTGGCTAAATCATAAGGACTAGGCGGTGCAACCGAATCTTTTTTCAAGACAACCGCCATCTTTTCGCTCATTTATTATTGCGGTTATTTCATGTTTGGTCGTGCTGTTTTTTGATTGGCGCATGCCTTATGTGATTCAACCAGCAAGAGATGTCTTGTACGCAGCGTATAATCCCATTTATGCGCTGGCAAGTTATCCTGTACTGTCGCGAGAATGGCTCAACCAACAAACCAAATCTGAAGCTCAATTGCGCCGTGAAAATACTGCGATGCAGGCTGAACTTCTTCAAGCACAAGTCCGTCTACAAAAACTTTCAGAACTCTCAGCGGAAAATAACCGTTTAAGAGGACTTTTGGATACGCCATTGATTATTGATGGGCGTATGCAGATCGCGGAAGTGATTGGTACAGATGCAGATCCATTACGACATATTATTATTATTAATCGTGGTTCTGTTGATCATTTAAAAGTCGGGCAAACTGTTCTTGATGATAAGGGAATTATGGGACAGTTGATTAATGTCTACCCACATAGTGCTCGTATCATGTTGTTATCCGATAAAGAACATTCATTATCCGTGCGTTTAGAACGTACAGGGATGCGTGCGATTGTATCTGGAACGGGGGATTTGGGGCAGCTTAAGATGGAGTATGTTCCCACCAGTGCGAATATTCAGGTTGGCGACAAAGTGTTTAGTTCAGGCTTAGGTGAACATTTTCCAGCAGGTTATTTAGTGGGGACTGTGTCTAAAGTCAGTCGTCATAATTCAGGTGAGTTTGCCGAAATTGATGTCATTCCTGCTGCACAGCTTGCCAGTGGGCATCATGTGGTCGTGCTGTTCTCAGAATCTTTAGCGCAGGAGCAACCTTATGCCGATCGCTAGATTGAACTATGAGAAACGCAAAGATCCACTTTGGATGATTATCGTCTCTATTATTATCGGATCAATTCTGATGGTATATCCGATGTCTTATGAGACATCAGGATGGCGACCTTCAATAATGTTAATGATCATACTGTTTTGGATTCTTTATCAACCGATTTGGTGTGGGGTATGGTTTGCTTTTGCAATCGGAATTTTTACGGATTTATTGCTAGATGCCCCGTTAGGTTTAAATGCTTTGAGTTTCGTACTCATTACGTTTGGGACGCGATATTTAATTCGTGAGCGCCGAATTTTAACCTTTGCGAATTCATGGGTTATTGCTGTAATTGCAATCGTTGCGCACATTACCTTTCTATGGGTCAGTCAAACGATTTCTGGAGCACATTTTTCAATTGCTCGTCATTGGCAACCTTTTGTAACCAGTGTATTTGCATGGCCGATTGTTTATTATTGTTTGCATAAATGGCGCATTTAATTTTAGCCTCGAGTTCCCCTCGTCGCAAAGAACTGCTACAGCAGTTAGGCTTAGACTTTGAAATATATAGTCCAGATATTGATGAAACCGTATTGCTTGGTGAAACAGTTGAGCAATACGTGGAACGCTTGGCAAGATCAAAAGCTCAGGTTGTTTTAAATCTGTTTCCCGAAGCAACTGTGATTGCAGCTGATACCAGTTTAAGTTTTGCAGGAAAAATCATTGGTAAGCCAGAATCAAAGCAACATGCGTTTGAAATTTGGATGCAGTTGTCAGGACAATGGCATGATGTTTTTTCTGGAATATGTGTGGCAACTGCTACTCAAATTTTAAGTCAAGTTGTACAAACTCAAGTCGAGTTGCAACAGTTAAGTCATACCAAAATGGAAAAATATTGGGCAACAGGTGAGCCAATCGGAAAGGCTGGGGCATACGCAATTCAAGGGATTGCAGCACAATATATTCCTCAAATTCGGGGAAGTTATAGTAATGTGGTTGGTTTACCGTTGTACGAAATAGCACAGTTATTAGAAAGCGTTAAAGTTTAAAGCAAACACTTTCGGATATAAGAATTTTTATAAAGTTTTGAGTAAATTATGGCAGAAGAATTGCTGATCAATGTCACGCCGATGGAATGTCGGGTGGCGTTGATTGAAAATGGTACGGTCAATGAGTTATTTGTTGAGCGCACGGTAAAACGTGGTTTAGTGGGTAATATTTATAAAGGTAAAGTGGTGCGTGTATTACCGGGTATGCAAGCTGCTTTTGTCGATATTGGTTTGTCTCGAACGGCTTTTTTACATATCAATGATATGGTGTGGTCACGTTCACAACCCACACCGAATGTTTTTGAACTTTTGCATCCAGGGCAGATGTTGACGGTTCAAGTGATGAAAGATATGTTGGGCACCAAAGGCGCTCGACTGAGTACAGATCTTTCAATCCCATCGCGTTATCTCGTTTTGATGCCTTATGGCAATCATATTGGTGTATCACAACGTATTGAGTCTGAAGAAGAGCGTGATCGTCTCCGCAGTATGATTGAGCGTATTCAGTCTGAACATAGCCTACCTGGTAGTGTGATTGTTCGTACAGCAGCGGAAGGTGTGGACGAATCGGCGATCGCACAAGATATGTGCTATTTGAGTAAGCTTTGGGAATATATTCAGCGTAAGCAAAAAGAAGTTTCTACACCTGAACTTATTTTTGAAGAATTGCCTTTACCACAACGAATTGTACGTGACTTGGCAAGCGATGAAACGGCAAAAATTTATGTCGATTCTCGTGAGATTCATGCCAAGTTAAGTGAGTTTGTGCAGGAATTTGTTCCTACAATTGAAAATCGTCTGATTCATTATCCGGGCGAAAAGCCACTTTTTGATTTGTATAATGTTGAAGAAGATATTCAAAAAGCGTTGCAAACGCGTGTAGCACTCAAGTCGGGTGGCTATCTGATGCTTGATCAGACTGAAGCCATGACGACGATTGATGTCAATACAGGTTCTTATGTCGGTGGTCGCAGCTTAGAAGACACGGTATTTAAAACCAATATGGAAGCGACACAGGTCATTGCGAGACAACTTCGTCTGCGTAACCTTGGCGGTATCATCATTATTGATTTTATTGACATGCAGGAACTTGAGCATCGTCAAGATGTCATGCGTCAGTTTGAGCGGATGCTCGAACGTGATCATGCTAAGACTAAAATCACGCAAGTTTCTGAACTTGGTTTGGTTGAAATGACGCGGAAACGGACGCGTGAATCTTTGGAGCATTTACTGTGTGAATCATGTCCAACCTGTCAAGGACGTGGATATGTAAAGACAGCAGAGACAGTATGTTACGAGATATTTCGAGAGATCATGCGTTATGCACGTGCATTTGATTCCAAGGGTGGCTTTACTGTTGTTGCTCATCCAGCGGTGATTGATCGCTTATTAACAGCAGAAGCCCCAGCTGTCGCGGATTTAGAACATTTCGTGGATCGGGTGATTAAATTCCAAGTTGAAAATTTATATACGCAAGAGCAATACGATATCATTCTGAGCTAAAGTTGTAACAAAATTTCGCTTAATCCTTGTTACAACTGAAATTTTACTTTCTATCATGAATTTTAAATACTAGAACCATAAAATGAGCCATAGGTACTTTGGAGTACCTTAGCAAATAATATGAGGTATATAATCATGCATGTCAGTGAAAGATTAGTGAATCACGGTTTGAAACATGTTTTAGACAGTAACCCTGTAAATACATGTTATATGGTTGATAGCCAAGGTAAAGAGGTCCAAATTACAACGGCAATGATCCGTTTAGCCTGCCATCAACTATTACAACGTTGCCGTACAATTAAAAAATAAGGGGCTATTGAAAGCCCCTTAATTCTTTTCAGCGCGATGCTTAATTTGCAACTTTCTGTTGTGGTCGATCTTGAATCACTTGTTCAAAGCGTCGAATTTCATCCTCTAAATGTGTAAGAAGTGTCTGCATTTTTGGTACAGTATTACGACACGCAATTAAACCGACTTCCAACTTGTCCAGATAACTGGTCATGGTGATGTTGAGTGCTTGGCCATCCATGACGATTGATGCTGGATAAAGCGCATCAAGTTTTGCGCCATTCCAATATAATGGTTCACGTGGTCCTGGTACATTCGAAATCACTAGATTAAATGCCTGACGTTTCGGTAACATTCCTGAAGCAATATTTAATCCCGCAGGGCCATAAACAACAGCACTGTAGTTCAGGATTTCACTCGCAGTCATACGACTAAAACGCTCTTTAGAGTTTTGTACGCTACGACGAATGATTTCTAAACGTTCAATTGGGTCTGCAATATGAGTGGCTAGGTTTGCCAAAATCATGGTAATACGATTGCTGAAATCAGAATCATCAGTACGCAATGAAGCAGGAACCATCGCAATCAAAGGTTTTTTTGGCAAACTATTTTGATTGATCAGATATTCACGTAATGCACCAGAGCAAACTGCTAATACAATGTCATTGAGTGTTACACCAAGTGTTTTAGCGATACGGCGGAAACGTTCCAACTCAAAAGATTGTGCAGCAAAACGGCGAGAAGAACTAACACGTTGGTTTAAGATCGATGGTGGTGCTTGAAATGTTGAGACATAATCAGGATTTTTCCCGATTTCCTTAAATAAGGTTTGTGAAAGTTCCTGCATCACTTTAGGTGCGACTTCACACTGTGATTTAATCGTATCCAAAACCCCTTTGATTTTACTTACAGTAGGGGCTTTAGGTGCTTTTAAACGTTTAGTACGCTTACCTTCTACACACCATAAAGGTATAACATGTTTTTCATTTGGATCTTTAGATAATGATTTTTCAATGAGGCGCATACCCGCAACGCCATCAACCATCGCATGATGGATTTTGAAATACATTGCGAAGCGATTGCCTTCAATACCTTCAATAATATCGCAAGTCCATAATGGTTTTGCACGGTCAATCAAGGAACTGTGTTGCTGTGAAATATAGACCAATAGTTCACGAATACGCCCTGGATTTGGTAACGCGATATGACGGAAATGATGATCAATATCGAATTCAGGATCTTCACCCCAGAATAATCCAGTTAGTTGATTGTTAAATGGAGGAACAGGAATACTCTTCGATTGACGGATATCTTGAACAAGATCATGTACGAATGTCGGAGATGCATTCTCTGGGATTTCAAATAAAAACAATCCCCCTACATGCATAGGTTGCTGTCTTTTCTCTAATGAGAGAAAAATAAAATCAATAGGGTGTAATGGGCGCATAGCAGATATAGCCTCTCATTGCATTTTTTATAAGATACTTGTAGGGCCTGATGACGTTTCAAGCATGCCTTGTGTTATAGGCTAAAACCACACAAACGAGGCATGAAATGCAGGCAATAGCGATGCCCTTGTCAAGTTTCATAACGAAGTTTGAGGTGGTTTTAGCCATAACCTGAGCAAAAGCAAAGCACTGCTTTGATTGCAGCGCAAAGCAAAGCTCGAGGACAGGGGATTTTTTGCCGCTACTACGTTATGCCTTATTCATTTAGAATAGCTAAATACCATAAGTCATGCCTTGTACCGTTTAAAAGAGTCCTCTGTCGCAAGCATCTGTTAAATGTCAGCAGACTCTATAATTCTTATTAGAATTATTGAACCGTTGTGTGAAGTATATATGGTTTGGTTTGGTTAAAATATGACTTTGTACACGGAAGTCAGAAAAAATAAAACCACTGATGGATCAGTGGTTTTTATATACCAAATCTGCTAGGAAATTATTTTTTCAGATTACCCGAGTGTAATCCGCACTCTTTGTGGGTTGCTTCTTCCCACCACCAACGACCTTCACGTTCATGTTGATTTGGCAGCACAGCACGGGTACATGGTTCACAACCAATTGAAATAAAGCCACGCTCATGTAAAGGGTTGTATGGAATCTCCATCATACGGATATAACTCCATACATCCGCGCTGCTCCAGTTAGCAAGGGGATTGTATTTAATCAGTTGCTTACCTTCACCAGAAAAGCCAACATCCGCTTGAACCACAGGAATTTCATTGCGTGTTCCTGGACTTTGATCTTTACGTTGACCTGTAATCCAACCATCTAGGGTTGCTAGTTTTTTACGTAAAGGTTGTACTTTCCGAACGCCACAGCATTCCTGATGACCATCTTCAAAGAAGCTGAAAAATCCTTTTTGATTGACCAATTGTTGAACTGTCGCAGATTCAGGGAAGCAAATTTCGATATTAATATTGTAATGCTTACGGACAGTTTCGATAAATTGATACGTCTCCGCATGTAAACGCCCCGTATCTAAACTAAATACACGGAAGGGTTTTCCAATACGAGAAGCAATATCAATTAAGACAACATCTTCTGCACCTGAAAATGAAATGGCAATTTCACCTTCTTGATTTAAAGCAAGTTCTAAAATTTCTCGTGGCGATTTATCTGCATATTCAGCAGCAAGCGCATCTACAAGGTCAATAGTCGGAATAACAGTCATGGATGTTCCTGGCGAAAGGCTTGGGCACAATTGTAAATCATTCTAAGCAAAGCAGTTTACTTGTCATCAATTTTATCTTGCAGAATAAAACCGTTTTATTCAACAACAGCGCAAAAATGAAAATCTTAATGGTATGATACAGCAATTTTTAATCAACATTGGATGCATTCATGGAAATCGTATGCCTAGACCTTGAAGGGGTACTTGTACCTGAAATCTGGATCAACTTTGCCAAGAAAACAGGCATTAAAGAATTAGAAGCAACAACGCGTGATATTCCAGATTATGATGTTTTGATGACTCAACGTTTAAACATTTTAAAAGAGCATGGTTTGGGCTTAAATGATATCCAAGCTGTGATTGCTGATATGGGGCCATTTGAAGGTGCAAAAGAGTTTGTTGAATGGGTACGTACACATTTCCAACTGATTATTTTGTCAGATACGTTTTATGAATTCGCGCATCCGTTAATGAAACAACTGGGTTGGCCAACGATTTTCTGTCACAAACTTGAGACAGATGAGAATGGTATGATCACTGCTTATAAATTGCGTCAGCCTGATCAAAAGCGTCAAGCGGTAAAAGCATTACATGGTTTAAATTTCCGTGTAATTGCGGCAGGTGATTCTTATAATGATACGACCATGTTGGGTGAAGCGGATCATGGTTTCTTATTTGATGCGCCAGAAAATGTGATTGCTGAATTCCCTCAGTTCCAGCCACTCCATGGTTATGAGGCGCTAAAGCAGGCGATTCGTTCTGTTTCACAGCGTAATATTCCAGAATAACGAATCCTCCCCAACCCTCCTTTTTTAAAGGAGGGTGTTCCCCTCTGTAAAAGAGGGGTTAGGGGAATTGATTAGAATTTGTAACCAATTTTCAAACCATAAGCGATGGTATTATTGTCTTCGAATTCAGCAACATAACCAGGTGTGTTGAATTGAGAACCTGATTGAGCTTTAGCATCTCCTAACCAGAAATACTTTACGCCACCAGCAATAAAGTAATTCGGAGCAGGGCTATATTGAACACCAACACCAACATTCCAATAACCTTCGGTTGGACCAAGTGTAGTTACAGGATTGCCTGCGCCTGAATCCCAACCAACAGATACATTACCTGCCCAGTGGTCATTAAGTTTACGTCCTACACCAGCATTAATTGAGTATTGATCCTCAGTATAAGCAACAAGATCAAAACCATCTTTTTTACCAGTATTTTTTACAATATCTGATAAAAGTGAAGCTTCACCAAATTTATATGGACGGATGGCAAAGTCTTTCCAATTTACCCAACGTAAATTAGCAAAAGCAACAGTATTTGCCATAATTCCAGTTTGAAAATCAAGATTAACAGATTGAGGTGTGGTGATTTCTGTTTGACCTTCAGATTTATTAATTTGAATTAAACCCGCATTTAGATCTGCTGATAGAGTCATTCCTGCAATACCATGCTTTTCATAAGCATTCATTTCATGCTTGATTTTTGCACGATATGTTAAAGATGCTTTGAGTGCAATTTCTGGAATTTGATAAGCGACACCAGCTAACCAACCAAGAGCTTCATCACGTCCAGTTTTAAAGTCATAACCACTATAAGCACTGTAACTTACACCACGTAATAATACCGTTGCATCTAATGTTTGATAAACTGCACCTGCATATATGTTCCAGTTTTGATTTGGTTGATAACCTAAAATTAAATTCAAATCTTCAGTATCAACTGTAACTGAAGTACCACCTTTAAATGGAAAAGGGCGACTTTCAATAAAGTTATTTTTGCCTTTGTATTCTGCATCAGCTCCATAAGGTTGGTCATAAATAAGGCCAATAGAGAATTTTTCGGTTGCTTGAAGTTTTAAAGCAGCGTTTGGCGAATAGTAATAATTTGCCATATCACCTGTGTCATTTTGTGAAGTATCTTTCCCCGATACATTTGGATCAAGAACTGAGACACCTGCTTCAAAATAATTGCCTGGTTGTAAAAAAGGTGCAATAGACTGACCAGAACGGTCTAATGCTGCTGCAAAAACTGAAGTGCTTGGGAGTAAGCTAAGTAAAAGAGCGTGCTGAATCGCATTAAGCTTCATTGATATTTCTCTCATATCGCTTTGTAACAATAATGTTGCGAAAAGTAACACAATTTTTTAAAGCCTAAATATTTTACAAATGTCCATAAATGAACTGATAAAGTCATGGAAATTTCTTGAGTCATGTAATTTTATATACTAGTTAGTTTAATTAATTTTATTATAAGTCATTGATTGTAATTAATTCTCGTGGAGAGTATGTTGATTTTTGAGGAACAAATTCAATTGTGAAAAAAAAGACCATCTGATGATGGTCTTTTTTTAACAGTATGGATTAGAATTTATAACCAATTTTCAAGCCGTAAGCGATTGCATTATTGCTCTTAAATTCAGCGACATAATCTTCTCCGCCTGATTGAGCGCCAGTTTGAGCTTTAGCATCGCCTAACCAGAAGTATTTCACACCACCAGCAATAAAGGTTGCTGGAGTAGGGCTATATTGAGCTCCTAAACCTACATTCCAATAACCTTCTGTTGGGCCTAATGTTGTTACAGGGTTACCAGCACCAGAATCCCAACCTACAGAAACGTTACCAGCCCATTGCTCGCTAAGTTTACGCCCTACACCTGCATTCACAGACCATTGGTCATCTGAATATTCAACAAGGTTGAAACCATTTGGCTTGCCTGCAACTAAGCCTGCACCGCCGAGCACTTTCGAAAGTTCACCAAATTTATAAGGTTGGATTGAAAAATCTTTCCAATTTACCCAACGAACATTAGCAAAGGCAACGGTATTTGCCATAATGCCTGTTTGGAAATCAAGGTTTACAGATTGAGGTGTCGTAATTTTAGTTTTCTTGTCGGCAGATAGTGCTGAAAGTTTAGTTGGGTCAACACCTAAACCTGCAAGTACATTTGCTAAACCAGGGAATGCTAATAACGAGAGATCTTCTTTAATATTCACATTATGATCAATTTCTGAACGATAAGTTAAAGAAGCTTTGAGTGCAATTTCTGGAATTTGATATGCAGCGCCTGCTAACCAACCAGTACCTGTTGTTTCTTTGATATCTGCATCATAGCCATTGTAAACGCTATATGCTTCACCACGAAGGTTTACATTACCTTTTACAGTTTGAATTACAGGACCAGCGTAAAAATTAAGGTTTTTATTTGGTTGAAAACCAAAAACCATAGAAAGGCTCTGTGTATCTACTTCAACTTGAGTGCTATTTGAAGAGGTGCTTGAACCAAGATAGTTTTTAGCCGCATTTAAAGCACCAGCTAATTGTTGAAATTTTGGGCTACTTTGTACTTGAGCTTTAGCAGCTGCAATTGTTTGCGCATTTACAGGTTGGTTATTAGCTTGTAATAGGGCAATCGCGTTTTTTGTGACGATACCATCAATAGATTTTGCTGATAATACACCGTCATTAGAGTTTGATACAAAAACGTTATCACCCGTATATTTTGCATCAGCACCAAATGGTTGGTCATAGAGTAGACCAAAAGAGATATTGTCAGTAAGCTGAAGCTTTACTGCGGCGCTTGGGAACATGTAATCATCACCCATATCGCCAATTTCACGTTGAGTTGCAGTTACACCTGCTTCTTTCCCCTCAACAGTTGGATCTAGAACCGAAAGACCAGCTTCAAAATAGTTACCTGGTTGTAAAAAGGCAGATATAGACTGACCTGAACGATCTAATGCTGCTGCAAATACTCCAGTTGCAGGCAGCGTCGCTAAAATCATGGCAGTGCTAAGATGTTTTAATTTCATTTTAAATCTTTCCTTGAACTTCAAGATTTTTTAGGTAGAGAAGCTATCATTGCTAAGCCAAATCATTTACCACACATGATTTGCTATAACTTCATGTAACAAAAATACCATAATTAAAATAAGAGTAAATATTCTAAATGAACTACCCAGTACGATTGATGACATGAAACAGGATAAAAATAATGCTATTTATGTTGGTGTATATTTCTATTTTTACTGGTAATATAATGATAAATATAGATTATTAACTAAAAACTAGCGTGTTATTTTTTTGCATTTTTTCAAAAAAAAAAATTCCTAAGGTCAAAGATTTTTTGTAAAAAATACATTTTTTTTCTTCATATTTAAAAAATCACTCAATTTTTAGCGATTTAAGATCCATTTTAAGTAAGTTTACGCAAAATTTACGCCTCTTACTTTTTTCAATATAGAGAATTTACGCTCTCAATTTCCATACTAAAGCTGACCTATTTTAAATGGCATATGCTATGTGGGAATTTATTTCAGTATTTATCCTTTCATTGCTGTTGGCTTATCCGCTAGGACACTATCTTGCGGATGTAATGCAAACCAAACCAATGAAAAGTGACAGCTTCTTTAAGTGGATTGAACAACCAATCTACGCTGTTCTAAATGTGAAGCAAGTGGGCATGAACTGGCGGCAATATCTAGGTGCTTTTGTTCTGAGTAATGTTCTACTGCTTGGGGCGAGTGTTACTATTTTAATGACACAGGCATGGCTACCATTGAATCCTGATCATATTCCGAATATGAATTGGGACTTGGCTTTACACACCACCATTTCATTTCTGACCAATACCAACCAGCAACATTATTCAGGACAGGCTCAACTGTCCTATCTGTCACAAATGACGGTAATTGTGGGGTTGCAATATTTGTCGCCAATTATGGGACTTGCCTTATTAGTCGCTATGTTAAGAGCATTATTTTTACAATCAGCTCAACAACAAGACCTAGATCAAAACAAATGGAATCGTATTAATCTGGGTAATTATTGGATGGATATCATTCGACCACTATTTCGATTTTTCATTCCTTTGGGGTTTATTTTTTATTTACTGCTCACTTTTCAAGGTGTGCCAGCAACCTTATCTACGGGGCCAACAGCGCAAGTTTTAGAGCAAAGCACAGAAGTCAAAACTCAACATATTCCACTTGGCCCTGTTGCACCGATGGTGGCAATTAAACAACTGGGTAGTAATGGTGGTGGCTGGTATGGCCCAAACAGTAGTGTGCCTTTAGAAAATCCAACACCACTGTCCAATGTGATTGAGATGATTGCGATTTTACTGATTCCACTTTCTGCGGTGTTTATGGTGGGGCGTTTTATTCAACGCAAAAAACTGATGTGGATGATTTTTGGCAGCATGTTGTTGATGTCACTTTCTTCAACGCTATTGACCCTGTGGGCTGAAAAATCTTCGCTCACTCCAAATACTGCTTTGATGGAAGGGAAGGAAATGCGTTTCGGTGCTGATGCATCGGCATTGTGGGGAAGTTTGACTACACAAGTCAATAACGGCTCTGTGAATATGATGCTTGACTCTGCCTCACCACTGACGGGATTGGTTGAACTGTGCAATATGTTGATCAATGCCATTTGGGGCGGCATAGGGTGTGGTTTATTACAGTTCTTTATTTACCTATTTTTAGCGGTATTTATCGCAGGTTTGATGACAGGGCGTACCCCTGAATTATTTGGGCGAAAAGTTGAAGTCACTGAAATTAAGTTATTAGCGCTGGTGATTCTCTTACAACCTGTGGTGATTCTTGGTTTGACTGCGATTGCAATTGCATTCCCATCAATGACAGGAAATTCAAATCCAGCATTTCACGGTATTAGCCAAGTGTTTTATGAGTATGTCTCTGCCTATGCCAACAATGGTTCGGGTTTTGAAGGTTTAGGTGATAACACGCTTTGGTGGAATCTGAGTGCGAGCGTGGCGTTATTAGCAGGGCGTTATAGCGTGCTGATCATTCCAGTCTTAATTGCAGTCAGTTTAGCAACCAAACCGCAAGCAGCCGAAAGCAAAGCTTCTTTACAGATCGAATCTCCAACCTTTGCCCTGACTTTAATCGGGATTGTATTGATTCTGACCTTATTGCAATTCATGCCCGTGTTGGTGATCGGACCAATTGCTGACTATTTATCGATAAAAGTTTAAGCGTGGAGCAAGCACAATGAAACATTCAAATGCGACACAACAGATGGATATCTTGAATAAAGAAATTATTCAGCAAACTTTCCATAAATTGCTGCCTCAACACGCGTTTAAAAATCCAGTGATGGCATGTGTCTGGGTGGGAACAGTTTTAACCCTTGTTGCCACTTTGATAGGAAATGCCAGTTTAGGTTTTGGTTTAGCCCTAAGCTTGATTTTATTGGTCACGGTCTTATTTGCCAATTATGCCGAGGCGGTGGCAGAAGCCAAAGGTCGGGGACAAGCTGCATCATTACGTCAGGCGCGTGAAAATTTAACTGCAAATCGTATTCTCGATTTAAATGCCATCCCGACAGTGATTTCTGCAAACCTACTCAAAAAGGATGATTTAGTCATCGTCAAAGCAGGTGAAATTGTTCCTGCGGATGGTGAAATTATTCAGGGTTTTGCGACCATCAATGAATCAGCTGTTACAGGTGAATCTGCGCCTGTACTGCGTGAAGCCAATACTGACCGTTCAGGCGTGATTGGTGGAACCAAGGTGCTGTCCGATGAAATTATTATCCGAGTCAGTAATGAAGCAGGGCATAGCTTTTTGGATCGTATGATTGCATTGGTTGAAGGCGCCAACCGTCAAAAAACACCAAATGAGATCGCGTTGAGTATCTTACTCAATATTATGACCATCACCTTTATTGTGGTGGTGCTGACTTTACCTGTTATTGGATCAATGGTCGGGATCAAAATCAGTATGGTTTTGCTGATTGCCCTATTGGTCTGTTTGATTCCAACTACGATTGGCGGCTTGCTGCCTGCAATCGGTATCGCAGGGATGAACCGCGCTTTAAAAGCCAATGTCTTAGCAAAATCAGGGAAAGCGGTTGAAGTTGCGGGTGATATTGATGTGTTGCTCTTGGATAAAACAGGCACGATCACCTATGGAGATCGCCAAGCCACCGCTTTTTATCCATTGGCAGGTGTGACACCAAGTGAGTTACGCCAAGCAGCAATGCTGACTTCTTTTGCTGATCCAACGCCTGAAGGGAAGTCGATCATCAGCCTTGGGAAAGAGTTAGGTGAAAGCATCCAAGAGCCGAAAGATGCCGAGTTCATTCAATTTAGTGCCTCAACACGTTTATCGGGTGTGGACTTAGCGACAGGGCAAAAGATTCGTAAGGGTGCTGTCGATGCCATTCTTAACTTTACCCATCAAGAAATCAAAGACAACATTGAGCTTAAAACTCGTGTAGAACAAGTGGCTTCTAAAGGTGCAACACCACTTGTGGTGGCTTCAAATCACAATATTTTAGGGGTGATTGAACTGTCGGATGTGATTAAGCAAGGCATTAAAGAACGCTTTGCACTGTTACGTGAGATGGGCATCAAAACCATTATGGTCACAGGAGACAATCCATTAACCGCGGCTGCGATTGCTGCCGAAGCAGGGGTGGATGACTATATTGCAGAAGCGAGACCTGAGGACAAATTGGCGTGCATTCGTAATGAGCAAGCAGCAGGAAAATTGGTCGCAATGGTGGGTGATGGTACCAATGATGCACCTGCCTTGGCGCAGGCAGATATTGGTTTAGCCATGAATTCGGGTACCCAAGCAGCCAAAGAAGCAGGCAATATGGTGGACTTGGATTCCGATCCGACCAAATTGCTAGATGTAGTGGAAATTGGTAAGCAGCAATTGATTACTCGTGGCGCATTAACCACTTTTTCGTTGGCAAATGATGTCTCTAAGTACTTTGTGATTTTACCTGCGTTATTCGCCGTGGCGATTCCACAACTTGGGGTACTGAATATTTTGCAATTGAGTAGTCCAAGCAGTGCAGTAATTTCTGCATTGATCTTTAATGCCTTGATTATTCCAATGTTGATTCCATTGGCACTCAAAGGCGTTCAATTCAAACCTGCCAGTGCGCTGCAATTGTTACGCCGTAATATGCTGATTTACGGTGTAGGTGGTGTGATCTTTCCGTTTATTGTGATCAAGCTGATTGACCTTGTTGTGTCATTGTGGATTTAGGAGTGACATATGAATACTTTATTGAGTCATGAGCAATTGAATCAACAGGACTTAGCATTATCTAGTCAAGGACATTCAGTCCTACGTCCGAGTCTTGGTTTGATTGTGGTTGGTTTTTTCATTGCAGGCATGTTGTACGCTACAGCAAGTGTCTCGATTGCGCAGTTGATCTTTCCCAAACAAGCCAATGGTAGTGTGATTGAACTGAATGGTAAAATTATTGGTTCAAACTTGGTAGGACAAAACTTTGTTAGTGAACAATATTTTCATGGACGACCAAGTGCGGTAAGTTACAATGTCGATGGCATGGCAGGCAGTAATCTGGCAATCTCTCATCCTGATTTACAAAAACAAATTAAAGAGCGAACAGTGCAATTCGCCCAGAATAATCATATTACTGAGCAACACGTGCCGAATGAGATGGTGACGGCTTCAGGAAGCGGAATCGACCCAGATATTTCACCTGAAAGTGCTTTATTACAGGTGAAACGCGTGGCACAGCAACATCATTTACCTGAGCAGCGAGTGCGTGATTTGGTACAACAACAAATTCAGCCTGCACAATTCGGCGTCTATGGGCAAGCGCGGGTCAATGTGCTACAGCTAAATTTAGCCTTAGATCAATTGTCATCGACCACACGTTGATAGAGCGTAATTATGCAGATCGACCGTAATAACAAAGCAGATGCATGGTTGGCACATAGTCAACGTGAACAATCTGGACGTTTGACCATTTTCTTGGGTGCAGCACCTGGGGTAGGGAAAACCTATGCCATGCTGACCCGAGCGCATGAATTGATGCAACAAGGGCAGCATGTGGTGGTCGGTGTGGTGGAAACTCATGGTCGATCTGACACCGAAGCTTTGATTCAAGGGTTGAATGTTATTGCAAGGAAGCCTGTGGAATATCAGGGGCGAATGTTGAATGAGATGGATCTCGACCAAATTCTTAAATTAAAGCCTCAAATTGTGCTTGTTGATGAACTTGCACATCGAAATGTTCCCAATAGTCGGCATGAATATCGTTGGCAAGATGTCAATGAGTTGTTGGATGCAGGCATTGATGTCTATAGCACCTTAAATATTCAGCATTTGGAAAGCCTCAATGATGTGGTTTTTCAAATTACGGGGATTCGGGTCACTGAAACTGTCCCCGATGCACTACTTAAACGTTTGAAAGATATTCGACTGGTTGATTTACCTGTTCCTGAATTATTAGAACGGATGAATCATGGCAAGATTTATTTCGCCGATGTTGCCCCCCATGCATTACAAGGTTTTTTTAAAGCTGCAAATTTGACAGCGTTACGTGATCTGGCAATTCAAACTGTTGCAGGGCAGGTCGATATTGATTATCGAGAAAAATTTGTTGCGCAAGGGCAGATTATTCCGATTCAAAATCATGTCATGTTGGCGATAGATGGTTCTGAATTCTCTGAAGATTTGGTGCGCCGTGCCCATCGGATTGCAGAAAGGCGCAATGCAACGTGGAGCGTCATTTCAATTCAAAAAAGTAAGGTTGAAACGACCCAAGCCTTTGCAGTGACGAAGGCTTTTAATCTAGCGCGTAAGCTTGGTGCAGATACCTATTTGCTGTATAGCAATCATATTGCATCGACCATTTTACAAGCGGCTTATGATTATGGTGCATCTAATATTTTGCTCGGTAAAAGCCCTCAAAAATCGCTATGGCAACGCCTATTTTCAGATCATATTGCCGATCAACTGTTAGAGAAACAGCATCCTTTTGAAATCACCTTTGTTCAGCCTTTGAAAGCCAAAAATAGTGAAAAGCGTTTGCAGAAAGATCTGGCTCATTCATCTTGGCTGGAACAAGGTTTGGCATTTAATCAACGTGAAGTGTTTGAAAGTATTATCATTGTATTGCTAGGATTGATTGTGGCTGCAATCAGTGATCATTTTATTGGGTATAGTGATTTAGCCTTAATTTTTATTGTGACTGTATTATTGGTTGCGATACGCGCACGCATGTTGATTACGATTATCAGCGTATTCATCTGTTTTTTACTCTATAACTACTTTTTTATCGAGCCTCGCTTTACCTTTATGATTAGTGCTGAACGTGGGGTGATTACCATTATCACGTTCATTGTCTCAGCTTTACTGGTCGGGCGTTTAGCCAACCAATTACGCGCTCAGGTGCTTAGCCTACGTGCTGCAAATTCAGTGTCGTTACAGTTACAAGAATTAGAGCGCAAGCTATCGACCTGTGTGGATATTGAACAGGTGTTAAATGTCGCCAAACAACATTTGGAAACTTCATTAAATGCCACGGTTTGGTTAAAAGTTGAAAATCAGTCTTTAGGTGATCCATCCGTCTTAAATGAAAAAGATCAAATTGCCGCAGATTGGACGCAGAAGAATGCGAAACCCTGTGGACGTTTTACCAATACGTTGACCAATTCTGATTGGTGGTTCATTCCGCTGAATTTAGTGAAAGAATATGGCGTGATTGCAATTCGTTTTCATCAAAATGCTCAAACCATCAGTTTTGAATTGCAACGTTTAACTGAGTTGATGATTGAAGATATTGCGCAAACTGTTGCTCGGGTTCAACTCTCGTTACAGTTGGAAAACTCTCGTGTGGTGGCTGAAACGGAAAAGCTCCGCTCCGCCTTGCTGTCTTCGGTATCGCATGATTTACGTTCACCCTTAGCCGCGATGATTGGTTCAGCAGATACGCTTAAATATTATGGTGAACAGATGCCTGAAAGTGATCGCCATGAATTATTAGACACCATTCACATTGAAGGGGAACGATTGGATCGTTATATTCAAAACCTGTTGGACATGACTCGTTTAGGTCATCAGGGGTTGACTTTAAGCCGTACTTGGATCGGTGTGGATGAACTGATTGGCTCGGCAACTCAACGGCTTAAACGCTATCAGCCTGAGGTCAAAATTGAGGTTGCTTTGGCGGAAGAACTTCCTCAATTGTATGTGCATCCTGCTTTGATTGAACAAGCCATTTTTAATGTCTTGGAAAATGCAGCCAAGTTTTCACCAGATAATGTTCCGATTGAAATAAAGATTCAGCAACAGGAACAATTTCTGCAAATTGACATTATCGATCAGGGGGGCGGCATTCCTGAAGATGAACGTGAACAAATTTTTGATATGTTCTATACCATGCAGCGTGGCGATCGCGGTAAAACAGGTACAGGTTTAGGACTTGCGATTGTCAAAGCCATTATTGGCGCTCATATGGGCAGTATCGAAGCTTTTGCTGGAACAGATGGTCAAGGCACCTTAATTCGCATACGATTACCGTTACATCAGGGTTAAAATTATTATTTATGCCGCAAACAATCTATCCGAATGCATCAATTTTAATTATTGATGATGAACCTCAAATTCGAAAATTTTTAGACATTGCTTTACGTGCGCAAGGTTATCAGGTGCATGTTGCTGAAAATGGCATGAAAGGCTTAGAAATTTTGGCAACACGGGGTGCGGATTTACTGATTTTAGATTTGGGTTTACCTGATATGGAAGGACAGCAGGTGTTGACCGAGATGAGACAGTGGTCAGATATTCCTGTGATTGTGTTGTCTGCACGTCCTGATGAAAATCAAAAAATTAAATTGCTCGATGCAGGCGCGAATGATTATGTGACCAAACCGTTTAGCATTCAGGAATTATGCGCTCGTATTCGAGTGATGTTTCGCAATAAACCACAACAGTCTGAACAGAACATTGTATTTGATGATGGTCAATTATCTGTGGATGTGGCTGAGCATATGGTGACGTTTGCTCAGGAAGAAATTGTCCTCACCAAAAAAGAATTTCAACTATTAGCACTATTGATTCGTCATCAGGGGAAGATTGTTACGCAAAAGCAAATTATGACCGAGTTATGGGGCATTAGCCATGAAGAAGATACCCATTATCTTCGAATCTTGGTGAAAAAACTCCGTACCAAAATTGGAGATTCTGCGGTTACTCCAAAATATATTTTTACCATTGCAGGCGTGGGGTTACGTTTCCAAGGACAATCCTAAATTGAAAATAAAAAGAGAGTTTGCAAAACTCTCTTTCTGACGAATAAACCGTTTATTTTAAGTTTGGATCGCCTTTTTTCAAAAAGAAACTCAAAGCAAGTTTTTGCACCCAAGTGCCGTAAGGTGGATAGAATAATTGCGTTGGGAAGAAGCGATGACGAGCAAAAACTGTTTTCGCATGTGATAGCTCACGGAAGCCTTCCTCACCGTGATAAGTTCCCATACCAGAGTTACCAATACCACCAAATGGTGCATCATGGTTGACCACATGCCAACCCCAATCATTAATCGTAACACCACCTGAATGAGTTTGTTTTAAGATGTGGTCACGTTCAGTTGAATCATGAGTGAAACAATAGAGTGCTAGAGGTCGTTCACCTGCTTTGATATAGGCAATTGCATCATCAAGGCTATCGTAAGCAACTACGGGCAATACTGGGCCAAACAGTTCTTCTTTTAGAATACGCATATCGGGTGTGCAATTCAGTACAATATGTACAGGCATACGACGTGCATCTTTGTCACGATCATATTCTGCACAGGCAATAATTTGTGCGCCTTTGGCTTTTGCATCGTCTAGGATTTCTAATAAACGTCTGAAATGGCGATCATTGACGATAGAGGTGTAGTTAGAATTATTGCTGATATTACTGCCATACATCGCCGTAAAATTCTTTTTGCATTCTTCTGCAAATTGATTCACTTGTTCTTTCGGCACAAGCGCATAGTCAGGTGCAACGCAGATTTGCCCACAGTTAGTTGCCTTGCCATGCAATATACGTTTAGCTGCATCGGCTAAGGGATAATGTCGACTGACAAGCGCAGGGGATTTACCACCTAATTCTAATGTGACAGGCGTTAGGTTTTCTGCTGCTGCACGCATCACCACTCGACCAATTGCAGGTGAACCTGTAAATACAATATGGTTAAAAGGGAGTGATGTGAATTGTGCAGGATCAAGAATTTCTTCACCGAAAATACAAACTTCATCTTCAGTAAAAACTTCAGCCAGCATACGTCTCAGCACTGCATTGGTGGCAGGCGTAATTTCGGGCAGTTTAATCATGACTCGATTGCCAGCAGCGATTGCCGCAACCAATGGCCCAAGTGCTAAATAGACAGGGAAGTTCCAAGGAACAATCACGCCAACGATGCCTTTCGGTTGATATTGGACAGCGAGGCGATTTGATAAAAATAGTAATTCAGTATGGCGTTTACTTGGTCGCATCCATTTACGTAAATGTCGAATGGCATGTTCTGCTTCCAACACAGAGCCTAATAAATCCAATAATTTAGATTCATCGAGTGATCGAGAACTAAAGTCACTATTGATGGCAGCAGCGATAACATCTTGGTAACGAATAATTTGTTTTTTAAGTTTGAATAATTTTGTACGTCGAGCATCGAGATCAGGATAAGGATTCGCATCAAAAGCAGCACGTTGTTGGGCGAATACCATGTGCATATGTTTGGTTGCCGAATCGCTAAATTCCTGCGAATGAGAAAGTGTCATTGTTGCTCCTTCCATGCTTATGGGTAGAAATAGACTTTATGATTGATTGAATTTTTAGTCGATGTTAAATTGAGACAACAAAAAGTAATTTAGTGCCATTATCTACTGACCGAATGGATAAAGTGAAAATGCCTAAACAGAATATTGAGCAAAATATCTATATTGAAGCTCGTTATGATCATACGCTATTCGGTCAGGGCACGCCTATACTCGGTTTAACCAGTCTGTTTGATGAAATGCAGAAGCAAGGATATTCCATCGCTCAGATATTGGACGGTACGGGTATTGCGCATGATGCGCTGACAAGTGCGACCACAACAATATCTCAATATCAAAAGTTGAAGTTATTTCAAAATATCCAATCCTTGTCTAAAGATCCATTGATTGGGCTTCGGGCAGGGCAAAAACAAAAATTATCAGATTTCGGGGTGTATGGTTATGCACTTTACTCTTCCCGCAATTTTCAACAAGCCGTCGAACTTGGCATTCGTCATATCAAATTAGCCAGTCCAGTATTACAAAAATCATTTTATATACAAAATGATGCTGCAATTTTTGAAGCTAAGGAAATTATCGCTTTAGGACATTTATTGCCATTAATTTGCGAGTTCTGGTTTAGTTCAATGCAAACCTTAATTCAGTGCGTACTTGAAGCACCGTTTCAGGCTAAAAGGTTATTACTACCTTATCCAGCCCCTGAATATGCAGATGAATATCAAAAGGTGTTTGGCTGTGTTGTGGAATTTGATGCAGAGGTGATGCAATGGCATTTCGATTTAGCATGGTTAGATGCGCCTTGTCCAAATGCAAATCCGATTACCGCAGATATGTGTCAATCCTTTTGTGAGCGGATGCTGGGAGATGAGAATGATGAAGAATCTGAACTGATTAAAACGATTCGTCTTATTTTCTTGGATAGCGTTGGCAATTTTCCAACTGCTCAACAGATGGCAGATCAATTGCATTTATCCAAAAGAACCTTATATCGTCGTTTAGCCGATCTGAATGTGAGTTATCAAGACATCTTGGATAGCACGAGAACACGTCTTGCTGATGAGTATTTGGCTGCAACGACATTAAGCATGGATGAAATTGCCGAAAGACTTGGTTTTTCAGATACTTCAAACTTTAGGAAAGCTTATCGCCATTGGACAGGGAATTCACCTAATCAACATCGTAAAAAGTTTGCTTAGTTTGGTGTAAAGCGCGGCATATGATTTCAAAAATAGGATTTTGACTACTACATTAATAATTCTTTCATGATCAGCTTATATATTGCGACGAGTTAATCTAATAAAGATAAAGATGCAATGATCTTCGAAAGCTTAAACATCTATTTGTTTGATTGTATCAACTCGATTGCAACTCAAAGTCCTGTTTTAGATAGAATTGCCATATTCACGGCACATGATTTGAATACAGTTTTTATATGTTTTCTCTTGTTCTTATTGGTTTTAAAATGGAAGACCTATAATTTTTTATTCGCTAAAACACTTTTAATTGTGTTGCTTTCTTTAATCCTGAGTGATTTAGCTGAAATCTTCTACCATCATCCACGTCCGTTTGAAATAGGACTAGGTCATCAACTTATTGGGCATGGTCCAAGCTCATCATTTCCCAGTCAGCATACCCTAACCATCACAATCATTGCCTTTTCATATTGGTTAGCAGGTTTTAAGAAGATTGGTGTATTTGGTATTTTTGTCGGTATGGTCGTTGGTTTATCAAGGATTTATGTTGGGGTTCATTTTCCATTTGATATCATTGGATCTTTTATTATTGGTTTGATGTTGGTTGTATCTGTCAATTATATCGTGAAGGAATTGACTGTTAGAATTCGTAAAATTACATCGGTCAGTGCTTATGATGCTTAACAAAATTCTAAATGGTTACTTAAATTTTACGTTAAATTTATACTGAGCTTAGATATGTTTATATTATCTTAACGTTACATATTTATAAGCATAAATTATCCTATTCATAACAATATGAACTTGGTTTAATTTATGAATGCTGTCTTTGTAGAGTTGAATCAGCTATTAAATTTTAATAATGCGATTAATCAATCAAATGAGCAAAAATCTGAAAATATTATGCTCGATAAGGGATTGTTTTTAGAGGAAGTAGATCATTATTTAGAAAAGTATCCAAATACACAACATATTGATATTTATTTGTATGATCTGAATGGACATCTACGAGGTAAAAGAATTGATGTCAAATGCTTAACACAATTGGTCAAAGCATGTTATTTACCCCTTTCTATTTATGCGATGAGTCTAAATGGAAATGTGATAGAAGAAACAGGATTAGGTAAATTTATTGGTGAACCAGATCATTTGTGTCAGCCTATTTTAGGTTCATTGCAACCTTGTGCCATTGAGCCTGAAACCAATGCCCAATTACTATTGACGATGAAAGATGCTCATTATCAAGATTGTTTGATTGAACCTCGTAATATTTTAAAAAAAATACTTAAACAGTTACATGAAAGAAATTATCGCCCTTGTATCGCCGCAGAAATAGAATTTTATTTACAACCTTTAAATGGGATAGAAAAGGCTGAAGAGACGACAACACAGTGCTTTGATATTCATCTCTCTGATACACATCAACAAATCTTGGATGAGATTGAAGCTATCGCTAAACTACAGAATATTATGATTACAGGAATTATTTCTGAAGCATCTTCAGGGCAATATGAGCTTAATCTGCAACATACATGTGATCTTTTAAAGTTATGTGATCAGATTATGTTGTTAAAACGAACCATCAAACAAATTGCACATAAGCATGGATTTCGCGCAAATTTTCTTGCCAAGCCAGATCTATTAAAAGCGGGCAGTGGCATGCATTTTCATATGAGTTTGCTTGATCAAGATCAAAACAATATTTTTAGTTCTTGGGAAGATGAATTATCTCAAGATCTCTTAAAAGTCATCAGTGGTTTGCTATGGTTAATGCCAATTTCGATGGCAATTTTGGCACCCAATTTAAACTCTTTTAGACGTTTTAAAAAAGGTCATCATGTTCCCTTAGAGGCAAGTTGGGGACTGAATAACCGTAATGTGGCTATTCGAATACCATGCTCTGATCAAGAAAATCAAAGATTGGAATATCGTGTGGCAGGAGCAGATTGTAATCCTTATCTGAGCATTGCTATGATTTTGATCGGCACACTTTATGGTTTGACACATCAATTAGAAGTACCGAAACAAAACAATCAACTTACCTTCAAATCTAAACATTATTTATTGCCAATTGAGCAAATGGAAGCTTTAAAATTATTTAAAAATAACAAGATACTTGCAGAATATTTAGGTAAAGAATTTATGGAATTATGGTGCACAGTAAAACAAGCAGAACATCAAAGCGTTCATAGTCAAATCACATCAATTGAAAAGTCTTGGGATATTTAGGAGCATCTATCGTTTTATCTAGTCTTGATTTAGCAAATAACCGCTTTAAGGTCACAAAATATCTTTATGGGACAAATTGAGAAAATACATGAAAAACAAATTGACAGCATGAATAGTAGATTATAATTTAATCATAGTTCTAATTTGGAACTAAGTAGGAATTTATATCTAAGATTGTTCAAGGGATGAAGCAGCTCTTGTCGGTTTGCTGTTGAATATATGATTTCTTGATGGTCTTGTTAATGTAGTTAAAGCTGTTTGCGCTTTAGTTTTAGGGGAAGGAAAGCCATAATGTCACATAATACAATTACGGTGCGCCAAACGCAGTTTAAACCTGAGAAAATCAAAGCGCACTATACTGAATCTACGCTAATGTCACATTTTCTCACAGCATTATCTATGAGCTTTCCACAGGGAGAACGTTTTTTTGTAGAAACTGTTCGTAATGTGCGTGATCAAATTCATGATGAACAATTACAAAAAGATATTTCAGGTTTTATTGGTCAAGAGGCACATCATGCCCGCGCTCATGAACAATTTAATCAATTGGTGCAAAGCAGCGAATATCATTTAAAAAAATTTGAAAAGGCTTATGAGCAGGAGATGATTCGCTTACGGACTTTGAGTCAACGCCGTCAATTGGCTGCAACGGTCGCACTTGAGCATTTTACGGCGATGATGGCAGGTTATATGCTTCAATATCCGAATGTCATGTTTAAGGGTTTATCTGAAAATATGAAGAATCTGTGGCTTTGGCATGCTGTTGAAGAAATTGAACATAAACACGTAGCGTTTGATGTATATCAGCAGGTTTTTGCTAATCTACCTCAGCGTCGCAGAAGTATGCGAACAATTACAGTGGGGTTTATTAGTAGCACGATCGTGATGACCAGCGACCTTGTCTGGCAAGACCGTAAAAATACTTTATATTCACCAGCACAACTTTTAAAAAATGCTCAAACGCTTTTAGGGTTGACACAAATGATGTGGCGTTTACTGCCTGATTATTTAGCATTCTATAAAGCTAGTTTTCATCCATCTAAGATTGATCAACAGGATTTATTGATAAAAGCTAGAGAGTTGTTATCTTCTTAAATGGCTTATATTTAATTTAAAATCAATTGTTTATAATTTTATACATTGAGTAATGAATTGGTTTATATCCAAATGGTGCGCTCAGCGGGACTCGAACTATAAGTTTATTTATTTGAATTATTTGATAATTATTTATGCGGTAATGGTCTGTTACCGCATTATTTACCGTAAAATAATATGATTATCCACTAGTCTTTTCTCGGAGCCTTAATTTGGTAAATAATTATTAGCTTGATTTAAATCATTATAACAAAAAATAATTTTTAAATGGACTGGTTATCTTTGGAGTAACTAATGCTTAAAGATGAATTGAACTTTTCTTCGATTTGTTTCAAAAGTCAAACTGAAAACTAATTATAAGCCTAATTCCCGCATTCCTTGATCTGTCAATCCAAACTTTCTTTAGTTCAGTGCTATTGTCTTTTTGCTGAATTTTAAACTCAAGGAAAAACTAGGCATATGTGTAATTAGTAAGAATAAAATATATTTTTTTTGAGATGATATGATGTGATTAATAGGATTCTAATTCATTGTTTTTTATTTTTAATAATTGTATATTCAATAGTTTATTGTTATTTTTTTTTTGAATTTAATATGTATATTAATAAAATGGATGTGTTTAAGCTATTCAGACTGCGGACCCATCACTCATATGCGGAATTGTCACAAGAAGAGCAGGATAGAACGACCTTTTTTAAGGAGTCTGTTGAGGTCTTGGAAAATTACTCCAAATTCATAGAGGATGTTTTAGGTGAAAAAAGTTCGGTATTAAAAGAATTCGAACTGAATCATAGAAATGAGGATGGTGATTTTGGTAAGGATGCTTATCAATATTTTGATCAGCTTAAGATCTTGCCAATGTTCATTCCAAGATTGGGTTATAAGTTAGGTCAGGATATTTTTCCCTCTGGGCTATTTGAGTTTTTAGTAAAAATAAAAGGTAGTGAAAGCTCGTATTTTTTGGATAAATCGCCTAAGCAAAATTTCTCTCCTAGACAAATAAGAAAACTAATGAATTGGATTAAGGGGAGTAAAAGAAGCATTTCTTGGAATGGAGTTGCTGATGATAAAATATGTGTAAGTGAGTTATATAGGCTATGTAGTTGCTTTGATGAAATCATTGCATATCATCAAAATATAAGAATTTTATGTCTAGATATTCGACTTAAAAACAATCATACAGATAATTACGAAAACTTTGATGAAGATTTTAGACGTATTAATTGGGGGTATGCGGGTAAAATTCATCATTATTTGAATGACTTCCCTGATTTTTTACATGGGTTTTTTAAATATGAAAATGATCATCAGCATGGCTTGAATTTACATTGCATCTTATTCTTTGATGGGAAAGGTAAGCTAAGCACAAAGGCTAAAATCGAGCAACTAAAAGAAAAAATTATACGAGATAAGTTTGAAACAGGCGTAGAGATTAGCGACTGGTTAGCAGAATCCAAGAAAATCACTAAGCAGGATTTCTCAAAAATTTCATCTCATCAGCAGGAACTTATCCAGCAGTTCAAATCTTGGATTTTGGGTTACTATGCTTATATCGATAGAATTATAAAGCTGGACTATAAAGATAGCCAAAATGAATCTTTGTCAATCAATGGTATCTTTTGGAAGCAAGATAGATCTGAGCCTTTTGATCCTCATGAGGCATACCGTAAGCATATTGAATTTTGGCAAAAACTCATTGAAGGCAATAATTCACAGAAAGTCTGGCAATACCAAAATCTTGATCAGGATGCAATTGAACGAATAAAAGTTACCGAACTTGTTTATAAGGAATACGCAAAATCGGATACAAGATTTACAGACTTGGCTGAGGTTGGGATACGCCTAGAGATTTTTATTGAAAACTTATTGGTTTCTAATGGAGGTCTTTTTGATTTCCCACGTCAATGGAATGGGTTTAATCCTTTAACTAAGGATGAGCTGACTTATTCGATCACTAGATCCTGCCAACAATATTTCAGTCTACTTGATGAGCAAGAAAAAATTAAGAGATTATTCGACTACTCATCTGATGGCATGACGAGTTTATTCCTTACAAGTAATGCGATACAAATCAGATCATTTTTTTCAAAAATACAAGATGGTGGTAAATTTAATTTAGATTTACAAAAAATCGATGAGTTAAATATTAAAAGTCTAGCATTGAAAAAAAGATATCAAGTGCAGACTTTTCAGGATGGTAGGCTTCAGATACGGACCAATCAAGTTTCTCAAAATTTTAATAAAGTTGAGGCAAATATTGTTCAGCACAAAATCTGTGCGAGACGTTATGTAACAGCAACTGATTATATCGATCATCTGTTTACGCAAGATCTAGTGGTGTATAGGGTGCAATTTAGATTGGAAAAATACAGGAGTGGCTTACTTCAAGAGGAGTTTTCCAAGCTTTTTACCAGTTTTGTACGTTTTGCTAAACGATCCAAGCCGCTTTCGATGGGCGTAGGATATTTAGGAAGCTGGAATATTGGTTATGAAAATAGGATATTTGCTGATGTATTATTTTTCTTTCCCAGAACAAAAATTAAGCAACTCGATAAAGTAGGGGAATCTATAGTAGAGTATTGGGATAGATTTCTTTATAAACACATACAAACTAAAATTAATTGTGAGCCTCAAGATATTATCAATAGTTCGAAGTGGATTGAGATATTTTTATCTCAACCAGAATTTAATTCAAAATTCGTTATATTTGATGCTAAGAACAGAAAAAAGCAAAACCTGTTCAAACAAACGGTCATCAAATATTTAGCCTACAATGAGATTTTCCAACCAAGACCAGTAGTCCCTATTAGGAAGGTATTAATCAAGGGGTCAAAGGTAAATATTGAAAAAAGTGCTAAAAACTAACTTTAGCTTATCCTGATTCAGTATTTTCATTTGGTAAAGGTAAGGTCAGCATCTCAAACTATTGTCGAATGGTTCATCACTCTTAGCAGGTTATTAAAGTTATTATATCTATTATTAATTATATACTTATCAACATCTTATTCTATTGGTGATTGATTTTTTACTCATATATATGCGGCATAATTAATAAATTACAGATCAGTCAGTGATATGAATCCTAACATGATGAGTATCACGACATGAATTTGACTACATTTCTTTGGAATGAATCTAGTATTTGTACTGCGATAGAAGACTTTGTTTACGATGTCTGTTTTGAACAGATGAGTGAACAACAATTCAAACAAACATTGAGTACATTATATGAAGCCTTTCAGTATTTCTATTCAGCACAGCTTCACTACACTGTATCCATCCAATATTTTATTCAGTGTAAGGATTGGGTTGATCATTTTCTGAATGGGCAATCTACATCACAGATTTTAAATTTTAATATTCAACAGGTTCAAACCCTATGTTGTGTACTCAGTCAATATAAACATGATTATTGGAATGAGCATGCTCGTTTTATTCAGCAAGAAGAGCAGAATCGAAGGTCACTGCATCAGTATTTGACTAAACTCATGACACATTATTCTGAGCTGTTATTTGTACGTGTCGATTTGGGCTATCTCAAAGAGCAACAGGTTTATATTGGTATCGAGAATGTTCAACAGCATATGAACATTTTAAGAAATCGTATAGCCAATCAAGATGGATGTTTCATGGGATTACAAGGCTATGCATGGGCATTAGAGCAAGGTGTAGATAAAGGCTATCATTGCCATTTATTGCTGATTTATGATCCATCAAAACGACAGAAGGACTGGTTTCTTGCTGATCAAGTTTGGCAAATGTGGAACAGTATTACGGGTAATATAGGCGTGCACTTTAATTGTAATACTACGGAATATAAGCAGAACTTTATGCGGAATGAACGCTTAGGGGTAGGACCTATTCGATGCGATAACCCCGTGGAAGTAACGAATGCCTTGAATGCTGCTATGTATCTGGTCAATCCTGAAAAGTATGCACAGCATTTACGAGCAAAGATACCGTATATGCGTAGCTTTGGTACAGGTCAATTTGAAGTGCATTGGCGTAGAGGTGTTGCTCAAACCTTGCAGATATGTGGATTTTAAGTCAAATAACAATTAAAAAACTACGGCACTCCTAGTGATATGAACAAATAACCTAGGATGTGTTTTCTCATGACGACCTACAATGAAGCTCAAACCTTTTGTGAAATTGAAAAATTTATCAAGGATGTGGTAGATGACCAAATCAGTTGTGAACAATTCAAGCAACAAATTGTTCCTCTAATTATCAAGTCTAGACGTTTTTTTATTGCTGGTTATGACTATGTTGATTCCATTATTATTTTTAAGCTAATTGAACGAGCCTTGTTTCAAGCCAATAAATATAGATTGTATGAAAATATTCGTGACCTGCCCGATCATGTGATTGAGTTGATGATCGCTGATATCCAGTCAAAATCTGAATTGATACAGCATGGACATCAATATGACCAAAAGCAGAATAAAGCTGAAACGAAAAAGGTCGAACGCTTTTTATTAGATACCATGCAATACACAGATTGCTTAATGATCTTTCCAATGCGGTTGAGTATCAGGGCAGATGTATCGTCATTAGCATTTCACGAATTTGAATGTTATGTCTATGCCTTGTTTAGAGAGGTCAGGGCAAGGGAGATCAATTTATTCCGTTGCATCCATTCAGTGATCTGGAAAATGAAACATCATCCTGATCGGGGTTACTACCTCCAGATATACTTCATTTATGCAGGACAGGCACAGGACACGACTTTATCTGACCATGCCGATAAATTGGCAGCGAAGTGGGAAGAACTCAGTAATGGTTATGGTGAAGCCTACATTGAAGAACAAGCCAAGAAAGGTTGGTCAGTGAATTGTCAGGATGACAGACAGATTCAACGTACCTTGCAATTGCTCAAGAGTGATTTCAATGCGAATAGTAAAAATCATTATTTAAGGGTGATGCGAACTCGTCGCAAGATTTTTGATTGTGAACGCATTCCTTTAAAGTTGAATTAGTTTTGTTCAGAAAAATCAATTGAGTTGTAGTTCAAAAGTGGTCTAAGAAAAACAATGCGCTTAGACCACTAATCCACTGAAGCATGAATGGGCAAATGCCTAAAAATTATAGGTATAGGTCAAGCCACTGCTGGTCGTGATGGTCACTTCACGCACGTATTCAGCTGAACAGCCTAAGTAGACCTTTGCCACAGAACCATAACGCATATTCTGGTAATCGTAAGTACCTTTACTTCTACAATTCCCACGGTTGATTAACACCCCTGTAATGGTGGTTGGAGCATCGTTCAAGGACATGATGTTTAACAAATCGCTATAGCCTGTCATGGAGTATTGTGATTCTTCACGACGAACACGGACTTCAAACTGTTCTTGTACATTGGGTTCAGTCACTTCCTCTGCATTATATGGCTCATCTTCCAGAAATGATTTATCAACGGGTGGAAAATCATCTTCGGATTGATGAGTCGTTTCAGCGGTACTATTCTCACTTGTTTGAGTTTGGGTATCTTTGGGCTTTGGTGCATCATTGCCTGAATTACATGCGCTTAAAGTCAGCAGCAACACACTGGATAAAACAACAGATGGAATAAAATTCATTACACATGCCTATATTTAATTGAATGTTGTGATCTACAGGGTTGGGCGAAAGCCCAACTCTGTTTATTTAATTTTTAGATAAATCAATTTTTTGCTTTTTATAAAAGTGGGAGTCATTCACTGATCTTTTTAAATACCTTCTCGATCGGCGTGTAGTTTTCCAAGCTAAAATCAAAAGGAATTGGCTTTTTCAGTGGCACATCAAATTTCTTTAATGGCGCATTTTCTATGCCGTTGAAATGTTTGCGTTGAAAGGACATGGTACTTGGTTCAAGGATTGCGATTGGCTCATTTGCAGAATCAGCTTGAGTAATGTTGGTTTGATAAATGACTAAGCTATCTAATTCCAATTTATGGTTATTGAAGTTAAAAATATAACCGACATATTTTTGTCCACCAGCCGTAATGATATTTTGTGCTAACTCTGGCGTGGATGGAGCTGTGAAATTCACAATAAGATCAGATGCGAAATTCATGTTCTCAAAATGTAATTGTTTCGAGTCAGCATCGTAATAAACAAAATTATCAATCGGACCCTTCGGTCGATCATTGGGTGTATAGCTGCTCGGCATGAACTGGCTTTGTGCAGACGTAGCATTTAAACTGAGCTCTAAAAGTTTTAAGTCATAATTTAGATGGGCATTTTTAGTATCCAGTTCTTTTTGAAGTGTTTGAATACGTTGTTGATATTGTTCAGTACTTTCAAATTGATCTTTTTGTGGTGGAATGACCTGCATTGTCGATCTTATATAATTGATAGCTGTATCATGAGCTGCACGCAAAGAATAGTCATCACCTAAAGCAAAAGTGAATGCTGGAAATTGTTGACCTGTATGTCCAATCACCAAAACTTGATTGTTTTTTAAAGCTAGTACATTTCTTAAATCATTGAGAACAGTTTGGAAGTTTACACAGTTTGCACAATAGTCAGCCACATCCGAATTTTCAGCAAACATCTGCAAGCCAGAGATAGTTTTATACGGTGGATAAAAGGAAAAGTACCCTTCATCTTTGATCAATTCCTGAAAGCTTTCACCTGTTTTGGTAAGCGGAGGGGTAATTTTATTTCGAGCGATAATCAAAGGAGAAGAAGCAGCCTGTGCAGGGGCAGCATCATTCAATGACATTTTTTCAATCTTTTGAGTAAGTTCTTTATTTTCTACATCATCTTGTTGTGGTTTTGAGCAGCCGACCAATGCAAGGCTGGTGAGCAGCGCAATTGAAACGTATTTCATCCTATTATTTCCCCATCCAATATTTTTAAAGTTTTTAAAATGAATTATGAAATTGACTGTAATTTCAAATATATTCTGCTCGGCTGTCATAGGCTCTAGCGATGCTGTTACTGAGCACAATAAGGACAAGCCAAATAAGCTGTGCAATGAATTCCATGATTTTTATCCAGCACAAAACACCACTGACCAAAATGGATGCAGCAGTTAATTGATGGCTTGAATCAGTTAGGACACAGCGAAAGCGTGCGATAAATGAATTGGAATGAAATGCCTGAGAGGCGGAGAAAGTGCAGGGGAATAAAGCACAGTAAATTGCGTCATGGTTGACTCCTTAGGTATTAAGAAGTTCTACCGAATCACTGTCAATTGATTATGGTGGCAGAACGAAAGAGGGTTGACAGACTGAACCTAAGAATCAGCACACCCGAAGGTGTCCCCCTCCCGTTCTACCGCAGAGGGAGCACGAGAACTCACACCAAAAGAAAAATATCTTTTAGTGCACTTAGGAAACGGTCTGTCAAAACCGACTGACAATGTAGGTCAGCCCTTGCATCATAATCGTTGCCAAAAAACAGGTCAATTGATCTGTTTAAGCATCATCCAAAAATTGCTTAAAACTGATGATAAAAAACGCATTCTAAAAAAATACAAATACATAACATCTAAATGAGAATGGTGTTTCTCTATTCGAGACCGCACCAATACATGCTTCAGCTACATCGCAATCATTTTGCCTGCTTCCCCAGCAGGCTTTTTTTATTTATTTACAGGAAATACCACAATGAGTTTGCCATGTCCTTATTGCCAGTCTAGAGAGACGGTAATGCTTGAATCAACCCAACATTTACCCAGTACCTCAACCAATAACCCTATCTCCAATAGTGTGATGTCACCGATGGCACTTGCCACTTTAGGGGTGAGTGTTTCTAAAAGTCTAAACATTCCTCCAATTGCAGGCGCAATCGTTGGGGTACTGATTGGCGGTATCTGGATGTTGATCACTGAAGATGAACAGCAACAACCGTTACACCCAACTTATCGCAGACAGTACTACTGCAATCACTGTGACCGCAGCTTTAGCCCGAATTTACGCAATTAAGCATTCAGCAAAATTCATAAACCGAACCTTTTACCCATTTAAAAATGATACAGGAATTATTCTTATGGCACATTTAGTTGAAACCATGGCATTTGTAGGACAAACCCCTTGGCACGGCTTAGGTAATCAACTCACCCCAAACCAACCCATCGAGGTCTGGGCACAGCAGGCAGGCATGGATTGGCGAATAGAATCTTCGGATGTCAGTTACATGGCTCAGAATGAAAAGGGGCAGAGCATTATTATGCCTTTTGAAGAACAGCGTGTTTTATATCGTTCCGATAGCCATGCACCATTATCCGTGGTCAGCCAACGCTTTCAGGAAGTCCAGCCGATGGAAATCCTACACTTCTATAAAGACCTGACTGAGCAATCGGGCTTTGAACTGGAAACCGCAGGCGTGTTGAAAGGTGGTAAGAAATTCTGGGCATTGGCACGAACAGGACAAAGCTCAGCTTTGAAAGGAAAAGATGTCAGTAATGGCTATATTCTTTTAGCGACAGCCTGTGATGGCACACTGGCAACCACGGCACAATTCACCAGTATTCGAGTGGTGTGTAATAACACTTTGGCAATCGCTTTACGTGGTCAGCAAGGTAGTGCAGGCGTAGTCAAAGTCCCTCACAGTACCAAGTTCGATGCTGAAAAAGTCAAACAGCAATTGGGTATTTCAGTCCGTGCATGGGATGAGCACATGTATGAAATGAAGCAACTCAGTCAGCGTAAAGTGACTCAACAGGAAGCTGCTGCTTACTTTGATGCGGTGTTTAACAACACCAACTTGAGTATGGCTGAGCAAGATGAAAGCATCATTCAGTTCTATCGCAATGCAGCGATATCTCATCAAACTAATCCATGCAAAGCAGACAATAAAACTGAACCGAATGGACGAGCCATGTCGAAAGTCATGACCATGTTTAACGGACATGGGCGAGGTGCAGAACTGAGTTCAGCCAAGGATACAGTCTATGGATTACTGTGTAGTATCACCGAGTTTTGTGACCATGAACGTCGAGCGATGAGTACCGATCATCGTCTTGATTCAGCTTGGTTTGGAGCAGGCGCAGCGATCAAGCAACGAGGTTTGGAACAAGCACTACGAATGATTGCTTAAATTCAGTTTCAGTTAAGCCTTCTACATTAGCCTAAGCATACGGTAACACCGTACAAGCACAGCAACACCTTTAGCCACATTTCCAGATGTGGCTTTTTTTATGCCCAAAATTTAGCTTTTACGATTTTACTCATACAGGAATAGTTACAATGAATAGTCATACTCAAATTCAAAACACTTTAAACCATCCACCTTTACAACCTTATTCACCAAACCTGAATCCACCCACCCAACAGCTTGAGGTGGGAACTCGAACT
>NZ_KB894375.1 GCF_000374425.1 Acinetobacter tjernbergiae DSM 14971 = CIP 107465 | reverse complement strand
CTGAAGTGAGAACACTTATACCAAATGGCGATAAAGCTAATTTCCGAGATGGTCAGCTGTGCAGTTCTGATTCTTAAAGAGTAGCGGATTTGTTTGAGAAACTTCCAATAAGTTGATTCAAATTTAAGAAAGAAATCATCGATTACACAGAATAATTCGGTACTATTGAACATTAGGACTAGAGCTTTAGGTTTGGTAACTCAACTGATGGCTCTAGTTCTTTTATTTTTCAAGTCAATTTTTTATCCACGATTCGGGTTAGAATAGCAAAAAACAATCAAAACAAACAAAAACAATATGTAATGTAAAAATATACATTCTTATATTAACGAGTTTTAACTTTGCAGCATCTTATTTTTTTTACGATTTTATGCTTTAATACAGCCACTTTTTTTACTCCATCTATTTTCATTGTCATCCAATGAATAGAACTGTACGTCGTACACACTTTAAAAAGGCATCACCATGACCCAAGTGAACGCACCAGAATTCGTTCGTCACCCTAAGCTTATTGCATGGGTGGAAGAAATTGCAAAATTAACTAAACCAGCAAAAATTGAATGGTGTGACGGAAGCGCAGAAGAATATCAACGTCTGATCGACTTGATGATTGCTAACGGCACTATGCAAAAACTTAACCAAGAAAAACATCCTGGTTCTTATCTTGCAAATTCTGATCCTTCTGATGTTGCTCGTGTTGAAGACCGCACTTATATTTGCTCTGAAAACCAAGAAGATGCTGGCGCAACAAACAACTGGGTTGCACCTGCTGAAATGCGTGCGAAATTAAATGGCTTATTTGATGGCGCAATGGAAGGTCGTACGATGTACGTTGTTCCTTTCTCAATGGGTCCTTTAGGCAGCCATATTGCTCATATCGGTATTGAATTAACAGATTCACCTTACGTTGCTGTCAGCATGACAAAAATGGCACGTATGGGTAAAGCAGTTTATGACGTATTAGGTACAGATGGTGAGTTTATCCCATGTGTGCATACCGTTGCTGCTCCATTAAAAGACGGTCAAAAAGATGTTGCTTGGCCATGTAATAACGAAAAATATATCGTTCATTACCCAGAAACTCGTGAAATCTGGTCTTACGGTTCTGGTTATGGTGGTAATGCATTACTTGGTAAGAAATGCCTAGCATTACGTATTGCTTCGGCAATGGGTCGTGAACAAGGTTGGTTAGCTGAACACATGCTTATTTTAGGTGTGACCAATCCACAAGGTGAGAAACACTACATCGCAGCAGCATTCCCTTCTGCATGTGGTAAAACAAACTTTGCAATGTTGATTCCACCAGCAGGTTATGAAGGTTGGAAAATTGAAACTGTAGGTGATGATATTGCTTGGATCAAACCAGGTGAAGATGGTCGCTTATATGCAATCAACCCAGAAGCTGGTTTCTTCGGTGTTGCACCTGGTACAAATACCAAAACCAACCCGAACTGTATTGCAACAATGCATAAAGACGTTATTTATACCAACGTTGCAGTGACCAAAGACGGCGAAGTATGGTGGGAAGGTCTAACTAAAGAAGTCCCTGCTGACCTAACAACATGGAAAGGTCAACCTTACGTTGAAGGCGAAAAAGCAGCGCATCCAAACTCTCGCTTTACCGTTTCTGCGGGTCAATGTCCTTCGATTGATGCTGACTGGGAAAATCCAGCGGGTGTGCCAATCTCTGCATTCATCTTCGGTGGTCGTCGTGCAGATACAGTACCTTTAGTATCAGAAGCTTTTGACTGGGTTGATGGTGTTTATAAAGCTGCAACAATGGGTTCAGAAACAACTGCTGCGGCTGTTGGTCAACAAGGTATTGTTCGCCGTGACCCATTTGCAATGCTTCCTTTCGCTGGTTATAACATGGCTGACTACTTCGGTCACTGGTTACAACTCGGTCAAGAAGTGGGTGCAAAAGCTGAAGCTGCTGGTAATAAATTACCAAAAATCTTCAACGTAAACTGGTTCCGTCGTGATGCTGAAGGCAACTTCGTATGGCCTGGTTTCGGTCAAAACATGCGTGTTCTTGAGTGGATCATTGATCGTTGTGAAGGTCGTGCTGAAGCGACTGAAACACCAATCGGTTTAGTTCCAACTTATGAACAGTTGAACTGGACTGGTATTGATTTCTCTAAAGAGCAATTCAATACAGTAACAGCTCAAGACAAAGATCAATGGATCAAAGAACTTGAAAGCCACACTGAGTTATTTACTAAACTTGGTGATCGCCTACCTCAAGCGCTTAAAGATCGTCAAAATGAATTATTAGCAGCTGTTAAATCTGCTTAACTCCCCCGCCTCTCTCTTTCGTAAAGAAAGAGGGATAAGGGAGATTTTAAAAGGTCGCTTCGGCGGCCTTTTATTAATAAAAATATATTAATAATTTCATAGCCAACAACAAGGGGAAATCTTTTGAAAAAGCACATCATTCTTACTACACTTTTATTTACACTTTGCGGTGAAATATATGCCAATGATCGCAATACGGCGGCAGATTCAACGGAAATACACAAAACAACACCTATTTGTCTCATCTCAGGTACACCGACCAATAATCAATATACTGAAATCAAACACTTGAAGATCGGTAAAAACACCTATGGTAGTGTGACTGATCTTTATCCAAAAATTATTGATAAAGCGGAGAAGTTAGATGCTGATGCCATTATTCATTACAATGCAAGTCAGCGATTTGGCTTTTGGCCATGGCGACTGGTCAGACCTGTAATGACAGGCACCGCCATTAAATGGTTATCTACGCCTCCAAACTGTCAATCATTAGGCGGAATAGAAATCAAATAATTGATAAAAGGTCGCAATCGCGACCTTTTTATTTTGCGGATTCAGTAACGAAGTGCAACATATGTGTAAGTAACTGAGAAAGCAATAATGCTGCACCACCAACCAAAGAAATGCCACAAACCATCAACGTAGTGATACGTCAGAAAATCGAAGATTTTGGTTTCACCACGACTAGAAATACCTTAAATAATACGCCTGTTCAGCCCTATAGCTTATATACTTATAACGCATACGTTGCCTAACTGCATCAAGCAATTTAGGCTGTTGAACTGACATTTTATTATGCTTGTTATTTTTATTATTCGATGATAGTTTTAAGTTGAAATAAATCAATAACTCATTTTAATCAATCAGGTCTCTTATGCAGCAGAATTTGGAATCTTAAGTGTCACTTCTACCATATAAAAATAGTTAGGCTATAAGCTATATCAATGAAAAAAAATCAAAAAATTCATATTTTATTTTCTGAAAAATCTAATATTGCTGCTGTTCTGCGGCGCGGACCGACTCGTTGGTATCATCTTATGAAATGGGATTTAAATACTAATGAGTTCATTCATGGTTCTTGGATTAAAGCTAGGATTTATGAAGAAAAGTGTGATATTTCTTTTGACGGTCGTTATTTACTGTATTCATTACATAAAGGTAGTCTTTTAGGAACAGATTATACGGATAGCTATACTGCATTATCAGAAATACCTTCATTTACAGCATTGGCTTTATGGCCTCAGGGGAGTACATATTTGGGTGGTGGACGTTTTTTAGATAAAAATCTAATTGGAGTTTATGCACTCCCATTTATGTATCCTATCCACCATAGCCATAAAGATGTAAAAGGTTATGAGCTAATAAATCTTAATTGGACTATTGATAGGCACAAAGATGAGAATATACTTCTAAATGCAGATTGGTCAAAGCAAGTTAGTAAAAATAAACAAATAGCAATTTTCGAATATAAAATATATATCATTGAAAATGATAAAGCTGTTTTGTTCCAAGATTTAACGAATTTACACCCACCAAAATGAAATTAGAATAAATGTGAGTTGTATTAAGCCTAACTGATGCGTCAAGTGCGATAACGCCCCGCGCTAGTTGTGGTTAATTTTTAGGTTTCAAAGCAAATCTCAGATTTTAAATTGTTGTGGACCATTACCCCTTAAGCATTAGTTAGAAATAAATTGGCGCAATTATAATGAGTGATAATTTCGATATTTGGATTGTAATATCATATTCATGGACAGAGATTGGACTCGAGGAGCAAGAGTTCGCTAAGTATGCTGAAAAAATAATTGAAAATCATCAGACATGGGAAGATGTGAATGCAGTAATTATTAAAGATGTATGTGCTTCGTTTGCATTTGAATCATTTCTTTTATTCCCATGTATGTTATGGTTTTTAATGCCAGATTGGGAATATGATAATGATTATTTGGGAAATAGGATGAAAAGATGGTATGCAAAACCATATTGGACTCATTTTATAAATCCGCTAAGACTTCTAGGGCTTCCTTTAGCACTAATATTTTCTAATGGTGTCAGAAAGAAATTAAAACGCGAATACCAAAAATAATACTTAAATAAAAATACGCGTTGAAAATATTTCCAACTCAACACTCAAGTGGGATAGCACCCTGCACGGTTTCAGTGTATTTTTGATGGTTCTGAGGTCAATCTCAGATTGTAGTTTGTTGAGGGGTGCTACCTCTTAGCATTAAAGTTAGGCCTTGGAAACAATATGTCCGCAGATCTAAGCAGCATGAAGGACTCCGTAATTCGAAGTCTGTGCAAGGAAAAAATCGAGTCCCTTGAGCACTGGTTGCGTCGACTTATAGATGACACTCTTACGCCGGTCTATGGAGACTACTTTTCGCATGAAGACGCATCAGGCAACAGGCTGATAAAAAATACATTGGCACTACAAGTCGCCACTCGGCGTGCCGCAGAGCCACTTCGATACCCAAGAAATATAGATGCAGTTCTACTCGAAGATGCAGTGGACATAATTTGCAAACCGGATCTTTTTAAAAATCACTTCTTCCCAGCTATGTGCGAAGCCTTTCCAGATGGGCGGGATGAAGCGCGAACGTTCCTTAAGCGCCTTTTAGTCCCTCGCAACAACCTTGCACATGCGAACGCCATAAGCGCAAGACAGGCAGAGCAAATCATTTGCTACTCGAATGACATCATCGAATCACTCAAAAGCTACTATCGAGCGATGGGCATGCAAGAAACCTACGACGTTCCATTAATCCTACGGGTAACTGACTCTTTCGGAAACGCATTCACAAGGAGTCAGTTTCAGCCATGTCACGATGGCGGCATCATGCTCATGTTTCTTGATCAGCCCCAAATGCATTTGCGGCCCGGCGACACTTTGACCCTTGAGCTGGAGGTTGACCCTGCTTATGATCCGAACTCATACAGCATTATGTGGACATCCACGAAACCGTGGCAAAACGCACCAGCAACTGGTGCGAAGGTTGTGATTCCAGTCTCGAACAAGCAAGTCGGCCAACAATTTGAAGTTCAATGTCGCATCACTACCAACAGAGATTGGCACCGCATGCACATGGGTGCCGATGACTTTCTGATAATGTACTACAAGGTATTGCCACCGATCACCCAGGCCTAACTGGTCGTTCAAGCGGACGCCGACACTGACCATGCCTTCGGCATTCTCATGGCTAATGTCGGTACCCTTCGGTGCTCCGACACCGCTTAACTTTGGCGTTAAATAAAAGGCTTTTTAAAGACAGTACGGTTATACAATTTTTAAGCTGCTTCGTTGCTATGTGTTTTTACAGTCAGATAGGTATCCAAAGCTTCTGTTTCTTTTTGCGTGAAGCTAAGTCCTAGTTTAGAACGTCTCCACAATACATCCTGACTGGTGGTTACCCATTCAGCAGTACATAAATAATCCACTTCTTTGACATACAAACCTTGACCAAAATGTTGTCCTAACTGCTCAACAGAAGTGACTTCACCTAAAAAATTCCAAACACGAGAACCATACGCACAAGCCCAACGTTTTGCCAAAGCATCAGAAACATCTGTAATTTGCGCACGAATCTCCTGTATCAATTGTGCAACAGACTGCATATTCTCCCCGCCTGGTAAAGCTTCAGTCGCAGTCCAACTCCCTTGCATTTCAGGAAAAAAAACTTTGAGCTGCTGCATAGCTGATTCAGCCAGCTTACGATAAGTCGTTAATTTCCCGCCAAACACAGACAGTAACGGTGCTTGATCATCTGCTTCTTTAGAGAGTGCCAAAGTATAATCACGTGTAATTGCAGAAGGATTATCTGATTCATCATCACAGAGTGGACGCACACCTGCAAAAGTTGACACAATATCAGCTTGCTTGAGCTGTTTTTTGAAATGTGCATTACTCACTTCAATCAAATAATCAATTTCTTCTTGCGTAATTTTGACTTGCGCAGGGTCACCTTGATATTCATGATCCGTTGTCCCAATCATGGTGTATTGATCCAAATATGGAATTGCGAACACAATACGGCGATCATCATTCTGCATAATAAATGCTTTATCGCCTTCATACAGCTTCGGCACAATAATATGACTACCTTGAATTAGACGAATACCATACGGTGATTGAAGCTGTAAATCTTGTTTGATGAATTGTGCAACCCAAGGACCCGCAGCATTCACGAGTACTTTTGCCTTAATCTGGAATTGACCTTGCGCATTTTCCAAATCCACAACCCAATACTGCCCTTCACGTTGTGCAGATAAGCAACGTGTACGAGTCACAACTTCTGCGCCTTTCTCACGTGCATGCATCGCATTGAGTACAACCAAGCGAGAATCATCTACAGCACAGTCTGAATATTCAAAACCACGTGTAATTGCAGAGTTTAAAGGGCTGTCTTCTTTAAAATAGACATTGTTCGAACCCAATAATTTTTCACGTTTACCTAAGTGATCATAAAAGAACAGACCTGTACGAATTAACCATGCAGGGCGAAGATGTGGACGATGCGGCATGATAAACCGCATTGGACGAATAATATGGGGTGCTTTAGCCAATAAAACTTCACGTTCAGCCAATGCTTCACGCACCAAACGAAATTCTTTGTGCTCTAAATAGCGTAAACCACCATGAATGAGCTTACTGCTTGCAGACGAAGTATGACTGGCTAAATCGTCTTTTTCACACAAGAATACTGACAAACCACGCCCTGATGCATCAGCTGCAATACCAACACCATTGATACCACCACCAATCACAGCAAGGTCATAAATTCTTTCATTTGTCTGAGGAGAAGTTTGCATAAATCACCGCAAATTTTCATTATTTTTCGATAATGAAAATTTAAACATATAAAGTGAAAATAAACAATCAAAAACAACCCAAAAAATACCAATCTATAGGCATTTTTAGATAAATGGTAAAATCATTTTTTGAATAGGATTCTATAAAACTAGCTAAGTGACTTTATTTATAAGACTAAATATGTTTTTTATAGCACATATCTTGAGCCAAATTGATTAGCTCAAGAAAAGTAACAATTTTTCGAAAATGAAGATTTATTTTGCAATAATCAAACCGACATCTAAATCTCGAATCATTTTTATAAATTCTTCATTCGGTTGTTGATCAGTAAAAATACAATCCACTTGTTTAAGTGAGCCTAAACGAATCATCGCATTACGACCAAACTTACTACTATCGGCGGCTAAAAAAACTTGGCGTGCGCTTGAAAGAATCTCTTGAGAGACACACACTTCCTGAAAATCAAAATCCAGCAATGTACCATCCGCTTCAATACCACTAATACCGACAAGCGCATAATCAGCTTTAAACTGTTTAAAAAAATCTGCCGTTGCCTGTCCAATGACGCCACCATCTGGACGAACACGACCACTGGCAATCAACACTTCAAAGTCTTCTTTGGTACTGAGGATTTTTGCAACATTCAGGTTATTGGTAATAATTTTTAAACCAGTGTGATTGAGTAAGGCATGTGCAATTGCTTCAGTTGTTGTACCAATATTAATAAATAATGAAGCATGATCTGGAACAGCAGCAGCAACCGCCTCCGCAATCGTTCTCTTTTGCTCAAGCATGTGCCCAACACGCATTGTATATTCAGTATTTTCAACACTCGAATCATGCGCAGCGCCGCCATGATAACGCCGTAATAACCCTTCATCTGCCAATTGATTGATATCACGGCGAATGGTTTGGGGGGTCACATCAAAATGTTGAGCAAGTTCTTCAATACTAATATAACCACGCTCTCGTACTAATTCGAGGGTTTTCTGTTGGCGCAGTATCAAGCTCATGCTCATCCATCCTATGTTATTTACGGCATATTATATGGGACTATTTTAGCTTAATCTTCCGCCCAATCTCGAGTACGTCCGACAGCTTTTAACCAACCTTTATACAATTTTTCAGTTTGATCCTGACTGCATTCAGGTATAAAGGTTCGTTCGATCGACATTCTACTCTTCAATTCATTTAAATCCGACCAAAAACCGACAGCTAAACCAGCCAAAAATGCAGCTCCCATCCCTGTCGTTTCTTTCATCGCAGGACGCTCAACCGAAGTTGAAAGAATATCCGCTTGGAATTGCATCAAGAAGTTATTCGCCGTTACACCACCATCCACACGCAATGTCCGCAGCTTTTCACCAGAGTCCTGCTGCATTGCATCTAAAACGTCACGTGTTTGATAAGCAATCGACTCTAGTGTCGCACGAATAATATGCTCAATACTCACACCACGTGTAATACCCAAGATCGCACCACGTGCGGTTGGGTCCCAATATGGCGCACCCAAACCTGTAAATGCAGGAACAACATATACGCCATTACTATCTTTCACTTTGGTGGCGTAATATTCAGAATCATACGAATCATTAATCGCTTTGAGTTCGTCACGCAGCCATTGCACACATGATCCACCATTAAATACAGCACCTTCTAGAGCGTAGTTCACTTCACCTTTTGCACCACATGCAATCGTCGTCAGTAAACCATGTTCAGATTGAACAATACGCTTCCCTGTGTTCATCAATAAGAAACAACCCGTCCCATAGGTATTCTTGGCCTGCCCGACTTCTACACACATTTGTCCAAATAATGCAGCTTGTTGATCCCCCGCAATACCTGCAATTGGAATTCCAACTTCTTGACCGCTAATGGTATGTGTGTATCCATACACTTCAGAAGAACCACGAACCTCAGGTAACATGACTTTAGGAATATTTAAGGCTTTTAAAAGTTTGTCATCCCATTCCAATGTTTCTATATTAAACAACATTGTACGTGAAGCATTGGTATAGTCAGTCACATGAACTTGACCATTGGTCAATTTCCAAATCAACCACGTATCCACCGTACCAAATAAAAGCTCACCGCGCTCCGCACGCTCACGACTTCCTTCAACACGATCAAGAATCCATTTAATTTTTGTCGCTGAAAAATATGGATCAATCACTAGACCCGTCACTTTACGGACATAGTCATCCCAACCATCTTGATGCAGTTGATTACAAATTTCATTGCTCTGACGGCTTTGCCAAACAATGGCGTTATAAATTGGCTTCCCTGTTTTTTTATCCCAGATGATCGTCGTTTCACGCTGGTTGGTAATTCCAATCCCAGCAATTTGATCACTTGAAATCCCTGCTTGCGCCAATGCTTCAACCCAAACAGAACTTTGAGTTGCCCAAATTTCCATAGGATCATGCTCAACCCAACCTGGCTGTGGGTAAATTTGCGTAAATTCACGCTGAGCAATACTGATAACATTTGCATCATGATCCAACACGATTGCTCGTGAACTTGTTGTACCTTGGTCAAACGCAACCACATATTTTTTTTGACTATCTGTAGAGATCATGACACACCTATCCAGACTTGCCTTATAACAGACCAATAAACTAAATGCCCGTTAAAACGAGCAAAAATACTGCAATCAATAAAGCAACGACTTTTGTATTGAATAAAAAATTTGGCAGATTATATGCAAAATTGTTCGAAAACGAAAATTTTTTCTTTAATTTTGAACCCCAATACGATGAATAACCCGAGTTGTAAAGATTACTCACAATACAGATCTTATTTTATGCCATACTAATTATAGAAATAATAGGATCATAGATATGAAAAAAACCAATTTATTCCTTATCATAAGCAGTGCTGTTCTCATCACCGCATGCCAAAGTACGCCCCATCAATTCAATGGCGTAACAGGTTATCAAATAGAAAATAAAACAACGACTTCGGCAACAATTGCCTACACGCTTGCAGCACGTAATAATCAAGATTTGGATGAAAAGAAACTACAACATGCTTGTAATCAAGTTTTAGGCATAGGAAAAACTTATAAAATTTCGATACTCAGCGTCAATGAAATTATAAATACCGCCCAACAAGAACAATATGGTGTAAAACTCGGGAACAGCCGCGCAACTTTTGGGCTTTCAAACTCACCTGATTTCAATAACAGTGAAGGCTATGCAACACGTCAAGCACTTGAAACTCGCCCTAGTACGCTCAAAGTCGTTCGTTATACTTGTTCTTAATAAAATCAAAGATCAAATACCATATCTGTAATATGGTATTTGATTAGAATACATTATTCATGACCATGTCTTTCATTTAAAACATTGCTTTATCTTATTATCAGCAAACATCTTCTGATCTGCCTAAAGATGGATAAATACAGTTTATTCAAACTGAGGCTGAGCGCCTTTCAGTTCAGTACACTCAAAATCCCCACTAGCTTATTTTGATCCACAACGGAAAAATATTCGCCGAAAATTAAACTGGCATGCCCATATCTTCATAGCAAAGAATCGTTATCATAAAACCTAATTTATCAAATGCTCACAATCAAAAATTTTGGTTTAATCATTTTTGATGTTTTAAAAAAACGCTGTAATCACAGCGTTTTATAAAAACTCACATTTCTAAACTCTTTGGATTCATCCAAATCAGGCCAAGTCGTTGCACTTCGTTCATCTATTTTCATATATTGAGGATGGCTAAAGTTTTTGACTCGGCTATCCGCAACCCAAACCTCTGGTGCAAACTTAAGAAATTCATCTAAAAAGAAACGATTGCATTGATCATATAAGACGTCCGCAGCCAGTAATACATCGACTTGCTCAGATTTATATAAATCATCCAAGTACTCAAGTTCGACGTTATTTAACAATGCATTTTCACGACATGATGCCAAACTGACCTGATCAATGTCACAGCAAATTACACGCTTCGCACCTGCCATTTTTGCAGCAATTGCAACCACACCAGAACCTGCACCAAAATCTAAGACCACTTTGTCTTTTACATGATGAGGCTCAGCGAGTAACCATTGCGCCATCGCCAAACCAGAAGCCCAACAAAAAATCCAATACGGCGTTTCATTCCAAATACGACGAATCACTTCGTCATCTAAACGGTCTGTTGGAAACACAGGTGGAATTAACCATAAAGAAATCGGCGTTTCGGGGAGCTGCTGCGCTAATAAATCTGTGCTTGGAATGACATCATGCAACGCTTTCAGCAATTGCTCAGGCGCTTTAGCAAATTGAAATGTACAACTCATATTTATGCAATTCTAAAAAACCCCTCTTGGCGAGTAATGCCAGTCAATTATGCATAATTTCATTATTACTGATTGATAAATCTCCCCTAACCTCTTTGAAAAAGAGGGGAAGCATCGCTTCGCAAGGGGAGAATTTAAAATGCTTAACTGACCAATATTACCGCTTGGAAAGGAGTTATTAATATTTATCCTAATGCTTTTTCAGCAGCTTCAACCGTTTGACGAATCAACGTTGTAATCGTCATTGGACCGACACCACCTGGAACTGGTGTATATGCAGACGCAACCTCTTCAATACCCACCAATTGAATATCACCGACACCACCACCATCACGTGGATGGAAACCAGCATCAACGACAACTGCACCTTGCTTGATCCAATCTTTTTGAATCAATTCAGCTTTACCCACTGCACCTACAATAATATCTGCCTGTTTGACTAATTCAGGTAGGTTTTGGGTACGTGAATGGCAGATTGTTACTGTTGCATTGGCTTGTAACAACATCATTACCATTGGCTTACCAAGAATAGCAGAGCGACCAACAACAACTGCATGTTTACCCGCGATCTCAATCTTGTTTTCTTGCAAGATTGTCATAATACCTGCTGGAGTTGCAGAACCATAAGCTGCTTCACCCATTGCCATACGACCAAAACCAAGACATGTTACACCATCAACATCTTTCGCCAATGAAATCGCATCAAAACATGCTCTCTCATCAATTTGTTCAGGCACTGGATGCTGCAACAAAATACCGTGTACATCTGGATTCGCATTTAATTTTTCAATTTCAGCAAGCAATTGTTCTGTAGTGGTTTCTTTAGAAAGCTCAACTTTCAGTGAATCCATACCGACACGGCGACATGCATTGCCCTTCATACGCACATACGTTGCCGATGCACCATCATCACCAACCAAAATTGTTGCCAAAATTGGGGTACGTCCCGTTTTTGCTTTTAATGCTTCTACACGAACCAACAAATCAGCTTCGATTTGTGTTGCCAACGCACGACCGTCTAAAACCAATGCCACAGCGCATCTCCAAAGTGGGTATGAATCAATTGCGTAAATAATACATGATAATTTGACCAATATTCTTTTAGATGTTGTTTTTATGTGCATATTCACGGCAAACACTATTGTTTTTTTTCTAAAGGTTGCTAATATGTGCATCACCAAATGATGGCGGGGTGGCAGAATGGTCATGCAGCGGACTGCAACTCCGTGTACGCCGGTTCGATTCCGACCCCCGCCTCCAAATTTGGTTTTAAAGCCCGAGTGGTGAAATCGGTAGACACAGGGGATTTAAAATCCCCCGCCCACAAAGCGTGCCAGTTCGAGTCTGGCCTCGGGCACCATTTTTCAACTAATGAAAAATGGTGCAAATAAAAATCCAGCGTAAGCTGGTTTTTTTATGTCTGTGATTTAATAAATAAAAAAAGCCAAACATTAATGTTTGGCTCGATGTATCAATCGTTTACGCAACTTGCTGTGCCGTTTTTACTGGCAACAAACTCTTATCAAAACTGAGCTGATATTGTCTAGCTGTATCAACAACATATTCAGCTTTCTTAATTGAATCAACATAAATCCATTGTGACTGAACCCGAGTTTCATCAAATTGAACAATTAAGTAACCACGTTGATTCAGGTTGCAGTAATTCAACTCATCAATCAATGTGGTGAAGGCAAATTCAAACTGTTGTAACTGAGCCAATGGAATACTTAAATATTTCTCTAAACCCGGTGATGAAATCGAACTGGTTGCCAATTCCACACCCACAAATGCGCCATCTTTACTATATAAATTAGACGACCATGCATTATGGGTATCTCCTGCCAACACCACAACTTTTTTATTTAATTGTGCCAAAGTGCCGTATAAAATTTCACGCTCAACAAAATAACCATCCCATGCATCTAAGTTATAAGGTGCAACCGTCTGGACACGCGCTTTTTCTTGTGGGGTTAAGGTTGGATCACCTTGTTGCAAACGAATTTTTAACTTCACCAATTCAGTGATTTGTGTATTCATTTGATTTAAAGCTTCTGCACTCGGATTACCCGATACAATCGCAGCCAAAGATAATAATAACTCAGTTGGGATCAACATCTTCGCCATTAATATTTGTTGACCCAAAACATTCCATGTCGCATTAGATTGTTGAAGTTTTCCGAGTAACCAATCCCGTTGGGTATAGCCCATCAAAGTACGTGCAGGGTTGGTTAAGTCCGCTTGGAATTTTGCAGCATTCAAACCATTTGCAGTCATATAATCTGCATAATCTAATTGCTTATCACGCGCGATAATGCGTGTATCCAACATGGTGAGCTGAACGAGATTACCAAAATCAAACTGTCGATAAATCTTGATATGCTGATCATCAATTGGACGAATTGGCATCCATTCAAAATAAGCTTGTAATGCTGCTAATTTACGATCGAGAAATGGACCTTCATTGGCTTGATGATTTTCAGCACCCTCTCTCCATGTATCATTAGCTAACTCATGGTCATCCCAAATCACAATAAAAGGATGGCGATGATGTAAAGCTTGTAAGTCTTTATCTGTACGATATAAAGCATAGCGTTTGCGATAATCATCTAATTTGATAATTTCTTTATTATTATCCGTAGGAAGCGTACGCCCTAATTTCGCTGCATCTTCTGTCGCATAACCATCAGCACCATACTCATAAATATAGTCACCTAGATGAATCACGACATCTACATTTTGTTTTGCCATTTCACGGTAAACATAAAAATAGCCTGCTGGATAATTAGAGCACGAGCACACAGCAAAACTGACCGTTGATGTACTGGTCGGCAAGGTTTTAGTTTGACCCACTGGCGAAATTTTATCGCCAAAAACGAAACGATAAAAATAGCTTTGATTTGCAGTTAGACCTGTCGCATCAACTTTCACGGTAAAATCTTGCGATGCAGAAGTTATCACCTTGTCTGATTTAATAATTTGTTTAAATTGACTGTCCAAGGCAATTTGCCATGTCACTTGTAAACGCGCACTTAAATCGCTAGGAGTAAGACGTGTCCATAAAATCACACGATCCTGTAATGGATCACCACTCGCAACGCCATGATCAAAATTAACGTGTAAAGCAGATGTTTCTTGATCTGAACTATCATTACATCCTGTAAAACCAACCGATAAGGATAAAGCCCCAAAACCAAATAAACTTTTCTGAATGAGTTCCCGTCGTGAAATTTTTGCTGTCATCTGATTGCTACCTTAATTTTATTACTACAAACAATAAAACCTAATTAACTTAGATGAAGCTTTGATCTCAGTTTGATGAAATAATCATGAAATAGATCAGTAATGCTCATTTTTTGTCAAATAAATACATAACTTGATTGAAAAGAAAGCAGTTAATGCATTTTAGTCTTGCCAAGTTTTAAAGTCTCCTCTATTATTGCGCACATGCCCGAGTGGTGAAATCGGTAGACACAGGGGATTTAAAATCCCCCGCCCACAAAGCGTGCCAGTTCGAGTCTGGCCTCGGGCACCATTTTTCAACTAATGAAAAATGGTGCAAATAAAAATCCAGCCTAAGCTGGTTTTTTTATGCCTAAAATTTAGTACACCCATAAAAAAATGCCTCAATTTACATTAAGGCATTCAATTTCATTTAGAGATAACAATAAACATTATTCAACACGAATAATTTTACCATTTTCATCATGATGTAGTGTTGTGACTTTCTGTTGACGACCCGCTTGAATCTCTTGTTCAGGCAACTCGAAATAATGCGCATAATCTGGGAGTTCTTTTTCAATCGCATGTTTTTTATGTATGCGTTTTGAAGGTAAGAGTCCCCATAATAATAATGCTACTGCACACATGAAAAGTGCCGTAATTCCGTGCTCAAGACCTTGACTGAACGCTGCCATTAAACGTTGAGCAAGATGCGTTTTTTGCAGCTCAATTAACACCCAAACCAAAATAAATGGCCGCCATAATAACAACCAACCGCCCCACATCATCGCTGTCGTGGTCGTAGAAAAGTAGCGTTTATGCCATGGGAGTTGGCGACGTACATCAATAATCAAACTATTTGCTTTCATTTCTATTCTCAGCAAAATGAATCTTGCGACTCAGCGAATTCCTCGATCAGGGCTAATCCAACGAGCGCGTTTTTCTTCAGCGCGAAATAGCACTTTTGGAAAGGCGACGATTGTAGCAGTAATCGTAATTAACCAAAATACAAATGGGTACCAAATCATCCAATAATAATTTTTCCCTAAGCTTGGTTCATAACGACTATCCATCCATTTGCTTAAAGCAAACTGAATTAAGCAGGTCGCACCTAATAAAATTCCGCTACCGTATGGTAAAAATGGCGAACTGACGACAGCAAGGGCTGGTATAGTAAATACAAAATGTAACAACCACATGACAGCCATAATAAGCATCAAATATGACCAAACCAATGTCAAACAAAGCTCTAACATTAATGGCCAAAGAAAATTGAGCTTCGGTTTAAAAAATACATCAATATTCTTAATCAGAACTTGTGCCCCACCCATCGCCCAACGCAAACGTTGCTTCCATAAACCATTAAAAGTCTCTGGCATCAAAATCCAAACCAAGGCATTTGGCTCAAAACGGACATCCCAACCAGCACGTTGTAATTTCCAAGTGATATCAATATCCTCAGTCAGCATATTGGGAGACCAATAATCGACTTGATGCACGGCGCTTTTACGAAAGGCTGTAATCACACCAGAGACTGTGAATAAACGACCAAAAGTACGTTGCGCTCGTTTAATCATGCCCACAATTGAAGAAAACTCACCAACCTGAATTCGTCCCAATAATGTTGAACGTGTACGAATACGTGGATTCCCTGTTACGGCTGCCACAGTTGGATCTTCTAGGAAATGGCGCATCATCCACTGTGCCGCATGTGGATCAAGTAAAGCATCTCCATCAATCCCGATCAGGAACTCTGCATCCGTCATTAAACTGCCTGCTTGCAGCCCCATAGCTTTACCTTGGTTTTGTGCAAGATGTACCACACGTAATTTTTCATGCTGTGCAGCTAGACGATCCAGCACTTCACCCGTGTTATCTGAACTTCCATCATTAATCGCAATCACTTCAAAATTCGGATAATCTAATTTTAGAGCATGGCTGATGGTTTCTTCTGCGTTATCGCCTTCGTTAAAACAAGGAACAAGAACAGCAACCTTAGGATATTCAGACAAAGCTGCAGGTTGTTGATAAGGTGGATCTTGGCGTTCTTTCCAGTAGAAAATAATTGCCCCTACCATCCATAAATACGACATAAATAATGGATAATAAAAAACAAATTTAATGGCATTAGCCCATAATAAAGCAATTATACTCATCGACACATTACTCCGTTATGGTACTAATTGTGATGATTTTAAAGCAAAAGCCTTACGCATCGTTTCTACATCTGGATGTTGTTTAATCGGATCATCAGGATAATACGCAATATGCATCGCACCTTGTTGATAAAGTGATTTAATCGTTGCAGCCATTTCTTCTGAAGGGATCTTCTGATCATTGCGCCAATTAATTGCTTGTAACTCCATGACCGTCTTTTTAATCCCATTTGGATACTGTTTTACACGATCCATAATATCAGTATAAAACTTCTCTGGATTATCCACTTGTTCCATATAAGGCATTGCCATAATCGCTGTGAAATCATAGCGTTTTAATGACTCTTCCAAAGATTGTGCGTACCAATTTTCCGCATATGGATTCAGTGCAACTTGTGCATACAAATTACGTGCCGTCATCAAATAAGGTTGATATTGACGCACTTCACCTGCAAGCTCCATTGCAAAATCGTCTAATGTCCGCGTTTTATATGCTGTCCATTTCTGCAATTTGTCATCATTGTCCCGTATTTGAGCAAGATCTGTTGGTAAACCTTGCTTCGCATAAGCAGCTAAGGCTTGAGGACTTGCATCTTCATAATCTGACAATGTCACATCATCATGGAATAATAGACCATCAAAAGGCGTTGATTTTGCAAGATCTTGATAAATTTCTTTAATGGCTTGTCTTGCTTTAGGTGAGTATGGGCTTAAACGTATATAACCCATATTCAAATGTTCATCTGCTTTGGCTTGCTGTGTTACAACCAACTCTTTTGATACTGGGTCTGATTTAGGTAATTCCCATGCAAGCAAAGGCATCCAAGCATACAAACGTTGTACTGGCGTACGCGTTTGAATTTGCCAAGCCACTCGGTTAAATAAATCAGCACGCATTGGAATATGACGATTTGGGAAATATACCATATCCGCAGAACCATTGGCGTCAGGATCAGAAAATGCTTGTAAATAAACGGTTTTTACACCCATTCCGTTAATGCGATCTAAAAGATTACCTAAATTACGCTCTTGTTGTTGTGGATCTGGATCATAAATATAATCTAAATCAACATGCATAATTTTCTGTGGACGATTATTATCATTGAAATTGAGTTCGCGATTTTTAATTTCCTGTGCCAATGCATTGGTCGACATATTACCTTGAATGAGAATACGTCCCATATTCTGAATCGATTGCTTTGCATGATCAGCACCATCATCCAAAGTAATTGTAATCGGCATACCCAATTGCTTGGAGATTTGTACTAATTGCATATTGTACCGACCATAAGGCCAAACCATGACACGTGGTGAACGCAAACCATGTGCTTTTAATAAGTCATTATTCTTTTTTAAATCTTGATAAACACGTGTTCGGTAACTCGCATCACTTTCATAGGTTTTGGTTTTTAGATCGTAGATTCGAGTAATCGCAGCAGGCTCTGAGTTAGCTTGAGGATTTGCGGTGACACCACGATGCAAATGATAACTATGGCTCGCAATTTCAACAAAACCACTATTTTGCATTTCTTTAAGTTCATTCCAACTTAAAATCTTATTCCGTGCGATCTCATCACCACCAAAATCAACTTTCTGATCGGCTTTTGGCTCTAACCAAGAACCAACCACAGCCAACACCACTGGAATTTTTTTTGCACGGATAATTGGATAAGCATTTTGATAAAAAGACTGATAACCATCATCAACAGTCAATAAAACGGGCTTCGTTGGTAACGTATATTTGCCTTGATGAGCTTTAAGGAGTTGATCAACATTAATAAAGTGATAGCCATTCTTTTGTAACCAATCAATATGTTCACTAAATTGTTGTGTTGTTACCGCATAGCTTGGAATAAGTGCATCTTTATGATCAGTAATTTCATGATAACCAATGACGGTTAACGTTGTCGCATCAATTTTGGAATTTTCTGCAAAAGTTGCCGTAGTCGCAACCACACCAATCATTAGACCTAAAAACTTTTTAAAGGTCGAAGACACTAAACGTGTTGTCATAGAGATATCGTCTCAATATTAGAAAATGGCTGATCGCGAATCATGCATGAATCATCTTACAATTTATGGACAAGTAAGAGCTTCTAGTGCGCCAACTGGGAGTGAGGATTGTATTTATAATTTTAGAATCTGAAAATAATCTTAAAAGTTTATTTTATGAAATATATAGCAATATAAAATGATTTTTTCACAACAAAAGAAAAAGTGCTCAACATTCTGCATGTTGAGCACTTCAAAACTCTATTAATATTGAATTAATTGAAAATTGGGGTGTTCAGACAATTGTTGTAAATAATAGCGTTCTTTTTGATAGAAATATTTATATAACCGATTGACCCACTCTCCACGGCGGAAGGTTTGAATTTTTTTACCTACACCATCATATTCTAGCAATACAACATGACCATCCAAGGGTGATAGTAAGGTGATTTGGTAATCTGGTGCATGCTGATGTGAAGGACTCAGTTCTCTTACAATTTCGACTTTATTTTCCCCATCCATCCAATAATGTTTATCAATCAATGCTTTCTCATTGACCCAAAAACCAGCTTCAGCACCATTATATGTATTGATCAAGAAAAAATTATGCAGCTCTTTTAATAGTTCCGATGCGGTGATATCCAAATAGTCATTCATAGCTACCTCTACTCACTCAAATTTTTAGTGCCTGTAAATACAGACATCGAATTTTTATAATTTACCGAGCCATTGTTGTGACTAGACTGATCACCGATGGCAATGATTAAAAGCAATTTCTCCAAAAGGTAAATTAACATCACATTTTTTTAAAAAAATTTGATTAAAAATACATTGCTCTTTATCTAAAAGATATACAGAACCGTCTATAGAATCAACAATTTTCAGAAGAATGTCAGAACAAATAGAAAAAAGTAAAAGTGATTAAATTCAATTATTTATCATTAATCTAAAAATGCAATTCGTACTATTATTGTAATTTTTTGTAATTTAGTTACAAAGCAAGGACTCATTCAGCAAATCAACACGATCCATGCTTTGTAAAATTTCAGATTGAATTACTCGTCTCGAGTCTTTACATCAAAAAGCTCAATTTCAAATGTAAGATTGGCATTTGCAGGAATAATTTTTCCCATCTTACGTGCGCCATAAGCCAAATGAGCAGGTACGATAAGCTTACGCTTTCCACCAACGCGCATTCCCATGATGCCTTGATCCCAACCTTTGATGACTCGACCAGTACCAATCACTGTTTCAAAATAATTGCCACGATCAATTGAAGAGTCAAACTGAGTACCATCTTCCAACCACCCCGTGTAATGCGTTGTGATTAAAGCCCCTCTAACAGCTTCTTTACCTTCACCAATCTTTAAATCAATAATCTCTAATTCAGTACTCATTTATTTCACTCCAAACGTAGACACAGTTCTATTGAAAATTATTGCAATTGTTGCCACTGAATCTCGACTTGCCCTTTGTCGCTTAACAGTGTCCACTCCCCATCCATAATATTCAATTGTAATTGCATGGTGCGTTCACATAACTGTTCAAGTGCTTGTGTCGTTGGAGGTACTAACTGCCAAACGTCCACATTACTTAAGGTCTTAATCTTGGTATTCTTTTGCCACCAATCATCAGATTGAGAGCCGTAAGTCACCACGGCTACTTTCTTACAACGCGCACTGGCTTTTTTCACTTTATCTTCAGATGGACAACCCACTTCAATCCACTTTTCTAAAAGCCCTGTCAGGTCTTTTTGCCACAACGCTGGCTCATCTGTTTCAAATAGATCTTTGGTAAACTCTAAGCGTTCATCTGCATATCGAGCATAAGCCAAAATACGTACCATTAAACGCTCAATCGTTTCCGATGGGTGCAAAGCAAGCGTTAGTTGATAATCCGCATAGATATGCTCATCCATATTGGCAATATTCAGGTCTACCTTATATATTGTTGCTTTCAACGCCATAAACGATACTCTTCGATACTGTGTTCTCAAATTTGGCGCTAAGCATACTCTATTTATTGAATATAATGCGCTGTTTTGTTAACATCGCTATTGATCAATATTACGGCAACACGCTAATAACTGCGTTTCAAATGCGAACCAATCTTGATGTGACTGGGTAATGATTTCAATTCGATTATCAATGCTTTCATCAGCAGACTTATAGTTAAACTGTTGAGGATTAAAATTAAAGCTCTTCCACCCTTGATCAGTATTAAAAATCCCTTTAATTCTGACCCAATCTTGTTGGGCACAGAGTAAGTCTAATAAATTATAAAAGTTGAATTGCCAACGTTTCGGCAATTTCCACCCCCCAACCGTATAGCCTTGGGTTGTCTCTACATAATGATAAGGAAGTTGTTTTATTTCAGCTCTCTTTTCATCATTTGACTGTATTTTTTGCAATTTTAATAGTGGTTGAATTTTACGTTGCACAGGTTGTTGCACAATATCAAGTTGAGGCAATCCAACTTGTCCATTTTCAGCCTCAATCCAATACTGTACATAGGTTTGATATTCTTGTTTTAACGCCGAATACGCCTGCCAATCCGCATCATTCATACAATCAACATGTGAAAGGACAACAATTTGTGCAGCTTTAAGTTGATCGGTATATAAATTCTGTTGTACCCATTCACGATCATGTAAACGACTACCATCAACCACAATCACCAAAGCACGCATATTCAAACTGCTTTGCCAATGTGGCTCGGTGAGTTGTTCTAATAATTGAGCTGGATGCCCCAAGCCTGTAGGTTCAATAAATAATCGATCAGGCTTACTCTCACTCAGTAATCGAGACAGTGCGATTTGCATGGGCAATTGACTACTACAACATAAACAGCCACCTAATAATTCTTTAACGGCATAGCCTTGCTGTTGTGCAATCAATTGCTGATCGACACCGATTTGACCAAACTCATTCATAAGAATCGCCCAGACTTCATGTTCAGGCTTTTGTGCTAATAAATGCTGTAATAAAGTTGTCTTACCCGCACCTAAAAAACCAGAAATAATATGTGTTGGAACAGGTTTAGGAGCAAGAATCTTCACATGGTTCTCTAAATTGAACTTTGTTTTATTTTATAGATAAAATTTCTAAGAATGGAATAGTTTTCATCATGGCTTTAACAAACTAAAAGCTCAGCATCTCTCCTGGCCTGTACTGACATCTAAAAATATTCTCAATTCAGGCATACCAATAACTTTATTCAATCATGAGAAGCGGCATCGAATCTCAGGATTGTTCTAAACACGTAAATTTCTAGCTTATTTTTCAACCACAAAAATATATTTAGATACATTATCACGCTCTCTTAAAAGCTAAAGTTTTACCGAGAAACCACATAAGGCTCATTTATGCTGCACTATTGTTAAGATCAACGTAAAAGATTGTTAAAAATATTGCTGTAAAAAAGTTTGGCACTTAGCATGAACTCCATGCCAAGGTTTGAGATCTCATATTCATTGATGACTTAAATTTTGGCTAAAACTTAAATCAAATTGAAATATGGATGCCAAACATGAAACTTATCAAAACTTTAATTGCTACAACACTAACGCTTGCTGCGGCAACAGCGTTCGCTGCATCAAATCATAAGGAATCACATCGTGCCGACGTAACGGAAGAAAAAGTCGTTGTATCCACTCAGGAACAACCTGAAACACAAGATCTAGCAACAACGGATGTAACTGCAAGTGAAGCAAGTGCAAGCTCTGCGACGACCACAACAAATTAAAGCGGTCTTAACATTTACTCTCACACAACTTTTGTAAGGATCTTCGCAATCTTAAATTACAAATAAAAAAAAGATCGAACCATGCTGCGGTTCGATCTTTTTTTAAAGTCTTTTTATAAACTAATTAACACTGCTCGGTTTTTTAAAAATACTGCACGAAGGTTGATGAACCTCTTGTAAGCGCATATCTTTACGCTGCTCAGCAGCTTCAAAACGGCAACGTTTCCAATCTGTATCTAATTTCAAGATCGGAACTGCTTTTGGTTTTCGTTCCTCATCAACAGCAACCATCGTGAAATAACACGTATTGGTATGTCGAATGGTACGTTTCTGGATATTCTGTGCTTCTACGCGAATACCCACTTCCATAGAAGTACGCCCAACATGATTAACACTCGCTAAAAAAGTGACTAATTCACCAACGTAAATCGGCTCTTTGAAATTTACTTTATCAACCGACAAGGTAACAACATAGCTACCTGAATAACGACTTGCACAAGCATAAGCAACTTGGTCAAGCAGTTTTAAAATTGCTCCACCATGAACATTACCTGAGAAATTTGCCATATCAGGTGTCATCAAAACTGACATTGTAAGCTCTGACTGGTCGTCAGGTGCTTGGTTCAATTGATCTAATGGATACATAGGAGAACTCATAGAGAATACAACGTGGCTATTATCGTTCATTCCCCTCCGTAAAAATACGGATAAATCCATAAAACATCATCAACGATTTTTATGGTATCTCGGGGGATTATTTCAGAACGATTACATTAACAGTATTTTTATTGAATTTACTGAAATTTAATAAAAATACATTTCAAAAATAAATACCATATATACAAAATTACATATCAAAAAACTCAATGCAAATTTGCTGATTGCATCAATCCCATAACACCATTGACGATCATATCAACCGCAATCGTACCAATCAGTAAAGCAGATAAACGCCCCATAATGTCAAAATAACGATCAATGTGCTTGGCATGTTTATAACGTAAATGATCATGCCCATATTTCATCGCAATTAAAATACTACACGTCAGTGCAAGCGTAACCGCAATAACAGCGATTGCACCTGTGAATGGAACACTTACACCGGTTACAACTGCAGCACTAATCGTACCTGGCCCAATCATAAACGGCATGGCAATCGTTCCTGCCAAATGCTCAGGAGCACCTCGCATTTCCCCAATTGTTTCAGCACCCTGAAATACATAACGATAACCAATAACAAGGAAAATTAATCCACCAAAAATTTGGAATGATTCAAAGCGTACATTTAGATAACGACTAAAAATATTCTCACCTCCCCATGCAAATAATGCAAAAACAGCAAAAGCAATCAGGCTTCCTTGAATCAGGGCTTTATTAAAGACTTTTACATCGGTGTTACGGATCATCCCGACCATGTAAACACTCATTAAAAAGGGATTCAATAATGAAAAAAACAATGCAAATGCATGAATATAAGGAGAAAACATAAGACGTTGATTGCCGTTTAAAATAAATGATTTAAAGAATCAAAATGAGCTTACAATCCGAATCACATTTTTAGATGAACCACTTTTGTGGAAATGAAATTTGACTGACTCATTTTTCAAACTTAGCTACAGGTTAGACATAGGAACTTACTATTACCATTTATGTGAACTCATATTTATGCATGCCATCAATAGCCAGCGAGTAAAATATAGAGTCCATCGCAATAGAAAAAGATGACGTCTCTAATTTTACAGATCAAAATATTTTTTAACTTGCATCGCATGTATATGGGAAGTTGTGAAAATGTAAAAATATACTTATTTTTTAAACAGAATTTAAGAGATGATCTACATCAGGTATCAATAGATATTTTTCTAATACTTAAGTTTAAATGATTGAAATAAAATTCCCAATCATTGTGCTTCTATTCTGAAGATCTACAAATATTATATTAGATCGTATAAGTCATCAAAAAGAAGCTTTCAGACTCGATTAAAAGGGCTAAATGAACCTTCAGACCAAATTTAAATAAAAAACTCGGATGCATAGATCCGAGAGTTTTTAGAACAGAAATAACGATCTTTTCGTTCAAATCAATGTGGTGCAGGTCCACCTATAATCGGTTTCGGTTTTGGACTCATCCAAATTAACGCACTCGCAAAAATAAACACAATTGCCAGAAGCATAAACACATGATTTGCTGACATAGTAATCGCTTCTTTATCAACTAAATTTGCAATGGTTGCTAGTGTTGCATCAGGTGAAAAACCATTTTGAAGCAACGTATTTTGCACTTCTTGTGGATGCAAATTATTCACCATTTCACTACGTGCTACCTTCGTGTGATCATCCCAAATTGTTACTGCAATTGAAGCACCAATCGCTCCTGCCATCGTTCTCAAAAAATTCATTAAACCAGCGGCTGATGCCATTTCTTGAGCTAAAACCGAACCCATTGCAATATTGGAGAGTGGGATAAAGAAAAATGGTACGGCAAAACCTTGCAATATTTGTGGCCAAGCCAATGCCATAAAGTCCGCATCCGTGACCCAAAATGCCCGCATAATTGTCACTGTACCCAACAAAGCCAAACCAAAACTTGCCAATGCTCGTGGATCATATTTAGTCGAAAGTTTTGCCACAATCGGTGACATGGTTAAACTACCAAACCCCATGGTTGCAGTTAGATACCCCGCCCATGTCGCGGTATAGCCCAAATTGATTTGTAGCCATTGCGGAATTAAAACAATACTGCCAAAAAATGCACCAAAGCCAAAAGCGAGTGCAAGCACAGAAACTGCAAAACCACGGTGTCGGAACACATACAGATTGACCACAGGATGCTTTTCCGTCAGTTCCCAGATCATAAAGACAATAAAACCAATCACTGCTGTCAATGCTAATACAATAATACTGGTGCTATTAAACCAATCTCGTTCATGCCCGAGATCTAGCATCAATTGTAAAGCACCAATCCACAGGACTAACAAACCTAAACCAACTGCATCTATTCGTAATTTCTCAGTTTTAGTCTCAGCAACGGTTAATAAACGAATTGCAGCTAAAACACAGAAAATTCCAACAGGGATATTAATAAAGAAAATCCAGTGCCAAGACAGATTATCACTAATCAGTCCGCCTAAAATTGGTCCTAAGATCGGTCCAATGACGGTTGTCATCGCCCAAAGCCCCATTGCCTGTGCATGTTTTTCTGGTGGGAAAATTCGCATTAACAAGGTTTGACTGAGTGGCATAAGTGGACCACCACAAAGTCCTTGACCAATACGGAAAAATACCAACATTTCTAATGAGGTTGCTAAACCACATAAAAATGAAAAGATGGTAAAGCCGATCAGTCCAAAGACAAAAACTCTGACTGTACCAAACCGCCCTGCCAACCAACCCGTTAAAGGAACACAAATGGCTTCCGCAACGGCGTAGGAGGTAATCACCCACGTCCCTTGTGAACTGGAAACAGCTAAGTTACCTGTAATATGAGGCACTGAAACATTGGCAATGGTGGTATCGAGTACCACCATAAAATTTGAAAGTGCAATGACAAAAGCAGCAAGCAGTAATCGCCCACCGCTGAGTTCTGCAAAAGGATTCTGCGTTTTCATGGCTGATTACTTCGATGCGAGATCAATGTCCGCTTGCATCGACAACCCTACACGCAATGGATGTTCTGCAAGTTCTTTTGGATCAAGCGTAATACGTACAGGCAAACGCTGTACTACTTTAATCCAGTTTCCTGTCGCGTTCTGTGCTGGAATCAAGGCAAATGCTGCACCTGTCCCGCCAGAGAAGCCCTGTACTGTCCCATGATAAACCACATCATCACCATACAGATCTGAACGCAACGTTACTTTCTGCCCTGCTTTCACTTTAGCAAGTTGACTTTCTTTGTAGTTTGCATCGACATACAGTGCAGCGACAGGCACCACTGACATCATCACAGTCCCAGGTGCAACACGTTGCCCAATTTGAGTACTTTTACGCGCCACCACACCATCAACAGGCGCATGAATAACGGTACGTTCTAGATCAAGCATAGCCTGCTCGACATGTGCTTTTGCAACCAAGACATCAGGTGTTGATGCTTCATTCGCCCCTTGAATCAATGCTTCATTTGCCGCAAGTGTACTTTCTGCGGCTTTACGGCTTGAAGTTGCTTGCGCCAAACCCGCTTGGGCTAAATCTAAGCTTGCTTGTGCTGTCGATACAGCACTTTGCGCTTTGCTCAATTCTTCTTTAGAAATTGCCCCTGAAGCAGCAAGTTCATTACGACGCTTTAATTCTAAGTTAACTTTATCAAAATCTGCTTGTGCTTTAGTTACTTGTGCCTGCGCACTGGTAATTTCATCATTGCGAACCACAACTTGAGAATTCAATGAGCTACTATTGGCTTGACTTTGCTTGTATTGACGCTGCGCTTTTGCCAATTCGGCTTGTGCTTGTGCCAATTGAATTTTGGCATCACGCTCATCAAGGCGTACTAACACATCACCTTTTTTCACTTGTTGCGTATCTTTCACCAAAACTTCAGCGACTTGCCCACTGACCATTGAAGTAATTTGTGCCGTTTCCGCCCCAACATAGGCATTATCGGTACTAACAGCATGGTTAAAGAACAACGCCCAAATAGCATACAAAATTGCTGCAAGGATAAGAATAAGTGCGAAAAATCCTAAAAACTTTTTACGTTTTGCTTTCATTGCATCATCTGATGCCGAATTAGCAGCAATATCTTGTTGATTAGCTTGGGCGTCAGTCATATGTTATTCCTGAAAAATTAAAGGGATTTTTAACTTTTGGTTTAATCAGCCGATCAGTCTAGTTTTTTTAACTTAACCAATTGTTAAAACCTAAGATCAAAATACAAACAAAAATTTAAATCGCATTTTAACGATAAAAAATCATATGGCGAGAATAAAAAAAATAACTGATGCGTTCAATTCTTATATTTTGATAATTATTTTTTACTTCACTTTCATTTAAACAATAAAAAAGCGTCAAAAGACGCTTTCATATCGAATACTGTACTTAGAATGCGTAAGAAGCAATTGCTGTTGCAATTGGTTTAGCTTCATCATTGAGCATGGTCATACGCATGGTACAGCCTTTGCGTCCTAAACGTAATGTTTCCGCACGTGCCGTAAAAAACTGCCCACGACCAGGTGCAAGATAATCAACACGCATATCCACAGTTGCTAAACGCGATACTTTTTTAATCGTGTCAGGAAGATCTTCTGGAGTTGCACGGCGATACAGTTGTTCCATTGCAACCACACCACCAATACTATCCAGTAAGGTCGCAGCAACACCACCATGCAAAATTTGGAAGGCAACATTACCAACCAACTCAGGCTGCATTTCGATATAACCTTCAATTTGATCATCAACAACGCGCATGCTCATGCCACAATGCTTAAAAAATGGTGAAGAATTAAATGCTTTACAAAGCTGCTTTAATACCACGTCATGATCGGCTTTAGCACCTAACTGAATATTGCCTGTCCAGTTTTTCTTTACATCATTCATACGCTGCCTGAATCCAAAGGAACGATAAACATCCCATTATTTTGTACAAATCTAAAATTATGGGGCTACAATAGCGAGGATATTTAATTGAACTTAGCCGCTAAGTTCTCCCTAGCATGACTTAAATACTTCAATTATTCCTATAGTGTAATACTGAACACCGAGATTGTTATGACTTATACGTTCAATCGTCCTGCTTTTCCTGCGACTCGCATGCGCCGTATCCGTAAAAATGACCAACTTCGTGCCATGGTCAGCGAAACACAACTCACAGCTAATCACTTGATTTATCCAGTATTTGTATTACCAGGACAACAACAAACTCAAGATATTCCAAGCATGCCAAATGTACAGCGTCTATCTGCTGATTTATTACTCAAAAAAGCAGAAGGCTTGCTCGAGCTTGGCGTTTCAAAGCTTGCTTTATTTCCAGTAACGCCACAAGAAGACAAAAGTTTAACAGCGGAAGCTGCATGGCATGAAGATGGTTTGGTTCAAACTACATGTCGCTTACTGAAAAAAGAATTACCAGAAATGGTACTGATTACCGATGGTGCACTTGACCCTTATACCACACATGGTCAAGACGGTATCATTGATGAAACTGGTTATGTTTTAAATGATGAAACGGTTGAATGCCTAGTCAAACAAGCCCTCAGCCATGCACAAGCGGGTGCTGATGTCGTTGCACCAAGTGACATGATGGATGGACGCATTGGTGCGATTCGTCAAGCACTTGAGCAGAATGGTTTTATCTATACCAATATCATGGCGTATTCAGCAAAATATGCCTCAAGCTTCTATGGCCCTTTCCGTGATGCAGTGGGTTCAGCAAGTAATTTAAAAGGTGCAAATAAATATAATTATCAAATGGATGTTGGCAATCGTGCCGAGGCATTGCATGAAATTGCACTTGATATTCAGGAAGGTGCAGATATGGTGATTGTAAAACCGGGTATGCCTTATCTGGATGTCGTCCGTGAAGTGAAAGATACTTTTGGTGTGCCGACTTTTATCTACCAAGTCAGCGGTGAATACGCCATGCTTGCAGCGGCGATTCAAAATGGCTGGTTATCTGAAAGCGTGATTTTAGAGTCATTGATGTGCTGTCGTCGTGCGGGTGCAGATGGTATTTGGACGTATTTTGCCGAAGATGCTGCACGTAAACTCAAAGAGATGAGATAATATCTAATTGATTTTAATATGATAATATATACAACAGAGTCTTGCTGAGTTCTCATCTTATTTTCAGGATAAGCAACTTCGTCTTGCGCTATACCAAAGCTTTAGTCGCTTTGGTTTGCTCAGGCTCGCCCTACTTTTGTTTCGACAAAAGTAGGCAAAACCATTGTCATCCGCAAAACCTGTTCATTTCTTGCATTTATTTAATTTTATTGCAAAAACATTATCTTGTTTATACCACGCAGGTTGCGGATGACGTCTCCGAGTATCAAATTTCAGGATTAATTTTCTTGAACTTGGGCTAAAGTATGCATATTGCCATAATTGGTGCGGGTATTAGCGGCTTGATGTCAGCATTAGAACTTGCTGAACAAGGCTGCTCTGTTGATATTTTTGATCAACAACAAGCAGGTCAAGCTGCTTCATGGGCAGGTGGTGGAATTCTTTCCCCGATGTATCCGTGGCGTTATGCACCAGAAGTGAACCAACTTGCACAATACGGTAAATCGCTGTATCAAATGTGGAATGAAAAACTTCTGCCTATCACGGGGATTGATTTTCAAATCCACAATACAGGCATGCTGATTTTCGATCAGGAAGACTTTGATGTAGGGCTGAACTATGCCAATCAATATCAAGAAGCCATGCAGCAGTGTGATTTGTTAGATCGCAAACAACTTGAACAAATTAATCCGCATATTTCAGAAAAATTTCAACAAGCCATCCATTTTCCGCAACTGTCGAATGTACGTAATCCTCGTTTATTACAATCTCTCATCAGCTATCTTAAACAGCATCCTTTCGTTCGTTTTTTTGAACACTGCCCGATTGATCAACTGATTGTTAAAAATAAAATGGTACACGGGATACAAACCCCAAACGGTCAAGTTTTTCATGCTGATCATGTTGTTCTGACCTCAGGCGCATGGAGTCAATATTGGGAAGAACACATACATCGAAAAATTCCTGTGCATCCCATACAGGGGCAAATGCTGCTGTTCAAAACACCTGAAAACTGGTTACCTACCATGTGTATGAACCGTGTGATGTATCTCATTCCACGTCAAGATGGTCATATTGTCTGTGGTTCGAGTATGGCTGACTGTGGTTTTAGTACGGCTGTGGATGAGCAAACACAGCAAAATATTTTAAGCGCATGTTTAGATATGGTGCCTGAGTTAAAACAATTCCCCATCGTGAGCCGCTGGGCAGGTTTACGTCCTAGTTCACCTCAGGGAATTCCTTATATTGGTGAAATGCCTGATATAGCCAACTTATGGGCAAATTTCGGGCATTTCCGCAATGGTCTATGCATGGGTGCTAGTTCAGCGCAATTGTTACGCCAACTCATTTTAAAACAAGCACCAATTGTTGACCCAAGTGCATATTCACCAAGTCGTTTGAAGAAACAAAATTTAGTGACCCAATAAAATTTCAGTTAAGGCTTGCTCTAAATTGGGATACTGAAATTTAAAACCATGACTGCATAATGCCTGAGGCGTTACATATTGGCCATTTAAAATCAATTGTGACTGCTCCCCTAATGCTAATTCAAACACGCATTTAGGCATTGTCATAAAAGGTTTACGTTTCAAAACTCGTGCAGCAACATCAGCAAAACCTTGTTGATTGATTTGTTCTGGAGCAACTAAATTGTAAACTTTTTGGTCAGCCTGTAATTGAAGTAAAAAAATAATTGCTCTTAAAACATCTTGAATATGAATCCAAACAACAGGTTGTTTGCCTGACCCAATTTTAGCAATCATATTCAATCGAATCGGCAATAACATTTGTGGCAAGATTCCACCATCACCAAAAACAACAGCTAAACGGATAATCTTAGTATTTTGTTGAGTGAATTTAAGTGCTGTTTGTTCCCAAGCCTGACAAAGCTCAGACATAAAAATTGCTTGTGGCTGTGTATTTTCATCACAGATCGCCATCCACTTTTCTTGAGGATCAATCCCGTAATAACCAATTGCCGAACCAGAAATAATACATTGGGGGAAAATACTTTTTTGCTGCAACCATTGATAAAGCTGTTCAGTCATATCAACTCGGCTTTGAATCAGTTGTTTCTTTCTTTGATCAGTCCAACGTTTTTGACCAATATTTTCTCCTGCGAGATTAATTACATAATCAATCTCATTTGATGTAATTGCATCGAAATGATTTACCCATGTCAAATCTGAATGATGAGAAGCTTTATTTTTTTGTCGTGTCAGCGCAATCACGTGAAAATTATTTTTCAATAAAAAAGGTAAAAGATGAGAACCAATAAATCCACTTGCACCTGTCACCAATACCGTCATTTTTTTCATGGATTGATCTATCAAAAATGAATTGTATTAAAAGTTTTAGCAGAATACAGGTGAATTATAAGTGAACTTTACTCACATCTTAAACATCTTGTTCGCCATTCGTTGTGCTTGTGCGCCATAAAACCAATACGTAATTAAAAATAACGGTGCAGCAATCATCAACCATATCGCAAAAACAGTCAGTAAAAATTCAGGTTGTTTGAAATATAAGATAAAATTTTGCCAAACTTCGGGATCTTTACGTGCAAAAATAAACAAACCCAGTAGTAAACCACATAAGTTGTAGCCCCAAAAAATTAAACTAAATGCGAGGCTAAATCTTCTTTTCTCTGAACTCGTCGGTGCGCGACGTTGTTGCTTTAGAAATTTAAATAAAACAAAAATCATTGCAATCAAATAAGGTATTGCAGTAAGTACACCACCAATGCTATTGGGTAAAATTGCCGCCATAACTCCAGCAACTAGACTAGAAATTAGGCATACAATAAAAAACCAAAGATAGTACAAACGCAATGAAATCATATAAATAAACCAAATCTAATTCACTTCAAAAAATAATTATAAATTTTTTTCACTTTTTTTTCATTTTTATGTCAACCAATCCACATCTAGCAGCGTTATATAGGGTACAAGGTCGCAGCAACCGAATGTTGATTGCACGGCATCCGCAATATTTTTCGGTGACCTTTCATTATGACTTTCTATCTTTAATTATGGTTTTGTTAGCAGCCAAAACCGTTGATAAAGATTTTGACCGACGATTTCTCATCACTCGAATCGTCGGTTTTTATTTTTTATAATGCTCAAAAATAAAAAATCAGAATATAAACCATGTCATATCTATTGAAATTCAATTTTCAAGTTCACAATGCAATACACATCTATGTTCAGTTAAGACTTTAGAAAAATAGGAAATCTTTCAATTGAATATTATCCTATTAAAACAAAAGTGTTCACGACAGCGTATTGCAAACCTCGTTGCCATGCCATCCACTGGGTGCTGTAAATGCATTTATGGGTCATATTGCAATAGAAAACTTTGATAAAACTGCAATGAGTATTTTAACTTTAAGTGGTATTGTCACGCTGAATAAACGTGTAATCCATAACTGTTGTTGGCAAGACTATTTCATGAATTTAGATCATTACGTCTTTGCTCGATATGAAATTGATGAGAATGCAAAATGACAATGCTATACTAAAATTCATAAAATTAAGCGAGTTAAGCCCTATAAAAATGAAATGTCCAAACTGCCAAGTTGACGTCATAAATGAGAATATAAATATCCAAACGGATATGGGGAAATGCCAAGCTTGTAACCATATTTTCCGTGTTTCAGAGAATTTTGATACGCCAACATATGCGTTTGATATCAATCAACCGCCACGTGGTACTTGGTATAAAAACAATCTGCAAGAAATCAAATTGGGTGCAACACTAAGAAGCCCGATTGCCTTCTTTTTAGTACCCTTTATGTTGATTTGGTCTGGTGGCTCATTGGGTGGCATTTATGGTACTCAAATCGCAAAACAACAATTTAGCCTTTTACAAAGTTTATTTGGTATCCCCTTTCTGATTGGAACCATCATTTTTGGTTCACTTACACTGATGATGCTATTCGGTAAAATCGAGCTCACCATTAATCAACAAGGTGGACGTGTTTTTACTGGAATTGGCAGAATAGGAAAATCAAAATATTTTAATTGGCATGACGTTAGTCGAATTAGAGAAAACCGTTCAACGAACTCATCCAATAAACAGCAAGCTCAAATCGTAATTGATGCAAATCAACCAATTAGTTTCGGCTTAGGGCTTCCTCCAGAAAGATACCACTACCTATTTCATGCATTGAAAAAAATACAATCACAATATAAGCCTGAGCGAAGATAATTCATGGCGTTTCCAATTGAGGAACAATATATTCTAGCGGCTGAGAAACAACTCAACCTTGTATTTCCAACATCTTTTAAAAATAAAATGATGATCGAAAATGGTGGTGATGTTTTTGTTCAAGATGATGACTGGCAAATTTTCCCATTTTTCGATCAATCTAATCAAAAAAGAAAAATACGCACATGCAATCATATCTTGCATGAAACAAAAATTGCGAAACAATGGACTGGTTTTCCATTACATGCAATTGCAATCGCCCGTAATGGATGTGGAGATTATTTAGTTTTTCTTCCACAGGTACACGACCAACATACGCTTTCAGATCTAGTCTATATTTGGTTTCATGGCACGAACGAAATCCAACAAGTTGATTTAGATTTTAAAAAATTGGTATAGCCTCCCTAAAAACTCTAAATCAACTTATCGTATTTTTACTTGATGATTAAAATAGAATTTTGGACTTATTTACCCTTAAACTGTGGCAGACGTCTTTCAAGCATGGCTCTAACCCCTTCTTGAGCATCTTCAGATTCAAATAAAGGTTTGAGATAATTATCCATTTTTTCAAAAGCAACCGTCTGTCCTAAAATCACGCCATCTGTTGCAGAAGCCAACAATGCTTGCACTGCAAGTGGCGCAGCAATACAAATTTCTTGGGCAATCTCGATAGCCCGATTAAGCTCTGTGCCCTTAGCAACAACCTCAGAAAGCAAATTCAGTTCATTGGCTTTCTGAGTATCAAAAGTTTTCCCTGTCAATAAATACGGCATGGCTTTTTGCCAACCTGCAGCCTGCACAAAACGTACGGTTGCGCCACCAAAAGGCATAATTCCACGTAGCACTTCAAGCTGACCAAAAATCGTGTCTTCGCTAGCGACAACGACATCTGCATTCAACATTAACTCTACCCCAGCGGTATAACAGATTCCTTGTACAGCTACGACCACAGGTTTAGTTCGATGCCGACCACCGACACCCCAAGGGTTAATTTGACCTTCTTCGAAACTAAAAATTCCTTGAGGGATTTTGGGTTGTAATTCAACAAGGTCTAAACCCGCCGTGAAATGATCACCATGTGCAAAAATGACAGCACAGCGTAATTCAGGATTATTTTCATATTCAGTTAAAGCTAAAGACAAATCCGCAATCATATGGCTATCAAAGGCATTTCGTTTTGCCACTCGGTCTAAGCCAATCAACATAATATGATCCTTGATTTCGCGGCTGACTTTTCCTAAGCTCATTTTCTATTTCCTCATTTTATAATGATGTCTTTGATACCAAACTAGTTGATCGTTTAAGAATGATCAAGGCACATCTTGTAGGTATTTTCTCACCATAAAAACTACTTCTTGGTTGAGAGTTCGATAAAGGTTTATTATCCTAGAATCATTGATTTTTATTAATACTAGATAATAATCTTCTACACTCAGGTGTTTTCGAACAACTAAAATCTTTACCAATGATTTATGCTTACTTCAATTTTCATTCACTCTACAACTCAATCCTAAGAAAAATTTATGATCAAAACTAAGCAAATATTTGAAATCATAAGATTCACAGCAGACAACCAACAATATTATCCAGCATCACTCGGCAGTCCAAGTTGGATGAGGGAAAATAATGTCGCCCATACCGAAATGAATATCTTATTAGGGCAATCCCGATATGGCGGAGCAATTGTTGATTTACCAAATGGATCTGAATATCCAGAAGACTTATGTTTTGCAGCACAACTCGATTTAACTCAATTTTCCCCATTTGACAAATCAGGGCTTTTACCTAAAACAGGACAACTTATTTTCTTTGCAGATATTATGAATGACAAAGGTAAAGTCATTTACACAGATACACCAAATGAAAAATTAGTCAGAGTTATAAAAGAGCATGAAGATAATTTTTTCTCAGGTGTTCTAATTCAGGATATTTTCGCTGATACAGAAACATTTGATGAACGTTTCCGAGAACCAGAAGATGAATATGAACAAGAAGAAATGAATGAAAATGGTCAAGTTTGGGACAGTTTTATAGGTTGTAACACATCTAAAATCTTTGGTATTTATACCAATTGTCAGTCTGGACAAGAAGAAGTTGAACACATTACATTTTCGGATCGAACCATTTTGCTACAAATTGGAGAAAATGGATTTAATGATGAAGGTGTTTTTACTGTTCTCATATCCAAAGAAGATTTAAAGAATTTAAACTTCGAAAATTGCGAATTTATCTGGGCACAAAGCTAAAATCATTATCAAACAACAAAAGTTAAATTGCCTTATCCACTCAAATTTTATCCTTAATTTATGCTACCTTATCCCTATTCAAAAATAGGGATTTTCTATTTCATGACCGTGCGTTTTTTTCATACGTCTGACTGGCATTTGGGGCAGTTTTTTTATAATCATTCCCGCCACTACGAACATGAACAATTCTTGGCATGGTTACTTGAGCAGATCAAAGCCAAACAGCCGCATGCATTATTAATTGCGGGTGATATCTTTGATGTGATCAACCCGAGCTCACAGGCACAAAAACAACTGTATCAATTCCTTGCCGATGCACATGAGCTTGCCCCACACATGCAAACTTTAATGATTGCAGGCAATCATGACTCAGGTTATCGCATTGAACAAGTTGAGCCATTATTAGAAAAATACAATGCCAAAACGGTCGGTGTGATTCGCTGGAATCAAGATAAAAGCCTCGATTTAGAACGTTTAATTTTGCCGATTTATGATCAACAAAAGCAGATCGTGGCGTGGTGTATTGCCCTGCCATTCCTACGTTCAGCTGAAATCACAGGCTTTAATGAGCACACCACCAACAGCCAAAATGCGATTGCGTACCTACATCAACAACTGATTGCTGAAGCGAAACGCCGTAAAACTGATGATCAAGCCTTAATTCTAATGTCACATGCGCATATGCAAGGCGGGGAAACCTCCGACTCAGAACGACCGATTATTATTGGTAATGAAGAAGCCCTATCTACGGCTCTGTTCGATGACAGCATTGATTATGTAGCACTTGGACATCTGCATAAACCACAAAAAGTACAACATCCTCATATTCGTTATAGCGGCTCCCCCATTCCACTGTCATTTAGCGAGATCAACTATAAACATCAAGTGGTTGAAGTTACGATTGATCCTAAAAAAAGTGAAGTCCCATTTAGCTTTGAAGCTTTAGCGATACCTCGAAGTATTCAACTGCATAAAATTAAGGGTGAATTGACTGAAGTGATGCAGCATCTTAAAAGTCTCCCCAATCAACCCATAGACAATATCGACCACCGTGAATATGTAGATATTGAATATCATACGGCGATACCGCCACAACCCAATCTACGACAACAATTTGAGGATGCGCTACCTAAAGATCGTTATCGTTTAGTCCGTATTTCCAGACAATATCTCTCCAATGAAAGCAATGCAGAGAGCAAGCAAAGTATTAGCTTAGAACCACCGACACCTGAAAAATTATTCCAACAAATTTGGGAGAAAAAAGGCTATCACGCCGATGATGAAGTGACCAAAGACTTTTTAAGTCTCGTTGCTGAAGCACAGAAAAAACTTGAAGATGATCAAACTGTTTAAGGACCTGCCATGAAAATTTTATCGATTCGGCTGAAAAATTTGGCATCTCTTGCAGGTGAACATTTTATCGACTTTGAAAGTGAACCTTTGGCCAGTGCTGGGCTGATTGCCATTGTCGGGAAAACTGGCGCGGGTAAATCCACCATTTTAGATGCCATGTGTCTGGCGTTATTTAATAAAATTCCCCGTCTGAAAGAAAGTGACGGCAAGCTGTTAGATGTCGATGGCTCTGAACTGCTGACCAACTCCCCTTTAACGGTTCTACGTCGTGGCACAGGACATGGTTTTGCCGAACTGTGTTTTGTGGCACAAGATCAGAAACACTACCTCGCACGCTGGGAAATTAAACGTGCCCGTGAAAATGCCAGTGGCAAACTGCAAAGTGTACAACGCTCACTCAAATGCCTGACTGACGGTGTAGTGATTGCTGATAAAACCAAAGCGGTTGAAGTACATATTCAACAGATTACTCAACTGAGTTTTGAGCAATTCACCCGTGCGGTACTGTTGGCGCAGTCCGAAGTCACCGCATTTTTAAAAGCACGCGATAATGAGCGTGGTGAATTACTCGAATATCTGACCAACTCCAGTATTTTTGCCAAAATTGGACAACTGGCTTTTGAAAAGACCCGTGAAATTAGCAACCAACGCAAACAACTGGAAAATGTTTTAGGTCATATTGAAATTCGCTCAGATGAAGAAGTTGCTGAATTACAGACTCAATTTCAGCAGATACAACAACAGGTTCAACAGTTGGAAGCCGACAAAGTTCAGCTCAATCAACAGCAACAATGGTTTGAACAGCGACAGAAACTTCAAACTGAAATCACACTGAAACAACAACAACATGACGTTCAAATTCAAGCACATGAAGCGTTAGCAGCAGATCGCAGTCGACTCAGCCAACTCGAAACCTTCTCAGGCATTCGTCCTGTTGTGTTCCAACAGCAACAACTGGAAAAAGCACTGCAACAGCTTGAACCGCAGATTCAACACAAGCAGCAGCAATTTACCGCTGTAAGCACCCAATTTGAGCAAGAAAAAATAGCTTATACACAGGCTGAAACGGCCTTACAACAATTTCAGAGTTTTGAAAAAAACCATCAACATGAACTCACTCAAGTGCGTAAATATGTACAGGAACGTGAATACATTGCCGATGAATATAAAAAAACCAAAGTCCGCCTAAACCAAAACGAAGCGCAACAACAACCATTACTTGAGCAACAGCAGCAGTTTGAACAAAGTCGCCACAGTCTATCCATACAACAACAAAGCTGCTCTGAACAACTGCAACAGAGCGCGCAATTCTCCACTTTAGATAAAGGCTTGAATGCACACCTTCAACAACTGCAGCAATTTATTCAGCAATACCAAAAAGTCGAACAGAATTTAGGTTCGATTCAACAGGCTCAGCCCAAGCTTGAACAAGATCAGATCGTGTTGAATGAGCTCATTCAAAAATTTGGTACACCACAACAGATTGAAAGCCAGCTTGAACAGAAACAAAAACTCAGAGAACAGCAACAAGCCCGACTGAATCAACTGGATCTGATTCAGCAAAAGTTACAGCATTATTTTGAGCTTAAAAAAGAACGTGATGAGCTAGGCGATAAGCTCAGTAGCACACAGCAACAACATCAGCAGCTTGAACAGCAATTGCAAACTAGCCAAGGCGCATTCCAATCTGCCAAAAATGAACGGGAAAAGTTGCAGCTAATGTTGCAACAACAACGTTTATTACATGCTGAAAATATTGAACATCTGCGTGCAGAACTCAAACACGGCGAAGCCTGTCTGGTCTGTGGCAGCACCGAACACCCCTATCGTGATGATGCCAGTCAGCTCTCCAAAGCCTTGTATGAGCTGCAACAACAGCAAGAGCAACAGGCGATTCAACAGGAACAACAATACTTTCAGCATTGGCAACACACACAACAGCAATTTACCCAGATTCGTACCGAACTGATGCAATTGCAATCTGCCATGCAACAAGCGGATGACAAATTCAAACTACAACATCAAGAATTAGTCAAACATGCAGCACAGTTCGAGATCCAGTTAGATTTAACTCAAGCGCATGCGGAAACGACTAGAGCCCAACAGCAATGCATCAATGAGGCAACCCAATTCAAACAACAGATTGAAATTGAGTTACAGCAACTGCAACAGGCCAATAAAGACCACTATCACCTGACCCAAACGATTCAACATATCCACTATCAACTCGAAAGCGTACAGCAGTCACAGCAACAGATTCAGCATGTTGTAGATTGTCTGACGACTGATGAACAAAACTTATGGCAACAGCAAACGCTAAGCTCTGCTCAACAGCTAGCACAACGTTTACAGCAACGTGTCCAGCACCTTGAACAAGCTGAAACACTCAGCAAACAACAGCAGCAGCTTGAACAGCAACTGAATCTATTAAAGTCCAATTTAACCAGCTTAATCACTCAACATACCGAGTTTAGCCAGCAACTGAAAGATGTCGAGATTAAAGGTAAACAAAATACAGAGTCAGCGCATCAACTGATTGTGGCAATGACAGGTTTAACCGAACTCAAAGCCAATGAATGGTTAAACCAAAACGATCAACAGCGTCAGCAACTCCAAAATCAATATCAGCAGATCAAGCAGCATTTTGAACAGGCTCGTCAAAGCTTTGAACAGCAAAAAAATGAAGTAGAAAAGCTTCAAGCACAGCAACAACGACAACAAACTGAATTCGACCAATATAAAAATGACATTCAGACTTGGTTGGTACAACATCCTGAGTTTGTAGGAAGCCAATTATCTGAATTACTTGCAATTCGTTCAGAGCAAGAACAGCAAATTCGAATCTTCTTACAAAATGCTGATCGTCTACTGAATGAAGCAACTGCGGTACTCAAAACACTGCAAGAGCAATTACAGATACATCAACAACAGCAACCTCAAATTAATCAAGCACAACTGATTGAACAAATCCAGTTAAATCAAACTCAACTAGAACAACTCACTGGACAACGAGATCAATATAAAGTTCAAATCGAATTGCATCAGCAAAACTTAGCGAAACAAAAACAATTTGCAGATCAAATCCAACAGATTCAGCAGCAGGAACACCGCTGGAATAAAATTTCCAGTTTGATTGGTGATTCTAAAGGTAAAGATTTCCGTGATTTAGCTCAGCAATATAATCTAGATATTCTGCTTGAATATGCCAACCAACAACTCAGCATGTTGTCACAGCGTTATACTTTAAAACGTTTGGATAACTCACTTAGTTTGGCGATTATCGACCACGATATGGATGGTGAAACCCGTTCAGTAGCTTCACTGTCTGGTGGTGAGTCCTTCCTGACTGCCCTTGCAATTTCTTTGGCAATTGCCAATATGGCCTCGGGTTCCATGAAAATTGAATCGCTATTTATTGATGAAGGTTTTGGGACGCTGGATGCTTCTTCGTTGCATATGGTGATGAATGCTCTGGATCAATTACAAAGCCAAGGGCGTAAAGTGGTATTGATCTCGCATATTCAGGAAATGCATGAACGTATTCCTGTACAAATTCAAGTACAACCACTTGGATCAGGTTCAAGTCGGATTGAAGTGTAGGATAAATATAATCATGATTATGGAAATAAAAAATGGAATAAAATGATCTATTTCAACTCATGCCAATATTTAAGCGTATTTCTGACCAACAACTTGCAGAATACATTTGTTTATATAGCTTAGAGACAAAACAATACGCTGTCTTATGCACTAATTTTTATAGCCTAACTTCCTCAAATGAGGATCATGCTTATTTTAAAAAACTAACTGTTGAGTTGTTACTTGAAGAGTCACCTCTGTCTCGTTGTAAATGGTTTTCTTCAATTCAAAAAGCGATTGAGCAACATGATTTAGATTTCAGCTAATTATTTTTAATCAAATAAAAAAATCAGTTTCTCTTCACATATTCATAAATATACTAACCGATTCAGCTAAAAGTTATTATTTCTCCTCATAAACTCAACCAATAGCATTAGCACTGAATTACTTTAATTATTATTTTTAAAAACGACATCTCATGTCGTATTTACTTAGAAAGAGATTGTTATTTCTCATAATTTTGACTATTTTATCAAAAAACATCAATTCAATATGAGAATTTTTATGGCTGCAATTAAGCTGAGTGATGAGGAAGCTAGCAATTTTTTTACAGAACAAGTTGGCAAAAATCACCCTTTCACGATTCTTCATCCAGAAATATTAAAAGAACAAATTTATCAAGCTGCCTTATATTCCAAGCAAAATCAAGGTGCTCATATCCCTGTGATTGTGCGTTTTCGGATTGAATTTTCTTATTTTCAGCCTCGTTTAAAACGATATTTTAATATTCATTTATATATACGAGCCACGATAGATTATTATTGGAATAAAAAAAATAAAGGAGATGAAATCAGCCGGACTTATTTTACGACTGATTTTTATCTAAGGACCTATGACTTTTTTGATATCCAAACCGAAAAAAAATATCATTTCTGTCTTAAAAATCCATTTGAAGTTCCAAATTTTTCCGCTATGCCTACAATTTATCGTCAAGTGGATTCTTTGATTTATTTTTTAAAATATCAATTACCAGACATTAATGAAAATTTGATTCATTTTATTGACGGTGACAAATTCAAAACCACACTATTTCTAGATTTTGAGCGCACAATTAATCAGCAGATTAATACCTTGTAAAAAACAAGGTATTATTTAAATTAAATTATTCTTTGTCCGCAGGAAAGGCTTTAGGTGGCGGTGCATATTGAGATGAATCTTTTATGTCATCTTTTGAATCAGGAGATTCAAGTTGATAAATTGCTGTTCCAATAATGCCTGTATTTTGAATTGTACCATGATCCGAATTTGCAGCATAAGCATCTTCAGGCTGACTAAAAGTAAAAGATGCCACTGCGGAGTCGCTCTTACGGAAACCTTCTATCTGAATTGCGCTGTGCGGATGTAATACATAACCAGCGTTATTTTGTGAAGCCGTACTACCATTGAGTACATCGATACCATCTACACTTGCAACCACTTCGAAAGTATTATCTGTGTTGTTCTCATATTTTAATTGATAGCTTTGTCCGTCTTGACCTGAAAGATAATAGCTCTGACCATCTCGAAATAAAGGGAGTACATGATCGGCATCATCAACAATAGAGAAACTAATCTTCCCTGCTGCCAAAGAAATACTATTCACTGTTTTACCTTGGTATTGCTTATTAGCATAATGGACTTGTGATTCAGCAATCGCTTGGTCAGATAAACGAGCTAAATTCACCTCAGTCACATGTGACGTAACTTCATCTCCCAATTTTGTACCCAATTTTTCATCTGCTGTGACTTGAGCATTCTGCTCAGTAACGATTTCACTTTCTTTTTTACTGCATGCAGCTAAAAATAGACATAAAATAAAAGAGATTAAAAAATAGAATTTCTTCATTTTCAAACTAACCCTACATTCAGTTTTTATCGTTGTGAGTAAATAATTTTTAATAGGTTATACAAATACGATATAAACGATCAAAAAATTATTCTAAATTAAGCTGTTTTTTTCAGCAGTACATAAATTTTATATAATGGTAATTACTTCTCTATTTCGTGAAATAGAGAAGCTTCCACCTTGTTATTAAATATTTGAATAATCTCTCGCACCAAACAATGCCGTCCCTACCCTCACCATGGTTGAGCCTGCCGCAATCGCTGTCTCCAAATCAGCCGACATGCCCATGCTTAAAGTATCCCAGTCTTGCGGCTGTGCATGCTGAGATTTTACTTGCTCAAATAAGGTTTTTGCATCTGCAAAAGCTGCCTTATTCTCAGGAGCAGGAATAACCATCAATCCACGTAAACGGACATTCGGAAGCTGACTCATTTGCTGAACTAGTTCAATGACCTCTGCTGGCTGGCAACCATCTTTAGAATCTTGCCCATCAATATTCACTTGAATGCAAATATTTAAAGGCTGCTGACTCGATAAACGCTGACTCGACAAACGCTCTGCAATCATCAAACGATCAACACCATGCACCCAAGCAAACTTTTCAGCTAAATGCTTAGTTTTATTTCGTTGTACATGACCAATAAAATGCCATTCGATATCCAAATCTTGTAATTCATCAATTTTAGTTAATGCTTCTTGCAAATAGTTTTCACCAAAACAACGCTGCCCAACTGCATACATTTCTCGTAAAGCTTGACTTGGGTGTGTCTTTGATACTGCTAACAATTGTACAGAAGTCGGCTCACGTTGAACGCGCAAACACGCTTGTTCTATCTGAGTTAAAACATGTTGGCGGGATTGTTCAGATTCATTCATTGACACAGTTCTCACTTACAAAATCTTTTTTTCTTTCACATTCTATAATATGTTGGTAACACAGAGTGAAAGCCGTATATTATTCTATAAAAGAATGAGACATTTTGATTGTTTCGGGGAAATCATGGATATTACAGAATTACTAGCATTTGCAGTAAAAAACGGTGCTTCAGACTTACATCTTTCATCAGGTATGCCACCAATGATTCGTGTAGATGGTGAAGTCCGTCGTATTAATTTACCAGCACTAGAACATAAAGATGTACACCGTTTGGTATACGACATCATGAATGATAAACAACGTCGTGATTTTGAAGAAGACCTAGAAACGGACTTTTCATTTGAAGTACCCAATATTGCCCGTTTCCGTGTAAACGCATTCAACCAAAACCGTGGTGCAGGTGCAGTATTCCGTACCATTCCATCTAAAGTTTTAAGTATGGAAGACCTTGGTTTAGGTGCAATTTTTAAAGAAATCTGTGATTATCCACGTGGTATTGTATTGGTCACAGGACCTACGGGTTCTGGTAAATCAACCACACTTGCAGCGATGATCGATTACATTAATGAAAACCGTTATGACCATATTTTAACGGTTGAAGATCCAATCGAATTTGTACATCAATCGAAAAAATGTTTGATTAACCAACGTGAAGTGCATCGTGATACCCATGGCTTTAATGCCGCACTTCGTTCTGCACTTCGTGAAGACCCTGACATTATTCTTGTCGGTGAGATGCGTGACTTAGAAACCATTCGACTTGCATTAACTGCAGCTGAAACAGGTCACTTGGTTTTTGGTACACTGCATACGACCTCTGCTGCGAAAACCATTGACCGTGTTATCGACGTATTCCCTGCCGAAGAAAAAGACATGGTTCGTGCCATGCTTTCTGAATCATTACAGGCTGTTATTTCTCAGACCCTATTAAAGAAAAATGGGGGTGGTCGTGTTGCAGCGCATGAAATCATGATCGGAATTCCTGCCATTCGTAACCTTGTTCGTGAAAATAAAGTTGCTCAAATGTATTCTGCCATCCAAACGGGTGCAAACTACGGTATGACCACACTCGATCAAAGTCTTAAAACTTTGGTTTCGAAAGGTATTATTAGTCCTCAAAGTGCCCGTACTGCGGCAAAACAACCTGAATCATTCCTATAATAATAAAAGGATTAGAGAAATATCATGGACTTTAATGATTTACTGAATCTCATGATTCAACAAAATGCATCTGATTTATTTGTCACTGCAGATGTTGAACCGTCAATGAAGATCAATGGACAGATTGTACCTGTTGCAAAAACTAAGTTGTCTGGTGATGTTGTTGGTCAATTACTTAACTCAATCATGACTGATAAACAGCGTAAAGAATTTGCAGAAACACGAGAGTGTAACTTTGCAATCGTCAATCGTGAAAAGACCTCACGTTTCCGTGTAAGTGCTTTCCAACAACGTGATATGCCTGGCATGGTTTTACGTCGTATTGAAACAGTAATTCCAACTATGGATGATCTAAAACTCCCTACAGTTTTAAAAGAACTTGCCATGACCAAACGTGGCATCATTATTTTTGTGGGGGCGACAGGTACAGGTAAATCAACTTCTTTAGCATCAATGATTGGTTTTCGTAATCATAATTCTAAAGGACATATCATTACGATTGAGGACCCAATTGAATTTGTACATCAACATGCGGGTTGTATCGTCACTCAGCGTGAAGTCGGGATTGATACAGATTCATTTGAAGTCGCGTTAAAAAATACACTTCGTCAAGCACCCGATGTGATCTTAATTGGCGAGATTCGTTCACGTGAGACTATGGATTATGCGATTGCTTTTGCTGAAACGGGTCACTTAGTACTGGCAACGCTGCATGCAAACAATGCTAACCAAGCACTTGATCGTATTATTCATTTCTTTGAAGCAGACCGTCACAGCCAATTGTATATGGACTTATCCCTCAATCTAAAAGCAATGGTTGCACAACAGCTTATTCCTACTCCAGATGGAAATTCACGCCGTGCGGCAATTGAAATTTTGATCAACACACCATTATTGGCTGACTATATTCGTAAAGGTGAAGTTCACGAAATTAAAGATTTGATGAAACGCTCTCGTGAATTAGGTATGCAGACTTTTGACCAAGCATTATTTGATCTGTATAAAGCGGGTGAAATCACTTATAAAGATGCACTAAAACATGCTGACTCACCAAATGACTTACGCCTCACAATTAAACTTTCTGAAGAAGGTGCAGATCAGTTATTGAATGCGAGCAGAAACATTACCTTTGATGGTCAATAATCCATCTTAAGATTATAAAAAAAGGAAGGTTTTTGTAACCTTCCTTTTTTTATTTGTTCACTTTTAGTGAACTATTAATTTTTAAATCAATAAGACTTATTTTTTACGATAAGCATCTTGGCATTCAGAATCACTACAATAACCATATAAGTTTAAAGAGTGTCCAGTTAAAGCAAAGTTGTGCTGATCTGCAACAGCATGCTGCTCTTTCTCAATAATATCATTCGTAAATTCAACGACTTTGTTACAGTTTAGGCAAACTAAATGATCATGATGATCTTCTTGCATGATTTCAAAAACTGAATGATTATTTTCGAAATGGTGACGCTGAATAATACCCGCAGCTTCGAATTGTGTTAACACACGGTAAACCGTTGCTAAACCAACATCTTCACCTTGCTCAAGCAAAGTTTTATAAATATCTTCAGCACTTAAATGATGTTGCTTTGAATTTTCTAACAATTCCAAAATCTTAATACGAGGAAGGGTGACTTTAAGTCCAGCTTTGCGTAAGTCTTGATTGGAAATAGGCATGTAAAAAGGTCTCTCAACAAATCTTAAGTTGGAATAGGCAATAGAGTTTAGATGCAGTATGATCTATCCTTGAATCAAATGCATCATCATTTATCAGGATAGTGTAGCAAAATGCAAAAAATCATGCTGGCGTTATTCGTCACTTCAGTACTTAGCGGTTGTTCAGTCTTTGGTGTTTATAAAGTTGATATTCCACAAGGAACACCATTAACCAAAGCCCAAGCATCTCAAGTACAAGTCGGCATGAGCTTTCAGCAAGTTCGTTTCCTACTGGGCAGCCCAACTGTTACAGACCCATTGAATCCTTTACGCTGGGACTATATCTACAACTATACGCCTGGTACTTATGCGAAAAAAGCAAAAATACCAGCAGCCCGTGGTCAACATTTAAAAATTTATTTTGATGCAAATGGCAACGTTGAACGTTTAGAAGGTCTAGATACAATCCCTGAATCACAACCTGGTTTACCTGCATCAAAAGAAGCGATTTTGACTGCGCCACCACTATAATTGCTTTCTAAAGAAAAGAAACCCCTCATCGAGTCATTCGTGAGGGGTTTTATTTATGGAGCTGATGATCTAAAACGATTACCTTTAATAAAACGCCCAACAGGGTTCTGTGCAGCTCGCTTACGTCGAATATCCTTTGGATTAATGGTCAAAGCACGATAGATTTCAACCCGATCACCCACTTGCAAAACAGTATCCGCTTCAATTTTGCTACCAAACACCCCAAGATTCAGAACTTCTGGCAGTGTGACCTGTTCTGCGATACCACTTGCATCAATCGCTTGCTGCGCATTCATCCCTTCATTAAAGGTGACAGCAATATGGAATTGCTGTTTAGGTGTTGTAAAAGCAACCCAAACTTGTTTTGCATGTTCCATTACAACACTTGCCCAATAACCGCGACAATCGCAATCAGAATTGAAAGCGGTAAAACTAAACGTACCGCAATACGCCAAACGTTATAAAATAGTTCATTACTAAAGCCCATGGCTTTACGAAGATGACTGATCTTCATAATCCAACCTGCAAATACGGCATAAATCAAACAAATCGCCAATCCCCATAGCATCAATAGCGTATTAAAAATTTGCTCAACTTGTGGTACAGCCCAAACTGCAATTGCAGCAAGAACAATAACCCATTGAATCACGATTGCAAGTTGACGCTGTGCTAACTGTTCTTTTGCACATTGAATAAGCAAAGCAGTAGATATCGTTGCAGCAAAGCCCCAGACCAAAGCAGGAAGTTGTGCTTGAACAGAGAAGAAACCAAAAGCAATAACCGCAAGCAATTGTGCAATCCAAATAGGAAGTGCTGACGTTGTTGCTGATTGTTGTTTGCTTAAAGTCGATAGGCTGCTCTGCCAATATAGTCCTAGCCCTAAACCACTTGCGACTAGAGTAAGAACAGTGGCATTGCCCCACTCTTTAAACTCAATCCCCGTCCAATGCCAAGCGGCTAAATGAGTTCCCATTACATTGGCAAGAATACAAGCGGCAATAACACCAACTGTTGTCAAACCAATCAAAAATTGACGAGGGATAAAAGACAATCCCAATGCAATAACGGCAAAAATCGCAAAAATAATTTGAGTCGGAAGATTTAATCCAAGCTGCTGACTCACAACATGAGCCGATGTATTTACAATACTACCCGCAAAGAAAGGAACAAAAACAACGGCTAACCACCCGACTACGCGCCATCTTGGTGAAGCATCTGCATCACGTGTTAAGGTAGAAAGCGCTTGTAGCGCGGTTGTCTGTGAACGTTTTGCCAAAGCAATTTCAAGATAACCAATCGGTAATGCTAATAAAAGCATGCTTCCCAACCACAAAAGCCAAAAATCAAATTGACGATCAATTTGGATACCCACAGTTGGTGCTAATGTGCTAATCATGACAAAAGATAAGCAAAACGCCATCACTGGTGTAAGCCAGCGTGACAGAGTTATGTCCTGCATACTGCATTCCTTAAAAAGCTTTGAACTCATTGTGCTTTATGGAGCTTACAATGAAATATTCAATCTATTTTGCCTTTGTCACGTCTGAAAATCAAAACAAAAGATGCCCAAAGAAAAAGGCAAATCACCATAAAGATGACTTGCCGCGCCTAGTTATTATTATATAAATCTGACCTCTTATTTTTTACTCATCTTCACCTTATTATTTTTCTACCATAAGAGGTCTTATTGTTATTATTTTATTGTCAAGCAAAGAACCGTGAAAACCAATTCTTGCCTTTTTTCTTTTCATTTTCTTTAATAATGCCAACCATATTTTCTCTAACAGCACCTACATAATCAGCATCATCATGCCGAATATGATTGATTAACCATTTTGAAAGTGCTTCATGCAATTCTTTATCAATTTCATGCCCTAATTCAAAACGTTCACGATAAGTCTCTATCTTTTTGATAAATAAATCATGCACACGTTTATGTGGCACACGATATTTATAATTTGCTTCTTCTTGCAAGCTTTCTTCAAAGGTAAAATGTGACTGTGTATAATCAATAATATTGTCTAATACACTCTTCATTTTGACACGATCATGGGAATATTTTAAATCAGCGATTTCATTAATATAATCCAGAATACGTCGATGTTGATCATCGATAACTTCTATTCCTGTATTATATTCGGCAGACCATTTCATACCTATCTCTATCCCTAAAACCAATGTGATTTATTGAATAAGGACATAATATCGGCTAAACAATTAAATAAAAACACAGCATTTTTGTCAGATTTCAAATATTTTCAATAAAATAAATTAACCTATTGTTTTATATTTATTTAAATATTTTAACCGATTAAAACACTCAAGTATTTTTTAACCAATTCGAGAAAAATAATTATAATTTCATTAAAATATAAATAGTTAAGAATAGATACTATAAATAAATGATATAGCATCTATTAATTTTTATTATACTGATTAATATTGATCCGCTCTCGTCACGCGTTTTAGGTTTGGATTTTCTGCTTCTCGAATGAGACGTTCAACTCGAGTGAGTGCATGCTTAATGGGTTGACCATGCTGAAATAAAATCATTTCACCAGCTTGATAGGCAGTCCATGACTCATTATGTGTTAAAGGTTCAGTCGTGATGACTGCAACCCGATCTTGTGGTGTGGTCACTTCACTAAAATCAACTTTTACATCTAAATCAATTAAATGTGCAGGTTGAAATGGATATTCTCGTACTAACCAATGTAGTTTGGTCGTTGCATAGCTGAATAATGCTTGCCCATTAGACAAGCAAAAATTAAACGTACCATGCTCAGCAATTTCAGGCGAAATCCGCTCTAAAAGAGAAAAAACTTTTTCTATACATGGCTCTGTATATCCAAATGCTTCAACCATCTGATCTAACAAATAGCAAAAAGCACGTTCACTATCGGTATTACCAACAGGTTCAAAACGTCCACTCAAACGAGGATTGAAATCGTGTAGATCACCATTGTGTGCGAAAATCCAATGTCTGCCCCACAACTCACGTAAAAAAGGATGTGAGTTTTCTAGGGTAATTTTACCCTGAGTTGCTTTTCGGATATGTGCAATCACATTACGCGATTTGATTGGATAATTACGCACTAAGTCCGCAATCGGAGATTCAACTGCCGATTGATTGTCAACAAACAAACGACATGCTTTGTCTTCAAAAAATGCTATACCAAAACCATCACAATGATCAGACGTGACCCCTGCTCGTTGGGAAAATCCACGAAAGGAAAAGGTAATATCCGTCGGAGTCGCGCAATTCATTCCTAATAGCTGGCACATATCTTCTAACTATCTAACATCTGTGCCTATTGTGCATGAGGTACAGACATCTTGTAAATCTCAATATGTGCTCAGTATTAGATTAACAATGATATAACTAACGTTGCACCATTTTATTCATCACAAAAGAAGTTGCGATCTTGTTAATTTCTAAGAACACAAAATAGTCTAAACATTTAAAATCTTCATCATAAAATGCTTGTTTTGAAAGCTTGGATTGCATGCCAAGATAGGTATCGAAAAGCTTTGGCATACGTTCATCTTGCGGAAAACTATATTCAGGGCGTTCTGGTTCAAATGCACGGTTTGAACGGATATCAATAATCTGATGATCAGCCAATTGTTGAATTTGACGATGGGTGTAATAAGCTCGCGCCAAGTTATCTTCAAGATGAATACTCACGCATCCCATCACATACTTCGCACGCATAGACCACAGTACCTTTGGCACCAAATTCAACCACAGCATTGATAATGCTTTTCCAGAACGGAATTGCGGATGTACACACGTCCGCCCTATTTCCAAGATACTTGGCAAATGTGAAAAGTTTGGAACAACATCAAACTCTTTAGCACTATAACTTTGCCCAATTTCATGACCTTGAAACAATTTAAGACGTGTATAGGCAACAATTTCACCCGTCCATTTTTCACGTAACACCGCATGTTCACAACCAAAATCATAAAGATCTTGATCTAGCCCATCTTCAAAAGAGATACCAAATTGATGAGAGAATTGATTTGCTCTAAAACGTTGTACTTCTTGTAATTCTTTTAGATTATCCACCCACCCAAAACGGAATTGGTTTGGTGACGGCTTTTGACGTAAAGGTGAAGTTAATGTCTGGCGATAATGATTTAATTTTTCTAGCATAATGAAAGCTCCTTATGTCTAGAGTTACCTTAAATCGCTTCAATGACACTTCAATGAATAAAAGATGAACAGATCATGACTTAAATTCAATATCAACATCTATTAACTATCGCGGAGGCGGCATGGATGCCGCCCGTTTGACTGCGGTATCAAGGACGTGCCGTCAGTCAAACAAAGGATTTTTGTTACTTTTCATCCTTGAAAAGTAAAGAAATACCTATACACAAGATATGTGATCTTACACATTCCATGAGGTTGTGCAAACTTTTCAAAAATTAATGCTTTGCTCGATTGGTAATCAATGTACCAACGCCATGATCAGTAAAGATTTCTAATAAAGTTGCATGAGGTACACGACCATCAACAATATGCGCACTAATCACACCGCCTTTGACTGCATCCAATGCACAACCCACTTTAGGAATCATACCGCCATAGATCACACCCGTTTCAATTAAACGATCAACTTCTTGGGTGCTTAATCCAGTCAGTAAGTTTTTGTTTTCGTCTAATACACCCGTGATATTGGTCAATAGAATCAGTTTTTCAGCACCCAATGCTTCTGCAACTTTTCCAGCGACAAGATCAGCATTGATATTATAAGTGTTACCTTCTTCATCCACACCTAATGGCGCAATTACAGGAATAAAATCACCTTGGGTAAACATTTCCAATACATCGGTTTTAACGCCTGTCACTTCACCGACCATGCCCAAATCAATTTGAGAAATGGAGCCATCAGCTTCTTGTTTCTCCATGAGCAATTTACGTGCGCGAAGTAAATTGCCATCTTTACCTGTTAAACCAATCGCACGACCGCCATGTTGGTTAATCAGATTGACAATCGATTTATTAACACTACCACCGAGAACCATTTCAACCACTTCCATCGTGGCTTGATCGGTGACTCGCATCCCATCAATACGATCAGACTCTTGCCCTAAACGTTTAAGCAGTGAATCAACTTGTGGACCACCACCATGCACGACGATTGGATTTAAACCTACTGTTTTTAATAATACGATATCGCGAGCAAACGAGCTTTCTAGCTCTGGATCAGTCATTGCATTGCCACCATATTTTACAACCAACGTTTTACCTGCAAAACGTTGAATATACGGCAAAGCTTCAATCAAAATTTTTGCTTTATCAATGCCGATATGCTCGTGTGGCATGCGCCTCTCCTTATTAAGCCTGTGCGAGTTCTTGTGCAATTTGCGGATATTGACCTTGCATCATAGAAACAAATTCTTGGCGAATTTCACGTAATCGATTTGGATTATCTGCATCAAAACGAACTGTGAAATACTCACCTGTATTAGATGCTCGAATAATGCCAAAACCATCGTCAAAATCAAGCCTTACCCCATCTATTTTACTTAAACGAGCGCCTAAACGGTGACTTAGAATTTCAATATCATTTAAAACTTGGTTTGGATTAGCATCGTGGGTACTGATATATGTGTCTTCGGTACAATAACGCTCAGGATATATCGCCAATAATGAAGACAAGCTTGCCGTATCTGAATGCGTGAAATATTCCATCACACGCAATGCTGCATATAGCCCATCGTCATAACCGAAACCGCGACCATCATTAAAGACATAGTGACCTGCATATTCACCACCAAATACCGCACTGCCTTTGGACTGCGATAAATACGTTCGCAAGAAACTACTTCCTGTACGAATCATTTTAGCTTGTCCATTCAAACGTTGTACGGTATCAGCCACCATTTGAGAACATTTCACATCAAATACAATTTCTTTGCGTGGATGCTGTTGTAAACAGATTTGTGCAAATAAAGACAATAAGCGGTCTGGACTAATAATATGGGCATGCTCATCGACTAACACCAAGCGATCACCATCACCGTCTAAAGCAATCCCTAGATCTGCTTTTTCTAAAAGAATGGCTGCTTGTAAATCTGTTAAATGCTCAGCATGTGAGGGATCTGGGGCATGATCAGGAAAATTCCCATTGGCTTCACAACGTAAAGCGATAACCTGACAACCTAACTTTTCTAAAACCAACTTTGCACAGCGACCTGCTGATCCATGCAAACCATCCAATACAATTTTTAAAGGCCGTGATAATTGAATATCATCTAATAAGGATTGCTGATACTGCAAACAATACAAAGGTACAATTTGATGGAGCACATGATCAGAATCAATCATCTGCTGAACATTTGGCAAAGAAACTTGTGCAAGTTGTCCAACCTGTTGAATCACGTCTGGCGTTGGGGGTTCACCATTTAAAATCCATTTAATACCATTATCCGATTTAGGGTTATGGCTTGCAGTCACCATAATTCCATTTCCACCAGAATCACGAGCAATGTAATACATCATGGGGGATGAGCAACACCCAATATTGATCACAACGAAACCTTGTTGCTCAAAGATTTTTTGAATGATGTTGGCATAAGCAGGGCTAGTTAAACGAGCATCATAACCAATTACAACGCGATCTTGTCCTGCATTTTTATATTGTAGTGCTAAAGCATAAGCAATTGAATAAATCACATCAGGTGTTAAGTTGCTCAGTTTTCCACGGATATCATAAGCGCGAAAAATGTTCAGAGGAAATGTATGTTTTATATCCACAGTAAACCCCTATTTTTATAATCATTAGCTGATTCAAAAAAGAAAACAGAAACTATTAAGAAATTAAATAACCCTTATTCAGAAAAATTAAAGTAATTCATCAGCTGCTTTTTAATACAAATCTAGGGAACAATCAATATGACAAATGCAACGCTTTTCAGTAAAGCATTGCATTTAAAGTGATAATTAACGAAACTTAGTGCTGACCTGTATGTCCAAAGCCACCTGCACCACGTTCAGTTGCGACAAATTCACTCACTTGTTCAAACTCAGCTTGTACCACAGGCACTAAAACATATTGAGCTAAACGCTCACCTGGCTCTAAACGGAAGGTGTTCTGCCCACGATTCCAAACCGAAATCATCAACTCGCCTTGATAGTCAGAATCAATTAAACCCACCAAGTTTCCTAATACGATACCGTGCTTATGACCTAAACCTGAACGCGGTAAAATTAAACCTGCAAAGTTTGGATCTTCGATATAAATTGCTAAGCCAGTTTTCACTAAGACCGTTTCACCTGCTGCAATTTCAATGGCTTCATCTAGACATGCACGTAGATCTAAACCTGCTGAACCTGTAGTCGCATACGAAGGCAGTGCCCACTCTTGACCTAAACGCGCATCTAATACTTTAACTTGGACTTTCATTACAACTTCCTACTGACTATTTCTTAACGTTTCAATAATGCTTTTAAATTTGCAAGATATTGCTGAGCTTGTTCTTTGGGATCAACATTTGGCGCAAGTTTCTTTTTGCGCCCATGCCATTCCAAATCATCTTGTGGCAATTCATCCAAAAAACGGCTTGGTGTCATTTGACGCATTTGACCACCATTCTTACGTTGTTCAGCAAGCGTCAAAGTTAAACCTTGGCGAGCGCGAGTAATACCAACGTACATCAAACGGCGTTCTTCTTCGATGGTTTCAGAAGCAATTGAGTTCTTATGTGGCAATAGCTCTTCTTCTAAGCCAATCATATACACATAAGGAAATTCCAAACCTTTTGCCGCATGTAATGTTAATAAATTGACTTTATCAGTATCTTCTTCTTCCTGCTGTTGCTCCAGCATATCGAGCAATACCAGTTTACGAATCACACTTTCAATATTTTTTTCATCAACATCATCTGTACGATTCAGTAGATTTTGAATGCTGCTATATAAGCTTTCAATACTGTCGAGTTTGGTTTTTTCTTGTGCAGGAGTCGCCGCTTGTTCACGGATATAATCAATATAGCCTGCTTCATTGATCATTTGACGAACTTTAGGTACAGGCTCATCATCATCTAACAATTCACGTGTAAAAGTAGCAATAAAATCAGCAAATTCATGTAATTGTGTCGCTGCTTTTTTGGGTAACACCATCGCTAAACGCTGATCAGAAGCAGCAGTGAGCAACGACAAAGTATTTTCTTGGGAAAATAAACCTAATTTTTCTAAAGTGACAGGTCCAATCGCACGTTTCGGTGTATTAATAATGCGTAAAAAAGCACTATCATCTTCAGGGTTAATGATGAGGCGTAAATAACTCATCACATCTTTAATCTCAGCGCGAGCAAAGAAAGATTGCCCACCTGATAATTTATACGGAATTTGCATTTGACGCAGTTGGGTTTCTAATACCCGCGCTTGGAAATTACCACGATATAAAATGGCATAGTCTTTCCAATTTTTACCATTCATCAACTTATGCGTGATGAGGTCTTTGACAACGCGCTCGGCCTCATCATCATCATTTAGGCACGTGATCACACGAATATTTTCGCCATGCCCTTTGTCACTCCACAATTTCTTATCGAAAATATGTGGATTGTTTTCAATCACAGCATTTGCTGCTTTTAAAATACGGCTCGTTGAACGGTAGTTTTGCTCAAGTTTGATGACTTTTAAATTATGAAAATCTTCTTTGAGCAAAGCCATATTTTCAGGTTTTGCGCCACGCCATGCATAAATCGATTGGTCATCATCACCTACTGCGGTGAACTGCCCCATCACGCCAACAAGAAGTTTTACCAGAGTATATTGTGCCGTGTTGGTATCCTGATACTCATCCACCAATAAGTAGCGCACACGGTTTTGCCATTTATCTCTGACTTCAGCATTTTCTTGAAGTAAGCGAGCTGGCATTACAATCAAATCATCAAAATCAACTGCATTATAGGCACGTAGGTTACGTTCATAAAGTTGATACAAATGCGCCAACTGTACATCATCAACAGTTTCACAAGTTGAATGGGCTTGCTCAGGTAAGACTAGATCATTTTTCCAATCTGAAATTTTCTTCATTGCTTTTGCGATGAGTTCTTTACTCTCTGCACCCGACAAATTGTCACGTTGCATTAAGTCCATCAGAATTCGTTTGCAGTCATCCGCATCTAAAATCGAGAAGTTGGCTTTAAGTGGTAGGTTTTTTAATTCTAAACGTAATAAATTCAAGCCAAAAGTATGGAAAGTCGAAACTGAGAGTCCTTTGGCTTCTTCACGAGACAATAATTTACCTACACGTTCTTTCATCTCACGCGCAGCTTTATTGGTAAAGGTCATTGCAGTAATACGATGTGCAGGAATACCACATTGCTGTACAAGGAAAGCAACTTTTCGAGTAATTACGGAGGTTTTACCTGAACCTGCACCTGCAAGCACCAACAATGGCCCTTGAACATATTTCATAGCTTCAAGTTGCTTGTCATTGAGTTGACTGGCAGATGACATCTCGGAATACCTCTCTCGTTTTCGAGCATGATTATAGACATCTCTGTTTTAGAATCCCAATAGTAAATCTTGGGATATGTATAAATTATGATGCCTTATCTCAATAACGCGCCATAAGTTGTCGCTATATTTTTAAAGTGATAAAAAAACCACCCGAAGGTGGTTTTAGAACTCAGTAAAAATTACTGTTTCGCATAAATGCTAATTTCTACACGGCGGTTTTGCTCACGTCCAGCAGCGGTGCTATTGCTTGCAATAGGGTTTGCAGAACCAAGACCTTGTGCATCAATACGACCACCTGAAACACCTTGGCTAGACAAATAGTTTTTCACTGACTGTGCGCGTGCTTGAGATAATGGGAGGTTGATAGAATCATTCCCTGTATTATCAGTATAACCTGTTACCAAAATCGCGCTCTTATTGTCTTCAGCCAAAACTTGTGCAACTTTGTTTAAAGTGCCATAGAAGTTAGGTTTAATATTTGATTTATTGGTATCAAATGTAATGCTACCCGGCATGATTAATTGAACAGAACCATCTGGATTACGACCTACATCAACACCTGTACCCGCCATTTGTTCACGTAATTTTTTCTCTTTGTTATCGAGATATAAACCACCTGCACCACCTAAAATTGCACCAATAGCAGCAGCACGGTTGTTTTGAGATGATGAGTTAGCATTACCTCTAGATACACCATAACCCGCAGCAGCACCAATTAAAGCACCTAAAGCAGCTTTATCATATTCAACGCCGCCAATATTATTACCCGTAGTTTGGCAACCTGAAAGTACCAAACCAGCCCCGACCAGTGTTGAAATTACTAATGCACGCATTGCGTAGCTCCTGTCTATGTATTTTGTTGTCTGAACAAATAATGAATGAGAAAATCAAGCTAGACCATTGATATTTTGTTAATAATAAACAGTTTATTTGTAGTTTTGTAATATTTTGATGCACTTTTCTTGAATACATCCTCACATTTTCTTCAATATTTTATATTTCGTAGAATACCAATAAGATGAGATAAAATCACATGAACAAAAATTACGCCAACGTATGCTATCTTTGATTTGAAAAATTCGGCTTAATTTAGAATTTGTATCTAAAAGTGCTGAAAATATATAAAAAATGTGAACATCACTAAATATACAGTTGTATTTAAATATCTGTTGTTTATAGTTGAAAGACCTCTTTTTTCAAAAATCTGCACTCAAGGTTTGATTTATGTCTACCACAAATAAAAAAGCATCCTTACTGCAAAAGCTTGGTAAAGGACTTACGGTTGGTTCAGTGATTACTGGAAACACTTTTTTTCATGGGCCCCCTATCCTGACATTAGGTATCACCAAGCTATTCAAAAATCTAAAAAAAATAGATGAAACCAATATTCAATTGGCCAATAGTTGGATTGGTATTAACAACCAGTTGATTGAAAAAGTTCTTCCCAATCTAAAATGGGATATAAGCATTGATAAAGCACTTGACCTCAATTTAGACGGTCGTTATATGATGATTTGTAATCATCAAAGTTGGGTGGACACAACTGTCAATCAATATTTTGGATTGACTCGTATGCCGCTCACTCGTTTCTTTACCAAATGGGAACTCATCTTTATTCCTTTTGTTGGACAAGCATTTAAGATTTTGGGCTTCCCAATGATGAAACGCCATAGCAAAGCACAAGTGGCAAAAAATCCTGAGCTGAAACACCGTGATATGCTAGAAGCACGTAAAGCCTGTGAACAATTATTAAGTCAGCCTTTTACCTTACTTAATTATCTCGAAGGAACACGTTTTACTACCGAAAAACATGCTGAGCAGCAATCGCCTTATCAGAATCTACTCAAACCAAAAGCCGGTGGTTTAGCATTGGCTTTAAATATTTTAGGCGATAAAATCGATGCCTTAGTCGATATGACCATTGTTTATCCAGACGGTGCGCCAGATTATGGTGATTTTTGGTTAGGTGATGTCTCACGTATTGCTGTAGATTTGCGTAAGATTGATATTCCAGATTGGTTGCTTCATGGCAATTATGAAGATGATCCGATTTACCGCGAGCGTTTTCAGCAATGGGTCGATCAAATCTGGACAGAAAAAGACCAATTGATTTCACAAATGAAATCTAAATATTATCAATAGTCTCATTAGGAATTGACTCGCCACATGACTCAGCAGGACTCAAAACAAAACTCTAAATATAGCCTTGTAAATCCAAACAGTAAGTTTTTTAAACTGTTTCTTGTTTATGACATTTTCATGGTGTTTATTATTGTTTTTAATTTGTTCTGCTTAGGCATGAACTTTTTTTTAATGAGTAATATTGGCGAATGGTTTTTTAATACAATTCATTTACCCAATGTGCTTGAGTTTTATCGTAGTTACTTACACCCTTGGGTGATTACGACAGAAGCATGGTTTATTATTTTTTTAATCACTGAGCTTGTCGTCCGCTGGACAATTGCAATTGTAAATAAACACCACACTCGTTGGTGGTTTTTCCCATTTATTCATTGGTATGAAATCTTAGCCATTATTCCCCATCTACGTTTTCTTCGTTTATTCCGCGCAGGCATTATTGCATATCGCCTGCATGAACTTGGTTACAAGGTTGTACCTGACAACGTTCGTATTAAAGCAGCGTTTTACTACAGTGTTATCATGGAAGAACTCTCTGATCGCGTTGTCATTTCGGTCATAGATGGCGTTCGACAAGAACTTGAAACCAGTTCAAGTCATAAAAAAATTATTCATGATCTCGTTGACCATCATCGTCAGTTGTTTACCGTAGCGCTATCTTCTTTACTACAAGAATCATTAGCAAAAACGTTGCAAGAACAACAACCTATGATTACTAAAAAAGTTGGCATTATTGTCAATCAAGCCATTGAAGATACGCCTGAACTAACCCAGTTATTACGTTTAATTCCTCTTGTTGGTGGAAGAATTGAACAACAAATTCAAACTATTGGGCAACGCCTAGGTGAAAATATTAGTATCGGTTTAATTGAACCTTTTACAGCGGGCTCTGCGCACAACCCAAATGAAAATTATCAATTGATTGCAGAAAAAGTCAGTGAGCTAAATATTGATAATCAATACTTAGAAGAATTGGTTGAATCAGTTGTATTTGAGAGCCTTGCAGCCATACGAAAACAAGTAAAAATCAAACAATGGCAGCAAACCTTGCATGAATATGATCAATTGGATAAAAAAGCAGAATGATTACAAGAAAATTTACCAATCTAGCTAGAGAATTCCTGTAATTTGTTCTAGCATCTGCGTTTATTTACAACATGCTTTAACACAATAGAGTGCTTCAAAAAGCCCTTAAGGATAAATTATGGCTGATATACGGATTACGGGCAGAATGGTAAATTTTAGTCGACTCACGTTCGACACAAATGACCATAATGCAATCCGCCAGCAACTTTCAAGCACACTCAATGAAGGTTCTTATCTTGGAACTCTAGTCATTATTGATAGTACTGTTGAACAAGAGCTGATTGCATTAATTCAGCTCCTCATCGATCTGGGTTTACAACCAATGGCGGTGATTGATGGTCTCTTGGGTGATGAGGCTCGTGCCATTCAATTCCCTGTCCTACCTGCTGACCAACCTTTGCAACGTATCAAAGCATCGAAAGAACAGATCGTTGATCATACCCCTGAAAAGACGACTGCTGAAAAAGTACCAGAAAATCCAGAAATACAAACACCGCAAAAACAAACATCAACCACACATATCACCTCTTATCATGATGAGATTTTGCGTACTGGGCAATGTTTGGTACAAGATCAAGGTGATATTATCCTCAATGCAGGTATGAACAGTGGTTCTGAAGTCATTGCATCTGGAAATATTCACATTTATGGCAATGCTCGTGGTAGAGTCATTGCAGGTGCAGGCGGACATACTTCAGCTCGAGTTTTTTGTCATTCATTAGAAGCTGAATTGATCTCTATTGCAGGGACGTATTGTGTCGCAGATGATATTCCCAAGGATATGATCAAAAAACCCGTACATATTTATTTAAATAACAAGCAAGAGCTTGAATTTGAAGCCTTACAGTTTTAATTTAACTTATTAAACACCAAAAAAGCCCTTTTAGGGGCGTATGACCATAAATAGGAGTGGATTCGGTGGCCAAAATTGTTGTCGTAACGTCAGGCAAAGGTGGTGTAGGTAAAACTACAACAAGTGCATCTTTTGCAACAGGTTTAGCCCTACGTGGTCATAAAACTGTTGTGATCGATTTCGATGTAGGTTTACGTAATCTTGATTTGATCATGGGCTGCGAACGCCGTGTCGTTTATGACTTTGTGAATGTCATCAATAATGAAGCTCGCTTACAACAAGCATTGATTCGTGATAAAGAAATCGAAAACTTGTACATTCTCCCTGCATCACAAACACGTGATAAAGATGCTTTGAGTGATGAAGGCGTTGCTCGTGTGATTGATGAGCTTGCTCAAGAGTTTGACTATATTATCTGTGATTCACCTGCGGGGATTGAGCGTGGCGCGATCTTGGCAATGTATCATGCTGATGAAGCAATCATTGTGACAAACCCTGAGATTTCATCAGTGCGTGACTCAGATCGTATTATTGGTATGCTTGATAGTAAAACTAAAAAAGTTGAACACAACGAAGGCCGTATCCGTAAACATCTCTGTATCACACGTTTCAACCCTGAACGTGCTGACAAACAAGAAATGTTAACGATTGATGATATTTCTAAAGATATTTTACGTGTGCCGACTTTGGGTGTTATTCCTGAGTGTCCAAGCGTACTACAAGCATCTAACGAAGGTAAACCCGTAATTCTTTATGATGAAACTAAAGCTGGGCAAGCCTATGATGATTTAGTTGCTCGTTTCCTCGGCGAAGATCGTCCTTATCGACACATTGCAGTACAGCCAAAAGGTTGGTTAGCTAGACTATTTGGAGCGTAATTATGGCAGGATTCTGGAGTAAACTATTCAGCAATGATGAAAAACCATCAAGTGCGCAAACCGCCAAAGATCGCTTGAAAGTTATTGTTGCATCAGAACAAGGTTTAGGCCGTCGTTTAAGCCAAGACAAAATTGACCAAATGAAAAAAGAAATCATGCAAGTGGTCAGTCGTTATGTTCGTGGTGTAGATGAACAGCATATTCAAATGCAAGTTCGTTCTGAAGCAAATATCGAAATGCTAGAAATGAATATCAATTTACCTGAAGATCGATAGAAGTTTTTTCATTAGCGATTTTTCGCAAATAAAGGCAAAATACCTTACGACTGGACAAAGCGATGCTTTGTTATTTATTCAGTCTCGTATTTTGCCTTTATTATTTTAAGACTGAGGAGATTGTCATGGCATTATCACAGCCAGCAACTTTCAATGAAGAATGGTCAGATGAGCGTGTTTTTGCCTACCTCAACCAACTTCCACCCGCAGATGTAAATGCTGACTTTCATGTACTCTATCATGCATTCAAACATATGCGCCCTTTCGATTATGAGCGCTTGATTACTCAATTTTTAGCTGATGGTCGTGACCTGAATGCAACTAATCCTGAAGGACAGCGTATTCATGACGTGATCGCTCAATTTCCACGTCAGAAAGATGGTTTCTTAGAAGTTTTAGCAAAATTTGCTTAATAGAAAAGCCTGCATCAAGCAGGCTTTTTTAGCTCTATTATTGTTATCGACTTCCAATCAGATACATCCCTAATAGGGTAAAAATTCCACCAGAGATCCCATCAATCCATTTTGCAAAATTTTGATATGCAGTTCTGAATGTAGGTAATGAGAATACAAAAGCCACCACTAAAAACCATAGCAAGCCATTTTCTCAAAAATAATATTCAGTCCCATTAATGCCAATAAAGACCATAGCATTGCACCTAGGCAAATACCCAAAAAACCAACACAGCTTCTTTACGGGAGCGACTGATTGCAGTTTGTGAAACCAAAAGAAATCTAGGTCTGGCGTAATCAATGCACAAAAATTAGTGTACATAATGCAACGAACATAACTTAGCCTAAATTTTTTACAATTTATATAGAGTAAATTAAAGAAAATATTTCTATCGTAGAATTAAAGTAATCTTTTCGTAATTGTTTAAAACTTAATTCACTTGGAAATATTCAGGATAATCCTTTTTCAACTGTTCCATATACTTTTGCTCTCGTTCTTTCATTAACTCATCTTCTGTACCTTTTGCAAAAGCAAGACAATTTTCATATGCATACTCATTCTTCCAATTATTAAGATCATGAAATGATATTCCTTGGAAGAGTTCAGATGTAAATTTTTTATCTTTAACTTGACATGATATATAGATATAGTTAGTAAAATTCCATTGATCTGGGTATTGTTTTAAAACTTCTCTTACTGATTTACGAAAATATTGCCAATCTATATATGATTCTTTTCTTAATTTATCTATTTCCATATTGTCTGCAACAACCCAATATATTCTAGAATAGATTGCAGTACCTTCTTTAGCATTCGTTTTTGATACAGCAAAATGAGCAAATTTTTCTATTTCCTCATAGTCTCCTCCCCATTTAGGAGAGTAATGAGAAACGACTGCATTAAAATAGATTGGATAATAATAAGGAAAACGATTAGTTGCATCCTCTAATGCACTTTTATATTCTAGCTCAGAGTTATTCAAGAAAGTTTTTACATCTAAGTTAACTACATGCCATTCAGGATCTACATTAGATAAACTTGGTATTTTATGATTTAAATAATCATTAGCTTTAGTCAGATATGTATTCCATTGCTTTAAATTTTCTGTTGATACGGTTGAAATATATCCTTCGCCTCGATATTGCCAAGCTCTTGCTAAAAGTAATTTTGCTTTTAAAATTTCAGGCAGTGCAATATTCGGGTATTCTGAACTCCATTTTGATATTTTTTTATAGTGAGACTCCCATATCTTCTTTGACTGTTCTTCCTCTTTAGCAGTAAGAATTTTGTCAAAACTATCATAAAAGACTGTTAGTTTCCATAAACCACTTGACGTCCGTTCTTCACTTTTTAAAAGTTGAATATAAATTTTATTCAACTCATCAAATTTGTTATTTTCAAACAATACTTGAATATTTTCCTGAAAATTTTGCCTATCTAATATTTCATTATTTCTAACTCTACTCACATCATATTGATGAGTTTCCTCATCAACTTCTACAATATCAGATGCATGATTTTTCTTATCAATTTCTAAATTATCTGATTTCATCTGATTTGCACGACTATTATCACACCCACAAAATAAAATCCCCGCAAAAACACAAATGGAAATTTTAAAAAAATTTAAGGTCTTTTTCATTTTGATCCGATATCTAAAAATTTTAAACTAAAATATCGCGCTTACCGTTTGCTCCCATCGAGCTCACGATCCCATTCTCTTCCATCTGATCAATGATACGCGCCGCACGGTTATAGCCAAGACTAAATTTGCGTTGTAACGATGAAGTTGAAGCCTTACGAGTTTCTAAAACAAAAGAAACACATTGATCATAAAGTGCATCACGACTTGGGTCACCATCACCATCTTCAAAACCACGTGACGTTGGTTCTTCATCAAATGGCGTTAAGATTTCATCAACATAATCTGGTTCACCACGTTCACGCCATGCATCACAAATACGGTTCACTTCATCATCACTAATAAAAGCACCATGCACACGCTCAGGCTCAATTTTACCTGGCCCTAAGAATAACATGTCACCATGTCCCAATAAGTCTTCTGCCCCGCCTGCATCGAGGATCGTTCGTGAATCAATCTTACTGTTTACACGTAAAGCAACACGCGTTGGAATATTCGCTTTAATCAAACCTGTAATCACATCTACAGATGGACGTTGGGTTGCTAGTAGTAAATGGATACCTGCCGCACGTGATTTTTGTGCTAAACGTGTAATCATTTCTTCTGCTTTTTTACCGACCTGCATAATCATGTCGGCGAATTCATCGGCAACGATCACAATCGATGGTAATGGAGCCAAACGCGGCGCACGCTCACCGACAACCGAATCACTGGCTTTCCATGTCGGATCAATCAGATCGTCACCATTTGCAATTGCTTCTTCCACTTTACGGTTATAGTCTGCTAACTTACGAATTTTAAGAAAAGACATTAGCTTATAACGACGCTCCATTTCATTGACACACCAATTCAATGCGCTTACAGCATCTTTCATATCAGTAACAACAGGTGTTAATAAATGTGGAATATCATTGTAGTTGGCTAATTCAAGCTGTTTTGGGTCAATTAGAATTAAGCGTAATTGATCAGGCGTGTATTTTAATAACATCGACAAAATCATTGAGTTGACTGCAACTGACTTACCTGAACCCGTTGTTCCTGCAACCAACATATGCGGTGCTTTGCCGAGGTCGGTAATCACAGGATTGCCAGAAATGTCTTTCCCCATCGCCATCGAGAGCAAGCCCGCAGGATCTTCAAATGCAGGCGTTTTTAACAACTCAATCAAGCGTACCATTTCACGGCTACTATTCGGAACTTCAATGCCAATATAAGGTTTGCCTGGAATAACTTCGACCACACGAACAGATGCCATCGACATTGAACGTGCCAAATCACGCGAAATATTGGTGACTTTAGATGCTTTCACACCCGGCGCAAGATCAAGTTCAAAACGAGTCACCACTGGACCAGGTTGAGCCTCTACAACTTGGGCTTTAACATTAAATTCTTGTAGTTTAATTTCTAAAAGTTCTGATAATCGCGCTAATTGCTCAGCAGTAAAATTCACCTTCTTATTCGGATCGACCTTATCTAACAACTCTAAACCAGGTAAAGTTGGCAAGTCACGACGTTTTTGTGCCACTTGCATTGCACGAGACATTGGGCGACCAAATGAATCTGTTAAGGGTGCATCTAAGTCAAAATCATCTTCAATATCAAAATTTTCTTCAACTTTACCCGCAGTCTCTTGCCATGCCTCAATAAATGCTTCTTTTGATAATGTTTCTTTAGGCGCTTCAACTTCAATGGGTGCTTTTACAAAAGTCTGAGGCTGAGCATAGCTTGTCGTTTGAAGCTCAGTTTTTTCATCTTTATCATCAATTAAAAGATCATCGAAATCATCACTTGCAAAAGCATGTTTATCATCATGTCCCATCTCCTTAACAGCAGTGGCATGTGAATGAATGACATTTGATGGTGGAGTAGAATCAATAACGGTTACTTCAGTATCTATTTCAAACTCAATTTCATCTATTTCTGTATGGGGATTTGATGATAAGTCTTGAGTAAATGGTTTATGCAGATCAGTTGCAGTTTTACTATTTGGCACAGCAGCCAATAACTCATCAAAGATTTGGTCATCATTCCAATCAACATGACTTTGACTCGAACGCTGAGTTAAAGATGCGCTATCTGATTGTGAATATTGAAATGGAACAGTTTCGGCATCATCAGCCGCTCTTAAAAGCGCATCAATTTCTTGTTTATGGCTCGCATCATCGTGTTGTAATGCACGCCACACCTCCCCTGTTTGAACTAAACGCTGACTCTCGGCCTCTAGTTGATGGGCATGTTTTAAAGTTTGTTCAAAGTCTTCTGCTGACAATACGTCTTGCTGTTGAGCATTTTGCTGTTCCTTAGCAACGACATCAGCAAACAACTTTTCTGCTAATAGTTGATGATGAGCATTATCTACTGCCGTAGATTTAGGCTGAACGCTCGGTTCTACCTTCTGACTTATTTCCCCAGTTTCTACAGTCTTTGTTTCATCAGCAGGTAGCGAAGACTTGGTCTTTAAAACAGGCGTTTGCGCTACAGCCAATTGCTCAGTCAGATCATATGCAGATTCATGTTGCGGTATATTTTTATAGAATAAATCTTGTAAATAGGCTGGCATATTTTTTAATGTTGCCCATGTTTTGTTCCACTGAATGCCAAAAGCCAAAGTCAGTAATAAAATACTAAAGGATAGTAAAAAAAATGTTGCGCCATAAATCGTCAAAAGTTGAGACAAGCTCTGACCTAATTCATAACCAATGATTCCACCTGCCGCATTTTCTAAAGTATCCGCAGGGACATTCCAATGCAAATACAATAAACTCGAAATAGACAGAATCAAGAAAAACTGAGCTGCATAACGAAATGGACGATTTAAAAAACTTCTAGGCCACCAAACTTGAATCGCTTCCATAAACAAGAATAGAGGAATAAATAAACTTGCCCAGCCTAAAAAACCAAATAACAAATCTGCAATCCAAGCACCAGCAACACCACTTGCATTTGAGACCTGTTGCGTATCACTTGAAATATGCATCCAACCAGGATCGAAAGGTGTGTAGGTTACTGTGGCAAGAAATAGATAAATGCCAAAAGAAATCAAAAATAATGTCATTAAAAAGCGTTGTGCATAAACACTTGACACCGCAGCCATATACAGTCCTGTAACCCAATTTGTTATTTGTAGGTATCGATTAAGGTCTAACTGACCTTGATCAATAAGTTTTATATTATGCACTCGTTCTTACAAAAAAGATGCACGATTGTTTACTGTTGTTGTTAACATCCATAGTTGTTGCAAACATTGATGAAATATCAGTAAATGCTCTCCATGATATAGCTCAATTCGATTAGGTTTATCAATATTATCCACCCCACTTTGATGTGGATTAACGTATAATTTTAACAGTTTTAATATAAAAAGGATGTTCTTTAATGAGCGCTCGCCATTCACGGTTAATTATTTTGGGTTCTGGTCCTGCTGGTTATAGCGCAGCAGTTTATGCAGCGCGTGCAAATCTTAAACCAACACTCATTGCGGGTCTGCAATTGGGTGGTCAATTAACAACGACAACTGAAGTTGATAACTGGCCAGGCGACCCTGAAGGATTAACTGGTCCTGTATTAATGGAGCGTATGCAAGCTCATGCAGAACGATTCGGTACAGAAATTGTTTATGACCATATCAATGAAGTAGACCTTAAAACGCGTCCATTTGTCTTAAAAGGTGATATGGAAGAGTACACTTGTGATGCTCTTATTATTGCAACAGGGGCAACTGCGCAATATTTAGGTCTTGAATCTGAAACTGCATTTATGGGTCAAGGTGTAAGTGCTTGTGCAACCTGTGATGGTTTCTTCTATAAAAACCAAAATGTCATGGTGGTTGGTGGCGGTAATACTGCCGTTGAAGAAGCACTTTATCTTTCCAATATCGCTGCACATGTCACATTAGTACACCGTCGCGATAGTTTGCGTTCTGAAAAGATTTTACAAGATCATCTTTTTGCAAAAGAAAAAGAAGGCAAAATCAGTATTATTTGGAATCATCAAGTCGATGAAGTTTTGGGTGATAAAACGGGTGTAACTGCTGTTCGAATTCAGTCCACACAAGATGCAAGCACTCAAGATATTCAAGTTCAAGGTCTCTTTGTTGCAATTGGACACAAGCCAAATACCAGCATGTTTGAAAACCAGTTGAACTTGCGTGATGGGTATATTCAAGTTCAAAGTGGTACTTCAGGCAATGCAACAGCCGCTTCTATTGAAGGCGTATTTGCTGCAGGTGATGTAGCAGATAGTATTTATCGTCAAGCAATCACTTCAGCAGGTTCAGGCTGTATGGCTGCTTTGGATGCTGAAAAATATCTCGATAATTTGAACTAATCTCTATATTCCCTTGCGTTGACAATTTAGAATAGATTGTCAACGCGCTCTAGTTGCGTTAATTTAGAATCATTCTTATTCACTTTAGCAACTATGCAAGCGCTGCCTTTATCACAATATATTTTCCCAGATCCTATTGAAGCCGATCCAGAAGGACATGGCTTTATTTGCATAGGTGCAGATCTTTCCCCTTCTACCTTATTTGAAGCATACACACACGGTCTATTCCCTTGGTTCAACGAAGATGAGCCGATTTGTTGGTGGAGTCCAGAGCCTCGCTGTATTATTGAGCCTTATGCGTACAAACCAAGTAAATCACTGATTCGAAATATGAAAAAGTATGATTATCACATTACGATTAATCATGCTTTTGAAGATGTCATTCGCTCATGTTCACTCCCACGTAGTTATGCCAATGAAACATGGATTAGTGAAGACATCATTCAGGGGTACTGTGCCTTATTCGAAGCAGGCTATGCCTATAGTGTAGAAGTATGGCACCAAGAAAAATTGGTTGGTGGTTTATATGGTGTAACCATTGGAAAAGGTTGTTTTGGTGAGTCCATGTTTAGTACTGAAACCGACGTTTCTAAAATGGCTTTTTACACACTGATGTTGATTGGTCAGGAAAATAAATTACCTTGGATAGATTGCCAATTGGTCAATGAACATCTTTTAAGCTTAGGTGCTTGTACACTTTCTCGCCAAGTCTATCTAAAATCGTTACAAGATGTAATTATTGCCCCCTCTATCAATTGGAAAAGTTATCAAGAACGTGTATTTTCAAGTAAAACAATAGCACTTTGTGCAAAATTAGACGGTTAATGGATTAACACCTTGGAGGGACAGATTCATGAAATCATACCAACCCAAGTCCCTTTTAAATGACTTACAGTATTATATTACGCCGCCACACGACTGTAGCTATCTTGATAACAAGTCAGCTCGGATGGTATTTTTAGACCCGATTCACCGCATTGATGTGGTGACATTGTCAGAACTTTCACGCGTCGGTTTCCGCCGTAGCGGTGATTTTGTCTATCGCCCTGAATGCCATTTATGTCGTCAATGTTTATCTTGTCGTGTTCCGATTCAAGAATTTAAAATGAATAGCAGCCAGAAAAAGGCATGGAAACGCAATCAAGATTTAACAATGAGTATCTTGCCAACCTCGCAAGCCTCTCAACAACATTACGATTTATATGAACGCTATATTAACGAGCGCCATGCCGATGGTGATATGTACCCAGCGACACTGGATCAGTTTGAAAAATTCCTTGTACATAGCTGTACTGAAAGTTTTTTTATCGAACTTTGGGATGATCAAAAACTGATTGCCGTCTCCACCTGTGACTTAATGGATGATGGGCTCTCTGCCGTTTATACCTTTTTCGATCCAAATGAACAACGCCGTTCATTGGGGGTATTTGCGATCCTTAAACAAATTGAATATGTACGCACGCTCAATCTAGATTACTTATATCTAGGCTATTGGGTGCCACATTCAGCCAAAATGAATTATAAATCGCAATATACACCACTGGAATTATTGCTCGATGGGCAATGGCGTCGACTTAATCGTCCGCTCTCAGAAAATGAAATCCATCAGCTCGGCAACTCATTGATGAGTACCCTACCTTCTGAGTGGAATAATTTAATTATTAAATAAGGCTGCAAAATCATCCGTGCATGTTTTGACCATAATCACAGCATGCTCTTTTGAACCATCACGATTTGGATAATAGTTTTTGCGTAAATCAATTTGATGAAAACCTATTTTTTCATACAAACCAATGGCGGCTGTATTACTTTCACGCACTTCTAAAAAAATCTGGATCGGATGATTCTTTAATTGTTGGATTGAATGATCCAATAATATATATCCCAATCCCTTCCCCTGTTGATTTGGATGAATTGCCATCAATAATAAATTTGCTTCATCCAAAACAGGCTGCAAAATACAGAAACCCACCACCTGATTGGCTTGCTCATACACCGTACATTGATACGAGGCTAAAGATTCTTGAAACTGTTGCTTCGACCAAGGATGTGTTTGCACTAAACGCTCAATTGCAACAACGCTATCTAAATCGCTTTCTTGCATCAATCGAATCACGGCCTACTACTCTTATAAAATATTGCTGTAGATTATCAGTAATTCGATACAAAATTTGAATAAGAAAATGGGCAATTTTGCTTGCCCATTTGAATTAACTCATATTAAAACCCAGTTCAGCACGCCATTTATTCAATAATGCAGTTGTATCATCATCATTTGGATGGAATTTAGGTCTTAAAAATGCCAACAAGGTTGGAATCTGACGCGTCATAAAACCTTTATAGCCATACATGAAGTTGAGCATGTATTTGGTATCACGCCATGTCAATTTACCATCGGTTTTTAACAGTGTTGCAGTGAAATAGGACTGCGTAATAAAGATTAAGCCCATTGCAATGACTAAAGCTAATGAACGCATAAAATAAGCTTTAAACCCCTGCCCATACATCGCTTCATACACATCAAAAGCCACTGCTTTATGCTCATTTTCTTCAACGGCATGCCACATCCATAAGTGATACATGGTCTCATCCATGAACATGGATTGAATATTAGGATTACTCAGCAGTTCTTCGGCAATGGTTGAGGTAAAGTGTTCTAAAGCACAAGTTCCCGTTAAACCAATCATTTCTTTGGTAAAACCAAACGGCTTTAATAATCTAGCACTTACAGCAACACCATATTGAATGACTTTACCCGTTTTTGCTTCCAATTTACGTACATCATAACCATAAGCCTGCGCAGCTGCATTAAATGCCAAATGCTCTTTAGAATGCATCGCTTCCTGACCAATAAAAGCACTAATTTCTTTCTGTAACCGAGGATCAGTAAGTTTCGAATCATTACGTACTGCACGAGTACTATTTACAAAGAATTGTTCACCTTCTGGAAACAAAGCTGAAAGTGCGGTCATGAAATGTGTTAAAGCAGCATCACCATTTGCCCAATAGCGTGGCACTTCACCAAATTCAAAATCCATTCGGCGTACAGGAAAACTAGCACCAGCTCGATTTGAAATATTGACTTTCGCATTCATACTTTGTTCTCCTTTATGGTGAATATGTTTCACTCATCATGATTTATTCTTTAGTTATACGCTCTTTTAAATGCATTCAATAAGTGCAGATAAGGTCAGAAAAGCATCATCTTAGGACATGTCATCGTCCTGAAAACATAGGGGTAAATCAGAGATTAAAAATAAAAAAGGGCAACTTTCATGCCCTTCTATAAAACGATATGACTAGAGATCTAATGCAAAATTACAAACCCAATTTTGCTTTCCAATCCTTCAGTAACTGTACTGTATCTAAATCATTTGGATGAAAACGCGGTTTAAAATAAGCCAACATTTCACCAGCCATACCCGCAATAATCCCTTTAGATGGGCTATATGCATAGGTATAAATCATACCTAATTCTTTCAGATTCAGCTTTCCATCATCTTTCAATAATTTAAGTACAAATGAAGATTGTGTTAAAAAAATTGCGACCATTGCAACCACGAGTGCCGTATTACGTAAAGCATAAGCTTTAACACCTCGTCCGAATATTTCTTCATAAACATCATAAGCAACTGCTTTATGTTCATTTTCTTCTACAGCATGCCATAACCACATATATGACATGGTGTCATCTTGCATCAATGCTTGAATATGTGGGTTACGCAGTAATTCAGAAGCAATTGTCGCAGTAAAGTGTTCCAGTGCCGTAGTCGCTGTTAAATCCACCATTTCTTGAGTCATACCAAACGGCTTGACTAATTTAGCAAATAACTTACGACCTGTTTGGATCACAACACCTGTTCGTCTTTCTAATGTTGCAACATCATGACCATATTTTTGTGCAGAGGCATTGAAATTGACATGCTCTTGCGTATGCATAGCTTCTTGACCAATAAATGCACTAATTTCTTTTTGTAGTTCTTCATTGTCTTTAATTGCTGGGTGATAGCGCACAGCACGCACTGAATCAATAAATAATTTTTCACCATCTGGAAACAAGGCCGAAAGTCCTGTCATAAAATGGGTTAAACCAACAGAACCATTCATCCAATATTCGGGTACTTGATCAAAATCAAAGTTCATACGACGTACTGGAAAACTTGCACCTGCACGGTTTGAAATATTTACTTTAGCGTTCATGCTGCTGACTCCTTTTAAATGGAATATTTTCCATTTAGTACTTTTGTTCATTTTCTTATGTTTTATATTACGGTTTTATTGCAATGAATTAAGTGCAGTTTAGGACAGCAAGGTATCAGTTTAGGACACTATTACAGATAGATTGTCGAACAATAGACATAAAAAAACACCCCAATGGGGTGTTTTTTTATTACTTTAGGCGATTATACAGTTACTTTCGCAACAACACCGGCACCTACAGTACGACCACCTTCACGGATTGCAAAACGTAGACCTGGATCCATTGCGATCGGGTGGATTAATTCTACTGACATCTCAACGTTGTCACCTGGCATTACCATTTCTACGCCGTCTTGTAATTGGATTGCGCCAGTTACGTCAGTTGTACGGAAGTAGAACTGTGGACGGTAACCGTTAAGGAATGGAGTATGACGACCACCTTCTTCTTTAGAAAGTACATATACTTCTGCATCGAATTTAGTGTGCGGCTTGATTGTACCTGGTTTAGCAAGTACTTGACCACGTTGTACGTCTTCACGCTTAGTACCACGAAGAAGAACACCACAGTTCTCGCCCGCACGACCTTCGTCAAGAAGTTTACGGAACATTTCTACGCCAGTTACAGTCGTTACAACTGTATCGCGGATACCAACGATTTCAACTGATTCGCCAACTTTAACGATACCAGATTCAACACGACCTGTTACTACAGTACCACGACCAGAGATAGAGAATACATCTTCGATTGGCATTAAGAATGCTTTGTCGATTGCACGTTCTGGTTCTGGAATATAAGTATCAAGCGCTTCAACAAGTGCAAGAACTGATGCTTCACCGTAAGGACCGTCATTACCGTTTAATGCTTGAAGCGCTGAACCACGGATGATTGGAGTGTCATCACCAGGGAAGTCATAAGTAGAAAGAAGTTCACGAACTTCCATTTCTACTAATTCAAGTAATTCTTCATCATCAACAAGGTCACACTTGTTAAGGAATACAAGAATAAATGGTACACCAACCTGACGTGAAAGAAGGATGTGTTCACGAGTTTGTGGCATTGGACCATCAGTCGCAGCACATACAAGGATCGCGCCATCCATCTGAGCAGCACCAGTAATCATGTTTTTAACATAATCGGCGTGACCAGGACAGTCTACGTGAGCGTAGTGACGGATTGGAGAATCGTATTCTACGTGTGAAGTATTAATTGTAATACCACGTGCTTTTTCTTCAGGAGCTGAGTCGATTTGTGAGTAATCTTTCGCTTCACCGCCGTAAGTTTTTGCACAAATAGTTGCAATCGCAGCAGTTAAAGTTGTTTTACCATGGTCAACGTGACCAATTGTACCCACGTTTACGTGTGGTTTATTACGTTCAAACTTAGCCTTAGCCATTTGATTTTCCT
>NZ_KB894374.1 GCF_000374425.1 Acinetobacter tjernbergiae DSM 14971 = CIP 107465 | reverse complement strand
ATTTAAAAAGCAAGTTAAAGAATCAAGGTATTGATTTAATTACGTATCATCGAAAGAACATGCGGACTGCTCAACTCTGTACACAAGATGAATATCACTTAAAACAACGTAATAAGATAGAAACGTTATTTAGCTTATTGAAAGGACAATACAATTTAGTGACGAGTAAGGCACGTAGTATTCATGGATTTCTAAGTGGGATTTACGCATCGTTATGTGCATATCGATTAACCCAACGAAATAAGCCAAAAATTCAAATTATGGAATCAGTGGCTTAAACAGGATTCGGGTTAATATAATAAATTTATTAGAATAGGCTGAATCAGTGCAAGATAATTACGTTGACTAATTATTGGTATAAGATCAGTTCCATCTTCTGAAAATGTAGCATCTAAAATTACATGTTGCTGATTCGCTATAAACTAGTGTTGGAAGTCTACATTTAGAGTTGTATAAGTTCTATTCATGTAAGCAATGAATCATCTTCTCTTCCAAATCCAAGCAAAAATCTCAGGATTTTTTAACCTCAATTTTTCTTAAATTGTCCCGAAGTGATATAAAAAAACCGATGAATGACCAAACTTGACATTGCGTATTGTCAAATTTGTGCTTTAATAAAGTCATGGTTTATACAGGGTATAAAAAAAATGGAAAAGCAAGTCGATGTATTAATTATTGGTGCAGGTATCTCTGGGATTGGGCTAGCTGTGCATCTCTCTAAGAACTGTCCACAGCGTAATTTCGAGATTTTAGAGCGACGTGATAGTTTTGGCGGAACATGGGATCTCTTTCGTTACCCTGGTATTCGTTCTGACTCAGATATGTCAACATTTGGTTTTAATTTTAAACCATGGGCAAAAGATAAAGTTCTTGCAAGCGGTGCTGAGATTAAAGGTTACTTAAGTGATGTGATCAGCGAAAATAAGCTAAAAGAAAAAATTCATTTTAGTCATCGTGTACTTTCTGCAAACTATGATTCTGCAAAGAAAAAATGGTCTGTTGAAATCGAAGACAGTAACAAGAAAAAGCAAACTTGGTCAGCAAACTTTGTGATGGGTTGTACGGGTTACTATAACTATGATCAAGGTTATGCACCGAAATTTCCGAAACAAGAAGATTTCAAAGGTCAATTGATTCACCCACAACACTGGCCTGAAAACCTAGATTACACGGGTAAGAAAGTAGTGATCATTGGTAGTGGTGCAACTGCAATTACACTTGTACCTTCGATGGTGAAGGGTGGTGCAGGACACGTCACAATGTTACAGCGTTCACCATCTTATATTGCAACAATTCCTTCAATTGACTTTATTTATGAAAAAACACGTAAATTTATGTCAGAAGAAACAGCCTATAAATTTACGCGTGCCCGTAATATTGGTGCACAACGTGGTATTTATTTCTTAGCACAAAAATATCCTAAAATTGTCCGTACCTTGCTGTTAAAAGGAATTGAGCTGCAATTGAAAGGTAAAGTGGATATGAAACACTTTACCCCAAATTACAATCCTTGGGATCAACGTTTATGCGTCGTGCCAGATGGTGATTTATTTAAAGCTTTGCGTGAAGGTCGTGCGAATGTTGAAACGGATCAAATTGAGAAGTTCACGGCAAATGGTATCCAATTGAAGTCTGGTAAACACCTTGAAGCTGATATTGTTATCTCGGCAACGGGTCTGGAAATCCAAATCTTGGGTGGGGTGAAAGGCACAATCGATGGTAAACCAATGGATACGTCTCAACACATGCTTTATCAAGGCGTGATGGTGAGTGATGTACCAAATATGGCAATGATCATTGGTTATATCAATGCATCGTGGACATTGAAAGTTGATATTGCTGCGGACTATATTTGTCGTTTGATCAATCATATGGATAAAAATGGCTATGATGAAGTCATTGCTCATGCAGATCCAGCATTGCGTGAACAAGATACGATTATGGGCAAAATGTCTTCTGGTTATATTGCACGTGCAGCAGATGTGATGCCAAAACAAGGTAAAAAGGCACCGTGGAAAATTACCAATAATTATCTTGCAGATCGTAAAGACTTGAAAGATGCTAAATTTAGTGATGAAATTTTACAGTTCCACAAGCGTGGAGATCAAACTAATCGCAAGCCTAAATTAGTATCATAAGCTTTGTTTGAATGACTCTAAACCCTATGCATGCATAGGGTTTTTTATTTACAATAGTCATCTTAATCTTAGAAATATCGCGTATATTGACCTCAATATAAAATGCAAAATCAGGGATAGTTTAATGAAAAAATTGTTGATCTTGGGGACATTATTATTCAGTACTTATGTTTTTGCTGATGATGTAAAACAGAAAGAAGTGATTGCTCAGAAATTGGTATCTGTTGATGGGACAGAACAAGGTTTACAGAACACAGATAAAATGATTTTAGAGCAAGTTCGTATGCGTTTGCCTAAAGACTTACCAGAGAACTTTTATACTGATTTAAGTAAAAATTTGAATAGTGAACAGCGCAAACAATTTATTGTGCAGCGTTATGTGGAAAGTTTTAGCCAAAAAGAATTACAAGCAGCTTTAAGTTTTTATCAATCTGTTGAAGGTAAGGCATGGGCGAAAAAAGCCAGTGATGTGGGAAGTGAAGTGGCACATTTCACTACTCAAAATGCTCGAAATGCGTTAAATACTACCATGCAACAACATATTGATAATCCAACGGTAAAGCAGCTAATGGCACGAATGAATCCAACGCCTATGCCAGCTCAAATAACTGAAAAACTTGAAATTAAATAAATAAAAAAGGGATCGTGTAATTAAATACGATCCCTTTAATTTTTCAATTTATATTTTAAAGCGTACGAGAAATTAATTCTTTCATAATTTCATTTGTTCCCGCATAAATACGGTTAGCACGGTTATCGATGTAGGCACGTGCAATTGGATATTCCAACATATAGCCATAGCCACCGTGTAGTTGTAGGCCATCATCAACAACTTTTGAAAACATATCAGAAATTTTGTATTTTGCAGCTGCGGCCGCATCGACACCTAAATTTTCTTCTAACTGTAATTCCATACAGCGGTCTAAGTAAGTACGGCAGAAATCTATTTCTGTGCGCAATTCGGCAAGTTTGAAACGTGTGTTTTGGAATGTACTAATCGACTTGCCAAATGCTTTACGGTCTTTAGTATACTGTACAGTATGGGCAAACGCTGCTTCAGCACCTGCTTGGCAGATAATCGCAACCAACATACGTTCCCACGCAAGTTCTTTCATCAACATGATAAAGCCCATACCTTCCATACCCAGCAGATTTGCCTTTGGTACACGTACGTTATCAAAGAACAATTCGCAAGTATCTTGACCTTTCATGCCGATTTTATTCAAAGGTTTACCTTTGCTAAAACCAATACGATCTGCTTCAACGATGATCAAGGATAAATTGGCTGAACCTTTTTCATTGTTGCCTGTTTTACAGACCACAATTGCCATGTCACATAAATAGCCATTGGTGATAAAGATTTTGGAACCATTGATGACATACTCATCACCATCAAGTACAGCTGTAGTACGGACTGCTTGAAGATCTGAACCTGTACCTGGTTCTGTCATAGCAATTGCAGTCACAGCTTCACCAGTCGCCATTTTGGTCAACCAATGCATTTTCTGCTCTTCATTACCAAAGTTATTGATATAGTTGGCAACGATGTCTGAATGCAAAGAGAAGCCAGTACTTGAGTCCATCGCGTAGGCTTGCTCTTCGATCAGAATCATACTGTAGAGACGATCGACACCCGAACCACCATATTGTTCTGGCATGGTTGTACAAAGCAAGCCAAGTGCACCTGCTTTGTTCCATAAGTCACGATCAACATGTTGTTGATTTTCATATTTTTCAATATTTGGCACAACCTCTTTTTCATAAAATTTACGCACAGTTTCGCGAAATGCTTCATGATCAGAAGTAAATAGTTTGCGTGGCAACATATTTGGAATTGGACGAATTGCACCTGATTGCATTTGTTATTTTTTCCCTAGTCATTGGATTTAAACGATCATCATCACGATACAAGAAATCGAAAATAATGAACAATGTGATCAATGCTCAATTTGATTGATGTATTTGGTCACTTGAGAAAAAATACTGCGAAATTCGAGGGTGATCAGGTACACTATGGGGGAAAATTGTTGCGTAGTGGAACAAATAATGTCTAATGAAATAACGCTAGAAGAACGTAAGGTCGTTTATCGCGCGCGTCGTGGTTTAAAAGAAATTGATGTGTATTTTGATCCTTATGTTAAAAACCATTATCTAATCGCTGATGCTACTGAAAAAGCGTTATTTGCTGAATTGGTTGAGCAAGAAGATCCAGATTTATTGGATTGGTTTATGGAAGTAGGTGAGCCACCTCGTGCTGATTTAAAAGATTTTATTTTAAAATTAAAACATTATGTCCATGGCTAATCGTATTTTTGAGCTGCAATACAGTCGTTTTTCGATTGTATTGCAGCTCTGTATTTTTGTAGTTATTCTAAGTTTAACTTATCAATTACTATCTTTACTATTTTGGTTACTTAGTTTTTTTATTATGGCGGTTACTTGGTTTTACTTCTTAAAACAGCCTTATATAAAGCATTTTGAATATTTAGATGAGCACGATTGGTCATTCAGGTTTTCTGATCCATCTTTAGAAACTCAGCGTAGAAGCATTACTAAAATAATTGATCATCAAGCTTATATCACAATCTATTTTTCTGATTCTCACTACTCGCCTTGTATTATTTGGTGGGATCAATTGCCACTTTTACAGTGGAAAAATTTAAAATTATGGGTAAAACTTTAATAATTGTTTGACAATTCTACAACTGTATTTAATTTATAAAATAATAAATTTCAATATCTTAAATATTTTTTAATTGAGTTATTTTCAAATTGTTAGATTAAATACTCTAAAAAATCGTGAAAATAGTGATTGTCAGACAATATGAAGATCAGAAAGCATTCATTTTCGTTAAAGTACAAACACCAACGTAAAGTGTGGTGGAGGTCCAAAGTAATGGAAATTCCAACATGGTCGTTTCTGGTGATTGCAGTGATTTTTGCTGTAGTTGTAGGAAGAGCAGGAACTTTACTCAGGGAACTTCTTGAATCACATCAACCTCAAGTTGTAGTGACCAAGAGAAAGAGATTGAAAGTGTCATCAATATACACCCTCCCAGTGGATAGTGATGATGAACGCCAATCTAGTATCTATCAAAAATGGATACATAAAGTGTAGGAGGTCTCTATGGAGATTTCAATGTGGATGTTTCTAGTAATTGCGGTTGTTATGGCAATCGTTGTAGGAAGAGCTGGAACATTACTAAAGGATTATTTTCAACAAAACTAAAAGATAAAAGTTTCACGTTTTTACCAGTTAATAAGTAGCATGTGCTGAACCGTCGCAATGCTACTTTTTTTTGCCTGAAATTTTTGTATTTTCAATTCTCTGTCAATTCGCTTCTTTGTGAATTGTGTCAAAATGCGCCTGTTAAATTAGAGCAATTACTCTTTAATTCAAGTATTGCATCTGATAAGGTACATCTAAAAGGAAAAACAAATTAATTAGAGGACAGGAATAATGTCTAAACTCCATAGAATTGGACAGGGTGTGGCGGTTGCATTACTTACAACATCAATGTTGTCAGGGTGTTCATATGTGATTAAAACTGGGGCAAATGTTGCATTAGGTTTTAGTGAAAATCATATTGTGCCACCGATTTTAGCCATGGATGATGCTGAAATGGTATGTAATTCAGGGAATGCTTTAACCCCTGCAATTATGGCAACAAAAGATATGGGTGCTGATCCAACACGTATGGCGGTGTTATTGTATACGTCAGCAGGGATTTGTGCAGAAAATCAAGCACTAGAAGCTGAACTACGTTATTTACGTGCATCTAAAGCAGGTCAAGTATCTGATGCTCAAGATGCTCGTATTGAGCAAAAGCGTTGGGCTGGTATTGCTGCTCAGCGTCAATATGCTGGCTATCAACTTTTTGCAAATCGTTGGGAAGCAAAATATAAATATAAATTGGGTGATTCATGCCCAACGATGCGTAATGATTTAGATCAAACTGTTTACCTATTAGGGATGGTGAGTGGTTTACAAGCAATGACCAATGATATTAATTCTGGTGGTGCGATTAATGTACCAAAAGATATTGCTGGTATTGTTGAACGTGGTATGGCTTGCTTAGACAATGAAAAATTCTGGGGTGCGCCGATGGCGACGCGCGCAGTGATTTGGACCTTATTGCCTGGTGCGGGTGATGGTAAGCCAGAGCCTTATGCAACCATGAAAGAATCGATGCAAATTGGCGAGAAGAAAGGTGTGCGTTTATCGCATGCATTGTATGCTGTTGCTGCTCAAGCAAGTGGTGATGATGCGAAACTACGTGATGCTTTCCGTTCTTATGCTGCTGCAACAGGGGAAGATAAACCTGCAAATCCTCAATTTAGATTAATTGATCAAATGGCTGGGTTAATGGTTCGTGGTATTGCAGATCGCTATTGGACTGAAAATACCGGTGTGAGAGCAGGTGATGAAGGATTAACATCATTCTGGGATGATAAGCAGGAGAGTTCATCTGAGTTGGATGAATTGTTTGATGGTGGAAATGGTGCATCTGCTCCTGCAGAAGATAAAGCGGCTGAGTAACCTGAATTAAATGATCTTTTACAAACTGAAGAATAAACTTGTAAAAGATCATTTTTCATGAGGTATACATAAATGAAAGATCAAATATGGATACGAAAAGTCATTTTGATCGCTGTATGTGTTTCTGTATCAGCGTGTTTGCAAGTTTTTGCTGATCATTTCATTTATTGGAAGCCAAATTTACTGACCGAATTCTGGAGATTGTGGACTGCACATTGGGTTCATGTCGGATGGATGCATTTTTTATTGAATATGTTGGCATTCGCATGTTTGCCTTTTATTTTTCCTCATGCACGAAATTGGCATTTGTATGCTTTACTTTTGGTTCTTCCCCCGTTTATTAGTTTAATATTTTATTTCTTTTTACCGTATATTGATGCTTACGCAGGATTATCAGGCGTTTTGCATGGATTATATGCCGCTGTTGGTCTTGTGTATTTACAATATCCTAAAGAAAGAAAATTTGCATTATTGGTTTTGGCACTCATAGGGGCAAAGTTAATATGGGAAAATACTTTTGGACAAACAGGTACGGCGCAATTAATTGGTAGTCCAGTGTTAACCGAAGCACATTTAATTGGTGCAATTGGTGGCGTGTTATGTGGATTGGGTTATTTATTATTGAGAAGGGTACAAAGAGAACACATAAATTGATAAAAAAAACCAACAAAAAAGCGGTTGTAGTCATTCTTTTTTTAAAAAGTTTGCTGCAAATTTAGGCGGTTTAAAAGGGATTGGTTACGAAGAGGGTAAATTCATTTATCTATCAACCATGGATATCGCATGATTCAACATCTTTGGATGGATGTTGATAACAATAAACTGGAATAGACATGCAAAATGATCAAGAGAAAAAGTCTGGGTTAGCCCGATTAGGCTATATCTGGAATGATTGGATATCAACATTCATCATTCTTGCTTTGTTGCTAATGACTTTGCTTATTGGTACAGGTGAGATGATTCACGGTCAAATGCTCCGTATGGGTGAGCGTCTGTACGGTGATGAAAAAACAGGAATGCAGTATTCGTTTTTACGAGCTGAGCCTGAAAAACCAACCTGTGATCGACATCCTAATATTGATGCGCAAGTTCAACAGCAGATGAAAGCAAATGCTGCTGATGAGTTTGCGAGTATGTTCGGTGCAGCTTCAGAAGCAGATGTACGTGCTTCACTATTGGCAGCACAGCAACAATGTGAAGAAAAATATCAATTTTATGATAAAGCAATGAAACACTTGGAAGTTCATCCAAGTATTCGTACCTATCGTAAAGTTGAAACGACTTTCTTTGGTATCTTTAAGTTAGGTTCTGAAAATCAAACCGTTCTTTTATTAGTAATGGTATTGTTTGCTTCAATTACTGCTTCGTTACGTTATCACCATATTGGTTTACGTGCTCCAAAAAGTAAAATTGATTACCGAGTTTATTCTGCGCTGATGGTATTGGGTAATGGACTATTAAGTTATTCTGTTGTCAGTCAGTATCAATCAGTATTGAATTCTGGGGTTGAGGTTGCTGGAAAAACAGCGGTATTGTATTGGCTTTGGATTGCACTTTTCGTCTCATTAACGATTATCAGTATTTTTCAATTCTTTATCGTGCCAAAAACTGCACAACCTAAAGGCAACTTTGGTTTAGCTTTATTAAGTGTTCCGCTATACGCCTTCATGTCTTTGGTGACAGGTATCGTATTTACCTTCTTCATGGATTATCCGATGGGGCAAGGTATTTACTTAGGCATCTTAATTGAGTTTTCAGGTATTTTCTTAAATCTTGCCCTATTCATCTGGGCCGGTATGTTACTCACTCAAACCCGTGTGATGGATTTATTTTTAAATATCTTACGTCCATGGAACTTAGCACCTGAAACTTTAACATGGTTAATTTTGATTGCAGCAGCAATCCCTACAGCATACACAGGTGCCTCTGGTATCTTCGTTATCGCTGCGGGTGCAATCATTTATAAAGAAGTTTGGAACTCTGGTGCACGTCGTCAGTATGCATTAGCTGTCTCTGCAATGTCAGGTTCTTTAGGTGTGGTGATCCGTCCATGCTTACTTGTTATTTTGATTTCGATGCTAGATAGTCGCCATGTAACTTCTACTGAATTATTTGATCATGGTATCTATGTTTTCTGGTTAACTGCATTTATTTTCCTTGGCGTTTCATTGATTCTTGCTGAAGAAAAATTCCGTGTAAATTCACCAAAAGTTGCTGTGCCTGGAATGTTACGTGCATGTGTACCTGTGATTCCTTATGTAATCATTGGTTTTGCAGTTGTAATGTTCTATAAACTTGCGTTAGATACATCAATCAATGAATTCACAGCGCCAATGATTTTACCATTGGTGTTGATTGCAATGATTTTGTTTGACAAATTGTTTGCAGCAAAACTTGCACCAGCTCCAGTCGTTGATGCAAAGCATGAAGCATTAGTTCGTGAACATGAGCAGAAATCAGACTTCTTAAAAAGCCATGATCCTCATGGTGGTAAGAGTTTTGGTTTTGGTGGTGCATTACGTTTTGCAACTTCAGAAACAGTTGGTCATATCGGTGCGTTGATTCTACTGATGGCATTATCTGCGAGCGTTGGTGGTTTAATCGAGCGTGCTGAAGTGGTTGAGTTATTACCAACACACTTGGGTAATATCTACATTTCTCTTGCCTTTATTGCAATGTTACTTGCAATTATTGGTATGACTACCGATCCATTCGGTGCTGTAATCTTAGTTGCTGCGACAGTAGCGCCAGTTGCTTATGAGAACGGTATTCATCCGATTCACTTCTGGATGATCGTATTGGTTGCATTTGAATTTGGTTATGTAACACCACCTGTTGCATTAAACCACTTGCTGACGCGACTCTCTGTCGGGGATGAAGAAGTATCGGCTGCTGATAAGGAAGCGAAAGAGAAATACACAAGTTTCTATTATCGTTATGAGCGTTGGTTATTACCGATTATTGTATTGTTCTCATCTTTAGTGTTGGTGACTTATGCACCATATATCTTCCAAATGTTTGGTTGGTATAAACACTAAAAGTTGAAATTTAAAAAAGCAGCTTCGGCTGCTTTTTTATTACTGTCTATAAAATGGGAATTCTTATAAGTGAATGAAAGTTAATCTAATAAGTTTGTAATATTTTCCCATCCCATTTTTCTAGCAAGGTCTAAGGCGGTCATTGATTGGTTATTTGGAATTGATTTATCTAGTTTATGTTCCAATAAGGCTTGAACGAATAAAAAATTACCTGCAATAGCTTCACGGTGTAATAGTTGATTACCATGTTCATCTCTTTCATGAAGTGCGGTTGGGTTGGTTCGGATAAAGTTTAAAAAATTATCTAACATTTTCCCACACATGGGATGCTCAATTAGATTTTCTGGATGTGTTTCTTGATCATAGATAAATAAAGTCTTATTGGGATCGCCAAAATCTATTCCCCATGCTTCATCATATTCTTTTCGCCCAGAATCATTTAACTGCTTACGATATTCTTGAATCGTAAAGCCTCCATAAATTTGATCTTGAGTTAAAAACATCTAGTCAACGATAGCCTCAAAGGGTTGTTTTATATTTTCACCTGCTTGTACATTGTTGATATAGATTGGTTGATTCATTAACTGACCAGAAATCGTTGTTCCATAAAAATCAATTTGTTCTACCCACATATATTCAACTTGAGGTGAGTCTGGTGAATCGATATGTTCTTGTGTAAATGCACATTTAACATAAGCAAGATCGAAAGCAGGGACTATTCTTCGATATTCCCAATAAAGCTCTCGCCAAAAGTATTTAAAGGTTTTTTGAGCCTTCTCAAAGGCTAAAATCATTTCAGGGGATTCATTTGCAAAAATAGTATTTTTTATAGTCATCGACGTGAATTTTCCTTATTTGTGGTGTCGCTAGTTTATTTAAAACAATGAAAATATTTTTAACGTTTGAAACGCCATTTCTTATCTTTCTGTGTTAATGGACTACACAAAATAATTGCCAATAAAATAAATCCAAAACCAATCACACTATAGAAATCAGGTACTTCTTTCCAAAGTAAGAAGCCCCAGATACCTGCAAAAATAATGGCCATATAGTTTACAGGTGCAATTTGTCCAGCAGGCGCAAGTCGATAGGCATGAGACATAAAAATTTGGCTGATATTGGCAAGAATACCCGCACTGATCAGAAAGATGAGTTCTTGTAGGTGATATGGTCGCCAGACCCAGAACATTGGAATAATGGAGAGTAGTGAACCAATAAAACAAAAATAAAATACGATCCGCTCTGGTGGTTCAGTTTGCGTCAGTGCGCGTACAGTTACAAAAGCGATTGAAGCGAGTAGGCTAGAAGCGATTCCAACCACTGAAACCCAATTGAGTAAGCCCTGATCGGGTTTTGCAACGCAGAATACGCCGATAAATCCTAAAGCAGCCGCACAGAGCATTGATGTGGTGATTTTCTCTTTTAGAAATAACCATGCAATCAGTGGAATAAAAATAGGGGAGGAATAGGTAAATACCATGGCATTGGACAATTTTAAATGAGCAATTGCATAAAAGAATCCATACATTGCGGCAAGTCCCACAATACTGCGCCATGTATGCATCCAGAGTTTTTCGGTTTTTACAAATTCCGTGCCTTGCTTAAAAATAAAAGGTAGAAATAGGAACAGCCCAACCACATTACGGAAAAATACAATGGTGTAGTTATCAACAGTATGTGATGCATAACGAATACAGATGCCCATGACTGAAAAAAGGAGGGCAGATGTGGTAAGACAACCAATCGCTAAAACAAGATTACGATTAGTTTGATGATCGTTCATATCAGGTACAGGGCTGAGAGAATGAAGGTATTTTATGCCTGTCAGTAAATTAAAGAAATGTACTTTTAATCAGGATTTGAGATTTATGGATCATCGAATATAGGGGATTATATTACAAGGATTCACATCGCTATGGGTCGTATTAATATCTCTATCATTAATAAAGGTATGCTTTGTGAATTGTTTGAGGTTGATTGAAAATAATAATCAGTGAGTTGATAAAAAGCTTCAAACAATATTAAAGCTTTTATAGTGTTAAGACTTATTCTGAGCAGCAAGTTGCGCTTCTAGTAATTTAACCTGATCTTCTTTAAGCTTGAGTAAAGTATCAACATCAGTGTGTTGTTGTTTTAGGTCTTGCTGCTGATCTTTAAGCTGTTGATGAAGATCGTCTAATTTTGAAATTTCTTCTTTTGCGAGTGTGTCATTTACAGGAAGAGGATCTTTTACAATTGACTCTTCAACCAATTGAATGGGCATAGTTTTTCCACTAGCAACTTTAGCAGATTCAGTTGTTGCTATAACAGTTTTTTCAATGGCTGATTTTGTTGGTGCTATAGATGTCTCTTGATTCTTTTCAGATAAAAACCACTGTGTAGCAAAGATCAGGACAACTACGACACTGATCCCGCTAATAATCATCCATAATAATTTTGAGTTTTCATTTTGATATGATGACATCATCTTTTAACCTTTCTAGTCAAAATGACGAGGTTTGAATTGTATCACCCCAATTTCATCTGGCTCAGCGGGTTGTTGTTCTTCCACATGGGTCGGACGTTTTTCGCTATAAGCACATTCGATACATTCAATCCACTCGTCATTCACAGTGATGATCTTAACCACACGATCTAACGCTCCACATTTGGGACACTTTGCACCCGCGATGAATTGTCTTTTCATGTCAGTTAATTACACCCTATGAACAATAATGACGTAGTTTAAGCGGTTTTGTGAGTGTTCGTCCAACCTTGATGGCGTAATAATGCATCTATTTTCGGTTCTCTTTTTCGGAAATTGCGAAACGCATCAAGCGCCGTATCTTTTCCGCCAACTGCTAGAATAAACTTTCTAAACTCTTTTCCTGTCTCGGTATTAAAAATTCCTTCGCTTTCGAAACGATCAAAAGCATCACTGGCTAAAACTTCTGCCCATTTATACGAATAGTAACCTGCTGCGTAACCGCCCGCAAAAATATGGCTAAAACTGTGTTGGAAACGGTTATATGCAACGGTTGGCACAACGGTAAATTTGTTGCGAATATCATCTAAGGTCGCTTGGATCTGCTGACTGTTCAATGCAGGGGTTTGACGGTGGATGGTTAAGTCAAACAAGGCAAATTCGATCTGACGCAAAGTTTGCATACCTGATTGGAAAAACCGTGCATTGAGCAAAGCTGATAATAATTTTTGCGGAAGGGTTTGCTTAGTTTCAGTATGCTCACTCAGTACGTCTAAACTTTCATTGTCCCACGCCCAGAACTCCATGAACTGACTTGGTAACTCGACTGCATCCCAAGCAACGCCATGTGTGCCTGCAACTGAGATATTGTCCACCTCGGTAAGCATATGATGTAAGCCATGACCAAATTCATGGAATAAGGTGATCACTTCATCGTGGGTGAGTAATGCAGGTTGATCGCCAATCGGTGGCGTGAAGTTACAGACCATATAGCAAATTGGTTTTTGTAACCCATTTGCAGTCTGTACACGCGAACGGAAACCGCTCATCCATGCACCACCACGTTTGCCATTTCGAGCATAAAGGTCAAAGTAGAAACCACCAACCACTTGACCTTGATCTTCAATTTCAAAATAACGCACATCATTTTGCCAAACAGGTGCTTGGCGTTCGATGATCTGAATACCGTAGAGACGTTGCACAATTTGGAATAAACCATGTACCACCTTATGTGCAGGGAAATAAGGTTTAAGCGCTTCTTGTGAAAGATTGAATTGCTGTTGTTTTAACTTCTCTGAGTAATAAGTTGTATCCCACGGTTTTAATTCAGCAATGCCATCATGTTGTGCGATGGTTTTTAGTTCTGCAATTTCAGCCAGTGCAGGGGTACGAGCATGTTCTGCGAGATCTACCAAAAATTGATTCACTGTCTCGACATCAGGTGCCATCTTGCTAGCAAGTGAATATTCAGCAAAATTGTTGAAGCCGAGTAATTGTGCCATCTCTTGACGTAGGCTCAGAATTTCTTCCATTACGGGGGTATTATCAAACTCAGTTTTGTCTGACTGTTCTGATGCACGGGTCACATAAGCTTTATAGAGTTCTTCTCTTAACTCACGATCATCAGCATAGGTCATAATCGCAAAATAAGCAGGAAAGTCGAGTGTGGCAACAGCTTGCTCAAGCTCTCGTTGTTGTCCGTATTGCTTTAAGAGTTCAACACTACTTTGTGGTAAGCCTTTGAGTTGTGTTTCAGTTAAAGGCTTGAAGTAAGCTTGAGTTGCATCTAAAACATGATTGGAGAAATCAGATGAAAGCTGAGATAAACGTGCTGAAATTTCCGCATAGCGTTGTTTTGCTTCACCTACAAGTGCAACACCTGAAAGTTTGAAATCACGCAAAGCCAGTTTAATCGCACTTTGTTGCGCTTCACTGAGGGTTTGAAAAACGGGAGCATCATGAAGCTGTTGGTAAGTTTGATACAAGGCTGTGTGTTGTCCCAGTTGCGTATAGTATTCGCTCAAACTTGGTAATAGTGATTGGTAAACTTCACGAGTTTCTGCATTATTTATGACGGCATTGAGGTGTGACAGAATTCCCCATACTTCGCTCATGTTATTTTCAAGTTGATCCACTTCGGTCAGTGTTGCAAGTTGTGCTTCAGAGTCGTGTGGAACTTCATTCAGTTGATTTAAGAATGTTTGACCATTTTGGATACTTTGTTCAATTTGTTGTTTTAAGTCGGCAAGTTGAATTTGATCAAATTGAGGAACGGGAAGTGTCGCTTGTTGGAGAATCATTGTATTTTTGCCATATTCATCTTTAAACATAGTTATAGATGTAGGGCTTAAAGGTGGATAAATCAAGGTTGATTTGGTTGTTTGTATAATTTTCTAATGATAAAACTGTGAAAATTAGAGCAAGCTCAGCATTGAACTTGCCCTTGGGTCAATTACTCACTCTTAGCTTTCGCATTTGCCTTTTTCTTTTTTACTTTTTTCTTTGCCTTTTCTTTGGTTTCAGGCTTAGCAGATGCTTTCTTATTTGGCTTCTTCGTATAAGTGCTCGGTTTATTCTTGTCCTTTTTCTTCCGAACAGGCTTTTCACCATCTTCACTTAATTTTGCCTTGACTGGTGCTTTGCTAAACACCTCTTCGGTTGTTTGATCTTTAGTTGAAGAAGCACGCGGTGCTTTTTGACGGATCACACGACCGAGATGGGTCAACTGCTGAATGAGCTTAAAGTCAATTTTACGTTCTTCAAGATTGACACCAGCGACCTGAATTTTCACTTCATCGCCCAAGCTAAACGCTTGTCCACGATTCTGTCCAACTAAGCTCTGACTTGCTTGATCATATACAAAATAGTCTTCGCCCAATTGGCTGACATGGATCATGCCATCAACATATAAGTCTTTCAGCGTGACAAATAGACCAAATTCAGTGACTGCACTAATGATGCCAACAAACTCATCACCTAAATGCTGTTGCATATAGTGGCATTTCAACCAAGTTGTGACACTGCGAGAGGCTTCATCTGCACGACGTTCAGTTTGAGAGAAATGTTCACCTGCATCATCCAAAGCCGCACCCGAAAGTGGATAAACCTTCTTATCTAAATAGGCTTTAATCGCACGATGCAATAATAGGTCAGGGTAGCGACGAATTGGCGAAGTAAAATGAGTATAAGCCTCATACGCTAAGCCGTAGTGTCCTGAATTTTTCGCACCATAATAGGCTTGCATCATCGAACGTAATAACACTGCATGAATACTCGGTGCATCCAAACGATCTTTGGTCGCTTCAATAACACGTTGATAATCAGCTTGTGTTGGCTGTTCAGGGAATGGCAAACCGAGTAATTTCACAAAATCACGGACTTTCTGAATACGTGAAAACTCTGGTGCTTCATGTACACGATAAAGCATCGGAATATCATGTTCTAAAGCGTATTCTGCTGCTGCAACATTGGCGAGCAACATACACTCCTCAATGAGTTTATGCGCGTCATTACGAGTACGTGGCAAAATTTCTTTAATACCGCCCAACTCATCAAAGGTCATGTAGGTCTCAATGGTTTCAAATTCCATTGCATGACGTTCGGCGCGTAAACCTTTGAGTGTTTGATAAAGTTGGAATAAGGTATTCAGCGATTTGTGAATGCTTTTATCTGAAGGAATTGCATCGGTTGCACCTTCAAAATATTGTCCAACTTGGGTATAAGTCAGGCGTGCTTTGGAATGCATAACAGATGGGTAAAATTCGTAACTCGTCACTTTACCTACACGCGACAGCTTTAAATCACAGACCATACATAGACGGTCAACATGTGGATTTAAAGAACACAAACCATTTGATAATGCTTCAGGTAGCATCGGTAAAACAAAGTGTGGGAAATAAACAGATGTACCACGCTCTTCAGCTTCTTCATTTAGTGGAGAGTCTAAACGGACATAATGACTGACATCTGCAATCGCAACCACAACGCGATAGCCACCACCCGCACGTTTTTCAGCATAAACAGCATCATCAAAGTCACGTGCATCTTCGCCGTCAATCGTCACTAATGGCAGATCACGTAAATCAACACGCCCTTTCAGATCTTTTTCTGAAGGTTCTTTGAAACTTTCCGCTTCTTTGATGACTGCTTCAGGAAACTCGTAAGGTAAACCAAACTCAAGAATGGTTTGCGGAATAATAATTTCAGTATCCGCTTTATCTGCCATAGATTGAACAATATGACCTGTTGCGAGTTCTTCACGGGTTGGATAGTCATCAATTGCAACACGGAGCATATCGCCAACTTTGGCATTGGCATGCTCAATCAGTTCTTTTTCTAGGGTAATTGGTTGGTGTTGGTTTGGGTTACTTGGTTGAATAAAGTATTCACCCTCATGCTCAGACACTTTGCCAATAATTTGTTTGACGCGATGCTGTACGACTTCGGTGATAAAGCCCCACGCTTTACCTTTACGGTCAACAGAGGTTTGACGAACCTTAACGCGATCGCCGTTAAAAACTAAACGCAATTCTCTTTCAGGTAAAAGCAAATCATCTTGACCTGCGATATTGGCAGTGCCTAGACCTTTACTATTGATATAGACCGTTGCTTCATGGCTCGGTAAGTCTGTTGCAGGCTGATATTTAAAACCATCCTTCATGAGTTGACCATCACGAACCATTGCACTTAAACGATGACTTAAGGCATCAATACTTTTTTGGTCAGGGATATTAAAGTGATCCACAAGTTCTGCATGGGATTTTGCAGTTTTTAATTGTTCTAGAGTACTTAAAATAAGAGTTCGGCTAGGAATAGGGTTATCGTAACGTTCAGCTTCTGCTTTTGCTTCGGGATCAGCCCATTTTTTAATCATATCGTTTCGGTTCACATCTGGCAGATTGGTTTAGCATAAGCCATTCAACCTAGGACTGCACGTCAAAGATTGCAAGATTCTGCTTATGCGAATGATCTTAATAAAAGAAGATGGTGCTATTTTAACAAGCGTTGAAGCAAAAAAATGCCCAAAAACACCAAAATCGTTCAAAAAGTATTTGATTAGAATAAAAAAACATAAAAATTCACAATGATGACTTGTGCAAATCAGTTTTAGTTTGTATTATTGCGCTCGTGTTACGGTGAGATGGGTGAGTGGCTGAAACCACATCCCTGCTAAGGATGCGTACGGGTAACTGTACCGAGGGTTCGAATCCCTCTCTCACCGCCATTTTTTACTTAATGCGCTCATAGCTCAGCTGGATAGAGCACTTGGCTACGAACTAAGGGGTCGGGAGTTCGAATCTCTCTGAGCGCACCAAGTAGATATTGTAAAGTAACACTTGCCTCAATTGGCACATAAGTAATGCGCTCATAGCTCAGCTGGATAGAGCACTTGGCTACGAACTAAGGGGTCGGGAGTTCGAATCTCTCTGAGCGCACCAACTTAATGAAATAAACCGCTTAATTGCGGTTTTTTTGTGTCTGAATTTTAAGAATCTACTGTTATAAGTAAAAAAAGCCGTTGATCACAACGACTTTTTTATAAAGTTGATTAGAAATTATTGATTGAACTGAATAAATTGTCAGTTAGGCTCGTTAATTGTGATGGAAGAGAGATGAGGTCAGTGACTGATCCGCCATTTGGATTTGGTTCACCTACAGCAATTGTTGATGAAACAGTTCCAGTAATTGCATTCAAGATACTATCTATGCTGCCACTAATATGATAATCCCCACCGCCTAAATTGACGTTAATCAAGTTGTCGATAGTTTCAAAGGTGCTATCACTTGCTAGATTTGTGAGATTTTCTTGGATTGTGTCTATAGCGAGATTAACATTGGTAATACCACCTTGAATCGGTTGAGCAATTCCATAAATAACATCACCACTGTTAAAACCGTTGCCTATATTTGTAATAATTTCAGAAATAGATCCTAATGGGCTACCTGATATACTTCCAGTAATACCATCAATAACGCCAGTGGCAATATCAAGTGGATTACCAAAAGCAAAATCATTTGTAATATGTTGAAGAATATCTGCTGCGCTTGAACTGTTATTGATTAGGGTACCTACAACGCCAGTTGCAGACTCAAGTACACCACTAAGATCGCCACCTGATAAATCTGAAATTGCTTCAAGTGTTCCATTCACCGTATCTCGTGAAGTTTCGAAAGTAAGCGTAGCTAAATCTGCGAAGTCAGCAACCGGATGTTCAACTTGAGGAGCAACGCTGATAATCGTATCTGCAACAGTATTAATTCCTGTATTGATAATTTCTGTTTTGAGGCTTTCTACGCCCTGAAGAATATCGATACCAGTTTGGATTGCACCTGTAATTGGATTGTTGGCGAAGTCACCCCCGGTAATACCACCAATAATATCGGTTACAGCCTCAAGTGGATTTCCACTTACACCACCCGTAACACCGCCAATAATATCAGTCACAGCCTCAAGCGGATTGCCAGCGACACCACCCGTAATACCACCAATAAGATCGGTTACAGCCTCAAGCGGGTTGCCACCGATGCCCCCAGTAACGCCACCAATAATATCAGTCACAGCCTCAAGTGGATTTCCACTTACACCACCCGTAATACCACCAATAAGATCGGTTACAGTTTCAAGTGGATTACCACCGGCACCACCCGTAATACCGCCAATAATATCAGTTATGGCATCAAACGGATTGCTACCGATGCCTCCCGTAATACCGCCAATAATACCAGTCACAGTATCAAGCGGATTGCCGCCTACACCACCCGTAACACCGCCAATAATATCAGTCACAACCTCAAGCGGATTTCCACCCACACCACCCGTAACACCACCAATAATATCGGTTACAACCTCAAGTGGATTACCACCGACGCCCCCAGTAACACCACCAATGATATTGGTTACAGCATCAAGCGGATTTCCACTTACACCGCCCGTAATACCATCAATAATACCAGTTACAGCCTCAAGCGGATTGCCACCGACACCGCCCGTAACACCGCCAATAATACCAGTCACAGTATCAAGCGGATTGCCACCGACACCACCCGTAACACCGCCAATAATATCTGTGACAGTAGCAACAGGGCTGCCGCTGCTAATATCGGTTAAATCGCCCACAATGTGCTGAATCGTATTTGAAGCAGTAGAACCATTATTGATGAGTGTGCCGATAACGTCAGTTGCTGAGCCAATTGCGCCATTAATATCTGCACCAGCGAGATTTGAAACCGCCTCGAGACTTCCATTCACTGTATCGCGTGAGGTTTCAAAGGTAAGCGTACCAAGATTTGCTAAATCTCCGATCGGATGCTCTGATTGGTGAACCGTCCCTATAACTGCATCGGCTACAGTATGGATACCTGAATTAATAATACTGGTTTTTAGACTTTCTACACCTTGAAGAGTGTCTATAGTTGTTTGAACCGTACTCGTGACAGGATTGTTGCTGAGATCACCTCCTGTAACCCCTCCGATGATTCCCGTTACAATATTGACAGGGTTACTTCCAGTGGTTCCTAAGATATTTGTCACTACATTGAGTGGGGAAGTTCCTATTCCAGTTGTAATACCACCAACAAGATTAGTCACGGTATCAACTGGATTCGTGGTTGTTCCTCCTGTGACACCACTAACAATATTCGTCACTGTAGATAATGGACTGCTATTCCCCGTTACACTGCCTAAAGTACTGGTAATCGTACTTATTGGAGAACTTGCAACGCTATTGCTAACCGTATTAATGGTTTGATTTACCGTATTTGTAATTGAACTCGTCGAAACGATGTTTGTGATTGATGAAAGAGAAAGGGGAGCTAAGGTTGAACCTGTGATGGATGAAGTTGTTGTATTACTATCTAATAAATTCGAGGTAATACTTTTAATTGGTGATAAAAGACTTTTGAAAAGCATAGTGGTACCTATATTTTTAAAGTTGTATTATTTTAAGTAATTATTAAAGTGATTTGATTTTATGTGATGTATTTCACATTAATCGATAATAGTGTTATTTGAGTTTGCTTTTCTGTCAATTCTAACAATTGACGGTGTAATTGTTTAATACAGATTAATGAATGATTTTAGTGATTGAATATTAAAACAATTCAATTTTAACAAAGAATAAAATATCAAAAATAATAATAGAGAATTAGAAGAATAGAGCTGACATTTTTTGTCCTGATTTAATTTGTGATATCAGTGAATTAAAAATTATTTTTCTCGATTTACAGTTTAAAAAATGACTTAAAACTTAAAGAAGTTTATAAGTTTTGTTATTGGTTTGAAAATAAATATTAAGCAATTTTATTTTTATTTTAAAGGTATAAATATCAATGATTTGTGGTTTTATTCTAATTGTAAAAAGTTACTTTTAAATTAAAATGATCAATCTATCACCATTTGATTTTTTTTTATTAAAAAATACTTATCAATTGGGGAAAAATGCGTATAATGCCCTCCATCAAATATGCGCTCATAGCTCAGCTGGATAGAGCACTTGGCTACGAACTAAGGGGTCGGGAGTTCGAATCTCTCTGAGCGCACCAATTTGAATTTATCAAAAGATAAAATAAAAAAACCGCTTAAATGCGGTTTTTTTGTGCCTTATATTTTTGTTTTAATTTTTTGTACAAATACCGTATTGCCACCAACAGCAGGCAGTACATCATGATAGGGCAGACTGCGCATCGCTCTTAACAAAAAGGGTGCTTTTTCATCAATTTTCATTGAGCTAGTGATTTTAAATAAACTCCCTTGATTCAATTCTGTAGCAACCATTTTTCCTTTAATAAATCGTAAATCACCCCCATTGGCATAAAAGTTATTTTCAACAGTATTTGGATAATTAAAATAAAGCTTGAATGCAAAAGGAATATTAATCACACCTAAGCCAACATTTACTTGAATATTTGCATCTTGACCTTGATTTTGGATTGGAGAAGTGCTGATTTTTTTGACTTGTCTAGGAAATAATTCTTGATAGGCCAAAGGACTCAACCATTTGTGTAATTGTTGAGGTGATTGTTTATAAAATTGATAGGTTGTGGTGAAGCGCATGGTTTCCCGCCCATGCGTATACAGCATACTGGTTGGGACATGTAGATAGCTGACAGGCTGTTGAGCATTTTGACTGAGTTGTGCAATTTTGGCGAGTTGAGCTTCATTTAATTGTGGACTTGGAATTTGCCCTGAATTTAGTGCAACAACATTTTGTTTAATAAAGCGTGTTCGCAACGATTCTAGGATAAAGGCATTGGTTGAACTTGGAATACCTAATTTTGCTTCAGGAATTGCATTTAGAATCTTCTTAAAAATAAATCCCTTAGGTTGATTTAAATCGCCCCATTGGGTGAGCGTAATTAAGGTTCGATGATCATCTAAGGCGAACCATTCAAATTTTCCCACGCCATATGGAATGGGGGAATCAATCGCTAAACTGGCAATACTATTCGATTTAATCTGATGTTGTAGAGTGACATCTTCATTAAAGTTGAGAACTGGGATAGGCGTTGGGATTGAGACCTGATATTTCATTTTTATAATATTGCCTGATTGTTCCAGTGTCTTTGCAGATTTGAGTGTTGGAAACAAACCGACATATTGATTAAAGTCGGTTAATGTCTTGGCAACTTGTTGTACATTGGCAGGTACGATGAGTGCAGCAGATGTAAAGCTTACACTCGGTTGTGAGTTGCTTTTGAGGGTAGGCACATTGGTTTTGGTATTGGGATGTGGGTAAATAAAAATATTATTTTGTGTATAACTTGCTAATAGTTGTGGATTATTTTGAAAAGGTTGTAAAGCACTCGGAATATTGTCATTCCATGTGATGATCTGTGCAAAACAACTTTGCGTTATGCTGAAAAAAATGGCTGTACATATAAATCCATTCAAATAAAACATCACATTCCTTTGATTTTTCTTAGTGATATAGTCAATGGCATCCATCAGTAAAAGATAGAGCCTTGCTATTAATAAAAGTTTTTGTGTTTAAAAAACAGTCGTATTGTGTAAAACTTTCTTGGGCATCGAAATCTTAGACAAAGAATTATCTCTGCAAGTAAATACTTATAGCGGTTAATGTTGATCAGTTAAGCGTAATTTCATTATTACTGATTGATAAATCTTTCCTAGTTTTTAAATGAGCTGATGTACAAGCATTCAGAAAGATAAAAACTTAAACAATAAAAAATGATTGTATTAAAGGGTTTTACTAAGATGGTTTTTAAGTGAGAAAACCGTGGATGGATTCAGAGTTAGAAATTCCATCTTTTTGTTCAAAAGGAACTTAGAGTAGTGCTACGCCATATTTGAATTTTGTATCAAATCGCTATAAATCTGATTTACGCTCAAGTCATTTATGTTCTAATAGATCAGTTTTTTCAAGTCTTAGAAATCTAAAATGTCTGAACAACGTCCAACTGTATCTGTGCGCTATTATCTTAATTTAGAAGAATCACAAGATGGTTTTGCTCTTGTCACCTTTGGTAAAAAGACCTTTAGTCGTTTTCTAACACCCGTCATTAGTGTTGCGATTATGCTATGGGGAATCTATTTAGGTTTCACCGGTGTGGGACGCTATTACGTTGCACTTGGTGCTTTTTTTCTGATTATGCAGGGGTTAATGCGTTATTGGCTCTTACCGATGCTGTTTAAGCGTCAGTTCGTTCGCTATCAATTTGGAAAAAGTGAGCAAGGTCTTGATCTATATCAGGATCATTTTGAACTCTATGCAACAGGTAAAAAACAAACAGCGCAGTATGCTGAGGTACAATCTTTTGCAATAGGTAAACTGACTTATATGTTAGAGCTGAAAAACCATACGGTCATTATTGTTCCAAAGCGTGCATTCACTGATCCAGCAGATCAAACCAAATTTGAGAATAGTTTTAAAAAATAACTTCATTCGCGATTTAAGGAATAAGGAGCTTTCATGAGCACGCGTCCATCAAAAATTGTTTGTGTTGGCAGAAATTATGCTGAACATGCCAAAGAGTTAGGGAATGTAATTCCTGATCGTGCGATCTTATTTATCAAGCCACCAAGTAGCCTCGGCGCTTTAGCACAAGGCATCCGTTGGAATCAGGCGTTGGGGGAGTGTCATTATGAGTGTGAAATCTGTTTGCAAATAGCACACCCTTTGTCTAAAGAAATGGATAAAGCCAAAGCTTTAGAAGCAGTGGGGGCGGTGACACTTGGTTTAGATTTAACGCTGCGTGATTTGCAGAGTGACTTAAAAGCTAAAGGTGAGCCATGGGAACGTGCCAAAGCATTTGATGGTGCATGTCTATTGGGTGATTGGATTGAAGCAGATGAAATTGGTGATTTACAAGAATTAGAATTGATTTTAAACATCAACGGTATAGACCGCCAGCATGGTTTTAGCAAGGATATGATTTGGGATTTTGGGGCTTTACTAGTCGAAATCAGTCAATCTTTTAGTTTAGAAGCTGGTGATGTGATTATGACAGGTACACCAGCAGGTGTTGGTGCATTAAAACCAAATGATCAATTGACCATGAAATTAATTACCCAATCTGGTGAATATGATTGGGATACCTTTGTAAAAGCATAATCATTCATAAAATGGCGCTGATATAGCGTTATCAGCGCCATTTTTATTTTTTAAGAATATGAGAAAAATAGAATGAAAAAATGGCTATATTTGGCGCTATTTTTAATGACGAGTATGAGCCATGCCAAACAATTGGCTTTAAGTTTTGATGATGGCGTTAATCCTGATTTAAATGTTCAAGCAGTTGCCATTAATCAGAAAATTTTAGAGCAGCTTAAACAACATCAGCTCAAAAGTATGATTTACCCAAGTGTGATTAAAATTGGTGACTATGCTGGATTACAGTTAGTCGCAGCGTGGGGTAAACAAGGGCATCGAATTGGCAATCACAGTGAATTGCATCTTAATTTGAATAAAGAAAATATCAGCAGCCAGCAATATATTGAAGGGATTCAACGAGCAGAACAAGTATTTCAACCTCTGTATGGTTGGGTGGCAAGATATCGCTATCCTTTCTTAAAAGAGGGAAACACAGCGGAAAAACGTGATACCGTTGCCCAATATTTAAACCAGCAAGGTTATCAATCAGGAGCAGTCAGTATTGATGCGAGTGACTGGTTTTATAATTTGAAATATTTGTCTTATCAAAAACAAGCACAAACAGATTACATGGAGAAATTAAAGCAGGCGTATATTACTCATTTGCTCGACCGAGCTGCTTATTATGATCAGTTGGCTGTTCAGACGATTGGTTATGCACCAAAGCATGTGCTGTTACTCCATGTCAATGCGATCAATGCCGCTTTTCTCAATGATGTAATAGATGCATTTCAAAAGCAGGGTTGGCAATTTATTAATAGTGAGCTTGCTTATACCGATCCGTTGTATCACCAACATGCAACCATTCTGCCCGCTGGTGAAAGTATTATCTGGTCATTGGCAAAACAAAAAGGTAATGCACATTTACGCTATCCAGCCGAAGACGCGCCGTATGAAGAAAACAATTTAAAGCGTTTTGATTTACCGTAGTTTAGCTTCCTTGATAAAGCTTCCGAAATTGGTCAGGAGTGAAGTGCATCCAGCGTTTAAACATATAAATAAAAGCTGAAGAACTGGCATAGCCTAAATCTAAAGCAATATTTTCAATGGTTTTACCTTGGTTCAGCATTGACATAGCTTTCATGACTTTCAAACGTTGTCGCCATTCATGTAGTGACATGCCAAGTTCTTTTTGGCTATACCGTGCCAATGTGCGTTCGGTCATATTGATCATCTTTGCGAGTTCATCTAGCGTACTGTTATCAGCAGGGTATTCATGTAAATGATTCAATATCTTGGCTAAAGCTGGGTGTTGAGTCGTTGGCAAATAACTTCCAACCAATTCCGCATGGCTGAGTGAATCTAAGAGGACTTGGAGCAATCTTAAATATTCAGGATCATTTTCTGTGAGTGGATTTTTCCGAATATGTTCGAGTAGTGCGGGAATCAACGGAGCTGTTAATAAAATACCTGCTTGCTGTGGCATAAGTTCGCACAATGTTTCATGTACATACAGTGTGCAGTGCGTGACTTCATGTCGATTAATCCCACTATGTTGCATGTGTGGAGGCAACCAAATGCCATAGGGAGGTGGGGTTAAATAGTGAATTTGATCAATATTAACTTCAAGCACACCATCAAACGCATAGATAAATTCTCCCCAAGCATGTGCGTGTTCAGGATAAAACGTCTCGGCAGGTGCGTCCCGAATCCGTAGCCATAATGGGGCTGGAATATTATTGTAGGCAGGAATTTCCTGAAAATCTTGGATCCTTTGAGCTGCTTTTTTCATAAGATAAGAATTGCCTGAAAACACGCATCTATTGTCAGATTTTCACTATATCATGAAAATCTGACAGCTATATATTGACTCTCTTGTTCTTGGGTTGGGAGTCGATTATGGCTGAGCGTAAAGCATTGGATTTGAAAGCTTCTGGTTTAATGATGTTTGTTTGCATCGTTCTTGGGCTACAACAAGTCATGTTAAAAATAGCTGCTCCTGATATTTCACCCTTGATGCAAATGGCTTTACGTTCAGGCTTAGCGGCTGTTTTGGTATCGCCGTTATTATTTATGCAGCCATTTCCTACGCTATTTGCAAAACAACATCTCAAAGCTGGTATTGCAGTTGCCACCTTATTTGCTTTGGAATTCTTTTTTGTGGCTGAAGCATTACGTTTTACCTCAGCCTCTCATACGATTGTACTGTTATATACAGCGCCAATTTTTACCGCTTTAGGTTTGCAATGGAAGTTTCCAGAGGAGTGTTTAAGTCGACTGCAATGGGGAGGAATAGGCCTCGCATTTGTTGGAATTTTAGTGACTTTTATACATCCCCAACAAAGTATGAATTCCGATTTTCAACAGATATTATTCGGTGATTTCTATGCCTTACTCGCAGGCATTTCATGGGCAGCAACGACGATTCTGATTCGCTTTACGGTACTTTCACATACGCCTGCGATTCAAACTTTATTTTATCAATTGTCAGGTGGCTTTATTGTGCTGTTGGCAATGGCAATTTGGACGAATCAAACAGCCATACATTTTACACTTTTGGCCATAACGGGCTTGGCGTTTCAAACTTTATTGGTCGCCTTTACATGTTTGTTGCTGTGGTTTTGGTTATTGAGAAATTATTTAGCATCACAGTTAGGGGTATTTTCATTCTTAACTCCCTTGTTTGGTGTGGTCTTTGGTGTGTGGCTATTAGGTGAAAAAATTGAACTAAACTTTGTGATTGGTTCGGCTTTGGTTTTGTTGGGCATTATTGTTGTGAGTTTCCAAGGTCGGATAACTAAATAATTATAAGACCTCTTTGAGAGGCCTTATAATTTTAATAACCTAGATTTGTGCCACGTGGACTTGAATAAGCACTATCAACTTGGTTTTCTAAGTGAATGGAATGAGTAGATTTGCGTGTTTGCTTATGACTGATATATGCCGCAGAATTATCCCAGGTACGTGCTGTTTTAATTTCATTTGAGTCAATATGATAAAAATAAGCATTGTTGTATTTGGGATTTTTATATAGAGGAGGGTAGTTTTTTATAGGCGAATAGAGGACATTTTTTTGTCCATGATGTTCTTGGATGATCCCCTTTAAATCACGATAGTTTACGATCTGTATTGCTAGGAGATTTCCTTGGCTAGCAGCTTTTCTATACCATTTCATCGCACTATAAGGGTCTTCAATAAGTCCTTTGCCTAAATCATACATCCACCCAACCGTATATTGAGCTTGAACATCACCTTTTCTAGCCTGTAATAATAACCATTGAGAAAATAAGGAATTATCATTGTCCATCAAATCACTAAGAAATTGATTTGCCTCTTGATTACCATGAAGTGCTTGGTTGTGAAACCATTCAAAAGCGTGGAAATCACCTTGTTCAGCTGCTTTTTTAAACCAGATCATGCTTTGTTTTTTATCAATATGAGTTCCGATTCCTTGAAAATACATCTGTGCAAGATGTATTTGAGCCTCAGCTTTTCCTTGTTTGGCAAGTTTTGCAGTATTTTTAAACTCTCTTTCTGTAGGTGAGCTACAAGCAGATAGACTTAAACAAAAAATTAGTATTGTAAGTAATAGTTGGGCTTGCTTCATTTTTATAAATATAATGAAAAATCATGTAGCTAAATTATAATCAAAGATCAGTTTTCAGTTGAGTCATTTAGATAAGTGGTGATGCCTTTGATGTGACATCACCATCGTAAATTCTATTTCTGCTCAAAAATAGTCGATAGAGGAATGGAAAGTTTGGCGGCTAAATAGTCGTTACTTTCAATCAGAGATGGACCTAAGCGTTCCATCCACTCATCATCTTGATGGATATTGGCGACATCAGGACGTAATGGTAGGGGATAAGGAAGTGCTGTGAAAAAGCTCCAAAAATCAACTTGAGCAAGATTTCTGACCAATACATATTCATCATTATCGGTTCGTCTTACTAAATTTTGCTGTTCTAGCTGTACGATGTACGCAGGTAAGCGACCTAATTCACCACGTCCAATAATATTGAGAAGTTCTTGCTCACTGACACTTTCTCCAATTTGCTGTTTTTTATAAAACAACTCCAATATGTCCAATAACATTAAGATAGGATGACGCTTTTGCTCCTTATCTGAATGAAAAGCAGTCAATGCATAACTCACTTCCACGCCCAATAAGATAATGTTCCAAGACAAATAAATCCAAAGTAGAAAAATCGGAACAGCAGCAAAAGCACCATATACAATTTCATAACTGGTGAAATTGCTCATGACCCAACCAAAAAAACGTTTTAAAACTTCAAATACCGTTGCACTAAAACATGCTGCAATCACCGCGGAAAGAATAGGGACGCTACGATTGGGGATAGTCCAATATAAAATGAAAAAACCAATAATCGTAAGTAGAAATGAAATAAGCCATAACAATAGAGAGCCATCTAACTGATAGCCTGCAAAATTATTACTGAGAATATTCATTGAAGCGACAGTGGAAGAGAGGACAAAAGCACTACCTAGAATAATTGGACCCAGAGAAATTATTGTCCAATAACGCATAAAACCAACAAGACCTGTTCGAGTTTCTTTGACACGCCAAATACGGTTAAACACATTTTCAATAGATGTCAGCATAAGTACAGTGGTCACAAACAGAAACAGCACACCAATAATGGTGAGATTACTGGATTTATCTGTAAATGCGTTTAAGGCTTTGTCAAAGGCGATGGTACTTTTAGGTAGAAAGTTACTATAAATCAGTTGCTGTAATTGTTGTCGAGCAGGCTCTAAGGCTTTAATCGAGGAGATAATGACTAAGAAAACGGTCAGCATCGGAACAACGGCAAAGAGCGTAGTGTAGGTCAAACCACCTGCTTGTTCTCGACAGCGATCAGCTTCGAAACGTCGTAACACAAACACAATAAATTGAAACCATGTTTTTTCTAAAAAAGGCAGTTTTTTTAGATAACGATTTAAGATCATGGGTTCTATCCTAGTTATTTTTAATAAAATCCTGTGTAAGCACAGGATTGACTACAGCTCAAAAGATGAAAAATGTCGTATAGTGTTCTTTTTAACAAAATTCATTAAAGTGATGCAACCTTACGTTCTTGTTCTTTATTACAGTAAATATGGTTCAACTCGAGAAATGGCACATTTAATTGCCGATGGAATTGAATCTTCTGGCATGACAGCTCGTATTCGAACTGTTCCTAATCTCTCAACTGTCGTGACGCAAGCAGAGCCAAGCATTCCAGCAGATGGAGATATTTATTGTACTTTAGATGATTTGACGTATTGCTCTGGTTTGGCACTCGGTTCACCTACTCGCTTTGGTAATATGGCGAGTGAGATGAAATACTTTTGGGATCAAACGACGAGTTTATGGTTGAATGGCGCTTTGCACAATAAACCTGCATGTGTCTTTACGTCATCGGGTTCGATGCATGGTGGGCAGGAAAGTACTTTACTCAGCATGTTACCGCCATTGTTCCATCATGGTATGTTAATTATGGGATTGCCCAATTCAATTCCAGCCTTGTCGAACACTAAAACAGGTGGTACGCCGTATGGGGCAAGCCATGTCAGTGGTCCTCGCCATGATCAAAACCTAAGTGCAGATGAGAAAATCTTATGTGCAGCGCAAGGTAAACGCTTGGGTGATGTCGTGAAAGCTTTGCTCGGGAATGTTTAGATCTAAAAATGGGAGCATCTGCTCCCATTATTTTATTTTTTAATTTGCCAATCGTAGATTTTTTTCTGATAGGCATACCACATCATCCACAGTCCAATCAGTAACATTGGAACTGTGAGAATCTGACCTTTGGTCATCCAACCAAGTAGAATGAAACCTTGATCTGCATCGGGTTGGCGGAAGAATTCCATAAAGAAACGGGCTACCCCATAACCCATCAGGAATAATGCTGAAACTGCCATACGAGGATGCGGTTTAGCGCTAAACCACCAAAGTATGATAAATAGAATCAGACCTTCACAAAGTGCTTGGTAAATTTGTGACGGATGGCGAACTAAGCCCAATGGATCAGTTGGAAAAATCATACCAAATGCATAGGTGGGATCTTCAACTTGACGACCATACAACTCGCCACCAATAAAGTTACCGATACGACCAAACATCAAACCTGTAGGTACACATGGCGCAATAAAGTCCAAGGTTTGAAACCATGTCTTTTGATATTTCTTACACCAAAATAACATGGCGATCATGACACCCAAGAAACCACCATGGAAGCTCATACCGCCAGTCCAGACTTGGAATAACCAAAGAGGATGTTCTAGAAACTTGCCAAACTCATAAAACAAGACATAGCCGATACGACCACCAAGTACCACGCCTAAAGCACCATAAAACACCAGATCGGAGACCATGTCGGCAGTCCAACCATCACGTTGTTTAGCGCGATAAGAGGCTAAGCCCCAAGCACATAAAAATGCCAAGAGATACATGAGTCCGTACCAATGCACTTTGACTGGTCCCAAGCTCAGCGCAACTGGATCAATATTTGGATAGGTCAGCATTGCTGTTCCTCAATTTAGAATTTGAAATTAAGTTTTGAGCAGATTGTAGCGGAATGATGTGAAAAATGTTGTACATTCAATGTGTAAAGATGTGAGAACCGAATTAATGTGTATTGTCGCTTTTGCATGGCATGTTCTTGATGATATGCCGTTGTGTTTAATTTCAAATCGTGATGAGTTCTATTATCGCCCCAGTGCTGTCTTACATCAGTGGGAAGCAAGTTCGATTATTGCTGGGCAAGATTTACAGTCAGGTGGGACATGGATGGGAGTGACTGAGTCTGGGCGTTGGGCCATCGTGACTAATTTTCGAAATGGACGAGATAAAAATCAATATTCAACTTCACGTGGGCATTTAATCCAGTCTTTTTTAGAAAGTGATTTAGCCCCCATCCGTTTTGCACAACAGTTAGAACAGCAGCAACAAGATTATGCAGGGTTTAATTTATTTGTCGGTGATCGAGAGCAAGCCGTTTATATCAGTAATCGTGGTGAAGCGCCACAAGTCTTAGCGAATGGTGTTTATGTTGTTTCCAATGGTTTAATGTCTGAAGATTGGGAAAAAACCAAACATTTGCGGAAACGTTTTACTCAAGAATTTTTACCAATGTTACAACAAGCGAGGATTACTGAATCTGATTTGCAATATTCCGTCTGGGATATTCTGGAAGATGAACGCAAAATCATTCCAGATTTGTTGCCAGATACAGGAATAACTGTGGAAATGGAAGAATTATTATCTTCAACGTTTATCCAAAGTCCTATTTATGGAACTCGATGTTCGAATTTTTTAACTATGACGGATAGCGAATGGAAATGGGTTGAGAAAACACAGCAAGGTGAGCAGCAGGGTGGTGTCGTAGAAGTGAAAACTGATCTCTTGAAATAAAAAAATACCGACAATGATGTCGGTATTTTTATTTCAACCTAGCTTATTTTTTATTTTCAGCTTTTTTCTCAATTGATGGTAAAACATCGGCTGTGATATAGCCTACACATGCACTGTAACCCGCATTATAGTTTTCTAAAACCTTTGCTTTTAATTCAGCAGAGAGTTTTGAGCTATCTCCAGGATGTTGGAAATTACTCATGATATAGGTCCAACCATTTACCGAATCTACAGCATGTAGACCTGTTGATTCTGCACCTGCAGGTGTAGACAAAATTCGATCTAAAGCTTTAGTATCGACATTATATGCCCATAAGAAGTTGTTGGTATGATTACCGCTATCTTCACCAATGAATAATGTACGGAAAGTTTCAGAATATTTAAGGTTGTCAGGGCTGGCAATATTATTTGGATCTGCCGTATTACCTAAGCTATCTGCACTGATATCTGTACCCATAAGTACCATGTGACTTTGATATGGTGTCCATTCACTATTGATCACATTATTGAGATGATCAATTTGACTGCCTTTTAGGTCGTGAGCAAGTACACCGCCTGCTTTAAGTGTGCTCTTAAATTTAACATTATGTGCTGCAACCCAACTAGATTTGCCTTCAATCATTGAATCTTGAATATTCGCAAGTGCTGAGTAAGCAACTTTATCTTTAATATTAACTGTAGTACCTTCCATTTTCGTAAAACCCATACTACCGCCTTTTAGAGCTGCGTAGCGATGCGTTTCAAGGAATGCTGCTGCAAGTTCAATTTCTTCTTTAGTGAAACCATTATTGGCATCTTTAAGTTTGATCCATAATGGTTTTCCATCAAGAATAATCTTTGTATAGCCAGTTAAATCAGTTGGAGCAATAGCTAAGCTTTCCATAATGTTTTCGGCTTTTATCCCTCGAACATTAATTAGGTCTTCAATAGCCTTGCTATTAGTGTGACCGAGTTTGATCCATTTAATCGTAGCTGTGGATGTTTCATTTAACTCGGTTGTATATTTTGCAACATATAATGTACCAGCAGATAAGTCTTTTTCTTTATCTGCAATGAACATAAAGAAACCACCATTTGTATAATCATCGCCCATAATTACAGTGCGATTATCTGGCATAACTTCAATCAATTCATGTGAGATACGACCTAAACAGTAGTGCTTAATTGCTTTAGCACGACCTTTGCCATCAAGAATAATCTCTGGCAAATGACCGTAGTTATAGGCATTTGCAGTATTTTCATTACCATACAAGTTTTTACTATATGCTCTTAACGTTGCAAGGTCAGAACCAATTTGGTCAAATGCATCTGGTTCATATTCTTCACTTGAAAGATGTGTATTCCAAGGAGAAAGGCTAGCGCCACATGTAATCCATAAGCCGTGAACTTTAGACATATCAACGTTAAAGTATTTTTTCAATGCAAGATGGCCAGTTTTTGGGTCTTGATCCAATGTTAATACTGCAATTGGTGATGGCAATTTACCGTACATATTTTGCTTAGCAAGGTTCTTCGTTGTATATTCAAATTGAACAACATGGAAGACCGGATTCGTGACTCCAGATACAGAAGCACCATCTATATGAATTAAAGATGAACCATCTGGAGAGTCAGAGAAGAATTGGCGTTCTTGACCGACTACAGAAGTATCTTTAATCGGTTGATTATTAATATCATAATAACTACCCGCAATGATTTTTCCACCATCGATATTATCAACTTGCATACCAGTACGGAAAAACTCCTGATAACCCAATTTGTACTCTGTGGTTGTATTATCATCCCATGTAATGGTCAAACCAGATTTAACAGAAGTTGTCGCCATTTCTGTTACTGTTGAAGGTGCCGCCATAGGCGTAAATTTCGCATTTTTAAATTTAGCTACTTTTACTGGTGGAGTTACAACACTGTTGTTGTCATCATTGCACCCTGCTAATGCAGCTGCAGTACCCATTGCCCCTAGTGGTAAAAACGGAACACCCGCGAACCATTTCAAAATATCACGACGACTTGGCTGATTTGTATTGGCTGTCATAATAAATCCATATCTTTAATAAATGGTAAATAAATCCTGATTGATTCTATGGAGTGTAGATGACATTTTTTTGACACTTTTAAGGCAGTTTGAAGACAGTTTTAATTCTGTAAAATTATGAAAAATATAATGATAAATTAAAAACTCCTGATATTTAGTCAGGAGTTTGTCATATTTGCATTTATCAGGATGATGCTTTTCTTTTTTCTAGTATTTTTCCAAAAATTAAACCTAACTCAAATAGTATCCACATTGGCACAGCAAGCATAATCATGGATAAGGCATCAGGTGGCGTGACAAACATTGCAACGAAAAAACATCCAACTACAATAAAACGGCGTTTTTCGATTAGGGTTTGGGTGCTGACGACACCAATCAAAATAAGCACTAAAGTAATAATTGGAATTTCAAAGGTAAAACCAAAGACTAAAAATAGCTTTAAACAGAAACTTAAATAACTATTAATGTCTGTCATTGGTGCAACGGTTTCAGGTGAAACGCTAATAAAGAAATGCAAGATTGCAGGTAAGGTAATGAAATAGGCAAAAGCAACACCTAGGTAAAACAACACAATACTACCAAACAGTAATGGAATAGCTAAATGTCGTTCTTTTTCATAAAGCGCAGGTTTTATAAATGACCAGATCTGATAAATGATGTAGGGCATTGCCAACATAAATGCGACAAACAAATTTAACTTGAACGGTGCCATGAAGGTTGCGGTAACATCCGTTGCAATCATTGTTGAGGATGCAGGAAGCTGTTGTCGTAAGGGTTCAGAAAGCCATTGATAGGTTTGATTTCTAAAAGGTAGCAAACAGAAGAAAAGAAAAATGGTCACACCAACAATTTTAAATAAATATTGGCGCAATACGATCAAATGCTGCATCACAGGCATTTGTTGGAGATTTTCTTCAGGATTAACTGAGGTAGCAGGCAATTGGCTCATACGGCAATCTTTAATTCTGTATTAAATTTTTCTATTGATAGATTCAGTTCAATATCTTTGGAAAATAAATGTTGATGTTGATGTTGATGTTGAATACTAAAAGGAACAATTGAACTTGAAACATAGGGAATATAATGGATGCTATCCAATGATTCGGTCGATATCTGTTCTGAAGGCTGAGTTTTTAACTCATCCAATTGCTTTTGCAATCTGCGTTCAAGTTCAGTTATTTTCTCAATTTCTTTTTGCATTTCTTCACGAAATTCAGAAAGTTTTAGCTCACGATCAATTTCATTCTGAATATTGTTGATAAACTTTTTAATTTTTCCGTACCATTTCGCCACAAAACGAGCAGCTTCTGGCAATTTATCAGGACCGAGTACCAACAATGCAATCACTGCAAAGCAAAAGATTTCGGTCATTCCCAAATTCAGCATAATGGTACTCGCTTAGCTTTTTACTGAGCTTTCAGTATTCTTAACCTGAGCATCAATCGTACGAGGTTCATTTAGAGATGTCGTAGTTTCTTCTTCTTTCATAGATTTTTTAAAATCTTTCACTGCACCACCCACATCTTTACCTAAGTTTTTAAGTTTTGATGTACCAAACAATAAAATAACGACAATTGCAAAAATCACCACATGCCAAATTGATAAACCAGCCATAATTGTATTCCTATAAAACTTTAGTTATATCTCAACAGTTTGGCATGACAAAGATGTGACACTTATATTGCAATTTTGCGACAAGGAGTTGTGGGGATTCATATTGGTGAATGGATTTTTTTACTTTTTGGTTTGTAACCAATGCTTAATATTGTGAGGTGTTATTTGCTAACAAGAGAGTATTCTTTATTCAATCTTAATTTAAATCACTTGCCCTAGGCTTTAACTAGGGCAAGCTATTTTTAGACCAAACTTGCTTTAAATAGCTGCATGGCTTGACCACGGTGACTGATTTTATTTTTATCTACTTTGCTTAACTCTGCACTCGAAAGATTGAGTTCTGGCAACCAAAACAGTGGGTCATAACCAAAACCATTTTCGCCACGAGCCGATTCTAATATTTCACCTTTCCAAATACCTTGGAAAATCTGTGGCAGTGGATCTTCGGCATGAGTGACCAGTGCCAATACACAGACAAACATGCCTTCAATGGCTTCGCCATCTTTACGGAAGGGTATAAGATCAGCCAACAGTTTTTGGTTATTAGCAGCATCATTACCATGCTCACCTGCATAGCGTGCAGAGTAAATACCAGGTGCACCACCTAGAATCGGAACACAAAGCCCTGAGTCATCTGCAAGCGCAGGTTTACCTGAAAGCTTAGAGGCATGACGTGCTTTGATAATGGCATTTTCAACAAAGCTGAGACCATCTTCGATGGCATCTTCAATATCAAGTTTACCTTGTGGAATGATTTCGATAGGAAGATTGAGTTGCTGAAATAGATGTTCAAATTCGGTAACTTTACCTTTGTTATTACTTGCAAGCACAAGGCTGCTTTGGTTGAGCCATGATTGAGTAGACATATCAGTTTTAGATGAGTTTAGATTGAGTGGAATTTTAGGGTGTTTTTATTGAATAGGGTAGTGCTGAATTATCACATTCTGAAAGCTAAGAGGAATTGCTCTTTTTCCCCATATCTTTAAATCTGTGTAGATAAGAAATCTTTTAAATCGTTTATGAACTCTTTAAATACATCATCTGGTTCAGAAGGTGTATATCCTTCAAAACTTAAGTAGAATTGGTCATCATAGTAATTTAATAACTCAAAAAGATCTTCATTCTCTACAGCCTTAGATAAAGCCAAGAGCTTCTGAAGAAAAGGAAATAGAAGCTCTTGGCTTTTGACTAACTCTAGATGTTTTTCAACATAATCTTTTAAGAAGTTATTGACTGATTCTTTTATTAAACCTGTATTAAATAGATTTCGGGATAATTGATTAAAATAGGTTGTAACTTGTTCTGGTGTTGATAGAAAGCATATTTCTAAAGCTAAATCATTCGATGGATCTTTTTCTAATGCCTCAATTGCCCATCTTTGGATTTCTTCTGGAGTTATTGTTTCCAATTCTAGTTTTACTTTGAATATAGCTTTTTCTATATCGTACATTTAATAAACTTAATTCAGAATGAATGTTATCACTATAATAAAAAACCGACTATCACAAGTCGGTTTTTTATCACCCAATAGATCTAAATCAGATTATTGCGCTTGAATCCATTTATCGGCACGGTCACGTGCGGTACGGATTTGATCTTGAGTTAAGTTTGCAGCCAACGCTGTTTTCTTACCTTCAGAAAGGCTAATCACTTTGGTATCAAGCATGCCATCACGCGTTGAAAGCTCATACCACTGGTAAGCGCCAACAAAGTTTTTCTTCTGCTCTTCCATCATTGCAAGATTGAAACTTGCGCGATTATCACCATTACTTGCCGCTTTCTCAAAATATTTACGCGCTAAAGTTTCGTCTTTTTTGATGCCAATACCATCTGCATACATACGACCAACATTTAACTGCGCCGCAGATAAGCCTTGATCTGCTGCTGCCTTAAATAAAGAAAAAGCTTGTTTTTCATCTTTCGCAACGTCTTTACCAAATTGGTAACGCGTTGCTAAATAAAACTGTGCCCCAGCTTGACCAGATTTTGCTGCGCTTTGTAATTCACTGATACTCATGACTGAATATCGCGCTGCCTGTGTTGCCACAGATTGTGGTTGAGCAACATAGTCAGCGTGCGCTTGTATACTGATCAGACCAAATAAAAATGTGCTGATTAATGTCTTTTTCATAGAGCGCTCACTCGATAAATTGCGACTTCACCAAATAGGTTCGGCATATGCTTGCTGAGCACACTACCTTGTTGGTCACCATTAACGGCAAGTCGATTAATAATTTTAATCCGATTCTCAGCACATAAGGCTTCAAAGTCTCGGAAAGTACATAAATGAATATTCGGGGTGTTATACCACATATAGGGTAACGCTTCCGAAACAGGCATTTTTCCTTTTATTGCAAGAAAAGAACGAGTCTTCCAATACGCAAAGTTTGGAAAGGTAATAATTGCCTGTTTACCAACACGTACCATATCCCGTAATAATACATCGGGTGCATCTACAGCTTGCAAAGCTTGTGCCATGACCACAGAATCAAAAGATTGGTCGGCAAAACGGCTTAAACCTAAGTTTAAGTCCTGTTGAATAATATTTAACCCCCGACTGATGGCAATTGCAATCTTTTCTTGATCAATTTCTAAGCCATAAGCACGAATATTGTGCTGTTTGCTCATATGAGCAAGCAATTCGCCATCACCACAGCCTAAGTCTAATACGCTAGAGTTCGGGCTGATCCATTTCTCAGCGAGTCGTTGATCTATACGCATTAGTGCTGCTCCTGCGGTGTAGCTTGCAACTGTTGTTCTCCACCTAAAAATGCACGTAGTGTTTTTACATACAGTGGAATAGGGAATAAGAACGAGTCATGACCTTGTTCAGCATCAATGTCTAAATAGCTGACAGGTTTATGATTATCAATCAAAGCATCCACAATTTCTTGTGAACGACTTGGGCTAAAACGCCAGTCAGTGGTAAAGGAAACCACTAAAAATTTGCATTTCGGCTGACTCATGGCTTTGGTTAATGAATGCTCATATTCACGAGAGGGATCAAAGTAATCCAATGCCTTGGTCATAATCAAGTAGGTATTTGCATCAAAATTACGGCTAAATTGTTCGCCTTGGTAACGCAAATAACTTTCGACTTGGAATTCAACATCAAAACCATACATAAATTTGCCCGACTTTAGATCACGACCAAATTTTTGTTTCATGGCTTCTTCAGACAGATACGTGATATGACCGACCATACGTGCCAAAATTAAACCACGTTTCGGGTAACTATCATTTTCTAAATAACGCCCATGATGAAAATCAGGGTCAGACAGAATGGATTGGCGAGCAACCTCATTGAAGGCAATATTTTGTGCAGAAAGTTTTGGCGCACTGGCAATAATCACACATTTCTTTAAACGATCAGCATAGTCCAAAGACCATTGTAAAGCTTGCATGCCCCCCAATGAACCGCCAATAATGGCAAACCAAACCTCAATTCCTAACACATCTGACAGCATCGCTTGGGTTTTGACCCAGTCACGAACTGTGACCAATGGAAAATCTGGGCCATACGGTCGGTTTTCATTTTCCGGGTTGGGTGAGGTTGGCCCTGTTGAACCATTACAGCCACCAATATTATTTAAAGAAACAATAAAGAAGTGATTGGTGTCAATGGCTTTTCCTGGACCAATACAACTGTCCCACCAGCCTGCTTTTTTATCATCTTCATGATGATAACCCGCAGCATGATGATGTCCTGACAGTGCATGACAAATCAGGATCGCATTGGATTTATCTGCATTGAGTGTTCCATAGGTTTCAACCATTAGATCGAAGCGTGGCAAAATACGCCCGCATTCAAGATGTAATGGTTGCTCAAATTGAAATTTTTGTGGTGTGACTAAACCCACTGAATCCGATGGAAAAGACACTGTAATGATTCGCCTTATATTTAAAGTCCCTCTTAATAAAAGAGGGATTTAGGAGGATTTGAAAATAAATAAAAGGATACCAATTCAGGTATCCTTTCCAAAGTCATTTTTTCTGATATTACAACTCAGCTTTACTTAGACTACGGCAGCCCCAACTTGCTCAGTTGTCAGTACACCTTGCTCAATCAAGCGGTTGGTACATGCAATAATCGCTTCGATTGATGACGTTACAATGTTGTCATGAATCCCTGCACCAAATGCGCTCTTACCTGTACCTTTGACTTGAAGCTCAATCAACGCAAGTGCTTTGGCATTCGCTCCAGAACTGATACTGCGCTCTTCATAGTTTAAGACATCAATTGGTAATTGTAATGCATCTAACATTGCCGAGATTGGGCCATTGCCTTCGCCACGTAAACGTTGGATTTGACCATCAATCTCAATGTCTAATTCAATGATTTGTTTGCCATCAATATCAGACAATTGATAATGTTTGGTTTGGTAATGACTATTTTTCACATCCACATAGGTATTTTGGAATAAAGTCCAAATTTCATGGGCGTTGATTTCTGTGCCATTTTCATCGGCATATTGCTGCACGATTTGGCTGAATTCAATTTGAACACGGCGTGGTAATGCCACGTTGTAATTTGATTCTAATAAGTATGCGATACCACCTTTACCTGATTGGCTATTCACACGGATCACCGCATCATAGTCACGACCTAAATCTTTAGGGTCGATTGGTAAGTAAGGCATATCCCAGATTTCTTCATTTTTCTGGAACTCAAAACCTTTCTTAATTGCATCTTGGTGTGAACCAGAAAATGCAGTAAAGACCAAGTCACCTGCATATGGATGACGAGGGTGTACAGGTAAACCTGTGCATTCTTCAACGGTTGCAATCACTTCATTGATATTTGAGAAGTCTAAGTTAGGTGCGACACCTTGGGTATACATATTCAAGGCAATTGCCGCAACGTCGACGTTACCTGTACGTTCACCATTACCAAACACACAACCCTCAACACGGTCTGCACCTGCCATGATTGCCAATTCAGAGGCTGCGATACCACAACCACGGTCATTGTGACAGTGAACTGAGATAATCACGCCATCGCGACGCGCCAAATTACGGTGCATCCATTCGATTTGATCGGCATAAACATTTGGTGTTGAAACTTCGACTGTTGCAGGCAAGTTCAAGATGACTTTATTGGTCGGTGAAGCTTCCCAAATTTCAGTGACGGCATCACAGACATCTTTGGCAACGTCTAATTCTGTTGCAGAAAAACATTCTGGGCTGTATTGAAAAATCCAGTCGGTTGCAGGATATTGCGCTGCATACTCTTTCACTTTATTGGCTGCATTAATGGCAAGTTGTTTTGCGCCGTTTGCATCTACATTCAATACTTTTTGACGGAAGGTGGGTGAGTTAGAGTTATAGATATGTACAATCGCACGTTTAGCATCAATCAACGCTTCAAAAGTACGTGCAATCAAATGATCACGTGCTTGGACTAAAACCTCGATATACACATCTTCAGGAATCAAATCTTCTTCAATCAATTTACGAGTGAAATCGAAGTCAATTTGTGAAGCAGATGGGAAACCAATTTCAATGTGTTTGAAGCCGATTCCGACCAACATTTTGAACATTTTTAATTTTTGATCCATATTCATCGGTTCAAAAATTGCTTGGTTACCGTCACGAAGGTCGGTACTCATCCAAATCGGCGCTTGGTTAATTTCATTATTTGGCCATTGGCGATCTGGTAAATCCACACGTTGATACATACGGCGGTATTTTTTGCTTGGGTCAGCCAACATCATGAGATAACTCCTTGTTATAGCTTGGATTGCAAATTCAGATTAAATGCAATGTGCTATAAATATATATGGTGTCTATAAGAATCAATTTAAAGCGAATCGGGGATTGAATACCTAAAAATTAGGTTAAAAAATTTATACGCGCGCAAGGCGCAGCATCAGCAGTGCATGACGATGGTTTGAATAAGACGGAGAGCTAAAGCCGTGATTTATTTTCATTATCTACCATTCAAATGCGTTATTTGGTTATGCAGTGATATGAGTCACCTAATAGACATCAGTCTAGGTGAAAATACAAGCGACTGCAAAGGTCTGTAACTTATTTTAATTCGAATGGATGGAAAATATTTCCCTATTTTTTGCGTAATAGTGAAAAATGAAGAAAATATTTTCCGTAAATACCCTTAGATTCGATAAATGTAGTCTTGGTTGATGTCTTTTATGGTTGCTGTTCCCATGAGTGCCATCGTAATTTCGAATTCTTCTTTCAACATCCGTATGACATGCGCCACACCAAGTGCGCCTGCTGTTGCTAAACCATAAATATAGGGACGACCAATCAATATGGCATTTGCACCCAAGGCAATTGCTTTGAACACATCCGTTCCACGTCGAATACCGCCATCGAATAGTACAGGATAATCAGCAGGAACAATTGCTCTGATTTTTTCTAATGCAATTAAAGGGGGGATGGTGGTATCAACAATACGTCCACCATGATTTGAAACGATGATTCCTGCAACACCATAATCAAGCGCTTTCTGAGCATCAGCAGGGTGTAAAATTCCTTTTAAAATAACGGGTAACTGGGTATTTGCAATGACCCATGCAATATCAGACCACTTTGGCGCGATTTGCATTAAACCTTGAAACAACTGACTTTCGGATGGAGATACATCAGGAAAACTCAGGTGTGTAGGCGTATGTGGGTGCTGCATATTTTTAGGTAATTGGAAGAATAATTTGCGTTCTCGATCTCGAATACCAACATGCGGAGCATCGACGGTGATGACCAGTGCGCGATAACCTGATTGTTCAGCTTGTTTGATTAAAGCCAATGATTTTTCTCGAGAACCCTGCCAATAAAGCTGAAACCATTTATATGGATTATGGTGCGTGAGTTCATCCATTGCGGTATTACTAAAAGTACTGAGGATGATATTACTCTGCATCACTTCGGCAGCAAGGGCAGAAGCAGCCTCTGCTTGTGGGTGAAAAAGTGCTTGATGACCAATCGGTGCTAAAAAAATAGGATGAGGATATTCCAAACCAAATAAATGAAAACGGGTATTCCCCTGTGTTAAATCATTTAAATGTCTCGGAATTAGTTGAATATTTTGAAATTGCTGGCAATTATTTTGCACACTAAGTTCATGCATTGCACCACCATTTAAATATCCCCACACATCTTCAGGAACATGTCGCTGAGCTTGTTGTTGATAGTCGTGAATGGTTTGAATATATGCAGGAATTGCATCTAATGGCGGTAATGGTCTGTGCTGAGACATTATAAATTGCCCCATTGTCTTAATAAATTATGATAATGACTGGTCAAGCTTACAACTTCTTCGGTGTCTCCCAATTGTTGTCTAAGTTTGATAATGGTCATATCGAGATTAAAGAGCATGGTTCGTTGCCAGTCATCTTTCACCATACTTTGAATCCAAGTAAAAGCCGCAATTCGGCTGCCTTGAGTCACTGGCTCAACGCGATGTAAACTGGTTGCTGGATAGACAATTGCATCTCCAGCATCAAGCTTAACTTCATGGCTGCCATAGGTATCTTCGATGACTAATTCACCACCTTCATATTCATCAGGTTCAGATAAGAAAACGGTAATAGAGACATCGGTACGAATCATTTGCCCAGTTTTTGTTGAATATTGAATTGCATTATCAACATGATTGCCATAGTTACCTTGACTTTGGTAACAGTTAAACATGGGCGATAAAATATGCTGGGGGAGAGCCGCTGAGCGAAGCAGTAAGTTTTGTTGTAAGGCATTTAAAACACAATGGCTGATTGAAGGATATACATCACTATGCACATCAATTTGTAAATTGTTTTTAATTTGTTGAGCTTGTTGTCCCGCACTTTGGATACCATTAACCCAGACTGATGCTTGTTGTATTTGTTGGCGTAGTTCAGCAACTTGTTGTTTATTTAGTACTTCGGGGATATGCAACATCATATTTAAAATCTTCCAAAAAAATACAGCCTGTCGAAAGTATAACTTTTCTGACAGACTGTGTTCATGTGTTAAATCATTAATGATTTAACAGATCGATTTAGAACTTATAGTTAAAGCTGAGAGACGCTGAACGTGGTTGGCCAAGCGTTAAACGGGCACCACTATTATTGAGTGAGCTAATGTATTCTTTATCTGCAAGATTGTAGACGTTTAAGGTCATGGATGCATTTTTGTTAAAGGTATAGGCTGCCATTGCATCAAATACCACATAAGATGGTACAACAGGCATATTAGCTAGTGCTGTGCTATCTGTAATCACACGTTTTTGTTCATCAACATAACGTGCGCCAATCCCTGCTTTAAAACCTGCAACGCTATACGTTGTCCATAATGTTGCAGTCCAATCTGGTGACCAACGAACAGAGTCTGTTGTAGTTTTCACACCAGTTGTCGAAAAACTTTGCTGGTTTTTTTGCTCAGTTTTCATGTGAGCGACGCCGGCAGAAACATTCCATGCACGTGTAATCTGACCAACAGCACCTAATTCAATCCCTTTGACTTTAGTTTTACCTTCTTGCACCGATACTAAAGTAATTGGATCTTGGGTAAACTGATTTTCATTTTCAGTTTGATAGGCAGCAGCAGTTAGTATAAGTTTATCATCGTTTAAATTCCATTTTGTACCAACCTCATAGTGATGCGTTTCTTGTGGTTCGGCTACAGAACTATTTGCACCTGTTGTTGATAATGTAAAGTTTGCAGTACCCGGTGGGGTGAGTGATTTTGCATAAGAGGCGTAAATACTACTTTTAGGCGTAGGCTTGAATACACTACCAAGTTTCCAACTAACCAAAGTATCATGTGCTTTTAAGTTGGTCGGAACTTCAGTTATTTTGAGTGTTGTATTATCAGTATTTACTGCGAGCGCATCGTATTCAGTATGGTAATAATCAACACGCGCACCACCATTTAATTGGAAGCGTTCACCAAATTTGAGCGTATCAAATAAGTAGAGTGCAGCAGTGTCAGTTTTTCCATTTGCATATGCGCCAGTAGAGACTAACTCAGGTAATATACTATTACGATCAGGGGTGTATAAGTTGGCAGCAGGAATGGTGGGTGCTTTTTTCCCAGGAGTTTGCGTGCTAAGGGTCTTATTAGATTGCTCTTCCTGTAATAATTCCAAACCTGCAACAAGATTATGTTCAATGATGCCTGTTTTTACATTGATATTAAATGTGCTTTGATTGGCGAGTATTTTATTTGTTTGATCTAAGCCTTGACGAGTACGGTTAACTGACCATGAATTTTGATCTTTAGGCTTACTTAAATCACTAATAACTAATGCATTAATGCCTGTTAAGACACGTTCCATTTCAGTTTTACCAAAACGTGAGATATTGGTAAATTTGATATTTTCAGAGAGATCACTTTCAATTTTTGCAGAGACCATATTGGCTGTAATATCTTCATGGTCGTTGACATTGCCATAAAAGTTTTTACGGTTCACAGGATTTGCTGCATTGACCGCGGTATTAATAGCATCTCGATTTGCTTGCGTTAAAGTGGTATCGGTATTGTTATAATAGAAACCATCCATACCAATGCTAGGAATACCACCATCAGGGATGTTATTTTGTTTGATATGTTGTGAATATAGATAGAAACGTGTGTCAGAATCTAAACCGAAAGCGATAGAAGGTGCGATTGCCCAACCATTTTGTTCAATATAGTCACGACCTTCAACGCCACCTTGTTGCCCCATAACATTCAAACGTACAGCCGTACTTTCATTGATTGCTTGGTTAATATCGGCAGCCAAACGACCATGTTCTGCGGTGTTGTATGTTGCTGAAACTTCGCTGCTGTTTTCCGCATGTGGTAACTTGGTTGATAAATTGATGTAACCACCCGCACCACCACGACCTGCTTCTGCACCAGATGGACCTTTGACCACTTCAATTTGTTCAAGGTTATAAACATCACGGCTAATTGCACCAATGTCACGAATACCATCGACATAAATCGAGTTTTTGGTATCAAAACCACGCATTTGGAAAGAATCTCCCGCGCTGGTATTACCATTTTCACCTAACTGTAGGGTAATGCCTGGTGTGTTACGCAAGGCATCTGTCAGTGAAGTTGCACCTTGTTCTTTTAAAATTTCTTTTTTGATGACACTGATGGTTTGAGGTGTATCAACCAAAGGTTGTGTGTACTTTGGTGAACTCACTTTATCCGCTTTATAAGTATTTTCTGCATTCACTTCAATGGTTGGAAGTTTAGCAACATTTTCTTCTTTAGTCGCAGCATGACTAGCAAAAGGTAAACTTGCAGCAAGTGCAACTAACTGTGTCGTACCGATATGTTTACGACTTTTAATCTTTGCCATTGAGAGAACCCCTGAATTGAAGTGATGAATGACAGAATTTTCGATCTTGTAAATACTTTTACAAAAAAGCAGTAAAAGTGGATAGATTGTTAAGCTATGTAACAATTTGTGAGAAGTCTAATGATAATTATTATCGTTATCAATGGCTTTATCTGTTATGGGATGACCCGTATACGCTTAACCAATTGATATTTATTATTTAAAAATATAATTGATATTAACGATTCTTATTGTGATGTGAATTAATAATAATGATTGATTTAAATAAATTATTGTTTTAAATGAATAAATTTTTGATATTGAATTTTTAAAATTATCTTTTTAGTCATAAGTGATGAAAGCTTAAATATAATTTTTTTGATTTATACGAAAAATAGGGAATTTTTATCATCTAATTTTGTATATCTCGAAAGTTGTCATATAATGTGGCACTTTAAAAAATTGTTACTACTAACTATATATCGAGGAAGCCATGCAAGTAACGACTGAAGCGGTTTCGGGCGTTGCCCGTCGTTTAAATGTTTCTGTACCGACGAGCCGCGTTAACGAGCAATTTGAAGCTCGCTTACAACGCACTGCCAAAACTGTGAAGATCAACGGCTTCCGTCCAGGTAAAGTGCCTTTAAATGTTGTACGCCGTGAATATGGTGCAAGCATTTATCAAGAAGTGGTAAATGACATCATTCGCGACAGCGTATTTGAAGCAATTCAACAAGAAAAAATCAATGCAGTCGGTATGCCGAACATTGAAAAAGTTGAAAACAAAGATGATGCTTTAGTTTTTGAAGCAACTGTTGAAGTTTATCCAGAAGTAGAAGTGAAAGCTTTTGCTGATTTGGAAGTTGAACGTAAATCATCAGAAATCAACGATAAAGACGTTGATGCAATGATCGAAAACTTACAAAAGCAACGTCAAACTTGGGCTGTAACGAAAGGTATGGCGAAGAAAGACATGCAGGTAACTTTCGACTTCGAAGGTACTGTTGATGGTGAGAAGTTTGAAGGCGGTGCTGCTGAAGACTTTAAACTCGTACTTGGTTCAGGTCGTATGATTCCAGGTTTTGAAGATGGTATTGTTGGCATGAAAGCTGGCGAAGAGAAAGTGATTGATGTAACTTTCCCTGAAGATTACCAAGCTGAAAACTTAGCGGGTAAAGCGGCTCAATTCAAGATCACGGTAAAGCAAGTTGAAAAAGCGAAGCTTCCAGAAATTGATGCTGAATTCTTAAAAATCTTTGGTTTGACTGAAGAAGAAGGCGTAGACAAGTTAAAAGCTGACGTTCGTAAGAATATGGAACGTGAAGTTCGTAATGGTCTTCGCAACCAAATTAAACAAGCTGCATTTGATGCACTTGTTGCTGCAAATGAGATTGAAGTTCCAACTTCAATGGTTGCTCAAGAAATTGACCGTCAACGTCAACAAATGATTCAACAATTTACGCAACAGTTTGGTGCTCAAGGTGCAGGCGCATTTGATAGCAGCATGCTTCCAGATGAGTTATTCAAAGAGCAAGCTGAGAAATCAGTAAAACTTGGTGTATTAGTGAGTAAAGTATTAGCTGATGCTAAACTTGAAGTTGATCCAGCACGCGTTGAAGTTTATATTAATGACATGGCTTCTTCTTATGAAGATCCAACAGAAGTGATTGAATACTTTAAAAATGACCAGCAACAACGTGCTCAGATTGAAGCTGTTGTATTAGAAGACCAAGTCGTTGATCATATTTTAGCTGCTGCTAAGGTGAATGATGTTGCTGTAAGCTATGAAGACTTATTGAAAGAACAACAAGCTCGCCGTGGCTAATTTTTTAAAAGTTCAGAAGAAAGGCGCTTAATGCGCCTTTTTTATTCGTGTTATGAAAGTGTTAATTTGTCAAAAAATTGCCAAATTTTAGTCCAAATAATCGAATATTTCGAGTTGAACCTTTTGCAATTTCATTGATTATCCCTCATATTGTTGGCATAGATCGAGTCACAATAATTTAGGAATAAGTAAACGTATGTATGTTCCAACAATTGAAAATGCTTTAGTTCCTGTTGTCGTTGAACAATCATCTCGTGGTGAGCGTTCATTTGATATTTATTCACGTCTATTACGTGAGCGTGTTATTTTCTTAACAGGTGAAGTTGAAGATAACATGGCGAACTTAATCGTTGCGCAGATGTTATTTTTGGAAGCTGAAAACCCAGAAAAAGATATTCATCTTTATATTAACTCACCAGGTGGTTCGGTGACTGCGGGTATGGCAATTTATGACACCATGCAGTTTATTAAGCCAGATGTGGTGACTTATTGTATGGGGCAAGCAGCATCTATGGGTGCATTCTTACTCAATGCGGGTGCAAAAGGTAAGCGTTATTGTCTTGAAAATGCACGTGTGATGATTCACCAACCATTAGGTGGTTTCCGTGGTCAAGCATCTGATATTGAAATTCATGCACGTGAAATTCTCTTTATCAAAGAGCGCTTAAACCGCTTAATGGCTGAACACAGTGGTCAGGATTATGAAACTGTTGCGCGTGACACAGATCGTGACAATTTTATGACTGCACAAGCAGCCAAAGAATATGGTTTAGTTGACCAAGTATTGAGTAAACGTCCCTAATTTTTAAGATTTAAGTTGTGGAGTAAATATGTCCGAACATCCTCAAGGACAAAAGCATTGTTCATTTTGTGGTAAGACGCAATCTGAAGTTGGTAAATTGATTGCAGGTGAGGACGCATATATTTGTAATGAGTGTGTGGATGTCTGCTTAGACTTGGTACAAACCAGTCAACAAGTTGAAGCAGGTGATTGGGCAAGCAAAGCATTGCCTAAACCACATGAAATACGTGCTGCGTTGGATCAATATGTAATTGGGCAAGATTTAGCAAAGAAAACTTTATCTGTTGCAGTCTATAACCATTACAAGCGATTGAAAGTCGGTCAGTCTTCTCATCATGCACATCAAGATATCGAGATTGCAAAAAGTAATATTCTGCTGATTGGACCAACAGGTTCAGGTAAAACTTTGCTTGCACAAACCCTTGCACGTTTACTGGATGTGCCTTTTGCGATGGCAGATGCAACCACATTGACCGAAGCAGGTTACGTTGGTGAAGATGTTGAAAACATCGTGCAGAAGTTATTACAGAAAGCGGATTACGATGTAGAAAAAGCACAAAAGGGCATCATCTATATTGATGAGATTGATAAGATTACACGTAAATCTGAAAATCCATCGATTACACGTGATGTCTCGGGTGAAGGCGTACAACAAGCATTATTAAAAATGATTGAAGGTACGGTTGCTTCTATTCCACCACAAGGTGGTCGTAAGCATCCTCAGCAAGAATTCATTCAAATTGATACCTCAAATATCTTATTTATTTGTGGTGGTGCATTTTCTGGTTTAGAGAAAATCGTACAACAGCGTCAAGAGAAGGGCGGTATTGGTTTTACCGCTGATGTGAAGAATAAAGATGACAGTAAAAAAGTCTCTGAATTGTTCCGTCAGGTTGAAGCAACAGACTTAGTGAAGTTTGGTTTAATTCCTGAGTTTATTGGTCGTTTACCTGTGATTGCAACTTTAGAAGAACTTGATGAAGAAGCATTGATGCAGATTCTGACAGAACCAAAGAATGCTTTAACACGCCAGTATCAATATCTCTTCACGATGGAAAACGTAGACTTGGTGTTTGATGAGTCAGCTTTACGTGCTGTTGCGAAGAAAGCGCTTGAACGTAATACGGGCGCGCGTGGTTTACGCTCTATTTTGGAAAATGTATTGCTTGAAACCATGTATGACTTACCGAGTCGTACAGATGTTGGGACTGTAATTTTGGATGAGGCTGTAATTAATGGTACAGCAAAACCAACGTTTAAAGCCGATCGTGTACCTCAAGTGACAACACCTGAATTGGTTGAAAAGAAAGATTTGAAAGTGATTGACTCAAAGTCAGCTTGATTCACATTCATCTAAAAAAGCATGAAAGCCTCGGCTTTTCATGCTTTTTTTATTTGCAATTGTGCGGTGAGGTGTTAATCTTAAAAATTGAAAATTCCGCATAGTTTTGCGCCGTTAAAAATAAATCCAAGAAAACGCCTTGAGGGATATCATGCGTTATTTAATATTGTCATTATGTTGTGCAGGGGTAGTGGCTGGTTGTCAAAGTCATAAGACAGTTGAAGAAAATACGACAACACTCACAGCAACTTTACCTCCAGTAGATACAACAAAGGAGCCAGGTCTACTTGATCAGTATCATGTGGGAGGTTTTACTGTTGGTGGATGGGTCAATCAAAAATTAGGTCAATTTTACGCACCGATCAAACCACAAAATGAACAAGCCGCGGTGGTTTATTTGTATCGTCCAGATACACGTTGGAATCGTCAAGAAATTGCGGCAGCAAACTTATTTATTAATGGGCATCGCATCCCAAGCCTATTGCATAATCACTATTATTGGGTGGAACTACCAGCAGGCACCTATCGTTTGAGTGTGAGCCGCCCATTGGCTGGTATGCATTTCCAAAAACCAAAGTATTTAGATTTCACGGTTGATGCATCACAAACTTATTTTATTAAATATGATGAAGAGAATAAGATTTCTCGCAGTGAGCACACAGGTCCATTTATGATTACACCTGATAAAGTTGCACATCAGGAAATCGCCTTTACACGTCTAAAATCATCAAGTTATAACTTTGTGGCACAGGATGCTTCAGGTAAAGTTCGTTCAAAACCACAAGAGTTGAAACCGCTGAAATATGATGAAAAGTCTGAAGTACTGTTGGTTAAACCATTTAAGCTTTGGAATCCTTTGACTTGGTAATGGATAAAGAGCAGGGCTTACTCATCTTGAATTAAAGGTTTGATGATGCTTAAAAGCTGCTCTTTAAGCTGTAAACTTTGCTCAGGGTCAGCCAACGTTTTTTGACTTAAATTATTCATGTATTGAAAAACATTGGTATTAATCTTTAAGTTCTTTTGATTAATTGATTTCCCTTCAGGTGTTCTTAAAAACTTTAAATAGGCTTGTACTTCTTCTTCACTGAGTGTTTCTGTATAAATTTGTTCAATAGCTTGTAATGTCTCAGGGCGAGCAAACATTTTTGAACTTGTCTGTTTTAAAAGCTGTCCCAGTTCTATAACGGCTAAATGTTCTTCTGTTGTTGTCAGTCGCTGTTTGCCTAAAATGCGTAATAGAATATTTTCTGCCTCAGCATCTAATGTTGGCTGCATTTCATCTAAAGACGTATGTAAAACATTTTCTAATTCACTGAGTTTAATCAGCTCCTTTACTGATTTGATTTGAGCAGGGCTTGCCTCAGTATTTTGTACGGTTATGACGAGGCAAAAGCTTATGAATAATTTTGATATTGTTTTATGCATGTTTTTTATCCTTATCGTTCTGTGAATAATTTAGCAGAAGCTTAAGGCAAAAAAATAGCCGAATACGATGATTCGGCTATGATTATTGTATAAGTATTATTGAGCAGCAGCATCAACAACTGGGATTTTACCAATCTTAGCTTGCCAGATTTTTGGCGCAGTGATATGGATAGAAGTACCGTTGACATCAACTGCAACAGAAACAGGCATATCTTCAACCACGAATTTGTAGATTGCTTCCATACTTAAGTCCGCAAATGCAACCACTTCAGCTTCACGTACAGCTTTAGATACGAGGTAAGCGGCACCACCAACGGCCATCAAATACGTTGCTTTGTTGTCCTTAATTGCTTCAATTGCAGCAGGACCACGATCTGCTTTACCAATCATGCCAAACAAGCCAGTTGCTTCTAGGACTTGACGGGTAAATTTGTCCATGCGGGTTGCAGTTGTCGGGCCAGCAGGACCAACCACTTCATCACCCACTGGATCAACAGGACCCACGTAGTAAATAAATTTACCTTTAAGATCAACAGGTAGTTCTTCACCATTGTTTAACATGTCAACCATACGCTTATGCGCAGCATCACGACCTGTGTAAATTGTACCGTTGAGAAGTAAGGTATCGCCTGGCTTCCACTCATTCATTTCTTCTTGGGTAATGGTATCAAGGTTCACACGCTTCGATTGAGATGAATCCCAAGTGACAGCAGGATAGTCTTCAAGTTTTGGTGCTTGAATGTGCGCAACACCAGTACCATCCAACTGGAAGTGTGCATGACGAGTCGCTGCACAGTTCGGAATCATACCGACTGGTTTACCTGCCGCATGACATGGGTAATCCTTGATTTTAATATCAAGTACTGTGGTTAAACCACCAAGACCTTGTGCGCCGATACCTAATGCATTCACTTTTTCGAAGATCTCGATACGGAGTTCTTCCATTTTGCTTTGCGGGCCGCGACGAAGTAATTCGTCCATGTTGATTTCTTCCATAAGTGCTTCTTTTGCAAGCATCATGGCTTTTTCTGCAGTACCACCAATACCGATACCGAGCATACCTGGTGGACACCAACCTGCACCCATAGTTGGAACAGTTTTAAGTACCCAATCCACGATTGAATCAGATGGATTTAACATCGCAAGTTTAGATTTATTTTCTGAACCGCCACCCTTCGCTGCAACGGTAATATCGACTTTATTACCAGGAACGAGTTTGTAGTGAATCACGGCAGGTGTATTGTCTTTGGTATTCTTACGACCAAAAGCAGGATCAGCTAATACAGAAGCACGAAGCACGTTTGAGTTTTCGAGGTAACCTTGGCGTACACCTTCGTTGACTGCATCATCTAAGCTCATGGTTAAATCAAATTTAACATCTAAGCCAACTTCAAGGAAAACGTTAACGATCCCTGTATCCTGACAGATTGGTCGGTGACCTTCAGCACACATACGTGAGTTGATAAGGATTTGGGCAATAGCGTCTTTAGCAGCTTTGTTTTCTTCACGATCATAAGCACGGCTCATCGCTTGGATGAAGTCTTGTGGGTGATAGTAAGAAATAAACTGCAGGGCATCCTTGATTGATGTAATCAAGTCATCTTGTTTGATGATCGTTGTCATATCAAATTTCTCTTGAGCGGGCGATTAGCTGGCGGGCTAAATTATATGACAAAAAGGAATGAATGTGGGAGTTTTAGCTTAGATTTGGCGAAAGGTCTAAACTGATCCTTCGATCTAAATTGCATCAACAAAAGATGCGCTGTGGATTTTAGTTTTTTCTCAGTTGAGATGGGCTATAGCCAAACTGTTTCTTAAAGCGGTGGCTAAAATGGCTGCTTGAGCTAAAGCCATATAGGGATGAGATTTCAGTGAGATTCAGTGATGTTATTTTGAGTGCTTGCTGTGCTAATTCGAGTCGACGTTGCATCACATATTGGTGTGGTGGTATCTGCACCGATTGTTTAAACATATGGGCAAAATGATATTCACTGAGTTGGCATTGTTGCGCTAAATCAGACAAAGTCAAACTTAGGTGTAGATGCTGATCAATCCATTCTAATAGCTGTTTCAGTACATAAGGGGACAAACCACCTTTGACTTCAGGCGTTTGCCATTGCACATGACTATAATTTTTAATCAGATGATTGAGCAGCAAGGTGGTTGCTGTACTCATTTGCAAATGATTTTCACGATTTTGCCAAGCGTCATTGAGTAGGAAGTGCCGATAAATCATTGAAATTTGTGGGTCAGCCACAAAAATTTGCGGATTTAGAACAATCTGGCTCGGTTCTCGATCCCAGACTTGTTCAGCTACGCGTTGTAGATGCTGCTCGGTATAGTACAAATGTACAAAAGTAAGTGAGTCACGCAGATCCCAAGTCGACTCGAAATCTTGTGGCATCAGACACATACGGTCAGGTCCACCACCATTATGCCAACCTTGTGCGGTCTTCTGATAGCTTTGATAACCACCCTGAATATACATACTCAAGGTGTGGTGGTTGCTACAGACATTGACACGATCTTGATTATTTTGCCACATGGCGAGCTGCATACCCGATCCCAATTCAACTGAGTCGAGCAATTGGGCTTTATGCTGTTGTAATTGATCTAGAATCTGATAGTTCATCTTCTATACGCAGTGCCAAATATAGAGGAATGAGTGTAGGACGTTCATGTGATCTTGTCACTTAGCAAAAAGCATGCATAAAAATCGCAAGTTGATGACAAGCACCGCAAGATCATGCAAGCAATCATTGGGTTTGAGCGAGCAAAATAGCATCTTGTAAAGATTGAGTTTGGTTTTTATCATATGAATGCGCTGTTATATGCTTTGGTTGTGGTGATTTGGGGAACCACATGGATTGCGATTACACTGCAACAAAAAAGTGGGGTTTCGGTCAGTGTTGCGGTCTTTTGGCGATTTTTTATTTCTGCAATGGTGTTATTTGCTTTCGTTAGTTTGAATCGAAAGTTGCAAAAACTAGCAGTTCAAGATCACCTGTTTTGTATGTTACAGGCTTGTTGTATTTTTGGTTTTAACTTTGTCTGTTTTTACTATGCCGTGCAATATATTAGCAGTGGTTTGGAAGCTGTAATTTTTTCGATGGCAGTGATTTTTAATACCCTCAATGCCAAATTATTCTTTGCTCAGCAGGTGTCGACACGCTTTTATCCTGCGGCTTTGTTTGGTGTGTTGGGGATTGTTGCCTTGTTTTGGCATGACGTGGTGAGGACGACTTTAAATAACCATACCTTGATTGGTATTGGACTATGTATTTTGGGAACTTATGGTTTTTCTTTGGGGAATATGATTAGTACCCGCCATCAAAAACACGGGTTAGATATTTTCACCACCAATGCTTATGCCATGTTGTATGGTGCTTTACTCATGGCGCTGATTTCATGGTTTAAACAGGATGACTTTTTCCCAAGTATGCAATTCAGTGCAGTTGGTGCGTTATTGTATTTGGCGATCTTTGGTTCTGTGATTGGGTTTACGGCTTATTTTTATTTGGTTGGTCGAATTGGAGCGGGGAAAGCCGCATATAGTACCTTGTTATTTCCTTTGGTGGCTTTGGTGATTTCAACGCTATGGGAAGGGTATCAATGGCATTTCAATGCTGTAATTGGAGTGATTTTGATCTTATGTGGTAATGCGATTTTCTTTGTTAAAAGCCCATTGAGGATCAAGACGAGTGTGTTAAAAAAGCTGAGATGAACAGGCAATTTGCACAAAAGCCATCTATTTCCAATCAATAGATGGCTTTGTGTTATCACAACAAGATGAACTTAGTCCTGTTGTTTTGCTTGAATCGCAGTTAAGGCAATGGTAAAGACAATATCATCGACCAAAGCACCACGAGATAAGTCATTCACAGGTTTGTTTAAACCTTGCAGCATTGGGCCAACACTCACCACATTCGCTGCACGTTGTACTGCTTTATAGGTCGTGTTACCTGTATTGAGATCAGGGAAAATGAAGACATTGGCACGACCCGCAACTTTAGAGTCAGGTGCTTTTTGACGACCAACGCTTTCAACGGATGCCGCATCGTATTGTAGTGGGCCATCAATCAATAAATCAGGTCGGCGTTGTTGAGCAATTTTGGTTGCTTCAGCAACCTTCTCAACTTCAGCCCCTGCGCCTGATGTACCCGTTGAATAACTAATCATGGCAATACGTGGGTCAAGGCCAAAGGCTTTAGCAGAGTCGGCAGATTGAATCGCAATTTCAGCAAGTTGTTCAGCGTTTGGATCAGGATTAATTGCGCAGTCACCGTAGACATAAACTTCATCAGGTAACAACATAAAGAAGATCGAAGATACCAACGAATAATTTGGAGCAGTTTTAATCAACTGAAATGCGGGACGAACAGTATTGGCTGTCGTGTGGACTGCACCTGAGACTAAACCATCGACTTGATCTAGTGCCAACATCATCGTACCAAGGACAACCGTATCTTGCAGTTGGGTTTTCGCTTGTAATGCATCCAGTTTGCCTTTGCGTAGCTCAACCATTGGTTCAATATATTGATCACGAATATGATCAGGATCAATAATTTGTAGATCGCTTGGCAGTTGAATACCACGAGCTTTAGCAACTTCAGCCACCGCTTCTGGTTTCGCTAGTAAGATACACTCGGCAATACCACGCGATTGACAAATTGCAGCGGCTTGTACGGTACGTGGTTCATCACCTTCAGGAAGTACAATTCGTTTTTTCGCAGCAATCGACTTTTGTACCAACTCATAGCGGAATGCAGAAGGCGATAAGCGTGGATTGAGGTTGTTTTGGGTGTGTTGATCGAGCCAGTTATTATCAATATGGCTTGAAACAAAACGAGTCACTTGCTCAGCACGTTCAATATCGTCTACTGGAATTTCATTACCAAAATGATATAACCGTTGTGCTGTTTCTAGCGTATCGAGAGCAGTATGTAAGATTGGTAAACCTTGTTTAATTGCACCTTGGCAGAATTCGAGAATATTGGCTGCTGGCGCAGCTTGTTCTGTTAAAACCAAACCTGCTAATGGAATACCGTTACTGCTTGCAAGACTGGCTGCAAGTAAGGCGTCTGTGCGCTGAGATGCACTAATGATGAGTTCCCCAGCAACAAACTTATGTAACTCAGCTTCAATATCAGATGCGATCAAACTGGTATGTAAAATGCGGCGTTGCTTTGCTTCACCTTCATTGAGCCAAGTTCCATTGACAACTGTCGCAATATCTAAACTACGCGGCACACTCAAAATATTACTGAAGGGTACTAAACCAATAATCGGTAATTCATCTGTGCCAATGAAACGATTGTAACGTTGTAGTTGTATGGAAAATTCAGCAATTTGCTTATCTAAACGAAGGCTAGGGTCAAGTGTGACAGGAATCGCCGCAGTACCGTCAGGGAGACCCTTGGTACGCATGAACAAGACACCTGTCGTTCGTGTAGATGCAGCGCCACCGAATTGGCGTAAATGCGCATCAACTTTTTCTGCTGTTTTACGCGGATCTGCAAGATCAGCAGTGCTGACTAACACCACTTGTGCATCAAGTGCCTGTGCCAGTGCCGCATTAATTTCGCCAGCAAAATGATCTTGCCCATTGGGTACAAGACCTTCAACAATAATCACATCATGATGAGCTGAAATTTTACGATGTAGCGCAACGGCTTCTTCGAGAAGCTCATCTGTTTCGCCTGATCCGAGGAGTTGCGTCAGTTTCTCGTAAGTAATTGGTTCAACAGATTGATGTTGAAACAAATGACGATAAAGCGTGGCAGTACGATCAACCGCTGCATCTGCAAGTTGAGAAAATGGTTTTAAGAAACCTGCATTAATCCCTTTGCAATCCAGTGCATAGATCATTCCTAAGCACGCAGATGTGAGACCAACCCCTTCACCTGTTGGGATGAGTAAAATAGTATTCATAAGAACCTTAAAATTTGTCTAAATTTTGATTGTTTAAGCTGCGTGTTCAATCACTTGGCGAGTTTCTTTCGCAATACGTCCTTCTTCATCAGTCGGAACAACCCAGAGTTGTGGGCCTGTACCATTGTCGATACGACCTTCTGTACCACGTGCTAAAGCATTATTTTTTTCTGCACTAAACTGCAAACCGAAGTGAGGTAAATAAGCCAAGGTTTTTTCACGAACATAAGCTGAGTTTTCACCGATACCGCCAGTGAAAACTAAACCATCTAAACGTGGTAAACCACAACTTAAAGCAGACAAAGATTTTGCTAAACGATAGCAGAATACTTCAATCGCAAGTGTTGCACCTTCATGACCATTTCCTGATGCTTCGACTAAGGTACGCATGTCATTTGAAAGACCAGATAAACCTAGTAGACCACTTTCTTTATTTAGCATGTTGTCAATTTTTTGGATGCTCCAACCTAGATTGCTCGCAAGGAATAAATGCAAACTTGGGTCAACATCACCACTACGTGTACCCATCACGACACCTTCAAGTGGGGTCATACCCATAGAGGTATCAAGACTTTGACCATTCCAAACAGCACAGGTTGAGCTACCATTACCTAAGTGGGCGCTGAGCCAACCCCCTTGATTTTTCGCACCCGCGAGTTCACTTGCACGTTCTGTGACATAGGCGTGACTTGTGCCGTGAAAGCCATAACGACGCACATGGTGTTCGGTATATAAATTTTGTGGCAAAGCATAGCGGTAAGCATGTTCAGGCATGGTTTGATGGAATGCCGTATCAAATACAGCAACCTGAGGCAATTCAGGGAACAAACGCATTGTGGCTTCAATCCCAATCAAATGTGCAGGATTGTGTAAGGGTGCAAGCGGTGTTGCGGCTTCAATACATTGTACAATCTCAGGCGTCAAAAGTTCTGCTTTGGTCAAGTTGCCGCCGTGAACAACACGGTGTCCAATCGCTTGAGGATGATAGTTGGCTAAACGAGCAAGAAGTGTCTCAAGCGCTGTGGCATGATCTGCATGTGGAATCGAAAGCTCAAGAGGTTCACCCCCAATCGTGACACCTTTAATACGTGCTTCAGCAGAGCCTAAGTTTTCTGCTAAACCATAAATACGATCTTCACGACGTTCTGAAATAAGCGCATATTTGATCGACGATGAACCACAATTAATTACAAGTACAGATTTAGCCACGTTTGAACACCTAACAAATTTTAAATTTTATGACGAACACTTTGATCTTGCTGCAACGCATAAGCAGGGTAATCAAGCACAATGTTTTAACATGGGTTGTCATATTGGCGAAGATAGACTTTAGCCTATACAACTGATTTATAATTGAATCTAATGAGTATAGTGTGTAAATAGAAATGTCTTTGAATGGATCTGTTTGTTTTGATCAGGTTTTTTGTATATAAATATGAAAAAACACGATAAAGATCAATTAAATGAGCTTTATCGTGTGCAATATTTAAATGGAAATTTTGTTACTGGCGAATTTGACCATCACCAAATACAATCCATTTTTGTGAGGTTAAACCTTCTAAACCAACTGGACCACGTGCATGAATTTTATCGGTTGAAATACCAATTTCTGCACCTAGACCATATTCAAAGCCATCAGCAAAGCGAGTTGAAGCATTAATCATCACCGAACTTGAATCAACACGTGCTAAAAATTCACGCGCTAGACTAAAGTTTTCAGTAATAATCGCATCGGTATGATGAGACCCATATTTATTGATATGTGCAATTGCTTCATCCATCCCTGTGACAACTTTCACAGCTAAGATTGGACCTAAATATTCGGTATACCAATCTTCTTCCGTCGCCGTTTTAACAGATTCACCTAAAATACGTTGTGTTTCTGGGCAACCACGGAGTTCAACTTGCTTATCTGCGTATAATTCAGCAATGCTCGGTAAGAACTCATCCGCAATTGCCTCATCTACTAATAAGGTTTCCATTGCGTTACACACACCATAACGATGTGTTTTTGAATTGAGCGCAATCGGTAAAGCTTTTTGTAGATCAGCCTGTGCTTCTACAAACACATGGCAATTGCCATCTAGGTGCTTAATCACAGGAATACGTGCTTCATTGGTTACACGTTCAATCAGGCTTTTTCCACCACGCGGCACAATCACATCGACAAATTCAGTCATAGTAATCAAATGACCGACTGCTGCACGATCAGGTGTATCAATGACTTGTACCGCATGTTCTGGTAAGCCTGCAATTTGCAAACCATGTTGAATCGCAATCGCAATGGCTTTATTCGATTCGATGGCCTCTGAACCGCCACGTAAAATAATGGCATTTCCAGATTTTAATGCCAATGATGCTGCTTCAAGTGTGACATTTGGTCTTGATTCATAAATCATACCGATGACACCTAAAGGCACACGCATTTTACCCAGTTGGATACCCGATGGGCGGTAAGCCAAATCAGTAATTTCCCCAATCGGGTCTACAAGTGCAATCACATCTTTTAAGCCTTGTAACATGCCTTTAAAACGGGCGGGTGTCAGTTCAAGACGATCAAGCAATGCGGGATCTAATTGACGCTGGTGACCATTTTGCATGTCAACTTGATTGGCTGCTAAAATTTGTACTTGATTATTTTCCAAAGCAGTATAAATTGCAGACAAGGCATGATTTTTTAAGTGCGTAGAAGCACTCATTAAGATACGAGACGCTTGGCGTGCTTGCGTACCTACCTGTTGCATATAGTTTTGAATAGAGTCTTGCATAGCATTTTGACGATTGCATGTATTTATAAAGATAGTAACAGTCAAATGCTGAACAATGAATAGGCGGAACTGATAATTCAAAAAATTATGAATCGTTAATTGGCGCAAATCTTTTTATTTTAGTGCGATGAAGATATTGAATATGAAGCTTAGATTACATATTTTGCAAAAGATTAATGTTCTAAACAAGATAAGTGGTTAAGGAAATGATTGCGTATAAAACGTGCATATGTATAGAATGAAAAAGTATAGGATAAATGTAATACAAATTTTATAAATTTGTTAACTTGCAAGTTGAAATCGCTAAAAATGAGACTCTTGCAGCAAAAAAATAAACAAGGATGGAGGAAGGATATGAATTCCATAATCCAAATGGACTCGGATTTAAACCATACCTACACAGGTTTTGGTTTTTTCGACATTTACAATAAAAACAGTTTTAAACAACCCGCTCGCACCACATGGATTGATGGTTGGAAAATTGAATATATGGCAATTGCAGATCCTAAAACGATCTATAAGACGCCAATTGTAATTGTCGGAGGCGCATTTCAGAACTTTAACTCTTACAAGTATTGCGTTGAGCAACTCTTCGAGAGTGGGCCTGTCATTTTGATTGATTTACCTTCGATGGGGGCCAATCAACAGATTCGTAATGTTGATACAGACGAATCAGCAGGGGTTCTTGAGCTACCAGCTTTATCAAAAATGTTAGGTCAATGGCTTGATATTGTTGGTATTGATAAAGTTTCAGTCATGGGAATGTCTTTAGGCTCTGTGGTTGCATCTTCATTTGCGCATCAACGTCCTGAGCTGATTGATCGCATGGTGCTGATGGGCGTCATGCAGAAGACACGCAAAAGTTGGCGTATGCTACTCGAAGAATCTCTGCATTTGATGCGTGAAGATCGTATGGATGAGTTTGGTCAAGCGGTTATTTTGTATCTCGTGAATCATGCCAAGCTTGATAAAACTCGGATGTCTCCAACCGCAAAGCGTTTGTTCTTTAGACAAATGGCGGAATTTACTGCAACAGAACGTGAACGTTATGAGATTAACTGTAATCGCCTGTTACGTTTAAGTGATGTGCCTGTCCCTCAGTGTAAAACACTTGTTGCAGCAGGGCAGTATGATAGCTTTACGTTGCCGCATGAAAATGCAGATTTTGCGTTGCAATGCCATGATATGGAGTTTGCTTTGATTGCCAATGCAGACCACGTACCCCAATTACAACGCCGTAAAGAAACCATGAATCTGTTTACGACTTTCTTGAAAGGAGAGTCCATCAATAATCTTGATGGTATTATCTCAATGACTCGAGAGCAGATGAAGCAGATCGAACGCCGTGGTGAAGAGCGTATTCCTGTTTTACAACCAATAACAAAGCTTAGTCATCGCCATTTGTATACGGAAGTGACGGTTAATGTTGTTGATATTACCTTCTTTGGTGTGTATTTAAAGCTACATGACCTTGAACAGCTTAATTTTGTTAGCCAACATCCACGTGATTTAGCCTTACATTTAGCTGATGAAGAAGGTGAATTTAAGATTGAATGTCTGAATTTTGATGCAACTGAACAAGGGCTTCGTATTCTGTTTAAACATGGTAGTTTTGAGATCGCAGATCGTCTATCACGGTTTATTGGACGTCAAAAGCAAGCTGAATGATTTGGATTAAATTTTAAAAGAGAAGTGGAATCACCACTTCTCTTTTTTTATGGGTTTTATTTATTGGTTGCTCGGATCATCCAAACAAGATCACCTAGATGTTGATGATCGTTTTCCAAGCGGGTTTGATCGAAGAACTGTTTAGGTTGAAGTACATCGACTTGCTTGAAACCTGCTTCATAGAAAAAGCTTTCGACTTCTGCTGGCGTTTTAAAATGAAAACTAAATGCACTGCGTGACATCAATTTCAATAAGCGACTGCTATTCCAGATAATGGTTGCTAATTTATTTTGCGTTGGTTCAGGATAAAGGTCAGTCAAATAGTGCAGTTCTTTGAAATCGCTGCCATAAGTTGCGATTGCTTGAATGAGTTGCTGAAGTAGGGGTTTTTCGAAGTAGTTGATTAAGCCTTCGCTAATAATCACTAAAGGTCGTTTAGGATCGAATACTTTAAATACATTGGCAAAAGCCTCTGTGAATAAATCGACAGATAGGACATCATCGACATGTGGTTCAATTTGTTGTAATGCTGCTTGCTTCGTCGCAGCCATATCAGGTAAATCGAGTTCACGATAACAAATATTTGGATGATGTTGTCTAAACCACCAACCACGTGGTGATAAACCACATGCAATTTCAAGTACTTGTAGGTCTGGATGCTGTTGGATCAATTCTTCCAAATGAGCATCAAGCATGGTGTGACGTTGTTTTAATGTTGTCCGCATGCTACCCCCGACATATTTTTCAGCCCAACTCTCAATGGGATGAACTAATGCTGCCAGTGTTTTTCCTTTAGCTGTTGCGAATGCAGGATGGGAGATGCCCATTTGATACCAAATATAGCCTGTATAATGTGCCGTAAATGAAATATGGCGATGTTTCGAAAGTTGTTGTGTCATCTGTCCTAGACTCTGTTTTTATCTTATTTGGAGAAGAGAAATAAATCTTTTTAAATTGAAGATTCTTTTAACCAAATAAGACTTAAGTTTGTTATTGACTATCGTGGGTTGGCATGAATGCCTCCGTTGGTCAGCCTTGCGCTGTTTTCAAAGCGTTGCTTTGAAATGGCTCAGGATTTACTCTCTGACTAACAACGGATTTTTGTTACTTTTGATCCTTCAAAAGTAAGGTGTTGCTTATACAAAAAATATCTGATGTCTCATCATTTCTGAGGCAATGCTGGTTTATTGAATCAGAATTAATCTAAGTTGCAGAACAAATTAAAACGAATTCTTAAAGTCTTCAATGACTTTTTTCACGTTCTGCCAATTTTCATCCAAACAAAGTGTCGTGTCCACTTGCATATTTGGAATTTTACCGCGCATACGTTCTAGGCGTTGTTGATTTGGTAAAGCAAGCTTCTCGATACCATCTAAGGCTGTACATGCTGCGGCACGGTCATTACACACTAAGCCCATATCACACCCAGCATTTAAAGCTGCCTGAATACGCGCATCAGCACCGCCAGCAACACATGCGGCTTGCATACTGAGATCATCAGAGAATAGGACGCCGTCAAATTTAAGTTGCTGACGTAAAATATTTTGTAACCAGAACGTAGAGAAGCCTGCTGGGTTCGGATCGACTTGATCATAAATCACATGCGCTGGCATCAGTGCATCAAGCTGAGGCATTAACTTGATAAAACTTTGCATGTCTTTGTCGTAAATTTCTTGATATGAACGGTTATCAATCGCCGCTGCAACATGTGAATCGGCTTTCACCGAACCATGTCCAGGAAAGTGTTTTCCAGTCGTTGCCATACCTGCTTTTTTCATTCCACGCATAAACGCATCAGCCAATGGCACGATATCTTGTATATTTTTAGCAAAGCCACGATCACCGATCACATCACTAATGTCATTGAGGTCTAAAACGGGGGCGAAGCTAAAATCAATACCAACGGCGAGGACTTCGATAGCCATTAACCAACCACATTGTTCAGCAAGTTCTGTCGCTTGTTGTGGATGATGTAGATAATGTTCACCAAGTCGACCCATTGCAGGTAATAAGGTAAAACCTTGTCTTAAACGTTGCACACGACCGCCTTCTTGATCCACAGCAATCAGGATCTCTGGGCGAATTTGACGCATATGATCTGTTAGAGCGCGAACTTGTTGAGGCGACTCAATATTTCGTGCAAATAAAATCATGCCACCGACTTGCGGAGCTTGTAATAGTTCAATATCTTCTTGAGTGAGTTCTGTGCCAGCAATATCCAGCATCAATGCGCCGATCATATGGATTCCGTTTGAATTTTGATGTAAAAAACGATAGCTAAATTGTGCAATGATTTGCTACATTTTGTCAGTACAGAATATGATAAAACTACATGATATTGATGATAAATACTTGTTAGTTATTTATTTAAGATGACCGATGAGTTCTACAAGCTGGTAATAGCGTATCGGATAAGAATATGTTCGTACTAATTAGTAGCAGCGTGTAATAATTGCCATATCCAAGGAAGCACCAAAATTTTATGAAACTTCAAATGATAGCGTGTGCAGTTGCAATTGCGACTGGTGGTTTATTTTTCTCTCATACGATCAATGAGGCATTTGCGGCAACGGAAGCTCCAATCGTTTCAACTATGATCAGCCCATCACAAGAACAGGCATTGGTTGCACGTCAATTAGCCACTTTGGTTGATCGCCAACATTATTTGAATATGCGTTTAGATGCAACAACTTCGAAGCGTATTTTAGAGATGTATTTGGATAGCCTTGATCCAGATCATTCATTGTTTCTAAATGCGGAAGTTGAAGAGTATAAGACTAAATATGCTTCAACCTTTGGTAGTTCATTAAAAGCAGGGAACTTGACAGGTCCTTTTGCAATTCATGCTCAATACCGTGAACGGTTGAAACAGTTCTATGAGTTTATGTTGATTGAATTACAGAAACCACAGAATTTACAGCAGAAAGACGCTTATTTAGAGATTGATCGAGAAAAAGCAGCTTATTTTAGAACGACAGCAGAACAGCAAGCACATTGGCGTAGCATGCTAGTTTCGCAATTGATTAATTTAACAATTAGTAAAGAAGAAGAACAAGCCAAGCAAAAAGCGTTAAAAGCGAATCCAGCACTTGCAAATGGGCAGGATTTAACTGGACCAGAGGATTTGACACCAGTTCAAACACTTACAAAACGTTATACCCGTCAGTTAGAGCGCATGGGACGAGTGAAAAGTGACGATGTGTTAGATAAAACACTGAATGCAATGTTGGCAACCTACGACCCACATAGTAATTATTATCCACCAATTGATGCGATGGAGCTAAATCGCCAAACCACCTTACAACTTGAAGGTATCGGGGTTTCGATTCGCCCTGAGCGTGGTAATGAAGATTATACTAAGATTGAAACGATTGTTGAGGGTGGACCAGCCAGTAAATCTGGGCAAGTAAAATCAGGTGATCGCATTATTGGGGTGGCTCAAGATGGCGATAAGATGGTGGATGTAATTGGCTGGCCAAGCTCAGAAATTGTTGGTCTTATCCGAGGTAAACGTGGAACTAAAGTTACTGTACGTTTATTAGCTACAGGTGCTTCGATGAGTCAGGCACGTAATGTCAGTTTAGTGCGTGATATCATTCAAGAAGAAGATGCAGGTGTTCGCTCTCGTACAGTTGAGATTACGCGGGATGGCAAAAAACATGTGTTTGGTGTGATTGAAATTCCATCCTTCTATTTTGATTATCGTTCTCGTCGTGCAGGAACTGAATACCGTTCAGTTTCTGAAGATACGGCTAAAGCTTTAGAGTCGCTTAAAGCTAAAAATGTTGATGGTATTCTGATTGATTTGCGTAATGATCCAGGGGGTAGCTTGGAAGAAGTTGCTCGTATGCTTGGTCAAGTAATTAAGTCAGGACCAGTAGTTCAAATTCGCGATGGTAATGGCAATGTCAATGTGTTCGAGGATACTGATGGTGGACAGCAAATTTATGCTGGTCCAATGGCAGTTATCGTTAATTTAGCATCTGCATCTGCGAGTGAAATTTACTCTGCTGCAATTCAAGATTATGAGCGTGGTATTATTATTGGCAGTACCACCACAGGTAAGGGAACGGCGCAAGTTCAGCTAGATTCTTTAGCACATGGACAGGCAACATTAACGCAGCGTAAGTTCTATCGAGTTACTGGTGGTAGCACGCAAAATAGAGGGGTTATTCCTGATATCAAGCTTGTTGATATTTACAATGAGGAGTTTGGTGAACGTAAAGCAAAAAATGCCTTGAAATGGGATACGATTCCAACTGCACCATTCAAACGAGAAGGTTTTATACAACCATATGTAACCAAGTTAGCGCAATTTTCGGCTAAACGTGTTGAAAAAGATTCACAATTTAAGTATCTAGAAGCACGTAAAGCGATTACGAAAAAAACTTCTGATCAGAAAACAGTGGTATTGGATATTGATCAACGTCGTGCAGAGTTGGTTGACTTAGAAAAACAAACATTAGCTGCTGAGAACCAACGTCGTTTAGTGACAGGTCAAGCACCTTACGCAAATTGGGAAAGTTATCAAGCATCTATTGATGCGCTGATTGAGTCTCGTGCTAAAATGAAAGCACATTTACGTCCAGCGTTACCTGAAGATGAAACCTTTATAACGGAAGCCGCAAACGTACTTTTGGACTATTCTCAGTTACAAAGCCGTTAAAATGAGTTTTACGGAAATAAAAAAGCCCTGTAACTAACAGGGCTTTTTTATGCTGAATCCAGTTTAATTCACACGAATCCAAATCTGACTGCGACCGAGTACTGATACACCAACATATCCACGTAAATGTAAACGCTGTCCATTACCACTTAATTTAGCTGCGAGACTATACATACGTCCACTATTGGGATCTAGAATTTTCCCACCATTATAAGCTAGATCTTTCTTATGCTTTAGTTTGGTAATAACGTTTAAACCTAAAATAGGCTTATTGGTATATGGAGCGGGACAACCCGTACAGAATTCTTTTGGTGTATAACCTGTTCGTGGGGTAATTTTAATAACTTTACCAATATAAGTTCCATCAGCTTCTTTGGTAATTTCAACTTGCCCTTTTGGTGCTCCTGTTAGATCATCAACACTTTGCCAGATACCCGTAATATCTTGAGCAAAAGTTAGATGGCTAAGGCTAAATAAAAAGAAAAAAGTAATCAGTTTTGTATACATGTTTAAGCCACTCAGCCACTATTATTGTCTCTCTATTATTTCGGATTTCTAATAATATATTCAATCATTATTTTACAATTGTACATTTTTTTAATAATTGAAAATTCAATAAATTTTTATGCAATTTAATAAGAAAACACCTTTAATTCTAAATGAAAATAAAGGTGTTTTTATGACTTAAACCGTGATCAAAAAGATCAAATAAAAGATGGTATAGGCATTACATTTAAAATAAATTACTCTGCACGAATCCAAATTTGATTACGACCTAATGCAGATACACCCAAATAGCCACGCAAATGTAAGCGTTTACCATTTGAGCTTAATTTGGCTTTCATACTATAAATTTTGCCCGAATTTGGATCTAAAATACGGCCATTTGTATAGCTTGAACCATCTGAATGTTTCAAACCAGTGACTACATCTAAGCCTAATATGGGTTTATTGGTATAAGGTGCTGGACAATCTACGCATGTTTCTTTTGGAGTATATCCTGCACGAGGAGTGATCTTAACGATTTTACCAGCATAGCTACCATTCGCTTCTTGGCGAATCTCAATGAGTGCTTTAGGTGCGCCTGTTTTGTCATCTATGCTTTGCCAAAGACCCGTAATATCTTCTGCAAAAGTACAACTGCTAATCACAGATAAAAGTAATGCACCTATTAATTGTTTTCCCATCATTAAAAATCCTTTTAACGTTTGAACTTCCATTATGTAGGATTTATGACAACTAGTTCAATATTTATGTGTTATTTGAGGAAAAAATTAAGATAGAGATAGAATAAAGGTTGGTAACCAAATCGCAGTAAACACGCCATTCACAGCCATACCGAATGCAGCATACCGACCAGTGATGGGACCTCGTTGCCATGCTTGTGCCGTACCAATTGCATGAGCTGCTAAACCTAAAGCCAAGCCAGAAGCACGTTCATCATGGATGTGTTTTAAAATTAAAGGCGAGAAAGCTGCCCCGATCACGCCTGATAAAATTACAATCAGTGAAACCATCATGAGAGGAGCATGTAATAGTGTTGCAATATTTAAGGCAATAGGCGTAGTGACTGCTCGGGTTGCAAAAGCCATAATCGTTGGCTCAGACATATGGAGTAAATAAGCAAGCCCCATCGGCAGTGCAACAGCACTAATACTCGCAAAACATAAGATGCCAATCATCGATTTAATTGGTAAGTCATCATAACGCATTGCAGCCAGTGGAATTGCCAAAGCCACAGTGACATAACCGAGTAAATGATTAAAAACACCATTCACGTTATTCATGTATTTTTCATAAGGAATATTTAGAATTGCCAACAGTCCAATTACTATAAACATTGCAAAAACAATTAAAGGAATCTGAGGAATTTTTTTATTCAGTGGTTTTGCAATCAAGTAACTGATTAAGGTAATCGTAAATCCGTAAATAATCATAAACATATTTATAGACCCCTATAGCCAACGCTTTGCCATTTTGGCGTAAACCCATAATGGTAATAAAGTGCTCAACGTTAATACAAATAAAAAGACAGGAATTTCTTTACCTAAGTGAACTAACATGATCAAAGAACCAGCACAAATGGGCAGAAATGCAAAGGCACTCTCTTTCATGATCTTGTTATTGGTATCAATAAGCCGATTGGAAATTTTCCTAAACCTTCTCCAGATTAATAAAGTGGTGAGCAAGCTGATCAGCCCGACAAGATTACCTAATTCTGGATGATGAAAGACAGTGGTAATAGCAACAGCACCTTCACGAAATACAATAATTAATAAAATCGTGCAAAACCAAGCCATCCAGTCAATTTCTTTCATCTTCTCTCTAACTCTCATCTATATCAACGATCACGCATCACAATAATCATGATCAATGTCATTTTTCAAATTCTTCCAAAGGTCTGTGAAATAAAGCTGCTTTTGCTCCAAGAATTTCGTCTAATGGCAAATGTGCTTGTTTAATCAATTGTTGTAACTTCTGGGGAGCAATACAAACTGATAAATGCAAATCACCATGTTCATCGTATTGTTCAGATTGAATGACATTGAGGGTATAAAGTTGTGTGCGTAGTTTACCGTAAGCAGGTTTAAGCACTAAGTCGAAATGTTGTAACTGTCCCATAAGACATTGTTGAACGGCTTGACTTAATAGATCTAATCCCTGCTCAGAATGTGCGGAAACATAGACACGATCGGGTAAATCAGCTGCTTTATAAATAATTTTTGCGGCATCACCACTAATGTCTATCTTATTGTAAACATGTAAGATTGGTGCATCTGCTCCAATTTCTTTGAGAACAGACTCTACTGCTTCGATCTGTTCAAGCATGTTAGGACTACTGCTATCAATCACATGCAAAAGTAAGGTCGCTTCTAGTGTTTCTTCCAAAGTCGCTTTAAAAGACTCCACCAAATCATGCTGTAAATTTCTCACAAATCCAACCGTATCGGCAAGTACGACGGTACCAATACCATCCCATTCTAAACGCCGTAAAGTCGGATCGAGTGTTGCAAATAGTTGATCTGCCGCATACACATCACTTTTGGCTAAAATATTAAACAGTGTTGATTTGCCTGCATTGGTATAACCAACCAAAGAAATCGTAGGGATCGCTGCCTTTTGGCGAGCGGCACGACCTTGTAAACGCGTTTGTTGGACTTTAATTAACTTATCTTTAAGTTGCGTAATACGCACTCGAATGAGACGACGGTCTGTTTCGAGTTGTGATTCACCTGGCCCACGTAGACCAATACCACCTTTTTGTTGTTCTAAATTACCTGTAAAACCACGAATTAAACGGGTGGATAAATGCTTGAGCTGTGCGAGTTCGACCTGTAATTTACCTTCATGTGTCCGTGCGCGGAGTGCGAAAATGTCTAAAATAAGACCTGTACGATCAATCACACGGCACTTCAATATTCTTTCTAAATTACGTTCTTGAGCAGGGGAAAGGGAATGATCAAAAATAACCAATTCCGCTTCTTGTTCATTGACTAACTCTGCAATTTCCTCAACTTTACCTGACCCAATAAAAAATTTGGGGTCAGGTCTATTACGTTGTACTGTGATATGTTCAAGGATTTCAGCCCCAGCAGACTGAGCAAGCAATCGAAATTCTTCAGTATCAAGATCATCAAGTTGTTGAACTGAAACGCTGACGAGAATAGCTCGCTCGCCAACTTGTTGTCGCTCAAAATTTTCCACGCGCTTATCAGATCCTGAGTATTGAACGCTTATTCTAGAATAAACCTCTAGCAAAGGGCAAAGACTTCGTCCATTTATATGATATGACGATGTAAAAGCCCAATTAAGCCGACCAGTGCGCCGATATATAGAATTGACCAACCTAGGAACATTCTTAAAGCATAGCCATAAGGAATTTTGATTTGAGGCTGAGATGTCGTGTGTTGTTGATTCATCACATCACCTTTTTATCTATTAATTCGATTTATTTATGTTAATTGATCTAAAATATCTTTTAAAATTGAAAATAATTATACTCACATTCGTTTTTTCTCATGGTGGTAACGTTTATAAACGGATATGCTCATGCTATAAGTGAATTAGTTCAATGCAATGTGCATATATGCGTACGGTTTTAATGATTTTATGACTCAAGAAGCAACAGTAGCAAATAACACACCATTAAATGTAATCTCTAAATTGAGTTTGTATAGTAAAAAACTAGCCTCAGGTCTGGAAACAATTGGTGAAGGTTTTTATCTCATCTATCGCCATCGCCTATACAAAGATCCTAATAATCCAATTAATACACGTTACGTCCAGTATTTTTGTCGACGTTTATGTGAAGTCTTTAATATTGAAGTACAGATCCATGGCACCATTCCACGGGAACCTGCGCTTTGGGTCAGTAACCATATTTCATGGCTAGATGTTGCCGTTCTTGGCTCTGGTGCTCGGATTTTCTTTTTGGCAAAAGCAGAAGTTGAGAAATGGCCAATTTTGGGAAATATCGCAAAAGGTGGCGGAACTTTATTTATTAAACGAGGTTCTGGTGATTCACTTCGCATTAAAGAGCAAATTACTGAGTTCTTAAGACAAGATATTCCCGTTCTGTTTTTTCCTGAGGCAACTACGACTGATGGTCGTCAGGTCAAAAAAGTACATGGACGTTTATTAGGTGCAGCAATTGAAGCAAATCGTCCAGTTCAAATTTGCATAATTTGTTATGTTAATCAACAGGGTGAGTTAGATATGGTCGCTCCCTTTATTGGTGACATGTCGTTTGCTAAACATGTACAACATGTCTTGGAAATGCCAAAAGTTATTGCACACTTACTGACTTTACCTGCGGTTCCTGTAGCAGGACATACAGTTGATACGTTGACTAAAGAAGTTGATCGTCAAATGAGAGCAGGTTTACTTGAGTTGCAAACGAAAGTTCTGGCTGTAGTACCAGAATGTAATCAGACTACATAAAGCCTTCGATCGGCAGCCATGAAATAATTTTCATTCCTGCTTTTTGCCACCATTTCATACGAGGTTCTTCAGTGTAAATCACAGGGCCTTGAGGGGTTTGGCGTTGCCATGTAATTTTCTTATTGGCATCTAACACAAGTTTATAGGCATATTTGCTTAGATTTTGATCCATAGTGGCATGAACTGCCTGAGCCAATGGTGGGCTATTTAGAAGCACACCAATTTCTGTATTCAAATATGCAGAGCGTGGATCAAAGTTAAATGAACCAATGAAAACTTGTTTTTCATCCAATGCCATTAGCTTAGCATGTAAACTTGAACGGCTTAATCCTTTGATATTTACCTTAGCTTTTTTAGCTAATTCTTCAGTATGTTTATCGAGATCATTTTTGTCGAGGGCGGGCAAAAACTCATACAGTTGTACACCATGTTCAAGTAAATCTTGACGGTATTTTCCATAAAAAGCATGAACCACTGCCACATCATTGGCCTGAAATGAATTGGTTAGAACTCTCACTTCAACCCCATCTTGGGCGAGTGCATTGAGGATTTTAGCTCCCTTTTTTTCAGGTACGAAATAGGCAGAGATTAAATCAATATTATTTTCAGGCTGTTCTAAATGGTTAATCAGTTGGAAGTTGAGGTGTTCTTGTTTCTTTGCTTTGGATTTAATTTTGTCAGGAGAGTCTTTAACGACTTCGGCTTTCACCCAATTTAACGGAATGTCTCGACTGATAATGGAATCAATTGCTTGTGAGTTACTGGTCAAATCTAGATAGTTTTGCACAGTCGCTCTTTTATAATGCTCATCAAGTTGCTGTTTTAAACTCGCATAGCTTAAACGATGTGATTTTTGATTGACGATTTCACGTACATCATAGGCATAATTATGTTGCCAATATTCGTCAAAAGACTGTGAAATATCAGTGACTGCTGTACCCACAAGCATTACATCAACATCAGAAAACTGGTAGTTATCACTGACATTATAATATTGATTAGTCATGTTTCTGCCACCAATTAGAGCAACTTGATGGTCTGCAATAAAGCTCTTATTGTGCATTCGACGATTGATACGTTTTAAGTCTAAAACCATATCTAAGGCGCGGTATTTTCGAAAACGATATGGGTTAAATAATTTAACCTCAATATTAGGGTGCTGCGCTAAAGCCAAGAAAATTCCTTCAGTACTCTTCGCATTATTATCATCAATAAGTAAACGAACTTTAACGCCGCGATCTGCCGCACGAATGAGCGCATGTAAGGCAAGAGCGCCGACTTTGTCATTGTCCCAAATGTAATATTGTAAATCTAAGGTTTTTTCTGCTTTGTCAATTAAACGCAGTCGAGCTGCCAATGCTTCTAAAGGCTCAAATAAAACGTGATAGCCTGTAAGTTTTGGATTTTGTTGCTGTAAAGGTTGAATAATTTGAGCCAAAGTTGTTTGGTTGAGTTCAATGGGCTGAATCTCAGTTTGTTGTACTGCTTCAAATTTATGTTTAGGTAAGGTGCTACATCCTGTGATTGTGATCGCGATACTGCAATAAATCGCAAACATACTTTTATTGTAAGTAGTTGTACTTATTTTTGTATGTTTACCATTTAGATGAGAAAATTGCGTCATAATCTTTACTGATTAAAAGTTGGACTTGAGTATAGCATTTCATCAAACATTATAAATATGAGATGCGATGTATGCCCCGAATGTCAGATTAATGAGAGTGGTAATGTCGAATTCAGACACAATTATTTTAACTTTTTATCTTATTTTTATTGGTTTAGCGCTATGGGCATTTGCTCAGGCATGGATACACCAAGCAAGAACAGAAACCATTCATCCTTTTAAAGCTTTTGTACATTTAGCTGCTTTTTATCTCTCTTATTTACTGATCCCGCTTTGGTTTTTTAGTTTATATGCAGGTTGGTCTGCATACTACAGCTTTCATGAGACCATTTTTGTTTTCAGCTTAACCAGTTTATTGATTTACGCCCGATTTATTGAGCCACATTTGGTTCATATTAAGCATCATCAATACCGTTTAAATCCAGATCATGAATTTATAAAACCTGTCAAAGTTGCACTTATTGCTGATATGCATGTGGGATTATTTTCAGGTCATGAGCGGCAGCTAAAAACGATAGTTAAAAAGTTAAATGATGCACAGCCTGATATTGTGGTTGTTGCTGGCGACTGGACGTACGAACCTGAAAATCGTTTGATTCAGGAACTCTCTGTTTTAAAGGGAATCCAAGCGCCCGTTTATTCTGTGCCAGGGAATCATGATGAGCAATATCCAGGCCCTCCAATACAATCATTACTCAAAGCGGCATTAGAACAAAATAATGTCATGGATATAGAAGGGAAAATCATTGATTTTGATGAATTTCGTTTGATTGGCATTGGTGATCTGTGGGCTGGGAAGGCAAATATGCGTTTTATGCCAGATTTACCACAAGATAAACCATGGCTGATTTTGTCACATAATCCTGATACCGTTGATATGGTACCTGAATTACCCATGCGTCCATTGATGCTTGCGGGTCATACCCATGGTGGGCAAATTGAATTGCCATGGATTACAACTTACATTATGAAGAAAGTCTCTATTTTAGGACATAAAAAAGGCTTCTACACGCATGAGTATGCAGATGTATTCGTAACCGTTGGAACGGGCATGGTTGGAGTGCCATTTCGGTTTCGAGTACCGCCGACTATTGATATTATTGAACTGATATAAATGAAAAAAGCCAACTTTTGAGTTGGCTTTTTTAGATTGATACAAATTAAGGAATGATGATAATCGTAACTCGTCGATTACTCGCACGGTTCTCATCAGATGTATTTGGAACAAACGGTTGGCTTGAGCCACGCCCAATCACAGTTAAATTATTGGGTTTAAATGCTTGATTGATGAAAATAGCAGAAACACTTTGAGCACGTTCTTCAGATAACTTGTGGTTATATTCAGGGCTACCAATGTCATCTGTATGGCCGACAATCTTGAGTTTATGCAAGTCATATTTATTCAATTGACTTGCAAGTCGGACAATCTCTTTCTGGTGTTCAGGTTTAATATCTGCTTTATTAAAATCGAAAAGTAGACGTTCAGGTAAACCAAGACTCCAGCCTTCATCGGTTAAAACGAAACCTTCTTTTTTTAGCATTTTAACCTGACGATGTTTCAATGGACCAAAACTTAGACACCCAACTAGTGCTAGACAAAGTAATGCTACAAATGAAATTTTAATCGTGTGGGTGTGCATAGGGTGTCCTAAAGTTCTGGTTTATAAACAAACCAGTGTGGGTTTAAATGTTTAGCTTTATACATGGCTTGATCAGCTTGCATCACCAAATCATCAGGATTGTCGGCAAACTGCGAAAATGCAATTCCTAAGCTAAAGCTAAAATGAATAATTTGACCGTTAAAATCTAAAGGCTCTTTACAGCTTGCAAGTAAGCCTTCAGCAATTGCTTGTAAATGGTCAGCATGGTGAATCGCATGTAAAATAATCGCAAACTCATCCCCACCTAAACGAGCAATAAAATCTTCTTGCCGAACAGTTTGTATTAAACGTGAAGCCATTTCTCTTAAAACAGCATCACCAGCCAAATGCCCGTATTGGTCATTAATCGTCTTAAACTTATTATTATCGATAAATATTAGTGCAGAATTGTGACGATATTGTTTATTTTTAAAAATATTGATGAGTTCATCATAAAAATAGTGCCGATTAGGTAACATCGTTAACTGATCATGATGCGCTTGAAAAGAAAGTTGACGGTTCTCTTTTTGCAAATGTGTATGCCAAATTTGAATTTCTTCTAAGAGTTCATTAAATACCGTATTTAAATTTTGGAATTCTTTAATGTGGTTGTTCGGGAAACGTAGATTATAAGCTTTTTGATCACTTACCAATTGAGCAATATGTGTTAACGGTTTGATTGCTTGCATAATTTGACGATAAGTAAGATTTACCGACCATAAGAGAGCAATTACAATAAAAAACATAGAAATTGCTAAGCCCATAATAATTGTTTTTAAAAAATGTAAAATATTTTCTGAGCTGCCATATAAAATCAATTCACCTACCTGCTTTTTATGATGAATGATTGTGAGCTTAATGGGGTCGTGTAGAAACCATTTGTCTAATATGTTTTGTAGGAAGGAGGTATGAGCTATTTTTTTTGCGCTTTCTGCTAATAATTGATGCTCTGGATCATAAACATGAATACTGCGGATAGCATGTTCAGTTGTATAGTCATCTAAAATTTGATCAATTGCGCTTTTATCTTTGAATACAACAGCTGGTTGAATACGTTCGAGTACAGTTTGGCTCAGTAATTGTAAATTCTGCTGAGCATAAGTTTCCATTGTAAACATCGAAATAGTTGCAAACGTAAATGAGCAAATGACAAAGGTAATCGCAAAAATCGTAAATTGTGATTTACGGAATAACGCATGCAATGAAGTGGATTGATATAAATTCGAAATCATTATAATTACTCCGTGTTCTTCGCCAAGATTAGCACTCGGGGGTCGATATGAACTTTGGAATAACTCAAAGCATCTAGATTCACCTTAAAGGTAGAAAAGGTTTTTTTGTTATATAAGCAAAAAATACTACCCATCTCGCATACTGGATTGTTTGTACTTAGAGATAATAAAGAACGAGAAGGATAGGCCTGAATTAAATTTTGCTGCTGCTGGGGTGTGCTTACTGAAAAGTACACTACATGGCAATCTGTTTTAGTAAAATCCTTAGCACTAATAGATTGCACCTGATAATCATATGTCAATTGCTTAATACTTAATTGAAATTGCGTTGCGGCTTCAGGATTATCTACTACGCAAATAATAGGACTAGACGTATTCGACCATTTGCTATAACTCAATATAGTTAAAGCTAACTCATAGAAGTTATGGTTTGAAATGGCGTAACAAAGCTGGCTTATCGCAAATGAAGCGGCAAGTAATATAAATTGTACTTTTTTGCGAGCAAACCGTATTTTCAATCAAAAATGCCAAAAAGTGTGAAGTAAGATACATATTCTACTGGAGTTGATTGTTTAAAAAAAGTTCTTACGAGCGAAGAAAATGGATTAAAAGTAATGAATCAGTCTAAAAAACATTCGTTTGAAAAGAAATAATAAGAAAGGGGGTTGTATTGGGTTAGGAATGCTGTAGAATGCACATCCATCGGCGGTGATGCAGATAAAAACTTGTTGAGAAACAAGGATTTGGCTTAAAGGTTGGATTCTTGGAAAGATTGGTAGGTTTTGAAAATATCTAAATTACCTGTTGACTTTAGTTGAAATTAGAGTAACATAGCCGACCTAGCTTGATGATGACGAATCATCGAGAAGATCATTAAGAGAATAGAAGAACAACTTGTGTGGATTTTTACTGATTGATCGATCGAAAATA
>NZ_KB894373.1 GCF_000374425.1 Acinetobacter tjernbergiae DSM 14971 = CIP 107465 | reverse complement strand
GGGCATAAAAAAAGCCACATCTGGAAATGTGGCTAAAGGTGTTGCTGTGCTTGTACGGTGTTACCGTATGCTTAGGCTAATGTAGAAGGCTTAACTGAAACTGAATTTAGGCAATCATTCGAAGTGCTTGTTCTAAACCACGTTGCTTAATGGATGCGCCTGCTCCAAACCATGCTGAATCGAGTCGATGATCGGTACTCATGGCTCGACGTTCGTGGTCACAAAATTCGGTGATTGAGCACAGTAATCCATACGCCGTATCTTTGGCTGAACTGAGTTCTGCCCCTCGTCCATGTCCGTTAAACATAGTCATGACTTTCGACATGGCACGTCCATTCGGTTCGGTTTTATTGTCTGGTCGAGATGAATTGCTTTGATTTGGCATGGCTGCATTGCGATAGAACTGAATAATACTTTCATCCTGTTCGGCCACACTAAGACTAGTATTATTAAATACCGCATCAAAGTAAGCAGCGGCTTCCTGCTGTGTCACTTTAAGCTGACTCAGTTGCTTCATTTCATACATATGTTCATCCCATGCACGAACTGAAATACCGAGTTGATGTTTGACTTTCTCAGCATCGAATCGGGTGCTATGCGGCACTTTCACCACACCTGCACTATTATTCTGTCCTTTGAGCGCAATCGCCAAAGTATTGTTACATACCACCCGAATACTGGTGAATTGTGCTGTGGTGGCAAGTGTGCCATCACAAGCGGTAGCCAGAAGAATATAGCCATTACTGACATCTTTACCTTTAAGTGCTGAGCTTTGTCCTGTCTTAGCCAATGCCCAGAATTTCTTACCACCTTTGAGCACCCCTGCGGTTTCCAGTTCAAAGCCTGATTGTTCAGTCAGGTCTTTGTAGAAGTGTAGGATTTCCATCGGCTGGACTTCCTGAAAGCGTTGGCTGACCACAGATAACGGTGCGTGAGTATCAGAACGGTAAAGTACACGCTGTTCCTCAAAAGGCATGATGATGCTTTGTCCCTTTTCATTCTGTGCCATGTAACTGACATCGGAGGATTCAATCCGCCAGTTCATACCTGCCTGCTGCGCCCATATCTCAATGGGTTGGTTTGGAGTAAGTTCATTGCCTAAACCATGCCAAGGGGTTTGTCCTACGAATGCCATTGTTTCAACTAAATGTGCCATAAGAATAATTCCTGTATCAATTTTAAAATGGGTATAAGGTTCGATTTGTGAATTTTGTTGAATGCTTAATTGCGTAAATTTGGACTAAAGCTGCGGTCACAGTTGTTGCAGTAATACTGTCTGCGATAAGTTGGGTGTAGCGGTTGTTGCTGTTCATCTTCAGTGATTAACATCCAGATACCGCCGATCAGTACCCCAACGATTGCGCCTGCAATGGGTGGAATGTTCAGGCTTTTAGAAACACTCACTCCTAAAGTGGCAAGTGCCATCGGTGACATCACGCTATTGGCAATAGGGTTATAGGATTCTTCGATAAAGTAGGATCTTGTGTTGGTGGTATATATTCAATTTTATGTGTTTGACTGTCATTCATAACATAGGTTGATTCTGTCATGATAATTTACTCTGCTGTAATAGATCACACCTAACCAATTGTTAATTAATAATTAAATATAATATTAGATATATAAATAATATAAGTACCACTAATGGTCAAGTGTAAAAAACACCGTAATCCAATGACTTCGAAATCAATGAACTACAGTGTCTTAGGGGTAAATGGGATAATTTAGGGTTGTAAAGATATCGCGCTAATCTAGTCAGCTTTTTTTCGAATTGAGCCACAAATTAATTTGGCTTTCTGCCCACGTTGGCATGCTCGCAGTCAAGTAAGTTGGCTCAGGAAAATCACCTCGACGAACCATTTTCCAGAATGTTGATTCCGCAATATTGAGTAAACCCTTCGTGGCAGGTTTATAAGAAACTCTGCGCCTACGTCCGCCACGATCTACATAATCCTTTGCTGGTCGTTCTGGGTAATTGACTAACTCTTTGACACGATAACGATGCTCAATCATTTTTAAACCTTCGATAGCAACGATGAAGAATTCGCCTGAACCATATTCAACAATGAATATGATCAGTCATCTAATGAATCGCATGGTAGCTAAAACCAATATGTATCGTCAGTAATGCTAGCTAGGTATTTTAATACAGACTATAATGGTTGTTTAACTGATTGAATTAATTTAAATATAAGAATGGCTAAAATTATTACACTTACTGATCTAAATGAGATGGAAGAGGAAATTTTTCACTACTACCTTTGTGCTTTTCAGATCAGAGGAGTATCGGCATTTAAATCAAGCTATAACCTTGATCAAAAAGAATTGATCGTGGCGGATACGCAGATACAGATTTCCACCATCTGACAGCTTATACATCTTGTCAGGATCAGATTTAGCTTTTCTAACTTGTAAAGCACTAAGCTTGTTGATTCCACGAGTCGCCATAATTCAGACATAAAAAAATGCAGTAAGAAATAATCTTACTGCATTTTTTACTACTTTATAACTACCGATTGGCGTAGTGCGTCGCGGCTTGTTATATTGTAAATTTCTAACTTTAACCATATAAATCATAAACTTATATAGTGTTAAACAGTGTCAGAAACTTGAATTTGGCGGAAGCGGTGTCCGTCTAACACTAATCCCAAGAAGTCCAAAACAATATTATAAATTAATATTTTTCAATTAATTACAATTATACCCATCCAACCTAGTCTTGTCTAATCCGACCATTTCCAGTATTTTATGAGGGGTAGGTTGAGGGGTAAATAAAAGAATGCCAAAGAAATCCAAAGAGCTTTCTGCACTCAGTGTAGCAAGAATTAAAGAGACTGGTCGATACCACGTAGGCGGCGTTGATGGTCTTTGTTTAAATGTTGAAAGAGATTCCCGTGTCTGGATTTTACGTGCCGTTGTGGGAAAACGTCTGGATAAAGATGGAAAATTAAAACCTCATCGCCGTGATATTGGTATTGGCCCCTACCCTGAAGTTTCCTTGGCAGAAGCCCGTGCCAAAGCCGCTGAATTAAAATTACAAATACGAAATGGGATTGATCCTATTGTGCATAAACAGGAACAGCTTGAAAAGCTGCATGTCCAGCAACTACGGAATAAAACATTCATGGAATGTGCAAAAGTTGTTATTGCCAATAAAACCCGTGAACTCAAAAATCAAAAGCATATCGGACAATGGTCAACAACACTGGAAACCTATATCTATCCAACGCTGGGTGATCTCACCATTGGCACCATTACCAAAGTAGATATTGCTGAAGCTCTCAAACCAATCTGGATTGAAAAAAATGAAACAGCCAGACGTATTCGTGGTCGTATAGAAACCATTTTTGATTATGCCAAGGCTATGGGATATTTTGAGGGTGACAACCCTGCTGAATGGAAAGGCAATCTTGAACCTATATTAGGTAACTTAAAGCAGGAATCACGCCCACATCCATCCCTGCCTTATGAACAGGTTGCTGAGTTTATCCAGCATTTAAGACAGAAAAAAGGGATTTCCCCTAAAGCTCTGGAATTTGCGATTTTAACTGCATGTCGATCTGGTGAGATTTTTGGGGCTAAATGGCAGGAAATTGATTTTAAGAATAAGGTTTGGATTATTCCTAAAGAACGGATGAAAGCAGAAAAGGAACATCGCGTACCTTTGTCTGAAGAAGCCATCACGTTGCTTGAATCAATCAAAAATCATACTCAAGCACAAGATTTCATTTTCCCTGCCCCACGTTCTGGAGAAATGCTTTCTGATATGTCATTAACCACATTGATCAAACGGATGCATGAGCAGAAGCTTAAAGAAGATGGCTTAGGCTATATTGATCCAAAACAAAATCGTGTGGTTACAACACACGGTTTCCGTTCTACATTCCGTGATTGGTCAGCCGATAAAACGGATTATTCACGGGAAGTTTGTGAGCATGTACTTGCCCATAAACTACCCGATGAAGTTGAAGCTTCTTACTTACGTGGAGGGTACCTTGAAAAACGTAAAGGTTTAATGGCTGATTGGACTGAATTCTGTTGTACACACTTTAACTAGACATCATAAAACGAATGCTTCAGCCTTAGATGGCTGAAGCATTCGTTTTAAAGGGAATTAAACAGATTTTTTTACAGGCTCTGTACTCTTGATATTAGTTATACTTTTGACATTACTTGTTTTCTGGTTTAACACTTACGATTGTGTAAATTTCACCATCTGCTTTTAATTCAAAATCAACTTTTTGCCCTACTGCAAGCCCATTTAACAACTTAGGATCTGCAACCTTAAAACCCATTGTCATTGCTGGCCATTTAATCGCTGCAATTGCCTCATGATTGAGTGTCAAAATATTTTCTTTCGTATTAATAGCCGTAATAACGCCAACAGCTTGAGCTGTCATTGCTGTAGATGATTCTTTACTCATCTGCTCCATAGGTGCTTCCGCTTTCTTTTGCTCTGATGCCTCATTTTTACTACAAGCGCTTAACGTAGCAATAGTTGCAACAAGAGCTACAATTTTCATAAATTTAAACATAATAAAACCTCTTTGAACGAAATAATAAAACTATCAAGATTTTGATAGTTTCCTTTTGATTAGAAGTTGGTAGGCAGCGGGGATAACAAACATTGATAAAAGCGGAGCTGAAATCATGCCTCCAACCATCGGTAAAGCAATACGGCTCATCAATTCAGAACCTGTTCCAGTCCCCAAAAGAATAGGAAGTAGCCCGACTAAAATTACAGCTACAGTCATCGCTTTTGGGCGAACACGTAGAACAGCCCCTGTACGAAGTGCGTCATTGAGCTGTTGTTCAGTTAAGGATTTTTCAGAAGACTGCGTTTGTTGTATGGCTTGCTTTAAATAAAACAACATGACCACACCAAACTCTGCGGCAACACCCGCAAGTGCAATAAAGCCTACTGCTATGGCAATTGAAAAGTTATAGCCACTGAAATACATTGCCCAAATACCACCGATTAAAGCGAATGGTAGAGTCAGCATAATCAGAGCGGCATCTTGTACTTGTCTAAAAATCAAATAGAGCAATAGAAAAATGATCATCAAAGTGATTGGTATCACCACCTTTAGACGAGCATTTGCTCTTTCCATAAACTCAAATTGACCTGAATAACTAATACTCATACCCGCAGAGCGTTTCACTTGTTCATCAATAGATCGTTTCAAATCCTGAACTACAGAAGCTAAATCACGCTCTTGTACATCAACATAGACCCAACCACTTGGGCGAGCATTCTCACTTTTTAGCATTGGGGGGCCATCAGTGATTTGAATATTGGCAATGCTACTCAAAACAATTTGCTGACCTGATTCAGTCAGAATTGGTAGATTCCTTAAGGCTTCAAGTGAATCTCGGATTTCTCGTGGATAACGTACATTAATAGGATACCTAGCTAATCCCTCAACAGTTTCCCCAATATTCTCCCCACCAATTGCTGATGACACAATTTGCTGTACATCATTGATATTAAGACCATAACGTGCAGCTTGCTTTCGATTAATATCGATATCAACATATCGCCCACCTGTGAGTCGTTCAGCTAAAGCTGAGCTAACACCGGGTATCTTTTTGGCAACCTGTTCAATTTGTTGTGCGACCCGATCAATATCTTGCAAATCATTTGCTGAAATCTTAATCCCGATTGGGCTTTTAACCCCAGTTGCCAACATATCAATTCGGTTACGAATAGGTGGCACCCAGATATTTGTTAAACCCGGTACTTGAACCGCTTTATCCAGTTCTTTTACTAACTTGTCGGGTGTCATACCTGAACGCCATTCAGATCGCGGTTTAAACTGAATCGTGGTTTCAAACATTTCTAAAGGTGCTGGATCTGTAGCTGACTCTGCTCGCCCAGCTTTACCAAATGCCGTGGCAACCTCTGGAACAGTTTTAATCATTCGATCAGTCTGTTGAAGTAACTCAGAAGCTTTTGCTGCGGACAATCCCGGTAAAGCCGAAGGCATATACAGTAAATCACCTTCATCCATATTGGGCAGGAACTCTCCACCTAAGCGAGTTAAAGGGAAAAGACTGAGAAGAAAAATGAATGATGCACCAAATAAAGTTGTCTTTGGATAAGCTAAGACCTTATCCAACATCGGACGGTATATTTTGATTAGAAAACGGTTTAATGGATTGCATTGTTCAGAGGGTAACTTCCCTCGAATCCAGTACCCCATCAAAATTGGAATCAGTGTAATTGATAACCCTGCGGCAGCGGCCATGGCATAAGTTTTAGTAAATGCCAATGGAGAAAACAGTCGTCCTTCTTGTGCTTGTAAAGTAAAAATAGGAATAAAGGATAAAGTAATGATGAGTAAACAGAAAAATAAAGCAGGTCCAACCTCACTAGCAGAATGCGTAATGATGTCCCAACGCTCTTGTGTTTTTAAAACTTGATCAGGATGTTCATGTTGCCAAGCTTCGATATGCTTATGTGCGTTTTCGACCATAACCACAGCGGCATCGACCATAGCGCCAATTGCAATGGCAATACCACCCAATGACATGATATTGGCATTTAGTCCCTGATAATACATCAATAAAAAAGCTGACAAGATTCCCAAGGGCAAAGAAACAATCGCAACCATTGCTGAACGTAAATGCCAGAGGAATAATCCACAAACCAAAGCCACCACAATAAATTCTTCAATCAATTTATGGCTTAAATTTTCTACAGCCCGATCAATCAATTGACTGCGATCATATACTGGAACAACTTGCACGCCTTTCGGTAGACTCTGTTGTAATTCGGCAAGTTTTTCTTTTACAGCAGTAATGGTTTCACGTGCATTTTTACCAGCACGTAAAATCACAACACCTCCAACGGTTTCTCCTTGTCCATTAAGTTCAGTAATTCCACGACGCATTTCAGGTCCGAGTTGAATCGTTGCAACCTCTCCAAGAGTGATTGGGATGCCTAAACCGTTCGTACGTAATGGGATCTGCCGAAAATCTTCTAATGTTTTTAAATAACCAGAAGCTCTTACCATATATTCAGTTTCAGCCATTTCTAGGACTGAACCGCCAGTTTCCTGATTTGCCTTTTGAATTGCCTCAATGATACTTCGTTGAGTTATACCGAATGCTGCCATCTTGGTAGGGTCTAAAACAATTTGATACTGCTTAACCATTCCCCCAATTGTGGCAACCTCAGCCACATTCGGTACTGTCTTTAGTTCATACTTCAAAAACCAGTCTTGTATGCTTCGCAGTTGTGAGAGATCATGTTGCCCTGTTGGATCAACCAAAGCATATTCGTAAATCCAACCAACACCTGTAGCATCTGGTCCTAATGAAGATTTTGCATTTGTAGGCATTCGCCCTTGTATTTGATTCAGATATTCCAACACGCGAGAACGTGCCCAGTAAAGATCAGTATGTTCATCAAAAATGATATAAACAAACGAATCACCAAAAAAAGAATAGCCCCGAACAGCTTTAACACCGGGCACTGATAACATGGTCGTTGTTAAAGGATACGTCACCTGATTTTCAACAATTTGTGGTGCTTGACCGGGAAAATTAGTTCGCACAATAACTTGTACATCAGACAGATCTGGCAAAGCATCAACCGGAGTATTTTTGACAGCCCAAGTTCCCCAAACGGCAAGAACTACAGCAGCTAATAAGACAAATACTCGATTTGCAATTGAAAAACGAATAATACGGGTGATCATGATGGTTCTCCCGTTTAGTTCTTCATAGATGTCATAGACATCTTGGAAATGTCAGAAATCACATAAGCATCCCCAACATGTGTAAAGCGGAAACTGACCTGATCTCCTTGCTGAATTTGGGTAAATGGTTGTACTGGTTGTTTAAAGCCCATGGTCATAGCCCCCCAACCCAACTCAGCAATTGCCTGATGTGAAATGGTAATGTCTTGAGCTGTAACTTTTTCCACTTTACCAATGCCTTGGTATATTGATGCCTTAGTTACTTGAGATGAAGTAATCGATTGTCCAGTGTTTAACTTATCCAGTACACCCTGTAAATTGGCCTCAGAATCAATTATGAATTGTCCCGAAACCACTACTTTCTGACCAGCGTTCAAACCCTGTAGAATTGCTATTTTATTTCCATCACTCTGCCCTAACTGTACAACAACAGGTTCAAAACGCCCTTGTTCATGTGCCACAATGACGATATTACGAGTACCGGTACGTATAACAGCTTGCTCTGGCACAACTAAACTGCTTTGAGGATTGTTGGAGAATTTGACAGAAGCAAACATTCCTGGCTTGAGTTGTCCCTCTCTATTGGGTAACTCAATACGAACTTTTATGGTTCTGCTTGTGGTATCTAGTGTTGGTAAAATATCAATGACTTTACCAGACACTTTTTGAGGATATGCAGCAAAAGTTGCTTCGACTTTAGCACCTCGTTTTATTCCAGCAATTTGCGTTTCAGGCACTGCTGCTTCTAACCAAATTGGATTAATTCCTTTAATTGAAGCAAGTGTTTGCCCCATAGTTAAAGTCATTCCACTATGAACTTCTAATGAGTCAATGAATCCACTTATAGGAGCACTCAAAGTCATATTAGATTGTACTTGATGTGTTTGTTCGACTTGATGGATCACATTTGGTGGGATTCCCAGAAGCCGTAGGCGTTGTCGACTTGCTTGAATAAGAGAACGGTCTCCTATTTTAAGTACTGCCAAAAACTCGGTCTGCTCCCCAGTCCATTCTGGTATTGAAATATCAGCAATCGGGCTCCCTTGAGTCACTATATCTCCGACTGCATGACCATAGACACGCTGAACAAAACCACTTGCCCGTGTTTGCAGAATCGCTATCTGTCGTTCATTCGCTTGTAATATGCCATTGGTTAACAAAGTATTACCCATTACAACTTGTTCGACTGTGGCATAACGAATGGCTAGATTTTGTTGAAGAGATGGATCAATCTTTACTCCTGCACTTTCAGTCATTCCAGAAGTACTTTCATCCGCATATTTAGGGACTAACGGCATATCCATAAAAGGGGATTTCCCCGGCTTATCAAAATGCTGTTCTGGTTTCATTGGATCGTACCAGTACAACACTTTAGCAGTTGCCTGATCACTTACAGTTTGCTTTTTATCATTTTGATGAGCATACCAATATCCAGCACCACTACCGATTCCCAAGCTGCCCACAATCAAGCCAGCAATTACGAATGCTAATTTATTTTTTAACATTATCGTGACTCCTCAGCATGGTTTAAGGTCGGTTCTACAAAAGAAAAATAGAGCTGGGCTTTGATCATTGCTTGCTGTTGTTGTAAATCGATGAGGCGTAATCGCTGATTTAGTAATGCTTGTCGTGTCTCAATGACATCTGACAAATTGGCTTTACCAGCCTGATAACTTGCTAGCTGTAAATTTACTTTTTGTTTAGTCAAAGGAAGTGTACTTTGAACTGTACGTTGGATTTGTTGATCAAGGGCTTTTAAGTCCGATAGCCCCTCATCTAACATAGTGAGATGCTCGCGGTATTTTATCTCCTGATCTGCTGTAATCCTGTTTTGTTCCGCTAAAATGGCTTGAACCAATGAACTACTACGTTTTTTTGAAAATACTGGTAGTTCCGTTGTCAGGTGCACACCAATCATATCTCCAAATTCAGGAGCACGGTGCTGATAGGCAAACTCGATACTCCAATCTGATTTTTGTAGGGCTTGAGCTTGCTTAAGTTTGGCTTCAGCAGTTTGCCTTTCTGCTTGAAATGCTTTCAATTCAGGAAGTTGATGCAGATGATGATATAAACGTGATGTATCAAAATTAATTACAGGTTCTTGGCTAGGCAAACTTTCTATTTCAGTTGTACGACTAGAATCCGCACTGATTAATCGGTGTAATTCTAGCTTTGCTTTATTTAAATCTCGAAGTAAATCATCTTTTTGATCAAGTAAAACCGTTTTGTCCAGCTTAGGGGAAATCGCATTAGTAACCATAGTCCGACCAGATGTAACCTGTGTCTGCGTAATCTGGAATAACAATCCATTTTCTGAAAGAAGGTCATCATATAAGGCCAGTTTACGCTCAAGATAAAAACGCTTAAGCCATACCGATGCTACTTTTTGACGTAACTCAATACGAAGAATTTCTGTCTGAGCATTAGCTGAACCCAATTCAGCTTTTGCTAATTCTATTTCGGCCAATCTTTTGGCACGATTTGGAAAATCTTGCATGATGCCAATCTTTTTCATCGTCATGCCTTCTTGTGTGACTGACCATGCGGCATCGCCAGACACGGGGTAATTATCTAAGCCAACAAACAGTTTAGGATTGGGTAAGATACCGGAAGCTGAAACCATATTCTCAGCGCCTTCAATCTGAGCACTATTGGCCCTTAGAGTAGGTGCATATTGCTCAGCAAGCTTCAATGCTGTATCCAAAGTCAATGGCTGGGCATAAGCATGACCATAACTCAAGAAAAAACAGATCGTCGCAATTGAGCATCCACCCCATTTTAGGGACAGCTTTTCTTTATTAAAGTTCATATTTTTAGCTCTAAAATGATGTACACGCGCACGTGCAGAACATCCATAGAAAACTCTATGAATGATGATTAGTCATCAAATTAATTAGAGCGTGGGGGTTTCCATAAATTGGAAGGATCAGATGAGGTGAAATTTTGATTTAATGGAGAAAAAGCAGACTGTTCCACAGGGGAAGAAACCATAGATTGCAAAACACCTAGTGCTGTAGATGTATATGCAATTTTAGAAAATGACATAATACAATCTTGCTTAGACATACATGATGGATCATGTAATTGCTTCTTAATCTTTACTTCAGCTTTCATACAATCCATGTGCATAGCACTTGCTTTTTCATGATCTTCAGAATTCATCATTTGCATGGATTGCATATCTTGAGATGACATTAAACATGGACTATGTACAGATGCAGCAGCTGCTGCCGATCCTACGATGAGGATAGCAAATGATAAAAACAGCGAAAGGCATGTTTTTAACCAGTGCATAACGTCATGACCAAAATTTAAGCTTTTTTAGTTTTACAGATTTAGAAAAAATTAGCAATTTTATTCATTAAAATAGCAGCCTTAAGGCTGCTATTTTAATATCGAGACAAAATTAGAAAACTAATTCAATACCTGCCCCGTATAACCACCCTTTTTCAGAATCTGTAGCTTCTTGAAAAGTCGTTAATTTCTGCCCTTTTTCATATTGATAAGCGACATCAACAAATGGTCTGATACGCTTATTAATCTCGTAACGAGTTTTTATACCTGTCTTTAACTCAGACAAACCTGACTTTGCAGCAAAATCTGAATTATCATTAAGCACAATATCTGCTGCAATATATGGCTGAGTAATTAGCTTTTGAGTGAGTAATAGATCTCGATCAAACTCAAAACTGGCTCCCCAAAAATTATTTTCACCACCATAAAGGTAAGCTTTTGTCTCAAAGAAATAAGGAGCAAGACCTAATAATCCAATAACGCCATCAATGCGATTACTATTACGGTTATTTTTGTCCTCACTATACCTTACCCCAGCTTGTACATCCCAAAATGCTGCAACATTTCTACTGTAAAGAGCTGATACATCATATTTGGGGTCATTACTCTCCGCTTTATTCATATTAGCTTCAACAAACATTCGATTTTCATCTGTTCCAATCAATGCCTCGAAACTCGAACCTAAGCTGCCCTTTCCATCTTTATCAACTATCCACTCATTGGAAAATTTAGTTGTTTGATAGATTTGCCCACCATGCTCGTTCAAATGTTTTTTATGATTTTGGCTAAAAGCTAAAGTTTCAAGTTCTTTGCTGTTTGAAGACTTTTGATCAGTATTACGTTCAACATAGCCTAATCCGCCTGATTCTCTTAAAAGCACATTCATACTTGACGTACTCTTATTTAAATTTTCAGTCGAATTATCATTCGCAAATGCCATACCTGCTAAACTAAATAAAGCAACAGATAAAATTGTTTTTGAATATAACTGTTTAGTGATGTGCATGTTGATTCACTCCCTCATGGCTAGTTTGAGGTTGGGCAACGATACTTTTCGTATCATCATCATTGCTATCTACACTTGCCACAATGAGTTTGTTCATCATTCCAGCGGCCATGTGATATAACAAATGGCAGTGGATAGCCCATTCACCTAATTCATCAGCAGTAAGTAAAGTTGTAACTGTTTTCCCCGGTGGCACAATGATGGTATGTTTATTCGGCATATTACTTGGATCTTGACCATTTTCAAGCTGCATAAACATACCGTGCAAGTGCATTGGGTGAGCCATCATACTGTCATTCACAAATTTCAAGCGTATACGTTCCCCGTATTTCACTTTGAATGGTTCTGTTTCATTAAACTTCTTACCATTAATTGTCCAAATATAGCGCTCCATGTTCCCACCAAGACGGATTTCCATTTCACGTTCAGGGGCACGAGTATCTGGTTGAGGCTTTAAAGATTGTAAGTCACTATATTGAAGTGCTTTTTGACCAACAGGTGTTGAAGCATTTGCCCAGCCATATACAACATCACCATTCTTTTCTTGTGTAGGTGCATTAGATGTAGTCATTTGCATGCCATGGTTCATACCTGACATAGATTGATCTTTTGAGCTGTCTGTCATAGACGACATATCGTGATCCATGCCTTTCATTGAAGACATATCTTGATCCATGCCTTTCATTGAAGACATGTCATGATCCATACCTTTCATCGAAGACATGTCATGATCCATACCTTTCATCGAAGACATGTCGTGATTCATGCCCTTCATTGAAGACATATCGTGATCCATCCCCATATCTTCCATAGTTAATAAAGAACGAGGACGTGACTTCGGCATTTTGATTTGATTTATTGGAGGAGTATTTTCATCATGTAATGAACCAACTGAAAAGCCACTCCTATCAATTGATTCTGCTTCAATTTGATAATTTGATTGTTTGGGTTCTACAATAACATCATACGTTTCAGCCGTTCCTATTCTGAATTCATCAACAGGAACAGGTTTCACTGGCTGCCCATCTGCACTGACTACCGTCATTTTCAAGTTAGGGATTCTGACGTCAAAGAATGACATTGCTGAGGCATTAATGAACCGAAGACGTACTTTTTCACCCGTCTTAAAATTACCAATCCAATTTTGTTCTGGAGTCTTACCATTCATCAAAAAAGTATATTTTGTCACATCAGACATATCAGTCTTGAGCATTCGCATCTGGTTCCACATCGAACGGTCTTGCCATGTTGCTTTTAAACCATCTTTTTTAATTTGTTTAAAAACATCAAAAACAGTTTCACGACGGTTCTGATAATAGTCAGCTTCTTTCTTTAGATTATTCATGATTTTATCACTAGTTGAATCATGAAAATCTGAGAGCAATACAACATAATCCTTATCTGTTTTCTCAGCTACAGTTAAAGGTGTCCTATTTTTTGGGTAAATGACTAACGGACCATACAAGCCCTCTTGCTCTTGACCTTTACTATGCGAATGATACCAATAGGTACCATTTTGGCGTACCTTAAACTTATATTCATAGGTCTTACTAGGGGCAATACCATCAAACTGATTAAATCCGGGTACGCCATCCATGATGCCCGGTAAAATTAAACCATGCCAATGAATAGAAGAATCTTGTTTTTTTAGCTTGTTATGGACACGAATAATAGCATCATCACCTTCCTCAAATTCAAGAAGAGGTGCAACAAATTTCCCGTTGACCGTAATTCGTTTTAAAGGCTTACCTGTGATATTCACCGTTTGCTCAGCGATTGTTAAATCATATTCTTTAACCGCTGCCACAACCCAAGTTGATGAAAATAAACCTACTCCTATTAAAAGGACATGACTTAATTTTTTAGACATTTATTTCACCTATCTAATATAAAGATGGGGAGCTCAAGCAAACCAATTATTCGCTTTAATCTCCCCAATCTTTCATTTATCGTATTTGTTATTTATTTGATGTATTTGACATGTTCATCTTTGAGTGGTCCATGTTCATCATATTTGAATGATCCATATTACCCATTTTAGACTGATCCATATTCATCATCTTAGAGTGATCCATCTGAGACATATCAGCCATATTGCCATGCTCATGCTGACTATGATCCTGTTGGGTTTTCTCATCATTCTTCATATTACAAGGTTTTTGGCATTTCTCTGACATTTTTGAGTCCGCTTTAGTTTCAGTGACTACAGTGGTTCCCTGTTTAGCATCGGCTGCCCAAGACTGAGTTCCTGCAATTAAAGTTCCAATACACATAAGTGTAGTTAAGCTACGACGGAATAGAGTTTTCATGTTTTGCTCCAAAAATTAACTTTATGTAAATACCTTAAAGGCCTTCACTAAACATCTATGTGACATGAAAATGACATTTTTGTAATCTACAACGAATCACGTATTTATAACGTTATTATGTTCTTAATGAGTGATATGGGATTTTTATCAATGAGAATCTTACTAGTTGAAGATGAACAAAAAACCGGTGACTACCTTAAACAAGGTCTATCTGAAGCTGGGTATATAACGGATTGGGTAACGGATGGATTATCTGGTAAACATCAAGCGCTTTCCGAAGAATATGACCTCATCATTTTAGATGTGATGCTTCCAAAGCTAGATGGTTGGGATATCATTTATGATATCCGAAAAAGTGGCAAAACTATGCCTATTCTTTTTCTTTCAGCACGTGATCAAATTGAAGATCGTGTGAAAGGCTTGGATTTAGGTGCTGATGATTATCTAGTCAAGCCTTTTGCTTTTGCTGAGTTATTAGCACGAATTAAAAGCTTACTCCGACGGGGACAACAAAAAGAAGATAGTAACCTTATTACAATTGCTGATCTTGAACTTGATCTTCGTAAACGCCGCGTCACTCGCGCTGGGCAACGTATTGACTTAACAGCTAAAGAATTCGCGCTGATGGAATTATTTATGCGTAGACGTGGTGAGATATTACCTCGTACGCTCATTGCCTCTCAAATATGGGACATGAATTTTGATAGTGATACCAACGTTGTAGAAGTCGCTATCAAACGTTTGCGCAGTAAAATTGACAGTAATTTTAGCCCAAAGCTGATACAGAACATACGTGGAATGGGGTATGTTTTAGAGGTAGAAGATGACTCGTAAATTGTTTAATGCAATCAGCTTTCGTATAGCAATCATCTTTTCTCTTTCTACTGTTATCATCTTAATGATTATGGGGTTGGTTATTCACAAGCTCGTAATGCATCATTTTGAAGCTCAAGACCGAACTCAATTAGAAGGCAAAATTCAACTTATAGAGAATCTACTTGAACAGAACCCATCTAACTCTCAAGAACTAAATTTATATTTAAAAGATGCCTTAATTGGACATCACGATCTGATTGTTCAGATTGAACGTCCAACAGGTCAAGTTATTTTTAGCTCAGCACCATCAGTAATTCATCCCCAAGCACTCAACAAATCAAAACAAGATCCATGGCTTGAATGGAAAATTAAAAATAAGACTTATCGTGGCTTAATTTATAAAAAGACTTTTGATCATAATGACTCGTTTATATCAGCTCAGATTATTGTTGGAATCGATACCTCTGAGCATCTACATTTCTTAAATGACTTTAGACGTCAACTTTTATACATTGGATTTGTGGGTACAATTTGTTTAATGTTCTTAGGGTGGTTCGCAGCATGGCGAGGGCTACGTCCAGTACAACAAATGGCAAAAGTAGCAGAGGGTATCTCAGCCCAACATCTTTCTGAACGTTTAGAAGTCGAAAATACTCCAACCGAACTTAAATCACTGGCTGTCGCTTTTAATGATATGTTAGATCGGCTAGAAGCCGCAGTAGAAAAACTTTCAGATTTTTCATCTGATCTTGCTCATGAAATAAGAACACCTATTAACAATTTGATGACTCAAACTCAAGTATGTTTATCTCGTAGTCGAAATATTAATACTTATCAGGAAGTTCTATTTTCAAATTTAGAAGAGTTTGAGCATTTAGCTCGCATGGTCTCTGATATGCTATTTTTGGCAAAAGCAGAACATGGTCTACATTTACCTAACCTACAACAGGTTAATTTAGTTAAAGAAGTTTCAGCATTATTTGATTTTTATGATGCTATCGCTGCTGAAAAGGGAATGTCACTCGAACAGAGTGGTTCAGGTAGTATAAAAGGTGATCCTTTAATGCTACGCCGCGCTTTAAGTAATTTGTTATCGAATGCAATTAAATATGGCAAATCAGATTCGGTCATCAAAATCACATGCCAACAAAACTTTGATACAACAACATTCATCATTGAAAATGAAAGCTCCCCACTATCATCAGAACAACTTAATCGGTTATTCGATCGTTTTTATCGAACAGATGTATCTAGACAGAGAGTTGAAGAAGGTACTGGCCTTGGTTTAGCAATTACCAAATCTATTCTTGATGTGCATGGAGCTTCCATTCAAGCGACTTATAACGAGGGACATATTTCTTTTAAAATTATCTTTAAAAATTAGTGATATCTCGGTTATTAAGCACTCATTCTAATGATGCTTACCACTCATTAACTTACGCTAATGAGTGGTAAGTCGTGATTATTTTTGATGACGTAATCGTAAGGCATTACCAATTACCGATGCTGAGCTTAGGCTCATTGCTAATGCAGCAATCATAGGCGAGAGTAACCAGCCAGTAAATGGATACAGTACACCAGCAGCCAAAGGGATACCTAATCCATTATAGAGGAAAGCAAACATCAAGTTTTGTTTCATATTTTTAACAGTTGCCTCTGATAAAGAACGAGCAATTTCAATACCACGTAAGTCACCTTTTACTAATGTAACTTGGGCACTATTCATTGCTACATCAGTACCCGTGCCCATTGCGATTCCAATATCAGCTTGAGCCAAGGCTGGTGCATCATTAATTCCATCACCAGCCATAGCAACAATTCTCCCTTCTTTTTGCAATTTTGTGACCAAATCTAATTTATCAGCAGGTTTAACCTCACCATAAACCTCACTAATTCCTAACTTAGCCCCAACTGATTTTGCTGTAGTTAGCCCATCACCTGTTGCCATGATGATTCTTAAACCTGAGTCTTCCAACGATAAAAGGGCCTCTGGAGTGCTTGCTTTGATTGGATCTGAAACTGCCAGAAGACCTAGCAGTTTTCCATCGGCTGCCAAATACATAACACTGGCACCTTCAGCTCTTAATACCTCTGCTTGTGGAATAAGAGTGTTAACAGATATCCCTAATTGCTTCATCAGTGCCGTATTACCTAGAGCTAATTTTTGTCCGTTTATCTCTCCATTAACACCAATACCTGAACCTGATTCAAATGAAGTAGGTTTACTTAAAGTAAGATTTCGCTCACGGGCGGCACGTACAATTGCATTTGCTAAAGGATGCTCACTGCCCTGATCTAAACTCGCAGCTAAACGGAGGACTTCATTCTTTTCATATCCTGAAGTGGCTACTACTTTATTGAATGATGGTTGTCCTTCTGTCAAAGTTCCTGTTTTATCAATAATCAATGTATCAATTTTACGTAGATTCTCTATTGCGGCAGCGTCTCGAAAAAGTACTCCATTTGATGCACCTCGCCCTGTTGCTACCATAATTGACATTGGCGTAGCTAATCCCAAAGCACATGGGCATGCGATGATTAAAACAGCTACTGCATTGATTAATCCATAAACCCAACTAGGTTCAGGTCCGAATAGCCCCCACCCCAAAAAAGTTAGAACAGCAATACCTATAACCCCCATAACAAATCGTCCTGCAACATGATCCGCCATCCGCTGCATAGGTGCTTTTGAACGTTGAGCCTGAGCAACCATTTGCACGATTTGAGAAAGTACGGTTGATGATCCAACTTTTTCTGATCGCATCACCAATGAACCATTCATGTTCATTGTTGCACCAATGACTTGATCACCCACACGTTTTGTAACTGGCACAGGTTCACCAGTTAACATCGATTCATCTACAGAGCTTGAACCTTCTGTAATGACTCCATCAACAGGAACTTTTTCACCGGGGCGTATCCGTAATAAATCGCCTACGTGTACATGAGATAGTGGAATATCTTCTTCTATACCATCAACACTGATTTTTCTTGCTGTTTTAGGTGCTAGCCCAAGTAGGGATTTAATTGCCGCTGAAGTTTGGGAACGTGCTTTTAACTCTAGCACTTGACCTAACAATGTGAGAGAAATAATCGCTGCGGTCGCCTCAAAATACACAGCAACACGCCCCATAGATACAAATGAGTCTGGAAATACTTGAGGTACTATTGTTCCAACAAGGCTGTATATAAAAGCAGCTCCTGTACCAATTCCAATCAAGGTCCACATATTTGGACTCCGATTAAGGATTGACTGCCAACATCTCACAAAAAATGGCATTCCTGCCCACAAAACAATTGGTAAAGTCAGTACCAGTTCAATCCAGCTTTGCACCTGCATTTCGAACCAGTTCAATTGATGACCAAACATTGCTAAGAAAACTACAATAATGGTTAGCGGTAAGGTCCACCAAAATCTATGCTTAAAATTCTTGAGTTCTGGGTTTTTATCAGCGTCATCTAAGTCAGGAAGTAAAGGCTCTAACGACATACCACAGATCGGACAATTTCCCGCATGGTTCTGTCTAATTTCAGGATGCATTGGACAAGTGTATATCGTGAAGGTATTAACATGAGCAGGCTGATTAACTTCATTTGAATCCTCACCATCCCTCTTTTGTGGTTCTTTTAACGTAACTACATTCTCAACTTTAGTAATATAAAAATGAGGATCACTTTTAAACTTTATGTGGCATTTCTCACTACAAAAGTAAAAAGTTCTATTTTTAACTTCTTCATAAAACTTGGATGCTTCTGTAACTGTCATACCACAGACAGGGTCAGTAAGTCTGTTATTGAGTACTTTGTTTTCATGATGATGGTCCATAAAAGCCTCCTTCATATTTAATTTTTAAATTAATAATTTCATTAAGATGGAAATAGACTCCCTCTTATTAGTTTGTTTAGTGATCATTGTTTTCTTTAAAGCCAGTGTACCACTTGTGGTTTTTTAATTTTTAAAATGACAAAAATGTAATTTTGAAGTCATCGGGATGTTTCTCTCATCCTTTAATAATAAGCATGAGAAAGGTGATGACCAAGCAACCAATTGATGCATTTCATTCGGTCATTACTGAGCCCAAGATTAGTTTAAAGAGGATGAAGAAATGAAAATTTTCAAAAATAAAATGTCAGCTCTACGTAACACTCTCGTAGGTGCAACACTGATTGTTACTGCTTCAAGTGCATTTGCACACGTGAAACTTGAAAGTGCAATTCCTGCGATCAATGCTTCTGTAGCAAGTCAACCAAAAAACATAACACTCAATTTTGGTGAAGAAGTCATGCTAATGAACGTTAAGTTACTTGATGCCCAACGTAAGGATATCCCTTTGAACTACCAAATAACTCATGATATGAAAAAATCATTTGACGTAGCGGTTCCAAAACTAAAAAAAGGAAAATATACGGTGGTTTGGACCACAATGGGTACCGATGGCCATAACATGAATGGTGAATATAATTTCACTATTAAATCGGTAAAATAACAATAAATGCAAATAGCCAACATGCAAGCAGCTTGCTGACACGTTGGCTATAACTGTGGGAGAAAAATATGATTCCTGAGACTTGGATATACGCAACATGGTTGGTTAAAGTCATTCTATATTTAGGGATTGCATTTATTATAGGTGGTGCTTTCTGCTATTTCTTACTTGGACGTTATGTTGAAATAAAGGGAACTATTCTCAAATACATAACTATTGGTACAGGATTAGGTCTTTTTTCAAGTGTTCTCGGCTTCTTCATTCTTATAGGAAGTTTTGCCAACACTGGCCTTTCAGGTATGTGGGATAGCAACTATATAAATATACTAGTCAATACTCCTACTGGACATGTCTATATCATTCGATCAATCAGTTTTGCACTTTTACTCATATTTATGATAGTCAAACTTAGTAAAGGGACGATTGATATTTCCAAAACTGAAGGAGCAATCTTTACCATACTGCTCACACCAATCGTTTTAAGTTTTTCACAACTCGGACACGTCACGAATTTACCCTTATTCGCTCAAGCTTTGTTATCAATACATGTACTTGTAATGTCCTTATGGATGGGGTCGCTTTATCCATTATGGAAAACAAGCAAAAAAATTAATGGCTTACCACTTAAAGAACGTATGCATCTATTTGGGCAAATAGCAGCCTTTATTGTAGGAATACTCATCGCTTGTGGTCTTAGTATTGCTTTATTACTCTTTAAAGATTTTAATACTCTAATCAATACACCTTATGGGCATGGATTTATTATTAAAATATTATTTGTCCTAAGTATTTTATTGTTAGCAGCCTTTAACAAATGGTATTTCACACCTCGCTTACAAGACCCGAAATTTGCGAAACAATTGGGCTATGCCATTTTATTTGAGATGTCATTAGGTCTATCAATTCTTTTAGCCACTGGTTATATCACCACTGTAGTCGGTATTGAGTAAAAAAGGATCACGCTATGACTTCATGGATGAAGTACAATTTATTATTTCTCATATTTTTAAATACAATATCTTGGGCTGAACCTAGCACTTCAAAAACGATTCGCTCCTTAGATGATACTGAATTACGTAATATTACTGATCATAACCATGGCGATACCAAAGTTGATGAGAATAAAGATGACCATCATTCCAAAGATAAACAACTACGTAATGAGGATAGTAGACAACAAAAAGTTATAAATGGATTAATGTTACAAAAGCCTAACGTACTACCGCCCTCCAAATAAACGATACTTAAGTAATGTTTATTGATTCAATAAGTAGTTCAAATTTTTTAATAAAAAATAGTAGCAATATTACTGTTGGGGGCTTCTTAGCCCCCAACAGTATTTAATTCAGAGCTTGAACCGACTGCTGTAAGCCTTTCTGAATATCTTGAACATGAGTGAGATCATGCGTTTGCTGATGCTCTGTTTGAGATTCAACGCTGTAAAACTCCTCCACTATATCCAAACCCTCTTCACCTCCCACCTCAAAGCAGGCATTACCATAACCCTGCCGTGCCACATGATCCAAAGCCTCCTGATAGAACCCTGCTGTCTTACTTTGTTCATCCATCTGTTTGGCTGAACTAATCGCATCTTTCAGGTTTGTGCCATCACGTAAAGTCAGATCCACGTAGTAGATCGGGGTACGGTAACTTTGTGTGGTGCTTTTACCTCGCAAGGTCAATTGCAATGGCAAACAAGAAAGTAAGTCACCCGATGCTGCGTGATAGTAACGAAGTCGAGCTGCCAAAGTGCGGATGCTGTTAAAGCCTGTGGTTCTAAAGATGAAAGTACCAAACTCATCTGATTCATCTAAGTTGACGTAGAGTCTGCCATAGGGCTTGCATAATCCACCCTGTGCCAATGGACATAAATCAGGTGATGGACATGGATGTTGTTCAATGCCATTTTGACCGAGTCGCTGACAGCTTTCGCCATTGCCTGAACAGATTAAACGTCCAGTTTGGCGGTCAAATAGGCTGTACTCTGCTCTTAAGTTGAGATCGGGATCATTGAAGATCATGCGGACTGGAATGCTTCTCAGCTTTTGGTTCTGATTGGGCGCTTTGGCACGTAGTTGCTCATCCAGTGGATGTTTGACCCACCCATCTTTATTTTGGATTTGGCTGGTAATGGTAAATTGATCATCTTTTTCAGGCAGACGTTTTCCATTCTTTTCGACAATTTTGCCGATACTGATACGCCCCAACACAGGTGGGGTAATAGCTAAACCTTTAATCATGATGATGTACTCTATATAGATGTTGAAATGGCGTTTAAATTTGGATAAATAAATTTTGGGCATAAAAAATCCCATACTTGTTTGGGGTATGGGATCAGTTGGTTGGGGTGTTAGTTAAATTGAAATGGGTTACTTGGGTATCAGCCCTATCCACCATTCGGATAAATCTGAAAGCGTCGTGTTCCTGCTTTGGTTTGGGGAAATTGCTGTAGGTATTCAGGATGCTGTTTAAGCAATGATTTACTGTCTAGGCTGATTGAGTCTTGTGATTTCTTCCATGTGACTGAACCACCTGTAAATACCGCTCGCTCTGCTTCTTTCATCATCATTTGTAGTTGATGTTTCAGTTCATCAAAATACTGCTGGTGTTGTTCAACTTTATGTCGCTCCTCTAGTAACTGATTAAACAAATAATTAGCTTGTTCATTTTGGGTCAGGTCTTCTACTGTTAATGGAATCTGTTCAGGATAAAGTTGTTGCAAGGCTTTAGCTGCTGAATCCGAAGCATCTACACTGGGTGGAATACCTGTTTCGACACATTGCCAGAAATGACGTTCCGCATTAATGATGTGCTGAATCACAGTTTCATTACGAGTCACTTTATAGATTTTGGTTTCATGCCCACAGATCAAGGCACAAATATGCGCTGCCTGTTTACCTGTCACTGCCAATTGATGCTGTACCTGACACAGCACATATAAAGGCACGCCATCTCGCCATAGTTTTGCGCCATATTCCCCCACGGTTTTACATTCCAAAATTTGCACTTCTTCATTACCGACTACAGCATAATCCAAGTTCGCCAACATAAACTGTTTGTCTTCATCAGGGTGTTGCAATACTGCATTAACTCGACGGACTTTATGATTGGTGTGCATGCTGTAGTATTCAGCCACCAAAGGTTCTAGCTTTTTTCCCCAGTACAAGGGTGCGTAACCTGCACTTTCATCCTCGATGTTTTGTTGCATCCGCCCTGTCTTGATCATCCACAGTTCCAGCATCGACATATAGGGATTCAGTCCACAGGCCGTTGCTGCATCACTGCTGCCAATACCCTGTTTTCTGACCTCTAGCCATTGTTGGTAATTGAGCTGTTTGGTGTTGGCAAGTCTTTTTGCTGTAAGGGCTTTGGTCTTTCGTGGTTGCGTATTCGGTCGATCTCGTTTGGTTCGGGTTCCCACCTCAATCTGCTGAATGGATTGATTTAGATTCGGTAAATAGGGTTGTAGTGGTGGGTTATTTAGCGTGTTTTGAATTTGAGTATGACTATTCATTGCAATTATTCCTGTATCGATAAAATCGTAAAAGCTGAATTTTGGGCATAAAAAAGCCGCATGAGGGTGCGGCTAAAGGTGTTGCTGTGCTTGTACGGTGTTACTGTATGCTTAGGCTAATGGAGCTGGCTTAATTGAAACTGAATTTAGGCAATCATTCTCAATGCCTGTTCCAGACCACGCTGTTTAATGGCAGCCCCTGCACCAAACCATGCTGAATCGAGTCGATGATCGGTACTCATCGCTCGACGTTCATGGTCACAGAACTCGGTGATGCTGCACAATAATCCATAAGCGTTATCCTTGGCTGAACTCAGTTCTGCACCACGTCCATGTCCGTTAAACATGGTCATGACTTTCGACATGGCACGTCCATTTGGCTCGGTTTTATTGTCCGCTTTGGTTGGGGTGTTGATGCCTTGGTTTGGCATAGCAGCATTTCGATAGAACTGAATGATGCTTTCATCTTGTTCAGCCATAGTTAGGTTGGTATTGTTAAACACCGCATCAAAGTAGGCTGCTGCTTCCTGCTGAGTTACCTTACGCTGGCTCAGTTGTTTCATTTCATACATGTGTTCATCCCATGCACGGACTGAAATACCCAACTGTTGTTTAACTTTCTCAGCATCGAAACGAGTGCTGTGTGGGACTTTAACCACACCTGCACTGGTATTTTGTCCTTTGAGAGCAATTGCCAAAGTATTGTTACATACCACCCGGATACTGGTGAACTGTGCAGTGGTTGCTAGAGTGCCATCACAAGCCGTCGCTAGTAGAATATAGCCATTACTCACATCCTTACCCTTGAGTGCTGAAGTCTGTCCAGTCTTAGCCAGTGCCCAGAATTTCTTACCACCTTTGAGTACGCCTGCGGTTTCCAATTCAAAGCCTGATTGCTCTGTCAGGTCTTTGTAGAAGTGTAGGATTTCCATCGGTTGCACTTCCTGAAAACGTTGGCTGACTACGGATAAAGGTGCATGAGTATCTGATCGGAAAAGCACTCGTTGTTCCTCAAACGGCATAATAATGCTTTGCCCCTTTTCATTCTGTGCCATGTAACTGACATCGGAGGATTCAATCCGCCAATCCATGCCTGCCTGTTGTGCCCAGACCTCGATAGGTTGGTTTGGTGTGAGTTCATTGCCTAAGCCATGCCAAGGGGTTTGTCCAGTGAATGCCATAGTTTCAACTAAATGTGCCATAAGAATAATTCCTGTATCGATTTTGAATGGGTAAAAGGGTTCGATTTAAATTTTGCTAAATACTTAATTGCGTAAATTCGGGCTAAAGCTGCGGTCACAGTTGTTGCAGTAATACTGTCTGCGATAAGTTGGGTGTAGTGGTTGTTGCTGTTCATCTTCAGTGATCAACATCCAGATACCGCCAATCAGTACCCCAACGATTGCGCCTGCAATCGGAGGAATATTCAGACTTTTGGAAACACTGACTCCTAAAGTGGCAAGTGCCATCGGTGACATCACGCTATTGGAAATAGGGTTATTGGTTGAAATAGTGGGTAAATGTTGGGGGGATTGCATTTGTACCGTCTCTCTAGACTGGCAGTAAGGACATGGCAAACTCATTGTGGTATTTCCTGTAAATGAATAAAAAAAGCCTGCTGAGGAAGCAGGCAAAGTGATTGCGATGTAGCTAAAGCATGTATTGGTGCGGTCTCAAATGGAGAAACACCGTTCTCATCTAGATGCTATGTATTTGTATTTTTTTAGAATGCGTTTTTTATCATCAGTTTTAGGCGATTTTTGAATGATGATTAAACAGATCAATTGACCTGTTTTTTAGCAGCGATTATGATGCAAGGGCTGACCTACATTGTCAGTCGGTTTTGACAGACCGTTTCCTAAGTGCACTAAAAGATATTTTTCTTTTGGTGTGAGTTCTCGTGCTCCCTCTGCGGTAGAACGGGAGGGGGACACCTTCGGGTGTGCTGATTCTTAGGTTCAGTCTGTCAACCCTCTTTCGTTCTGCCACCATAATCAATTGACAGTGATTCGGTAGAACTTCTTAATACCTAAGGAGTCAACCATGACGCAATTTACTGTGCTTTATTCCCCTGCACTTTCTCCGCCTCTCAAGCATTTTATTCCCATTCATTTATCACACGCTTTCGCTATGTCCTGACTGATTCAAGGCATCAATTAACTGCTGCATCCATTTTGGTCAGTGGTGTTTTGTGCTGGATAAAAATCATGGAATTCATTGCACAGCTTATTTTGGTTGTCATCGTCGTGGTGGCTCTTGGACCAAGCTTTATTTTATTGCTGGGTTTTTTATGGCTGCTGGTCTATCTGGCAGGTTGGCATAAATAGGCAATCCATCACGATTTTAAAAACAACACATCACCATGAATTGGAATATCTATGAAATATCAAACGTGGTTCGGGGTCATCACTCTTGTCTTAATTAGCAATCTACTCGTCGCATGTGACAGCAAGGTCAAACGTGATTTTAAAGCAGGCTGTCAGGCAGGTGGTCTAGATCGTTCAACCTGCTCCTGTATTTACGACAAGGTTGAGGCGCACTACTCGCCTGAGTTTATGGAAAGCATGGCAGATGTCACCACTCGGGAAACCATGCAACCACCACCAGAATTTAACACGGTGATGGCGAATGCCGTACAACAATGTAAAGAATAAATCAGGAATCAAAAATGAAAAATTATTTAATTATCGGCTACATCGTTATCGCAGTGATTTGCTCAGTCTATTTCAAAAATTGTAGCAGCACCGCTCACCTGCCTTATTCCTACAATCTCGGTAAAGCAGCGGTCTGGCCTGTCACCATTTTTAGGAAATAAATAAGCATAAGGAGATTCAAGATGAAGAAACTATTTTTAGCTTTGGGGCTCAGTGTGTTGTGTGCTTCTGCCCTCGCTAAATCTAATTCTAACGCGATCACTGTAACAGTGAAGACAATTGAGGGCTTTAGCGAGTCAGGTGATGCATTTACGTTTAAAACGACTTCAGGCAAACGCTATATGGTGTATAACGCTGGTGGAGCAAACCCAATTCAGGGTGAGGAATTGATTTCCAGTTCTGCCAAATCAAAAAAGGTGATTTGCCTACGCCTGAGTGCTGAGCAAACTCAACCACGTCTGGTTGAGTCGGTCCGCTCAGGTCAATGTAAATAACGATCTCAATCATCAAAACAATAATGCAAAAACCAAATGATTGGTTGAGCCATGCGGCTCAACCAATGCAATCAATAAAGAATTTAAGAATAGGAATTGAACAATGAATCTGGCCAAGTCATTGCTGTACTCAGGCTTGCTAATCACTAGCCTCAGTGCATGCAGTCCACCCTCTAAAAAAGAAGTAGCCCCTGAACCGACGACTGCTCAAACCCATGCAACTGAAACATCCTCACCAATTACTGAAGATCCAAGTGATGATAAGTTTAAAACCACGATGGTGGATAGCTCTGAATACGACTTGAATGATCCACCTGTTGAACCGGTACAAGCAGCACCACAGGAACAATTTGAGGTACGTGTCCGTCGTGAAGAATCACAATACTCCATGACAGGCTATAGTGATTTATTAAACATCATGTCATTGAACGATGCGCCAACCACCATCACAGGGGTTTTAATCAATCGTGGTAATTGCAGAAGTAAAGGTACTTATGATTACCAAAATATGCGTTATGGTTCGGTGGCAAAAGTTTACTTAGGCTGTTCGGCTGAATATGTTCGTGAAGTGACGGTTACAACCAATAGCGGTTTGACCTATACCTATAATTTTTAGGCACTCAAAACATCAAATTCTGATGCGTTTGCTAACGTAAAATTTGATGTTATGCCCGACAAAACTGCTGACTGATTCCAGTCAGCAGTGTAGCCAATTTGATACTAAAAACGGCAATTTTGATAAGCTCAGGCTTTGAAAAGATTAGTCTTTATTTTAGAAAAATAATGCTTTTTTACGGTTAGATTATTTTTCCATATTTTGCAGTAAATCTTTATATTGCGAGCTAATTGTTGTGTTTAAGATCATATATTCTACACATTTTGTACGTTCTGAATTTCCACTCACTGGTGTATAGGCAGAACACAACAACACCTTGGTTTCTGTTTTGTTCTCTGGTTTGAGCAGTCTATCTGTCACGCTGAATTTAATATCTAGATCATATCTACTAAGAGCATTAATTTTTTTTAATCGTTCAGATATTTCTTGCAAGAATGCCAACGGCTTCATATCCGTTTTTTCTTGTTGAAGTAACAAATCAACTGTATTAAAAAACTTAGCCTTATCAGGCCTCTCCTCTGGATTTAAGTTCTCAAGTTTGGCAAATTCCCGCCTACAAATCTCATTGCGTTTATTGGCTTTTTTCTCTTTGTTTATTTCATACAACCACAATGCGACTAAATCTGTCTGCACTGAAATATTTTTTTCATAGTTATGTTCTACATTCGACCTCAAATCCAGTGTCTGTAAAATCTTACTGATTTCGTGTAATTCTTCAATCTTGATCCCCTTTTGACCATTATCAACATCGGCAACGTCATGATAAAACCAGACCCGATGTGCAATGTATTGCAGAAAAAATGTCGTCATACTATCCGCAATATTCTCAGTGGGTTCATCAATTCTTAGGTTATAGCTTAAGTAATCATACCTTAATGGCCCTTTTTTTACTTCTTTGTATTCCACAAATGAGGTTGTAAACTTTGGTGAAAAAAAGCGTAAATAATGATTGAGTGGCCTGAACATTTTTGCGATATCAATTGGATTGCTCAGTTCTGCTTGATATTCGCCGTCAGCACTATATTGATACTTTTCAATAAGTAACTGAAAATAAATGTAGTCATAAACCAGTTGATCAATAGGTAAATCAATCAACAAATCCGAAATGTAGTATTCACGTGTTGTGTCAGCAAGGAAATTTTCGATTTCAAGATGCTTACTAATCCTACTTACATTTTCTAAAAACTCAGGCTCTCTATATTTAATAATATTCACGACTTGCTCGAGCGTAAGTGCATGAGATTTTAGAATATCCTCAGATATACCTAGGGCTCCCGTTTCAAAATAATTAAAAGCATGGTCTATAAAACGATTATTTTTAAACAATGAAGATATCAGTGTTTTCTTCCGCTCTGAATCTAATTTATAACATGTATAAAATTCAAAAAAATCATTAACAAAATCATTATGCATTTCATCCCTTAACCTTTTCATATTGCTTATAAGTTTAGGGTGACTTTTATCAAGTTTTTGAATTGTAATTGATTGAACAATCAGGTTTCTGAATACGTGATGAATGATTTCCTTTGGGAATTGTATGTTTTTTGAGCTCATATTAAAAAATAGAATTACGAAATGGACTTAATTCGAATTACATTAGCACAGAATACTCTCGTAATCGGAGGGTTTTCCCATGCAAAACAATCAGCCATCACTAAAAGTTCTACGGATCAAAGAAGTTGTAGATATCACGGGTATTTCCAGATCAAGTATCTATGAGCTTCTTAACAAGAAGTCACCTCGTTATGATCCAACGTTCCCTAAATCCATCAAAATTTCAGTATCTGCCGTAGGCTGGTTTCAACACGAGCTTAATGCTTGGCTTTTATCGAAAAAAGCATAAGCACCAAGTGCTTATCTTTTCAATCACGCAGAAACAGTAATTTACCGATATTAAGGATGGGGCTTGATCTCAAGTCCCCTGATACACCGTTATTGTCTCTGATCTTTGCTGATGTAGTTTATATGATTAATATATATACCTAATATATTCAATAGGTTATTTAAATTCATTAAATATATTAGATCAATTCATCATATCTCTATTCTACACATACTATAGGTCAGATTTAGACAATTGTATTTTTTTACTAATTGGAGCTATATCTATGGAACAAGAATACCCAGATATAAAGATAATTGAATTTAGGTCTACGACAGAAGAAATGGCACTTCGACTTGAACCTCATGCTTTGATTGTAGGATCAAGTTTAGCTGAACGGGAAGAATCATCATCTAATGATGATACTGAAGAATATCTATCAGGACAGATAGATGAAGTTAATGAAGCTAATCAATTTTTATATGACTGTTACCCTGAAACAGATGATCATGAAGAATTCTCAAAACATCATACAATCAGCTTATTTAAGAAGAAACCATGGAATCCTGCAATGAGCGTTTGCAGTCATGCGATTCGCTTATGTCACGAAGTAAATCTACAGAAAGCTACCTACCTATATCAAAAAGATAAGCCTAAATCAGGAAGCTTATTCAATGATCAATGGATGCTTATATATCCTCCAATACTGGAACTAATCCGAAACTTTCTAGTTAATTCAAAACAAATAAAGTCACCGATAGCATATCGATGTGAGCAATATGATGCTGTATTGGCGGCTTTTAATAAGGTATTGAGACCATATCAAGATTGTATTTATGACTTAATTGCATATCCATATGACCAATTGAATGAAATTGATGCCAATGGTGTACCTACAGGTCAGAAAATCTCTGTCGCGATGCTCATTAATTTCTTTATTAAAACGCTATTTGAATATTTACGCTCTCCAAAATATGTACAGCGTGTGAATGATCGTCGAAAGGTAGCGAGGCGGCGTGAAAAAAAAGTACTCCAATATATCAATAAACTTCGTAAACATTACTCACGTTTAATTGGTGTACGTGTTGACTTGTATCTACCCGACGACAAGAAAAATTTTACGCCTAAAGAAATCGTGAGTAATTTCCATACTTTAATGCAGAAACTGCGTCGTAGAGAGTCTGTACATTTAGCAGGCTACGTCACGAAGCTGGAATATGGCGTAGATCAGGCCTTACACATCCACTGTTTTTTCTTTTTCAATGGTAGTCATCACCGTGAAGACATTAGCTTAGGTCGGATGATTGGCGAGATGTGGGATCAACAAATTGATGGGAATCATAGCTATTTTAACTGTAATACCAGCAAGAATCGTAAGAAGTACAAATACGATGCCTTGGGTGTGATCAGCCGTGATGATCAAGCCAAATACGACAATATTGCAAAAGTTATTCACTACTTTGCCAAGTTTGAACAGTACGTATTACATAGCAACTTAGAACGAGTCAAAACACTCAACACTGGCATCTTGCCTCATCACCGTAAAGAAATAGGTCGCCCAAACCTAACTCAACATTATTAATCCATTTAACCGAATTACAGAGTATTCCCAAATGAACCAAGTTTTTGTACAAAATACACAACCTAATTTTTTTAACATGGTACAAACACCACCCCATGTATATCCGAATGGAAGTGTTGGCTTTCCTACAAATGGCACAATGGTCAGACCTATTTATGGAGATCCAATGTTTAATCAAATCGCATTCGGTTTGATCAATGCTACGAAACTGTTAGAACAAGATAAAATTAAGGTGCTTCCTAAAGCTACGCCAACTATACCTTATCCGCAGATGAATCAATTATGTGTTTGGATTCTAGATCAAGTAAAAAATTTTGCTCATTTTATCGACCTTTTTCAAGGCTTTGAAGCTCACCCTCACTTAAAAGTCTTTCATCAGTTTGCAGTTCAAAATATTGGTTTGGTGACTTCCCCCCAACCCATTCCTATCACTATATTTCAAAATAACTTCAATCGTTTTCGTGGTGAACTATACGTTGCCAAAGCTAAGCTTCACGCCAATAAATATGAAGCGCAAGTGCAAAAACTTCGTAATGAACAAAAAACTGTTTTCCGACGTGTAATGCAAACACAAGACCAAGCTAATTGTATTTTCCTAGAGCTACCTTTGATTGCACAAACTGATCCACCTCATTATGAGACTCAGGAAGATGCGGAGAAAATATCTGTAAAAGTGTTAAAGCAATACTTCCAGTGGTTACATAAAGCTGGGCAACTCACAGAGAAACTTTATGATATTCAATGGCGCATCGTCAAAGGTCTTGATCAAGGGCTAACTGCACAGGCATTTGTTTACATCATTGGGAATGAAGAAAACTATATGCCCTTACTCAAAGAACAATGGGAATGGGTCTGCCATGATTATCAACTTCAAGGTATTTTTCCAGAGCCTAAGCACACCCATTGCTACGATGGACAAGGTATCGTCCAAAAAGCATGGTTACAACTTATCGAACGAGTCCATGAGCCACTTGGTTTTTATCGCTATAAAGGCAATGGTATTACTTATGCATGGAAAACCTACACAGGTAATGTATAGTAAATAAAGCTAAAAATAGATATAAAAAAATAGCCTTAAGTTAAGGCTATTTTTATTTTTCACAGATTGTAACTTTGATGCTATAACTTATTAAATTTTTCCATTATGGACTTAAGATGAACTTCACTAAAAGTTCCTCAAAAGAAGGAAGTCCTAGAAATAAAAAGAAATTTATGAATAAAAATTAAAAAGTTGAACGAAACTGATGTTCTCAATTTCCTTGTTATTCAAAATTCCTATTCATTTTTCATCTCATAGGCTTTAATCCATTTAGCCCAGCTATTTAGCTTATTACCTGAATGCTGCGTTGTAACATCTGTCCATTTCAGATCATATTTTTCTTTCAAAAGAATGCCTAAATTCTGCCCTGATAATTTATCAGTTGAATACAAATCTTTTATTTCCAATATAGCTTGTATACTAAATTCTGAACTAGCCTTAGCATAAAGAATTGAATCAAAATCATCGATCTCCATCACCCGATCATTGTCTACTAACTCAAACTTTCTCAAAATCTCTACTGTTTTATTTGTCTTACTATCATTCGGTAACTGTTGAAGACTTTTACCTACTATTTCACTATAAATTGAAATAAACAATTGAGGTGAAATTCTAGGAACAAAGAAATTAGAAGTACGTCTTCTATTCATAACGGAAGTTTTTGAACTGCCTAGATCTCGGTAAATCCATGTATTTGGCTCTGTTGTTGGTTGTAAAAAACCCGTTAATTCTAACCAACGGATAAGCCTAATAGCATATAATCGCCAAGTTTTATCAGCGTACTTATTCTCTGAATATGTTTCTTTCATTAAATCAATAATACTAGTAATTGTTAAAAAAGTTCCGCTAGGTAAATCTTTCAAATGTAAGGTAATAATATGTTTTTTAAATTTTTCTCTAATTATATTCAGTAGATTTTCTTGAGTATTTCCATCCTCTAATAAATCTTCAGATAGAACATATTGAGAGTTTTCTCGTGTAGCTAATCCAAAAAGTAAAATATCAGTCCCAACATTTTGAATTGTACCTTCAGAAAAGTTTGTCTTTTCTTGTAAAGAATGGATAGTTACAGGTGACTTAGATAAATATTTCACAACATTCCAAATTGTTGAAAAATCATGTGATGGTAAATATCTAAGAGCGATAATTGGAACATTTCCTGTCAGAACAAATTCTCGGAAAATATCCCAATAGAGATTTAGCCTATTGCCACTTTTAACAATTAATCTTTTATGTAATAAACTTTGAACTATCTCATCAGTACAAATTTCAATAGTTTCTATCAAGTCTACAGGTGCCTTTGTTGCAACAAATCTTAGTGCTTTTTGTTCAGATATACTTAGTTCACTTAAATCATCCGAAAATAAACTAGCGATATCTAATTTATTTTCTAACAAATCTTCCTGTTTAGCACCTTGTTCTAATTTGTCATATAAATGGATGCATAATTTTTTTAAGAGCCACGGATAACCTTGACTTGATACTGTTAAATTATGTTTCAAATCACCATCTAATTTTTGACCAATCACATCCTCAAACTTACTAATTACAGTATGAGATTCTCTATCTGAGAATGGGCTTAATTTCCTTACCATACGGTATTCGGAAAGTTTATGCCAGAAAAAATATGCAGGATTTTCCGTATGTGTAGTACTATCTGTCTTCCATGCAAAGCCAATACAAAAATTAAATTGTAAACTAGTAGCATCCATTAACATATTGGAAGTATTAGTAAATAGATCAGATAGATCTGGTTTACTAAACAATTCTTCAAACTGATCAAATACTAAGACTATTATTTGATTAGCCTTATCCACACTTTCTAAATATTCAGTAATCGACTCCGAATCTAACGGATGACTAGCATTTGTAATCAAAATATTAATTTCAGGATCACCAAATCCCTTTTTTTGAGCATTCTTTAACGTTTTAAGCAATGCAGCATAAATATATTCTGATGATTTAGCAGCTCGAACATCTACAGCACATATATAAACTTTGTGTTTTTGATGTCTATTTTCTGCTTTCTCAAGCAATTTTATGATTAATGAGCTTTTGCCTAACCCTGAATTTCCTGTAATAGCAAAACAACGTCTAGTTGTTTCCTTTTCTTTAATTTTTTTAAAAAAATCAAAGATATCATTAATATCTTTAGTTCTCCCTACAAAGTCTTCAGGTCTAGCAGGACGATAGTCGTTCCAATCATCACCTTTTTGGACTTCAACAACTTCAATTAGGCTCTCTTCTAAACTTAACTTTTTCTCCTTCTTTGTAAATAATATTATTTTCGAGAAATCTAATTTTGATAAGTTTGAGTCCGTCGAAGCAATATTATCTAAAAGAGCTTGGTCATCAACTAAACTTAAGGATTTAGCATGATAGCAAACTACTTTAGAAGGCATTCCTCCCTCCAGAATTGCAACAGCCCAGAACTTACCATAAGGTGTGATTAGTAAACTCCATTCTCCTATATTCTCTTCAGGCAAATATTGTATTAATTGTGCTTGAGGAGGAGGATTTATAATTTTTGAAGCCAATAGAGAATCAATAATTTTTCTAGGTGTATAAATGACTAACTTTCCAGCTAAGCCTTTTGATGCTAATTCATCCTCAATCCCTTTAGCTTCTTTACCCAATTCACTAGTACTAATTAACCAACCTTCTGAATATCCTTGTAAGACGATAGTACCCATTAGTTGCCTAATAATAGGAGCATCAATTTTCCCGTCTCGATAAGCTTTACATTCAACATAGATTGTTCTGTCCGCAACATTATGTTTACATAGCAAATCTAACTCCATTCCAGTCTTTTTAACTTCTTCTTCTACTTTGAAGTTTTGAATCTCAAGCATTTCTCTACTTAAAGTTTCTAGTAAATCCCCTCTCTCTTTAGTTGTGGCAGAACTTGGCACACAAATTTCAATTTTCATCAAGAAATCTCTAATAGTATTTTTAAACAATTGAATTAAGTATAAAAAAAAAATCCTCTAATGTCTAAATTACGATCAATTTTTCTTTTAACTATTACGTAAAGAACAATCGGTAAACAGATGCTTGGATTATCAACTTCAAGGTGTTTTTTCCTGAACCTCGGCACATCAATTGCTTTAATTAGGTATCGTTCAAAAACATAGTTACAACTTATTAAACGAGTTAATGAGCCACTTGGTTTTTTATCGTTATAAGCTCACTGTATGTGAAAAAAATACTCAAGTAATGTTCACAACCTATAGCCTTTTTATTGTCATCTAAGGGTTCATTCGTGAGCCTTTTTATATTTTAAAAATATCTTTTCAAAGCCAAAATTGAGTTTAGAATTATTTAATATTTTTGTACTGATTTCTTATTCAGTCCAAGATCATCCCATCTCTGCTTTTTACATTCAATATTTGATGAGGGGTAGGTTGAGGGGTAAAATCATAGATAAAAAATAAGCCCTTGTAAAAACAAGGGCTTAATTCAAAATTTGGCGGAAGCGGTGACAGTCACATTAAAAACATAAGAAATTGAAAAACAATAATAAATAAAACATATATTCAGTTTTTTACTGCTATTTTTACCACTTAACAATTCTGTAAATCGTTTGTTTAAAACTTCTTCATTATACATAAAGTATTACGACAGAATTTCTAAGAATGGGTTTTTATCCACGATAGCAGCTTGCGATTTCTTACGAAGTAATTCTACAAGATCATCTTGACGTTGTAACAGCATAACAAATTCTCGCAATGAGCATAAGAATAAAGTCTTCTGATTAAGAGCATTTCTACATTCAGACACAACTGATGAGGCATAACCATTTGTTGCAATGAAAATTCCATGAGCATCCGCACGGCTAAATAGGCGAACCAAATGTGGTGAAAACTCTCCTATACCTACTGATGTATTAAGCCACTTCATTTCAACAAGATGAATCTTTCCATTTAGTTCAATTACACCATCTATTTGTTCGACAACAACGGAAGTATCAGGATCTCGACGACGGAAGTCTTCACGCACAAGAATTCCATAGATACGGAATAAATCATTTAGCACTCCTTCTAAAAGTTTACCCCTTTCCTGTGGTTTGTCATCCATTCCAAAAAGTGCAGCAAGACGTAGGCTAATAGCATTAATATCTTCACGTCGTTTTGCTGCTGCGATGCGTTCTGCTTGTTGCCTAGATTGACGCTCATCTCTCTCGGCATTTCTTTCCTGCTTCATCCGAGTAAATGAATCTTTCTTGTTTACTGCTTCCCGAATACTTACGACTAACCCTTTAGCTTTAAGTTGGTCGGCTGGCCAACAAGTTTCAAAATTCTCAAACTCTATAACTCGCTTAATTATTTCACGACGGGCACTAAGCCCACTATCCCCTCGTGAATTCACTTTCGTTAAAACGTTACGAACAATTTCAAATTTATTAATTGACTTAGGATCGGTCTGTACAATTCTAGCAACACCGATTATATCCTCTTGTGGAACACCTGCTCCTTGCAGAAAAAGCACAACAGCTTTCTTTCCTCGGAATAACCTTGGAATCGTTTCAACTAGCAATTCGAATACATCAGGTGGATAATGAAATATGTCCGTCATTCTATTCTCTCATAGCCTTCAATACCTCGTTTATGTTGGGTTTATATTGAAGTGGATTGAAACTAATCTATACCAAATTTTAAATGATATATCAGAACATGGAACTACTAAATAAACCACTACCTATTATTTTTCTGTTTACTATAGGCTTACATCACTATCATCATTAAAGGATACATTTTCAGATAGCTCATGTAATTTTGCCTGAATCAATTTTTTATCAGGCAATTGCAATTCATATTGAGCTACCATTGTCGGTGACAAATGGCGTGATAGTGCATACTCTACCACATCTTCATCTTTATCCCGACATAACAACACCCCGATACTTGGGTTCTCATGAGGTTTCCTCACATCACGATCTAATGCTTCAAGATAGAAACTAAGCTGTCCCAAATGTTCAGGACTAAATTTGGCAATCTTTAATTCAAACGCAACTAAAGCAGCTAAACCACGATGGAAGAATAACAAGTCAATAAAGAAGTCTTGATTACCAACCTGTAACCGATATTCTTCACCAACAAAAATAAAGTCTTTCCCTAACTCAAGAATAAACTGCTTCATATTTTGAATTAAGGCTTTTTGCAAATGACTTTCATCATGCTGCATGGGCAAGCCTAGAAATTCCAATACATAGTTATCTTTAAACGTATTGTTAATGCTTGGATGCAATTCTCTCAGCACTGCTGAGAGTTTTTGATTACCTAGCATGGTACGTTCAAAATGTGATGTACTGATCTGACGCTCTAACTCTCGTGTTGAATATCTTTCTTTAATACATAGTCTTAAATAATATTCACGTTCTTCTGCGGTCTTGCAACGTGAAAAAATAATGGTGTTATGTGTCCAAGACAATTCTCTCACCAGTGGTGAGAGTTTTTCATTTCCTTGATATGTCTCAAAAAACTGTTTCATACGCCACAGATTTTTATCACTAAATCCTTTAAGTTCAGGGTCTTGTTGTGCTATGTATTGTGCCAAATCTGTAACGACTTTTTTCCCCCATCCTTGAGAGTTGACTTTATAACTAATAATCTGACCAATGTGCCAATACAGCTCGATAAGAGCTGTATTAATCTGGGCAAAAATCTTCTGACGTGACCGTTGAATGTGTTGTAAAACATCAGAAAAATCTTTTGGGTTATCTACATCAGTCACTTTATTCGCCTCATTACCCTTAATCATCAATTTTAATCCAACGACTCCATTTTTTTAATTCATTGGATACTAAAGTTTGCAGTTTATCTTGAGGTAATAAATAAGAGTTGGTACTCGCCCCCTCATAGGCTTACCCTCATCCTGCAAAGCAATTTCCATATCTAAATAATCTTTATCAGCACAAAGAATACGGCAATTTTGCCACAGGCTGTGGCAAACTTTCATCTTATTGATATTTTTTACAGAAATCTAACGTCCTACTCTGGTTTCTTTCTAAAAACCTTTTAGGCTAATCATCCATGATGAGATAAAAGCATAGCATACGTTGAACCAAAGGATTTTTACTGCTGCTCAATTTACAACCAAAGCATCATTTTCAAAAACTGCCTGTAATACTTGGTACAAATATTCCACAGCAATCACGTTCATAGACTCTATCGGCTGTTTGGGCTGATTCACTTTAGGGATAACTACAGTTTTAAATCCGTTCTTTTGGGCTTCCTTTATACGTTCCTGTGCATTGGGTACAGACCGAATCTCACCAGACAAGCCTACTTCACCAAACACAGCCATATCGTGAGGTAAGGGTTGATTTTTTAGGCTCGATACACAAGCCAATAGCACGGCTAAATCTGACGCTGTTTCTGTAATTTTCAATCCACCCACAATATTGACATAGACATTATGTTCAAGAATATCCACGTTGGCTTGTTCTTTCATAATGGTCAACAGGAAAGTAAGGCGATTATGCTCCAGACCTAAAATAAGTTGTCTAGGTGTAGTTTTTGTTTCACTCACTAAAGCCTGTACTTCGACTAAAAATGGTCGTACACCATTTCGACTAACCATGACAACAGACCCTGCGACTGCTTCGCCATAACGATCCAAAAAAATCGTTGCTGGGTTTATAACTTCCCTCAGCCCCTGATCAGTCATCTCAAAAACACTTAATTCATTTACAGCCCCAAAGCGGTTTTTAACAGCTCTCATCATTCGATACTGTAAGTCACTTTGTCCCTCAAAATATAATACGCAATCAACCATGTGTTCCAATACACGAGGACCAGCCAATACACCATCTTTAGTCACATGACCAACTATAAGTAAAGATATCCCCCTTTGTTTTGCAAGTCGGGTTAAGATTGCAGCAGATTCTTTAATTTGTGATGTGCTGCCTGATGCAGCAGGAATAGCCTCCGTATATAAGGTTTGAATGGAATCCAAAATCACCATAGAGGTTTTTTGTTCCGCTAATATCTCACAAATGCGTTCTACTTTCGTTTCTGCCATGACATCCAGTCTGTCCAGTGGCAAACCCAATCGTTTAGCTCGCATAGCAACTTGTGACAGTGATTCCTCTCCTGTGATATATAAAACCGATTGATTTTCTGCGATATGCGTGGCGGTTTGTAAAAGTAGCGTTGATTTGCCAATGCCAGGATCACCGCCAATTAATACCACTGATCCAGTGACCAGACCACCACCTAAGACACGATCAAATTCTCCTATGCCTGTTGAACATCGAATCTCCTGACTCATCTTAACTGCATTTAATTTAGTAATGTGATGTTTCTGTCCTGCATAACCAGAATGACTTAAACCTGCTGTAGCCCGATGCTGAGTCTTTCGTTCAACTACTGTTTTGCTGATACTATTGAATGCCCCACATTTAAGACACTGTCCAATCCAAATATCCTCCTCCTTGCCACAATCACGGCATACATAAACTGTAATTTTAGCCATCGTAAAAACTCTACTTTTTCATCATTAAAAGCACCTTATCAAGTTGAATTTTCAATCTCAAGCAAGGCGGTGAAATAAGAGTAATTCGTTGAGAATAGAGGGAAAAAAGTAAAAAAATATTCCAAGTGAATGTATAACTAAAATAATGTTAAATGGAATAACCAATATATTTAAGACAATTCAAAATTTAATTCGATAAAACATACTGATATCAATTGACTCAATTCCCACATAAATTTATCATTCCTCTGCTGACCCACATGGTCAGTCGGTTTTGACAGACCGTTCATCTAGCGTATCAGGTTCATATTTTCTAAATATGGATTTTGTGCGAAACCTTCTCGTACCCCCTTTGCGGTAGAACGGGAGGGGGACGCTTCGTGCGTGCTGGTTACTAGATGTCCAGTCTGTCAACCCCCTTTCGTTCTGCCACCATCATTTGACAGTGATTTGGTAGAACTTCTAAGTACATCTAGGAGTAGTCACTATGACTTATCATTCTCTGTTACACCCAATCCCCATTCATTTTTTGATTGAATTCAGGCTTTTAAATTAGCTATCTGATTTTTATTCAGCCAATTTTATCATGTCATCTTAATACCCATCCGTATTGAGGGTATTACGCCTGCCTGTTTAATGGCTGCACAAATTCGCTGAATCAAAAACATTAAAACAATTCCAAAAATTAAATATCGGGGAAAAACATGAACATACTCTCATCTCTTCTTTTGATCAGTATTACTGCAATCACTTTAACAGGCTGTGCCAGCAAATCTGAACGTGAATTCGTTAAGGGTTGCAAAATGGGCGGTGCTGATAGCTCTACCTGTGAATGTGTCTATGAAAAAATTGAAGATCAATATGGCGCAGATCGACTGGAAGAAAAATTTTATATCATCAGCCAAACGCAAGAATTTCAGGAAGAAATTGTGCGTTACGGTATGCAATGTATGAAGAAGTAAGCCATGCGAGCAATTGCAGGAATTATTGTTGTCATCGTTGCCATTGCGTTTCTGGGCTTACCTTTTATTGGATTCATGATTTTACTGGGGCTGTTCATGCTACTGGTGAACTTTGCAACTGGGGGAGATAAATAATGAAAGAAAATATTAAGGCATGGGCTATCGGTGGCTATTTTATTATTGGCTTCTTTTTTACGGTTTACCAGAACTTCTGGGGTCAATACAGCTACAAGTCATTCGCCTATCACATTGGTCGGGGAATCGTCTGGCCTGCGGTCATGTTCCCATCCGTAGGTAAATTTATTGGTGGTGTTCTAATCCTCATCATTATTGGCGCACTGGTATTGCGTTCTAAATAATTCAACCATTTATATTCAAGAAAAGACTTATGAAGAAATTAATCATGGCAATACTTTTAAGTATTGCAGTTCCCGCAATTGCACAAGCCAAACCAGCAACCTGTCAAATCGAAGATAGTGGTAAAACCATATATAAGGGTAAGTGTAATTTTGATCCACAAGGTAACGGCAGCTTTTATATTAGCCACCCTAGTTTTGCTAAAAAATTAAACTTTGAAGGCATCATGGTTTGGATTGAAAGTAAAGATCAAGCTGTTGTTCAAGCAACAAAATTGAGTGGTGGCGCATCTACATGGGGTGAGGCGACTCGCTCACAGAAGGAGAAAGCCTGCTGGGTTGGTGATTGGTTCAAAGTCTGTACTTGGGCACAATAGCATATTAGCTATTGTCTATAATTATTTAAATTTTAAAGGAATATTTAATGAAAAAGTTTATTGTCGCTGCTTTAGTCACTGTTTGTACAACTTCTGCTTTCGCAAATCATGCTGTTGTTTCATTTGCTGGCAAAAAGGTCACTGTAGAAGATACTCGGGCTTCATTGATCAAAAAGCTCGGCAAACCCCAATATGGTGATAACAGCTACAGTCAATGGACTGTGAATGGATTATCCATTTACGCAAATTATAATCAATACGGAGTAAATAATTTTAGCGTTAGTCAGCTTAAACCTACACCTGTAACAGTAAATGTAGATGGCAAGGTTATTACGCTAGGGAAAGATAGTCTTCGTTCTATTGCTGCTAAAATCAAATCAGGTTGTTACGACTATACTGATGGTAAACAAGGTTCTTCTTACTCATACGCCGTTCTTTCAGGAGCAGAGGGTGAATATCAAGTTATCTTTAATATCACTGATGATGATTTTGATTTAAAGACGAAAGTAAAGCGTCCTATTAATGAGGTTCGTATTAGCTATGATGCGATATGTCAATAACTAAAGCTATACACAATAAAAACTGCACCCATGAACAAAAAAATAAGGGAAACCGATTCCCTTATTTTTATATTTCAATAAGTTGAGTTAACTTATTGTCTTCTTAATCATAGACCATATAAAACCAACTATGCCAATTAGAGGTAGAGCTAGCTTTATTTTTTCAGTGAATGTATTGATTATTCTTGATTGTCTAAATATTTCTCAGCATCCAATGCCGCCATACAACCCGAACCAGCGGAGGTAATCGCTTGACGATAAATACTATCTGCCACATCACCCGCAGCAAATACACCCTCGATAGATGTAGCCGTTGCATTACCCGCAGTTCCACTTTGGACTTGGATATAGCCATCACGTAGGTTCAATTGACTTTCAAACATTCCTGTATTGGGTTTATGTCCAATCGCAACAAACAAGCCTTGCACTTGAACATCTTGGATACTTGCATCTTGAGTGGATTTAATACGTACCGCCGTTACACCTGTGTTGTCACCTAAAACCTCATCAACTTGATGGTTCCAAATAATGCTGATTTTGCCCTCTTTCTCTTTGGCAAAAAGATGGTCTTGCAAAATCTTTTCAGAACGCAGACTGTCACGACGGTGTATCAGTGTCACATGTGCAGCGATATTTGACAGATATAAAGCTTCCTCAACCGCAGTGTTACCACCACCAACCACCATGACATTTTGGTTTTTATAGAAGAAACCATCACAGGTTGCACAGGCACTCACACCTTGCCCCATGAAAGCTGACTCGGACTCAAGACCTAGATATTGAGCTGTTGCACCTGTTGCAATAATCAGTGCATCACAAGTGTATTCACCCATGTCACCTTTGAGTACGAATGGACGAGTTTTGAGATCCACCTCATTGATGTGATCATAGACCATTTCTGTACCAAAGCGTTCTGCATGTATCTGCATACGCTCCATGAGTACAGGACCAGTTAAGCCCTCAGCATCGCCAACCCAATTATCAACTTCAGTCGTTGTTGTTAATTGCCCACCTAATTGTAGTCCAGCAATCAATGTTGGGTTAAGGTTGGCACGAGCTGCATATACGGCTGCACTATAACCCGCAGGTCCCGAACCTAAAATAATTAAACGAGAATGTTGATTTTGCATTTAATTTTCTCCAGCATTCTACAAACTTCGCTGATTAACACGTTTTGATAATTCTTCAGCAGATTCTTTACGCTCAGAATAACGATCAGTTAAATACTGACTTTGCCCTCGTGTCAGCAACGTAAATTTATATAACTCTTCCATCACATCCACGATACGGTCGTAATAGGATGATGCTTTCATTCGCCCATCTTCTTCAAACTCTAAAAATGCTTTTGGAATTGAAGACTGATTCGGAATCGTGATCATCCGCATCCAACGCCCTAAAATACGCATTTGATTGACACTATTGAAAGATTGCGAACCACCACTGACTTGCATTAGTGCCAGTGTTTTTCCTTGAGTGGCACGAATCGCACCACCTGCCAATGGAATCCAATCGATCTGTGACTTAAAGATCGAACTCATTGAACCGTGACGTTCAGGCGAACACCACACCATGCCCTCTGACCATGCCAAAAGCTCATGTAGTTCTTTTGCTTTTGGGTGTTCCATATCCGCATCTTCTGGCAAAGGTAGCCCTTTCGGATGAAAAATTTTAACCTCGGCACCAAACTGTTCCAAGATTCGACCTGCTTCCATCACGGCTAAACGACTATACGAACGCTCACGGTTAGAACCATATAACAACAAAATACGTGGCGCATGATCTAACGATTTAGCTTGAACTTTTTCCAAAGTTGGCTGTTCAAGTAGCTCCATATCAACATTAGGAAGATTCATTACAATTACACCGATTTAAAATACTTTTTTCTGAGCCATAACGACACACTGACTAAAGCGATCAATACAGGTACTTCAACCAAAGGACCAATCACGGTGGTAAATGCCACAGGTGAAGCCAAACCAAAGGTTGCAATCGCTACAGCCAAAGCCAACTCAAAGTTATTACCAGCAGCCGTGAAAGAAATTGCGGTGGTTTTAGGATAGTCATTGCCCATCCATTTGCTCATAAAGAAGCTAATGAAAAACATCACAATAAAATAAATCGTGAGTGGAATTGCGATACGCAGAACATCCAATGGTAAGCTCACCACATCACCACCTTTTAAGCTGAACATTGCCACGATGGTAAAAAGAAGTGCCAATAAACTGAGTGGGCTGATCTTGGGTAAAAAGACATTTTGATACCAATCTAAACCTTTAGCTTTCACTAAAGTGAATCGGGTCATAAAGCCGAGGAAAAATGGAATCCCCAAGTAAACCAACACCGCATGGGTAATCGTCCAGAAATCAACATTGATCACTTGCCCTGCGATACCGAAATAGGGTGGCAAGAATGTGAGGAACAGCCAAGCATAGGTACTAAAAAACAGAATCTGGAAAATACTATTGAATGCCACCAACGCTGCTACATATTGGTTATCACCACAGGCTAAACCGTTCCACACCAAAACCATCGCAATACAGCGAGCCAAACCGATCAGGATCAAGCCTGTCATGTATTCTGGATAGCTATGTAAAAAAATAATTGCTAATGCAAACATTAATACAGGCGCAATCACCCAGTTCTGCACCAAAGACAAAGTTAAGGTTTTCTTGTCTTTAAACACTTGTGGCAAAGTAGCATAGTCCACCTTGGCTAGAGGTGGATACATCATCAGAATCAAACCAATCGCAATTGGAATATTGACGGAATCCACACTCATTTTGTCTAAAGTAACGGAAGCTTGCGGAAAGAACACACCTATTGCTATCCCTAATCCCATCGCAATGAAAATCCATAGCGTCAGGTTACGATCTAAAAATGACAGTCTTTGTTGAGCCATGACGTTCTCATTCAATATCTGAGATGTGATTGATTGCAGCAATCAATTCAGGGCGTGTCATATTTGCTGTATCCAGTGCAAATAACGCATCTAAACGACGATTGATGTGGTCTACAGTGACTTGGAATGCCTGTAATTTTTCTTCTTTAGGCAAGTCTAGGTGTGATGGATCAGCTAAACCCCAATGCGCCTTGATCGCTCCACCTAAATAAAGTGGACAAGCTTCTTGCGCTGCTGAATCACAGACTGTAATCACCACGTCAGGTTGATATTGTTCACAGTCATCAATCGTTTTACTCCATAAACCATCCGTTGACAGACCTAAGTTTTGCAAGGTTTCAATCGTTAATGGATGCACCTGTCCAGATGGCTTACTGCCTGCACTGTACGCTTTCCAGTTTTCAGGCGCACGACTGTTAAACAGCACTTCAGACAAAATGCTACGGCAGCTATTTCCAGTACACAAAAAAAGGAATTTCATAATCTATTACTCACAATAACTATTGATAGGAAACGTGTTGGTATCGACCACAACTTGACTGGATGATGTTTTTTGTAAAGTGACTAGAATTTCAAAACACCAAGCTGGTAGTTGTGGATTAATGCTGTAGTACACCCATTGGCTTTGTCGTCTGTCCTGCAACAATCCTGAAGAACGTAATAACGCCAGATGCCTAGAAATCTTGGGTTGGCTCAGTTGTAGCTTTTCTGTCAGATCACAGACACAGAGTTCTTTATTCTCAGCAATTAAAGTCACGATATTGAGACGGGTTTCATCAGATAAACATTTAAAAAAATTAACTTGATCCATCTTTGCTACCTATTTATTCATTTGGATATGCAGATAATCATATACAAAAATTAAATTTTTTAATTCACTCTCTGACCATTTTCATCAATCACTTGTTCACCATCTTCTTTAATGAAAGCACCCTTTTGAGGTAATGGCAGAATTTCTAAAACGACTTCTGATGGACGGCTTAAGCAAGTGCCTCGTTCAGTCACCACAAATGGGCGGTTGATTAAAATAGGATGTTCAAGCATGAAACTGAGTAATTGTTCATCACTCAAATCAGGGCGATCAAGTTCCAGATCACGATAAGGATCAACATTCTGCCGAATCGCCTCTCTGACCGTTAAGTTTGCACCCTGAATCAATTTAATTAATTCGTCATGACTCGGTGGTGTAATGAGGTATTCAATCACCGTTGGCTCAATTCCTGTATTACGAATCAAAGCCAAAGTGTTCCGAGATGTCCCACAGGCAGGGTTGTGATAAATCTTTACATCTAATGAAGCTGTCATCAAACTAGACTCTGTTGATATATTCTTATATCTTTATATGCGAATTAACATATATATGCAATACCGTATATTTAATTTTTTTAATCCTTTTAGAAGAGAACAAGGTCCTCTTGAAAAGAACCTTATTACTCTCAAAATGCTATCTGCTAACTCATTCTATTTTTTTTAACTTAACAGTTACCACTGTGTAAGTTTCACCCTCAGCCTTTAATTCAAAATCAACTTTTTGCCCTAAGCGATTGCCTCACAACTAATCAAAATAGTAGACATGTTTATTACTCATGCTTTGAGTACGCTTCTTTTCAAGAAAAAACGTATCAATCAGCAAAAAAATCACGCCTAAAGTAATCGAACAATCTGCTAAATTAAATACTGGAAAACTCCAAGTTTTCTCATAGTAGATATGTATAAAATCAACCACATAACCCAAAACCATTCGATTAATTAAATTACCTATGGCACCACCTAAAATCAGCGAAATAGCAATAGGTAAAATGACTAATTTCTTTGGGATACGCATTAGCCAAAAAATAAAGATCAGGGAAAAGATACCAGCTAAACCTGTCAACAAATAACGTTGCCAACCACCTGCATCAGATAAGAAGCTAAACGCTGCGCCGTGGTTATATGCCAATGTCCAATCAAGAATTTGTGGAATGACCTGAATAGAATCAGAATAAGCACAAATTTTTTCTACGCTATCCTGACATGGTAAATCTATGTGAGGAATTTTTTCTAAGGCAATCCATTTTGTCCATTGATCCAAAACAATGGCAAGAACGGAAAGCCCAAGCCAAAATAAATTGCGAGGATAAAACTGAAACATTTTTTTGGTTGAATTTATTTGTAGAGTATTAGGCATATTTCTCTCGCTTCGCCACGATTTTTGACGTGATATCAGTCAGACTCATCTTTAATTAACCGTTAAACGACTAACAACTTGATAAGTGATAAAAGCGAATAGATAAGCCAACGAAAAGAGATAAACAGCCATTATGGTTGGTTGTTTCCAACTTCCTGTTTCTCTTCGAATAGTCGCTAGTGTTGCTAAACAATGTGGGGCAAAAATAAACCAAACCAACAATGACATACCTGTTGCTAATCCCCATCCATCAGGACCTGATATTTGAGATAATAGAGTTTGGGTAACTGCATCCTCATCGCCAGACATTGCATAAATCACGCCTAATGCAGCAATAATCACTTCACGAGCTGCCATTGCAGGAATCAAAGCAATGCAAATTTCCCAAGTAAATCCAATCGGAGCAAATATTGGATGAATCAAATGCCCTAACTGTCCAGCTATACTGTAATTGATTGGTGGCATTGTTGGGTTATCGGGTGGTAATGGGAACGTTACCAAGAACCATAATAAAATAGACAGCGCGACAATAATTCCACCAACTCTTTTTAAGAATATAGTTGCTCTATCATAAAGCCCCAAAGCTACATTTCGAACATCTGGAATACGGTATGTAGGTAATTCAAAAATGAAAATACTTTCAGTTTTATCTTTTCTGACTAATTTCAGGAATAAAGAAACCAATAAAGCGGATACAATTCCTGACATGTAAAGCCCGAATAGAACTAGACCTTGTAAACTGAGCCACCCATAAACCAACTTGTTTGGAATGAATGCAGCGATCAGCAAAGCATATACAGGTAATCGTGCAGAACACGTCATTAAAGGTGCAATCATAATCGTTGCTAAACGATCTCTTTCTGAACTGATACTTCGTGTTGCCATAATTCCTGGGATGGCACAAGCAAAGCTTGAAAGCAGTGGAATAAATGAACGCCCACTTAAACCTGCTTTAGACATCAGTTTATCCAATAAAAAAGCAGCTCTAGGTAAGTAACCTGATTCCTCTAAAACTAAAATAAAGAAAAATAAAATAAGAATTTGAGGCATATAGGCAAGGACACTACCTGCACCCGCAATCACACCATCAACAATCAAACTTCTTAGAAGTGGGTGCGAAATTAAAGGTCCAATAACACCACTAAACCATGTAATCGAATCCTCAACAAAGGAAATTAATGGTTGAGCCCAAATAAAGACTGCCTGAAACATTACAAACATGGTAAAGGTCAATATTAATAATCCAAAAACTGGATGTAAGAATATTTTGTCCAAGAAAGCCGTTCGTTTATCACCATTATCATTTTTCAAGATGACTTGTTTTGTAATATATTTGATTTGGTCAAAGTGACTCAGATCAGAATGATAAGGGGCAACAAACAAATTCTTTTGATCCAATTGGGTCAATAGTCCCTGAATGCCTTTTGTTTTTACAGCTACTGACTCAACAACAGGAATACCTAAAAGCTGAGATAGCTTCGTTGTATCAATTGCAATCCCACGCTTTCTAACCTCATCCATCATGTTAAGAACAAGTAACATTGGTCTGTTCAAAGCTCTGACTTCAAGTACAAGACTTAAATGAAGATGAAGATTCGTAGCATCGACAACACATACAAAAATATCAGGTATGACTTCGCCTTTTAATTCACCAAAGCATACTGCTCTAGTGACCTCCTCATCTAAACTGCTCGGTTTTAAACTATAAGTCCCAGGCAAATCCAATACTCGAACGGTATCACCAGAAGGTAGTTTAAAAAAACCTTCCTTACGTTCAACTGTTACCCCAGCATAATTTGCAACTTTTTGACGAGTCCCTGTGAGGGTGTTAAAAAGTGATGTTTTCCCGCAATTAGGATTACCAACAAGTGCAATATTTTTAGTGTCCATTGGTAATCTCTACAAAAATTCGTTCTGCTTCATTTTTTCTTAAGGCGAAACGTGAGGTTTCGATTTGAACCAACACAGGATCACCACCAAAAAGCCCTTTCGCAAGCACTTGTAAGGTTTCACCTACTCTAAAGCCCAGCAGTTCTAAACGCTCCAGAACAGGATCATTTTTATCTTGATACTGTTCACCCTTTTTAAGATCAATGATTTTTACAGTCTGATCTTGCTTTACTTGAAATAAATTCATTGTCTGTACCTTATTTCAACGCCAAAATTTTTCGAGCGCCATTCAGCACAAATAATGAAACAAGAATACCAATAATCAAATCTGGATAAGCTGAGCCCGTCCATGCAACCAGTACACCTGCTAAAATTACTCCCATATTTACTATCACGTCATTAGCAGAGAAGATCCAACTCGCTTTCATATGGGCTCCACCATCTTTATGCCCAGAAATGAGATACAAGCACGTCACATTGGCAATAAGTGCTAAAAAGCCAATAATGATCATCAAATCTGACTCTGGTTCACTACCGAACATGAAACGTCTGACAACATCAATAATAACGATCAAAGCTAATAAAAGTTGAATCCATCCTGCAAAATGAGCTGCTTTTAATTGGTATTTAGCTGCTTTCCCTACCGCATAAAGTGCTATACTGTAAACGGCAGCATCTGCAAACATATCAAGAGAATCCGCAATAAGCCCCGTCGATGCAGCAATGATGCCACTTATGAACTCAATAAAAAAAAGAACACCATTAATCGCTAGTAATAATTTTAGGACTTTCGCCTGCTTAGTCGGATCTGGCGTTTCAGGCAATTCCCCAGTGGCTTTTACTGTTTCCACAAGCTTTGCACCAAAACCGAGGGCTTCAAGTTTTGTGGTAATTTCATTAATCCCATTTGTATGGAAAACAACTAACTGTCTTTGTGCCAAATCAAATGATAAACCTTTAACTTCATGCAAGGGAGAAAGAGCCATTCTGACCATTTGCTCTTCTGCCGAACAATCCATCTTTGGAATCAGAAAAGTACTGGCTTCTTGTGTGTGCTCTTTATTTTCATAAGCTTCAGTTTTATTTAATTTTGCTCCAAATCCAAGAGCTTCAAGTTTTGCAGTGATTTCATTATTTTCACCATTATGCAGAACTTTTAGGTTTCGGTTTGGCAAATCAAATACCAGCCTCTTAACATCTACTAATGAAGATAAAGTCATCCGAACCATTTGTTCCTCTGCGGAGCAATCCATTTTCGGGATGTTATAGTCACTGATGAAAGTCGCTGTATCTTCACTCCCCCGAATCGTTTCAGGTGAAGTTATCGAATCCGAACCACAACATGAATTCGACTGCGTAGAACACGGCTGGTTACTACCGCAAGTATCTTTTTCATCAGAGTTAGCTCCTTGCTGTAACTCATTACCACAACAAGAGCTTTTACTTACTTCAGTAGCTGAATCTTTACCTTTACAAGAATCTGTTTCTGATTCATTTTGTTTTTGCTTGGTATCGTCGCAAGAACTTTCTTTATTACAACCGCAACCACTCATTGATGTGCCTATAGTCATATCTTTACTTATTGCATATTAAAATCCCTATAGCTACTATAGAGTCAAGCTAGTTTTTGTTGATTACCATGTTCTTAAAAATAGGTGAGTTATCTGAGAAAACCTCTTGTTCAGTATTAACAATCAGGTTCTATGAAAAAGAAGGTTTAATCCCACCACCCGAAAGAAATCAGGGTAACTATCGACTGTATTCTGAAAACTATATTGATAGATTAAAATTTATTGTCAATTGTCGAACATTGAACATGAATCTTAGTGAAATCAAGAAATTATTAACTTATAAAGATACGCCTGCCCAAAATTGTTCTGAAGTAAACGAACTTATTGATTCTCATATTAGAGATGTACAAGATAGTATTAAAAACCAACAGAAACTCATCGAGCAGTTGTTAGAAATTCGGAAAACCTGTGACGGTTTATGTACTGCTGATAAATGTGGCGTATTAAAAAATTTAGCTTGAGCTAGTTGCTAAGGGAACCTAAAAGTTCCCTTAGCTATTAATTTAGTGCTTTAACACTACGAGCTAACTCTTGTCCCATTGTCGTTACACCCAATAAAGCACCACATTGGTGAGGCTCCTCTTTCTCATTTGAATTATAAAACTCCTCAACAATATCCAGCCCCTCCTCACCTCCCACCTCAAAGCTGGCATTGCCATAACCTTGTCGTGCCACATGATCCAAAGCCTCCTGATAAAACCCTGCTGCCTTGCTCTGTTCATCGATCTGTTTGGCTGACGTAATTGCCTCCTGCAAATTCACACCATCACGTAAAGTTAAATCCACGTAATAGATCGGGGTACGGTAGCTTTGAGTGGTACTCTTTCCTCTTAGCGTTAGTTGCAATGGTAAACATGAAAGCAAGTCACCCGATGCCGCATGATAGTAACGAAGCCGTGCTGCCAAGGTACGAATGCTATTAAAGCCTGTGGTTCTAAAGATGAATGTGCCAAACTCATCCGATTCATCTAGATTCACATACAGCCGTCCGTAGGGTTTACACAGTCCACCTTGCGCCAATGGACATAAATCAGGTGATGGACATGGATGTTGTTCAATACCGTTTTGTCCGAGTCGCTGACAAGTTTCTCCATTGCCTGAGCAGATTAAACGCCCTGTTTGTCGGTCAAATAAGCTGTACTCTGCCCGTAGGTTCAACTCAGGATCATTAAAAATCATACGAACTGGAATGCTTCTCAGCTTTTGGTTTTGATTAGGTGCTTTGGCACGTAGTTGCTCATCCAGTGGATGTTTCACCCATCCATCCTTGTTTTGGATTTGGCTGGTAATGGTAAACTGGTCATCTTTTTCAGGGAGTCGTTTGCCATTCTTTTCGACAATTTTGCCAATACTGATACGTCCTAAAACGGGTGGTGTAATTGCGAGACCTTTAATCATGGTGATTGTCCTTATTACAAATTTAGGGAATGAAAAATAGATTGATGTGGTAGAAGCAGATCAAGACAGGTGGTTTATGCCGTTGCAGAATAAACATTAAATCGTCTGCTACCCTGACGGGATTGTGGGTACTGTTGCAATAGCTCAGGCTGTGCCTGTAACAATGCCTTTTGATCCAGCACCACACTGTCTTTGGACTTCTTCCATGTCACACTGCCTTGAGTAAATATGGCTTTTTCGGCATCTTTCATTAATGCCTGAATCCGATGCTTGAGATAGTCATACTTGGTTTGATGGTCGGTGAGTTGTTTTTCCTCATGCAGTAGGTCGGTAAACAGTTGATCGACTCCCTCTAACATAGAGAAATCAACACTCTGCAAAGGTGTATGTTGGGGGTAAAGCAGTTGCAGGGCTTTGGCGGCTGATTCACTGGCATCAACACTCGGTGGTATGTCATTTTCAACACAGTTCCAGAATATCCGTTCAGAAGTCATGATTTGGTCAATCACAATTTCATTGCGTTCAACCTTAAAAATCTTGGCTTCATGTCCACAGATCAAGACACAGATATGCGCTGCCTGTTTGCCTGTGACTGCCAGTTGATGCTGTACCTGAATAATCACGTATAAAGGCACACCATCACGCCAGAGTTTGGTTCCCCATTCACCGACAGATTTACATTCCAATACCTGCACTTCATCACAGCCCACAACGGCATAGTCCAAATTGGCTAACATAAAGTGTTTGTCAGGATCAGGATGCTGTAACACTGCATTGACCTTACGCACTTTATGACCTGTCTTGTGCTGGTAATAATTGGCAATCAGAGGTTCAAGCTGATTGCCCCAATATAAGGGTGAATAACTGTTTTGGGTGGGTTGATCAGGCTGTGTCTGCATCCGACCTGTTTTAATCATCCATAGTTCCAGCATACTCATGTGGGGATTAAGCCCACAGGCTGCTGCGGCATCACTACTGCCAATCCCCTGTTTTCTGACTTGTAGCCATTGTTCACGGCTCATACCTTTGGTTTTAGCAAGACGTTTGGCATGGGAACGGTGTGGTTTAGCAGATTGTGGGAGTGATGCTAAATATGCTGAGGCTGTGGATTTACTGGTTTGTGGTTCAACAATATGGTTCATTAGATACTCCATGTCTGTAAAAATTAAAATTGCGGCATAAAAAAAGCCACATCAGGGCGATGTGGCAAAAGGGAGTTTTGGGTAGAGGGAAACAAAGGATTTAAGCAATCGGTATATTCCTTAGGCTAATTTGACTGGTTCTAAATCCAGCCAAAGTTAGACCACCATTCTGAGTGCCTGTTCCAGTCCTCGCTGTTTCATGGCTGCACCTGTACCAAACCATGCTGAATCCAGTCGGTGATCGGTACTCATGGCTCGACGTTCGTGATCAACAAACTCAGTGATGCTACACAGTAAACCATAGGCTGTACCTTTGGCTGAACTGAGTTCTGCACCCCGTCCCTGACCATTAAACATATCCATGACTTTCGACATGGCTCGTCCATTCGGTTCAGTTTTATTGGTCGCAGCGTTTTGGGCTTCATTTGCCACATTACGGTAGAACTGGATAATGCTGTCATCCTGTTCAGCAATGCTGAGACTGGTATTGTTAAATACCGCATCAAAATAGGCTGCCGCTTCCTGCTGGGTGACTTTACGCTGACTCAGTTGTTTCATTTCATACATATGCTCATCCCATGCACGAACGGAAATACCCAGTTGCTGTTTGACCTTTTCCGCATCAAATCGGGTACTGTGTGGAACTTTCACTACGCCTGCACTGGTACTGCCATTACGTAAGGCAATCGCCAAAGTGTTATTACACACCACACGGATAGAGGTAAATTGTGCTGTGGTTGCCAGTGTGCCATCACATGCTGTTGCGAGAAGAATATAGCCATTGCTGACATCCTTACCTTTGAGAGTGGTGCTTTGTCCTGTCCGTGCCAATGCCCAGAATTTCTTGCCACCTTTCAATACGCCTGCGGTTTCCAGTTCAAAGCCTGATTGTTCGGTCAGATCACGATAGTCGGGTAGGAACACTGTATTACTACACCATTCCCCCCTAAGAACCGTACGTGCGAGTTTCCCCGCATACGGCTCAAGCCTTCCTAAGTCCACTTTCGCGAACCGGCTTCACAACTTTTAAATCTAAGGCATTGATCTGATTAGAGCAGTGAGGATGCACCATAATGGTATCAGTGAATCCGTGTTGCTGACCTTGAAAGGGTAAAGATTTGCGATGCAACTTCCACCCAGATTCATTGTTAATCAGTTTTCGACAAATTGGGCAACAACCATCCTGTTTTGACCAGATATAATTAAGCCGCTTCCTCCCTCTCAACGAATGCTGCATTTTGAGATTCATACGCTCCTCAAAATACCCATTCCATGTAGGATCAAAAGGATTAGCTTCTAATCTAATCGGATGGTGTCTTCGAATAGGAGTATCAACCATTTTCCTCAGTGATTTCAGAATCGGGTTTCCATCTGGAAATCGTTCTCCTGTCGCTTCTGCAAATACCCAATTACGAGTATCCACAGTATGGAAATAACGGTTTCTAACCCAGCCTTTTCCTTTTTGAGGATGGCGACGAAGTGCCCATTGCCATAAAGCACACCAAATCTCATGGTCTACGCGAGCAAATGTTTCTTTCGCTACGATGTGCCTATGATAATTTGACCAGCCTTGGATCATTGGGTTAAGTTTATAAATCAGATGTTCTTGATCCAGTGTCTTATTCCCTTTGATGACTTTACGAACCTTTTCCAGAAATGTTGCCACATTTCCCTTGGAGGGTTTAGTCAATAGTTTTCCATTGTACTTACGTAGGTTTTGACCTAGAAAATCGAAACCTTCATCTATATGCGTAATCTTGGTCTTTTCTGGCGAAAGCATAAGTCCACGCTCTCTCATAAAGTCCTCAATGATTGGTTTGACTTCTTGTTCCAGCAACTCTTTCGAGCAACCTGTTACAATAAAATCATCCGCATAACGTACATAATTGACCTTCAGACGAGTCTGGATTCTATTAGCGTACCGCTTTTGTTTAAAAGCAGCCTCTAATTTAGCTTCCAACCCATCTAAGACAAGATTCGCCAACGTAGGTGAAATAATCCCACCTTGTGGAGTGCCTGCCTCAGTTGGAAAAAGTTGTTTGTCTTCCATATAACCAGCTTTCAACCATTTCTTCAAAATCATGCGATCCGTTTGAATATGATTCAATAGCCAGTTATGGCTGATATTATCAAAGCAACCTTTGATATCACCTTCGAGTACCCATTGAGCACCATGTTTTCTGGACAATACGATGAAGCATTGTTCAATTGCATCCGCAGTGGATCTCTTGGTTCGAAAACCAAATGAACGATGATCCCCAGTCGTTTCCGCCACGGGTTCAAGCGCAAGTAGATAAAGTGCCTGCATTGCTCTATCGTGCATGGTTGGTATTCCAAGCGGTCTTTTCTTCCCATTGGCTTTGGGAATATAGACACGCCTAAGCGGCTTAGGCTGATACCCTCGCCGCTTGAGTGACAGGATTGCTTGAGATTTGGATTCAGGAGTAGACCATATAACACCATCTACCCCTGAGGTTTGCTTGCCTTGATTTTCAGTAACTCGCTTAATGGCTAATGCTTTGCCACTGAACGAGTGGGTAAGAATCCATTGCAAAGTTTTGACCTTGTTATGTTTCCTTTCCTGTGTTGCCTTTACGATACGCGCTTGGAGCCTTCGCACTTCCTGATGACATTTTGCCCAATTAATATTGGACCATGCTATCACTTGGTGTGAGGGTGCACCCGCGCAAATCATTTGTTGCGTAGTCATCTGCTATTCCCTCTTTTAGAAGGTTAATAAAGTTCTCTCGTAAAGAAAGACCTTGTGGAAGTCTGCCCGCTTTCGCGTGGGATAATATTGCTAAATCACTCAATCCCTATCCTCTCCATTACCGAGTGGCATTCGCTTTCTCCACATTCCTTTACCCGCACCACCAACAGCATCCTTTACAGTTTGCCTGCCCTAATTAAGGCAATGATACGGGCTTACCATGTTTCATTTGAGTAACGAAATGGGTTAGACCCTGCCTTTCCACCGGCGACCTTATTGTCCGTGTATTCCTAGAATTCAAAGGAATAACCAGTCGCATACCTTTTGGTTCAAGCCTATCAGCATCTTTGGCTTGTTAATCCTAACGATGTTTATCAGCAGTTCACTTATGTTGGTCATACCATCTAGCCTAGCGCTGTACCCGCATTGATGCTCGCAGGTCATACCTTTGCTTCACAGCATCGATATGGGCTTTAAGCCCAGCTACATTGTCCCAGCAGTTTCACACAGAATCGTTACCAATCCTGCATGTGCCAGTAGGCTACTGATGACGGAACATCAGGTTCCTCAACAAGTTTCCTCGTTGGAACAATTACTCAAACAACCTCATGTCACACAAACTCAAGGATTTCTTTGGGCTGAACTTCCTGAAAACGCTGGCTGACTACCGATAAAGGTGCATGGGTATCAGAACGGTATAAAACACGCTGTTCCTCATAAGGAAGAATAATAGATTGTCCCCGATCATTCTTTGCCATGTAACTGACATCGGATGATTCAATCCGCCAGTCCATGCCTGCCTGCTGCGCCCAGACTTCAATCGGTTGATGTGGACTGAGTTGATTACCCAGACCATGCCACGGGGTTTCACCGACGTACGCCATTTGTTCAAGTTGATGTGCCATGATGATTTCTCCTGTCCTTAGTTGAAATTGTGCTGGCAATTGTTGCAATGGAAATAAGCGGTAGGCTGCTGTGGCTGTGAGGGTTGAACCAGACTATCCAGCAAACCACCAACCACTGCACCTGCAAGCCCACCCAGTAATGGTGAAAATGGCGTAGGGAAACTCTTGGCAAGGCTTGCACCAATCCCTGCACCTGCCATTGAAGAAAAACTGTTATTGCCTGATGGCTGTGTAGTTGCACGGCTAACATTGGCTGAATAGCAATATGGACATGTAATATTCATAAGATAATCCTCATTAAATGAAAAAAGGCTTACCAATCGGCAAGCCTGTGTTTTTGAATGTAAGGGATAAAAGAAACATTCAATCTTCATGTTAATGATATATATCTGTGATTTTTTGGGATCAACGTTGTGACATACCAAAGGTCTTCATCTTCTTGGTGGCTTTAATCCTGAGATATTGTTCTTTCTTGGGTCGGGCTAAATATAATAAAACCGCACGCATCCTATCCACTTGGTACTTTAAATTACTGTAAATAATACCAATCCCTACCATTCCATTTTCTTCATATTGCTTTAAATAACGACGATCATGGCAATTAAAATAACATCCATCCCCATCTGTAATATCTTGCCATAATTCACCCATATCATTCGCAATCGTCCATGCCCCTATACGGTCTCGTTCATCAAAAATAAATACAACATGGTAATGATAGCCTTTGCTCTTACTGCCTTGTTCCAAAGCCCATACCAGTAGTAATACATCATCTCCATATTTAGAGCGGTTTACTTTTCTAAGGAAACGCTCCAGATCATCTTGTACTCTCTGGATATTAACATTGGTGATATAACTTAACTCGATACTGACAACCAATAGAGCTTTATAGCTTTTGGTTAATTCAGTCAATCGCCCATCTAGGTTTTCAGCATGTAGGCTTTCATTATAACGGTGTTGTCGTCTTTCGTTTAAATGAGCACTTTTCATTGTATTGAAATATCTTTGCCATTCATCAAATGATCTGCGCTTTAAACATCTCAATAAGTCTGTTGGTGAATCTAAATCAAGATGATACTCATATAATAAATTACAAAATAACTGCAATAAACTTGAATAACTAAAATCAGGATTATAGACTTGATCAAAATCAAGGAGTAATTCACAAAAGTTTTTATAAAAAGAGCGAGGCTGTCTTGTTGCATATAAACTGGATTTTATAAAATCTTCTATCTCAATAGATAGATTTGCTTCACATATTTTACTTGATGAGGTGTTTTCAAACTTCATGGTCACTTACCTATAGTTTAGAACTATATGAAGTGACAATTATTTTAATAATTAAATTTAAGATTAGAGATTATTAAATTAAGTTCTTTTAATGAATAGTTTAATAAGTTGATTATATATTTATAAACAAAGTCATTACACATAACTAAAAAATCAAATTAAAATATATTAAAGCACCATCCAAACACAATAATATCAAGGCTTTTAGCATAGTCAGCCTTAAAATAAAACAAGATAAATCCAGTTAAAGTTATCCGATGGTAAATATATCAAAAATCTGGTATCATTCATCAGTATTCTTTTATTGTCTCGCCAATATTAGAGACCTATTATTGTGGTTATCTACAATATCTGGTCGTGAACTATTGCAGAAACGCCTTTTGTATAACTTCAATTTTGTCACTTCCATCATCTGAATGACAAAGCCAAATGATACAGGATTTCGTGATGTGTCATTGGAGGTAGTGGGTACAAAATTGTGCTTTGGCATGCTCTCTATGGGCTATAAAAAAATTATTAAAAAATCACGCTAAATCGTGGGAAAACATACAGAAAAACTCGTTGAAACTCATACTCACCTTTAATAAAGTTTATATAAATCTTAGTAAAGGAAAGCACCATGAGCTACACATCACGCAATGATGATCTAATCAAACTGGTTAAAGAGTTGAATACAGAAGATAGTGTCTGGTTACTTCATGTGATCAATAAGGACGCTATTGAGTTTGAATCACGCATGGATATAGAGGATGAACATGATCCACAATTAATGGATAAGGACATTGATAAATTAAACTCAATCAAAGACCTTAATGAGTTGAAAAGCCATTTAATTTATGAGCTAAAGGATAAAACAGAGACTACTTCTGAAATTTTCATGGACTTGATTAACAGTTATAAAGAATCGCTCATGATTAGAAGTCGTGATTTTTCAAAATATAAAACAGATAGGCGATTATTGAGTTTTGCACTTTATAAAATATCATTTGATAATCGTGATATTTATCGCCAAAACCAATCTATCGCAAACACCTATGTTCGATTCCTTTATATTATTTTCACCTATAGAAAATATTATAGAAGCAGTCGAGAACTTGAACGAATAGAAAGAAAGCATAGCGAAATTATTAGTGCAAAATCTTTGCACTTTAAAAATTATGATCATCCTGAGTTCTATAAATGGGCAAAAACTTACATCGACAAAAATACATCAGACTTTAGGGATTTTAATCAGATCGAATTTACGCCTTTACAAGATGCTGACTTTGGCATTTGGGTTAATTCAATTTTTGATATTATGTACTATGCAAATCAACATGCTTATATCAACTTAAAGAAACAATTGTCTAATGCTTGGTATCAAAAATCTTATCAAAAAAATAGGAAAGGAAGAGAACATCATTATTTCCTAACAGATAAAACGAAAAAATTACTAATAATACTTGCAGCAAAACATAAGAAAACTGAAGATAGAATGATTGAACATTTAATTAATAAATGTGCAATTGAGGAAGGTATCATTATAAATGAAAAATACTTATATTCCGTTTAACAATTAGTTTTGCATAATTCCACTTAGGGTTGTATTAATATTTCAATACAACCCAACTAATTATTTAAAAGTTTAATGACATTCTCATCCTGTCATAAAAACTATATAAATCAATATAGCGTGAATGTAAAGTTCTGTTCTTTAATTCAAAACCATATTTCAATATTTCTTCTAGTGCCTTATTATCACAAGGTTTCTTATGCCGTGACTTAACAGCTTGGTCATCATATAGCTCATAATACGTTGGGCTATCTGGGTTAAGCTCTTTAGAGTGAATTAAATACCAACAACCTATGAAGCCAATGCAGTCTGGAATTTTTTTTAAAAATGAGGTTTCGTGACCCAAAACCTCACTTAGGTTCACTATATATCGCCCTACATCTTTTTTATTATTTATATCAATATCTAATATACTGATAAAACCAAATTTTTCTTTAAGCTGCATTTTTTTTACTGACCGAATCGCTAAAAAAATACGCTCTATTTCTTCTAGTGAGTTATTTAAATCTATTTCTATTTTCTTATCTTTAAACTTTTTTTCAGTATCAAACTGTCTTTTTAAAATATCAAATTCAATAAACAACATTGATCTAATGAATGAATTTTCAAGAAAATCTTCATCTATTGTTGATAGATCACAGTCATACTGTTCAGTAGTAAGTATGCCCAAATCTATAAATCTTTTATATGCCACAATGGAAACATTGTCATAATCAAAATAAAGACTTTGTCTCACTACTTTAAAAATCGTTCCTTTATCTAACCTTAATTCTTGAAAATAGTTAAATAAATTCTTCATATCATCTAAAAATTCATCATCATAAAAATCATTTAATAAAACGTTATAAATGATTCTATCTAAAACATAATTGGATTTATCTAATTGTTCTTGTTCAATTGGGTCTTCTATTTCAAATGGAAGATTTAACATCATCTCAAGACCACATAATACATAGTGTTTATACAACTGCGCTATTTTTCCCTCATTTCGTCTAACTGAATTGATACGCTTAATTATAGCCGATAGATCAGCGTTGAAAGTATTTTTGGCATCATTAAAAGATGCAAGAGACTCAACATCCTGAATAAATAGGTAATCCATGATATTGAGTACAGCAGTTTGGGTATCGGTTATTCTTGGCATTTGCAAAAAAAAGTCCCCTTGTTTTTTGCATTTTTACATACCACATGCCGCATTACAATCCCCTCTGACAAAGCAACACAGAAAAGTGTCAGGCTGCACCTGCTGCATTTTTTTCGTCTTGCTTAGGTTTGTCTCAAATCAAATTTAATGGAGTCGCTATGAATCACCTAAACACAATCGATTATTTATTTTTACAGTTCCGATCAATCCATATCAAACTGGAGGACATCAGAACTGTGTATTACTCACATTTATGCCCAGAGAAAATGAAAGAAAAAGCTCGTCAGCAGCAATTGCCTTTCACATGCTTTCGGATTGATGAAGGCAGTCAAAAAGGTCATTTTTTTGTGGAGATACACGAATTGGCTAGAGCTATAGATGAAATTTATCTAAAAAATCATCAGAGCTTTAAATCAGCCGTGCAAAAATCAACCAAGCCTAAAGAATAATACACGGACGAGGGAGATTAAAATGTTAGAAGCTCGCTATCGTGTCAAGGATTTGGTGAATTATCCTGAACGTCCAGCAAAGGACTATGTAGATCGTAGTGGTCGCAGACGTCGGTTGTCTCATAAGCCTGCAACCAAAGGCTTGCTGAATGTTGCGGAATCAACTTTCTGGAAGATGATCCGTCGGGGTGATTTTCCTGAACCGACATACTTAACCGCCAGTATGCCAACGTGGACGGAAAGCCAAATCAATGCTTGGCTTGAACAAAAGACATTGAAAGCTGCATAAATTGAAATAGCCTGTCTCACATGACAGGCTTTCTTCTTGCTGATTATCATATAGGCTCAAGCAGGGACTCCAAATAATCAGCCCATTCCTGCATCATCTCTTGGCGTTTATTCAGAAACTTGGTTCGGTTGTAAGCTGTACCATTGTTGTCTTTTACCTTATGCGCCAGTTGATGTTCAATAAAGTCCACACGCTGCTCCAGAATCTCATCCAGCATGGTACGTGCGGTTGCCCTCAATCCATGTGCAGTTTGCTGCCCACCATAGCCTAATCGTTTCAGAGCTGAATTGACTGTATTATCAGAAATACAGGTTTTACCATCCCGACCAACAAAGATATATTCACTATAAGGGTGTAGATCAATAATTGATTCAATCAAATCAAATGCCTGATCTGACAGGGGAACAATATGGAGCTGCTTGGTTTTACTGGCAGTAAATTTAAAACAGCGTTCTTGAGGGTAGTAATACTCTTTTTTAAGCTGACGTATTTCGCCAGGTCGCTGAAAGGTCAGCACAGAGATTTTTAACGCCACCTGTGTGGTGAGCAAACAGCGTGCATGTATCTGTGAGTAATTCCAGACTTTATTCAGCATCGGTGCTAGGTCTTGTTCCTCTGTCACTGCTGCAAAATTACCACCTTGCGGTTTAGGTAGGTCAATATCCTCAATCGGGTTATATTGAATCAGCTTCTTTTTACGTGCCGATTTAAAAATCTGGTTGAGGTCTGATTTAAGACGCTTGGCAACAGATAAAGACCCACGATCAATAATCCGTTTAAAGACTTTAGCCTCAAGTACTTCAAGGGTAAGTTGTGGAAAGATTAAATCACCAATATAAGGATAAACATCATGCTTTAAGCGACGGATCGTTTCGTCATCCTGCTTTTGTTCCAACTCACGTTTATATAACCATGCTTCAGCAACAATACGAAAGGTATTTTCTGCTTCTTTCTGTTTCTGAGACTTGGTTTCAATCCGCTCCATTGCTGGGTCCATGCCCTGCTTGATGAGTTTTTTATATTCATCACGTATAGTGCGAGCATCATCCAGTGAAACTTCAGGATAAGTACCCAAAGATAAATCGTTACGCTTGCCTAAGAATGGGCGTGTGTAATTGAATATCCAGTACTTGCTACCGCTTTGGTCAATACGCAGATACAGATTTCCCCCATCTGACAGCTTATACATCTTATCAGGATCAGGTTTGGCTTTCTTAACTTGTAAAGCACTAAGTTTATTGATTCCACGAGTTGCCATAATTCAGACATAAAAAAATGCAGTAAGAAATAATCTTACTGCATTTTTTACTACTTTATAACTGCCGATTGGTATAGTGCGTCACGGCTTGTCATATTGTAAATTCCCAACTTTAACCTTATAAATCAAAAACTTATACAGTGTTAAACAGTGTCAGAAATTTGAATTTGGCGGAAGCGGTGAGATTCGAACTCACGGAGGACTCACACCCTCGTCGGTTTTCAAGACCGGTGCATTAAACCGCTCTGCCACGCTTCCATGTGCGTAAGAATACAAAGCTTACTCTCTTTATTCAAGAGAAATTTAACTGCAATGTATTCAAATGCATAATGTTTCATCAATTATTAGAGTTTAGCGGCTAATTCAGCGCCTTCACGGATTGCACGTTTCGCATCTAACTCAGCAGCGAGCTTCGCACCACCAATAATATGATAGTTCGCTAAAGTATTTTCACCATCTTTAGGCATTAAATCTTTTACAGACTCTTGCCCAGCGCACACAACAATTGTGTCTACACGCAATAACTGATCGTGACCATTATGCTCAACCCATAATCCTTCATCAGTCACCGCTTTATACTGCACACCACGAAGCATACGAACAGCGTGCTTTTTCAATTGTGCACGATGTACCCAGCCTGATGTCTTACCCAAACCAATACCTAGTGGTGTGGTTTTGCGTTGTAATAAATAGATCTGGCGAATTGGCATTTCCACTTCTGGGCGTTGCATCCCACCTTCAGAGATATAGTTAGGATCTGGATCAACACCCCATTCACGCTGCCAGTCTGCTAAAGGTTGTGGCTGAGGTTGATGTGGTGGTTTTAATAAAAACTCAGACACATCAAAACCAATACCACCCGCGCCAATCACAGCAACTTTTTGTCCAACTTTAGCGCCACGTAACACTTCAGCATAAGATAATACTTGTGGTGCAGTACTGCCCTGAATTTTTAATGCACGAGGAACGACACCTGTAGCCACAATAACTTCATCAAAACCTTCACGCTCAAGCTGTTCTCGGCTTACACGCGTATTCAAACGTAAATCTACGCCAGTCTGTTTAATTTGCACTTTAAAATAACGAATGGTTTCATGGAATTCTTCTTTCCCAGGAACGACTTTCGCTAAATTAAACTGACCACCAACATCAGTACTTGCTTCAAATAAAGTGACGGCATGACCACGGCTTGCAGCAACTGTTGCAGCTGACATACCCGCAACACCACCACCAACTACAGCAATACGTTTTGGTTTTTTGGTCTTGATATAAACCAATTCAGTTTCAAATGCTGCACGTGGATTTACAAGACAGGTTGCACGTTGATTCTTAAAACTATGATCCAAACATGCTTGGTTACATGCGATACACGTATTAATTTCATCTACACGATTAGTTGCAGTTTTATTGACCCAATATGGATCAGCTAAAAATGGACGTGCCATTTGCACCATATCAGCTTTGCCAGAAGCAATAATCTCTTCGGCAACATCTGGCATATTAATACGGTTTGAGGCAATCACAGGAATAGAAACATGCTGCTTTACAAATGCGGTATAGTCCGCAAATGCAGCACGTGGAACAGAAGTCACAATGGTCGGAACACGCGCTTCATGCCAACCAATCCCTGTATTTAATAAAGTGACACCCGCTTTTTCCAATGCTTTCGCAATAATCGTCACTTCTTGCATGGTATTTCCGTCATGAACTAAATCAAGTAAAGACAGACGGAAACAAATAATAAATTTTTCACCTACTTTGGCACGAATCGCTTTTACAATTTCAACAGTAAAACGCATACGATTTTCAATGTCACCACCCCAACGGTCAGTACGTTGATTGACATGACGACTTAAAAACTGATTCAGCAAATACCCTTCTGAACCCATGATTTCAACACCATCATAGCCTGCTTTCTTCGCAATGCTTGCACAACGTGCATAATCTTGAATGGTATCCAAAATATTTTGATTGCTCATTTCACGCGGTTTAAATGGTGAAATTGGCGATTTTACTGCACTCGAAGAAACAACAAAAGGTTGATAACCATAGCGCCCCGAATGCAAGATTTGCATTAAAATTTTTGCACCATGCTTATGAACCGAATGGGTTACTAAACGATGATGCGGAATATCAACCAAACTATTCATTGTACCGCCAGCGGGTAATAACCAACCTTGACGATTTGGAGAAATACCACCCGTGATGATTAAACCAACACCACCCTTCGCTCTTTCTTCAAAATAAGCTGCAAGTTTAGGATAATGAAAAAAACGATCTTCTAAACCGGTGTGCATCGAACCCATTACCACACGGTTTTTAATTGTCGTAAACCCTAAATGTAATGGTTTTAAGATATTTGCATAGCTAGTCATGGTATTCCTTCTATATTTTTGGCTTTGCAACTTGTTGCATAGTACTTTAACTGAATTTTTATATGAGTTTATGACTCTTTTTGAGAAAATGCTGACACTAAAGTCAAGACTAATGTAACGAATATGTTTTTCAGCTTAAAAATTAAAAACAAATGCATTAGAGCATAATTTTTCTGCTTAGTTTTTCTTTGAAGAAAACAAGCTCAATGAAAAGTGTTACAATAGTTCCGATTTTTTATTCTCCAAGACTACCGACTAGGGGTCTTTACTAATAAACGTTAGGACAAGCAATGACTGATAATGCAACTATCTTGCAGCACGTACCTGTAGGCAAAAAAGTTGGGATTGCCTTTTCTGGTGGTCTCGATACTTCAGCAGCTTTATTGTGGATGAAGCAAAAAGGTGCAGAGCCTTATGCATATACTGCAAACTTAGGTCAGCCTGATGAAGATGACTATGATGCGATTCCAAAAAAAGCTGAACAATACGGTGCAGTCAAAGCTCGATTAATCGATTGTCGTTTACAACTTGCCCTTGAAGGTATTGCAGCGATTCAATGTGGCGCATTCCACATCAGCACTGGTGGTGTTCCTTATTTCAATACCACGCCATTAGGTCGCGCAGTTACAGGTACGATGCTTGTAACTGCGATGAAAGAAGATGATGTAAATATCTGGGGTGATGGCTCGACTTATAAAGGTAACGATATTGAGCGTTTCTATCGTTATGGTTTATTGACTAACCCTGCGCTTAAAATCTACAAGCCTTGGTTAGACCAAACCTTTATTGATGAGTTAGGCGGTCGTGCCGAAATGTCGCAATTCCTCATCGACAACGGTTTTGACTATAAAATGTCAAAAGAAAAAGCGTATTCAACCGACTCAAATATGTTGGGTGCAACCCACGAAGCCAAAGATTTAGAATACCTCAATGCAGGTATTAAAATCGTAGATCCAATCATGGGCGTTGCATTCTGGAAAGAAGAAGTTGAAATCCAACCAGAACAAGTCAGCATTACTTTTGAACAAGGTATGCCAGTTGCGCTGAATGGTCAACGTATCGAAGATCCAGTTGAATTCATTTTAGAAGCGAACCGTATCGGCGGTCGTCATGGTCTTGGTATGTCTGACCAAATTGAAAACCGTATCATCGAAGCGAAATCTCGTGGTATCTATGAAGCACCGGGTATGGCTTTGTTACATATCGCTTATGAGCGTTTGGTGACTGGTATTCATAACGAAGATACGATTGAACAATACCGCATTAACGGTTTACGTTTAGGTCGTTTACTGTACCAAGGTCGTTGGTTCGATTCACAAGCACTTATGTTACGTGAAACTGCACAACGTTGGGTGGCTAAAGCCATTACAGGTACTGTGACTTTAGAATTACGTCGTGGCAATGACTACACCATCATGAACACTGAATCTCCTAACCTCACGTATGAAGCTGAGCGTTTAACTATGGAGAAAGGTGATTCTGTATTTACGCCAATGGATCGTATCGGTCAATTAACCATGCGTAACCTCGACATTACCGATACCCGTGCAAAATTGGGTATCTATACTGAAACAGGTTTACTTGCAGTTGGCCAAGGCTCTGCAATTCCACAGCTAGAAAATAAATCAAAATAAAAGATTGGTAAATTCGTTTACCAACTTGAAAAGGCTGAATATTTGATTCAGCCTTTTTTTATTATTTGAAATAAAAAGTTAAATACTCAATCATTTCATTTTTAGGACAATATGTCGCAATAAAAGACTATTTATCTCTATTATGAATCGATAATATAAGCATCAAGCAAAACATAATAATTGGGAGATGAAAGATGAATGCTTATCTACATCGTAGTGAAAACCGTGGTCATGTCAAAGCAGGTTGGTTAGACACCTATCATAGCTTTTCATTTGGTAGTTGGTACAACCCGAAATATATGGGGGTTAGTGCCCTTCGCGTGATCAATGATGATACGGTTGCCGCGCACAATGGTTTCGGCACACATCCCCATGACAACATGGAAATTCTAACCTGTGTACTTGATGGCACCATTTCTCATAAAGACAGTATGGGGAATGAAGGTCAGATCAATGCGGGTGAATGGCAATTGATGAGTGCTGGAACTGGGGTCACCCACAGTGAAATGAACAAACATGATCAAGCGGTGCATCTATTACAGATTTGGATTCAACCGAATGTACAAGATGCTGAGCCAACCTATCAGCAAATTCAGCTGAATCCGAAAGATCATCCAAACCAATGGCACTTAATCGCGGGTGATGAATCTGCACCAATGTCAATACGTCAAAATGCTGAAGTGAAAACTGCAGTCATTGAGAAAGATCAACATTTAGAGATTACAGCACAGAAAAAAGTAAACTATGTACATGTGATTTCAGGCGAAGTAATGATTGCCGATCATTTGGTTAAAGCGGGTGATGCTTTAGTGTTTGATGAGACTGCAACGATTACTGCATTACAAGCCAGCCAAATGATTTGGTTTGACCTACCTTAAACTCGGTTTATCTTGTATCCCTTGCCCCTCAGGGGGTACAAGCTTTTTAATCATTATTGCTACCACTATCACAACTACTTGAGTCTGAGTTTGAGTCCTCATTTGAACTACATTCATCAGAACGTCTAGCATCATTATCCTGAGAAGAATCACACGAGTAGGTTGTTGAAGAATACGGCTGGCTATAATCAGAATTATCTTGTGTAGAATCAGTTTTCTTGGCAAAAAAGAACAATAAAATCAAACCAATAATAATCACTACAATAATAAATATCAGCATCACAATTCCCTATTGCTACCCCAATCCTTATGACAAACTATAACGTAAATTTGATTTAAAAATGATGGGCATTAAAAAAGCCCGATTAACGGGCTTTTCTACAACCTTGAACATTTTTAAAAACGATCTGAATCGTTTCGTTCCTTGTTAGCTTTGTGTTCAGGTTGTCATATCTTTGTTCATTTAGGCAAGATTTCTCTTAAATCCCAAATAGTATATGACTTCCTTACTGTTTACATTAGCACCAATAAAAAGTTTGGTCAATAGGGTAAAGACCACGACCTTTTATTGCTCTATTCTAATTTTTTAATTTAATCTGTACGAATACTTCCTAATTCTTCTGCTCTATCATACCAAATTTCAGCTATTTTGCGATTTTTCCTAGTTCCTATCCCATAGTAATAGCATTTTGCTACCTCTGATATAGCATCGGAATCTCCTCTTATAGCCGCCTGTAGATACAGATAAAAAGCTTTTTTCTATTTTTCTTTACATATATACCTTCTTCATAGCTAAATGCCAAATCAAATAAAGCATCAGGCCAACTTTTACCAGCAGCTTCTTTTAAAAATAAAAAAGCTAATTTTAAATCTCTCTCTACATAGTAACCATGTAAATACCATGTAGCTATTGCATAGGTTGCCTCTGGCGAACCTTTTTCATAAGCATTTAATAACAATTTATAAGCTTGCTCATTATCTGGATTATCCTGATTAGCAATATTTTTTGCTTTTTCTACTAACTCATTAGCTTCCATCTATTTTCTCCATCTAAATAACACGCGGATAAATAACCAGAATCTAGCTGTAAAGCTTTACAAATAGGATTGCAAGTATCAATCTCACAAGATAAAAATATAGGTAGGGGCTTAGGAAGTTAAAAAGGAAGTTAAAAAGGAAGTTAAAAAGGAAGTTACCATACTGTTTAATATGCTTAACTTCATAAGCCCCTAATTTATTCAACTTCTCTTTTACGTTTACGAAATTGTGAAGGAGTTTCACCAGTCCAATATTTAAAAGCCCTAGAAAAAGCTGAAGGCTCAGAAAACCCTAATAAGTAGACCACTTCATCAGTTTTTAATTTTTTGTTTTCCAATAAGTCTCGGGCGCGTTTCTGACGATACTCATTTAAAATTTTTTCATACCCAGTACCAACTTCTTTTAGGTCAGCTCTTAAGGTTTTTGATGATATTCTTAGTATTTTAGCTATATCATTTATTTTAAATTTTCCTACTTTTAATTGATCTTCCAGAATATTCTCAATTTTAAAAACTAGTTCATGTTTTTCAATTATAGTTAAAGACTCCTCTATAGTCGTCTCATGGATTTTATTTAATATCTTATTAGCTGTAGCAGAAGAATCATTTAAAATATCAGCATTAAACTTGATGCATCCTTCAGGCATATTAAAATATACGGGACAGCCCCATATCTCATGATACTTCTGAGTATCAGCACCTTCACAATATGTTAGCCAAACTTCCAAGGGCTTAAATTTTTCATTAGAGACATGTTTTAAATAAGATAATAAAACCGAGATAGCACATTCCAAATAATGTCTAACTGGGTGCTCTAAGCCTATGAGATAAGCCTCTTCACCCTTTATTTCAAGCTTTAAAACATCAAAAGCGCTAGTAAATAATTGATAATATTTTATCGTTGTATTTAAAGCCTGACCAAAAGTTGAGCTACTTAAAAATACATATCCAAACAAATCACCACGTAGCACAGGCATTAGTCCACCTACTACTAGACCAATATCTTTATTAGCACTAACCTTTTCGGCAGTAGCCCAAAATTTTTCCTGAATATGATTGTCATATCTTACATTTTTATTTGGGATATTTAGTGAATGCTCTAAAAAATTCACGCTGGAGAATATAGCATCAGTATCTAATCCCATATCTTTCATAGCCAGATAAGTTAGCCAAGGAAAAACTCCAGCATCACTACGAATTTTTGATTCTTTTAAAGACATACCCATGACTACCAACATTTATCGAAAACGAAGTAAAGGCTGCGTAAATTACCCTCTTACTTAGTTTACAATAAAATTTTTCTTAAATTCCAGTCATGAATTTGAGGCTTCCAATACGTTGAGATGTAATTTCAGTAAATCGCCCAGATTTTAATAAAACCAGGGCGCATTAAAATCATTGTGGATCAATGTATTCGATATAACCTTTACCTTCTATTGTTTTACCTCGAAATATCCCATTGTATTGATAACTTCCTGCATACCCACCAGCCATGCCATATTTGAAGTCACGATTAGTAATACCTTGAATTTGAATAAGAAGATTTCCCTTATCATCATTTACTTGCCAACTAAATTTATGAGGTAAACGCATACTAATACCATCTGGATTCGTTACTCTTTCTGGCTCATATTCATGAACAATAGATTTAAAACCCTTAGAATAAATACCCCCATGATCGTCTACGGAACGCACATACACTCTGCTTTGTAGTGTTACACCTAAGGGTCCAAACGTATCAACAAATAGCACTTGGATTTTATCATCGATATTTAAAATTTGATAAGTAAAAAAGCCTATTGGAACATTCACATTGATTCCACGGGCATATTCGTAAGTACATAACCCCTTAATTTCAATTTTCACACCAGCCTGCTCTACAAATCCCTCATACTCACATAGTAAAGCCCAATGTTCATACATTCCGCCCATCATCTTGACGAAATGAGCAATTTTGTCAGTGGCGCGAAGTTTTAAATCAAAATTAAAATTATGACCTACTCGATATGCATGAAAGTCTGGATATTTCCCTTCAATAACTAAGTCATTACCAAACTTTAAGTAACTACCATTACTTACTAAAGTGCAGTCTTTTTCTACGCTATAGCCATTAAAATGCTCTGGCGTTCCTGTGGCTGTACCAATTAAAACATTTGCTGTATCTATTGCACTAGTTTTAATCAAATGATCATTTCTAAACAATTTAACTAAAGGCTGCCCCACTACAACAATTAAATTCAGAAAATTAAATGGTTCGGGTAGGTTCGGAATCATGATTCCATAATGAACACAGGTATATTTACCTTGCGGAATACTCAACGAAGTATTCGGATCAAAAGGATTGCTATTTATTAATCCCGAACGATCAATACTATTGGTAATTCTAGTTGGTAATGAAAAATGCATAAGCTCCCGTCCTTAAAACTGATGGTTAGCAAGTTTTTATTGCTAAAACTGCTATCCCTATAAGATATTTATTACAGGGATAGTAATTTCTTTTTTTATTTTTTTTTTGACATTGCTATACCAAGTCAGAATCATAATATGTCAATTTATTAGAATAATAACGACTGCAGCGGTACACTTGTGTAATTAGACTAGCCATATGATCAATGTAATTGGGCAAAATAATAAAGAAAACGCTCACTATCAGTGAAGATAATGAGCGTTTGCAATAATGAATTTTCATATCAAGGACACCTCAAAGCTTTCTCAAATACTTTTGCAAAGCATGCAATATCTTCCGCTCTATCTGTGCCGTTGATGATCCGTCTAACTGAGAGATACTTTTGAGTTTTTGAATTGATATAATCAGAAAGTTTCTTACCAGTGAATACCCCATTCCTCATGCAATACACCATTATCTTTGCAGCAATTTCAGGCTTTAACGCCAAGTTTGGATTGTTGAATAAATCAACGCCTAATGCCTTACCTACTCGCTTATAGTTATCAGTACCAGTGATTTGTATATAGCCACGACCGCTATATTTAAAACCATCACCATCTAGGGCTTGGATATTGCCAAGACGTTTGGCTAAAGATCCTGAATCATACTTTTCAAAATATTTAACACTACCGTACTCAGTGATTGGTTGTATTGTCCGATCTGTTTCGAGCCACGGCGTAGCGAGCATATACGCAGCTTACCGAACAAAATAGGATTACTAAGTTACATCCTTACGCAGTTACCGAGGATCATTTAACAAAGCAGTTCCAAAAGTATCGTGATTTATCTGGTGCATGTGATCATTTAGAGCCGAGACAAAGACCATCATTTCATGATCTGCGAGCGTTGGGTATTTTAATATTACCGAGAAATATGAAAAACCTTATGCTCAGGCATTGGCTGGACATGCAACTGAAAAAATGACTGATCACTACCTACAGGGGCATGAAGAACCGAAGCCGCAAAGGGTTAGTTTTCGCTAATTTTTAAACTCTAAATTTGATTATTTTTTATACTTATCAACATTAGAACGTGAATGAGTTCCCCCAAAATACCCCCAATTAACCCCCAAATAAAAAACCGCCAATTACGGCGGTTTTTAAGTTACTGATATATCAGTGAATTTTGGTAGGTATATCCAATACCAAAAAAAATATTAAAACATTGATTTAAAATGAATTATTTATAAAATATTTTCATATGATACACACCATGATACAAAATAAAGCTTGCTAATTAGTTCATTACTCACATTTTAGTAGGCGCATTACGATCTAAATTTAATCGCCTACAACAATCAAACCGTCTAGTGCATATTCTTAATTAAGTGAACACTGAGTGGATAGCAAACATAGACACCTATTCTCCATTTAGTTGGACAGTTAAACATCTTTAAGAAGTAGACAAGACAACTCTGCTGTTAAAAATAGAGCTGTCTATAAGGACAATAAGATAAGAGTACCAGCTCGAATCTTAATCTAAGAAATTTTATATATCTAAAGCTTCTGAAGAAGACAAGCTACTACTCAAAATACTCATATTTGATGTCTACTGTAGAATCTTCAATATAGATATGTAAAATCTTCATTGAACTTAGCTCGATAAATTCTTTAAGCTTACCAATAGCTTCAGCCTTATTGGATAATATAAAAGTTTCCAAATTTATGTTTATCAATTTTAAATTTGAAAACATATAGCTTTCTGGATCATCAATTAACCATATTACTGGTTCTTCAGTAAGAGTCGTTATTATCTTCTTCTTATCAAAAGGATTTATTTTTGTACGAAGCTTTCTTAATGAATTAATCAATCCCGTACTGAATTGATTTTGTATATCATCAAGGTTAAGCTCAGATAACCATTTAATGACGTGCTTAGGGTCTATGAAATCTAAATAATCAGTTAATTCTTGAACTTGTAAACGTGACCCAATCCCTAGTTGCATCAAAGTCATTGCACATTTATCTATTAAACCATATTCGAGTGCTTGACTAATATAATCAAAAGTTTCAACCTCAATTTCAGTTTTAGCACAAATATTATGTCTAGATTTTAAAAACTCTAAAGCCCAAACCAGTTTATAAGAAACATCATTTTCAATAAAACCAACTATCTTATCAATATCATCATTCATTAAGTATTTTTTACCACTTAACCAATTAGTTAATATATCAGCATGTTTTTCAGGTAAATCATTAGGCGAAAACTCATTTATAGAAAACAACTTATCAGCCAATTCATTTATGTTCAAAATTATTTTATCTTTATCTATATTTGACCCCGTTAAAATAGATTCAATATTTTTTATAATTTCAAATATCTCTTCAATTATAGGGTCATGATTTTCTATAGTGTCAAAACTAACACCTGAAAGATATAATTGTTTTCTTGTACTTTCAGTTGTTTTATTCCATAAATACTCAGCTCTTTTTTGAACAAATTTTTTAAACATTAACTGTTCATCAGTGCTATATTCTTGAATTTGCTTGTAAAAAAGTGAGTGTTGTAGAGCGATGTCTATCTGTTCAGCTAACTCTAGAATATCGAAATCTTTATCACCCACAAGATTAATTATTGAATAGTCGAGTAAATTTAGTCGTTCACTCCATTTTTCTAATTCTTTCTCACTTAGTTGATTTTTGGAATTATCCAAAGAAAAATCAAACTTAAAACTACTGTTTACTATGTGCTCATAAATTTTCTCAATATCCTTTTCTGTTTGAGATTTTATTAGTGTTATTAGTAAATTTAATACGATATCTTTGAGACCACTCACCAAAGGGAGCTGTTCTTCGCCTTTGGTTAATTTTTCCCAAGTTTGGGCTTTATAGCTACTATTATCATAATTTGCATATAGAACTATTCCTTGTAGATCTACAAATGACCTTCCTGCTCGTCCAATTACATTCTTAAACTCAGTTTGTGGTATTGTATCTCGCATCCGATATATAGACTGAAATAGAACAACATTAACCTGTAAATTAAGACCTTGTGCTAAAGTAGGTGAGGAAATAATAAGACCTACTTTACAGTTTTTAATCAATAACTCTAAAGCTGTACGATATTCTTTTGGTAGTTTTCCATGATGAACAACTATCCCTAATTTCAAACATTCAACAATATAGTGATTTGAACCGAATAGTTCATCGGCCACTCTTACAGCATTATGGAAATATTCTGAGTCAATATTTAAATTTTTGAAATCTAATTTACGGCTCCTAGTCATTTGAACTAATTTTTTGGCCAAAGCATTTACAGATTTTTGCATTGGACAATAAATAAGGACATTCTGACCATCATGAACAAATTTCTCAGCTATGGATAAGCATAGTTCTTGCTGAGAATTAGGATATTTTGATCTATTATTTACAATCTTAGGAATAAAGTTTGGTATAAATGGTTTTTGTGCACCTATTACGTAATCTAGTCTAAAGCCTGTATCTGAGTTGTTTGGATAAATAATTCCAAATCTTAGATCAGTAGGCCTCCAAGAGGAGGTAATAGCTTGACCTTGTCTATCATAACTTATCCAACTTACAAAATTATCTAGTTCTTGACCACTTGGCAAAATAGCGGATAAACAAACTATTCTTCTTGAATCTGAATCCTCTCTATTTAATAAGCATTGTATTAGTACTTCAAACTTAACCTCTCTTTCAGCCGGACCTATCATATGCCCCTCATCCATTATGATTAGGCCAACATCGTTTAAGAGTTCTGGATCATGTTTGATTAAAAAATCAAGCTTCTCTGGTGTACCAATCAATATATCACTATCTGAAAATTGTTCTCTTTGATAACCGTATAAGCTCATTCCACCATACAATGAAGATACTGTATTACCTAAATATGTAAAGGTGTTCATCAAAGTAATTTCAGTCTGAATTGATAAGGCTCTAAGTGGAGTGATGAAAATTACTTTCTTTTTTTTTGATAATGCTCTTAAAATGCATAGTTCAGCAATTCTAGTTTTTCCTGCGCTAGTTGGTAGGGATATCACTAAATTTTCGAGATCATATATAGCTCTATTTGCCCCCTCAATTTGTGAAGGCCATAAGTCAATTTCAGCATTATCCTTATTCATTAAATGCTCAATAAATTTAGTTCTATAACCATTCCATTCAGGATTATTTTTCTCAATTGGTAGAATGTTGTGATATGTGCGATCCCATAAGTCATTCAAAAGATAGAGGGTTATTCTATAAATCCACCAATCCTCAATAAAATTGTACTTCAAACTAATTGAGATATTTTCGTTTAATATTTTATTAATAGACTCTAATCGGCTAGAATTTCCAACTTTGAGAAGATCCAAATACTCATAAATTACTTCTAAATATCTATTAACTAAAACACTATTCAAATAGGTTAAATGTACTGAAGTTTCGTCTAACTCATTATGGATATCTTTATTAACTAAAGAATCTAAATCATTCTTTAAATCAAATTTCCAAACAGGAATAATATCTAATAGCCTATCAAAATCCCTAGTTAAAAGTAGGCTCAAGCTTTTTTCTAAAATGTTATTACTAAGGTGTTCTTCTACTCTATTTAGTAGGCTATAACTTTTTGCTGAAAAATGAGCTAAATGATATGCACCAGCACACATCAATGTATGAAATGAATATTTACTATAGTTAGTCGAACCATTATAAATTACAGTCATTAAAGCTGTAGCAGCTTTTTCAAATGCCTGATTTTTTAGCGTTTCATTAACATCATTGTCGATACTTTTAATTGCAAGAGATAACAATGAATAGCCATAAGATAATAAATCATACGTCAGTTCATCTGAGAAATCAGAGGAATTTTCAGGCAAAATACCATTATCCCAAATCATTGACCGAGATAACCCTCTGTCAATCAATCTCCCTCTAAATTCTGGTTTTAAATGATTTTTGATTAATTCTTCTATTAGCTCTTTATTCATATTGACTATTTAACTCTTCAAATACTGATGTGACAAGTTCTTGATGTTTTGCTGTTTTTAATCCAACTGAAATTTGACAAAAATCACCTTTATAAGCTTCAAAAGCATCTTTTTGGAGCGAGTTAGGGTTAGACTTTGTAAATACAAAAAGTAGATGACTAAAATCCTGTTTTCTAATTCTTTTATGATATTTGTGAGTTTCTAATTTTTCTGCTAATTCATCATTTTTTATTTCATACAGACGCTCAATTATAAAGTCTAGAGAATGTGGTGATGGTTTACCGTCATGCTGGTCTAGTTCTTTCCTAGCTTCCAATAAAGTCTTTTTATTCAGACTTTGTACTGATTTAGCTTCACATTTAATAAAATTTATATCATCACCATCGATTTTTATTGCTATAACATCATCTCCCCTCATAGCCATTTCACGATGATCGCGCCATTGAAGTTTTTTTATTGGTACAACGTAATCTAAATGTTTTTCAATATAGGTTCTTGATATTACTTCACCAACATCACCCGAACGAAGTTTTTTTCCCTTGGGGAATTTTGATTTTAATTTGCTATATGCTGCTTGTTGGCCTAATAAGCTCATTGTTCGTTCAAAAGAAGATTTCGACAAATAAGTTTCAGGAAATTCTGAAACTAATATATTTTTTAAGGCATCAAAATTTTCGTCCTTTAATTCTAGAACCTTAAAATTATGTTGATCTAACTGTATTTCAGCTAGAGTACATAAGCTTTCTATCATAGTTTCCCTCTAAAATTCATAAGATAACAAATATAAGATTTATAAATAATTACAATTAAAATAATCTTACTATAAAGCTCAAAATTAAATTCAACAACTTTTTAATATCTAAATTTATTAAAGCATTATTAAGTGATGTCCTCTTAATCAAAACTTAAAGAAAGCTAATCAAGCCATTACTTTGATCATGCAAGTTATTGATGGTCTCAAACATCCCCTTTAATACAAACTCAATAAAAGCTTGGTTAGGCAAAGGTTCTTTTTTATCAGCAGCGTTTCAACAAACATTAAACAATGCAAAATACTCATGGATGTTGATTGGGTAACATGCCCATATAACTGACGATGTAAATTTTAGCTTGATTGTTCAAACAATACATTTCGTTTTTAAATAAATATCATACTCCTGTTGAATGTTCTACAGATAGCATTCCTAATGCTTGCCTCAACTAATAGTCTCTAAGAAATATCATACAACTCAAGATTAATAGACGGCAATATAAGTTCAATTTCGAATTAATGTGATTTATTAGTAATTGATCTCTATTTCCGTGGTTACACAATTCTCTTCATATATAATTCATAGTTTTCAATCATTCAAAGCAAGTATATGCCAGAACAAAACCAACTAGAAAACCTTGAAGATGAAGCTATAGTTCCAATACAGCGCATTTATAAGACGATCAAGTTTCGATCAACACTGGAAACAAGGTGGGCAATCTTTTTTGATATGTTAGGTTGGGAATGGGAATATGAGCCATTTGGTGTAAAGAACACTGAAGCAGTATGGTTTCCTGATTTCCTTATCAAAGGATATGGTAATAAACGCATTTTGGTTGAGGTCAAGCCATTTACAACTTTTCAGGAATTTAAAGAATTATATGAGACAAAATATGATAGATCATTAATCAACACAGAATATCAGTTTGATGAAGTTTTACTATTAGGGAGTGACATTTATAAAAAATGCGATATTCATCAAGGTCCACGATTAGGATGGCTTGTTGAAAGAAGTAGATGGCTAGATAGATTTGAAATTTTCTCACAAGTAGAAGAAGCAGTTTTTTGGTACAAAGACGACAAATATGGTTTTGCAAGTGATACAAGCTGTTGGCATTGCCGAATCACAAATAATTATGAGGGAGGTTCAGGCATCAAATTTCCTCCCTATAATAAAATGCTTAGCCTCTGGATTGAAGCTTGGGAAATTGCTAAGACACAAGAGATTTATAGAGGTGATATTACGTGGTCTGAAAACATTACTTCAGTTTAACAAGCTCTAAATAATAGGAGATGAATCAATTTTGATAAAATACCCATCTCCTATTGATATAACTACACAGGTACATTAAAGTAATTCGGTTTTTTCTAACAACTCATCTCTATAGCAACAAACCTGTCTGAAATTTTGACTGGCTATAGAATGGATCAAAAATATCATTTTTAAATTCAAACACATCGTCTTTTATTTATATATCAACATCAACATCAACATCAACATCAACATCAACATCAACATCAACATCAACATCAACATCAACATCTTAACTAACAAAATTAATTTATTTTATCTATTCCAAAATATAAACTAATACTTTTTTCTACTAAAATAGTTATTATAATCAAGAATTTTATAGAACTACCTTACCTATGCTAGAAAGACTAAAACAACTTGGAATTAATTTTAATCCAGATGAAATAACTATTAATGAAGCCAGACACCAACATAATATTTTATCTACCAGACGCATTTTTCATATTTTTACAGATGTGACCAGAGATGAAAAATGGGATTTTAAAGATTTATATTTTGGTCAATGGGGGTCAGGCACATTAATTAAAATAGGTATGAAGTATTTTCTGTTAACTGCGAAGCATGTTTTAAAAGACTACCTTGAAACAGAGAAACTTCCCAATACATCCCCGTTTCGAATAACTAGCCATAGCTCTAAAGGCTTTGATAATATAGACGACTTCCTTTATCCTAAAAAAATCTGGAAAATAGGCGAAATAATTCCTCCACACGAACATTATAATTTTGAAGACGTAGTCTTAGTAGAGTTATTTAATCTAGAATTTGGTCAAATGGTTGATCATTGTATTAATTTTAATGAAATGAAAATTTTGGAATTAAGTGAATATGAAAGTATCTTCAAAGAAAATATATTAGCCGATATTGGATTTTCTGAGGAAAGTAATCCATATTTCCATGAAGCAAACAATGAAGTTCATCCATACGATGAAAATGTATATACAAGCAGTACTATTCTTCATAGAGATTATATTGGTGGGCAGCTTAATAAAGATGAACTTGGGTATTATTTCGAGAAATTAAATACAGCTTCGATAAAATGCACAAATGGAATGTCGGGTGGGCTGATTTTATATGTTGGTTTCTCGTGCGAATCTAAATTAATGGGAATGCACGTTAGCGGAAGTAGTGAAAGTGATATCATTCGATTTTTACCAATGTGCCAAATACATACGGCAATTAGGGACTATCTTACAGCTGAAAGTGTAATAATTGATTACCATTATTTTGAAAGATTAGCAGAGCTTGAGCTTGGTGTTGGTGGTATAGCCAAACATTATGATGATTACATCAGAAAAAATCCTAAGGCTCGTCAAAGAAATCATAATATTAGTAAAGAATACTTTGATGATTTAACAGATTTTGCTATTAAAAATAAGGAGTTTATATTAGTTAATGCCATGGATTATGCAGAAGTTAAAGGTAATAAACATGAATATGATATTATATCAATTATGATGGATTGCTTTGAAAAAGCGAAGGAAGCACGAATAAAAGAAGGGCGACTATAGTCGCCCCCAAATTATAAAATTATGAAGAAAATGTAAATTATTACAACTTAAATTATAAAGCTATAGCTAAAAACTTTATTCACTTATTTTTTACATCATTATTTATTTTTTATACATACTCAATAAATTCATACCTACAATGCAGCACAGCCAAACTACATTTAATACCCATATAATTCCATCATCCTTAAAATAAAGTTCGGTAGTTCATTAATTGCTTATTCTTATGAATTTAAATAGGTAATCTCGTAAATAATTAAATATCTATTCTTATCCTACTTGGATACTTTAAAACTATGACTTTAGCTTTTCCTCATAAGCATTTTTTAATTCTGTTAAAGCACTAATTAATTCATCTATTTTTGAAATATTATTTTTGATGGTCTCATGCTCGTGATCTTGGCTAGATTGATCACCATAAAATTTATTGAACAAATTTTCATAAGCATCAAATCCCTCAATTTTCCTGATAAGTTCAGCAATTTCTTGATTATCAGTTTCATTAAGTTCATAACCTTTAAGTATGCAATTCCTTATCAAAAGTCTTGATGTTTTATCAATTTTAAGAGCGTAGTTATACCAATATTGTGGACTAGTCTGATCTGTGGTTTTTTCTGCATTTCTAAAATTACTTAGTCCTGTGTAGAACACATCATCATTATCTAAATTTAATTTCTTTAATGTTGAAATAAGTAATTCAATATTCTTAAAGCTACTTTTTGGATGAGAATGCTTATAGCGAAATTCCCATAGCTTAAAAATTGTATCTTTGATTTCTAAAGCTGCTATACGCTTTTCTTCAGGAGAAGTCGATAAATTATATTGTTCAAATAATTCTGCTAAGTAGTGCAGTAACCATTGAGATAATGTATCGGTTCTATCCTCTAAATTGAATTCCTGTACTAGTTTTTTCCCTAGTTCAATAAGACTTTCAGTAGACATACATATCTCCGTTATTTTTCATTAAATAAATTCTTTTGCTGCTAGGTAAATACTCGTCAAGTCCTTTTGAATCTTCTTTTGATTGGTAACTACCATATTTATATCTACGATCAATATCAACAGAGATAACCATATCCATGTTAATTTTACCAAGAAGATCGAGAATAAATTTTTTATTCACTTTTAACTTGTAACCATTTGAATACTCATAATTTTCATTTTTATATTCCCCCCAAAGAGTGAGGTTTAAAACTTTTTCATTTTCACAAAACCAATTTTTACCCAAAAAATCAGAATGTAAATTCATTAAGGAAATAATCTCTTTTGATGGTTTAGTTGCATCATATCTCAAAGATGCTCCCCATAAATCCTCATCAAAATTTGATAGATCAATTTCCTGTTCAACAATCCATCCTTTTAAGTTGAAATTATCTATTTCAAATTCAAGCCTTTCATCATTAGCACTAGGTAAATGATAAGAGTAGCTTGATTCAGCACATTGTAAACTTCTCCAAAGAGCATTAGATGTTTCCGGACTCACTAAACTTGAACGGATATGAATATCTTTTGCTTGATCAGAGTTATGCACTTCTGACCATCCTCCCCATAAACAAAGTTCTATATCGCTGAGATGTATTGCATCTTGATAATCAATTAGGGAGCAACTGTAAGACCAATTTGAAGGATTCTTTCTATCTCTTGGAAGCCATTCTGTAGTTATTCGAGGACATGGATCTCTAAAATCACTTAACCAATAGGGTTCTATACAGGATAAATCATGTCGTTTAATCCATTCATCAAAATCTCTCCAGCAATCTTCATTTACAAGTAATGGTCTTGTTTGCAGTAACTTATCAGCTGTAATCATCATTGCATGGTAAGACAGATAAAAATCTAAATCTTCGACTTTAGGGCTAGATCCATGATCATGATTTGTCTGCTTCCAGTTATAAATTTTCATTTTTTGACGCATATCATTGAGTCTACGATTCTTCTCAGCAAAACCAATTTCATTCCTTAAAGTTTGCGTCGTCTCAAAATAAATATGTGAGGGATGTAGTCCAAACATTTCCCCTAATGGATCAAGCCAATAAGGACCAAAATCAATACCAAACGAATCAACATCTTCTTGATTGATATTTGAGTAATTTGATAGATCCACAGTTTCTCTTTTGACTTTACTAAAAGTGGATTTACCAACTCCTTGATAGACTGTAATTTCTTCTTCATTTAGCTCTATAATCTTTAAACTAAATAAATTTAGAAGGATTTTTGAAGCTAGAAGTCGAATCATCAAATGCGGTCGATTTGGATCTGCTAACTGCTTAAATGTTTCAACATATTCATTCAAGAAATTATTAGGGCTATATGATACTTTTAATAAAGCATTAAGTAACCATTGTGTAGCAGAGTATTGATAAAATTCAAATTTATGGTCATAAAAACTTCGGTAATTTTTATAATTAATAAAGTTAATTAGATTAGACAACAATTCTCTTTGATCAAAATCACAAAGCAACTTAACGGCATGAGCAGCTTGCCATTTAACAGTATTAAAAGGAGATGCTAGACTAGACCAAATATAACCAGCGATAGACTCTATCATATTCTCAGGTGGTGTTAATTCATCATGCCATTGTCCATCAGCTATATCATTTCCTAGATCGCTTTCTAGTAAGTCTAAGCCATACTCTAAAATCTCGACGGATCGAGATGGTTCAATCATAGGTGTGAGTAAATGAGCTATCCTAAATAAACTTTCACTTTCTAAGCTAACAAAGCTTTCGCTCATTCCCTCTAGTAGGCATTTAAGATAATCAGTCTTGGATTTTCCTGTTAATTCGCTTAAAACATCTAATTTTAGATTACTTCCATAAGTATCTATATAAAAATCAGCATAATGTATTTTTAGAAATTTTTTTAATCTTGTATCTAAAACATTTCTAAACGACATTCTCTGTTTAAACCGATGAGGTATAGCTTGTAAGATATCACCTAAGTCATACATTCCATTTCTAGGATCATCGAACCACCAATTGATCAATGGTATCGCTTGTGAAGCGCTTATTCTTTGAAAAAGCTGTGAATAAAAGGCTCTTTTAATCCAATACTTATTTTCTAATTCTTGAAAATCATTAAAAGCAGAATCGAAATCGACGCTTTGGACTGAATTTGTATATTTTTCAAAAAATATATCCCAATCAAACTTCTCTTGATCGTAAGTTGAAGAGCTAGATACTTCTTCTGATTGAACATGAATATCTAAATTATTTGGTAGTGCTCAAATATGACGTGTTAGCCATTTCTTTTTCATGTCTTGATTGTATTTTAATAAAAACATATGCAAGACAGCTTCATGATTTTCTTTCTTCTTCGAAAAGCTTAAAGTTTTCCGTGTAAAACGTCCCAAGCGATTCCTTAATGTCGCATTGAATCGCTCAACATGGTTAGTTAAGCCTGTATGTTTACCCACAGAGCGATGAGTATCAGGGTTAAATACCTCAGCATAACTTGACCAATAATCACTACATGTTGCTAAATTAAAATAGGC
>NZ_KB894372.1 GCF_000374425.1 Acinetobacter tjernbergiae DSM 14971 = CIP 107465 | reverse complement strand
ATCTTCCGTTAACCGTGTGAAAAAGGCTTTGAAATTACTGAAGTGAGAACACTTATACCAAATGGCGATAAAGCTAATTTCCGAGATGGTCAGCTGTGCAGTTCTGATTCTTAAAGAGTAGCGGATTTGTTTGAGAAACTTCCAATAAGTTGATTCAAATTTAAGAAAGAAATCATCGATTACACAGAATAATTCGGTACTATTGAACATTAGGACTAGAGCTTTAGGTTTGGTGTGGTAACTCAACTGATGGCTCTAGTTCTTTTATTTTTCAAGTCAATTTTTTATCCACGATTCGTGGTTATATTAAATAATGATACTTTAAAGTATTAAAAGACTTATAATCAGAACTGTTATGAACCATGACAGAATCATTTTTTACAATCAATAATTCATAATAAAATTGTTCTGATAATACGCTCTACACTACGTAAAAATAGGAGTTTTACTCCTATTTATAGTTCAAAATTTAATTCAAATGTTTAGAAACATCTTTTGCAACTTGGATTGCAATGTCATCCCAAGCTGATTCCAATAACCCTGTTTGACTACTACCTCCAATTTTAGGATCTTTAAGTTTTGAAGTATAAGTATTAGACCAACTCTTACCTTCATAATTAAAAGTAGCTGTTAAAGTGACATTCGCTACATCAACTGCTGGAGTAATATTAAATATACCAGCAGAATATTCAAAACCCGAACGAGCATTCTCAACGGTAATCATTAAAGGTTTACCATCTGATGAAATCGTAACGTATTGAGCAATTGCTTCTTCTATCCGATTAGATAAAGCTATACCAGTAGGAACCCTTGTTCTAGTTCCTCCACCTACAAAGCCATCTGCTCCTTGTATATCAATACGCTTTGGAAAAGTCTCAGGATTCCATTTAATAACTATTTTGTCATTTAATTTTGGTAATGTAGATAACTGTGAAATGGAAGAATAATTTAAACGATTATTAAAAGGTAAATTTATAGCACACCCTGTTACACTAAAAGTAGCAAACATTACCCCAATAATAGCAATTTTTTTCATAAACTCTCTCAACTTAATCATTAATAAATTTTGTATAAACATTTATAACTAATTTTTAAATGTTTATTTTACCGAATTCTACTTCACAAATTTTTCTAATGTAAAGTGATAGCCTTTATTTAAAACCTAATTTTAAATATTTTTTATCTAAAGATTATTATTTCACTATTATAAAAATAAATTAATTTCAAAAATAAAAAAGGTCGGCTATTACACCGACCTTTTTTGGAACAACTGACTGTTCTACACGTAGAAGTATTATTTTACTTCACGGTCAACGAGTTCAACGTAAGCCATCGGTGCAGCATCACCTGCACGGAAGCCCGCTTTAAGAACACGAAGATAACCGCCGTTACGTTCTTTGTAACGAGGGCCAAGAACGGTAAATAATTTACCAACAGTTGCTGCTGAACGAGTACGAGCAAACGCTAAGCGACGGTTTGCAACAGTATCGTTTTTAGCCAAAGTGATTAAAGGCTCAGCAACGCGGCGAAGTTCTTTCGCTTTAGGCAAAGTTGTTTTAATTAACTCATGCTCAACTAAAGCATTTGTTAAATTTTGGAACAACGCCTTACGGTGGCTGCTTGTACGGCCTAATTTCACACCACTATTACGATGACGCATGGTGATAGTCCTACTTAATTAACGGCTACGATAGGCAAAACGGTCATCCATACGGAGACTAGCTGGTGGCCAGTTCTCTAAACGCATGCCGAGTTGTAAACCTTTCGATGCCAAAACATCTTTGATCTCAGTTAACGATTTTTTACCTAAGTTAGGAGTTTTTAACAACTCAACTTCAGTACGTTGAACAAGATCACCAATGTAGTAAATATTTTCTGCCTTCAAACAGTTAGCAGAACGAACAGTAAGCTCGAGATCATCTACTGGACGAAGCAAGATTGGGTCAACTTCTTCGCGAGGCTCTTGAGCAACAGGAGTTTGGTCTTTCTGAAGATCAACAAAGATTGCAATTTGTTGTTGCAAAATTGTTGCCGCTTTGCGGATTGCTTCTTCAGGATCAACCGTTCCGTTAGTTTCAAGATCAATCACTAACTTATCAAGATCGGTACGCTGTTCTACACGAGCATTTTCAACTGTGTAAGACACGCGCTTGATTGGGCTATAAGAAGCATCTAACTGTAAACGACCTACTGGACGTGTTTCACCTTCAGGGAAACGTGAGTCAGATGTTTCATAACCACGACCTTGAGCTACTTTAAGGCGCATTTTTAATGAACCAGAAGAACTCAAAGTACCGATTAAATGATCAGGGTTAACCACTTCAACATTATGAGGTAAACGAAGATCAGCTGCTGTTACGTCACCTGCACCTTGTTTCTCTAATGTTAAATATGCTTCATTTTGATCGAACAGCTTAATAGACAATCCTTTTAGGTTCAGCAAGAGCTCGACGATGTCCTGCTGCAAGCCTTCTAAAGTACTGTACTCGTGCTCGACGCCTTCTATCTCAACTTCAACCACAGCAGCGCCAGGTAAAGAAGACAATAGAATGCGACGTAAAGCATTACCTAGAGTATGACCAAAGCCACGCTCTAAAGGTTCAAGAATCACTTTTGCCGAGGTCCCGCTCACCGCTTCGACCTTGATCGCTTGCGGAGTTAGAAACTCGTTTGCAGTACGCGTCATTTATTGCTACCTCAAGGATTATTTAGAATACAATTCTACAATCAAGCTTTCGTTGATTTCAGCAGGTAAATCAGAGCGATCTGGTGCAGCTTTAAACGTACCTTCCAACTTAGAATGATCAACTTCCATCCAAGCAGGAATACCACGTTGAGCAGCTAATTCAATCGCGTTTTTGATACGCAATTGTTGTTTAGCACCTTCATGCACTGCAATTACATCACCCGCTTTTACTTGAATAGACGCAATGTTTACACGACGACCATTTAAAGTAATAGAACGGTGAGATACTAATTGACGAGCTTCTGAACGTGTAGAACCAAAACCCATGCGATAAACTACGTTATCAAGACGGCTTTCAAGCAATTTCAACAAGTTTTCACCTGTTGCGCCTTTCACACGAGCTGCTTCTTTATAGTAGTTACTAAATTGACGTTCTAACACACCGTACATACGACGTACTTTTTGTTTTTCACGTAATTGTAGTGAATACTCAGATTGCTTACCACCACGAGCCTGACCATGTTGACCAGGTGCTTTATTGTGTTTTTTGGTTTTAACATCAAACGGTTTAACGCCTGATTTAAGTTGCAGGTCTGTCCCTTCGCGGCGAGAGAGTTTGCATTTTGGACCAATATAACGAGCCATGAATGTTTCTCCTTACACGCGACGTTTTTTAGGTGGACGGCAACCGTTGTGAGGAATTGGTGTCACATCGGTAATGCTGTTAATCTTATAACCCACTGCGCCTAATGCACGAACCGCAGACTCACGACCTGGACCAGGACCTTTTACAAGGACGTCTAGGTTTTTCAAACCGTAATCCAAAGCTGCTTTACCAGCAACTTCAGCAGCTACCTGAGCAGCAAACGGAGTTGATTTACGTGAACCACGGAAGCCTTGTCCACCAGAGGTAGCCCAAGCCAATGCATTACCTTGACGATCGGTAATCGTTACAATGGTGTTATTAAAAGACGCGTGAATGTGTGCAACACCTTCAGAGACGGTACGAGTGACCTTCTTGCGTGTGCGAGTATCTTTAGCCATCTTTTAGCTTCCAGAAATCTTACTTTTTAATCGGTTTGCGCGGACCTTTACGGGTACGTGCGTTAGTTTTGGTGCGTTGACCGCGGACAGGCAAGCTGCGACGATGACGAAGACCACGATAGCAGCCTAAATCCATTAAACGTTTAATGTTCATGGAAATTTCGCGACGTAAGTCACCTTCGGTTGGAACCTTAGTAACTTCTGCACGAATCGCATCAAGCTGAGCATCATCTAATTCACGGATTTTCGTGGTTTCAGCAATACCAACAGCAGCTAAGATATTCTTAGCAGTATGGCGACCGATACCAAAGATATACGTGAGAGAGATAACAGCATGCTTGTTATCCGGAATGTTTACACCGGCAATACGAGCCATTCAATTTTCTCCAAAAAGGCAGTCAAGATAATCAACCGCCCCACAAAAATCTTGAGGGGCGGATAATAACCTAATTAGCCTACTGAAATCAACAGGTCTTAATTAAATTAACCTTGACGCTGTTTATGACGAGGTTCTGCGCTACAAATCACGCGAATAACCCCATTACGACGGATAACTTTGCAGCTACCACAAATTTTCTTTACAGAAGCTTGTACTTTCATGATGAAACCTCTAAGTGCGCTTATCCCTTAGGATGAGCAGTCGTTTTTCTCATTAACGTTTGATCATCATATTGATGCGACGTAAGGTGCGCTTGGAGTTGCGCCATAAAGTCCATTACAACTACTACTACAATTAGTAAAGATGTTCCACCTAAATGAAATGGAATACCAAACGAACTTTGTAGAACCATTGGCATTAAACACACCACGGTAATATAGATTGCACCAATAAAAGTCAAACGGTTAAGAATATGATCTAAATAACGAGCCGTTTGCTCACCTGGGCGGATACCAGGCACATATGCTCCGCTACGTTTTAAATTCTCGGATACTTCCTTCGGGCTAAAAACCAGCGCGGTATAGAAGTAACAGAAGAAAATAATTAACGCGCCAAAGAGCATTAAATACAACGGCTGTCCAGGTGATAACACCAATGCCAGATCTTGTAGGCTACGTTTCACAATCCCTGCATTTGGATCAGCACTTCCCAACCATTGTCCCAAGCTCGCTGGAAATAACAACAAAGAGCTTGCAAAAATCGCTGGAATAACACCTGCCATATTAATTTTCAATGGCAAATGTGTTTGCTGTGCAGTAAACACACGACGACCTTGTTGTTTTTGTGCGTAGTTCACAGGAATACGACGTTGTGCTTTTTCAATAAACACAATCGCAGCAAGAACTGCTAGCGACAATAAGCCGAATACAGCCAAACCAATTAAACTACCTTGACCATTCTGAACAGATGTAAATGATTGAATTACTAAATTTGGTAACCCCGCCACAATACCTGCAAAAATAATCATCGAAATGCCATTACCAACACCACGTTCGGTAATCTGCTCTCCAAGCCACATCAAAAACATTGTTCCAGCAACTAAAGAAGTGACTGCTGGAACATAAAATGCAAGTCCAGAACTCAAGGTAATACCCTGACTAATCAGACCAGCACACATCCCCACACCTTGCACGAGTGCAAGGAATAAGGTGCCATAGCGTGTATATTGATTGATCTTACGCTTGCCCTGCTCGCCTTCTTTTTTCAAAGCTTCTAGCGAAGGAACTACTGTTGACATTAACTGCACAATAATCGATGCAGAAATATACGGCATAATCCCTAACGCTAAAATCGACATGCGTTCTAATGCACCGCCAGAGAACATGTTGAATAAACCTAAGAAGGTACCTTCATTAGCTTTAAAAAACCGCGCTAGCGCTACATTATCAATCCCCGGCAACGGAATATGCGCTCCTAGTCGAAAGACCAATAACGCGCCAATCAAAAACATTAATCGACGAATAATTTCACGATATTTCACATGAAATGGTTGGCCTTTCATCATGTTTACATGACCGGAAGAACTAGGAGTCATAGACACTCGAGATTACTCCTCGACTTTACCGCCAGCAGCTTCAACAGCAGCTTTAGCGCCTTTAGTCAACGCAACACCTTGTACAGTGAACGCGCGAGTGATTTCACCAGAAAGCACGATGCGAGCACGAATTTGGTCACGACGAACAACATTCGCAGCTTTCAAAGTTTCAAGGCTAACAACATCACCTTCCACTTTGTTCAACTCAGACAAGCGTACTTCAGCAGTTTTTAAAGCGATTTGGCTAGTGAAACCGAATTTAGGTAAACGACGATATAACGCTGTTTGACCACCTTCAAAGCCTGGACGAGTACCACCACTTTTACGTGAATTCTGACCTTTGACACCACGGCCACCAGTCTTACCAACACCAGAACCGATACCACGGCCTAAACGACGATTTTCACGCTTAGCACCTTCTGCAGGTGCAAGTTCATTTAAACGCAGAGTCATGGCTTATTCCTCTACACTAACCATATAGTAAACTTTGTTGACCATACCACGGTTAGAAGGCGTATCTTGCACTTCTACAGTATGACCAATACGACGCAGACCTAGACCTTGTAAGCAAAGTTTATGATTTTTTAAACGATGCGAAGAAGATTTAGTCTGGGTAACTTTAATCGTTTTCATGATTGATTACCCTTGAATTTGTTCTACTGAAAGACCACGTTTCGCAGCGACTTTCTCAGGAGAAGTCATATCACGCAAACCTTTGAAAGTTGCGTTTACTACGTTAGCAGCATTTGTAGAACCATAACATTTAGCAAGTACGTTATGTACACCTGCAGCTTCAAGAACAGCACGCATCGCGCCACCAGCAATTACGCCAGTACCTTCTGAAGCAGGTTGCATATATACACGGCTTGCACCATGACGAGCATTCACAGGGTGTTGTAAAGTAGTACCAGCAAGATCTACAGTAATCATGTTACGACGTGCAGCTTCAAGTGCTTTAGAAATAGCAGCTGGAACTTCACGTGCTTTACCACGACCAAAACCTACACGACCATTACCATCACCTACCACAGTCAATGCTGTGAAAGAGAAGATACGACCACCCTTAACAACTTTGGCTACACGATCAACGGCAACCAGCTTTTCAACAAGACCTTCGTTTTGTTCAACTTTAGCCATGATTAGAACTCCAAGCCGTTTTCACGAGCAGCATCAGCCAAGGCTTTGATACGACCATGATATTTAAAACCAGAACGGTCAAATGCAACTTTCGTTACACCAGCAGCTTTCGCACGCTCTGCGATTAAAGCACCTACTTTAGTAGCTGCGTCTACATTACCTGTAGTACCGCTACGCAAAGATGCATCTAAAGTTGAAGCTTGCGCTAAAACTTTGCCACCATCTGCTGAAATAACTTGAGCATAGATGTGACGCGGAGTGCGGTTTACACACAAACGAGTCGCACCCAATGCACGAATGTGCAAGCGTGTGCTTTTCGCACGACGCAAACGGGTTTGTTTCTTTTCGTTCATAAGAACCTCGCGCCTTATTTCTTCTTAGCTTCTTTACGAAGAATAACTTCATCCGAATAACGAACACCTTTACCTTTATATGGTTCAGGAGAACGGTATGCACGGATTTCCGCTGCTACTTGACCTAACAACTGCTTGTTTGCTGATTTCAAAATGATTTCAGTAGCAGTTGGAGTTTCCGCTGTTACACTTTCAGGTAAAGCGTAGTCAATTGGGTGCGAGTAACCAAGGTTAAGATGTACAATTGTACCCTTAACCGCAGCTTTATAACCGACACCAACAAGCTGCAACTTACGTTCAAAGCCTTCACTAACCCCTTTTACAAGGTTATTTAATACAGCGCGAGCAGTACCAGCTTGCATCCAAGCATCTTTCGACTCTTTAACTGGAGCAAGTTGAAGTTTACCTTCTTCCTGTTTTAGCTCGACCAGCGCATGCAGGTTGAAAGACAATGTACCTTTACTGCCTTTCACTTCGACCTGCCGGCCGTTCTGAGTAACTGCTACGCCATTTGGCACAGTTACTGGGGCTTTAGCCACACGAGACATGAGGATTCACCTATTAAGAAACAAAAGCAACAACTTCACCACCAACGCCTGCAGCACGTGCAGCGCGATCAGTCATGATGCCTTTGCTTGTAGAAACAATTGCAATACCTAAACCTTGCTTAACGCTTGGAAGTTTATCTTTACCACGGTATTGGCGAAGACCTGGACGGCTTACGCGCTTAACCGTTTCGATAACTGGTTTGCCTTCGAAATATTTTAACGTAATGGTCAAAGTAGATTTTGTCTCTTCTTGAGCAACTTCTACATTTGAAACATAACCTTCTTGTTGAAGTACATTTGCAATCGCAACTTTCAACTTAGAAGAAGGCATAGAAACGGTTTGTTTCTTTGCCATTTGTGCGTTACGAACACGTGTTAGCATGTCGGCAACGGTATCTTGCATACTCATTATAGTCGCTCCTTACCAGCTTGCTTTAACAACGCCAGGTACATCACCCTGCATTACTGTGTCACGTAATTTGTTACGGCTTAAACCGAACTTACGGAAGTAACCATGAGGACGACCAGTTAAACCACAGCGGTTACGAAGACGTACTGGAGATGCATTACGTGGTAATGCTTGTAATTTTAGCGTCGCTGCGAAACGTTCTTCGTCAGTTGCATTTACGTTAGCAATCGTAGCTTTTAATTCAGCACGTTTTGCAGCGTATTTTGCAACTGTCTTTTCGCGTTTCAATTCGCGATTAATCATACCTTTCTTAGCCATATCGACCTCTTATTTGAACGGGAAGCCGAATGCACGCATAAGCGCACGGCCTTCGTCATCGCTACGAGCAGTAGTCGTAATCGTGATATCTAAACCACGGATACGATCAATCTTGTCAAAATCGATTTCAGGGAAAACGATCTGCTCTTTTAAACCCATCGAGTAGTTACCACGACCATCAAATGATTTCGAAGAGAAACCACGGAAGTCACGGATACGAGGGATTGCGATCGAGATCAAGCGATCCAAGAATTCGTACATTTGGTCGCCACGTAAAGTAACTTTACAACCAATTGGCCAACCATCACGGATTTTAAAACCAGCAATTGATTTACGTGCAAGTGTCACAACTGGCTTTTGACCAGCAATAAGTTGCATATCAGCAACAGCACCATCTAATAATTTCTTATCAGTTGCAGCTGCGCCTACACCCATATTAAGAGTGATTTTGGTAATGCGAGGAATTTCCATCACATTCTTAATGCCAAGTTGTTCTTGTAACTTCGCTTTAAGTTCTTCATTGTAACGTGCTTTAAGTCTGGCCATCGCCTTTTCAACCTATTACTTCGCTACCGCCACTGATTCACCATTTGACTTATAAACACGAGTTTTCGTGCCTTCAGTCACTTGGTAACCAATACGGTCAGCCTTTTGGGTTGTAGCATTAAAAATTGCCACGTTTGAAATATGAAGCGTAGCCTCTTGAGTAACAATACCGCCTTCAGCGCCTGTTACACGGTTTGGCTTTTGGTGCTTCTTCACTAAGTTAAGACCTTCGACCTTAACTCGATCTTCAGAAATAGACAAAACAACACCTTGTTTGCCTTTTTCTTTACCTGCGATCACAATTACTTGATCGCCTTTTTTAATCTTAGCCATGATTGCCTCTTATAGAACTTCAGGAGCCAATGAAATGATTTTCATGAACTGTTCAGTACGAAGTTCACGAGTCACTGGTCCGAAGATACGAGTCGCAATCGGAGCTTTATTGTTGTTCAAAATTACAGCAGCATTATCATCAAAACGGATCACAGAACCATCTGGACGACGAATGCCGAACTTTGTACGAACAACTACAGCATTCATCACGTCACCTTTTTTAACACGTGCGCGTGGGATTGCTTCTTTTACAGTAACTTTAATAATATCGCCAACTGAAGCATAACGACGGTGTGAACCACCAAGTACTTTAATACATTGTACGCGGCGTGCACCACTGTTGTCTGCTACGTCGAGCATACTTTCGGTTTGAATCATTGCCCTACTCCAAAACCGAGCATCACCGGTCACAATTTCGAAAGGCTCAAAGAGTACTCGAAATTGTCCGATGATGCAACAAGAACGTCTAATTACTCAGCAGCTGCTTCAACGACTTCCACTAAAGTCCAAGCTTTAGTTTTAGAAATTGGGCGGCTTTCTTTGATGGTTACCAAGTCGCCAGTTTTAGCAACATTGTTCTCATCATGAGCGTGTAATTTAGTTGAACGGCGGATTGATTTGCCATACAACGGGTGTTGAACGCGGCGTTCAATAAGCACAACAATAGACTTGTCCATTTTGTCACTTACAACTTTGCCGGTTAACGTGCGGACTGTTTTTTCACTCATTGTCCGTTCCCCTGTTTTTCGGTAAGGAGTGTCTTAATACGAGCAATTGTCTTACGAGCAATTTGCACTTCATGCGATTTGCCTAATTGACCAGTTGCTTTCGCCATACGAAGACGGAATTGGTTAAGCTGTTGCTCATCAAGCAAAGCTTTCAACTCTTCTACCGACTTTTCACGTAGATCTTTAGTTTTCATTACATCACCGTCCGAGTCACGATAGTGGTTTTAAACGGAAGTTTAGCAGCAGCTAAAGCAAAAGCTTCACGCGCTAACTCATCGCTAACACCTTCAATTTCGTACAGGATCTTACCTGGCTGAATCTGACAAACCCAGTATTCCACACTACCCTTACCTTTACCCATACGAACTTCTAATGGCTTTTCAGTAATTGGTTTATCTGGGAATACGCGGATGAAGATTTTACCACCACGTTTAATACGACGGCTAATGGTACGACGTGCAGCTTCAATCTGACGCGCAGTCATACGACCACGTTCAGTTGCTTTAATTGCAATCGAACCAAATGATACTGTACTACCACGATGCGCTAGACCAGTGTTACGGCCTTTGTGCACTTTACGGAATTTGGTACGTTTAGGTTGCAACATGGATTATTCTCCCTTGTCAGCAGCACGGTCACCGCGACGACCACGACGCTCTTGACCTTCACCACGACCACGACCACGTTTAGCTGGACGCTCTTCAGCAGGAGCAGGGTTCATGACTTGTTTCATGCCACCTAAGATCTCGCCACGGAAAATCCAAACTTTAACACCGATCGTACCGTATGTTGTTTCTGCACGCATAGTTGCATAGTCGATATCCGCACGAAGTGTATGCAAAGGCACACGACCTTCACGATACCATTCTGTACGAGCAATCTCTGCACCGCCTAAACGACCAGAAACCTCAACTTTGATACCTTTAGCACCAGCACGCATCGAATTTTGAACCGCACGCTTCATAGCACGACGGAACATAACACGCTTTTCTAATTGAGAAGCAATTGCTTCAGCAACTAAACGCGCATCCAAGTCAGGACGATCGATTTCATTAATGCTAACTTGCGCTGGAACACCCATAATAGTGGTGAGTTCACGCTGTAATTTTTCAATGTCTTCGCCTTTCTTACCGATTACGATACCTGGACGAGCAGTGCTAATTGTTACCTTAGCAGCACCTGTAGGACGTTCGATAAGAATATTGCTGACCATCGCATTCTTAAGTTTTTTCAACAAAAACTCACGAACTTGAAGATCTTTAAGCAAGTATTCAGCGTATTGTTTCGGACTCGCATACCAGTTAGCGTTATGACGTTTCACAACACCTAGGCGGATACCGATTGGATGAACCTTCTGACCCATATCAAACCCCTACCTTAACGGTGATGTGACAAGTACGCTTAGTAATACGATCTGCACGGCCTTTAGCACGTGGCATAATACGTTTAAGGCTTACACCTTCATCAACGTAAATCGTAGTTACTTTAAGGTCATCAACATCTAAGCTGTTGTTATGTTCAGCGTTTGCGATTGCAGACTCGAGTGCTTTTTTAACAAGCACAGCTGCTTTCTTATTGCTGAAATTCAAAATATCAAGCGCGCGCGCAATCGATTTACCACGGATCAAATCAGCAACTAAACGTGCTTTTTGTGCCGAGATAGCGGCACCGCGTAATTTTGCAGTTACTTCCATCATAGCACCTATTAACGTTTAGACTTCTTATCAACACCGTGACCACGATAGGTACGAGTTGGCGCGAATTCACCTAACTTATGACCAACCATATGTTCAGTAATAATTACTGGAACATGGTTACGACCATTGTGAACAGAAATTGTTAAACCAACAAAATCCGGCAGGATCATTGAACGACGTGACCAAGTCTTGATTGGCTTACGATTGTTAGCTGCGATAGCCGCTTCAACCTTAGCAAACAAGTGCGCGTCGACGAATGGACCTTTTTTTAATGAACGAGGCATTATTCAGATTCCTTTACTTGACGCGACGGTCGCGAATAATCATCTTAGTCGTACGCTTATTGGTACGTGTCTTGTACCCTTTAGCTTTTTGACCCCATGGACTTACAGGTTGAATACCTTTACTACGTCCTTCACCACCACCATGTGGATGGTCAACTGGGTTCATCGCCATACCACGAACGGTAGGACGAATACCACGCCAGCGCGCTGCACCAGCTTTACCCAATGAACGAAGGTTGCTTTCTTGGTTAGAAACTTCACCAATAACAGCACGACATTCAACATGGATTTTACGCATTTCACCAGAACGTAAACGAACGATAGCGTAAGAACCATCACGACCCAACAACTGAACTGAAGTACCAGCAGAACGTGCGATTTGAGCACCTTTACCGATTTTAAGTTCAACGTTATGTAGGGTAGAACCGATTGGCATATTACGAAGTGGTAAACAGTTACCTGGACGAATTGGAGCATCGTTACCAGATTGAACTTTATCACCAGCACGTAAACCTTTAGGCGCAATAATATAACGACGCTCACCATCAGCATACAAAACTAAAGCAATGTGTGCTGTACGGTTAGGATCGTATTCAATACGCTCTACAGTCGCAGGAATACCATCTTTATTACGTTTAAAGTCAACAAGACGGTAGTTTTGTTTATGACCACCACCTACGTGACGCGTAGTAATGTGACCGTTATTATTACGACCACCAGTACGTTTTTTAGCTTCTACCAACGGAGCATATGGAGCGCCTTTGTGAAGATGGTCATGAACCACTTTCTCTACAAAGCGACGTCCTGGAGACGTTGGCTTACATTTTTGAATTGGCATAATTTTCGTCCTTATTCCGCTGCATTTTCAGCGGTATCGCCCAAGTCAGCCATTTCTACATCTTGGCCAGCTTTCAGGGTGACGTATGCTTTTTTCACATCAGAACGACGTCCTAATGATTTACCAAAGCGTTTTGTTTTACCTTTAGTGATTGTTGTATTAATTTTAACAACTTCAACACCAAAGAGCTGCTCAACTGCTTTTTTGATTTCAAGTTTGTTTGCATTTAATGCAACTTTGAACACTTGAACACCAGCAGTATCACCTAAAACTTGTGCTTTTTCTGAGAATACTGGTCCTAATAGGACTTGATAGATACGTTCGTTGTTCATCCGAGTTCTACCTCAATTTTCTTAGCAGCAGCTACAGACATTACAACTTTATCAAATGCAATCAAGCTAACTGGATCAATTGCAGTTGCATCTACCACATCAACGTGTGGAAGGTTGCGAGCTGCGAGATACAAGTTCTCATCTACAGCATCTGTAATGATCAATGCACGAGTTGCATTCAAGTCTGTAAGTTTTGCAAGCAAGTCTTTAGTTTTTGGAGCTGCAACAGCAAACTCTTCAACTAATACAAGACGATCTTGGCGAACAAGTTCAGCTAAGATACATTGCATTGCACCGCGATACATCTTACGGTTTACTTTTTGAGACCAATCTTGTGGGCGAGCAGCAAAAGTTTTACCACCACCAACCCAGATAGGGCTACGAATAGAACCCGCACGAGCGCGACCAGTACCTTTTTGACGGAATGGTTTTTTACCACCGCCAGAAACGTCTGCACGTGATTTCTGAGCTTTCGAACCTTGACGACCACCAGCTAAGTAAGCTGTAACAACTTGGTGTACAAGCGCTTCGTTAAACTCACGTCCGAAAGCAACTTCAGACAATTCAACAGCAGAGCCGGAAACAGTTTTTAAATTCACAGTATTTCCCCTCAGGCCTTGATGGTAGGACGTACAATAACGTCACCATTCGTTGCACCAGGAACAGCACCTTTAACAACTAAAACAGAACGTTCAGCGTCAATAGATACAATTTCAAGACCTTGAACTGTTACGCGTTCATCACCTAAGTGACCAGCCATTTTCTTGCCTTTGAACACGCGACCAGGAGTCTGGTTTTGACCTGTAGAACCTAATACACGGTGAGATACAGAGTTACCATGAGTAGCATCTTGCGTACGGAAATTCCAACGCTTAACACCACCCTGGAAGCCTTTACCTTTTGATTGACCAGTTACGTCAACAATTTGACCAACTGTGAACAAATCAACACCGATAGAAGCACCAACTTCACGGCCTTCAAGCTCAGCTTCAGTAACACGGAACTCTTTAACTAAACGACCAGCAGCAACACCAGCTTTCGCATAGTGACCTTTCTGAGCGTTAGTTACGCGCGATTCGCGACGTTCACCAGTAGTTACTTGAATTGCTTGATAACCATCAGTTTCAAGTGTTTTGATTTGCGTAATGCGGTTTGGATCGACTTCGATAACTGTAACAGGTACAGATACACCAGCATCTGTAAAGACGCGAGTCATACCACATTTGCGACCGACTAAACCAATAGCCATGTGCATAAACCTCTAAAAAAGCGGCCTAATTAACTTAACGTTAATCAACCGAAAGCCTTAACCCAAAGCGATCTGAACATCAACACCAGCAGCAAGATCTAATTTCATCAATGCATCAACAGTTTTATCTGTAGGTTGAACGATATCGATCAAACGTTTGTAAGTGCGGATTTCGTACTGATCACGAGCGTCTTTGTTGACGTGTGGTGAAGTAAGAACGTTGAAGCGTTCGATGCGAGTAGGCATCGGAATTGGACCACACACTTGTGCGCCAGTACGCTTAGCGGTTTCTACAATCTCTTGAGCAGATTGATCAATCAGACGATGATCAAAAGACTTCAAACGGATACGAATTCTCTGGTTAGACATACCAGTAAACTCCAAGCCAAATATATAAAGAATCACCCATGACGCACCTCACCTTATTGGTAAGTGTCAAGGGCAGTGAAAATCACTAAGGTCATGATCGATGCCACGACTGTAATGCGTTGACTACTTTCTTCGTAGTGAACGCCCTCCATTTGAGGGTCGCCCATTATAACGATTGTTTAAGTCTTATGCAATTCTTCTTTTATTTTTTTAGATTTTAGCGGAGCTAAGCATTGACGACATATTCTATTGCCCGATTCAACAATTGATTGCCTTGTTCAAATTTACTTTTAATGGATTTTTTTAACTCTGACATAGGTTGAACATATTTCCCATTAAATACAGCACTATCTTCTTCATTTTCAATCAACAATTGCAAAGCATGCGGGGTCATCTCGGGGTGAAACTGAAAGCCAAGCACATTGCGCCCAATTTGGTACATCTGGTTTTGACAGACCTTATTTTCTGCTAAACGGACGCCGCCACGAGGAATCTCAAAGGTCTCACTGTGCCATTGCATAATATTAAGCTTATCAGGGATTTGAAAATAATTTTCAGGGACATGTGAAACCCTACCCACATCCATCCACCCCAATTCTTGATGTTGATTTCGACTGACAGTCGCTCCTAATGCATTGGCAATCAACTGTCCACCTAGGCATAAACCAATCGCAGGTTTGCCCGCAGCCAAATAACGTCTCAACCATCTTTTTTCTAATTTTAACCATGGATAATTTGCTTCATCATTCACACTCATCGTCCCTCCCATAATAATGAGTAAATCAACCTCATCAACATGTGGAAGTGCTTCCAATTCAAGTGACAAATCAACAGGTAAAGCAAAAAATTCTGTAGCAGTAATTTTTGCTTTATGTGATTTTAAAAAGCCATGACAACTTCCAAATCCTTCACCAGCAATGTGCTGAAAATAATGCACTCTTAAATGCGACTTCATTCGCGTAAACCTATTATCGTTAGAATGATAATAAGTCTTAGCAAAAATAAAGCCAGTTTTAGAGGAAAGCTTTGATCTGTAACGATTCTGTACAAAATATGCAAATTACTAGCAGGATTTCATATTTTCTCTTAACCTAAATCATTCTATTGATTTAATTTTGCCCCATGACTAAACATAATTGTCCACAAACTGCACTCATTCATGCACCACGCCAAGCCCCTCAATACATAGAAACGATACAACCTCCCCTATTTCGTGCATCCACAATAATTTTTAAGACCACAACGCACCTTTTTGATCGCCATTGGACAGATGCCTATGACTATAGTTATGGCACACATGGCACACCCACAACCTTCACATTGGCTGACAATATTGCCCAAATCGAAGGCGGAGATTTTTGCTTACTTGCACCAAGTGGTTTATCAGCAATTAATTTAGTGAATAGTGCTTTTTTAAGTTCAGGCGATGAAGTATGGGTGGCTGATAATATTTATGGCCCCAACCTTGAACATTTAAAAAATCTGCAAGATCGATATGATATTCGCGTTAGAATTTATAATCCGATTGATGCTGAAAGCTTTCAACCAACAGAGAAAACTAAGCTTATTTGGTTAGAAGCAGCAGGTTCAGTTACTTTAGAATTTCCAGACTTAAAAAATCTAGTCAAAAAAGCCCAACAAGCCAATGTATTAACAGCACTGGATAATACATGGGGTGCAGGGCTTGCCTTTAATGCTTTTGATTTCTCAGATGAACATCTGAGTGTTGATATAACAGTACACGCACTGACCAAATATCCAAGCGGTGGTGGTGATATTTTAATGGGTTCAGTGGTCACACGAGACCAACTGTTACATCATAAACTGTATCGCATGCATGCCACTCAAGGTATCTCTGTTTCAGGCGACGATACTGCACAAATTCAGCGCAGCTTGGCACATATGTCACTCCGTTATGAACAACAATCTAAAAGTGCAATCACCGTACTCGATTGGTTAAAGCAACAACCTCAATTTAGCCAAGTACTGCATCCAAGCAATCCTGATGTAGCAGGTCATCAATTTTGGGCAGAAATTTGTAGCACAGGTAAAAGTGCGGGCTTAGTCAGTGTCATTTTCAAGCCTGAGTATGATCTCGCAGCAATTCGTAAATTCTGTGACAGCCTGACTTTATTTAAGCTTGGGTTTAGTTGGGGCGGCCCAGTCAGCCTCGTCATGCTCTATGACTTAAAACAAATGCGAGAACTTAAAAATACACATTTACAACAAGGTTTGTTGGTTCGCTTCTGCATAGGACTAGAACATCCAGAAGATTTAATCCAAGATATTCAAAATGCACTAAAACAACTCGAATGAAATAAAGAATAGGTGAAGAATGAGCACACCCATTATTATTGCCAAAAAAACCACGGACACAACACAAGATATTGTTTTACATTCTCAATTTGCAAACCGACATGGTTTAATTGCAGGTGCAACAGGTACAGGTAAAACGGTTACACTTAAAGTACTTGCTGAGAGCTTTTCACGTCTGGGTGTGCCCGTATTTCTGGCAGATGCCAAAGGCGATGTCTCCAGTTTGGCTAAAGCAGGCAGTAGCAATCCTAAATTTGATGAGCGCCTGAAAAACCTGCAACTGACCCCCATTCCATTTGCTGCTTCCCCTGTTATTTTTTGGGATTTATTTGGGCAACAAGGTCATCCAATCCGTACCACGATTTCGGAAATTGGTCCGTTACTTTTGGCGCAAATGCTAAACCTGAATGACACACAAGAAGGTGTGCTTTCGGCTGTATTTCGTGTTGCAGATGATCAAGGGCTTTTATTAATTGATTTCAAAGACCTTAAAGCAATGCTGACCTATGTCAGTGAAAATGCGGCTGAATTAAAAGCAGAGTACGGCAATCTTTCCCCAGCAAGCATCGGGGCAATTCAACGTAATCTATTAGCTTTGGCGGATCAAGGCGGCGAGCAGTTTTTTGGTGAGCCAAGTCTGAATATTCTCGACTTTATTCAAACCGATACCAATGGTCATGGCTATATCAATATCTTAGCCGCTGACAAGCTCATGAATACACCTAAACTCTATGCCACTTTTTTACTTTGGATGTTGTCTGAATTATTTGAACAACTTCCTGAAGTCGGCGATATGGATAAACCCAAATTGGTGTTCTTCTTCGATGAAGCACATTTATTATTTAATAATGCCAGCCCTGCCTTACAACAAAAAATTGAGCAAGTGGTTCGCCTGATCCGCTCTAAAGGTGTGGGGATTTATTTTATTACCCAAAACCCACTCGATCTCCCTGAAAGCGTATTGGGGCAATTGGGTAACCGAGTACAACATGCCTTACGGGCATTTACCCCCAAAGATCAAAAAGCCGTGAAAACGGCAGCGGATACCTTTCGAGCTAATCCCGAATTTAAAGTGGATCAAACCATTACCGAACTTGCTGTGGGTGAAGCATTAATTAGTTGCCTAGACGAACAAGGCACACCTCAAATTGTAGAACGTGGTTGGGTAATGCCACCCTATTCTTCTTTTACTCCAATCACGCCAGAAGAACGACAAATTATTATTTCGCAAAGTATTGTTGCAGGTGTTTATGATCAAGCGGTGGATCGTGATAGTGCTTATGAAATGCTGCAAAAGAAAGTGCTACAACAATCTCAGCAAAAAGAAATAGAAGAACTGGAAAAACAACAAAGCAAAGAACAGGATACTTTAGCGAAGCAACAAGCCAAAGAGCAGGAACGTTTTGCGAAAGAGCAACAAAAAGCAGCGGAAAAAGCACAACGTGATCGTGAAAAACTCACTCAGGATATTGTCGGTACTTTTGCCAAAAGTGCAGCACGTAGTTTAGGCGGCAGTACAGGACAAAAAATTATCAGAGGTTTACTCGGTTCATTATTTGGTAAATAAAAATCTTTATTATTTTAAAAATCAGGGGATAATCACTTATCCCCTATTTTTTTTATGGTTTTAATCAAAACAGATATTGCAAATAAATTTTATAAGGTATATTTTAAATATATCTTATAAATGATAGCCAAGAGAGATCACCCATGACTCCGCAGCAAATTGACCTCGTAAAAGCAACTGTTCCTGTACTCCGTGAAAATGGTGTAGCGCTCACGGGTTACTTTTACAATCGTATGTTAGGCAACAACCCAGAATTAAAAGAAACCTTTAACATGGGGCATCAACGTAGCGGCGCACAAGCACAAGCACTTGCTGGTGCAGTTTTGGCGTATGCAGAAAACATCGAAGACCCTTCTGTACTTTTACCTGTGGTTGAGTTAATTGCACATAAACATGTCAGCTTAAATATTCAATCACCTGATTACGGTATTGTGGGTGAGAACCTGCTCCATTCAATCAGTGAAGTACTGAATATCTCAATGGAAGATCCATTGATTGGGGCATGGGCGGCTGCTTATGGTCAATTAGCAGACCTATTTATTAGCACTGAAAAAGCCATTTATGATCAACATCAACAAACCAAAGGCAGTTGGTTGGGTTGGCGTAATTTTAAAATCGCCAAAAAAGTTGTTGAAAGTGATGAGATCACTTCATTCTATCTAGCTCCTGTAGATGGCGGTGAATTACCAAAATACGAAGCAGGTCAATATATTTCGGTTCGCGTGTTTGTGCCTGAACTCAATTTAAGACAGCCACGTCAATACACCCTATCGACGAGTCCTCAAGCAGATTACTTACGTATCTCAGTCAAACGTGAAGATGAAAAAGGTGAGTTAGCAGGCGGTTGGGTGTCTAGCACTTTACATGGCTTAGCTGAAGGTTCAGAAATTGAAGTCTCTGCGCCAACAGGTAATTTCTATCTGATTGACAGCCGCAAACGTAATGTATTCATTAGTGGTGGTGTGGGCTTAACGCCAATGATTGCAATGCTCAATCAATTGGTAACTTTAGACATGCCTCAACCTGTGAGCTTTATCCATGCTTGTCGTAACAGCCAAGTACATGCCATGAAAAAACATATTCATGAATTGAAAGCGAAGTATCCACGTCTGAGTACATTTACAGCTTATGAATTCCCACATGAAGGTGATGTACTCGGTGAAGATTATGAGGTCGCTGGTCGTTTAGATTTAGGCTCAATGGATGCAGGCTTACTACCTGTAAATGCTGATTACTACTTATGTGGTCCAATGCCATTTATGGCAGAGCAACATAAAGCTTTAGTTGCTCGTGGTATCCCTGCTGAAAATATTCACAGTGAAGCATTCGGTACAGGTGGTGTAAAACTCAGCTAATCGGCACTGCGTTTTGCATAGGGCTAGTCTATGTTAGACTAGCCCTTTCTATTTACAGCAATAGATTGAGTGAAATCCCATGCAACTCAATAAGTTTACTGATTATGCGCTCAGAATTTTAATGTATGTCGCTCGTCCAAGTGATGTACCGTATACGATTGCAGATATTGCGCGAGACTTGCATGTATCCCAAAACCATTTAGTGAAAATCGTTCACTTCATGGGAAAACAACACTGGATTGTGACGATTCGTGGTAAAGGTGGTGGACTTCGTTTAAATCCAGAAGCCAAAAGTTTAAAACTAGGTGAAATTGTTCGTATCTTGCAAGGCAACCATCAGATCGTCGAATGTAATACCCCACCCTGTGTTTTACGCTCCCATTGTGGTCTTAAAGGCATCTTAGACCAAGCCTTGGAATGTTTTTATCAAAGCCTTGACCAATACACACTTGGAGAAGTGCTACAACATGGGATTCTCCCCTCTTCTACGCGTTCCAATATTGACTTTTTACAACTCGTTCAAAAAGCCTAAACATCAAAATTCGCACGAACGCCTCACATCCTTTATAATGGCTCTTGCTATTTCAATTCAAAAGTAAGCTTCTATGCGTCGCAGTGAAAAATCGAAAGACACCAAAGCCAGACTCGCACCCAAAGAAAAAATCAGTTATGAAAAAAAGACCGACCCTGCATTAACCGCCTATGCAGTACAGTCTTTAACTTGGTTACGCCAAGCTGAGTTTCTCATGAGTGCGCCTAAACTGGATTTATGCGTAGAAGATACAGGCTATGAAATTGCATTCGCAGGTCGTTCTAATGCAGGTAAATCAAGTGCAATCAATGCATTAACCAACCAAAAACAGTTGGCACGTGCATCGAAAAGACCTGGTCGTACACAGATGATCAACTTTTTTAGTTTAGGCAATCCTGACCAACGTTTAGTCGATTTACCAGGTTATGGTTATGCGGCTGTACCTGAAGCCATGAAAATCGTATGGCAAAAAGAACTCGAAAATTATTTAATTCACCGTAAAAGTCTACAAGGCTTGGTGCTCTTGATGGACATCCGCCATCCCTTACAACATTTTGACTTGATGATGTTGGAATGGGCACATTCACGTCATTTGTTTGTGCATATTCTGCTGACCAAAGCAGATAAATTAAATCGTGGCCCTGCCAATAAAGTACTATTAGAAATTAAGCAGCAGTTGAAGAAAATGAAACTTGATTTCTCGATTCAATTATTCTCTTCACTCAATCGAATTGGTTTAGAAGAATTGGCAAGCATCATGGGTGGCCGTTTAAATTTCACACTCGATCAACCAGCAGAATTTGACCTTGATCAGATCCCAGAAGCTTCAGAAATAGACGTCGAAGAATAAATAATGCATTTCATGCAACTTGATGCATTAAATAATTTCTAATTGTCCCGAATTGCTAAACACAAACACTAGGTAGTTTTCATATACTGCTTAGTGTTGGTTCATTGCACTATCGATTAGGACTAAACGATGAAATTACTATCATTTATGAAGAACAAAGTTCTTGGTTCTTCAATTGACTATAAAATTCTCCCACGCAAAGTGAAGTTTGACTGGGAAAAAACACCAGTGGATTGGATTCCAAACCAGCCTTACGCCAGTTATTTTATTAATGAAATTAACAATATTTTACCCGCAGGTGAATTTTGGTTTTGTCGCTTGTACAATAAAGTATTGCCTCAAGTCACTGATGAAAAATTAAAACATGATGTCCAAGCATTTATTCGTCAAGAAGCAATGCACGCAATTGCACATACATCTGCCAATAAAGAATATCTCAGCCAACGCAATATTGATATTCAGCGTAATCTTGAAATCATGGACTTCTTATTCACCAAAGCATTAGCCGACAAACCTTTTGGTAAAGAAGTTCCAAAAGTACTTGATCATCAATGGGATTTATTTCGCTTAGGCGTCATTGCAACCGTTGAGCACATGACCTGTGTATTAGGTAAATACGCACTTTACAACAAGCGTTGGGAAGAATTAGGGGCTGACCCTGAAATGATCGATTTAATCAAATGGCATGGTTCTGAAGAAATTGAACACCGTACCGTTGCCTTTGATCTATATCGTCATTTGGGTGGGGGCTATCTTGCTCGTTACTATCTCAGTGTTGCGGTGATTATTGGTGTACTCGGTTTATGGGTCGATGGTGCAGCTCACATCATGAGCCAAGATCCACGTTTTGCAGATAAGAAACCGAGCTTATTCAGACCTTGGGTGTGGATGGAATGGTATAAAATTGGTCGCCAAGACAATCAAGTTCTACCAAGCCCGATTTGGTTGGTTGCACAACAACTAGATTACCTGATGCCATGGTATGACCCTGTGAAAGAAGGTAATACCCAAGATGCTGTAAATTATTTAAATAATTCTCCAGCAGCGAAACGCGCATTGCAACAGGCAGCATAATTTGAATGAGAAAAAAAGCAGGAGTGATCTCCTGCTTTTTTATGTCAAATCTAATCAACCCACTTCTACTTCAGCTTGTTTCGCATAACGATCTACCACAACACTAATCATCATATCGCCTTGCACATTGACCACAGTACGTACCGTGTCCAGTACACGGTCAATTGGTAGCAAAATCGCAATTGCTTCTGCTGGCAAACCAACCGATTGCAGAACCATAATCATGGTCACCATACCTGCACTTGGGATTCCTGGTGCACCTAACGAAGCAATCATGGCCGTTAAACACACAATGATTTGCTGCGTTAAACTCAAATCTAAACCCATCAAATTTGCAATAAATAAAGCGGCGGCTGCCTCATAAAGCGCAGTACCATCCATATTCAATTGTGTGCCCAAAGGGATGACGAAGCCTGCCGTTTGTGGTCGCACACCTAAGTTTTCCTGTGCACACTTCATACTGAGTGGCATCGTCGCTGAACTTGAACTGGTCGCAAATGCGGTGACTAAAGCTGTGCGTGCGCCTTTAAAGAAAGTGATTGGATTCATTTTACCAAAAATCCAAAGTAACGCAGGCAAAACAACTGCACCATGAAAAATCGTTGTTCCTGTCACAACGACTGCAAATTCAAGCAATCGACTCAAGACCGAAAGATCTTCGGTCGCGATCAACTTAGCGAGTAATGCAAAAATACCGATTGGAGCTAGCTTCATCACCCAACCCACAAGCATCATCATCATGACAAAGAATTGTTGGCAGGTATTGCGAACCAAACTAAAGCTTTCACCACCTTTGACTAATGCGACTCCAAGGAATAACGCAAAGACCACAACAGCAAGCACATTGCCTTCACTAAATGCTTTAAAAGGATTGATTAAGGTATTTTGGATGAAACTGGTGAGGAAACTAGATGGTGTGAGCGTATCAGGCGTCTGATGGTTGTGCATGGCATCTTGGAAGATTTGAATATCAACCCCTTTACCTACATCAAACAGATGCGCACAACTAATCCCTAAAATCAGGGCTAAGGTTGTTGTCGTTAAACAACTCAGTGCTGTAATTTTCCAGACTCGTCCAAATTGTCCACCTGCCTGTAAATTTGAAACCCCTACCACAATTGAACTAAAAATCAGCGGGATGAGCAGCATTTTGAGTAAACCAATAAAAATACTACTTAAAATACTAAGCCCATATAAACTATGCTCAGTAAAACTGGCATGGGGATAAAGGGTTAACAGAAAACCACATATGACGCCAAGTATGGCTGCAATGAGTATTTGTGTATTTAAATTCATTCTGATTAATAAAATGTTTAGCTTGTCAGTACTATGGCATGCTCATATTGAAGAATCGAGCAATTTTTTGTCATAACCTAATGACAAAAAAGCCATCAAAATGATGGCTCTCATATTTACTTTTATTTATTGGGTTTCAATTTCTCTGAGCCGAATCAAACCTTCTTGAACCGTACTACAGACCAATTGACCATTCTGCCACATACGTCCAAAGTTGAGACCGCGTGAACTGGCACTAATGGTCGCTTCCATATCATAGAGCATCCAATCATCAGCACGTAATGGACGGTGAAAATAGATGGTATGGTCAATACTTGCGCATTGCAAGTTTGGTGAAATCCACGACAAGCCATGTGGGCGTAATGCCGTTGTCATCAAAGTAAAGTCTGAATAGAACGCAACAATGGCTTGATGTAATGAAATCTCATCCAAATTCTGTGGAATACGATCATGGGTGCGAATGTAATGCGCATAATATGGTGCTTCAGGTTGAGGCTGAAATGGATTGACAGGTCGCGTCGGTCTGATTTCCACATGGCGCTCACGCATAAAGCTCGTACGTGCGTTTTCTGGTACGAAGTTGAGCATACTTTCTTTTAATTCTTTCTCAGATTTCAGCTCTTCTGGCGCAGGATACTCTGGCTCTTTGTGCTGATAATTCAAACCCTCTTCTGGGTTGGCAAAAGACACCATCGCAGAAAAAATTGTTCGTCCGTGTTGAATCGCACGCACTTGTCGACTAGCGAAACTTTTACCATCTCTGAGTGGATCAACCTCATAAATAATCGGGGCATCAACATCACCGCCATATAAGAAATAAGCGTGCAAAGAATGTGCTGGACGATCTGTTGTATAAGAGGCGGCTCTTAATGCTTGTCCAAGAACTTGTCCACCAAATACTCGTTTGCCGACCAAATTACGGCTCTTGCCTCGGAAAATATGCTCTTCCAACTTTTCCAAAGTCAAAAGTTCAACCAGTTCTTGAGTTAACGCATTCATGTAATTGCCTTCCAACATCAATGAGGAGAGATCAATCCATCCTTTAAGGATCGATCATTTTGATTGTGCCACAAATTCCAATAAATATGCTCAGGATAAAATGATTCATCCGTCACATTAATATCTACTTATAACCGCTAAAAATACGATTTTTAACGATAAAATCTACCAAATACGCTATATTTTGTCAGAAAATAACATATCGTTTCATGGCAGAATATCGCAAAATGTCATGTTGACGTTTGTGTTCATCGAGCTTCGCCTTGCGCTGCACTTTAAGCTGCGCTTTCTTATGGCACTATAACAACACCTCATGCTCAGGGTTATCATTTAGGAGTTTGTAATGTCCAAGACTGGATTTGGTCAAATGTATCGCCAACTTTCGAGTAAGTTACTTGACCTCGTGGTCACCCCACATGTTCTTGGTGAAGTTCCTACAGAGTCCACCGTAACTGAGCAAAACACAACAGATTCAAATACCGTAATTTGCTATGTTTTACAAAATTATTCACGTAGTAATGCCTTAGTCGTCGATGGAGAGACTCGCCGTCTGCACCTAAAACCAGCTTTAGATGCAATGAGTTTTGGTAATTATCAAGAAAAAAACTCAGTTCTATTTTTACATCAAAATGAAAATAACCTTTTTAACACACAAACCTACCCACCACGCCTTCTACAGCTCATCGAAGCATTAGAACAAACTGCTGAAGTAGAAGTTCAACTGGTACCTGTCACTGTCCTGTGGGGACGTTCGCCAGACAAAGAAGATTCTTGGTTTAAATTATTATTTTCTGATACTTGGGCAACACCAGGGACAGTGAAGCAACTCATGAATATTGGCTTACATGGGCGCGATTCATATTTAGAGTTTCATGAGCCTCAATCTTTGCGAGAATTGGTAGATTATGCCAAGAAGCATCACCCAAATATTTCGCCTGCAACTTATATTGCAAGTTCGTTAGACACTTACCTCGATCAGCAACGTGAAGTAGTACTAGGCCCTGACTTGTCTGACCGCCGTAATGTGATGCAATCCGTGGTGAAGGCACGCGATGTACAAGATGCCATTCGCCGTGAAAGTATTCAACATAAGATCAGCATGCTCGAAGCAGAACGTCGTGCAATTGGCTATGTCAATGAAATCGTTTCTGATTATTCAGCTTCTGCCGTTCGTTTTGCAGATATGGCTTTAACCCGTTTATGGACACAACTCTATGACGGCGTTGAAGTACACAACTTCAGTACTGTGCGTGAACTCGCAAAAGACTACGAAATTATTTACACACCTTGTCACCGTAGCCATATCGACTATTTACTCTTGTCATATGTAATCTATAAACGTGGCTTAATGATTCCATATATCGCTGCGGGTGATAACCTAAACTTACCGTTTGTGGGTCAGTTACTACGTGGTGGTGGTGCGTTCTTTATTCGCCGCTCATTCCGTGGAAATGCACTATATACCTCTGTATTTAAGGAATATTTATATAGCATTCTGTCACGTAACACCCCAATCGAATACTTCATTGAAGGGGGGCGTTCACGTACTGGACGCTTACTTCCACCGAAAACAGGTATGCTCGCCATGACCGTGCACGGTCATTTACGTGGACGTGCGAAACCGATCGTCTTCTTACCAACGTATATTGGTTATGAGCGCTTGATGGAAGGCTCAACGTACGTGGGTGAAATGCAAGGTAAGCCAAAAGAAGCCGAATCAATTTTTGGTATCGTCAAAACCTTACGTAAAATTGAGAGAATCTTCGGCAAAGTACACGTCAACTTTGGTGAACCTGTTTTCCTCGATGATATTTTAAAGCAGCATAATGCAGATAAAATTCAGATTGAAAAAAATGATGCACCGATTCCTGCTGAGGTGTCTCATGTTGTTTCTAGCTCAGCCAATCTGATTTTAGAAAATATTAACCGAGCAGCAGTGATCAATCCTGTTTCTTTACTGTCTTTGATTTTATTGGCAACACCAAAACACACACTAGACGAAGAAATCTGTATTAAACAGCTTGATATCTACCGTGATTTGGCGACACAACAACCTTATGATGAGCGTACTGAAGTAACATCATTATCAGGTAAAGAAATCATTGCCTACGGTTTAAAACTCAAGCTGATTAAACGCGTGCAACATGTTTTAGGCGATATTATTGCGATTGAAGACAATCAAGCCGTCTTGCTAACTTACTTCCGCAACAACATCTTACATGCCTTTGTATTACCATCATTGGTTGCATCATTGGTTGAGCATAACGGTAAAATTAATAAAACAGATTTAAGCAATGTGATTCGGACTTTATATCCTTTCTTAAAAGCTGAACTGTTTATGAAATGGCAAGCGGCTGAATTACAACAGCACATTGATACATATATCGATGCGCTCGTTCAAATTGGTCTCATTTTCCAAGATCATGATGGTAACTTATTTAGCCCAACACCAAACAGTGAAGAACATCAGAAGCTTTTAACATTAGGCATGCCGGTTAAACAAAGCTTAGAGCGTTATTACATGACGCTTGCGCTGATTACGCAACGTGGTTCTGGCAATATTTCAACCAAGCAAGTTGAAGAACTCAGTCATTTATTAGGTCAACGTTTATCTGTCCTATATGAGTTTAATTCACCTGAGTTCTTTGATAAGTCTTTATTCCAAAGCTTTATTAAAGTCCTTACACAGCAAAATTATATTCGTAATAATGAACAAGGTTTCATTGAGTATGATGATAATTTCAGTGAAATGGCTGCAGGCGCTCAACTGGTACTGGATGAAACGACATTGCAAATGTTGCAACACATCACAACGTTTAGTGATGAAGAACTTGCAACCGCTTTAGAAGCAATGGCATCACAACAAGCAAAACGCCGTTTAAAACGCAAGAAAGCTTAACGCTATCAACGTTCATTTCTTCTGTGTTAGTTAAAGCGTGAATCGCTTTAGCTAACACAACTTATCGACGACACTCTAAAGATTTGGGGTCATCTAAACATCTGAGTCGTTTGATTAGCTCGACAAAATACGCATCATAATAACCTGAATCGACATAACGATTGCGAATCTTCGCCACTAGAGCTTCATAACCTTGTTTTTCGTATCCTGAGATATCTGCCCAATAATAGGCAGGTAAATGATTTTCCCATTGCATTGCTTGTGCTGCTAAAACATTACTATTTTTCACAAACCAAGTTCGTATCTGATGTCCAAAACCATTGGGATAAGCTTGAGGTCGAATCACAATATTGATTGCAAAATATGCCACAGGAAAGTTCACCACTTGGGTCGATTCACCAAACTCTTTTTTCAAGTTATAAGGTAATACGCCATACGCTGGTGCAGCCAAGATATCGATCTTCTTTTGTTTAAAAGAATCAACTGCCGTCGCAAAATCCACATAAACAGGTTTTGCCGATACACTTTGCACCAATGCCAATTGAGGCGGATTATTTTCTAGAATACCAATGGTCTTATTCTTTAATTGTGAAACTTTACTGATCTGCTGAGTATTCATGATCATATATGCCGTGCCAATTGGAATCATGCCTAGCACTTCATAATTTTGATCTAGCATACGTTTTTCGACATTTGGATTGGTTAATAACTGCAATAACATACGTGCAACACGATTGTTTGAAATCAAACCAATTCCACTGGTACTCCCCATAAAATGGTTGTAACGATAGGTATGAAAATTAGATGCCACTAAACCTGAACATTTATGTTGATCAAATGCCTGAATCGCATCTTTTTCATCCTTAAAAGTATCAAACTTCAACTGAGTTTTATGTTGAAGTGCATAGAGACGAATATCTTGTAAACGACGACTAATATCGCCCTGAGTACCAAGTGGGTCAAATACACACCATGTTTGCGCACCTGCCCAACTGGTTGTAGTTACGAATCCCAGTATGAGCATACAAATTATTTTTTTCATATTCCCCCCTTAATGCCTCACCACAAACCATGTGTACAACTCAGGCAGTTCCTTTACGGAATCTGTTGGTATTTTAACATCAAAATCCATACCAAGCTTTCAAACTGTCTTGCAGTTTAATCTAATTATTTTCCATTACTATGTGCCGATAACAGTGCGGCATAGTCATTAAAGCAAATCAAATGGTCAAATTTAAACCCAGTTTCCACTAATCGAGTTGCATAAATTCGCTTACCTGTCACTTGCTCAGATGCAAGCTCCACTTCAGGTAAACTCAAGAATTGCTGAAACCAACGTAAAATTTTATGCATGGCTAAAGGGGTGTTGTTGGTCACGATATAGCTCGATTGCACTTGGTCTAAGGTCGCCAACAATGCTAAAAATTTTGCCAAATCATCAATATGGATTCGATTACTAAAATGTACGGTTGGATAGCTAAGGGTCTGCTCAGCAAGTTTTTTTAATCGGGCAATTGATGTCCCATAAATGCCTGTTGGACGCACAATAATGCTCTGTTGCGGATAATAAGCTTGCCACAATAACTCCATCTTCCGAAGTAAATGCCCTTGCTCATCGATTGGCTGAATCACTGACTCATCATCAATTCGCTCCCCTGCATTTTCACCATACACACGGGTGGAAGAAACAATAATAATACGTTGAACAGGATGCCCTTTTAACGCTTCAACAATAGGCTCAATACTATCAACATAGGTTTGCTGATATGCCGCTATGCCACTTTGTGACGGTGCAAGAATCACATAGACCACATCAACTGGACGAAGTTGTGCTAGATCGAGCTGCTGAATATCTTGAAGATAATGTGTTGCGTAACAATCTGTTTTTTGACTACGGCTAATTGTGCTAATGTAGTGAGCTTGCTCAAATAAGTATTTAGCAACACGCTGAGATGTTTTACCATAACCAATAAATAAAATATGCATACATACCCTTGACCAGAGATGACTTCAATCCAGAAATTACAAGGCGTTGGTGCTGCCGCAGCAACCCTATTAGAAAAGCTTCATATTTTTAGCACGGATGATTTGCTGTTTCATCTTCCGCGTGACTATGAAGATCGTAGCACTATTATTCCAATGAATCAGCTGGTTGTTGGACGAAGTTATCTGCTTGAAGGCGAAGTCCGATCAGTGGATTTCCCCCCCGGTAAAAAGAAATCTCTTGCCGCTTTATTACAAGATGATTTTGGCAAGGTCACTTTACGTTTTTATCATATTTACAAAGGTTTAACTGATCGGATCAAAATGGGGCAACAGCTCCGAATTTTTGGTGAGGTTCGCGTCGGTGCACGTGGCTTAGAACTGTATCATCCAGAAATACAAGTCATCCAACAACATACGCCGTTACCAAAAACCCAACTCACGGCAATTTATCCAAGCACGGAAGGACTGACTCAACCCAAGCTACGTGAATATGTACGCCAAGCCTTACAGCACCATAGCGATGACTTGGCTGAGTTATTACCGACTAAATACAGCAATGGCTATGAACTTAAACAAGCATTAGAATATATTCACGAACCCCCTGTTGATGCCAACATGCAACAACTCAATCAAGGTTCACATCCTGCCCAACAACGATTAATTTTTGAAGAACTGGTTGCTCATCAAATTAGTCTGTTAACACGCCGCGCCTATATTCGCCAAATTGCTGCACCTCGTTTTGATAGTAGTAAAGTCTTGGCTAAGGCATTATTAGACGGTCTTCCTTTTCAAATGACCAATGCACAAAAACGAGTTTCTAAGGAAATCTTGCAAGATCTCAAGCAAGATCAACCGATGCTCCGTTTAGTCCAAGGTGATGTAGGAGCAGGTAAAACCTTAGTCGCAGCAGTTGCTGCCTGTCATGCACTAGAAGCGGATTGGCAAGTTGCACTGATGGCACCAACTGAGATTTTAGCCGAACAACATTATTTAAATTTTAAACGTTGGTTTGAGCCGTTAGGCATCCAAGTAGCATGGCTTTCAGGCAAACAAAAGGGCAAAGCGCGCACTCTAGCCGAACAACAAATTAAAGAAGGACATGCGCAACTCATTGTAGGAACACATGCCTTATTCCAAGATACTGTGGGATTCTCCAAACTTGGTTTAGTCATTATTGATGAACAACATCGTTTCGGGGTAGATCAACGTCTTGCTCTAAGAAATAAAGGCGCTAATCAATTCACCCCACATCAATTGGTCATGACAGCAACCCCGATTCCCCGCACCCTCGCGATGAGTGCCTATGGTGATTTAGATACCTCGATTATTGACGAATTACCGCCTGGACGTACGCCTATTCAAACAGTCACCATTCCTTTAGATCGTCGTGAACAAGTCCTGCAACGGATTGCCAGCAATTGTCGTGAAGGTAAACAAGCCTATTGGGTCTGCACCTTAGTTGAACAGTCTGAAACCTTGGATGCACAAGCGGCTGAAGCGACCTACCAAGAAATTAAAGAACGCTTTCCAGATATCAATATTGGTCTAGTACATGGCAAAATGAAGGCCGATGAAAAACAATCCGTCATGCAAGCATTTAAAGACAATCAATTACAACTGTTAATTGCCACTACCGTGATTGAGGTTGGAGTCGATGTCCCGAATGCATCTATTATGATTATTGAGAATGCAGAACGTTTGGGGCTTTCCCAATTACACCAATTGCGTGGTCGGGTTGGGCGTGGTGCTACCGCTAGTTTTTGCGCTCTACTCTACAAAGTACCTTTGTCTCAAAATGGTCAGGAACGCCTTTCAATTTTACGTGAAAGTAATGATGGTTTTGTGATTGCTGAAAAAGATTTGGAAATCCGTGGTCCCGGTGAACTCTTAGGAACTAAACAAACTGGAGATATGGGCTTTCGTGTGGCACGTTTAGAACGTGATGATCATTTACTCACACAAGCACATTATGTCGCTGAACAAATTTTAAGAGATTACCCACAACATGCTGATGGGCTATTAAAACGCTGGCTACCCGAAGCCCCAAGATATGCTTATGTTTAAATTCATTGGCAGATCAACACAACAGCTTTTTGATTATCTAACGCCATGTAGTCTGTGTGATATTGGGATTAAGAAACAATACGGAGTATGCCAAAGTTGTTGGCAACAATTACCGTGGTTAAAACAATCCATCGAACGTAATCAACAACAGATTTTTGTTGCCTGCCATTATCAATATCCAATTGATCGCATCATTCAACAGTTTAAATATGAGCAGAAATTTCATCATCAACGACTATTGGAAGGACTATTACAACAAGTAAAACTTCCTAAAGTTCATGCAATCGTTCCAATGCCAATTTCAACAGATCGCTTGGTAGAACGAGGTTTCAATCAAACATTGTTACTGGCTCAAGCACTGAGTAAAAGCTTAAATCTACCCATCTGGCAACCCGTGCAACGCTTGGCACAACATTCGCAAAAAGGTTTGTCACGCATCGAAAGACTCGAAAATATTGAGCAGCAATTTGTGGCGACACCCCCCAATCATCTTCGTTATCGAAAAGTCTTAATCATCGATGATGTTGTGACTACAGGGAGTTCAATCACTGCTTTATCACACGTGTTACAACAACTTGGCTGCCAAAAAATTTATAGTATCTGTTTAGCAGCCGCAGTAAATCATCAAGCTAGTACACTAAATTTTGCTGACACCATGGAATCACCACGTATTGAGTGAGCGGTGCAAGTAAAGTCGATTGATCATGCAAATCAATCCATTTCATCTCCGCAATTTCAGCTGCAATATGCGGTGCTTGTTTCAATTCCACCTCATAAACATAACTTATCAACAGATGATCAGGCTCATTTGCCGCAGCTGTTTCAAAGCGCCCGACAAACTGTTTGATCTCAGATTCACAACCGATTTCCTCTAAAATCTCACGTTGTATCGCAACTTCAGGAGGCTCATTGCTTTCTAGTTTACCACCCACTTGCATAAAGGCGTGGGTGTTCTGTTTACGCACCAAGAGCAATTGGTTTTGTTCATTCAGTATAATCGCCGCAGCAACCGTTATAGTTTTCACCTATTCTCCTCAGCCCTGAATATCTGTCACAGACATCCATTTGGGTGTCGCAGGTTGATATGCTAAAAATGCGGTTAAAATATCATGAATATTATCTGCGACAATCAAATTTTCCACAAAACGAGCCTGACTAAAACCACGATCCACCGAATCTTGGATGGTTTGAATCAATCCATCATAGAAACCATCAATATTTAAAAATGCACATGGTTTTCGATGAATACCCAACTGATTCCATGTCCATTGTTCAAAAATTTCTTCCATCGTGCCCGCTCCGCCAGGCAATGCGACAAAAGCATCGGCTAACTCTGCCATTTTGGTTTTCCGTTCATGCATATCATTGACTACATACAGTTCAGTTAAACCCGTATGCGCTAATTCTCGATCAACTAAAGCTTGTGGAATGATGCCAATGACCTGCCCACCTGCTTGTAGTGCGCTATCGGCAACCACACCCATTAAACCAGAGCGGCCACCGCCATAAACAAGGGTTTGACCTTGCTGCGCAATTGCCTGCCCTGTCGCTTGCGCAATTTGTTGATAAATAGGATCATTACCAAGAGAAGAACCGCAAAAAACACATATAGAATTCATACAATTAAAACCATTTTATATAACTGTCATGCTGATAAAGTAGGCTATGTAACAAGATTTTTTAGAAATTAACGTTTAGGCAAGTGTTTTTCGTTTCATCCTTGTCTAAAATACACGCTGGTTTTCGGCACAATGCTGAAAATCTTACATTGGCTGCGCGAGGAAAAAAGACATGCTTGAAGCCTTTTATGCCACAGAGCGCGGTAGTCTAGAAGATGCAACAATCAATGGGAGTTTTGATCTCCATCCCGAACTGGTTTGGATTGATCTGATTGCGCCATCTCAAGAAGAACAACAATGGGTATTAGATGCTTATGATCAAAACCTGCCCACATTAAAGTCACTTGAAGACATTTCCTCATCTGCACGATTTTACCGTGATGATGATGGTATTTTGCATATCAGTACATATTTTTTAACAAAGAATAAAAACTATCAGGTCGATGGCGATGCAGATGAATCATTGCATATGCTCGCAATGGTACAAACGGTTGCCTTTATTTTACATAAAGATCGTTTATTTACGATGCGTGGTGAAAAGCTCGTTGCTTTCCGTGCTTTCCGCGCACGCGCACGTCGCAATGACTATGACATGGACTATAAAGACCCAACTTGGATCTTACTAGGATTATTAGAAGCTAAACTGGATGAGCTTGCGGATATCTTGGAAGATATCCACAAGGACTTGGAAAGATACTCCACAGAAGTTCTCAATAATCATCACCGAGAGAAAGTCTTAGATTTGGATGACATGATTACCCGCCTAGCTCAACAGGAAGATATGCTCGGAAAAGCACAACTTTGCTTGATTGACTTGCGCCGAGTATTAACCTTCCTCTCTCGCCCACGTGCTTTGGGCAGTCACATTTACGATGCTGATATTCGAGAATTAAGTGAAGATGTACGCTCACTGGTCGAGCATGATGCCTTCTTATTCCAAAAAGTGCGTTTCTTACTCGATACCACATCGGGCTTCATTAACACCGAACAGAACGATACGATTCGTCGATTCTCAATTTTACCCAGTATGCTTGCGCCACCAATGCTCATCGCCAGTATTTATGGGATGAATACGGATGAATTACCTTTTGCACATGGTAGTTTAAGTTTTTTAGTGGTGACAGGTATTTTAATGGCATTCTTAATATTGCCAATGGTGTACTTCCGCTGGAAGAAATGGATTTAATGTTCTTGTATCTAGAATATTGCGACTAAGGTCACAATATTCTAATCAGTTTATGACAAATTAAATGAGACAAGATCTTTTTCATTCTCAATAAAATAATCGATTAAGGCATCATGCCCTTTTGTTTTCCATCCTAAATATTCATTCGAACTTAAAAAGACAACCAAAAGAAAATTATAATTTACTTTATTAATTTCGAGTTGATTCGGTAAAAAATTTAAAATATTCGATGTAGTAATCGGCAATAAGATTATTCCTCTTACATCATTTTCGATAAGGCGTGTGTCATCAAACAACTGGACACACCCCATACCTATTTGCTCATGTCCTTCAATATCTTCAAGTGTTGCAAATAACTGCCTGATTAAATGAGTATCACCATCAGAAACCGTAATATAAATATGATGTGTATCTGTAGGTATTGAAAAAATAATATGTAAATTTACATCATCACGTAATGTGCTTACGGCTTGATGTCTTTTTGTCCCATCCTCTTTTTCAAAATAATAAAGATTACAATCATCACAAAATAAGTCATTACTTATTATTGTATTGACCACTGCCGATCTTATTTTTGTATATCAGCGATATGCCCCATAACTCCCCAAAGCAAAGAAATTTTAAAACAAAAAAAACAGAGTTAATATTAACTCTGTTTTTCAATCTACAAGATTTCATCAAATCAATTTCAAATCATCTTGTAAATGACAGGCCTGGATGACTTTTAGCATTTTCTCAGACACATTTTTAAAATGCAGACCTTTATTATCTGGCGTTTGGCGCAACCATTGCACCAAAACAGCCAAAGATAAGGTATTACCCTGTTCAAGCTGAGCAAGATCAACAACCAAAGGGAACTCCTTATGCTGTTGAATATGCTTCAAACCCGTCAAATAAACTTGTTCCGCATTTGCAAAATCAATTGTTTTTGAAACAATCAACTGCTGATCAATATACTGAATCACCCTTCACCTACTTATTTTTTGCTAACAGCAGCATCAGCATCTGGTTTAAATGTTGCAATCGCTTTATTTATATCACCGCCATTACGCTGAACAGTTGCGGCGAATTGGTTGCGGAACTGCAAACCAAGGTCAATACCAGAGACATTGATATTACGAACTTTCCATTGATCGCCCTTATCAATTAATTGGAACGATACAGGGATCTTTTCACCATTATGCGAAAAGTCCAAAGTTACCACAGGATTCTTACTATTGGTCGACTTGAATGGACGCATCGTGTAACTTTCATTGGTATATTTCGCGAAAGCACCACCGTAGTTTTCGATAATGACCGCACGGAAGTTTTGCTCAAACTGAGCACGTTGCGCAGCATTTGTATATTGATTATTTGCATAAGTACCCAAGACAATACGTGTGAATGATTGAGAATCAACATACGGATCAAGGTTTTGGCGAATAATCGTTTTCACTAAAGCAGGATTGTTCTGCAATTTAGCATGATCTGCTTTTAAACGTGTAATTAGACCATCAGCAACACGTTTAACAAAATCAGGTGGGGTCTCTGTTGGTGCTGCAAAGGCCGCACTTGCAAGCATCGTTGATAAAATGCTTACTGTTAACGTCTGTTTCAATAATGTATTCACTTCAATCTCCTAACCTGAATTACTCAGCAAATGATGGCTCTGCATCAGCTGCTGCTGGCTGTGATGCTGAACTTTCTGTTGTTGCCGAGCCTGTTGTGGTTTTACTCGAACCACCAGTAATAAATTTACTAATTAAATCTTCTAAATCCATTGTGCCTTGGGTATTTGAAACCACATCACCACGTTTTAAGTAGTTCACACCACCACCTGGCACAACTTTCAAATATTTCTCGCCCAACAAGCCATTGGTTGCAACCATAATATAAGCATCCTCATCCAGACTGGTGATGGAGGTCATGTTACTGATAAGTTGCTGTTCCATTGCTTTTTGTTTCGCTGCATCAGCTTGTTGATAATCAGAACTATAGTGCAATTCGTCCAATGCATTTTTTTTCACTTGTTTTAATTGTTCAGCATTAAAACTGGTTAACTTCCCATCTAAATCGAATTTAACAGTTGCTAAACGTGTTACAGGGTCAAGCGTAATCGATTCCACACGACCAATGGTTACACCACTCATGGTGACCTTTGCACGTGATTTCAAACCATTTACGTTATCAAACTGCGCTGTCATGCTATAGCTATCACGTAGATTTGTACCTACTAAACCACTCACTTTCATCGCAAGAAAAAATAGAGCGATACCGAAGATAATGACAAAAATACCTACGGCCAGCTCACTAGTACGTGATTTCATTAAATCCCTCCGAACATGACCGCAGTCAACACAAAATCAAAACCTAATACACAAAGTGAAGAATATACGACCGTTCTAGTCATCGAAGTCGCAATACCTTCTGGTGTTGGGTCACAGGCATAACCTTGATAGACCGCCACCCATGTACAAATCAGTGCAAAAACAATGCTTTTAACAATAGTGCCATTGAAAATATCATGCCAAAACTGAACCGCACTTTGCATACCGCCCCAGAAAGAACCTTCATCAGCACCGAGGAAATCCACACCAACCAATTTGCCGCCAATAATACCAATCGTTGCAAAAATAACAGTCAACATCGGTAAACTAACAATACCCGCCCATAAACGAGGAGCAACAATTTGTCGCAGTGGATCAACCCCAATCATTTCCATACTAGCAAGTTGTTCACTCTGCTTCATCGAACCAATTTCAGCCGTTAATGCTGAGCCTGCACGTCCTGCAAAGAGCAATGCGGCAACAACCGCAGCAAGTTCACGTAGCAGCGTCAATGAAATGGCAGTACCGAGCATTGCCTCACTACCAAAAGTGACGAGGATGCTATACATCTGCAAACCAAGAACAGCACCAATAAATAAACCAGAAACAGCAATAATCAGTAGGGACATGACCCCAACACGATGCATTTGATATATGAAGCGTTGAAAACCACCTTTTGAAGGGGCTGAAAATAAAATTTGAATGAGCATAAGTGACGCAGCACCTATCCCCTTTATTCGCTCAATAACGAGTCTACCTAACCAGGCAATCGTATTCATGCACGAACCTCGTTATCTAAATATGCTTGGTGAGTAAATTGATATTCGACAGGCCCCTCAGCCGAGCCTGTTAAAAATTGATGCACAAATGGCGAAGCATGTGCTTGTAATTGCTCAGGTGAACCTTCACCCTGAATTTTACCTTCCGCAACCACATAAATATAATCAGCAATCGACAAGGTCTCTGCGACATCATGCGAGACAATAATTGTTGTTAAATCTAAAGCTTCTCGCAAAGAGCGAATCAAGCGGGTGAGTACACCTTTAACGATCGGATCTTGACCTGCAAAGGGTTCGTCATACATGATCAATTCAGGGTCGAGTGCAATCGCACGCGCTAAAGCTACACGACGATTCATACCGCCTGAAAGCTCAGATGGCATTAGTGGTTCAGCACCACGTAACCCAACAGATTCTAGCTTTAAAGCCACTAATTCGGCGATCAGATGTTCTGGTAATTGAGTATGTGCACGAATCGGAAATGCGACATTTTCATAAACGGACATATCTGTAAAGAGCGCACCACTCTGGAATAACATCCCCATGCGTGCGCGAGCAGTAAACAATTCTGGACGTGACATGGCTGCAATATTTTTACCATCTAACAGCACTTCACCTTGATCTGGCACTAACTGCCCACCAATCAAACGGAGCAATGTTGTTTTACCCGTCCCAGATGGTCCCATAATTGCAGTGATTTGACCACGTCGAATTTTTAAACTGACATCATCATAAATGACGCGTTCTCCTCGATTAAAGCTCAAGTGTTTAACTTCGATTAAGGCTTCAGCATCGAGAGGAGATTTGTTATTCATACTGGCATTCATTCCTGCACTTTTTATGCACGCATACTATACACTGAAAGATTAAACGCTTGTTTTTATTTTGATATGCTACGTATGAAGATTATTAATTTATGTAGTTATTCTTTATATCAGCCTTCCCTAGAGAGCTATGCAAATTTGCATTTAATGAATTTGGATTATTTCGATCAAAAATAGCATAGGCAAAAAACAGCCCATTACATAACATCAAAATAACAAATAGACATGGCAGCCCTTCACTACAGATGAAAGACCAAATTTGGCTGAAAAAACTTTTATTTTGCTTAACCCTATTCATTTCTTATTTAAAATTTGAATTAGTAGACATTTTTCAGATTTTACATGACTAATACTAAATAAAAAAGCCAGTTTTACAACTGGCTTCTTCTTTTTATCGGTTTTTATCGATTAAAAGTCGTTTTTCCGACGATAATCATTCGCTACCAAACTTACGTTTTGGACGGTCATCACCGAAGCTACGCTTTGGACGATCTTCACCACCGAAACTACGCTTTGGACGATCTTCACCGCCGAAGCTACGCTTTGGACGATCTTCACCACCGAAACTACGCTTTGGACGATCGCCGAAGCCACCTTCACGTTGCGCTGGACGATCACCAAAATCACGCTTTGGACGGTCGCCGAAGCCACCTTCACGTTGCGCTGGACGATCACCAAAATCACGCTTTGGACGGTCGCTGAAGCCACCTTCGCGTTGCGCTGGACGATCACCAAAATCACGCTTTGGACGGTCGCCGAAGCTACCTTCACGACGCGGTTTATAATCTACACGATTACCACGGTTGTCATCATTCGAATCAAAACGCGGTTTATCATTGAAACCACCTTCACGGCGCGGGCGATCTGAGTTGAACTCACGACGTGGACGGTCTTCGAAACCACCTTCACGACGTGGACGATCTGAATTGAACTCGCGACGTGGACGATCTTCGCCGCCAAATGATGGACGTTCACCACGTGGTTTGTCATCAAAGCTACGCTTTGGACGATCTTCAAAACCACCTTCACGACGTGGGCGATCTGAATTGAACTCACGACGTGGACGATCTTCACCACCAAATGCTGGACGTTCGCCACGTGGTTTGTCATCAAAGCTACGACGTGGACGATCTTCACCGCCTTCACGACGTTTGAAGTTGCTCTCGCCTTCAAAACGACGACCGCCACCAAAACCACCACGACCACCGCCATCACGACCACCACGGCTACGACCACCGCCATCACGACCACGACCACCACCATCACGACTACCACGAGCAGGTGGTGGAGATGGCTCTAAACCTTCGATTTCAGATACATTTAAACGTGCATCTAAATAATCTTCTAAAGCACGGATTTTGCCACGTTCACGGTAAGTTGCCAAAGTAACAGCTTGACCTGTACGGCCCGCACGACCTGTACGACCAATACGGTGTACATAGTCTTCATTTTTCATCGGTAAACCGAAGTTGATTACGTGTGAGATTGTTGGTACGTCTAAACCACGCGCTGCAACGTCAGTCGCAACCAAGATTTTTGCACGACCTTCACGAATACTACGTAAACGACGGTTACGAACGGTTTGTGGCATTGCACCGTGCAACGCAACAACTGAGTGACCCGCTTCAGCTAATTCTTCAGCAAGCATGTCTGTATCTTCTTGTGTGCTTGCGAATACAACAGCTTGATCTACTGATTCGTCAGATAACCAATGCGTAAGTAATTTTTTCTTGTGTTCAAAACCATCAGTCCAATGTAATGTTTGAGTTACATCAGTATTGGTGCTGTGACCAGTTTCGATTGCAATACGTTGTGGATCATTCATCATGCGTTCAGCAAGACGGATAATACGATCAGCAAATGTTGCAGAGAACATTAATGTTTGTTTACGGTTTGCAGCTAATTCACCAATCGCCTCTAAGTCTTCAGAGAAGCCTAGATCAAGCATACGGTCAGCTTCATCAACAATTAATGATTCAACTTTATCAAGTTTAATTTGACGACGGTTTACAAGGTCAAGTAAACGACCAGGGGTCGCAACGACAACTTGTGCACCTTTAAGCTGTTGGATTTGTTTACCAAAAGGCATACCACCCATAATTGCAGCAATACGAACACCTTTCATGTGACGCACTAATGCAATCGCATCTTGGCTAACTTGTTGAGCCAATTCACGCGTAGGAGAAATAACTAAGATTGTAGGCTGAGTTACTGCCTTCATACGATCTTTGAAAGAAACGAATGCTTCTTCACCAGCCAAAGAGTTTAAAGTAGGCAATAAGAATGCAGCAGTTTTACCTGAACCAGTTTGGCTCGAAACTAATAAATCTTTCCCTTCTAACGCAGCGGGAATCGCTTGTTCTTGCACAGGAGTTGGTGTGGTAAAACCTAAACCTTCAAGCGCTTGTTGTAAGGTTTCGTGTAAAGAAAATTCGGCAAAAGTTTTGCTCATAGAGAGTTTCACCCTAATGGGTGCTCCATTTTAATAAATTCAAAAAAATAGACATCGGCAACAAGCGGCAAAGCGACTCAAGCTGAAAATAGATGAAGTTCAGCGGCGATCCGAATAACGACGATGTGGACTAAACGCACGCTTGATTACTGCTTCAACCTGAAGAATCGCTAAGCGATTTTGGCGCAAGATGTGGTCCTCTCGATGGACAGCGTGCGCTTTATGATGAATAGAACTGAATGTTCAGGTAATGAACTGGAATTTAAGTGCGTGGGCGGATTATAGCAGAATAATTTTAAAAGTCACCTTTTTTAATAGGTTTTTTCTATTCGATCACTTTTATTCTTTGTATATTAATTACAACTAAAGAAAAAATTAAGGATTATTGGCTACTTGAGTAAATATCTCCCCAATATTCAAAGATTGATCATTTAAGATATTCCGAATCGCTTTTACCAAACATTCAACTGTCATTTCCTTCAGAATGATCATATCTGAAGCCCAAAAATATGTACCAAAAGCAGATTCACCTGTTCTATTATCTTTAGTCATTAAATATTGAATATTTGCTAGTGTAAAAGCACTTCCTAAAAAAGTTTTGTCACCAACAATAAGCCAAAAATCAATATTTTGTTGCTCAATATCATCCTCTGGAATGTTATGGTATGTCTTGATAGAGAATGCATCATCTTGGTCAATCGTTTGCATTATTATATTTACTCCATTGCTATTTATAAAAAATATTTACGTCAAACTTAAGTTAAGCTATTCTTATTTCTAACAAAAAATATACCACCTAACCATCAATATGAAAAATAAAATTAAAAATCATAGATCACTAATCAAATTATTAATAAGCTTTTGGTTACTCGGATGCCTCAATATTGTCTATTTCGGTTTTCAAATTGATCCGTACCTTAGCAAACATGAACCTGAGCATATTTATCAATATCCCATAGATGGTGTAATTTTAATTTCTTTATTTTTTTCTAGTTATTTTATCGTTACATATTTCCTAGCATCGACTTCGTTTAATCAAAAACATCCTTTTTTGAGTTGTACAATCTTAAGCATCATTACTTTTATCCAACTTTTAATTGTATATAGCAGTGCTATGCATGCACCACCTTTTATGTGGGCATATATGATAAATTTATTTATTCTATTCTTTTTTCATCTTGCTCTATGTGTTTCTATTATTAGACATAAAAAAAAGAGTAGCCAATAGCTACTCTTTTCTCAAAATCTACAAATTATTTTGCAGCTTCGCCCCAAGCTGGAACAACAGTCTGCATCAATGGTTTTAACATTTTCATTGAACTAGCAAGCACTTGACCATTTTCCATTGAATCATTACCACCACGAGCATCAACCACGACACCGCCTGCTTCTTTCACAATCAACTCACCCGCAGCGATATCCCACGGTTTTAAACCAAGTTCAAAGAAACCATCAAAACGACCCGCAGCAACATAAGCCAAATCCAACGCAGCAGAGCCTGTACGACGGAATTGAGCACCTGATTTAGTCACAGCAAGCAAAGAAGCAAAATGTTGCTCTGCATAAGATACGATTTCACCATTACGTTTTGCACGGTAAGGATGACCTACAGCAAGGAATGTGTTTTCTAAAGAATCTTTTACATTCGCACGAATACGACGTTGGTTCATGACTGCACCACGACCACGGCTTGCAGAGAATAATTCATCACGGACTGGATCATAAATCACCCCGTGTTGAGTTACACCTTTATGTTGTACAGCAATAGAAATACAGAAATGAGGAACAGCGTGAATAAAGTTTTGTGTACCATCTAAAGGATCAATCACCCAGCACCAATCTGCATCGTGACCTTTACCTTCTTGCATACCAAATTCTTCACCAAGAAAACTGTGGTTTTTATAGCTTTTACGAAGTGTATCAATTGTTAGTTGTTCGATGTAACGATCTACACGCGTTACTGGACCATCAATGCCTTTTTCTTCAACTTGCAAATCGAGTTTATGACGATTTTGATGCGCCTTTAAAAGCTCTTGACCAACTGTTTGAGCCGCACGCGCAGCCATAACCACCATAGGTTCCATTGAACACCCACTACAAATTTGAAGATTTTGACAAAGAATAATGCATAAAAGCGCCCACATTCTATCAAATATAAGCGCTTTTAGGGGAAAAATGTTGCGAAAAATTATTTCCGCTTTCACATTCTTCTATTTATGAGAACCAAGCTTGTTCAATTGAAGCTAAAATACCGTTGCTATCTAAACCACAGTCTTGCAGCATTTGCTGATGGGTTGCTTGATGTAAGAATTCATCGGGCAAACCTAAATTCAACATTGGTTTTAAAATTCGCGCATGTGCCAAAAATTCATTGACCGCACTGCCTGCTCCTGCCATCACTGCATGTTCTTCCACAGTGACAAAAAGCTGGGTACTCTCTGCAAGCTCACGGATCATTTGCTCATCTAGTGGCTTCACGAAACGCATATTGACCACACGCACACCAATTGCATGTTTATTCGCACACTGTTCTGCGGCTTCAATTGATGCCGCAACTCGACTACCAAACGCCAAAATACTGATCTGCTGTTCAGCATCTACATTAAATTCTGCAACAATTTCAGCTTTACCAATATCCAAAGCAGTCATTTGCTGTTGGATTTCAGCACCTGTACCAACACCTCGCGGATAACGTACGGCAGTTGGTCCATTATAGTGATATGCCGTATGCAACATCTGGCGACATTCATTTTCATCTTTTGGTGCCATGATCACCATGTTAGGTACAGTACGCATATAGGCATAATCATATGCACCTGCATGGGTCGGACCATCTTCACCGACCAAACCAGCACGATCAATCCCAAAAGTGACATCTAGATTTTGCAAGGCAACATCATGGATCAATTGATCATAGCCGCGTTGTAAAAAGGTCGAATAGATTGCCACAACAGGTTTTAAACCTTCACACGCCATACCTGCTGCTAAAGTCACTGCATGTTGCTCGGCAATAGCCACATCGAAGAAACGTTCAGGATATTGTTTTGCAAACTGTACCATTCCAGAGCCTTCGCACATGGCAGGTGTGATTGCAAGTAAACGCTCATCTTGAGCTGCCTGATCACATAACCATTGCCCAAATACATCTGAATATTTAGGCCCCGATTTTTTTGTCGGTGTTGTCGTCGCTGTAGGCGAAATTTTAGTAATGGCATGATAGGTAATCGGGTCTGCTTCCGCAGGCGCAAAACCTTTACCTTTTTTTGTATAAATATGAACTAAACGTGGCCCTTTACGTTTTTTCAATGCTTGAAAAACTTGTGCAAGTTGTTCTACATCATGCCCATCAAAAGGACCAAAGTAATCAAAACCAATTGCTTTAAATAAATTATCGGCAGCATTTGTTGCAGATTGATGCAAACGTGAATTATAAGTCCACTTTGGATGCGGCTGAACATAAGCTTCACCATGTTCATTTAGATTAATGAACTGACCTGTTTCCCAAATCGCTGCTAAGTGCTTGGCAAAACCACCTGTGCTACATGAAATCGACATATCGTTGTCATTTAAGACCACAATCAAATCAGCATCATGCGCTACTGCATCATTCATGGCTTCAAATGCCATGCCTGCTGTCATCGCACCATCACCAACAATCGCAACGACATCACATGGATCTTGTTGATAACGACGCGCCAGTGCCATTCCCAAGCCTGCTGAAATTGCAGTGGATGAATGTCCGACGCCAAAGGTATCAAATTCAGATTCTTCACGTGCTGGGAATGCAGCCAAACCATCTTTAGTACGAATCGTCGTGATACGTTCACGGCGACCTGTCAGCACTTTGTGTGGATAAGCTTGATGACCCACATCCCAAACCAAACGATCTTGTGGCGTATTAAAACAATAATGCAATGCAACAGTTAATTCTATTACACCAAGATTTGCGCCAAAGTGACCACCACTCTGTCCTGCCGCATACAAAATATATTGACGCAACTCATCCGCCACTTGTGCGAGTTGGCTTTGCTCGAGCTGACGTAATTGTTGTGGATGGTCGATTCCATCTAACAATGGCGTAACAGGGCGTTGAGTTGGAATTTCGGTATACAACATAATGTGGCAAAGCCTTTTTAAGCCTGGCAAATCCGAAGCTGGGTTAAATGGGGGCAATCATACAATTAAATACAATCTACCTTCAATCAGCCACATGTGCGAATGATGTAGTGCTGAACATTCTCAAGCCAATCTTAAAGATTGACTCGCTGATTATCCTGAATTATGTCACTGTTTATCAACTATTATTGTGTGCTTTCCATGAAAAAGAAAAACTTATGTGAAAAATCAGAACTCGCAATTCACTCAATCTTCACACATTAAGCTATACTTTGACTGTTTTTATCATGATAGTGAGTTATCTGTGCCGATTGAATTTATTGCAACATCAAAGCTACCAACCGCTTTTGGTGACTTCAATATTTCTGTGTTTCAAGACCCTGAAACGGGTGAAGAACATGTGGCGCTGTCTAAGGGTTTAGAAACAACGCCTGAGGCACCTGTACTGGTACGCATTCATTCTGAATGTTTAACAGGCGATGCTTTCGCTTCGCTTAAATGCGATTGTGGACCTCAACTACAAGCAACTCAACGCTTGATTAATGAAGCAGGTCAAGGTGTGATTTTATATTTGCGCCAAGAAGGGCGTGGCATCGGACTGACCAACAAAATTCGTGCCTATGCCTTGCAAGATCAAGGACATGACACCGTTGATGCTAACTTATTATTAAATCTTCCTGCGGATGCACGTCGTTATGATATGTGCAGCATTATGTTAGACCATCTTCAGATTAAAGAAGTCAAGCTCATTACCAATAACCCTTTAAAGCTGAAAGCTTTGACAGATCTTGGTATTCATGTGACTGAACGCGTTCCTCTCACCGTAGGAAGCAACCCATTCAATGAACAATATTTAAAGACCAAACGTGAGCGTATGGATCATCTTTATCAAAAGGATGACTTCTAAGTGTAGAGTCATCGCACTCATTAAAAGAGTATTTATTAATATGAAATTATTAAGTATTTTCTTAGTAACAGGTCTCCTATTACTAAGTGGCTACACTCAAGCGAATGGGCATAAAGCATCCCCTTTAAATACTAAAATTATCAATCAATTACATAAATTTCAACAGCAAGATCATTTTTTAAGTGATGGCTATCTATATACAGGCGTTCAAGATAATCAATTGAAAAGAGTATTAAATCAAAAAGTAGCTCAGACTGCTGAAGCGTACATCCAGCTTTATCAGCACTCGGATCAACCAAGTAAAGAACAGCGACTGAAAATACTTTCTGAAGGTATCCATCAAATTGATCCTGACTCACTTGGTACAGATGATAGAGAACAAGTTGCAGGTACATTTGAACATTTTTTAGATATTACTGGCTTAGAAAGTTCTGAAGGTATTTTAAATACTTGGCTGTATAACGAAGAAATTAATAGACTTATCGAAAAGAATCGCGCTGCACAGTCTAAATAAAAAGTATTCTCGGCTCTCCAAACTTTTCATCCTAAATCATGTATCTGAATATAGATTTAAAAATCCCTTACTTTTCTTATGGTTTTATGTTTTGATATCACTAATTCTTAGATCACATCATGAGGATCATCATGCAGCACCCAACTTCAGCTGATATTCAACGTGTTCGCGAGTTTTTACTCGATCTACAAGCACGAATTTGTGCAGGACTAGAGCAACAGGAACGTGCAGGCGGTGGTACCGCTGAATTTATCATTGATGATTGGCAACGAACCGAAGGTGGCGGTGGTCGCTCTCGTGTTTTGCAAAATGGTGAAGTGATTGAAAAAGGTGGGGTGATGTTCTCCCACATCAATATTAGTAAACTCCCCGCTTCTGCAACAGAGCGTCATCCGCAAATTGCTGGCGCAAAAGCACAAGCGTTGGGCGTATCTTTAGTGATTCATCCAAATAACCCCAATATTCCAACTTCACATGCCAATGTTCGTTTATTTGTCGCTGAACCTGAAGGACAAGATCCCGTGTGGTGGTTTGGCGGTGGCTTCGACTTAACGCCTTTTTACCCAGATGATCAAGATATTCAGAATTGGCACCAAACAGCCTATGATCTCTGTCAACCTTTTGGCGAAAATGTCTACGCTGAACATAAACAATGGTGTGATGATTATTTCTATTTAAAACACCGTGATGAACAACGTGGCGTTGGCGGTTTATTCTTTGATGATTTGAACCAGTGGGATTTCGACACCTGCTTTAAATATATCCAAGCCGTGGGTAATGGCTATTTAGCCGCGATTTTACCGATTTTTGAAAAGCACCGTGAACAACCTTATACCGAAGCGCAACGTTCTTTCCAACTGTATCGTCGTGGTCGCTATGTTGAGTACAACCTTGTTTATGACCGCGGCACTTTGTTTGGTTTACAAACAGGTGGTCGTATTGAGTCCATCTTGGTGAGTTTACCAAATCTTGCCGGTTGGTCTTATCGTCCTGAATGGGATGATAACTCTACAGAAAAGCGCCTTACAGATTATTATCTAAAACCAAGAGATTGGTTGGGTTTAAATAAATAATTCACTGTAATGATCCCAAGCACCTAAACTTAGGTGCTTTTTTTGTACCTACAGATTGTCGTATATTGTGTGCGTATGAACATGAAAACATGTTTAATAACCACCATCCTCTCTTTAAACTTTGGATAAAAGTATGACCAAACAATTTGCTGTCATTGGGAATCCGATTGAACAATCTCGCTCACCAGAACTCCATCACGCATTTGCAGCAAAAACGGGGGTCAATTTAGACTATAAAAAAATTCTTGCACCTTTGGATGGCTTTGAAAGCACAGCAAAAGATTTTTTTGCTCAAAACGGTATCGGTATGAATGTGACTGTTCCATTTAAAGAACAAGCATTTGCCTTATGCGACCAACTCACTGAGCGTGCAAAAATTGCCAAAGCAGTCAATACCTTATGGATGCAAGATGGCAAACTTTTTGGGGATAATACCGATGGTCAAGGTTTAGTTGCAGCCATTCAAGCCTTAGGTTGGGAACTTAAAAATAGCCGTATTTTAATTTTAGGGGCTGGTGGTGCAACACGTGGTGTGATCTATCCTTTAGTACAAGCAGGTGCAAAGAACATTGTAATAGCCAATCGTACCCTCAGCCGCGCGGAGCAATTGGTTGATGATCTAAAAGATGCCGTACCACAAGCTAAACTGATAGCAATTAACTTAGAACAACTTTCGGGTGAATTTGATTTTGTCATCAATGCAACTTCAGCGAGCCTAACGGGTGACAGCTTACAACTCCCTGAAAGCTTAGTTTTCCATCATGCTTATGAAATGGCGTATGGCAAACCTTCGAGCTTTCTAGATCAAGCCCAAGAGCGTCAAGTTCCCTCGACAGATGGTTTTGGTATGTTGGTGGGTCAAGCGATTGAAGCTTTTTCTATTTGGAATGGGGTCAAACCTGACTTGAAAGATTTTTTATAATTCACCCGCTATTCAATAAAAAAGAACCTGCATTACGCAGGTTCTTTTTTATCAATATTCAATTATTTTGCCGTCAGCATTTTCAAATAAACATCTTTAAAAATTTCATAATCAATAAATTCATTATGCTCAATTTTTAAAGCTTTAATGGTTTTCTCAGACAACTGATTCTTACGTGCATCAACATACACTTGCCCTAAAATCGCAGCGGTTTGTGCCAGTAAAGGTTTTTCTTCACTCGAAACCCCATTATCACGTTCAAATTGGATTTGATATTGTTGAGCAAATAGCTGCTGTGGCTGTTTATATTGGGCTTGTAATTTTTTCCATGCTTGACGATCTTGATCACCATGCATCGCATCATTCACAATACGATTGACTGCCTGACCTAACTTGTCATCGAACTGGTCTTCTTGCTCAAGATGATGTTTCTTCTGTAAGGCTTCAATGCTTTTTAGTGCTTTTCCTTCTGGGTTATACACGTCTTCATTGCCATACCAATAGGCATAAACCGCTGCAATTTCCTGTAATTCTTGGCTAGAGTAACGCTGTGCAATTTGGGGCTTACTTTCAACCAATTTAGCAATAAAGACGGCTTTGTAGGTGTGTTCATAAGCATGTGTTGCATCATAACGTTGTTCTGCAATCACTTTCAGTTGATCATCTAAAGATAAAGTATAAGGCTCAACTGAACGCTCTTGGATACCCGTTTGCCCCAATTTCTCAGAGAAACTTCCCATCGCTTGTTCCAGTATTGAACCTTTACTGGTTTCTGCCCATGTTTTTGCACGTTTCAATTGAGCCTGATCAATCGGTGTGGCATTACCATAGTTCGAAATCAGCATATCCGCTTTCATATTGAAGCGAGCTTTTAACTCAGGTAAGCCATAATTGAAATCATAATCAATTTTGACTGCACGCCCCTCTGCATCTAAACCAATATCGATGATCAATGGATTACGCTTATCTACAGGTGGTAATGCTTTGTCGATATCAGCTTGGTGTTTTGTCCAAAGTGCTTTAAAGGCTTGATCATCAACAAACTGGTTTTGATCATAGACAACAAACTCTTTTTCCAAAGCCTGCAATTTATCAATATAAGATAAGAAGCTTGGTTCAGTCTTCTTCACACCAAATACATCAATCTCATACATACTTTGGCAATATTGTGCATCGCCATAAATCGCCTTCATGGTATTTTGTAGTGCCGTACATTGCGCCTCGGTTAAACCTTCATCATCTACCGATGAAGCTGAATCAGCAACAGCATCAGTTGGCTCTGAATCACCTCTTGCAGCTTGTCTAGCTGCTTCTGCAGCATCTTCTGCAACGTCAGTAATAGATGTATCATCTGCTACTTCATTTTCAACACCAAAATGTTGATTCACCAAACGATAGAGTTGTTGGCTGACCACACTGGCATCATCTGCGGAATCTTTTTTATCTAAGACAGAAGCCGCTGTCTCAGGTTTGGCTTTATTTGTAGTACTTGCTTCATTTGCAATAAATTTTTCTAGATTTTGCTGTTTAATATTCAAAATGCTTTGCATTAAATATTTTTCATTGACTTTGCTATACAAGTTCGCTTGTAGGATTAGCTCTTCAACGGTCGATTTTAAGCGAATTTTTTCAACCACACCTGCCTTTTGGTCAGTTGAAGAAATAGACAAGGCCTGAATATTATTTTGATCAGCAAGACGATAATACACCGCACCTGATGCTTTCATATATTCGACTAGTTTTTTGTAATCAACTTGCTTAAATAAATCTTGATATTTAGAAAAATCTAAATATGCCAAATTGTTTTGGTTTTCTTTGTTCACCAAATACGGCATCAGCGCAAAGTAGTTGATATAAAACTTATAATTATTCAAATCAAGCACCATCGGCACTTTGGCTTGTATCAATAAGGTTGGTTTTTCATAACGTGCAGTGAGGTTGAATGATCCCACTTTTTGGCGATAATGCACAGAACCATCATATTCAAACTGCATGTCGTTTAGGATATTGACCATGACTTGAGCAAACTGATCTGCTTTAGAAAGCTTAGCTGCTTTTTGTTCTTGTGCTAACGCAACATAAAGCGCTTGCTTCTGTTTACTATTTAAATTGACCTTTTGGTCTTGTAAATATTGATCAACTTTTTGCTTGAGCGCTGCATCTAGAGATGATTGCGCGGATGGAGCTGTTGATTTATCTCGTTCAAGATCGACATGAACATTAAATTTTCCGCGATAATCATAGCTCGGATATTCATACATCGCATTGAGACTATTAATCGCCTTTTGCTCTAAATTTTTAGAACCTGAATTGGTTTTAATGACATGCTGCGAGCAAGCAGAAAGACCAAGACCCAATAAGCATAATGTTAAATATTTTAAACGCATAGCTTTACCAAACACCCTTATATCGTTATATTTTCAACTATAAAATAGATCATTTTTCACATATAATATCTGCAAAGACTCTAACAGAAAAATGATTTTCTTACACATTACTATTTTCTAAAATTCGCTTTTCTGACATTTTTTTCCCTAGAGTTTATCAATGTATTTTTATCACTATTATGAATAATCAAAGTATCGAAACAGATAATCCAAAATGATTCAAATACAGGATTAAGATTATGCCAGCATATAAAGCCCCTCTCCGTGATATTCGTTTCTTAATGAACGAAATGTTAGATTATCCAGCACATTACCAAACTTTGACAAGTGGTCAAAATGCGGATGCTGAAACAGTTGATATGATTCTTGAAGGTGCAGCAGATTACTGCGAAAACGTGCTTTCTCCACTCAACCAATCAGGTGATGAAGAAGGTTGTACTTTCAACAATAGCGAAGTAACAACACCTAAAGGCTTTAAAGAAGCGTATGACCAATTCGTAATGGGCGGTTGGCAAGGTCTTTCTTACCCAGAAGAATTTGGTGGTCAAGGCTTACCAATGTCTTTAAACCTCATTAAATCTGAAATGATGGGTACGGCGAACTGGTCATTCACCATGTATCCAGGTTTAAGTACAGGTTGTATGAACACCATCATGCAGTTCGGTACGGATGAGCAAAAAAATACCTATATGCCTAAATTGGTTGAAGGGACTTGGTCAGGCACAATGTGCTTAACTGAACCTCAATGTGGTACAGACTTAGGTCAAGTAAAAACTAAAGCAGAACCTGCTGCTGACGGTACATATAAAATCTCTGGTACTAAAATCTTCATCTCTGCGGGTGAGCATGATTTAACAGACAATATCATTCATATCGTACTTGCGCGTCTTCCAGATGCACCTGCGGGTACTCGTGGTATTTCTTTATTCATCGTACCGAAATTCATCCCGACTGCTGATGGCGGTGTAGGTGAGCGCAATACGGTTTCTTGTGGTTCTATTGAACACAAAATGGGTATTAAAGCCTCTGCAACAGCAGTACTTAACTTTGATAATGCAACAGGCTACCTCATCGGTGAAATCAACAAAGGTTTACATGCGATGTTTACCTTCATGAACACTGCGCGTATTGGTACAGCGGTTCAAGGTGTTGCTCACGCTGAGCTTTCATTCCAAGGTGCTTTACCTTATGCGAAAGATCGTATGTCTATGCGCGCACTTTCTGGTAAGAAAGAACCTGAGCGTGTAGGTGATGCGATTATTCACCACGCTGACGTACGTCGTTTGCTTTTAACTCAAAAAGCGATTGCTGAAGGCGGTCGTTCAATGATCTATCATGCTGCAAAACTTGCAGATAAAATGACAGATGCATTAGTAAGTGGCGATCAAGCTGCTTATGAAGCTGCCGATGACAAACTTGGTTTCTATACCCCGATTTTAAAAGGTTTCTTGACTGAATTAGGCTTGGAAGCAGCAAACAACGGTATGCAAGTGTATGGCGGTCATGGCTATATCCGTGAATGGGGTATGGAACAAATCGCGCGTGATGCTCGTATCTCAACACTGTATGAGGGTACAACAGGTATCCAAGCACTTGACTTATTAGGTCGTAAAGTTCTTTTAAGCTCAAAAGGTAAAGTCGTTCGTGACTATACTGCTGAAATTTTGAAGTTCTGTGCGACTCATGCACGTAACAAGTACTTACGTCGTTTTGCTTGGGACTTAACGAAGCTTTGTGCTCAATGGAATACTTTAACTGTTCGTATCATGCTTGCTGCTCGTAAAGACCGTGACATCGTATCTTCAGCTTCAGCTGATTTCTTGATGTTCTCTGGTTATGTGATGATGGCTTACTTCTGGGCACAACAAGCAGTGATTGCTTCTGAGAAATTAGAAGCAGGGAACGGAATCGAAACACCAGAATTCTATAAAGCAAAAATCAAAGTTGCTGATTTCTACTTCGACCGTTTATTACCACGCGCTCAGGGCCATGCAGAATCAATGGTATCAACTTCACGCACATTAACTTCACTTGCACCAGAACACTTCAGTTTCGATTACTAATCGAAACGACAAAAAAGAGCGCTTGATGCGCTCTTTTTTTTACATCAAAAATTATTTTTATTTTACTTTTTCAAATATATACGCCTGTTGAGGAAATGGGTATTCTTTAAAAAATTTGCGATTCCGTCCATGATCAGCATTCCAAATTTGATCTAAATCTAAAACCAAATCATGATTTTGACTAATTTGATAATACAAATTGAGATCTGCGGCTTCACAACGAACCATTATTTTTTTTCCTGTGGTATGTACATGCCATTGTACTTGTTTACAGGTTTGTTCTATTTTAGCAATATTACGAGATGGGTCTGCACCTAAGCGTCCAAAACTGGTATTGGTCCAATACACTGAACCATCTTCTAACAAATTTAAAATATATTCGGCTTCTTTTTCACCCTTTACACAACCTGCAAACGCATCTGTACATGGAATCCGTGCATGATAGCGCCCAGCATAGCGTAAATCTTGCTGCGTGGGTTTAGTCATATGATTTGATGCCACATGAGGAATCGTTGCCTGCCCTGCAACCTCAGTTAATGCAACGCCTTCACTAGAAATTGTTTTTTCATCATCTGATACATTGGGGGCAGAAACTTCTTCACCATTTGGCTGTGCTTGGGTTGGCTGTTTCATCGATTCAGGATGATGGCTATCACATGCACTTAAACCAAAACTAAAAAGAATCCCTACACTAAAATGCTGTAAGAATAACCTGAACTGCATATCCATAATTCTCTAACATCATGATTACTTTCTTTACAAATTTAAGCCTAATTTTTTGAAAATATAGGGTTAATATTGGTGTCAGTCCATTCCCCAAAAGGGTAAATAGAAGGAAAGCAATAGGATTGAAATCGTGATTTGACAAAGCAGTGTGCTTTAAGTCGGTGCATTTTAGGCGATACTGTCGCTTTTTCCATCAGTCTTTTACACACGGTAACGATTCTCTTATCTGTTTAAACTTTAAAAATCTTCGTTCATCCCTATTTATTTATTAACAGTAGCAAATCACCAATAAAAGTATTTTTGCTGTTTCATATATATTTTAAGGAGAAAAATTCAATGACCAATTCTGGTTTATATCGCTCAAACCAACAAAGCATGATCGCTGGGATAATGGGCGGTATTGCGGAACGTTTTGGTTGGAATGCAAATTTATTACGCTTGATCTTTGTCGTGATTTCGCTCATGAGCGCTGCCTTTCCGGGTATTTTGGTCTATCTAATTTTATGGTTAGTTATTCCCAAAAAACAGCTCACTCCAGTTGAACATACGCAAGGTTACCAGCAACCTGTCAAAACGATTTATGATGATCAAAGCATAAAACGTTAATCCTTTTTTCCACTTTTGGTCGCTACGGTTGAATTTCCCCCGAATACAACCGTAGCTTTTTTTTATTTTTTATTCAAATGAAAGCTTTTGACGATTAAGCTGTTGCTGTAGCGCAGCAATCATATCGGCACGACTAATGATCCCAATCAAACATTTATTTTCAACCACAGGGATATAGTTAAATGACTTCTCCACAAAATAAGGGATTAAATCCTGAATGGGTTGAGATGGGTCAACAATGACAACACGATGACTCATAATTTGTCGGACATAGTGTTGCCAAGAATTTCTCGGATCAGTCGCACTTTTAAACCATTCCACCACTTCATATAAAGCCAATGTCCCCACCAAATGATTTGCGGTATTGACAACAGGCAAACTCATCAAATTCACTGCTTTAAATTTATCCAAAGCCTGATGAATATCATCATCTTCATGCAATTTCATCACATCTCGACTCATAATGTCTTGACAAACAAATGAGTTCGTCAGACGTTCATTGGCCCGTTCTTGTGCTTCTAAAATGATTTTTTCCAAATCATATTGACTAATATCTAATAGCTCGGTGTGATGTGCCAAAGCATATCTAATATCTTTCGGTTGAATTGATACTTTTTGGGTTGGTGTTGGATCTTTAGAGCGTTCATTAATATGCGCTGTAATCGGATAATGTCGACCAATCAACCGATTAAAAAAGACTGCAATCAATAATAATAAAATCGAATTGAGTAACACAGGATATAAGATAAATTGAAAGCCTAAACGGTGTACGGCATCCCCACCTAATACGGCGGTAATTGCCACTGCTCCACTCGGTGGATGCAATGAATCGGTGGTCATCATCATAAAAATTGCCAATCCAACCGCAATACTAAAAGCAGAGGTTAAATCAGGCAAAAGCTGTGTACAGGTTACTCCAATCAGCCCTGCTAAGGTATTCCCAACCACAACATTCCAAGGCTGAGCTAATGGACTATTCGGAACTGCAAAAAGCAGTACAGAAGAGGCACCCATAGGAGCGATATACCATGCATTCATACCGCCCAATACATACCAACTAATTAAAGAGGATATTGCTAAACCACAAAGCGCACCAAATCCTGAAAGTAAACGTTCTTTCAAAGGTAATACTTTATAATTGGGTTTTAGTAAATTTAGCCAGTCTGATTGGATCAAGCTCACAATACACCTTACCGTAATCGTGTTGTTTTCATCGGTTGCAGCAGTATACGCTGATCTTAAAACAAAGATGTATTTAAATTATAGTTTTAAACTATGGAAAAGATTCTAGAGGCCGGCTAATCTATTCATTGCAAAAAGTAGTTTATATATTTTTTTCGTTGAGATAACGCCAATAGCGTTTAGGTAAATATTGCACGTGCAATTTCACATTCTGACGTTCTTTAATGTTGATACTATTGAAATAATCTTTCCAAAGTTGATCGTATAGTTCTTCTTGTTCATCTAATTCTAATTGGAAGTTTTGACTCGCACCATTTTCGAGATTACGGTCAATTTGACTAACCTCTAAAGACACCTCATGAATTTCGCGTAAATCATAATACAATCCATATTTGCGTTGTTCGTCATAAATCAACCAACGTTGATCTTGATAACGACGCTTAAAATGCGACTGTATCAAAGGCAAGACATTAAAATCAGGTCGAACCAAACTTAAAAATAAACCATCAGTGGTTTTCTTAAATCGCACAAAAGCTTCCATACGATGTTTTTCGCGCCCCACCCTTTTCGCCCATTGTGAAATCGCTAAAACACTGGGATGCGAATAGTTTTTCTCGACTGAATGTTGATGCCGAAAAACATAGATACAGTAATTAAATAAATGCTGATAGGCATCTAAGGATTCTGACAAATAAGCAAAATAAAATTGTCTTAAAGATGAATACGAAAGTTTCTGTTGTAAGGCTGACCAAACACGACCTGCATGTTGCTCATGATTTGGAATCTCAACCACCGTAGCAAATAAGCCATGCTGCGTGCCTTGGTTTAAACAGAGTTGTACGTGAAACTCTTTAAATTGAAAAGCACGAAATACACAGTTGAGTAAACCGACCATTGAGCCATCAAAATAATAATAAACCACAGCATCATTGAGCATGTTTAGAACCCTAAACTCAATTGTGGTGACAGTTGTTTAACGTACTTGGATGAACCCTGCGTTAATATCTGCTGCCGAATATCAATAGTAGAAAGCTCTTTTTGGAAACGCGGACTGGCTTCACAATGAATAAAAAACTTGGCACGTGAATACGCCACACCGAGTTGTTTTAGTAAATCAATATGCACTTTACCAAAACGACGCGCTTGTACGATTTTCTTGGCAGACTTCACCCCAATACCTGGGACGCGCAAAATCATTTGATAATCTGCACGATTTAAATCCACTGGAAATTGTTCAGGGTGACGTAGTGCCCAACTCAGTTTTGGGTCTACATCTAAATCTAAATATGGATGTTTTTCATTGACAATTTCATTGACCTGAAACCCATAAAAACGCATCAACCAATCACTTTGATACAGTCGATTTTCTCTTAATAATGGTGGTGCAGAACCCACCGCAGGCAAATAGTTATTTTCCGTATTGATTGGTATATAGCCTGAGAAATAGACACGTTTGAGTTTAAATTCTTTGTAATGTCGATCTGCCATCACCAGTACGTCTTGATCGGTTTCCAGATGTGCGCCGACCACCATTTGTGTGGTCTGCCCTGCAGGTACGTATTTCGGCACATGCTTAATAATTTGACGTTCATCTTTGAGTTGAATCAGTCGATCTCGTACTAAACCTAAATCTTTTTGTACTTCTTGATGGGATTTTTCAGGAGCAAACGCTTTTAATCCAACCTCAGTTGGCATTTCTAAATTGATGCTCATCCGATCTGCATAAAGCCCTGCTTCGTGAATCAGCTCTGGTGAAGCACCCGGAATGGTTTTGAGGTGAATATAGCCATTAAAATTTTCTTCAAGTCGTAGTTTTTTCACCACTTGCAGCATCCGCTCCATCGTATAATCAGCAGACTTAAAAATTCCTGAACTCAGAAACAACCCTTCAATATAATTACGACGATAAAAATTAATGGTGAGATCAACCACTTCTTGTACCGTAAATGCAGCCCGTTTCACATCATTGGAACGGCGTGACACGCAATAAGCACAATCAAAAATACAGACATTACTAAACAAGATTTTCAGCAATGAAACACAACGCCCATCTTCGGTATAGCTATGGCAAATGCCTGAACGACTGGCATCTCCTAGCCCCTTATCTTTATTTTTACGGTCACTGCCACTGGAGGAACAGGACACGTCATATTTGGCAGCGTCCGCAAGAATTTGTAATTTTTCACGAATGCGATCAGACATATCAAACACCTCTGTGACAACATCATTTCAAAGCTAACATTTCATGATTTGAAAATTAAGATTGATAAAGATGTTATGCGTCATGAGGTGACGTTTAAGTGAATAAACTACTATTCAAGACTTTGCCAACTGAGAAAGTATGTCTGCTATCGAGTACATTTTGAATTGACTCGAAAATTAAACAAAAAACTTTAAATAATTTATTATCAGAACTTGTCGCTGAAACGCTCGAATCCTTTGCACTGCAACCGAAAATCCTTATACTCATTTTCAACTAGGTTATCTAAACTATTTACATGAACAACAATTACTTAGAAAATATTAAAAATGCAATCAAATTTTCACATGAATTAGGGTTACAAAACCTTCAGCTAACACCAGCAGCAAAGCAATACACAGAAAAAAAAGAAATGGACAAATTATTAGAAATTGTAAATGGGGAGTTATTTGATTTTATTGAACAAAAATTTGCCATTTATCCTTATTGGGGGAATATGTGTTTAGATTTAAATGCACACGCATTTATGTATTTACATGCTCTTGGCTACAATGTTGATATGGTATTTGGAAACATTAACGTGAACAATTCACCTGATGATGAATTTGATGTTACTAAAGAATCATTAATGTATGAATATAACAACAAAATAACTACTGGTATCCAAAATGTTCACGCATGGGTGAATATAGGTGGTGACATCATTTTGGATTTTGCAATAATGCCCAGACTTATTAAAAATTATAGCTATCCTCGTAAATTGGGGGACGTAATATGCTCAACTGCCCATATTTTAGAAAAACACTATAAATTGATTTATAAACCTCTTTTAGTTGGTTCAGACTTCTTTACTATTACCAATACATATAACCCATTAGAAAAAGCTTCAAACTTAAAAGTAATTATGCAATCACAATTTAGGTAAAGCCTTTGCCACTACTCCGCAAAATCCTTATACTTAAGCACAATTTTTGTTTGATTCCAGTGGATGCACCATGAGTCGTGCTATATCGCATATTGATACATTTCAGGGCTTAATTCTTGCCCTACAAAACTATTGGGCGGAGCAAGGCTGCGTCATATTACAACCATATGATATGGAAATGGGTGCAGGAACATTCCACACTGCAACATTCTTACGTGCATTAGGGCCAGAAACTTGGAATGCGGCTTATGTTCAACCTTCACGCCGTCCGAAAGATGGTCGCTATGGTGAGAACCCGAACCGCTTACAACATTACTATCAGTTCCAAGTCGTCTTAAAACCAAACCCAGACAATATCCAACAGCTTTATCTCGATTCTTTAAAAGCGATCGGGATTGATACGTTGACGCATGACATTCGTTTCGTGGAAGATAACTGGGAATCTCCAACGCTTGGCGCATGGGGCTTAGGTTGGGAAGTCTGGTTAAATGGTATGGAAGTGACTCAGTTCACTTACTTCCAACAAGTCGGTGGTGTTGAATGCTACCCTGTGACTGGCGAAATTACTTACGGTTTAGAACGTCTTGCGATGTACCTTCAAGGTGTAGACTCAGTTTACGATCTGGTTTGGACTAAAGGTCAGTTCGGTACAGTGACTTACGGCGATGTATTCCATCAAAATGAAGTTGAGCAATCAACCTATAACTTTGAATATGCCAACGTTGAAAAAATGTTTGAATTATTCGATTTCTATGAAGCGGAAGCAACTCGCTTAATGGAAGCTGAACTGCCACTCCCTGCTTATGAGCAAGTCATTAAAGCATCGCATAGCTTTAACTTACTTGATGCGCGTGGTGCTATTTCTGTGACTGAACGTCAACGTTATATTTTACGTGTGCGTACTTTGGCGCGTTCAATTGCACAAAGTTATGTCGCTGCCCGTGCGAAACTCGGTTTCCCAATGGCAGAACCGCATTTACGTGATGAAGTATTGGCTCAACTCAAAGCACAAGTTGAAGCAGAAGCAGCCCAAGCTGAAAAAGCGAAGGAGAATAAATAATGACCAAGCATACAGTTGTATTCGAACTTGGCTGTGAAGAACTTCCACCAAAAAGCTTAAAGACTTTACGTGATGCTTTAAAAGCTGAAACTGAAAAAGGCCTCAAAGATGCAGGCTTAAACTTCGCGTCTATTCAAGCTTATGCTGCTCCACGTCGTTTAGCCCTTAAAATTGTGGATATCGATGCTGCTCAAGCGGACACGCAAAAACGTTTTGACGGCCCTGCGGTACAAGCGGCTTATGATGCTGAAGGCAAAGCAACTAAAGCCCTTGAAGGCTTTATGCGCGGTCAAGGCGTTACGGTTGATCAGCTTTCAACGTTCCAAGCAGGTAAAGTTGAAAAAGTGTGCTTCTTGAAAGATGTGAAAGGTCAAAGCCTTGATGCTTTACTGCCACAAATTTTACAAGCTGCGTTGGATGACTTGCCAATCGCTAAACGTATGCGTTCAGCGGCAAGCCGTACTGAATTCGTGCGTCCAGTAAAATGGGTTGTATTGTTGAAAGACGACCAAGTCGTTGAAGCAACCATTCAAGATCATAAAGCAGGTAACGTGACCTATGGTCATCGTTTCCATGCGCCAGAAGCAGTGACTCTGACACATGCAAATGACTATTTAGCTGCCTTAGAGCAAGCTTATGTCGTTGCGAACTTTGAAAAGCGTCAAGCAACCATTCAAGCACAAGTCAAAACATTGGCAGATGAAGTCAATGCCACTGCAATTGTGCCAGCAGACTTACTTGATGAAGTCACCAGTTTGGTTGAATGGCCTGTTGCGTTACGTGCAACCTTTGAAGAGCGTTATTTAGCTGTTCCTCAAGAAGCATTGATTACCACCATGCAGGACAACCAAAAGTATTTCTGTTTAATCAATGCTGAAGGTAAATTACAACCTTACTTCATTACCATTTCAAATATTGAGTCAAAAGATCCGATTCAAATTATTGAAGGAAATGAGAAAGTTGTACGCCCTCGTTTGTCAGATGCTGAATTCTTCTTTTTACAAGACCAAAAGCAACCACTTGCAAGCCGTAAAGAAAAACTCGCAAATATGGTATTCCAAGCACAATTGGGTACGCTTTGGGATAAATCAGAACGTATTGCTAAATTAGCGGTGGCATTGTCTCCAATTACAGGTGCAAATGTTACTGATGCTGAGAAAGCTGCGTTACTTGCGAAATGTGACTTAACCTCTGAACTTGTGGGTGAATTCCCAGAGCTTCAAGGGATTGCAAGTACTTACTATGCACGCCTTGAAGGTGAGAATAATGAAGTTGCAGAAGCTTTAGGTGAACAGTACTTACCTAAATTTGCTGGTGATGTATTACCGCAAACTAAGACAGGTACAACCATTGCGCTTGCTGACCGTTTAGACACATTGGTCGGTATTTTCGGTATTGGTCAAGCACCAACAGGTTCTAAAGATCCATTTGCATTACGTCGTTCTGCAATCGGTATCTTACGTTTGATCATTGAAAATGAACTCGATGTCACGATTGAAGAACTAGTGAACTTTGCGCTTCAAGGTTATGGTGACGTGGTTAAAGATCATGATAAGACCCGTGCTGATGCCGTTGCGTTCCTTGAAGGTCGTTACCGTGCCAAGTATGAAGACCAAGGCGTATCAGTTGATGTGATTCAAGCGGTTCAAGCACTTGCTCCAAAATCTCCACTTGATTTTGATAAGCGTGTCACTGCTGTCAATCATTTCCGTACTTTGCCAGAAGCGGCTGCATTGGCTGCGGCAAATAAACGTGTTGCTAATATTCTTGCGAAAGAAGCAACGCCTGAAGGGGCTGTGGTTGAAGCGAACTTGGTTGAAGCTGCTGAGAAAGCGCTTTATGCAGAGCTTCAAGCACTTACGCCTGTGGTTCAGCCTTTACTTGCTACACGTAATTATACCGAAGCATTGTCTAAGCTTGCTGCGCTTCGTGCGCCAATTGATGCTTTCTTTGAAGGTGTAATGGTTATGGCAGATGACGTTGAATTGAAAGCCAACCGTTTACGTTTATTGGCTCAGTTGCGTGATTTATTCACGGCAATTGCAGATGTAAGTGTATTGCAGGGTTGATGTTAAGTAATTGAAAAATAAGGTAGACCCCGCTATAAATTAGCGGGGTTTATTTTATCGAATAATCGTCAGCCAAATTTTAATACAAATTGCCATTTTGCGATTCATCTGAATTATAAAAATTGCCCCATAAGTGGTTGGGGCATTGTCCTTGTTGAGTGCCAAGTTGGCGTGTTTACTTCGACACAAGATCACTTCTCAGCAAGATAACAACAATGGCTTTCTGATCTACATCCCAAACGATTAGCTTTTTACCATTATTGTAAAAGCATTTATAATCCATAATGTCGCCATATGCTTCCGTAATTTCCATCTTTTCTGGCTTTCCAAATTCTTCTTCAAATTGCTCAAAGTTTTAATGTAACTATAGTAATCTTTATATGCGCCATAGATTGAAAAATCACGAATTTTTCCATTTTTTACTACAAAACTAATTTTTTCATAAAAATGAAAAACACCACCTTCTTGAACTACATTATTTATTAATTCAGCTTTCGATAACTCATTTTCGTTTTCATCATAATATCGACTCCCTTCTGCTTTAGACCAAGAAGAGCCTTTCACAATTGGAGCTAATGTAATCTCAGTAATCTTTTCGAATGGGAATTCATTTACATCACTTCCATATTTTCACGCCAGCCAAAGAAAGGTTATCTAACTCAAGTGAGCTACTCTTCAATATTTCAAAATTTTCTAGTATTTCGATCATGCTTTACTGATGCGCAACTACCCGCGCAAGGCGCAAGTTAGACAGATTACAGAAACATCCATAAAAAGTTAAACCATATTAATTTTTTTTATGAATAGTCATGTTTTCGGAAGCTGAAAAAATTAAAGATAAATTCTATACTTATGCTAGAAAATTTCTAGGCTAGCTTCATTGACTAGCTCGGACTTTAGCAGTTTAAGTTGTTCAATGAAATTATCTAGCAATACTGGCTCTGTAGTGAAAAATAGCTTTACTTCGCTTGCAATATTTTTCTTACCAAAATCAATAAACTCTGATTGTGCATGAATACTAACGTAAATTTTTCCAAGTTCTTGAAAATGTAATCGTGCAACAAATGCTCCACTAGCATATTCTGGGCCAAATTCACCAAATTGAATATCGTAGATTCCACCGTAAATGTGGTTTTTGAACTGATAAATTTCAGATACCATTTTATTGTAATTATCATACCCAACATAAACTTTGTTAATAAAAGTAGAAATACCATCTGACGAGGTAATTTGAAATTCATACATATCATCATCACGCCAGATAATTTTGAATGTTATTCCTTGAATCATATAATGCCCAACTACGCTTATGCGGCAGAAGTGAGGTATACGATTCCAAAATCTGCTGCATAAGATACCTATTTTGATTAAAAATAAACCGCGAAAATATTGATTTGTATTGAATTAAAACTACCATGGGGAAAACAAGGCGTCAACGCTCATCAAATATTTGATTAACAACCTGATCTTCTGAATTGGATGAAGAAGCGAATACGCTACAAACATATGAGCTATCAAACTGAACAGACATAATTTTTACGCACTGTATCAATTTCACATTACCTACATTCTTTTCTTATACTTGGCGATAAGCTATAAAGCTTGGATTATGGCAAGGTCAGTTATGGGACGGAAAAGATGATGAAAAAAGTACCTTCACTGTGTTTAGCGACTGCACTGATCGCATCGTCTTCTCTCTGGGCAGCCGAAACAAATACAACTACGGCGAATGCGAATACTGCAACGGCTGAAAAAACACTTCCTTATGGTGATAATCCAAGTATCGGACGTGTACTACTGTATAAAACAGGAAAAGGCATCCAAAACTTAGGTCACTCGATTCAACATGGTTCAGAAAAAACATCTGCAAAAATAAGCAAATCATGGCAAGAAGCCAAAGTTTATAGTGCTGAGCAATCTCAATCAATTCAGGCAAAAGCTGAAGAAACCAAAGAAGTCACCACAAAGAAACTGCAAGAAACCAAAGATGCTGTCATCGGTACAAATGACGGGAACATTCCAATTGTGCATGCAGAACTTAGCCAATCATCATCGAACTAAAAATAAAAACACCTCTAATCGACTTAGAGGTGTTTAGCTTAACCCTTAGTTTGATTAAACAAGTTCGGCTTCTCCCCCAACTTGATGATCAATCAAATATTCATTCAAATTAAAATAACTGAGTTGCTGACGCATCTTAAACGTTGTCCACGGCCATACCGTACTGTTACGCCCATTTCGATCAATGAAATAACTCTGACAACCCCCTTTATTCCACACCGTCGTTTGTAAAGCCTCTTGCACGCGTTGATTAAATTCAGCCATACGCACAGGGTCAGGTTCTATGCTTTTGATATTTTTTTGAATTGCTTGTTTTAAGGCATCAACAATATAAGTCAGTTGGGCTTCAATGATGATAAAAGCAGATGAACTCACCGCAATATTAGGGCCGAACATCAAAAAACCATTCGGACAATCCGCCACCATCGTTCCCATATAACCTTCTGGACTACCCTGCCACACATCAGACATGCTTTGCCCATAACGGTTATAGACTCGCTGTGCAATTGGTGGTTCAGCGACTTCAAAACCTGTCCCGAGAATGATCACATCAGCTTCAAAAGTCGTGCCATCACTGGCAATCAACTGCTTGCCTTTCACTTCGCTCAATGCACCCGCCACCACATTGACATTGTCTTGGGCTAGAGTTGGGTACCATTCATTAGATTGCAGAATACGTTTACAGCCAATCACATAATTTGGTGTGACTTTGGCACGTAACTTAGCGTCTTTAATGCCTTGTTTAATATGAAACTCGGCAATACGTTGTACTTGTCGCATCGCCGCATTACTTTGTAAGCCACCATTTAAGGTTTCAAAGATGCCATAGACTGAACCACGCATCACCGACTGAGTGACAGGGACATATTTAAATAAGGTTTGAATCGCACTTGGGAGTGGCATATCGGATTTAGGTAAAATCCAATGCGGTGTGCGTTGAAATACAGTGAGTTGTTTTACCAACGGCTGAATTTGTGGCACAAACTGAATTGCTGAAGCACCTGTGCCAATTACTGCAACACGTTTTCCTGTTAAGTCCACATCATGTCGCCAACGCGATGAATGGAAAATCTCACCCTTAAAATCTTTTAAGCCTTGAATGTTTGGAATGACAGGCTCATGCATTGGGCCACATGCCATAATCGCAAATTGTGAATGTAATTCGCCTTGATTGGTTTTAATAATCCAGCACTGTTTAGCATCTGACCACGTTGCTGCAAGGGTTTCATGTTGAAAACGGACATGAGGTAATACTTGGTATTTTTGTGCCGTATTTTGCAGATATTGTTTGATTTCAGCCTGTCCTGCAAACACACGACTCCATGCAGGATTGGGCTCAAAAGAGTAGGAATACAATGCTGAAGGCACATCACAAGCACAGCCTGGATAGGTATTTTCACGCCATACCCCACCCAACTCATTGGCTTTTTCTAGCAAAATAAAATCTTGGATGCCTGCTTGTTTGAGTTTAATGGCTGCGCCCAGACCTGCAAAACCACCGCCGATCACAATGACACGATGAAATGGAACAGTCTTCGATTGTGTACCCATACCACGTATTTCCTTATTTTAATTCCGTGAACAACATCGCATAAACAACTGAGAGGGTCATTATCAAGACAGGCCTTTTCTTAGGTCATTTTTGACACAAATTGCTAAGGTGGCTTACCGTTGTTTGCATTCAACCGATTCAGCTTAGATTTATACTGTTATCCCAAAACATAGATTGAACTTCTCAGCGTTTATCTACACACTCAATAACATAAATTCATAGGATTAGAATTTTGCAAATAATGCATCACCCATTCAATGTAGTGTCATTAATGTGGCGACACAAAAGCATAAACTGGATCAGAAAACACGGACGGTCACTGTTTTCGATATTCAAAGCGATGAAACAAAATACAATTTTGAGAAGCTTAAAAGCCATTTCAGTCAAACTGTTTTAGCTCAATATAACGATGCAGGGGAAATAAAAAATTTCCCTCTCTGTTCAATATGTTGTTGTAGAATGATCAACTTAATCAAAGTAAGAAATAAATAAAAAGAGCAATTCACCATGCCATTATCAAAGATTGAGGTGTGCTATTCACACCTACCGACAACAGTTCAAGCCCTGATGAATGCGGTTATACAAGCACAACGGGAAGTTTTACAAATCCCTGAGCATGATCGACACATTCGTTATATTGAGCATCGCCCTGAACACTTTTGGATACCACCGAATAAATCTCAAAAATATACTTTAATTGAAATTTGCATGTTTTATGGTCGCAGCATTGAAACAAAAAAGAAGCTGTATCAAACTTTAGTTAAAAATTTAACTGAACTCGGTATTCCTAAAGATGACATTTTTATTTTGCTTCAAGAACAAGCCTTAGAGAACTGGGGAATTCGCGGAGGGATTGCTGCTTCAGAAATTGATCTAGGTTTTAAAGTAGAGATTTAAAATAACCTTTAAAGCAGCGTAAACTTGATCATTCAATTTTCTTTATTCCATCAATATGAAAGTTGATCAAATATGCTTTTCACCTTTTATTTCTTATAAATTTGAGATTAAACTTTGCTATCAACTCTATTTTTTACTTTATTTTTCATTTAATTATGAAAAATATCATCTCCACAATTTCTAGCTACAGTGTTTTTAAGCTGTAATGTGCTTGTAAAGTTTTGCTGAAATCCATCGCTTTCTCTGTTTTGCTGGTTATGATGCATTTGCGTTGATGAAGTACCCCAATACGGTACATCGCTTAAGGAAATCGCAATGAAAAAAATGATCAAAACCGCTATCGTGACAACAACTCTCCTTGCTTCTGCATCTATTTTTGCACAAAACGTTGGTATCAATGCCAATGGCTCGGCGCAAGTGAATGTAGAATCAGGTGGCTTGATCAAAGGCGTTACAGGTGCAGTTAAAAACACGGCACAAGGCGTAGGTCATACCGCTCAGCATATTGGTCATGCTGCTGTAAATACGGGCGTAAATGCAACTCAGCAAACGATCGGTGTCGCAACCAATGTCAGCTCACAAGTGATCAGTAAAACTGATGAAACTGTCAAAAACACTCGCAACTACACTGTCAATAAAGCGAATGATGCTAAGCAATTTACGGCTGATCAAAAAACAAAGATCAACAAACAGCTTGAAGAAAAACAAACTCGACCTAAGGCATTAAATTTAGATGCACAAACCAGTCTCAATACACAAGTGAATGGTAAGACTTCATCAGTAAATGCCAAAACAGGCTTGAATGCAGATCGAAAAAATCTACAAACAGGTGCAAATGTAGGTGTGAAAGTCTTAGGCGTGAATGCCAATGTAAACACCAATGCTCAAGTTGGCGTGAACTAATCTATTTAAATCTGCTTTAAAGAAAGCCCTTTGTCGATACAAAGGGCTTTTTTATTGAATCATTGAGCTGACGAATTGTAGTTTGGTCTGTTCGTCAGCACTGTTGTCAATAAAGTGGCTCAAACCCTGATCATCACAACTCAAGGTCAATTGTTTATAACTCAGACTATAAAAGTCAGCATAATATTTAAATAGCAATAGCGACTGATCTAAGGCTAAAGCTTCGCCTACTTTGACTAACTTATGAATGCCACGATCATTCATCGTCACCAGATAAGATTTAGCATTGAGTTCTAGTTCAACAACTGCATTTGCTGTGACTTTTAATGGCAATAGATATTGTTGATTCGCCTTAATCGCTTCAGCGCTATAGCTCTCTAGCTTTAAACTCACCAAATTAAAGACCAAAAACTTATCTTGCACCGTGCGAATGCTTAACGCTGAGATTTCAGTGTGTTGGACAAAGTGTGGCTGAATACCCAACTTCTGCAAGTTTTGTTCAGTGCCCTGTTTGAGATTAAATAATTGTTGAACCAATTTTTGTTTGAGTAGCGCATCAAAATAACGCTCGTCTAAGACAAAATCATTATTCTCTAAAATCCGCAATAAAGCCTGATGGTGTCTGGTTAACAACGCATCAAGTACATGACGGTAATAAAATTTACTTTGCTTTTTAACTTCCCGAACACGCTTATAAAAATAGGTGATATCAAACGGTTGTTCGACAAAATCATTTAACAATTGTGAACTCGCCAAAACCGAAAGTGCTTCATGCCCTGTGAACGGTAAATGAATCACATGCATGTTTGGCAATAGAGGCTGTATTTTTAAGAAATGCTCTTTGTCTTCTGCAAAATAAGGATCATAAACAATGATGTATTCACGAGATGCATCCACTTCATCGGCTTGAATCTGCATTTCTTGATGAATGGATGGATCGAAAAATTCCGCATAACGTCGGTCTTGCACCACATCGGGGTCAATTGAATATTGTGGAACAAAAGCAACGATTTTCTGCATATTCAATAAATTAGAATACTTAATCGCAGCATAGCCTCCCATTGAGCCGCCATAACCAACAATCTGTTTAAATTGTTCTAAAATTGGCTGAATCTGCTGCTGCATCTGCAGCATGCTGCTTTTAGGAAACCAAGTTTTTTGTTTTGGCATAATGCCAATCACATTGTATTGATATTTTATCAGTGATTTTTCAGCATTAATCGACATTCCTTTGGCACGACTAATCAAATCGCCAAACGAAACTACTAAAGTGTCACTTGAACCTTTTAAAAAAATAACGCGAATATGTTCATCTTCAAATATTATTTGCTTATCCATGCTCACACTGAAAAATCAATCCTAGGCTTGTCGCAAAAAGTCATCAAATGATGGCTTTGCCAAACCCTATTTGCGGAGTATCTTATTTTATAGAGATAAGACAGATTAAAAAGCGCAAAAAATGACACAATCCTTGCATCCTGCTGCACAAAAAGGCTTTAGTTTAGGGGCAGAACTCTATCAGCAAGTTCGCCCCAGTTATCCACCAGAAGTCATCGTTTGGCTGCAAGATCAGCTCAAAGTTGGTGAAAGTTCCACTGTTATTGACCTCGGTTCAGGGACTGGCAAATTCTTACCTTACCTCATTCAAACACAGGCAAAGGTGATTGCGGTTGAACCTGTAGCAGAAATGCTAGAACAACTGCAACAAAGCTATATCACGGTTGAATGTCTACAAACTTCCAGTGACCAACTTCTGTTAAAGGATGAATCGGTTAACGCCATTATTTGTGCGCAATCGTTCCATTGGTTTTCAAATATTGAAACGCTCAAGGAAATGTATCGTGTCTTAACGCCATCGGGGCATCTCGGATTGGTTTGGAATCAACGAGACATTACTGTGGATTGGGTAAAAGCGTTAGCTGATGAAATTGCACCTTTTGAAGCAGATACACCGCGTTACCATAGTGAAAAATGGAAGAAAGTTTTTGAGCATCAAGCGCTATTTCAATTCAAAGGGCTGCAAACCTTTCAACTCAAGCATACAGGTACGGTAGAACATGTTGTCAGTAAACGTTTGCTTTCTACCAGTTTTATTGCAGCAATGCCGCAGCTTGAACAACAACGCCTGAAAGCAAGATTCGAACAAATTGTATTTGATTTTACAGGGCGAACTGCGCAAGATCAGATTGATTTTCCCTATACCACCTTTGCCTACCATTTCCAAAAAAGAGTAAATTAATAATCTATCAGGTGTATTTATGACGATTAAAGTTAAAACTACCGTTGCACTCACTGGCTTACTCAGCGCTACATTACTACTGAGTGCATGTAATAAAGACCAGCAAACAACAGCACACCAAGAACAACAAAGTACGACCAGCAACGATGCAATTGGTCAGATCAAACAAATACCGATTAAACAGTTCCCCGCCACTGCTGACGATGCGCATGATATTGCAGTCTTGGATGACTATGACCGCCGTTTTACCGAAATGAGCGATAGTATGGAAATGGAATTGGCAAAGATGAAAGAAGCCAATTCACTCACACCTGAATTTGAACAACAACGCCAAAAAGATAATGTCCGATCTGCACTCAATATGCTGAAAGAGTTAGAACTCAAAACCGAACAAGGTCGTTATATTCAAGGGCTTTTGTATGAATATTGGGATAACCAAGCCAAAGTATTAGAACAAAGTACCTTATCTAGCACCACTCAAAATACCGATACAGCCAAACAAGTTGATCATCTAAATGAGTATTTACATGCGCAAAGCCAACTGCATCATTGGAAGAATTCTCAACCCACAGAAACTAAAATGCAGAAGGAATAGTAACCTCATGAGCTTAATAGACCTATGAAAAAGTATTATGTTGGTAGCATGAAATAACTATACCCACCGAATTCAAAGGAAAAGCCCTCTAGGTTGCAAGACCTTAGGAAGCTATTTATTGAGTTTTAATTAAATAGAGGAAAAAGCTGTAAAAATGTAACAGATACAGCAATTAAAACTGCTAATGCAACTCTTTTTAGAAACTTAATAAATGCAAGAATACGTTGGTCACCTCCTGATTCAAACCTTGCTACAGCAATTATTGATGCTCAAAATGCCTGGAACCTATGTGAAAATTAATCATGAATATGAATATTAAAGAGCTTCTTGAACAAGTATTCCCTCCCTTTGAATTAAAGGCCAATCGCTCTCTACTTGAATGTGATTTTTATGACACTCATTATCGATATTTTGACCAAATTGATGATGATTATCTATCTGCAATAGGAATATCAGCAGAAGATTTACTTCTTGAATATAACTTTGATTGGCCTAAATTTTATTTGAAAGTTGGATTGGAAGCTGCTCGCTCACGTAGTAGACCTCATGAAGAAATCAAAACATGGAGAGATGTATGAATACTTGTATTACTTTGGGCAAGACTGTAGTTATTTAAGCTCAGAGGGTTTTAAATTCTTTTTACCAGCTGCATTGTATTATTTCCTATCAACTGATGAAAATAAAGCTTATATGGATTGGTTTATTTTTAGATTGAACTCACAATGGGAAAAAGATCAATATATTTTTGATGGCAATCAACAAACATTTATTCTAGCATTTGTAAGCGATTATTATAATGATGGGTATGCTTCTTCTACACTTGACTCTTAATAAAACTATAGCCGAAAATCCATCCCTCGATTATTCTTAGGTTGGGGCTTATCCATTTGTTTTACCCTTATTTCCTCTAGACGATATTTTTTTAAATATCTCAGGTAGTAGTTAGCAAGCTCTACTGTGATTTAAACTCTATTTAAGCTACACGAATGAGATCAAAGATCTCTCTTCTGTGTAACTTAAGCATTAAAAGTGCGTTAAATATTCTGTTTTTCTATCCACTGAATGGAATTAACACGGAATAACTCACAAGCACCATCGCCTGTATCGGTTGGTGTTAGAGAAGACCGCCAAACCAAATCCTTATCACGAATCTCGACCAACTCGCCTTTCAACTGCACCAAATCCCCACGCTTTACTTGTTTGATTTGCTGAGCAATTTCAGGATTTGCAGGAATAATATGCATATTGGACACCATTTGCATGGCTTGATCAGCAGGAACAGGCAGTTTATCAATTTTCCAATTCAGATAACGATCATATTGATTCACTGAAATTTTACCTGCAATCTCAGGCTTGGCAAATAAGCCCCAACTCACAGCATAATCAATCGGAGAAAATTTGGCTTGTTCGTCATCCTGATACATTTTAGAGCCGAGAATACGGAAGTCGCCATAAAAAGGCTGCAACACCGAAATAGACTGATCCTTGGCAATCGGCGATAAACCATTGGCAATGTTATATTCTATTCCACGGGTCGATGCATGTGCCTGCCCAAGCACTGCAACCATGCCCAAACTCATCCATAGACGTTTTTTCATGGTCCATCATCCTCAAAATATCACTAAAATCTTAGAAAAGCATATGTCTTCATAGTATGCTTAGATGATGAAAAAAAGTGCTTTTTTTAGTAACAATCAAACTCACTTTAGTCCTATTTTTGTGCTGTGATTTCAGTATTATCTTTATTAAAACGAGTGAATAGAGCTTTATGATTTACCAATTTTACCAACGTCGAATTTTTCCACATTTACTTAATCAAGTGATGCAAACTGCAAGCTTGATGGACAAACGTCGTGAATTATTAGTTCCGATCGAAGGTGAAGTGCTTGAAATCGGATTTGGTACAGGGCTGAATATTCCTTTCTACGGCAATGTTGATTCACTTTATGCCTTAGAACCCAACCCAGATATTTATCATCTGGCAATTGAACGAGTTCAACATGCGCCTTTTTATGTAAAACACGTGCAATCGAGTGCAGAAAAACTCCCCTTTGCCGATGCAAGTTTAGACCATATTGTTTCTACATGGACTTTATGCAGTATTCCAAATCTTGATCTCGCCTTGGCAGAAATTTATCGGGTGTTAAAACCTACAGGGACATTTCATTTAATTGAACATGTCAAACACCCTGACTCCGTTAAATTACAATCCCTACAAACCTTGCTGACCCCAATACAAAAACGAATTGGTGATGGTTGCCACCTCAATCGCAATATTGAGCATCATCTATTACAAGCTCAATTTAAGTTTGTGGAAAAAGAATATTTTGATGCGGATGGTATTCCTGCGGTTGCACAGAAAATGTTATTCGCACGGGCACAGAAACAATAGATTCAGAACGCTGATTAGTTTTCAAAATCAATTCTCAGTGTTTCAAAACGAACTCGTCCTTCACGTACCGCTTGCGCAATTGCCTGTTGCCCTTTGCTCAAGCGTGCACCACCACTTTTGATATCCAACAAAATCACTTCAATGTCATCTACGGTGCCATCTCCATCACGAAAATTGGTATAACCATCAAATACCACATAATCGACGGGATCACCGAGAAACTTTGCATCACTGGGTAAATACCGAAACTCAGGCAAGATCGGTGCAAACTGTTCAGCCATTTTCCCTTTTAAAACCGCACGGCTGGTATTTACACTGCGTTTTTGCGCATCAAGTAAGGCTTGTTTATGTTCTAATTCTAATTCAGCAATATATTTTTCATATTCTGCCTGAATACGACCATTGCGTGTATTGGACAAAATCATGGTTGTGATAACGACACCAATACAACCACCAATCAACATTGCAAGCCAAACTGACATAAAAGTATTCCTTTTTCTAGGTTTGCTATTTAACTGCAAGATTAAACTTTTGTCATGTGTCATACACTCTGGTCAAAAAGATGCTAAGGTATAGTTGAATACAAAACACTTGTTAAAAAATCTAATTTCATGAAGACAATATTAATTGCAAATCAAAAAGGTGGTTGCGGCAAAACCATGACCGCTATTACCCTTGCCTCAGCATTATCACAAAAAGGTTATAAGGTTGCGCTTGCCGATGCCGATAACCAAAAATCATCATTACAATGGTTAAAGCAACGTCCTGAAACTGTGACCGCAATTCAGAGTCTCGATTGGCGACATGAAAAATCAATTGGTGATATTCCAAAGCATCTCGACTATTTGATTATTGATGCACCAGGTGCGCTGTCAGGCGAACATGCTGAACAATTGGTCAGTGAAGCACATGCGATTGTAACGCCATTACAACCCTCATTTTTTGATATTGATAGTACGCGTCGTTTTCTGAAACATTTGCAAGACATTAAACGTATTCGCAAAGGAAAAGTGCAGATTCTGTTGATTGCCAATCGTGTCAAACCAAATAGTGCTAGTTCAAAAGATATTCAGGATTTTTTTAATAAGATTGAACAAGAACCTGTTGCATGGATCTCAGAACGTAGTGCTTACGGCACATTAGCCATGCAAGGCTTGAGTATTTTTGATAAAACACAGAAAAACTTTGTCAGTATTCAGAGTCAATGGCAGCCTGTTCTAAATCAATTGGTTGATGATCCAACTGAATGGTTCTAAGCGTTGCAAAGAAAGCTAATCTTTTGATATTGAATCTTAAAACAAGGAAATGAAAATTTCCCTAGACTGGTTTTTCAGTTAATATGGTTTGACTTATCTGCTAGTACTAGAGAAATATTATCGTGCAACAATACGCCCCAACATTACAACGCGTTTTGCTGTTTGGACTATTTTTTGTCTTAATGTTCCTCGGATTCAGTATTCTAAAATACTTTATCGTTCCTGTTGTTTGGGCAGCAATTATTGCATATATGACTTGGCCCGTTTATTTGTGGGTACAACGCCGTTTCTTTGGAGAGAATCGTCCAACACTGAATGCCACTATTATGATTAGTTTGGTTATTTTAGTTATTGGTATTCCCTTTATTTTCGCCATTTTTATGTTGCAACTCGAAGGGCGAAATTTATATTTTAACCTGCAAAAACAATTATTCTCAGGGCATATTCAAATTCCTGATTTTATTAAAACACTGCCTATAATTGGCCAAGATATTAGTCGCACCCTCAACGAATTGAGTGCTGATCCCAATAGCATTACTAAAAACATTGCCGAGTGGATTCAAGGCCATCTAAGCTATGGACGTTTTGTACTCAGTGAAATTAGTCGCAACTTAGTCAAACTCACTTTTGCAATTATGACCTTATTCTTCTTCTACCGTGATGGACAAATGATTTTGGCGCAAGTCAGTCGTGCCCTAGAAATGGTGATTGGTCCTCGTGTACATCATTATTTAGACACCATCTCAGAAACCACTCGTGCTGTGGTTTATGGTGTGGGCTTAACGGCGGTTGCTCAAGCGATTTTAGCAGGTCTCAGTTACTTCGTTGCAGGTGTTCCAAATCCAATGCTCCTGACGATGGTGACATTTATTTTAGCCTTGATCCCGTTTGGTACACCGATTTCTTATTTTGGTGTTGGACTATGGTTGTTTGCCCAAGGTCAAACAGTAGAAGCAATTGGTGTAATCACATGGGGCGTACTTATCGTTAGTAGCTCAGATAATGTGATTCGCCCATTAGTAATCTCTGGTGCAACTCAGATTCCATTCATACTCATCATGTTTGGTGTTTTAGGGGGAATCGCAAGTTTTGGTTTGGTGGGTTTATTTATTGGTCCAGTGATCTTGGCTATTTTATTGGCAATTTGGCGCGAATGGTTACATGAAAATGTTCAAGAACCGATTGCGGCAATTGAAGCACCACCTGAAACAAAATAAAATTTTTGAAACTCTCGTAAAAAGACCAGCTTTTAGCCAGTCTTTTTACTTATTCTAATACATTACGCTAAAACTAATTGATCATTATTTAATAATGTATTTAAACTTACATCTATATTTTTTAATGTAACGAGTAAGGTATCACTATAAGAACCTGCAGATCCATCTCGATCAAGATATACTCCGATATCAGCTCCCATATCAACAATAGTAAGAAATTGCTCAACATTCACTAAAGTTTCTACACCACTATAACCAATCAATAGATCACTAACATCAATCTTATCTGCATTTACATCAGAACCAATCAGACCCACTTTAAAATCAGTCCAGATATCGGCACCATTACCACCAGTCGCATGTGGATTTGCTAACAAGTTAAAGATTAAGGTATCAGAACCTGTACCTGCCGTGTAAGTGTCATTCCCTTCTTTACCATTCAAAAAGTTGTTTCCTGTATTCCCCATGATCGTATTTGCAAGTAAGTTCCCTGTACCATTAATATTTGTAGCACCAGATAAAATTAAGTTTTCGACATTATTACTTAAAGTATAACTTGCTGTAGAAAATACCCGATCTACGCCCTCATTAAATAACTCAGTTACAATATCGCTGGTGTTATCGATAAAGTAAGTATCATTTCCTAACCCACCGACTAAAGTATCGATACCAGAGCCACCATCTAAGGTATTAACACCACTATTACCTGTGATTACATTATTCAATGTATTCCCAGTCCCATTTAAATTGAATGAGCCTGTTAAAATTAAATTTTCAAAATTAGTTCTTAATGAGTAATTAATATTACTAAAAACGCCATCTATTCCTTGATTTAATGATTCAGTAACAACATCACCGGTATTATCAACATAATAGATATCATTCCCAGCCCCGCCTTGTAATGTATCTGCACCACTACCACCATCTAGCGTATTATTACCACTATTCCCTAGAATGGTATTGACTAAAGTATTTCCTGTACCATTAATATTACTTGCACCAGATAAAATCAGATTTTCAACGTTATCTTCCAGCGTATGGCTTGCACTCGCAAAGATTCGGTCTATACCCTCATTAAAAAACTCAGTGACCACATCTCCACTATTGTCTACAAAATAAGTATCATTCCCTAAGCTGCCGATCAAAATATCAGCACCAGCACCACCATCTAGCGTATTGACACCGCTATTACCCACAATTGTATTGTTTACGGTATTTCCTGTCGCATTAAGGTTTGATGAACCTGTTAAAGTAAGATTTTCGAAATTAGTTCTTAGAGAATAGTTAATATTTGCAAAAACACTATCCATACCTTGATTCAATGACTCAGTAACAACATCTCCCGTATTATCGATATAATAAGTATCGTTTCCTGAACCGCCCTGCATAGTGTCTATGCCAACACCACCATCTAGAATATTATTCCCAGTATTACCAAGTAGCGTATTATTTAGGATATTCCCTGTAGCATTATTATTGGCAGAACCTGATAAAATTAAATTTTCAACATTGGCACTTAATGTATAGCTAATACTTGAAAAAATTCGATCAGTTCCTTCATTGGTTTGTTCAGTAACTATGTCACCTAGATTGTCGACAAAGTAGGTATCATTTCCTAAACCACCAATCAAAGTATCAGCACCTGCACCACCATCTAAACTGTCATTTCCTAAACCACTATCTAATACATTAGCCCCAACATTACCGAGTAATGAATTAGCAACATCATTCCCTGTACCATTAATATCAGCTATACCAGACAGAATTAAATTTTCAAAATTAGAACCTAAAACATGATTGACACTAGAAAAAACTCGATCTGTGCCCTCATTGAGTTGTTCAATTACCACATCACCAATATGATCAATGATATATGTATCATCTCCGAGTCCACCAATCATTTCATCATTACTTGCCCCCCCATTTATGATGTCATTACCATCATTACCGTAAATGACATCATGGACAGTACTACCTATAATGCTATTATTATCAGCACTCCCATTGATCACAACACTGTCTAAGCTTCCTCCGAAATTAAGAAATGTCGTTGTCGATAGATTTAAATTCTGCGTATCCATATAAATTTCATAACGGTCAGTGACATCTGAGAAACTAATACCATTGACTGTAGTAAAATTTCCAATAGAAAGTTGGGAGGTATTGACTAAGGCTGTAGCAAACCCATTCAAGCCAGGATCAGTAAATTTAAGGATTTCTAAACTATTCAGAGTAATATTTCGTAGATCAAAATTATAGGTTAATGCGGGATCATCTAATAATAAGGTATCAATACCACTACCACCATCATATACTTCACCAAGTATTAGACTAGTCATTGTGGTCAGTCGTAACGTATCATCACCTACATCGCCATAAAGCTTATCTAAGCCTTCACCACCATTTAAGGTATCGTTACCAGAGCCTCCATGTAAAAAGTCATTCCCAGCACCACCATTCAGTGTATCAAGACCTCCTTGGGCAAAAATACTATCATCCCCATTACCACCATCAATAATATCATTCCCTTGAACTGCTCCTGTACCCACGACATGTCCCGTAACAGAAACATTCAACATGAAAGTATTGTTAGAGGTAAATGTTGAACCGCCAAATGGATAAATTTGCAGATAATAAGTACCTGCACTAGTGGGTGTATAAGTAAGATAAGAATCCAGTGAATCGAATGAACCGAGCCCACCATTACTGGTAACAGAATCATCATTCGTGACTAAAACATTACCTAATGAGTCTAGAATACTAATGATTAAATCGTTCCCGTTTCCAATAGGTGACGAAGCAGAGAAGTCGATATCTGCTGTGAGTGTTTCTCCTGCACCAACATTCACACTAAAAAATTCGGCTTGTCCGATAGTTGATTCAACAATTGCAGTTACATGAGGAATACTTGAATTACCAAATAATGGGTTCTCATCGACAGTCCAAGCACTTGTTGCCGTATCTAAACTCAAAGCTGTTGCAATTGATCCATTCGCAAAAGACTGATCAGGAATATATAGATTACTACTATCTGCTAAAACGAAATCATCGCCATCATTTGCATTAATGGTATTATTTGCAACAGAGAGAGAATCTATTCCCATTATAAAATCGTCATTGGCAGAACCTGTCATCGGTTCACCAGTATATATATAGCTTATAGCCATGATCATATTCCCTATAGAAATTGTTATTTTGATTATTAAGATAAATTTTAAATTATCAGCAACCCTTAGGATTCTTTCTTTTTTATCTCACCTATATGATCACCAACCACCAAAGACAAATAGATCACACTTATCTTAATAAATTTAATATACATCACAATTTAAAGATAGATATGCAAAAAAAATCAGCAAAATATTATAATTGTTACACAATATTTATTAATTAAAACTTTAAAGTGAGCTTAAAAACCAACTCAAACATATAAATTCATATAATTCATAGTGTAAGAATCTCTTTAAAATAAACAGAAAGCTCTTTATAAAAGCCAACTTAATAATGATTAAAAAATATTTAAAATATAAATTTTAAGAATTAAAAAATCCACAAACCAATTCGACTCATCATTAAATTTTTAAATAGCTATTTTTATTTTGACTAAAGGTTAAATTTAAATCAAAGTAAATATTGAAAAATTAAAATAAAAGACAAAATAATTTCTTTTAAATAATTTAGATTATTATAAAAAACAAGACGTTGGTTGTTTAAAAACTCTACAAAAAATAGATAAAATCTATCCAAAATTATTTTATCTCAAGATCCAAAAAACTAAATACTAGGCTTATTCGACCAAAGCAAGATCGCTAAAAGCAACAGTTGAAATATTATTAAACTGGAATTAAATCCGACATCAATCACTACCCCTTTAATTAAATTTAAAAATAGGAACAACAAAAACCATATTATTAACAATAATTTTAAAATACGTGCACTTAAATATAAAACAATATTAAATAAAAAACCCCAAACCGAATGGATTGGGGTTCTTTTTATTATTTAGCTATTACACAAGTACCAACTGATGATTATCTAACAATGCTTGTAAACTGACATCAACATTCTTCAATGTTAACAATAGAGTGTCATTATAACTTCCACCACTACCATCTCGATCTAGAAGAATTTTTATATCAGTACCAGTATCCACAACAGACAAGAATTGATCTACAGTCGTCAAATCTTGACTGCCATTAAAACCAATCAACAAACTACTTACATCAATCTTGTCAGCATTTAATCCGACTTCAAAATCTGTCCAAGTGTCTGAATCATTACCGCCAGTTGCATTATTTGATAATAGATGGAAGATAACGGTATCAGAACCTGCGCCTGCAGTATAAGTATCATTACCCGCTTTACCATCTAGAACGTTACTACCACTATTTCCAAGTAAGGTATTCGCAAGATCATTACCTGTACCATTAATAGCTGAAGTGCCACTCAATATCAGATTTTCAACATTAGAGCTTAAGGTATAACTTACGCTTGAATAAACGCGGTCAGTTCCTTCACCAGCAAGCTCTGTAACGATATCCCCTACATTATCAACAAAGTAAGTATCATTACCTAGCCCACCAACTAAAGTATCTACTCCAGCAGCACCATCTAGAGTATCATCACCCAAACCACCTGCTAGAATGTTATTACCAGAATTACCTAGCAAATTATTTGCAAGCTCATTACCTGTACCATTAATGTTACCAGTACCAAATAAGATCAGATTTTCGACATTTGCAGCCAAGGTATAATTAACACTTGCAAAGACACGGTCAGTACCTTCATTAGCAAACTCAGTAATTACATCGCCCACATTGTCAACGAAGTAAGTATCATTACCTAAACCACCGATTAGAGTATCTGCTCCCGCAGCACCATCCAAGCTGTCATTTCCGAGACCACCAGTCAATATATTACGACCAGCATTACCCAAGAGTGCATTTGCTAAATCATTACCTGTACCATTAATATTAGCTGTTCCTGCGAGAACTAAATCTTCAACATTTGCAGCTAAAGTATAATTAACACTTGCAAAGACACGGTCAGTACCTTCATTTACTTGTTCAGTAACAACATCATTAACATTATCTACATAATAGGTGTCATTGCCTAAACCGCCAAGCAAGGTATCAACCCCAGCACCGCCGTCTAAACTATCATTACCTACTCCACCATAGAGTAAATCATTGCCTAAGCCACCATTCAGAGAGTCATTTCCTAGACCACCGTATAGCGTATCATTACCTGCACCACCGTCTAAACTATCATCACCAGCAGCACCATCTAGAATATTACTTAATGAGTTACCAATCAAAGTATTGGCTAAATCATTACCTGTTCCGTTAATGCTTGATGCACCCAATAGAATCAGACTTTCAACATTTGCACTTAAAGTATAACTTGCTGTAGCGTAAACACGATCAACGCCCTCTCCAGCAAACTCGCTAATAACATCATTAGTGTTATCAACATAGTAGTTATCATTTCCGAGACCACCAAGTAAGGTGTCTACACCAGCACCACCATCCAACGTATCATCGCCCAAACCACCAGATAAAATATTATTACCTGCATTACCAAGTATTGAGTTAGCTAAGTCATTACCTGTACCGTTAATATTAGCAGTACCTGACAAGATTAAGTTTTCTACATTAGCGCTTAAAGCATAACTTACGCTTGCAAAGACTCGATCTAATCCTTGACCTACGTGTTCAGATACTACGTCTCCAATATTATCAACAATATAAGTATCACTTCCGAGACCACCAATTAAGGTATCAGCACCAGCACCACCATCTAGGGTATCATTACCAGCACCACCATCTAAAATGTTAGCTCCAGCATTACCAAGCAACGAGTTGGCTAACTCATTCCCCGTTCCATTGATGTTTAATGTGCCATACAAAATTAGATTTTCGAGATTACTTCCTAATGTATAAGTAATATTTGAAAATACTCGATCAACCCCTTCATTGAGTAGTTCAGTTACAACATCACCAGAATTTTCAATGATATAAGTATCATTTCCTAAACCACCAATTAATGTATCTGCGCCAGCCCCACCATTTAAGGTATCATTTCCGTCACCACTGATGATTGAATCATTAAGGTTACTACCAACAATTGAGTTATCACTGCTGTTACCATAAATAACAATGCTATCAAGCGGATTATTAAAATTATTGAAGGTTGTTGCTGATAAATTTAAATTCTGGGTATCCAAGTGAATTTCATATCGTTCAGCTACATCTGCACGATTAGTACCATTCACTGTAGTGAAATTTCCAGCATTCAATTGAGATGAATTTACAATAATTGTTGAAGTACCATTAACAATCGGGTCTTTCAATGTTAGAACTTCAACACTATTTAAATTAATCGTACGCAAATCAAAATTGAAATTGGCGTGTGGATCAATAACTAAAGTATCAGCACCATCCCCACCATCATAGCTCTCACCAGCCTCTAAATCGGTAACTGCTGTAATGATAAGAGTATCATCTCCCAAACCACCATGCAGCTCATCAGTACCTGCACCACCAATCAAAGTATCCGCACCTAAACCACCAATAATGGAGTCATTACCCTGACCACCATTGATATATAGCTGACCACCCGATGATGAAAAGTCTAGGTTATCGCCTGATGATGAACCAAGAACAATACCAGTGAATTGATCACCATATTGAGTTCCTGTAGTCAAATCACGGACATCAAATGTCGTTCCAACAGATGCTGTAATTACAACGCCTTCATCATCACTACGACTTGCATTTCCAGTTAATCCATCCGTACCATCTTCAGCTTGGATTCGAACTGCTAATCCACCATCTTGAGGAGGTGTGCTGTTGCTATCAAGAGCAGAACCATTTCCTACTTCGCTACCTGTCAAAGTAATACGGACTTGGCTAGCACTTGTATTAACATGTAAGTAATCTAAGCTTTCTTTCAGATCTACTTTATAAGGAAGTTCTTCACCTGGAGCGGCGGTATCTAAATTAAGAACGTATGTATCTTGATTAGGAGTACCAACGATAGAAGTCCCATCAATATCATTTACATTCAGCGTAATCGTTTGCGTTGTGCTTGCACCATCACTATCCGTAACAGTTATATCAAAGCTATAACTAGATTTTGTTTCATAGTCTGCCGCAGCATTTAGAGTCACGACACCATTCGCATCAATTGAGAATGCGGCTGTATCAATACCACTCAAACTATAGCTCGTTATAACATCATTTTGATCTATATCAGTTGCTACAGTCGTATAAACTACTGCACCCGCGCTAGCTGCACCTTCATCGACACTCACAATACTACCACTTGTGATAGTTGGAGCATCATTATTACCCGTAATCGCAATTGTGATTACTTGATCGACTGTCCCACCATGCTGATCGCTAACAGTAACTGTAAATGTCTCATACACGACATCATCGATACCCAATGCTTGTGTCAAACTATTGTTTACACTGTAGTTCCATTGGATACTACCATTACCAAGTCCAGTTGCTGGATCAACAACTGTTGCAGTTAGTATTCCACCTAAACTATTTCCACTATCAGGACTAATACTAATGCTATGACTATCACTAAGATCAACATCATCAAAGGTAATTAAGCCGAAGTCATTCAAATTACCAGCGCTAATAGCAAAATCTTCGATCACAACCCCATTAACATCAGCTGCGCTTACAGTAGGAGCATCATTTGTCCCTGTCACTGTTATGCTTGCAGTTTGATGTACGATAGCACCGTGTATATCCTGAATATCGTAGCCAACTTGGATAACTGTTTGTTCGCCAATAGCTAAATGATCAAAGGCTATATGAGTTGGGTCAATAGCTAAATCATAACCGCTTAAGCTAACCCCATCTGGTAGTGATGTACTACTTGCACCTCCATCAACACTATATGTAATGTTAATGATACTTAACGTTGCTGTTTCACCATGATCAACATCACTTGCGCCACTCAATAAGTTTACAGTTGAAGCTGAATCATTTTCCGCAACTGTCGTCGCTAGCGCAGCAACAACCGTAGGTGCATCATTGCTACCCTCAATCGTAATATTCAGTACAGCTCGATCAGAACGTAAACCATCTGTAACACGATAATTAAACGACTCTGTTAATGTCTCGCCAACCGCTAGACTATTCACCAAAGGATTCGTATTATTTAAAGTATATGAGTAAGTACCATTACTATTAAGAGTAAGGCTGCCATATAGACCAACCAAAGCAGTTCCAATGCTACCTAAAGTTCCTGCACCCTCAATATTACCTGTGTAGATTTGGTTTACTTGCAAAACAGTACCCAAATCAACATCTAGATCATTGGTTAGCACATTACTAGAAAGAACAATACCATCTTCAACAGCTATCTCGTTGTCATCTGCTGCAATTGGAGCATCATTACGTCCATGTACGCCAACTGTGACGATTTGGCTTGTAATACCACCATGGCCATCATCAATTAGAATAGTGAATGATTCAGGATAAGTATGTGCAGCTGCTTGCTGTGCCGCAGCATTTGATAAGGTATAGGTCCATTTAACGGTACCATCACCTGCACCTATTGCAGAATCAGTAATAACTGCGGTTAACGTACCACCTAAAATGTTGCCACTATCTGCCAACACGCTAACAGTATGATCATTACCTAACTCGATATCATCGAAGTGTATAAAGCCAAAGTCACTTAGATTACCAGCACTGACCGCAAAATCTTCAATTACTGCACCATTGTCATCGGCACTTATAATTGTCGCTGCATCATTTACACCATTAATAATGACGTTAACGGTACCAACATTCGAATCAACCGTGCCATCGTTAGCAACATATTGGAAAGTTACAACACGGCTTTCACCATCTGCTAATCCTTGATCAGCCGCCTGTGGTGCAACACTGAATGTACCATCACTATTGAAAGTCAAACCTGTTGGGGCAGTACCAACCAAGCTATAGGTCAACGGTTCATCATCAACATCTGTCGCAACAACTGCGCCTGTGATTGATGCATCATCCTCTGTACCTATGAATGTTTGTATACCACTACCTTGACTGACAACTACATCATCAAGATAGATCTGATTACCATCAGAAGAACCATCACCAATTGGACTGAACTCTACCCATGTCACACCTTGGAAACTTACAGTGTTAATACCTGCTGGGAAGGTCAATACTGTACTTGGGTCTAAGCTAGTACGTACTTCTGCTGCATAACCTAGGTTCAAAGTAAATGATGTTAAATCAAACGATGCACCGCTGTTATAAGTTAAACGCGCAATCGTGTCATAGTCATCATTTGCTGAGCCATTATGGAAATATAAACCATTCCCATCAGCACTATCCAAGTGATGACCAGCACCAACGGTAAGAACATAGCCATCTTTAGTATAAGTATCACCAATACCAGTATATGAAGCTGGATATAGTTCTGATATGTCCGCACTCTCAAACGTTAGCGTTGTGCTGATAGCTGAAACAGGCACAACTGGCGCATCATTAACGCCATTAATGGTAATTGTAACTGTCGAAACATTCGAATCAACTGTGCCATCATTAGCAACATATTGGAAAGTCACAACACGGCTTTCACCATCATCTAAGCCTTGGTCAGCCGCCTGTGGTGCGAGACTGAATGTACCATCACTATTAAAAGTCAAACCTGTTGGAGA
>NZ_KB894371.1 GCF_000374425.1 Acinetobacter tjernbergiae DSM 14971 = CIP 107465 | reverse complement strand
CAAGGTATTGATTTAATTACGTATCATCGAAAGAACATGCGGACTGTTCAACTCTGTGCACAAGATGAATATCACTTAAAACAACGTAATAAGATAGAAACGTTATTTAGCTTATTGAAAGGACAATACAATTTAGTGACGAGTAAGGCACGTAGTATTCATGGATTTCTAAGTGGGATTTATGCATCGTTATGTGCATATCAATTAACCCAACGAAATAAGCCAAAAATTCAAATTATGGAATCAGTGGCTTAAACAGGATTCGGGTTACAATAGTATACTGACCTAATTTAGCTATTCAACAAATTACTTACTTAAAATTTGAACCATAGACATAAGCAGTCAAATAAATATTGACCGATCACATTCACCTGATCAATCATAAGGTGTACAAAAGTCGCCTAACCAATATTTTATCAGCTGATAGAGTTCTTCAGAGAGAATAGCCATTAAGCTCTTTACTAATTTTCAACCAGCTCATTTCAATAAAACAATATTTTGAGTTGGGGCAAAAATATAATTTTTTATATCATCTGGCTTATCTAGATTAAAAGGTATTACTTTTAAAAGAGCTCTATTATCAGTTGCATTAAACGCGAATTGAGGTAATGGCTGATAAAATTTATCTTTACGATATGGATATATAAGAATTACTTCGCTACTATGCTGTAAATAATGATGACTATACGCAAACATTTGCTGAATATCACTATCTTTCAAGCCATATCGTCCTGACAAGTTATTTTGATCAATCAATTTCCATTTTGTGTCCAACACAATTTTTTTATTTTGTTTTTCAATGTAGATATCTGGTTTTAACTTAAAAATTTGTCTATTTTCATGTGTACATATATGTTGACTTGATGCTTGTGTTTTTACTTTCCAATCTTTTAAAATTCGACGTAAATGATAAGCAACATAATGCTCAAACAATCTTTCCATTGGGAACAATAGGCTCATTCCACGCCAACCACCTTGAGTAGATACAGGCATATATTCACTTAAAATCAGCTCAGTCCAAGGTTTTATATCTGCATATAGTACGAGTAAACGCCCTGACTGCCACTGTTTAAAATCTTGAGCAATATTTTGACTCTTTGGAATTTCTCCAGTCATTAAGCGAAGTTCTTGAGCAAGTTTCCAATTTTTAGAACTTCGTGTTTTTTTACAAACAACTTCTAATGCTGTTTTAATTAACCTATTTTCAGGGCGATCAACTTCATAGATGTCGTGCTCAATCGGAAAAATATGCTTTCTTGCTGGGGATTGCCGCATATGTTTCACATGCTGTAATTGCCCTCTCAAATACTTTTGCTCTTCTTGTACACGTTGATAATCAAAGCGTAAACCGCGTTGAATAAGTTTTTCAAAGTTACAAAGAAACTGATCTATGATCCACTCATGTATAGGCTGTTTAAAACGACTTAAATTTGCCTCACCAGCATCGCGATATGGTAAATGCAAAGATACCTTAAGCATCTTTTTTAAAAGCTCACGTTCTTTTGCAATCACCATTTCATTAGATTCACTAGGCTCTATATCAACATGCTTCGGTAAGATTTCAATACGTGTACCGCATTTGGTTTCGAGAACTCCGACATATTGATCTAGTCTGAGTTTTCTACGTCCCGCTAATTCAAATACCTTTGCACCATGTCGAGAAAATGATGCTGAGAGTTCACACAAATGATCAAAAGCAGATGAAGAAATATAAGCATGATCTATAGTTGATTCAGGGCATCCTGCATATGCAACACTAAGATATGCATATTCTCTGACGGTTATCAGATCAGACATATTTGCCCCTATCAATGCTGAATAATCTTTGCAAAACTTTCAATCGACTTGAACGATGTTGGTACCAACTCCCAAGTTTTTTTATCTTCAAAGTAACCTAAATCTTCAGAATCTACATTCGGAAATATTGTGGTTTTTTCTACAGGTTTTGGCTTAAGCATTCCATTGCCATTTAAAACTAAATTTATCTTTGCCCAGTCATCAAAGAAGTATTCTTGTAATTGTGGAATGACCTTCTGCTTAAAAATATCTGACAAATTTTCTAAAGTTGGTTTCTCTTTTAAATTCATGAAATTAGCATGACCTAAGCAATGATCACGATCAATTAAGATTTCAATTCGTTGGTTGATAACTGTTAATAATCGTTCAATATCTACACCATCAACACTCACATCTCTCAATAGATTTGGTTGAGGTGGCATCTCAATAAAAGTGAATCGACGACGTAAAGCAATATCTAAACCTGTTAAAGAGCGGTCAGAAGAGTTCATCGTACCAATAAGGTATAGATTGTTTGGAACAGTAAGCTCATATTTAGAATATGGCAATGTAACAGATAGCTGTTCTTCTGCCCCTTGACGCTTCGACTCTTCAATTAAGGTAATGAGTTCACCAAATATACGAGAAATATTACCTCTGTTGATTTCGTCGATGATCAGCACGAATTTCTTATCATTGTCTTCCTTTTGGTGACTATCTAAAAGATTTTTAAGTTTGGTAAGATTTATTGCATTCGCCAAGTTGTAAATTGTTTGTTGCGAAAGAACTTTATCAAATAGTTGTTCTACATTTAGGCTCGGTTTGAACAATTTAAGCCATTTAACAGATTTCTTTTGAACGTATCTAGGTGCATCATCACTATCAGGTAGTAGTTCATAATTACCACTTATTTCACCAATAGCTCTGAATTTATAATTCCCATCAGAAATGATGATTAAGTCACCAACTTTTGTTTTGTTTTTAAAATCATTTACAAATCTTGAAGCTGAAGGATATTTTTTACGATAATCCTCATAACCATTTTCATCCATAATCTCTTCAACTTGCTTACGGTTAGTAGCACCAGAAAAGTTTATGTCATCTCCCCATCCAAGAAGTACACAATGATTTTTAATGCAGTAATCGAAGATATCCTCATCCTCTCCTGCTCTTCCTAAAGACATTTTCCATATTTCATTTGCACTAGGATCAAAATTGTTCTTTTGGCTTTCTAAAATTACTTTTGATTGAGCAATATCACACAATGATTTAAATACCCCAGAAACTACAGGATATTCGATATTTTTTTTACCCTCATTATCTTCTACTGTTTCAGCTCGAATGCCCTCTACAAAATCCTCGTAACTAAAACTCTGATGAAAAGTTACAAACTTAATCTGTCCTTTATTCTTATACTCATCAAATCTATTTTTTAGATATTCACGCTTTTCTTTTTCCAAATCTTCTAGGGACTTATCTTCAATAACCGAAAGTGCGTGATTGATTGTATTAAAAGTTTTCCCCGTCCCAGCAGCACCAAATAAGATACGATTTAATGGTTGTACCATCTTATTCAACATTTCTTTATTTTCCTTTGAATTACTGTTGTCTAATGATTGATGTGTATCCAATTCATACCATTCACAAAATTTTTCTAAATCACTTAAACTATTTATCTCAATGTAATATGCTTTATTGCCCTTATACAAACTAGGAGCATGAGACTTCAAACCATCATGACGCCCTTCATTTTCATCATATTTACCGAATATTTTCGAATTGTTATCAATAAAATTAAATTTAAAGTATTGGTTGTCTTCTGGGTCTACACCTATAAACAAAGAAGGTCTAGAATTTTCTAAAATCAAAGCTAACTCTCGATTAGAATTATTTCTAAATCCAACTATTTTCTTAGTTGCTTCCTTAATTTTCTGATATTTTGTTTTTAAAAAATTGTAAGCTTCTAAAGTTGTAAAATAGTCTTCTACTTCATAATTTACAGGGTATAAATCTTCACCTGAATAATCTAAGTCTAACTCCTCAGTGAATGTCTTTACCTGATCTAGCCAGTCCTTTAAATTTAATTCTTTTTGTACAGATTGATCATATCCTTGTGGTAGGACATCCTCATCAACACGTAATAATCTATATGTTTGATCTGCGATGTACAGTATAAAATTTCCATTCTTTTCTAAATGAAGTACAAATAAGAAATCTTCTACTCTCTTTGCTTGAACTTTCTTTCTTCCAAACCCTAAATATCCATATTTGGAAGAACCCGCATGATAAATATCTATATTAGGAAATACTTGCTTAATTTCCCAAAACAACTCCCAGAACCATTTTTTTTGTTCTTGAGATAAAAGTGCAACATAGTCACTAATACGAGGCAAATTAAATTTTTGTTTAAATTCGTCTAATTCCATGAATTCAATAACCTTTAGCTTTATCTATTGTCATCTTGTTTTTTGCTGACTCACCAATACATCATAAATAATATTGGCAAACTGCTTCATCTTGGCTGGATCACTCATCAGCTGTGTCATTTGTTCAGTATGTGCCGTATTACTATCGAGCACTGCATCATCCAAAGCATTATCAAACTCCCCCAACATCGCTTGTTCACGGGTATTGTTTTGAATCTGCTTCATCATTTTAGTGTTTTCAGACATCTTGTCTGCCACGGTGTAGACATAATTAATCATGTCCTGATCTGTTAGCTTATCGGTAATAAATACATCATTTACACGCTGTAAAATGACCGATAAAAAATCCTCTTGTTTATTTTTTGCTTTTGCCGAACCCAGATCATTGGCTGGTTCTAATTTATGCTCAGTACTATCCGCTTTTAGTTGGATATCCTGTTGACGAATTTTAGAGAGACGATAATGACTCATTGAGACATTACTTAAATCAATCACATCTTCATCCGCTGCTTGCTCCCGTAATAACGGACGTAAAGTACGGGCAAACAAACTGATTTTTTCGAGTTCTTTATCATCATATTCTACAATCTGCGACATAAACTCATAAAAACGACTAAAACTACCTAAATCCTTTTTAAAGATTTCTAGTGCATCACGTGCCTTTTTCGCTTCGGCAAATTCATTTTCAGCATTTGCAATCAACACAGGTTCACCTGTTCGTTTGGTAATTTCCAAACGATTCTTGGTCACGTCATAATCATTGACTGCTTGAGAATAACGTTGCTGCCAACGTTGCATCGCTGGTTTACAGATATTGGCAAGTGCTGCATTAGATTTGTTTTTGCTATAGAAAGCCTCAACAAATTGCTCAACTTCAGTCATGAGGAAAATGCGTGCTGATTTAAGCTTCTCAACCAAGTCATACACAATGTCAGGATTAGAGACATCTGCTAGCTCTGCTGTTTGGTAGTAGGGTTGGAATGCATCCAAGATTTCTTGTGGTTCGTTAAAAAAATCCAGAACAAATGTACCCGATTCTGCTTTGCCAGGATAAGTTCGGTTTAAACGCGATAAGGTTTGGACACACTCCACGCCACCCAGTTTTTTATCCACATACATGGCACTTAACTTTGGCTGATCAAACCCTGTTTGAAATTTATTAGCAACGATCATCACTTGAAAGTCATCGCTATCAAATGCCTTACGCATTTCACGCCCTTTCAAGTTTGGATTCATGTTACTTTCAGTAAACTTCTGTCCAACCAAATGACCACTATCCGCATCATGATCAGCAAATTCGACTTCACCTGAAAATGCTACCATCGCTTGAATATTGGCATAGTTTTGCTCTGCCACATATTTATCAAAGGCTTGTTTGTACCGTACAGCCTCTTTACGTGAACTGGTCACCACCATGGCTTTGGCTTGACCACCTAATAAGCCCATCACATTCTTTTTAAAATGCTCAATAATTACACGCACTTTTTGCGAGATATTATGGTCATGGAGCCGCACCCATTGATTGAGCTTGATCTTGGCTTTTTTGGCATCGACCTGATCGTCTTTTTCCTCAATCTTTTGTTTGAGCTTATAAATCACTTTATAGTTGGTATAATTCTTTAACACATCCAAAATAAAGCCTTCTTCAATCGCTTGGCGCATTGAATAGACATGATAGGCTTCAGGCTTATTGGTCTTGGATAGAGGTAGTTCAGGATTCGGCAAACGACCGAATAACTGTAGTGTTTTATCTTTTGGTGTTGCCGTAAAAGCATAGAAACTTAAATTCTGGCTGCCTTTACGTGAAGCCATGACCGCATCTAGTACATCTTCTGACGTGAGCTGATCATGTTCATCACGCTCATCAAGCATCAGCGTTTCTTTGAGCTGTCGTGCCGTTGAGCCACTTTGCGAAGAATGTGCTTCATCTGCAATTACGGCATATTTACGTTCTTTTAAACTGGTACTGTTTTCAATTGCTTTAAGCACATGAGGGAAGGTCTGAATGGTGACAATAATAATCGGCTGTGCAATTTCTAATGCATTTGCCAATTTTTCAGATTTAGAACCATCGCCTTCTTTATTATTAATTCGTCCAACCACGCCATCCGCATGTTCAAACTGATAGATCGTATCTTGTAGTTGTGCATCCAGAATAGTTCGGTCAGTCACTACAATCACTGAATCGAACATCTTGTTATTGTTGGCATCGTATAAGCTAGACAGTTGATGTGCTGTCCATGCAATTGAGTTGGACTTTCCTGAACCCGCACTATGCTGAATCAGATATTTTTGCCCCGTCCCTTCTACCAAAGAGTCTTCAACCAATTTGGTCACGACTTTCCATTGGTGATAACGTGGGAAAATCAGGCTTTCTTTTTTATATTTACGTCCTTCCCAGTCTTCTTTTTCATCAATCTGTAAGTGAATAAAATTACCAATAATATTCAGTAAGCTGTCTGGTGTTAGAACTTCATTCCACAAATAACCTGTTGCGTATTCATTCACATCTTCAGGTACATCATTGCCTGCACCTTGTTCTTTAGTGCCTTTGTTAAAGGGCAAGAAATAGGTGTTGTCGCCATTGAGATAAGTTGCCATATAGACTTCATACTGACTCACCGCAAAATGCACTAATGCACCACGTTTAAAGGTCAATAATGGTTCTGGCTTATTGGTTTCAGGGTCTTTGGGTAGGCGTGTTTTTTTGTACTGTGCCATGGCATTTTGTACGGCTTGTTTAAACTCTGACTTGAGTTCTAGCGTTGCCACAGGAAAACCATTAATAAACAGGACTAAATCGATGCGCCATTTTTTTGCTTGTTTACCTGTTGCTTCAAATTCAGCTTTGTTGGCGTATGGGCTATACACCAACTCAGGTACAACACGACAAATATTCTGTTTATAGATTTCATTCAGTTCAGTGTTTAGACCATGTTCAGGTTTAAACTGGCAAAATGAAAAGCGTGTACCACGGGTTTTAAGTCCATGACGTAATACACCCAACGTACCATAACTGCGAGACTCAATATCGGTGGCATTCATGTCAGCTTTTTTAAGCTGAGCCACCACAGTATCTAAAAAATGGCGTTCTGTATCATTCGGAAAAATACTTTTAAACTTTTGCCATTCTTTGTCTTGGGTCTTTTGTACAAAATCTAAAACGTCTTGTTCATAGAGGGCTTTTTCACGGTTGTAGCCCTGTGGTGAACCAACCTGCCAACCATGACTTTGCATTTGCGTAATAATATCTTGTTGAAAAATCGTTTCTAAAGTTACGTCCGATCGCATTTTTCTCGTCACCCTTTTAAATCTTAAAATGCCTTTTCTATTGTTTTATTTGCCAGATTGGATAAGTTTGCCAATCTTCAGGAAAGCCCATATAGGCTTTAGAAATGTTTTTATGCGACAACAAAAGATCAATCAAACGCTGACGCCATGTATGTTGTAAGGTGATTTTATCCATAAAGTACAGTAGAAAAACCAAGCTATTATAAAGTTTACGATCTGCCGAGGCCTTTTGATCAAAATTGCACTGCTGGGCTAAGCCCAAAGGTTTGTTTCGAGGTTTCGCAATGGTTTTAGTAAATTTACGATTCCATAGCCGTGAGTGATGTGCACAGGTATTTCGCAAATATACGAGATGCTGTAATAAACCTTCAAATTGCTTTTCATCGCAATCAAAATGACTCGAAATTGCTGTGCGTGTTTGTTTCGGAGCCAGTGACTGATACCATTTAGAAAGTTGCCCGAAACTCATCACTTCACAAGATGCCCAAATCGGTGGCAATGCAGGCTGATCATAAGTACGTTGGTAATGTTCTATAAATACTTCATCAGCTCGGTCTATTTCTCCCTCTAACGACTCTAATAATTTTTCCCATCTAAACAGGGGTTTAAAATATTGCGAATGCATAAAAGCATGTGCACCGTGCCGATGCGCAAGTTCGTAGGCAAATTGGGTACGAATCGCCACTTCAATCCGTTCGATTGCATCGAGCACCAATAGTCTGAGTTCACGGTCAAAAACATAGATTTCCCACACCTGTTCAAAATTCGTGTTTTCTTGAAAACAGTGAGGTGAATGGGTCTGTTCAAAGGGTAGCCAATAAGCACCCAAACGGTAGTAATTGACTTGGGCTAAGTGGAAAATTGCTTTCTGTTCATCGTTAACGACCATACCACGAGATTTTAAAATCTCCAGTTGCTCGGAAAATGTTTTAGGCGGTTTATTAAATGGTTTCATGCGGCATTACCTGCACATCGGGGTAATTGCCTGTATGTAGAGTCATTATTATATTTTGGTAGGGCAGAAAAAAGTAACCCGACAGTTTGAGGATGCAATTGCTTGCCTAGCCTTGTCGGGTGTTGTTGAGCGTATTGTGCAATTTTATGCGTTTTTATGCAATGGCTTTTTGTTCGCATTTGCGAACAGATTTGTATAGAACATATGGAAAGCATCATGCACTTAACTCCATATTCGCCTCATTATTTTTATTTGGATTTTGCCAATGACGAACGTCAATTTTTCCTGTTACGGCTGCGGAAATAAGGGCTGTACGGCGTTCTTGCATGAGTTGAATAGCATTTTCAGCCGATGCCATTAACTTAGAGAAATGATCAATTTTCTTTTTGATGTCTGCAACAATTTCTCTAATTTCATTTTCAGGCGGAATTGTTATAGAAATAGCTTTTACAATATCTGTATTTAAATTTGGTTGTCCTGAACCTTGCTTAACTCTTTCACGTAAATCATTTGTCAAAACTGATAAATAAAAATAAGCATACTCAGTGTCTATTTTTAAATCCTCAAATCCAACTACACCATCGTTTGCATTGGCATTGATAGACAAAATTTTAGGAACGCCAAGCGTTGCACCACTATTGGAAAGTAACAAAGTGCCTGATTGAAAAACTCGACACTGCTCACTACCTTTCTTTGTCAAAAAAGTTTCTGTACTTGTAAGATATAACTCATCATCTTTTGTAATTTCGGCAACTGTCACCCACGGCGAATAATCACCATTAAACAATGCTGGGTCACCAGCAGGACGTGGTGAACCACCTCGGACTACTTGAGAAATATAACCAAATTTACTCACAATCCAATGCTCAGGCACCTCCCCTAACCACTCCACACCTGAATCTTTCATCGGTACACTTGGATTTAAACCTTTAGTCACTGCATGACTAATTACCGCTTGGCGTTTTTCTTTGAGCAGCTCAATTAGCTTTTCTTGTTTAGCAATCAGGGTATCAATTTTTGCTGTTTCGTGGTCAAGAAATTTCCTAATCGCCAATCTCTCGTCAAAATCACATGGAATAGAAAACTCAAAATTATTAAGGTTTTCTTGAGTCATGCTTGGTAAAGCAGTATTTGTTGAATATCGATCAAAAAGAATAGTCTTTGCTAAATAATAGAAATATTTTACGTCAATATCCTTTTGAACGTCTGTGTAATACATAGTGTCAACTGTCCAAAAAGGCTCATCGATAAATAAAGGCTTGTCGATAGTTCCTTTTCGTCCAAGTAAAACTGAAGGCTGATCAAACATAAATTCTGTACTGAACGTAAACTGTCCACCTGAGCCCATCACAGGAAAACCATTTTCAGCTTCTACATGTTTATAGTCTTGTCCATTTTTAATCTTGGCTAAAAATTTAAGTCTTGTCACTTTCCAGTTACTCGGAACCTCCCCCAACCACTCCACACCTGAATCTTTATATTCAGCATATTTCTGATACTTCGCCATTACGAATGCACCTCTTGCAAAAGTGCCATAATTTCACGGCTCACCGCATCCAAATCGGCATCAATCTCGGCTAAATCACGTGGTGGCTCATACACATAGAAATGACGGTTAAACGGAATCTCATAACCCACAATCCCAATTTCTCCATCTTGTGCATCACGCTTATCGGCATTGATCCACGCATCAGGCACATGCGGTTGTACTTCACGCTTAAAGTAAGACTCAATTAAATCAGTCGTGCTTTGGCTTGGGTCAAGCGCAATGTTCTCGGCATCACGCAAATCACCATCTTGTTCAAATTCAACTACTTGACCTTTATATTCAAAATACCCATAAAGTGAATGCGAAGTTGTCTTCAATACTTTCTTTACCACTGGCTCCGCTTCATGGTTTTTCCAAGACACTACATTCAAAAGTAATTTTTGCTCTTTTGAATCTAATGTAATTCCAAGATTCTTAATTGATCTTTTAAGTACAAGAGAAAATTCGTTCATATCATCAAATTGTTTAAGTCCAATTTCTCCTTGAAGCATTTTTGCTTTCATGAACAAACTTTTTTGATCAATCCATAAATCTTTGGACAAAATATTCTTTACATCTTTCTCTTTAATATCAGGATAATTTGCTTTTATGAAAGCTCTCGCTTCGACTTCTACATCCGAGAAATCACCATAGCTTTCATCATTCCAAGACTGACCAAATTCAACAAATAGTGTCTCCATCATGACATCTAGGAATTTTGATGAAAATTTTAGACGGTTAATCCGAGTATCAGACAATTGCACTGATAAACGTAACGGACGTTCAATGGTGACACGGCGGTAGCCAAATTCATAACTATTAAAAATTTTGCTCGAGAATGGCTTTTGCTGTTCACTTTCACCATCTAAAGCCAGTGTATCTACTGCTTCAAAAGCACCATAGTTTTGGGTAATGGTCTTAATTTCTGTATCTGTCAGATAGTTACGCTTCGACCCAAGTGACTTACGCATTTTCGAACTGAGGTTCGCTGCATTAATTAAATGTACTTTGCCTTTACGCTCGGCGTCTTTCTTATTACTGAGTACCCAAACATAAGTCGCAATGCCTGTGTTATAGAACATATCGGTTGGTAAAGCGATAATCGCTTCAAGCAAATCCGCTTCTAAAATATAACGGCGGATTTCACTTTCACCACTGCCAGCACTGCCTGTAAACAAAGGCGAGCCATTTAAAATGATACCGATGCGACTGCCCTGACCTGTGCTATCCACATCGCGCATTTTACTGATCAAATGCATTAGGAATAATAGTGATCCATCTGAGACACGCGGCAAGCCTGCACCAAAACGACCATTAAAGCCCTTTTGTTCATGCTCCTCTTTAATTTCTTGTTCAATCTTTTTCCAATCCACACCAAATGGTGGATTTGACAGCATATAGTCAAACTTTTCATAGGCAAGCTGGTCATTAGACAATGTATTGCCTAACTTGATTCGACTAACATCCTGCCCTTTAATCAACATATCCGCTTTACAAATGGCGTAAGATTCTGGATTGAGTTCCTGACCAAACACACGCATCACTGCTTCAGGATTATGCTCATACACATATTCCGTACCTGATGACAGGAAACCGCCTGTCCCAGCAGTAGGATCATAAATGGTTCGAATCACACCCTCTTTATTCAGGGCATCATCATCTTGGCTAAAAATCAAACCTGTTGTGAGTCGCACAATATCTCGTGGGGTAAAGTGTTCTCCTGCTGTTTCATTTGAACTTTCAGCGAAACGACGAATCAGCTCTTCAAATACCAAACCCATGTCATGATTAGAAATACTTTGTGGACTTAAATCCGTGCTCGCAAATTTTTGCACGACTTTATAGAGTAAGTTGGCATCGTCCAATAAGCCTGTGAACTCATCAAACTTAAAGTGTTCAAATATTTCACGGGCATCTTTTGAAAAGTGCTGGATGTAGTTACTGATATTCGCTCGAATATTTTTTTGCCCAAGGCTGCTTAAATCAAGCTCTGAAGTATTAAAAAAAGATAGGCTCTCTGTTGCCTTCAATAACATTTTTTCTTTTGCTTCTTCTGGCAAAGGCATCGCCTTCACTTTTTCATTAGCTTCAAGCACTTTAGCTTTACTTGGCTCAAATACGCACTCCAAACGGCGAAGTAAAGTAAACGGTAAAATCACACGTCCGTATTGAGATTGTTTAAAGTCACCACGAAGTAGGTCTGCGACTGACCAAATGAAAGCTGCAACTTGAGAAAAATTGTTATTTGTCATTGAAATATACCGCTTGCTTTACAGCTTGAAACTTAAAATTTATGCGGCTAATTGTGCCTGATTTACAATGGGTTTTACCACCCGTAAAATAAGTTAAAAGTTAACTAATTCGTATAAAAATGGGCTTTCTAAGTATTATCGAAGAAAAAGAAATTTATAGCTTTATGCTTGATGATGAACAATGGTCAAGATTAAAAGAGAAATATAAAAATCTAAATATGTATATGCCATGCTGCGATACCAAAGCAATTCCCAAAAAAAATAAATTGGGTACTCAGTTTTTTGCTCACCATCCATCAAGTACATGTGAATTTAGCTCAGGAGAAAGTCGTGAACATCAACTTTGCAAATACTTGATCCTAAAGCATCTACATGAAAATGGTTGGAAAGTTTTTCCTGAATATCGAGGTCAAACACCTGATGGTGAAATATGGATTGCTGATATTTATGCAGAAAAAGAACAATCAAAAATTGTAATTGAAATTCAATGGTCCTACCAAAGTATAGAAGAAACAGTACGCAGACAAGAAAAGTATAAAGCTTCAGGAATCCCCGCAATTTGGTTCATGCGCACAACTTTAAAAAACAAATGGGATGTATTAGATTACCAAAGTTATGAATTGCCTATCTTTTCAATTTCCTTGGACAAAGAATCTCACCAACTTATTGCAAGTGGTGCTTTTAAAAATTGTGACAGTTTTGATTTAGTAGAAAAAGAATTTATTCAGTTCTTCCAGCACCTTATGAGCGGTGGTATTCAGCACTCATTAAAACCCAACTCTCAAAGATTTTTACAGTTAGGATTGAATCAAGTCAGATGTTGGAAATGCAACCAATTAACCAATACTATTATGGAAATCAACTACTTCATACATTACAAATCAGACTTAACCAAAATAGCTGAATTAACTATCGAACACCTCTCTAGTTCTCATAGTGAAATTTTAAATAACCCTAAACTTATGCAAAAATATACATATGGTTTTATTATTAAACGTTTTAGTAAAACACGTGGTACAGCCTATTTATCCAATGGCTGCTTTCATTGTGATGCTTTACAGGGGGCTTTTTTTGCTCACCATGAAAAGGACCCTAACAAAATGAAATATAGTGAATATATAGAGGTAAGATTAGATAAGGATAGTAAGGTTGATGATCTTTGGTACTACCTTTAAATAAGTTAAAGAATTAATTTATATTACTCCAAAAGAGATATCCATTCTCCTTTGCCTGACTATACGCCCAACTTGCAACTCTATGTGATCTTTCAATATCCGTCAGGAAACCCAGCTTTGATAACTCATCTGTAATGAGGCTATTAAAGTTCTTATTACGTTCCTGCCACTGCAACAAAAACTCTTCTGATGCCAAGAAATCACTTTTAGCTGAATTGCATTTTTCATCTGCAAGCACAAAATTATGACCTGTATCTGCTGGGTACATTGCCCAAGGTATGAAATGATCCACAGCCCATTTATTTTGTTTAATTGGCTTTTGGCAGTAAAAGCACTTACATGCTTGGAGGTCCACTAAGAACTCTCCTACTTGACGAAGTTGATTTCGGCTTGGTTCAAACATGAATGTTGCCAGATCAGGTAAACCATCTAGAACCAATAAATTACCTTTATTTAACCTTACAAAATCAACCCACTTTTTCTGGCATAATTCTTCAATAATTTCACTAAATTGACGTAAGCAATACATGACATTTGGTAAAAGTATAAGTTGTTTTCGAGAATCATCTAAACGATATAAAAACTCAACATTTTGACCTTTCAAGTTTTGTAGGTAGGTCACAGGCATCCTCTTTACGATGTCAGCCACTTTCTTTTTCAATTGCAGCCAGTACACATAGTCTCGTCTGGCTAAGGCAAGGGATTTATAACTTTGCTGGGCAGTATGAATTAAGCTGATAATTCCTGCTTGCTTGCCATTATTCTGTTGTAATAGCAACGGTTCATTTTCATTAAAATGAAATGGAAGAGTCTGCTTCCAGTATAAATCTATAAATTTTTCTGCAATATCCAGATAGTCTAAAGTTAAGCCTTCTCCAGTATCGCGTCCCTGTTCAATCGCCAAGCGGGAAAGACTCATCAATAAAGCAAATTTATAAGTCGAAGAAAAACTTCCTGAATGTAAAATTTGCTGAATCTGTTTCAGAAACTTGAGTTGCTGCTGTGGTGTAGGTATAGATACTGACATTTTTTTTCAATTTTGTTTTTGAAATACGATATTCAGCCAATCTTCATTATGATCGGGACGCTTATCAATGGTAATCCATTGTTGTAACAGTAAAATATTATCAAATTTTTTGAATAAGCTCTGTGCTTGTGATTCATTCATATCTGTAAATTGTCTTCCATCCTTGTAACGCTCTCCCGTACCATATTTAAATGACATATAGCAGATACCATTCACTTTTAATGCTTTTAGGATTTTCCCCAACACTTCAGGCAAACGTTTTCTTTCACAATGCAATAATGAAGCACATGCCCAAATACCATCATACTGATTTAGCTCAGACAACTCATAGAAACTTTCAAAACGCACATCGACTCCAGTCAATTGCCTTGCCTTATCAACCAGTTCTTTTGAATAATCCGTTGCTGCAACCTGATAACCTTTATTCTTAAAAGCCAATGTATCCCTACCTGAACCACAGCCTAAATCGAGTATAAAAGCATGGTCTGGTAAATAGCGTAAAAATGGTTGATATAGGCTCTCCATATCTACTTTGTATGTAGACTCGAAAAATCCTAATGCATTGATATCGTAATAATCTAAATTTTGTTTCATTTATAACATGAGTAATTTTTTTCGATTCTACCAAAAAAATAAGGGAGCAAAAGCTCCCATTACTCTCGTTCTTCCATCTTAGCCTCAATCCACTGATGAATTTCCCAAGCTGACCAACCAATGCGCATTTCTGTCAAACGTATAGGTTGAGGAAAGGTAGGATCGTAATATTTAGAATCCTTGTTAATCATCTCATAGATTTTTGATCGACTAAGCGCAGTAAATTCAACAACATGCTTAATGTTAATAATTTGATTCATCTGAAAAGTTTGACCAGTGAACGCATTCATGATGTTTTTCTCCCAATCAATGATGCGAGCGCGATTTCGCTCAAATAATAGAGCTCGCTGTAAGAAAAAACGTCCTGCTTTCACACAATCAATTCAAAGCCTGAACCGATTGCTGCAACCCTTTCTGGATATCCTGAACAAGGCTCAGGTCATGCGTTTGCTGCTGCTCTGGCTTTGCTTCATCCATGTAAAACTCTTCAACAATATCCACCCCCTCTTCACCTCCCACCTCAAAGCTGGCGTTACCATAACCCTGCCGTGCCACATGGTCTAAAGCCTCCTGATAAAACCCTGCTGCCTTGCTCTGTTCATCAATTTGTTTGGCTGAAATAATGGCTTCCTGCAAAGTCACACCATCACGTAAAGTTAAGTCCACATAGTAAATTGGAGTAAGGGAACAATTTGTTGCTTGAATTGTTCACAACTGATCTGATCATCCACCACATCTTTAATAAATTTTTCAATTTCACAAAAGGTTTGAGCTTCGTTGTAGGTCGTCATGAGAAAACACATCCTAGGTTATTTGTTCATATCACTAGGAGTGCCGTAGTTTTTTAATCGTTGTTTGACTTAAATCCGCATCGCTGCAAGGTTTGAGCAACACCTCTACGCCAATGCACTTCAAATTGACCTGTACCGAAGCTACGCATATACGGTATCTTTGCTCGTAGATACTGTGCATACTTTTCAGGATTGACCAGATACATGGCAGCATTCAAAGCATTACTTACTTCCACGGGATTGTCGCATCGAATAGGTCCTACCCCTAAGCGATCATTCCGCATAAAGTTCTGCTTATATTCCGTAGTATTACAGTTAAAGTGCACACCGATATTACCCGTAATACTGTTCCACATTTGCCAAACCTGATCAGCGAGATACCAGTCATTCTGTCGTTTCGATGGATCATAGATCAGCAATAAGTGGCAATGGTAGCCTTTATCTACACCCTGCTCTAATGCCCATGCATATCCCTGTAACCCCATGAAACAACCATCTTGATTTGCTATACGATTTCTTAAAATACTCATATGTTGTTGAACATTCTCGATACCAACATAAACCTGTTGCTCTTTGAGATAACCCAAATCGACACGTACAAACAACAGTTCAGAATAATGTGTTATGAGTTTAGTCAGATACTGATGCAGTGATCTTCGATTCTGCTCTTCTTGCTGAATAAAGCGAGCATACTCATTCCAATAATCATATTTATATTGGCTGAGTACACAGCATAGGGTTTGAACTTGTTGAATATTAAAATTCAAGATATGTGATGCAGATTGACCATTCAGAAAATGATCAATCCAATACTTACACTGAACAAAATACTGGATGGATTCAGCGTAGTGAAGCTGTGCTGAATAGAAATGCTGAAAGGCTTCATATAATGTACTCAATGTTTGTTTGAATTGTTGTTCACCGATCTGTTCAAAACAGACATCGTAAACAAAGTCTTCAATCGCAGTACAAATACTAGATTCGTTCCAAAGAACTGTAGTCAAATTCATGTCGTGATACTCATCATGTTAGGATTCATATCACAGTCATGTCTGTAGTTTTTTAATTATGCCGCATATATATGAGTGAAGAATCAATCAATAACAAGATAAGGCATTGATAATTAATATATTAATAATAACTTTAAAAACCAATTAAGATCTAGCTACTACTCAATCGTAACTCAATGAAGCAAACTTAGCTTGAATCACAAGCATCTTCTTTGCTTGAATTAGCTAAAGTTAGTTTTTCAGCATCAGATTTCCTCATGTGCCCTCGGAATGAGCGAGAGAAACTATATTGAAGATTCTCGATCACATATATACCTTTATCATTCTTTTTTTTCTTATTTTCCTGCATATGTTCAAAAATAAAAATTTGTAATTCTGCTGGAAAAAAATATTTCTCTGCGAGTGTTGTATAGTTGATCACAATATCAGAAAAGTCGGAAATCAGCTTATGACTATTTTTACTGATTATACAAGTTGGTTTTTTCAAACTTGCTCGTGACTCACCGATATTACTTAGCATAGCCGTAAATTTAAGTTCAGAGTAAGGTGACATTCCTTTCTTGAATCCAAAAGACTCCCATGTATAAATAATTGTATCCACAATGTTTTTTTGCTCTTCAGATGTTTTATGCTCGGCAAAAAAAACTACTCTAAAGTAAAAGTCATTTTTATGATCAAATTCCCAAGTCCCCATGTAACCAACTATGGATTTCAAATTAGTATTAAATCGGTAGGTATTGAAAAAATTTTTTCTTATTTGAGGAAAATCAAATTTCCCTCTTGCACCATTAAGATAAAAATTTATAGAAAATACAAATAATTTCTTATGCTTAGCTAACAATTCATTAAAATATAGTTGAAACTCTTTTCTCTTTTTGTGGAATTTGCTTTCCAAATTTTTCTTAGACTTGAGATTAGCAACTTTCTCTTTATATGCAGCCACTTTTTTATTCAGAAAAATTATTACTTCATGATCAAGTTGAAAACTCTCTTGAAGTGTTTGTATGCCTGTTTCCTTAAGAAATTTAGTCTTTATATCAATTTTATCATCCAGTTTTTTTTGAATGGGTTTTCTTAGTTCGTATTGATTTTTTGTCTTAAACACCCGTCCAAAATTACTATCATTTTCATCAAAAAATAAAAATATTTTTGGACTAATTTCTTGTACCAAGTAACTTTCAAATATACTCAAATAGTTTAAAGGTCCAAAAACACATTCCATTACTGAACTTTCTTTTGCGTATTGAGTTGGATAAAAAATGATTGTTGGATCTTTTTTGAAATCCACTCCATCTACATTACGGTAATAACTTGGACCAGAAATAAATAAATCTGTTTTCAATCGTTCAATATTATTGAGAAAAATTTCCAATTTTCTCAGTTTTGTAAGATCCGTCATCCATTCTTTTTCAACAAGTTTTTCATGATAAAAACCAGACACAGACCAACGTGCAATCATTTCATCGAACGTATTATGTATAATTCTTTCTTTTTCAGCATGATTTGACATATAAATAATCTAAAACAAAAACTTATAAAAAATTAATAACATGCATTTGTATGAATCCACAAGTGCTTTTGTTGAATAATTCATAAGGTTTTGATGTTTGACTTTTAACAAAAAACCAATTGTTTTTATATTTAGTATATTTCCTTAAACTTAAGAATATCCTTTCGATGGATCACTCTAACGATGTATATACCTATGGGAGGTTTTTATATATTTGCAAAATTTCCCTTACGCTAAGGGCTGCCTAGCTGCTACGTTTACTGACTATCGAATAATCTTTTTTGTTACCTAACTAGACTTATCATCGTTTAAGTTCTATTTAGTATTTTTCGTTAAATTTTAGGAAAATGATATTTCTTTACTAATACACATATATAAATAAAGTAAAATTCACTTAAATAATTATTAAAAACCATCTGATGCAACTACTAAATATTCTGATTAATTATATTGTTGCCGTAAACATGCATTATAGATCATGTCGATATTTCTAACTTTTATCGACATAACAATAAATACTGGAATAAATACGATGTCCCATTGGCAAGCAACTGAACCGTATAACGATCTACCTCCATTACCACCAGAACAGGATGTAGAGACCAAGATAGTACTCAAGTTATGTATTGAGGCTAGAGCAGCCTTGGCTGAGTTAAAGCAGGCAGGCAAACTTATCCCGAACCAAAACGATCTTGATTAATATCATCACATTGTTAGAGGCAAAGGATAGTTCTGAAATTGAGAATATTGTCACCACGACCAATAAGCTATTCCAACATGCACAAGGTCATGAAGATCAGGCTGATCATGCTACTAAAGAAGCTCTAAGATACAGGACAGCACTATATCAAGGCGTACAGTCCATTCAGGAACGCCCTTTAAATACTCGTACCACTATCGAGATATGCCAGACGATCAAAGGTGTTGATTTGGATATCCGTGCAACTACAGGTACAGCGTTAAAAAATAGCTATACAGGGGCAGTCATCTACACACCGCCTGACGGGCAGGAAATGATCCGAAACTTGTTATCCAATTTAGATCAGTTCCTACATTACAACGAAGACATAGATCCTTTAATCAAAATGGCGATGGCTCATTATCAATTTGAAGCGATTCACCCTTTTGTTGATGGCAATGGGCGTACAGGGCGGATTCTTAATATTTTGTATTTGATGGATCAGCAATTACTAACTTTGCCGATTCTTTATTTGAGTCGTTTTATCATTCAAAATAAAGCTAAATACTACGAACTGCTATTGAGTGTAACAACACAAGAAAATTGGCAAGAATGGATTTTATTCATGCTCCAAGCAGTCAAAAATAGTAGTGAATGGACAATTGCCAAAATCAAAGCAATTCGAAAATTGCATGAACATAGCATCGAATACATTAAAAATCGTGCTGAAAAGATTTACTCACGAGAATTGGTCGATGTAATTTTTGAACACCCCTATTGCCGTATTTCTAATCTAGTGGACAAAGGCATTGCCAAAAGGCAAGCTGCATCAACCTATCTAAAAAAATTAGTTGAGTTAAGAGTTCTGGAAGAAATCGCTGTCGGGAAAGAAAAGCTATTTCTGCATCCCAAGCTGTTGCACTTGCTAACGAGTGATGAAAACCAGTTTAGCCTTTACTGTGATCAATAAGCGAAACCTCTGCTGTTTTATCTTAATAGCGGTAAAATCAATCAAGGCTTCCATGTTATAGTAAGAACAATAGCTGAATAGCTAAGGAAGTACCCTCATGCAGTTGGGGGTATAACTGGGGGTAAAATACAAAACACTAAATTTAATTTTAATTAATTATCATACATTTAAACCAATAAGTTTATTCCCTCTCTACTTCTATGATATCTCATAGAGTCCTAAAAGCTTAAATCTAAAGGGTTTAGGCTTTTTTTATTGCCTTATGTTTTCCAATTGACCCTATTGAATCCTGATATAGTTGGGGTATAACTGGGGGTAAAATAATTTACCCTCAAAGAAATAGAAGTGATCTGTTTTTATTCAAAAATTTCTTTTTAAGCTCTAAAACTACTCATCAACTTTCCGAGAGCTCTCTATTATGATGTATTCATTTGGAATTACGATCTGTTTCTCAATATTTTTAACCTTATAGGAAATTAATGTATTTTCGCCAATCCCTTGAAATAAAACTTTTATATCCTTAAAAATATAGGTTTGATATTGGTTTAGTTCTTTATTCGTCGTTTTAGGTGAGTTAATTAAAGTGGCATAAGGTGCTTTAATGTATAGTGTTGCTTTATCTATACGTACACCTGTTTTCTGCATAGTGAAATCTAAGAATACTTTTCCAATATCTCCAATAAAAAACATAGGAACAAGTGGAGTCATAATAAGAAAAAAAGAAATCTGTATACTGTCTTTAATATGTGTTTCTAATCTTTTTAATTTAGTTCTTGCAAATGTTTTAAGATTTTCACTCGCATCTGGATCGTCAATAATATCTTTTAAGTTCTCAAACTTGTTGCTGAACTCTTTGATCTTTTGTCTATTAATATAAAAAGCGTAATAGAACAAAGAAATAAAGGCTGATGTAATAGCTATATAAAAACTAATTTTCCAATGTAATAACAGCAAACCACGAATAGTATATAAAAGATAAAGGGATGCTCCTAATGTTAGAATACTAATCTTTGAAAAGGGAAGTTTTTTACCTATTCTTATATGTGGTGGCAAATACTTATCTACGGTACTAATGACCAGATAAACTATAGGCATTAAGGAGATTCCAAAGAAAAAAAGCACTATACTTAATCCTGTATAGACAAGAGAACAAGCAACAAAGATGAGTAAAAAAATGAGTGTATCGCCAAAGCTTATCTCTGAAGGGATATAACTAATTGTTAAAAGATAGGCAACCAAGCACAACACTCCAATCGCAATAATGGTTTTTATTATTGTCAATCCCACTTCATGCCACTGGCTAAAATTATTTAAAAATCTTGTTATTAAATCGTTCATTAATTATTTAACCTAATTTGTATAAATCTATTAAGAATTTATTGATTATAACCAGTATGTTCTCTAAAACATATGAACCTATTTAAGTGATCGCACAAAGTAGTTTTTCATAATGAAAAATTTCTCATTCTTGATTTATCCTATTTGCTAAACTACCCTTTTTAATTTCTACATTTATTTATGCTTAGTTTATTTGTTTACGGTACGTTAGGGCCAAACCGTCCCAATGCCCATATCATGGAAAAAATTGGTGGTACTTGGGCAGAAGCACATGTATTTGGCGCACTGAAACAACAAGGTTGGGGTGCAGAACTCGGCTTTCCGGGGATTGTGTTGGATCAAAGCGAACATCAAGTCTCTGGCTTTGTCTTTTTCTCAGACAATTTAGAACAACATTGGCAAAAACTCGATGAATTCGAAGGTGCAGGCTATCAACGTGTCCCTGTTAAAGCGTATTTAAGTACAGGTGAAGTGATTGATTCCTATGTCTATGCACTAAATACTTGAATCAAAACTGGCAAAAATTCAACAATCGAATCAAATTTCTCTGTTTGCTTATTTTTTCGCTTGTTTTTTTAATTAGATTCTGTAAAATTCTCGCCACGTTGCCGGCATAGCTCAGTTGGTAGAGCAACTGACTTGTAATCAGTAGGTCCACAGTTCGAATCCGTGTGTCGGCACCATTATTAAACCTCATAACACTTTATGAGGTTTTTTAGTTTTTATAATTGCATATTAAAATGCGGACTTAACCGCACTCACCTGAACATAATGAACTAAACCATCTTCGAAGAGTTTTCGACACAACCTCGCTGTTATTGCGATTTTTAATTGTGCCAAGTCAACGTGTTTTTTCTCAGTTCCCTTATTTTTAATATACTCAGCAAAACCATTTAAAACAGGTTCGGAAAAATCCTGAATTTCAATCTCGGTAAATCCTTTTTGTATAAGCTTTTGTGTCAGTTGTTGTTCATCCATTAAATTTTGCCAATTCATATCAGCACTTTTAAGCACATAACGATATTGTTGTTTTTTTAAATTTGAACTCTCTCGCCAAGCATCTGACCACATTAAATAATGAAAAGCGATGCGACCTTGTGAATTCAAAATTGGGGACACTGAATTAAGAAATGAATTCAAATCACTGTGATAAGCCGCATCAATACAGACAATCACATCAAATGAATTTAAAAAATGCTGTTGGTTTAAATTCAAAAAAGATCCACAATGAATTTGAACTTGCGGGAGTTGTTTCTGAATTCGTTTGGCACATTCGGGCTGTAGCTCAACCGCACTGAGTTGTTGAATCTGGTAATACTTAAGCCAATGTAAAAGACTTGCTCCCTGCCCACAGCCCAGATCTAAAACACGATCAGATTGTTTGAGTTGAACAGAAGTAGCGATTTGATCAGCTAGACTTTGGCAAGCCTGTGGATAATCATGACGCTGGTCTTGCCAATAGCCTAAATTACTCCAAGCAAGTAGAGAATCATCTCCTAGACGTTTTGCATCAATTGCATATTTATGTCCGAAAACTTTCTCAATCAATCTTTGCTTGAAGTAAGCCATATTTAATAACCGAGTTCAGGTGCAACTGTAACTTTTGGTTTAAGTCCAACGAAAGGTAATGGTGCGCCTAAGATTTCAGAAATATGCATTGCAGAAGTGACTGCTGACTCTAAAATTGGCAAACCATCACATGACCATGAACCGCAATAGAACACTTTACGATTTAAGTCTAAATGGCGTTGCTGGATTTGTTTATTCAACGCAACCGTTTCAGAATCGACAACAGCACGTGTGAGTTGCACCTTAGAAATAATTTTCTTAGGATCAATATCAATCACAGGACACCATGTTTGGAATACGGCATTTTTTCCAACCAAGCTTGGTTCGATCGAATTAATCCACACGGTAAATTGCTGGCGACTAAAATTCCGATCCATCATATAACTTAATACCGCCCAATCTTTACGGCGTTGCGGCATCACGATTGGATCTGTGTGAATAACCAAATCACCCTGTTCAAAACGGAACTTTTTCAATAGCGCAAGATCATCTGCAAATTGTGGTTGCTTCAAGAAATTTTCAATCACTGGCGTTGGTGTTGCGATCACGACTCGATCGAATAATTGGCTTTCGCCTTGCTCATTTTCTACCAAAATTTTATCGCCTTGTTCCTCGACTTTATGCACAGGTGAACCACTATGGATTGCAATACCCTCAATTAAACGATTTACTAAAGCAGGTGTTCCACCTTTCATTCTTAATAAGGCTTCACCTTCTGTGAGTTGGCGAATAAATTCTAATAGTGGCTTGGCTGGCCATTCACCAATCGTTTTTGGATGACATGTACAAATCGTATAAAGAACAGGCATTACTGTCCCATGCCAAAATACTTCTTCAATATGATATTGATTCATGAATTCGGCTAAGGTGATGTCTTGATTCTCTGATTTGAAAAATTGATGTACGGCGGTTTTTAATTGCAACATGCCTTTGACTAAACGCCAACCATATTGCTGTATGCCTTTACGGTTATTAATAATTGGGAAATTACCAATACGGCTGCGAGAAGTGGTCAACCAAGTATCTGTTTTATCTTCAAATAGCCAACTACAGGCCATAAATGTGCGTACTGGAAAAGTTTCTATGCCTAAGTAACTTGCTAGGCTTAGCGTATTTTTCCAAAGCTTGGGATTCATCACACGTAATGGCGCATCAATTATGCCACCATCAAAGTCAATACTGTGACTATCCATGCCTCGCCCTGCGAGTGCTTCGAATATTGTCACTTTATGCCCTGCATCATGTAGGATTCTGGCTGAGGCAAGTCCCGCCATTCCACTGCCGATTATTGCAATATCCAAAATTATGTCCCATCAGTTGATGATTTTTCTTGATTATGACTGATAGTTAACTTAAACACGGTATTAAAAAATACCAGATTCTGCATTTAAGCTAGACTTTTGTCTTAGCAACATAGGTCATTTCTTGTTACATTTTAGCATGCTTTCTATTTTGCTCTTAACTTAATGATAATATTCACTTATTCAAGCACAGTAGACAGAACATTCTTTATTTCATCATTTTTACGATCTCAAGGACTTTGCAAAGCTGAAATTTAGCGCTATTGTGATTAAACAATAATCAGAATCGAGTCACGTAACAAACTGCACAATAATAAGTGACCTAATATTAAAACAATCAATAGAGAGCCTTATAGCGAAAGCCCATAACTTTAAAGGAGTTATGGGCTTTCTTATATGTCTATATATAGGGGAAAAATGAGCTTTACATGCTGCCAAATTTGCCATGATTGAAATCATTGATCGCGTCTGTAATCTCAGCTTTGCTATTCATAACAAATGGTCCATAACCTTCAATCGGTTCATTCAAAGGTTGACCCGTTAAAATCAAGAATTTACTGTCTTGCTCAGCCTTGATCGTAAAATCAATTTCTTCACGGCTCAGTACAACCAAGCTTGGTGCTTCAATGTGTTGAGCATCATTTAAAATCACCTCACCAGAAAGTACCACCAACAATGTGGTATGTCCTTCGGTCACATAAAACGTGTGTGCTTGACCTGCCACAATTTTACCATCCCAAACATTGACAGGGCTAAACGTGGTTGCTGCGCCCGCTCTCTCTTGGTATTGCCCTGCGATGACACGTAACTCACTACCAACATCATCTAAGCTGATGCTTTGAATTTGAGCGGCTTCAATGGCTTGGTATTTTGCTGGAGTCATCTTTGAATGTGCAGGCAAATTCACCCATAATTGTACCATTTCAAACAAACCACCTTGATGCGCAAACTCAGGAGAATGAAATTCTTGGTGTAGGACTCCACCTCCAGCCGTCATCCATTGCACATCACCTGCTTTAATTGTGCCACCGCCGCCACTTGAATCTTGATGTGTCACTTCGCCCTGATAAGCAATCGTGACTGTCTCAAAACCGCGATGCGGATGTGTACCCACCCCTTGTTGAGCAGTAGTCGGCTCAAAGCGGTAAGGTGCAGCATAATCTAGCAGTAGAAATGGGCTGATCATTTGTCCCAAACGATCATAGGAAAACAAGTTGTACACTGGGAAACCATCACCCACCCAATGCATATGTTTATTTTGATAGATCCCAAGAATTTTCTTCATTTTAGTTTCTCCTATTCAGGAAATTCTTTTCTTGAGATTCATTTTACGCTTCAGTGATTAAAGCTTATAGAGATGGATTGGCAACACATTATTCTATAAATAGGACAATTTATCTTTTTATAGGTATTTAAAATTCATATTTTCATTCATCATCCTATTTTCAATATTGTTCATCTCATCTTTTGTACTTCTGACATCTGAATATTTTGATTAGCATCATTTAAAACAACACTCCAAACGACGTCATGATCAAGAACACTCCTGCTTATCGTAACTTGATGAACAGTGCGGTTCAAAATACCTCGAAAAGATAAACCACATCTACAGATTAGGAGCGTTAATGCTATTCTAATCTTGCATAGTGATAGGACTCGACCCACCTTGATTAATTCATTTGATGATTTTCATTATTTCTATCTCGTGGTTAAACACGGCGGTTTTAGTGCTGCCAGTGAAGCTGAAAATATCAGTAAATCTAAACTGAGCCGTCGTATTATTGACCTTGAAACAAAGTTTAATCTCAATCTCATTCAACGAACAACACGTCATTTTAAAGTGACCGAATTAGGACAAGAATTTTACGAAGAATGTTGTAAAGTGATTGCTCAAGTTGAATGTGCTGAAAATGTTTTATTAAAACAAAAAAGTGAACCACAAGGTCTGGTTAAAATAAGTTGTCCACCGTTAATGATGCACTTTCAGGTTCGTCAGTTACTCAGTCAGTTCTTAAAAAACTACCCTAAAGTTGAAATCGCTCTAGAACTCACGAGCCGTCGAGTTGATGTACTACATGATGATATTGATATTGCAATCAGAACCAGCTTCGAACCCAATCAAGACTCTAGCCTGATTGTCCGTGATGTTATTCGGACAGAGCATTGTCTTGTTGCGGCTCCTGAATTATTGCAAAACAGTCGAATTGAACATTATTCAGAATTGCACTCCTATCCTAGTGTGGCTTTAGGCATCCAAAAAAACCAATATCATTGGCATTTATGCAATATAAATCATGATGAAACTGTTGATGTTGCCTATTCACCGAGAATTCGAAGTAATGATTTAGCTGGTGTCTATTATGCGGTGAGTGATGGCTTAGGTATCGCAGACTTGCCTTATTTAACCGTTCAATCAGATATCGAGAAAGGTAAACTCATTCATATTTTGCCTGAATGGAAGTCGAATCGTGGCACAGTACAACTCGTTTATGCTTCTCGTAAAGGGCAACGCTTGGTGGTTGAAAAACTCATCGAAACCTTGATCGAGGGTCTACGTGAATTGGCAAAAACTGACAGTGGTTACACTTTGTAATACAGAAATAAGAACGTTATTTCACAATTTATTGAGCACATAAACAATAAAAAAAGGCATAAACTGAGTTTATGCCTTTCGTGTGACTAGATATATGATCTAGAACGGTAAATCATCATCTAAATCGGCTGGTGCTGACGCAGTAGGTTGCGGTGCAGCTTTTGGCGTATTAAAGCCATTACCTGCTTGAGGATTTCCTGCGTAATTACCTTGGTTTCCACCACCAAAGCCACCGCCTTGACCATAGCCATTTTGGTTGTTGTTATTGTTATAACCCGTATTTTGATAACCGCCACCTTGGTTATTATTGTTGTTATTAAAACGTGGTTGGTTAAAGTCGCCACCGCTCTGCTCACCTTGTTGACGTGAATCAAGCATTTGCATTTGATCACCACGAATTTCAGTGCTGTAACGTTCCTGACCATTTTGGTCTGTCCATTGACGTGTACGCAATGAACCCTCGATATACACCTTTGAGCCCTTACGCAAATATTGCTGAGCAATTTCACCTAAACGGTTGTGTAATACAATACGATGCCATTCTGTTTGTTCTTTTCGTTCACCTGTATTTTTATCTGTCCACGATTCACTTGTCGCAATCGAGAATTGAGTCAATGATCCACCATTTGGAAAGGTTTTTGTTTCAGGATCTTTACCCAAAGTACCGACTAAAATAACTTTATTCACACCACGCATTAGCTGTCTTCATCCTATGTATTTCTATGTTTTACTTTATAAGAGTTATACTTAAATGGCTACCTCTTTGCCAATCAAGTGCGTTAAATCTTGTCGCCCAGCATCATCTATCCGCTGTTTATCGACTTTAATATAAGCAACTTGTTGTTCGGGCATCACCACGACTTCTTCAATACCACGAATTGCCAATAGTTTTGAAGTCCATTCATCTGTTTGTGCCATTTGAGGTAAAGGCAACACAATTGAAGACAAATATCTTGGTTGGGCCAAGCCAAAACTCACGAGCAACCACAGTATAGCAATCCCAGAGAGTACGCTCCACCCAAGTGCAGTATTCTGTAACATCAAAAGCTGTCCACCCAAAGTCCCCCCAAAAAAAGCCCCCAAGAACTGGCTACTGGCATTGATACCCATTGCGGTGGCTTTAGATTGAATTGGTGCAACTTTTGATAACCAAGAAGGTAATAACGCTTCCATCACATTAAATGCGATAAAGAAAATACCTAATCCTGCAAGCAATACATATTTAGATTCATATCCAAAAATTAGCAGCAGCAATCCAATAATAATGCCTGCAATCGCAGATAAGAAAATACCACGCATCTTGCGATATTTTTCAGCAATGATAATGCTTGGAAAGGCAAAAAATAGACTAAGAACCAATAATGGTAAGTAGATGAGACCATGTTTTGCCAAAGGAATTTGGGCATATTCGATCAACTGAGAAGGAATATAAATAAACATCGCTGTCAGTAATAAATGTAGTGCAAAAACGGAAACGTGCAATCGGTTCAGATCACCCATTTGAATGACTTGTTTCAGCTGCAATACATAGCCTTGTTGGTAATTCCGATGATGTCGAGTGACTTTAGGCACCAGTAACAACATTAAAATTGCAGCTAAGCCCATAATTGTTGTGACAAAAAATAAACCAGAAATACCAACCAAACTGGTGAGCCATGGCCCTAAACTGAATGCCACTACAAAAGATAAGCCAATACTCATCCCCATCACAGCCATAGCTTTGGTACGCTGCTCTTCACGTGTTACATCGGCAAGCAATGCCATCACCACAGCTGAAACCGCACCTGCGCCTGCAATTGCTCGCCCAATAATCACACCATAAATCGTGTCAGACAAGCCCGCGATTGCACCGCCTAAGGCAAATAAGAGTAAACCTAGCACAACGAGCGGCTTACGACTAAAGCGATCAGCTAAAAGGCTAAATGGAATTTGTAAAATGGCTTGAGTTAAACCATAGACCCCAACCGCTAGCCCGATTAAGGCAGGTGTGGCGTATTGATATGACTGTCCTGCAACAGAAAATACAGGAATAATCATGAACAAGCCCAACATGCGTAAGGCAAAAATGCTACTTAAGGCAAAGGTTGAACGGCGTTCTAAAGCATTCATTATTGATAAGACACTATAACTGGCTTAGCGAATTATAAGCGATTCGCTTAACAAGGTTGTAAGTAGATTATGAAAAACACAATCTTTAGGAGAAAAAATAAAGGAGCGATTTCGCTCCTTTACTAAAAATACGCTCATTAACTGAAAATAAGCTTAAGAGGTTTGCTGTTCGCGCTTGCTATATTGGATTGAAGAAACCACCGCCCAAACGATAAATGCAACACCGATTAGCCCCGTTACAACCTCTGGTACATGTAAACCCGTACCACTTGCGATCATAATGAATGCCAAAGCACCAATGGCATAATGTGCGCCATGTTCCAAGAAAACATAGGCATCCAAAGTCCCTTTCTCAACCAAATAAATTGTCATTGAACGGACAAACATCGCACCAATCGCAAGACCTAACATAATGATGACAACATCACTGGTAATTGCGAATGCACCAATCACACCATCAAAACTGAAAGAGGCATCAAGAACTTCAAGATATAAGAAACCACCAAATCCAGCTTTCACGACACCTGAAGCCGCACCACTTGCATCATGAGTAACGGCATTACCATTTTCATCAATCTCTGGCTCACCACCCAATAAGTGACTGAGAACTTGCACGCCAATATAGACCACAATGCCCCAAATACCTGCCATCGTCACCGCTAAGCGAATAGATTCTTCAACATTAGCTGCCATAATAATCATGGCAATCAAGGCAAGAAAAACTGACATCGCTGGTACACTGGCTAAATTTGCCAATTTTGCTTCTAACCACTTAAACCAATGCGTTTCTTTACCATCATCGAAGAAGAAATTTAAGAACACCAATAATAAGAATGTGCCACCAAATGCTGAAATTTCAGCATGATGTGCCATTAAGCGTTCTGAATAGCTCTTTGGATCGTTCAATGCCATTTTAGCGACTTCGACCATCCCCATATCTGCTGTAACTGCAACGATGACCACAGGAAAAATCAAACGCATACCAAATACGGCAATCAGAATACCCACCGTTAAGAAAATCATTTTCCAGAAATGATCCCAACCACGTAGTACTGATGCGTTGACAACAGCATTATCAAAAGAAAGTGATACCTCCATCACTGCTAAAATCGCAGTAATTGTCAATGCTTTAAGCATCGTCGCTACGCCTGCTTCAGGACCATGCGTATAGCCCCAGTAGGCAGATAGTGCCAAACACACTACCGTAAAAAATATTGAAAAACGAAAATGCTTCATGAACAGCCTTTTATGCGAAATCGTTGGATGATAAAAATGTGCCTATTGTAGGTGAGTTTGCGCTAGAAAATAAAAAAGATTGTTAGACTTATTTTGAGAAAAGGCGATCGAGATAAAGACTCTGCTATAGTTTTATCATTCTTCAATTTATAAGCTGTTCATAGGTTCAAATACATGACTTTTTCCCAAGATGTTTGGCAACGTAATCAAGATTTATATCAAAAAATATTAGCACTGCCATTTAATCAAGAACTGGCTTCTGGCACGTTAAAGCGTGAGGTATTCTGCCATTATGTTATTCAAGATGCGCATTATTTACTGGCTTATGGACGTGCATTGGCTGTGGCTGCTGCAAAAGCTTATGAAGCCGATGATGTGATTCAGTTTTCTGAAGCAGCAAAAATTGCCATTATTGTGGAGCGTAGTTTGCACGCTGACTTTATGCAGGAGTTTGAAATTAGCAAAGCTGAGTTTGAAAATACGCCATTAACACTCGCCTGCCATCATTATACGTCGTTCTTAACTGCTACAGCTTGGTCGGAAAGCTATCCTGTGATCTTGGCAGCATTGCTTCCCTGTTTTTGGATTTATGCTGAGGTTGGTAAAGACATCGTAAACCAATCAGTTCCTAATAATCCATATCAAGCATGGATTGATACCTATGCAGGTGAAGAGTTTAATACAGCAGTTCGAAATGTGATTACAACTGTAGATAAAGTAGCGGCACGTTGTGATGAAGACACTTTAGCAAAAATGCATGCGGCTTATCGCATGGGCGCGAAATTGGAATGGCTCTTTTGGGATAGCGCTTACCAACAACGTCAATGGTTGGGTTTAGACCAAGCTTAATCGCCTATCTAATCGTCATTTACATTTTTCATAGACATAAAAAAGCCCCTCATGGGGGCTTAGTCGTATATCGTATTGTCCGATATACTGTATGAGGCTCATCTCAAACTGGCTGCATTAAAACATAAACTCGCTCAAGTGAATACCTTTATTGCTTAAAAAAAGTGAACCGCGATTAAAGCAATCAATGCAGGTACAGCTTGGATATAAATAATTTTCTTACTGGCAGTCAATCCCCCATAAATTCCTGCAACCAACACACAGCCTAAAAAGAAATTCGCCAAAGCAACCGCATAGGTTTCAGGTGCAATTAATGCCCAAAACAAACCTGCTGCAAGAAAACCATTATACAAACCTTGGTTCTGCGCTAAAACTTTAGTAAGTTGGGCTTTTTCCAAGCTATTACCAAAAGCCTTTAAACCATAAGGTTTGTCCCATAGGAACATTTCCAGCACTAAAATATAAACATGTAATACAGCAATCAATCCTACAAGCAGTTGTCCAATCATATAATTTTCCTTTTTATTTGATAGGCAAATTTAAGTAGACCAGCCTCACGACTGGTCATCTGTTCTCCAAATTAAGGCTTTAACAACACTTTGCCCTGACGCGCACCCTGAGTTGCTTTGAGTGCAGCCGTTTTAATATCATCAAAACTAAAAACACCTTCCACAGGTAAAACTAATTTCTTTTGTTTCGCAAGCGTTAATAACTCAACAAATAATGCCTTTTTACGCTCTGCTGGCATTTCTTTATTGACTACACTTGCCCAAAACCCTTTCACCGTTGCCTGTTTGAAAATCAAATCGCCCGATGAAATCTGCATAGTTTCGCCCGTCATACTGCCAAATGAAACCAATACACTATTCTCACTCAGTAAATTCAGCATTTCACCACTGGCCGTTCCACCAATTGAATCCACGCCTGCAATCAAGGGCTGATCAGCATGAATCGCTTTGACTTGTTGCTTCCAATCCGCTTGATCAGTGGCAACTACATGTTGAATGCCTAAAGCCTGCATTTCGGCAATTGCATCGGTACGACGCACAAGATTAATCACTTGCAAACCACGCGCCTGAGCAATCATCGCTACGGTTTTACCCACAGCACCATTGGCTGTGTTTTGAATCAACCATTGCCCTGCTTGAACATTCACAAAGTCGAGTAACATCAAAGCACTTATCGGCATCCCGATCAATTGAGCTGCTGTTTCATCATCAATCGCATCATTTAAAGGAATAATACTTTGCGCAGGCGCAATAAAATATTCTGCCCAACTACCATGTACACCAGCAACCGCAATACGTTGTCCTAACTTACTTGCATCAACATCCTCACCCACAGCATCGACAATACCTACCGCTTCACTGCCGCCAATTGCAGGTAAAGTTGGCTTATAGCCATAACTACCACGTACTGTCCAAACATCGTGATTATGCATAGGAGACATAATGGTCTTGATACGCACTTCACCCGCTTTAGGCTCAGGTATCGGCATATCACCTAATGCTAAAACATCTACAGGTTCGCCAAATTGGTGGTGGATAATACTTTGCATAATCTATTCCTGTATCGGTTGTAACAGCTGTTTTGTGGTTTCTAAAGCCAAATGTAGCGGAGCTTTGTCTTGTGCTAATTTGGTCATCAAAGCTGCACCCAACCAGAGCTGATACATCACTTGAGCTGTTTTTAAAGGGTCTAAATGGGTTGGAATCGAACCTTGCTGTTGCCCTTCTTTGAGCAATAAAGCCACACTTTGTGTCAGTCGATGTACACCTAAGTTGAGAATCTGACGCATGTCTTCTGATAAATCAGAAACCTCTGCCGCAAGTTTCACAATTAAGCAATTCTCTGCCCAACTGCCATAAATCGGGTCGTCAATCCATGCCTGCCACAAAGCGATTAAACGTGCATAAGCACTTTGTTCACTTTGCTGCCAAAGATGTTCAACACGTACTTTGTAATCCGCCATGTACTGTTCTAATAAGGCACAACCAAATGCCTCTTTAGACGCAAAGTAGTGATAGAACGAACCTTTCGGCACGTCACAGGCTTTTAAAATCTCTTGTAAGCCAACGCCCACAAAACCTTTACGCAATACCAATTCAAAACTGGTATCCAAAATGTGTTGTCGAGTTGCTTCACTCTTTATTGATCGTTTCATAGGCACACTATAAATTAATATTAGACTAGTCGTCTAGTAAAATTATGTATTTCTTCTCATCGAGAGTTTTGCAGTGGAAATCTGCAACAATGAATGATAAAAATACAACTCGGTTAAGTCGAGATAAATACTGATCTTATCGTTGAACCGTCACAATTTGTCGTTTTAAATATTTTTATACCACTTGAACAATTTTAAGACGCTATCATATATAAGACCTGTTCAACAGTAAGATGCTGCCCAGAAATTATTTTAAATTGATGTGTACTGAATCTTTTCACCATTACATTGAAATTAAATAATTGATGATGGATTGCACCCATGTTCAACCTGTTTTGACCTTCTATTTGCATACTACTGAGATGTTTTCATGAGCCAAAGTCATATCCGTATTCGAGGCGCACGTACCCATAATTTAAAAAATGTGTCACTCGATATTCCACGTGACAAATTTGTGGTGATTACAGGGCTTTCAGGTTCAGGAAAATCATCGCTCGCATTTGATACCTTATATGCCGAAGGTCAACGCCGTTATGTCGAATCACTTTCAGCCTACGCACGTCAATTCCTTTCACAAATGGAAAAGCCTGAAGTTGATTCAATCGAAGGTTTATCTCCTGCGATTGCAATTGAGCAAAAATCAACCAGCCACAATCCACGTTCAACCGTCGGTACAATTACCGAAATCTACGACTATTTACGTTTGCTCTATGCTCGTGTTGGTACACCCTATTGCCCTGAACATGATTTACCGATGGTGGCACAAACCATTTCAGAAATGGTTGATGCGGTAAAAGGACTGGAAGAAGGCACTGCACTGATGCTACTTGCACCTGTGGTGCGCGAGCGTAAGGGTGAATACACCCAACTATTTGAACAACTCCAAGGACAAGGTTTTGTCCGCGCCCGTGTCGATGGTGAAATCATTGATATTGATACCCCACCTGAACTGGATAAAAAGAAAAAACACACCATTGAAGTGGTGGTCGATCGCTTTAAAGTGCGTGATGATTTGGGCAATCGTATTGCAGAATCCTTCGAAACCGCATTACGTTTAGGCAGTGATATTGCAGTGTTGTCGTGGATGAATAGCGAACATCCTGAACGTGTGTTCTCTGCAAAACATTCATGTCCTGAATGTGATCGTGCTGTGGCTGAACTTGAACCACGTTTGTTCTCATTCAATAACCCATTCGGTGCTTGCCCTGTCTGTGATGGTTTGGGAACGCGTAGTCATTTCAGCGCAGAAAAGCTGATCCCAAATCCAGAAGTTTCGATCAGCCAAGGGGCGATTCGTGGTTGGGACAGACAACGTCCGTATTACTACACCATGCTGCAAAAAGTAGCGGATCATTTCAGTATTGATCTCGATCAGCCTTGGAATACACTCGATAAAGACACCCAAAAGAAATTTTTACAAGGGACAGGCAAAGAGAAAATCGACCTCAGTTATATTGATGAACGTGGTCGTAAACACAGTCGTGTACAAGCCTTTGAAGGAATCTTGCCGCATTTAGAACGTCGCTACCGCGAAACAGAATCGAATTATGTGCGTGATGATCTAGCACAATATTTGTCTAATGCAGCCTGTGATGCCTGTGACGGTTCACGTCTGAATGAAATTTCACGCCACGTTCGGGTGAAAGACAAGACCATCGCACAAATTACCAAGATGTCGATTGGTGATGCTGAAAACTACTATCAGGACCTCAATCTTGAAGGTGCCAAAGGTGAAATCGCCGATAAAATCTTTAAAGAGATTCGTGAGCGTTTACATTTCTTGGTGAGTGTTGGGCTAAATTATTTAAGTCTCGCTCGTTCAGCCGAAACATTATCAGGTGGTGAAGCACAACGTATTCGCCTTGCATCACAAATTGGCGCAGGCTTAATGGGCGTGATGTATGTACTGGATGAGCCATCCATTGGTCTCCATCAACGTGATAATGATCGCCTATTACAAACCTTGATTCGCTTACGCGATCTCGGCAATACCGTGCTTGTAGTTGAGCATGATGAAGATGCGATTCGTGCCGCGGATCATATTATTGATATCGGTCCTGGTGCAGGGATTCACGGTGGTGCAATTATTGCTGAAGGAACTTATGATGAGTTGGCAAACCATGCTGATTCCCTTACAGGTCAATACCTCTCAGGCAAATTGAAGATTGAAGTACCGAAACAGCGTACTCAATCCCCTCGTCCAGATGAAGTCATTAAATTGTCTGGCGCAAGCGGACACAACTTACAGAATGTCGATTTAACCATTCCTCTCGGCATTATGACCTGTGTGACTGGGGTTTCAGGTTCAGGCAAATCAACGCTGATTAACCGTACCTTATTGCCTTTGGCTGCGACTCAACTGAATGGTGCAACCACACTGACCGCAGAAAAGTTTGATTCGATTGATGGTTTACAGCACTTAGATAAAGTGGTTGATATTGACCAAAGTCCGATTGGTCGTACCCCACGTTCAAATCCTGCCACGTATACAGGCTTATTTACGCCGATTCGTGAATTATTTGCGCAAACGCCTGAAGCCAAAGCGCGTGGTTATAGCGCAGGTCGTTTCTCGTTTAACGTGAAAGGCGGACGTTGTGAAGCTTGTGAAGGCGATGGCATGATCAAGGTCGCGATGCACTTCCTGCCTGATATGTATGTGCCTTGTGATGCTTGTCATGGCAAGCGTTATAATCGTGAAACTTTAGAAGTGGGTTATAAAGGCAAGAACATTTCAGACGTGTTAGAAATGACTGTTGAAGATGCGGCTGAATTCTTTAGTGCCATTCCTGTGATTCACCGCCGTTTAGATACGTTAATGCAAGTGGGGCTGGGTTATATTCGTTTAGGTCAAGCCGCAACGACTCTATCAGGTGGTGAGGCACAACGGGTGAAATTAGCGCGTGAGTTAGCAAAACGAGATACAGGTAAAACCTTATATATCTTAGATGAGCCAACTACAGGCTTACATTTCCATGATATTGCGAAGTTACTCGATATTTTGTATGAGCTACGCAATAAGGGTAATACCATTGTGGTAATTGAGCATAATTTGGATGTGATCAAAACTGCCGATTGGGTAATTGACCTCGGCCCTGAAGGCGGTTCGGGTGGTGGTCAAATTATTGCTGAAGGCACACCTGAACAAGTCGCTGAAGTTGAAATTTCACATACAGGGCGTTTCTTAAAGCCGATGTTGAAATAAATCAAGCTGATTTTCTAATACTGGCGTGAATTTAGACAGTTTTATTTTATCCAATTTAAATTTACGCCAGCTTCCTAAATCTTCAACTCTTGGTAACTCAAGCCTATCAAATAAAGAAGGTTGAATTTTTTGAAGCTTTTCTGCACGTTTTAAACACCGTCTCAGCCATGAGTAAGACATTTTTAAATATGCGGCAATATTCAAATAAGTATACTTCAACAATATAGGTTTTAAGCTTTCAAATAATTGGACATAAGCTAAAATCATGGAAAAACTATTTTCTTTAATTTGCTGTGCTTGTTTCTTTTGTTGTAAGTGTCGATCGACTTGATCAAGCATCCGTTGCAATGGCTCAGTGGATACTGGTGATGATATTCCTAGAAGGATTGGATTAATTGCTTCATCTGGATCATTTCTAGAACTTTGATCAAAACTTGAAGCATATTTAAATATCCGATCAGCACCATGAACAAAGTGATTCCACATTTTATGTTCTAGTTCATTCCAATGCTCTAGACTTGATAAATCAAATTCCCCTACCCATTTCTCTATTACAAATAGAAAAGCTTCTTGAGGAACATCGCTTGCTTCACATTGTTTAGATGCCCTAGCGATCTTTTGCCATTCTTTATAATGATCTAGTGAATAGATAAGCTCAAATAACTTATTTTGGTCTTTTGGCAACACAGACAAGACTCTATTTTAATATGTTTCGTAGGCTAACAATCGCAAATTTAAATTTGATGACTAGATTCTCATCTTAATGAGCAAAATACTTACCAATCTAGCCCTTCAGAGGGTAACAAGTGAACAGAAGGTATTTTGGCTCTTATCGCAAGGAGTATGAATTATTTAATAAAACAGCATCTAAAGAAAAACCTACTCATCGTCAAAGGCGCAAATCACTACGATTTATATAATTAAAGAAGAATATGTGAATCAGGCGTTAAGGGAACTTATTTCTTTCCTAAAAAATATATCTAAACATAGACAAAATAGGGGCTTGTCGATTAAACATCCTATTTCTAACTCTCTACAATATTCTTCCCTTTAGCTTTAGCCCTTAACATTGACTGATCTGCTTTTTCTAGCAGCTCTAACCAACTCTCCGCCCCAATCGCCACCCCAATACTGACTGAAACCTGAATCAACTCACCAACACTAGAAATAATAATATTCTGTTTTAAGATGCCTGAACGAATACTTTCAGCAATTGCTTTTGCGGCATTCATTTCAATACTTTCAATGACCACCAAAAATTCATCACCACCATAACGTACGATCAAATCAGATGCTCTTACATTATGTCTCAGTTGATCAGCAATCATGGTAATCACCTGATCTCCAACAATATGCCCATACTGATCATTTACAAACTTAAAATTATCAATATCAACCACAATCACACAGGTTTCTGATAACCCTTCAGGTTTTGACTCTAACAAATTAATATATTCTTCTAATGCTAACCGATTTGCCACACCTGTGAGTACATCCGAATTCGCAATTTGCTTAAGTTGAGACTCCATCACATCACGTTGTTTAAGCATGCCTTTTAACTTATCGATCGCTTCAAATAACGAAAAAAATTCCTCTTTGGATTGTTTTTCCAAAGATGACTGCTCATCCAAACTTCGCGATAAACGTAAAATCAGATTTCTAGCCCTAATTAATGGACTAAAAACCTTTTTTTTAGCATAAATCATCGTAAAAATAGCTGTGAGCAAAGATACAATTGAAATCCCAAAGGTAAAAATAAATTGTTGCTTTGCTTTTTTATTTTGTTGTTTTATGACTTCAAGACTATAGTCTAAAATATAGTTTTGTAAATCCATCACTGTGGTGAATTTACTAACCATACGCTCCGTCAACTGCGTCCCCGTCAGGAAATAAGATTCACCATTTTTACTTTGATCCAATAGCTTTGAAACTAAAGGCAGTCCCTGATCTAAGAATTCTGTTTTTACACGTTCATGCAAACGAATATATTCAACTGTTTTAGTCTGTTCGGGCTGAATTGTATCGACTAAAGACCAAAGATATTGTGCCTGATGCTGAGTCTGCAGAGAACGTGCACGGTTTTCATCTGCAATCGTCTCATCAAACGTGATCGGTGCCATAATATTTGATGCAATACGCCCTGCTTGATCACGCATATCCGTTAACACTAAAATTGAAATAAAATAATTCGACATCTTACTGTCTTTACTTTTTACTTGTGTCATCAGTAATTTCAAAAAATCTCGATTTTTATCCCAAACAGCAAACATAGATAAAATTGCATGATCAAATTGTTTAGCGGTACGTTGTTGATATGGTAACTGTATATAGATATCAACCTCTGTACGTGCTTGAAGCAACTTTACCTTTAAGTCTCTTTGTAAATATAGTGCAATAGATTCAAAACCATTTCTCTTTAACACCGAAATTGTTTGATCAATCTGCGTATCGACGACATGTCGATGTTCTTCTAATTTCTTTTTATTCTTTAATAAATTACTTGGCTGGCTCGACATTGCCTTATTAGTTGGTGCTCGCTCTTTAGAAATTTGATTTGCAGTTTTGACTAAAGCCCGTAAGCTTATGATCTCAGTCACAGCCTGATTTGTTTTAACATACTCTTGATAACTATGAATAATTAAAGGGATTGAAATATATAAAATCGAAAAAATAATAACGACCATACAAGAAAATAGACGAAGACTAATTTGCTCTGAACGTAATTTCGTATGCTTTAGACTACGCCTATGAACCTCCCTTGTTCTTTTCAAAAGTCATCCTAATTGATTTTTAAATAGTCGATAATTTTACCTGATTTTTTAATTTAATTGTCACGATTAACAGTGGTTTCTAATTTCGATAAAATCTCAATTTATTTTTATTTTCCATATATTTACTTGTTACATATGAAATATATAGAAATAAGCTGAAATATTTTTTAGCACTTAGATGCATTTAGAAATGCAAATTTCATATTTTAAAATTAACTCTAGGATCAACTCATTACCTCTTAGACTTTATAAATTTACAATATAAACAATTGGTTGGATTTATCTAACACATCTACTCTATGATAAAATTCTTCTATAACACTCTACCCTTTTGATCGCCCCATTTTATAACAACTAGATCCAAAAATAGCACAGAGATTTTTTGAAAATATTTTAATTAACAATGAAATAATTCAAATATCATGATCTAATTATTTTAATTTAAGATCCATTCTATTTGACGACCAATAGATCTTGGACTATTCACTCTATTTCAGATCAATATTTCTTAGCTATACGGCATGTTATTAAACCTGTTAACTAAAAAAAGTTTATTTTTCATTTATATATTTTATTTTGATCAGATTAAATGCTTAAAGTTATAAACATATCAGCTAAAACTTAAGCTATCTAAATCATACTAAAATTATATTGCTGTTATTTCATGGTTTTATTAAATCATTCTATCTAAAAGCAATAAAAAATTTAAAAAAAAGCTCAGCCTTGGGGAAAGCCGAGCTAGTAAAACTAAATATAATCAATAAATGTTATGAGACGATAAAATGCAAATTAAATACCTCTCGAGATACATTATGTGAATTACATCTCAAAAAGTAAAGTCGATTAAATAGATCAGATTTATATTTGCAATCGTTTTTACTAATTCATTTAAACAATTACACTTCCTTTTCTACTCTAGATAATGAATTTTTTGCATGAAATTTCAAAAAATATTAACTTTAATCACCAATAATTGAAATTAATGAGGCGTACATCACAAATTAGAGGACGTAATTATTACAATTTCACGACCAATTTGAATGAAAAAACCGATTAAAATGATCGTTTAAAACAATAGAAATTCAGGTATTTTCACTTATATTTTTAAGATTTTTTAGTACAAAAATTGGATCTATCTATCTGTTCATACTATATTTTAATAACAGTTGACAACAAAAAATACACTTGTCTCTTTTTTAAGCACAATATATTTATTGGCTGTTCACTTATCGGAACATATCATTTATTACATTGACTTCATATTTTGTTACAATAGAATGAAATCCAACTTTACTCCTTACTGTAAAAGCTGGAAATTATTATGAAAAAACTCGGTTTAGCCACTGCTTTATTATTAGCCATGACCGGTGCTCACGCTTACCAAGTAGAAGTTCAAGGTCAGTCTGAATTCATCAATGCTACAGATTTGAATGACAAAGACTTTACTGGTGCTGCTCAAGGTACTGTTTACCTTAAAAATGTAGATGCATCTAAAGGTCCTTTAGCTGAAGCTGCTTTCTTGAACCAAGCATCGAATGTTTCTGCTGCGTATAGCTTTGCTAAATTAAGTGGTGATGAATCTGCAACCATTAAAAACAATTCATTTGGTGCAAAAGGTGAAGCATATCTTCCAACACCTTATGTACCAGCTTACGCTAGTGCATCTTATAGCCACTCTCAAACTAAGTTTGAAGATGAGAAAGACAACGGTGACCGCTATTCATTAGAAGTTGGTGCATTAGTAGCACCTAATTTCTTAGTTGCAGTAGGTTATACTCGCGTATCAGATCAAATCGCTTTAGATGCTAACAATGTTCTAGAAAATGGTGTATTTAACACTGTTGCTGATTCATTGATTATTGGCGAAAAACAAGATGTTGTTACTGCGCGTACTAAATATGTAGGTAACATCGACGGTACAAATATGGCTGTTGGTTTTGAGTCTAACCTTGTATATGGTGAAAACAAAGCTTATGGTTTAAAAACTGATCTTTACTTAACGCCTAAGCTAAGCGTTGGTGCTTCATATGCTCAGGCTAACTACAGTTCTGATCAAGCTAGCGACAACTTCTCACCAATCAAATCTGCTTGGGGTGCGAACGTAAATTACTTCATCACTCCAGCAGTTGCTGTAGGTGCTAGCTATGTAAATGCAAATGCAAAAGAAGTAGTTGTAGGCGGTATGGGCATAAATGCGGATATTCAAACGATTGGCGTAAACGCAAAGTTCCGTTTCTAATATTGGATTTGAGTTCGGTCTATCGAACCCAAAATTCATAATAAAAAAACCAGTTCTTTTGAACTGGTTTTTTTATTTACTGATGTTCAATAAAATGAGAACTGACATCCTCATTTCAATGTCTTACATCTTCTTATCTTCAATGTTTAAAGCACTAATCGCCAATACCGCTTGAGTACGATTTTGCACACCTAATTTACGAAAAATAGCGGTGACATGCGCTTTAATCGTTGCTTCAGAGACATCTAGCTCATAAGCAATCTGCTTATTTAGCAAACCCTCAGCAACCATCATCAATACACGGAACTGTTGTGGTGTAAGTGATTGTAGACGTTCTGCCAATGCTGTTTCGTCAGCAGCCCTTGGATCAAATCCAGCATGTTTTGGTAAATTCGGTGGTAACCAAATTTCACCCTCTAACACATGTTTAATCGCTTCACCAATATGACTTGGATGTGACGATTTTGGGATATAGCCCATCGCACCATGTGCAATCGCGCGCTGAATGATTGAAACTTCTTCATGTGCTGATACAACGATGATTGGAATCGCTGGATATTGTGCTCGTACATACACCAAAGCAGAAAAACCAGATGCACCTGGTAGATTTAAATCGAGTAAAACTAAATCAGGCTCAGAACCATGTTCTAACTTTTCATAGAATTCATCGACATCCGCAGTTTCCTGAATCTGTGCTTGAGGAATGCTATAGCGAACCGCTTGAATCAAAGCATGTCTAAATAAAGGATGATCGTCTACAATTAAAATATTCATAAGCGCTTTACGCAATCTGTAAGTACGTCACTGTACGGTGTTTATTCAAAATCAGCCTATCTTAGCCTATTTTTAACTAAACTGTTGGTCAAGCATCAATACATGTTTATTTCCAATAAATGAAAAATAATGCAAATATTGATATAACTCACACAACTCAGGCTAATTAAGCATCACTATACAGAAATATCGAATAGAAACAGAGCATTAAATTCATTTTATTTTTTTAACTTTGGGATAGTTTGAGATATCTATAAAAAAGATAAGCTTGCAGCATTTCCTTATTTTACAGCCTAGACCGTCATGTAGATAAATAGATCCTAATTCGAAATGATCTTTTTAGGTAGTGACCATGTCTCATCATAATACTGTCTCAACTCCCCTTAATATTGTTGCCGTTTCTGGTGGTTTAAATAGTCCGTCAAAAACGGAAAGTTTAGTTCAAGCCATTATTGATGAACTTTCAGAAGCAATTGATATCAAAATACATTTCGTCAAATTAAGTGAAATTGGACCTCTACTTGGCGGAGCGATTTACCGAAATCAGTTACCGCAACGTGTTCAAGATGATCTAGCTGCTGTTGAAGCCGCAGATGCATTGATTGTTGGAACACCTGTTTATCGTGCTTCATTTACAGGCTTATTTAAACATTTCTTCGACTTTGTTGAGCAAACTGCTTTGGTCGATGTCCCTGTTTTGTTGGCTGCATCAGGTGGAAGTGATCGTCATGCTTTGGTTCTCGAACATCAATTACGCCCACTATTTAGCTTCTTCCAAGCACAGACACTACCGATTGGTGTCTATGCGACCGATCGTGATTTCACCCCTGAATATACGGTTAAAAGCGAGCAATTGTCTGATCGCATCACCTTAGCTGTGGCACGTGCTTTACCTATTTTGGAATGGGCACCTGCCAAAGGCCAACGTGCTGCGGCAATCAAAACTAAAACTGAACAAGCGAATCAGAATCTCGGCATTAACAAACAGATTGAACAGGCAGAAGTGCTCCCATCGGCGGCTGTGCCCGATTTAGATGCAGCCGAATCTCGCTTACACCCGAAGTCAGCCAAGAATTTAACCCACGTCGCATAAACCATATCTTTTATGGAGGATACAACGATGACAATAACAACATCAGCAATTAAATTTGCCTACTGGGTTCCCAATGTAAGTGGTGGTCTCGTTGTCAGCGATATCGAACAACGTACCGACTGGAGCTATGACTATAACGTGCGACTGGCACAAGCCGCAGAACGCAGCGGCTTCGAATATGCGCTCACCCAAATCCGTTTTACCGCTGGCTATGGTGCAGAAAACCAACATGAATCGGTCAGTTTTAGTCATGCCCTATTGGCTCAGACTAAAAAACTCAAAGTAATTGCAGCGATTCTACCTGGCCCTTGGAAACCTGTGCTTGCGGCGAAACAGCTAGCAACCATTGACTATCTGACTCAAGGTCGTATTGCGATTAATGTGGTGAGTGGCTGGTTCCGTGGTGAATTTGATGCGATTGGCGAACCTTGGCCTGAACACGATGAACGCTATAGGCGTTCAGAAGAATTTATCCGCACTATCAAAGGCATCTGGACGACCGACAATTACAGCTTTGAGGGCAAATATTACCAATTTCAGAATTACACCCTCAAGCCAAAACCACTGCAAAAACCCTCTATCGAAGTGTTTCAAGGTGGAAGCTCACGTGCGGCACGTGATATGGCTGCACGTGTATCAGATTGGTATTTCACCAATGGCAATAGCGTTGAAGAAATCAAAAAGCAGATCGATGATGTCCGTAACAAAGCTAGACTGGTCAATCGACAGGTCAAGATTGGCGTGAATGCCTTTATCATCGCCCGTGACACTGAAGAAGAAGCCAAAGCGGTACTGAATGAGATTATTGTACAAGCCAATGTCGAAGCGGTGAATGCCTTTGGTGATGCGACCCGTGAAGCAGGTGCAGCCACCCCTGAGCGTGAGGGGAATTGGGCAACATCCACCTTTGATGATTTGGTGCAATATAACGATGGTTTTAAAACCAATCTCATCGGTACACCGCAGCAAATTGTGGAACGGATTGTGGACTTAAAAAATGTAGGGGTTGATCTTGTTTTATCAGGCTTTCTTCACTTTATTGAAGAAGTTGAATATTTTGGCGAAAAAGTTCTACCGCTAGTCCGTCAACTTGAGCAACAACAGGAACAGCGTCTCGCAGCAAAATCAGCTTAGTTTTTAGTACTGAATAAGAAGAAAAATAAAAGAAATGGCAAATCTTCCCCCAAGACTCGGCTTGGGGCTTTTTATTTTAAGTAGTTTCAATTTCTCGTATCACGATCTCTACAGAATAACGACACCACTGTGAAAGCTGCTCAATAAATTCATTCAATTGTGATGGATTAAAGTGACTCACGATCATGTAACAAGCGTTCCCTAGAACTTTAAAGCATTCATCGACCTGTTCGTATTGTTTAACCAAGCGCTCTACCTCAATAAAAGCTTGTTGTTCGTTTAAAAACAATTGAATAAACTGCTTATGTTCATACTTGATCGCAATAGTGTAATTTTTGATGATTCCTGCATCCATCAATTGGGCAATACGCGCTCCAACTGCTTGTCCAGTACGATGCACTCGCTGTCCTATTTCTTTATGACTTAAACGCGAATCTTGTTTCAGCAATTCAATAATTTTTAAGTCGATAGGATCAAGTTCAATATTCATTTTTCATTACGAAAGAAAACCAGCAACAATGCTTTCATCTGACTATAGCCGATCTTGGGTTCGTTCCCTACTCTTGTTTTATCTTAACGCTGGAAGAAAAAGTGATGAAACAAGCCTTACTGATTATTGATGTTCAAAACGATTATTTTAAAAATGGCAAAATGGAATTGGTCAATCCAGACCTCGCTCTGGCGAAAACCAACCAATTAGAAGATCATTTTATTCAAAACAATTTGCCAATTATTTATATTCAGCATATTAATCCTGCCTCAGCCAGTTTTTTTCAGGAAAATACCGTGGGTATTGAATTGCATCCACAACTTAAAGTCACAGATCAATCACTGATTGTCGAAAAGCATTTCCCCAATAGCTTTCTAGAAACCAATCTTCAAGCGTTATTACAGCAGCATCAAGTTGAGCAGCTAGTGATGACTGGCATGATGACCCATATCTGTATTGATTCAGGTACACGTGCAGCGAAAGAACTTGGCTACCAACCAATTGTGATCGCCGATGCGACTGCAACTCGGGATCTTGCACATGATGGCAAAACTGTCAAAGCAGCCGATGTACAAACGGCATTCTTATCTGCACTAGGTTTCTTCGCTACGGTACAAAACACAGCAGATTTTTTAGCACACAGTTAAATAATATAGATAAAAAAAAGAGCGTTCAATCGAACGCTCTTTTCACATTTGAACTAGATTTATCGGTTTGGATAGACTGTCAGAATTAAAGCCTCAACAACCGCAGGTTCAGCCAACGTTGACGTATCGCCTAAGCTATCCAATTCATTAGCCGCAATCTTTCTCAAGATACGGCGCATGATTTTACCTGAACGTGTTTTTGGTAAAGCAGGTGCCCAATGCAAGGCATCAGGTGTTGCCACAGGGCCAAGTACTTTACGTACCCAATTGACCAACTCTTTACGCAGCTCTTCAGATTCCGCGACATCAGCTTGTAAAGTGACAAAAGTACAAATGCCCTGACCTTTAATATCATGTGGCATACCGACAACCGCAGCCTCTGCAACCGCCTCATGTGCGACCAAAGCACTTTCGATCTCGGCTGTGCCTAGACGATGTCCTGAAACGTTCAGTACATCATCAACACGCCCTGTGATCCAATAGTAACCATCAGCATCTCGACGTGCGCCATCGCCAGTAAAATAATAATTTTTAAAGGTGGAAAAATAAGCTTCGATAAAACGCTCTGGATCACCCCAAATGGTTCGCATTTGCCCTGGCCATGAGTCTTTGATTACTAGATTACCTTCGGCAGCACCATCTAATTCATTCCCTTCGCCATCGACTAACGCAGGCTGTACTCCAAAGAATGGACGTGTTGCTGAACCCGGTTTGAGTGCGGTTGCACCTGGAAGAGGCGAAATTAAAATTCCACCAGTTTCAGTTTGCCACCAAGTATCGACAATTGGGCAACGCCCTTCTCCAACAACTTCGTGATACCAATTCCATGCTTCAGGGTTAATCGGCTCACCGACTGAACCCAGTAAACGTAAGCTGCTGCGATCACTTTCACGTACATAAGCATCGCCTTCACGCATCATGGCGCGAATTGCCGTTGGTGCCGTGTATAGAATGGTAATGTTGTGCTTATCAATCACATGACCAATACGTGCCCATGTTGGGTATTGTGGAATACCCTCAAACATCACGGTGGTGGTGGCATTACTGAGTGGACCATACAGTAAATAACTATGTCCTGTAATCCAACCCACATCTGCGGTACACCAATACACATCATCTTCGCGTAAATCAAAGACTTCTCTAAACGTGGTGTTGACGTAGACTAAATAACCACCTGTCGTATGTAATACGCCTTTCGGTTTCCCTGTAGAACCTGAGGTGTACAGAATGAATAACGGGTCTTCTGCTTTCATTGGTTCAGGTGGGCAATGCTCATCCACTTCCATAATCGCAAGGTGATACCAAACATCACGTGGCGCATTAAACTGAATCGGATTCCCTGTACGATGCACCACAATTACGTTTTCAACACTACTGGTTCCCTCAATTTCGAGTGCAGCATCGACATTTTCTTTCAGTGGAATCAGCTTACCACCACGCATGCCCGCATCCGCAGTAATGACTAATTTTGCCTGACTATCATCAATACGGCTGGCCAATGAGTCTGGTGAGAACCCACCAAATACCACACAATGCACCGCACCAATGCGGGCACAAGCCAACATGGCAATCGCTGCTTCTGGCACCATTGGCATGTACAGCACCACACGGTCGCCTTTAGTAAGGCCTTGTTTTTTTAATACATTGGCAAACCGACAGACTTCATCATGCAGTTCAGCAAAAGAAATGATTTTATGGCGTGAAGGGTGATCACCTTCCCAAATAATCGCAGGCTTTAGAGGGTTATCTTTTAAATGACGATCTAAACAGTTTGCAGAGACGTTCAGTTCCCCATCAGCAAACCATTCGATTTTGAAATGATCTTGATTAAAACTGGTATTTTTGACCTGTGTAAATGGCTTAATCCAGTCAATGTTTTGTGCTTCTGCTGCCCAAAATGCTTCAGGCTGCTCGATTGAATCCTGATAACGTTTGAAATAGTCTGCTTCCGAGGTTCTTGCCATTTCTTTGAATTTATCAGGCACTGGGTAGATTTCTTTCATAGCTCACTTCCTTTGTTTTTTATTTCATACCTTAGATATACACATCTATTTTTCGGGTATGTTTTGTTTTCTCTAGCAGTATGATCACCACTTACAAGAGCAAACAATGCGGCTTTGGTCGTAAGAATGTTGTGTTTTGACGACCAAATTGTTTTCAAAAATTTACTCAAAATAATTTAAATTTGAACTGCTTGTCTATGCTTTTTACTCTTAAAATAAGTGATTATTTTGATCATTGCCAAAACCTTAAAAGATTTAATAATCAGAAAAATAGGAATTCATTATGTTCAATCAAGCCCGACCACCACAGATCAGTCCAAAAAACGACCACCCCCTATCCATTAAAGGACGCTTTAACCGTCTCAGCTATCTCGGTTGGTATGGTTTACTCAGCATCAGTTGGTCTGTTCTTTTCACTCTCATTCTTGCAATTTCAGCCAGTTTCAGTGTCAATAATGTCCAAGTTCATGAACCTATTTTATCGGCATTCTCTGGGATCGGTGCAATTGCGCTGACGGCACTGTGGTTTGCAGGCTTTTATTTTCAGATTGTGTTTTTAATCCGCCGACTACACGATCTGAATAAAACGGGATGGCTCTGCCTATTATTATTGGTTCCGATGATTCAGTTCTTTTTTATTCTTTATGTCCTACTTGCCGCAGGTACACCTCATCGCAATGATTATGGCGATATTCGCCCATCCGCAGCATGGGAGAAGCTACTTGCATGGATCATGATTATATTCAGTTTGATTACGATTTTTGCCATGTTTATCTTTAGCTATTATTTTGCTAGCCCTGACTTTTGGGATACACCAACCCAGATCTTGCAAAATACAACGGAATATTTTTAAGGATTCATCCAACAGCTAAAGTTTGCGTAAATCATGCGTGCAAACCGTTACGGAATTTATCATGCATGATCAGGATAAATTCATTATGATGGCTCCCCTAATTTATTCCTTACGTTGCGAAATCGAGATTTCTTGTGGCAAATGAGCAAACGACATTAACTGAAGTCGCTAAAGATACTGGTGAATTGATTCATCAAGCCGGTGCGAAGACCACGCAAACGGTATTGGCACATACTGAAAAATATCATGATGCCTATACCACCATCGATAAAATCATGGACAGCTTTTGGGAGCGTGTGCCCTATATCTGTATTGCGATCACAGTATTTGTCATTTTTTGGCTACTGACTAAGTTATTTAAATTCTTTATTCGCAAAACTTTGGAAAACCGTAGCTACACCCGACAAAATTTAGTATTGGTTCTCAACCGTGTCGGAAGCACTTTTATTCTATTCTTTGGTTTTTTAATTGCATTGGTCATCGCTATTCCAGGCTTTACCCCAAGTCAACTCATCGGAGCTTTAGGAATCGGTTCAGTTGCGATCGGTTTTGCTTTTAAAGATATTTTTCAGAATCTACTTTCAGGGATTTTGATTTTACTCAGTGAACCTTTCCGCATTGGCGATGATATTGTTGTGAATGGTTTGGAAGGTAATGTTGAAGATATCCAAATTCGCGCAACCTTTTTACGCTCACCTGATGGTCGCCGTATCGTGATTCCAAACGCCACAGTATATACCAGTGCCGTTATCGTCAACAATGCCTATCAGCGTCGTCGTTGTGAGTTTATGGTCGGGATTGGTTATGAAGATGATATGCAAAAAGCCAAGAAAATTATTCTCGATATTCTTGATCGTAATCTTAATGTACTGAGTCAACCCGGTTTCTCGGTCAATGTCACCGCACTTGCAGATTTCTCAATTAATTTAACCGTGCGTTGGTGGGTGAATACCACAGAAACCACCACATCTGCATCAATTAGTGAAATTCAAGAACTTGTCGTGACCGCCTTCGATGAAAAAGGAATTTCGATTCCTTATCCAGTACAGGAAGTTAAAGTCTATCGTGGTGATCAATCAGAGCCAATCAACCTAGATAAATAATCGCCCTAAAATATGCGATACCGCCGTTTCAGTTCGTAAAATTCGGTTGCCTAAGCTCATTGCTTGGCAGCCATTTTTTTTGAGCAGATCAACCTCATACGGAATAAATCCCCCTTCTGGACCAACAATCAGACTACATGAATGCTGAATCGCATGTGGCATCTGCTGTTCTGCATAAGGGTGTGCGACATAAGCAGGTTTTTGATCCGAAATAAATGTAGGCAAGACATCTTCAACAAACGGTTTAAAGCGTTTATACAACTGAATTTCTGGTGCAATCGTGTCGCCTGCTTGCTCTAAACCTAAGGTCACATAATCATTCAGTTGCTGTAAAAACGGTGTTTGCCAATAGCTCTTATCCACTCGGTAACTGTGAATCAGACTGATCCGTTCCACGCCTAAAGTCACCGCATCCATGATGATACGGCGCAATACTTTAGGACGTGGTAAAGCCAGAATTAAATGTACAGGCAGCTTTTCAGGAATGGCTTCCAGCTGAATCGGTCTTATGCGAATCTGTTGTTCAGAAACAGATATTACTTCCGTAAGATAGCGTTGACCGTTACGCACGCCGACTTTTAAAGTATCTCCACAATTCAACTGAATATGCTGTCGTAAATGTTGTAATTGACGCGGATTTTCAATCTGCCAGACATCATCCGTTGTCGTGATTTGATCAGGCTCAAGTAAAACAATATTCATAACAAAGCTTTGAATTCTAAATAATGGTCAATCAATTGAATATGCTTTTGGAGTGAGCCTTTATTTCGTTGCAGAACCAATTCAGCCTGTTCAATCAATTGCTGAGCCTGTATTCGGTCATCTAAACAACTCAAAAGTTGCTGTACCACTTGTGCAGCATCTGTTCCAATCAAAAGTCCATGTTCAGCCACAAACTCATCCACGATACTTTGGAAATTAAAATAGCGTGGACCAATCACAGTCGGTACATCTAAAACCATCGGTTCTAAAATATTGTGTCCGCCACCCGGCTCATTCAATGAACCACCAACAAAACAAGCTTGGCTCAGCGCATACCACAGCCACATTTCGCCCATACTATCTGCCAGAAAAACCTGTGTATCAGTTTGGATTGGCTGTTTAAGACTACGGCGTTGCGTATTTAAGTTTAAACTTTGGCAGACTTTATACACCTCATCAAAACGCTCAGGATGACGCGGCACGACAATGCAGAGTAAATTGGGATTTGAATTTAAATGTGGCTGTAATTGTTTCAGCAGACTTTCTTCTTCAGGCGCATGTGTACTTGCAAGTACGATGACCTGCCGATCTGCCAATTGCCAATCTTGTTTTAATTGTTCCGCTTGCAGCACGTACTGCTCTGGCGCAGCGATATCAAATTTAATATTACCAACCACCTGACTTTTGCTTTGATCTAACCCTAAATCAACATAACGCTGCTGTGTCGCTATGTCCTGAGCCAACAACCATGTGAGTTGCTGCAACATCGGCTGAGTTAAGCGGCGAACTTTGCCATAACCTTTGGCAGATTTTTCTGACAGACGCGCATTCAATAAGATACATGGGATGTGTTGCTGTTTGGCTTGTGCGATCAAATTTGGCCAAATTTCAGTTTCAACTAGAGCAAGAAGTTTCGGTTGATACAGCTCAAAAAATTGTTTCAGTAATGGCTTTTGATCAACAGGCAAATACACCGCCTGAAAAAGTGCAGGATATTTTTGGGAAAATAAGCTCTTGGCTCTGGCTTGTCCAGTCTTGGTGGTGTTGGTCACTAAAACTGTGTGTCCAAGTTTTAGATAGTGCTCAATCAAAGGTTGAGCAGCATTGGTTTCTCCAACCGATACCACATGAAACCAAATCGTATTTAAATTTTTAGGCGGTTGAAACGGTCCAAAACGTTCTAGACATTCTTGTTGAAATAGCGCATCACTTTCAGCCCGTTGTTTAATTTTCCAACGATATAAAGGCTTGAGACATATCAGTAAAAAGTTATACCAAAATGGTGTTTGCTGTACTGCGTTTTGCTGCGCCATCCTAGACCATAATTTAGAATTTGATTTCAGCTCATTATGCGGAAGTTTCGTATGCATTGACAATTGATTATTGTATGTTGCACTTTGATTAAATATTTCTTTATAAAGAAAAATGATATCTTAGAACAAAGAATAATCCATTTTGAGAAAAACGATGCAACCTGATTGGTTCAAACAAATCAAGCCACCTTCTGAAGAAACGGCACAAGCATATCCACCCCGTCATCCCTTTCAAATTATTCTCCCTTTTTTAATTCTAGCGTTACTGTGCTGCTTATGGGCGCTTCTAGCCAGTCACTTAGGCGCATTAATGAAAGCCAGTTTTTTACTTGTGGTTCCCTTTATTATTGGCGCACTCATTGTATATATCCAGAATTACCGAAAAGCTGTTTCATTTATACATAGTTTTAAAGTGATTATTATTTTTCTCGTTTTTCTCTTATTGTTTTCCATTGTTGTGCTACGTGAAGGTGCCATTTGCGTTGTAATTATGACCCCGATTTTATTGGTCGGTATGCTGACGGGTGCTTTACTCATGAAAGGGCTGTGTTACAAAATATGGAAACCCAATAAGGGCATTTACAGCCTCGTATTATTACCATTTATTCTGCTGCCTCTCCCTGAGAAAACCCAACTGCATTATGATCATGTTGATCAAAGTATTCTCATCAATGCCCCTGCCAAGGTCATTTGGCAACAACTCAATCATGCCGACAATATTCAACCACAAGAATTTAAACCGAGCGTGTTATACAGCATTGGTGTGCCTTATCCTGTTTCTGGGCTGACTCAACCGACGAATGAAGGATTGATCCGTTATTCAACATGGCAAAAAAATATTCATTTTGAAGAAATCATTCAACAATCCAAACCCAATCAATATCTCAGTTGGACCTATCGTTTCTCGCCAACGTCCATTCCTCAAGGTGCGCTAGATGATCATGTCAGTATTGGCGGGAAGTATTTTGACCTTCGATATACTTCATTTGAACTGACACCCATCAATGATCAGCAAACTAAGCTCACGCTAAAAATTGATTATCGAATCAGCACCGAAGTCAATTTTTATGCCAATCAGATTGCACAATTGATGGTGCATGATTTTTCCAATGTGATTTTGGATTTCTACAAAAATAGAAGTGAACAGGCCATCCAGACATCCCAAACTTAAATTGTCAAAAACCTCCTCGCAGATTCAATCTGCTAGGAGGTTTTTTGCTTTACTTAAGCTTCTAACTTTTCCAATACAGGATAATCGGTATAACCCGCTGCACCAGCGCCATATAAAGTATCAAATTGAACCTGATTTAAAGCCAAATCATGTTCTAAACGTTCTAATAAATCAGGATTGGCAATATAAGCCAAACCAAATGCGACTGCATCTGCTTGCTCAGTTTCTAAAATCTGTTTTGCAGAAGCTGGTGTTAATTTCTCATTGGCAATCCACACCCCTTTAAATTTAGGGCGGAGTTGTGGTTGTAAACTATCTGCTGCTGCATATTCACGCGTGAAAATAAAACCAATATTGCGTTGATCTAATTGTTCAACCACATAACCAAAAGTCGCTAATGGATCTGCATCGCCCATATCGTGCGAATCTGCACGTGGTGCAAGGTGGACACCCACACGCCCAGCGCCCCAAACCTCAATAAATGCATCGACCACTTGTAATAATAAACGTGCGCGATTTTCAATCGAACCACCATATTCATCATCACGATGATTGGTCGTACTTTGCAAGAATTGGTCAATCAAATAACCATTGGCTGCATGCAACTCAACACCATCAAAACCCGCCACTTTTGCCAATTCAGCCGCATGCTTATATTGTGCGACGATTTCTTGGATTTCTTCATGCGATAAAGCACGAGGGGTAACGAAAGGACGTTTTGGACGCAGTAAACTCACTTCACCTGCGGGTTGAATCGCACTTGGTGCGACAGGAATATCACCATCCAATAAATCAGGATGTGAAATACGACCAACATGCCAGAGCTGAACCACAATCTTTGAACCCTGAGCATGTACAGCTTCAACAATTTTGTTCCACGCTTGAGCTTGCTCTTGCGACCATAAGCCTGGCGTATTGGCATAACCAACCGCTTTTGGACTAATAACTGTTGCTTCTGTCAGGATTAAACCTGCATTGGCACGTTGTTGATAATATTCCACCATTAAATCGTTCGGAACGCGCGCTGCACCACTACGTGCTCGCGTTAATGGTGCCAAAACCAAGCGATTTTTAATTGTAAAATCACCTACTTGTAACGCAGAATTTAGTTCAGCCATGATCGCCTCAACTTACACTTGTTACAGGGTTATCAAAATGAGCCCTTTAAAGTGCTTGTTTTAAATGTTCGATGTATTGCTGAATCAAAGCTTCATTGCGGGTAAAATATGACCATTGACCATATTTTTCAACCTTAATCAAACCTGCCTGTTGTAATACAGACAAATGATTTGACATGGTCGACTGCGCAACTTTGCCTAAACGTTCGATATGACCTGCGCATACGCCTCGTTCAAAACTGCCACCACATTCCTGTATCGGTAAAAATTGCTCAGGCTCTTTCAGCCATTGCAAAATTTCTCGACGTAATGGATTGGCTAAGGCCTTGCTTATAACATCAATATCCATAGACTCACCATGTTTCTCAACAGGCAAAGCTTTGTTCAGCATCTGAATTTAGTATATCGAATTTTATAAATATTAATATCCGTATTTTTCGATATTAATATCATGTTTTTTCGATTAACATTCAAATGCTGAACGAGATTGCCGTTTTAAGTGGATTAAAACTTATAGACCTTGTTTCAAACTTGCTTCAATAAACCGATCCAAATCACCATCTAAGACTGCTTTGGTATTTGAATTCTCTACACCAGTCCGCAAATCTTTGATACGTGAGTCATCTAACACATAAGAGCGAATTTGACTGCCCCAACCAATATCTGACTTCGAATCTTCCAAAGCCTGCGCCGCTTCATTTCGTTTACTCATCTCTAATTCATAGAGCTTGGCACGTAATTGCTTCCACGCATGGTCACGGTTGGCATGCTGTGAACGCTGGTTCTGACAAGCCACCACGATCCCTGTTGGTGCGTGTGTTAAGCGAACCGCAGAATCGGTTTTGTTAATGTGCTGACCACCCGCACCCGAAGCACGATAAGTATCAGTACGTACATCCGACGGATTAATATCAATTTCGATATTGTCATCAATCTCAGGTGAGATAAACACCGCAGAAAATGAAGTATGACGGTTGTTATTACTGTCAAATGGTGACTTACGTACTAAACGATGCACGCCACTTTCGGTACGCAACCAGCCATAAGCAAACTCACCATCAACACGGATGGTTGCAGATTTAATACCCGCAACATCACCGTCTGATACTTCCATTAACTCACCTTTAAAACCATGGCGCTCGATCCAGCGTAAATACATGCGCAATAACATCGATGCCCAATCTTGTGCTTCTGTCCCACCTGAACCCGATTGAATTTCAAGGAAGCATGGATTTGGATCCATTGGGTTGCTAAACATACGGCGGAATTCAAGATCGCCTAATGCCTTTTCAGCACTATCTAACTCCGCTTGTACATCTTCAAGCAAACTTTCATCATCGGCTTCAACCGCTAGATCAAGCATGGCTTTGGCATCATCTAACTGTTCAGCAAGACGGTCAAATACGCCAATGGTATTTTCTAAACTGCCCTTTTCTTTCGCAATCGCTTGCGCACGATTTTGATCATTCCAAATCGTCGGGTCTTCGAGTTCTCTTAAAACTTCTTCTAAACGCTCAGCCTTTAGATCGTAGTCAAAGATACCCCCGTAGTGTTTGACTACGATCAGATAAATCTTTCAATTGAATTAAATACGGATTAATTTCCACGCGTGTTTTCCCACAATATTTTTCACTCAATTTATTATTTTAACATAACTGCTTTACACGACACAGCCATGTATTTTTTAACGCATACCTGCCAAATGACAGACCGATGATGGTCACGTCTATCGTTTTATTTTCACGCTCAAATTAGCTGCCAATTACAGTAAAAATACGAATCAACACAATCTATCCTAAGTTTTAATAAATCAAAACACTAATATTAATATTTAAAAATCAATAATATACAAGATTTAACTTACATATTTCTTACATTTGTACAGTCCGATTACTTTCTGAAGATTGACGGCTGAGAAATTTATACTAGACTTAAAGTTGTAACAAAACATGTAATTAATATTCTTTTGGTTCATTATCTCAACAGGGGCATAACCATGAAAAAATTAGCAATAGCATCAGCACTTCTATCTGCACTTGCAGTAACAGGTACTGCTCATGCGTATCAAGCTGAGGTTGGTGGTTCATATACTTATACAGATCAGGATCATTTTGATAGTACTCATAGTTTTGGTGTAGATGGTACTTATTATTTCAATCCAGTCCAAACACGTAACGCACCACTTGCTGAAGCAGCCTTCTTAAATCGTGCGAGTAATGTAAAAGCAAAAGTTGATTATGCCAATAATAATGGCGTAAAAGACTCACAATATGGTGCAGGCGTAGAATATTTTGTACCCAATAGTGATTTTTACTTAAGTGGTAATTTAGGTCGTAGCGAGTTTGAAGTAGACAAAGCTGCCATCGATCAAAAAGTAACAACCTACGGTGCAGAAGTCGGTTATTTACCAGCACCAGGCTTATTACTTGCACTAGGTGTAAAAGGCTATGATGAGAAAAATGGTAAAGATGGTGCAGACCCAACTGTCCGCGCTAAATATGTAACTCAAGTCGGCGGAAAAGATATTAACTTAGAAGCTTACGGTGCATTTGGTGATCTTGATGAATACCGTGTAAAAGGCGACTACTATCTAGATAAAACGCTAAGTGTTGGTGCAGACTACTACAACAATGACTTAACGAAACGCGATGAGTGGGGTATTTCTGCGAAGAAATTCCTCAATCAACAAGTAAGTTTAGAAGGTCGTGTTGGTTTTGGTGATGACTATAATACTTATGGTATTCGTGGTGCATATCGCTTCTAATCAATAGACTATTTATAGAAAAGATATACGAGAAAATACCCTGTAAATATTTTACAGGGTATTTTTTTATTCATAAAAATAATCTTATATTCTCATTTATATTAAAAAATTATTTATTTTTTCTAGTCATTTATAATTTTACGTTTTAATTTTTTTCATTAAACTACCCATGTAATAAAATATTAATAAATGATTTAATTTTAATAAGGGGTCTTCAATGAATAAACTCAGCTTAATTACAGCAATTCTATCTTCTTTTATTGGTTTTAATGCAAATGCATATCAAACCGAAGTCAATGGATCATATGAACATACAGAGATTGAAGAAGGAAAAATCAATACTGTTACTGTCAGTGGTCAATATTACTTCAACCCAGTTGAAACACGTAATGCCCCTTTAGCTGAGGCTGCATTTTTAGATAAAGCATCAAATCTTGGTTTAGGTTATGCTTATGCTAAACAGTCAGGTCAAATGGGTTTTTCTGAAAATGAGTTATTTTGGAATAGCCCTGCCATAACTGCTAACTACAAACAAGAGTTCAATATAATCGGGCTTAATGGTGAATTTTATATTCCAGATTCACAGTTTTACATTTCTGGTAGCCTGAACAAAACAGATGTAAAAAATACCGCAGAAGTTTTTGGCTATTCAGAAAGTGAAAGTACAGATGGTACAGATTATTCTGTTGAAGCAGGCTTCTTACCAATTAATGGTTTATTATTAGCAGTTGGCATTACCGATTTATCTGAAAGTGTCGACCCAACACAAGTCACTAAACATGGTTTTATTACAACTTTAGCAAATGCTGCGGTTGTAACTGGCGAAGATGAGGATACAGCAGTGTCTCTTCGTGCAAAATATGTTTCTGAAATTGGTGGCTATTACACTAATTTTGAAGCACAAACATATATTGGTGATGAAACAACTTATCGTTTAGGTGCTGATCTTTATCTTGATCCAACACTAAGTATCGGTCTCTCATTTGCTGACTCAACAGCAGATGATTCAGATAGTATCTTTAACATTCGTGCACAGAAATTCATCACGTCTCAATTTGCTTTAGGTGTAGGTTATACAACCGTTGAGGATGTTGATTCTTATGGCATCAATGGTACGTTCCGTTTCTAATTTATCCTTTGTTATATAAAAAAATCCGCTCTTGTGAGCGGATTTTTTTATTGCTTTAAATGCACAATATGCAGTTGTAAACTGGTGTTTCCATTAAAAACATTACGCTCTAAGGTATAAACTAAATCAACATAACCAAGAGCAGAGTCAAACTTAAAACGATCAATTGCATTAAAAGCAATCGCATCAATCGACTGTTGTCCAGATGCCAGTTTTAATTTTAAATGTTGGTCTTTGAGCCAACGAGAATCAATAACGTTAAATCGCCCTTCAAATTGGGGGAATGGAAACTTCTGTCCCCAAGGTCCAAGCTGTTCAATACAATCCAGAGTTGATAAATGCAGATCTGAATGCTCTAGCTGCCCATCTGTCCATAAGACTGCTTGAAATAAATCTTCATCCATTTCAGCAATACATTGTGTAAAAACAGTTTTGAATTCATCAAAGTTTTCTTTTCTGAGCGTTAAACCTGCTGCTGCTGCATGTCCACCAAAATGACTCACTAAATGTGGGTATCGTTCTGCGACCTGTTCAATAAGATCGCGAATGTGAATTCCCTCAATTGAACGTGCAGAGCCTTTGATATGAATCCCATCCTCATCTGGTGCAAACACCAAACTTGGACGATGAAACTGTTCTTTTAAACGTCCAGCCACAATCCCAATCACCCCCTGATGCCATTGTTCATCAAACATGACCAAGGCTACGGGCAGATGTTCTGTTTCCAATTGAATATGCTGCAAGGCATTGAGGGCTTGCTGCTTCATTTCCGTCTCAACTTGACGACGTTCAATATTCAACTGATTGAGCTGTTGTGCAATTGGATAGGCCTCTGCCATATTCGCTGCGAGTAAGCACTCAATCCCAATCCGCATACTTTCCATTCGACCAGCCGCATTGATACGTGGTCCAACAACAAAGCCTAGATCCTGAGCACGTAAAGTCGCAGCATCACGTTTCGCAATATCCAATAATGCGAGGATTCCTGCACGACATTGATATTGTTGGATTCGCTTTAGACCTGTATCAATCAAAATACGATTGTTATAGTCCAAACTTGCAACATCAGCATAGGTTCCCAAAGCAACCAGATCTAAATATTGGGTCACTTTAGTGCTGCTTTTGCCTTGTTGGGTACGGTAACTTGCCAACTTCGCCAAAACATAGAAAGCAACTCCAACGCCTGCAAGGGCTTTACTTGGAAAATCACAACCGAGTTGATTCGGATTCACCACTGCTTCAGCATTAGGGGTGGGTTTTGTGGTTAAGTGATGATCCGTAATGATCACTTGCATTCCCAATGCCTGTGCAGTTTCTACACCTGCATGACTAGAAATACCATTATCAACGGTAATCAATACATCAGGTTGATAGCTTTGCTTTGCAAGCTCAGCAATTTTAGGGGTTAAGCCATAACCATACTTAAAGCGATCAGGTACTAAATATTCAACTTTCGCCCCCATTTCTTTAAGCACTAAGATCATAAGTGCTGTACTGGTCGCACCATCCGCATCATAGTCGCCAATGATGACGATTTGTTGCTGTCGATCTATAGCCTGATCAATCAATTCAACAGCCGCATCCAGTCCTTTTAAATGGGGTGGCATGATATGTTTGAGTTTTAGCTCAAGTTCTTGCTCAGACTGAACACCACGTCTTGCCAATATTTCTGCCATAAAAGGCGGCACGCCCTGAAATTGTTCAGGGCGTGTCAAAAATGGTCTTTGTTGAATTTGAATCTGTGTCATTTATGGCATCAAGCGTTGGAGAATCCAAAGTCCATTGTGTTTTTCATAGCTTAAACGATCGTGCAGACGATTCGGTCGCCCTTGCCAGAACTCGTAATAATCCGCCTCTAGGCGATAGCCGCCCCAAAATTCTGGTTTCGCAAGTTGCGCTTGCTCACCCACTTGGTCTTGCAAATCTTGAAAGCGCTGTTGTAATAACTCACGGCTTTCAATCGTGCCACTTTGTGGCGTACTAATATGCGCTGCGATCTGACTGTCACGTGGGCGCTTATGATAATAATCGGTCGACTCTTGTTCAGAAATCTTCACAACCTTACCACCAATACGTACCTGACGCTCTATACTCGGCCAGTAAAATAGCAATTCAGCATAAGGGTTTTCCGCAAGGTCTAATCCTTTCTGACTATCATAATTAGTATAGAAGTCATAACCTGCTTCGGTCGCACCCCGTAACAAGACTGTACGTACATGCGGACGACCTTGAGCATTTGCAGTTGCCAAAGACATCGCATACGGTTCATGTAAATTCGCAGCCAGTGCATGATTAAACCAGCTCAAAAATTGCAAATGAGGGTTATCACTAATCTGCGCTTCATGTAACTCGTCTTGTTCATAACTTAAACGAAGCTCACTGAGATCTTTAATGACATCATTCATTATTGCGCTCCCTTAGGCAGCCTGAGCATGAGCACGTACTGCATCTGCTAAATGTTGGGCTAAAGTTTCCACTTCCTGTTGCTGATCTCCCTCAACCATCACACGAATCATCGGCTCAGTCCCTGATTTACGAATCAGAATACGCCCACGGCCTTTCAACTGTTGTTCCGCTTTTTCAAATTCTGCAACTAAAGCAGGGACAGCATACGGGTCGATCATCTGCTGTAAACGAACATTGATTAATACTTGTGGGAATAACTCCAAACCTGCCACAAGTTCATGTAATGCTTTACCTTGTTCAACCATCACCGTTAAAACTTGTAGTGCAGCAATAATCGCATCACCTGTTGTACTCTTATCCAAAGTCAAAATATGACCTGAAGGCTCACCACCAATTGACCAGTTATTTTCTTCAAGTGACTGTAATACATAACGATCGCCAACTTTAGCACGAACAAAACCAACGTCCGCCTTTGCTAATGCCAACTCAAGCGCCATATTGCTCATCACTGTTCCAACCACACCTGCTGGCTTATGATTTGCCTGTGTCGCTAGAATATAAAGAATATGATCACCGTCAATTAGTTGACCATGCTTATCCACCATTACCACACGATCTGCATCGCCATCAAAAGCAATCCCGATATCCGCTTGGTGTTCAATCACGGCTTTTTGTAACTGTTCTGGATGCGTTGATCCACAGTTTTCATTAATATTTAAACCATCAGGATCGTTATAAAGCGGAATCACTTTCGCGCCTAATTCACGGAAGACGGATGGCCCTACGCTATAAGCTGCACCATTGGCACAATCCACCACAATTTTCAGATTACGAAGATCAAAGTGATAAGGGAATGTCGACTTACAGAACTCGATATAACGACCATTGGCATCTTTGACACGCACACTCTTTCCTAAGTTAGCGGTGTCATCAATGACTAAATCTTTTTCAAGCTCTTGATTAATTTCATCTTGTAAAGTATCTGGAAGTTTCTTGCCTTCACCAGAGAAAAACTTAATCCCATTATCAAAATAAGGGTTATGCGATGCGGAAATCACAATGCCTGCATGAGCATGTAAAGCACGAGTTAAATGTGCAATGGCTGGCGTAGGTAATGGCCCCAATAAATGAACATAAACACCCGCAGCATTGAGACCTGCTTGTAATGCAGCCTCTAGAATATAACCCGACAAACGTGTGTCTTTACCTAATACAACAATCGGTTTATTTTGGGGACTATTTCGTTTTAATACTTTCCCTGCGGCAAAGCCTAATTTTAATGCAAATTCAGGGGTGATCGGCATCTGTCCAAATTTGCCACGAATTCCATCAGTTCCAAAATAGCTCATTCTTTACTCACTTTCTTATCTTTATATGACGTGTCGTCATATCATTTTTGATCTGTTTTACTTTACACCAAAACCAAAAAACCGTCAGCGAACTGACGGTCTTTTATTATCTAAATTACGAAAGATCAACCGACACGGTAGTTTGGTGCTTCTTTAGTAATTGTCACATCATGAACATGCGACTCAGACATACCTGCTGAAGTAATTTTCACAAATTTCGCATTTTGACGTAGATCTTCAATCACAGATGAACCCGTATAACCCATAGAAGAACGTAAACCGCCCATCATTTGGTGTACGATATTACCCATTGGACCTTTGTATGGCACACGACCTTCAATGCCTTCTGGTACTAACTTTTCAGCGCCTGCTTTAGAGTCTTGGAAATAACGATCAGCGGAACCTGTTGCCCCTGCCATCGCACCCAATGAACCCATGCCACGATATGCTTTATAGTAACGACCTTGGAAAAATTCAACTTCACCTGGCGCTTCTTCAGTCCCTGCAAGGAGTGAACCGACCATGATCGTGCTCGCACCTGCGCCAATTGCTTTCGCCATATCGCCAGAGAAACGAATACCACCATCTGCGATCAATGGAATTTGATCTTTTAGTGCATTCGCAACGCTATCAATTGCCGAAATCTGCGGCATACCGATACCTGCCACAATACGTGTGGTACAAATCGAACCAGGACCGATACCCACTTTAACGGCATCTGCACCTGCATCTAACAATGCTAAGGCTGCATCACCTGTTGCAATGTTTCCACCAATTACTTGAACTTGTGGATAGTTTGCTTTTACCCAACGTACACGTTCAATCACACCTGCTGAGTGACCGTGTGCCGTATCCACGACAATCGCATCGACACCCGCATCGACCAATGCTTCCACACGGCTTGGTGTTTCTACACCTGTACCGACTGCAGCACCCACACGTAAACGACCGAGGTCATCTTTACAGCTGCTTGGATAGCTTTCCGCTTTACGGAAGTCAGTGACTGTAATTAAACCTTTGAGTTCGTTGTGTTCACCAACGACTAAAACTTTTTCAATACGATGCTTTTGCAGCAATGCTTGAATATTTTCTTTCGACTCACCTTCACGAACAGTCACCAAACGGTCTTGACCCGTCATGATGTTGCTTACAGGTTGTTCAAGATTGGTTTCAAAGCGTGTATCACGACCTGTGACAATACCCACCACTTTGCCATCTTTTACAACAGGCACACCGCTAATATTATTGGCTTGGGTAATCGCAATCAGCTCACGCACTGTGGTTTCAGGGCTAACTGTAATTGGATCTTTTACCATCCCAGCTTCAAATTTTTTCACACGGCGAACTTCGGCAGCTTGTGCAGCAATATCCATGTTCTTGTGCAAAATACCAATACCACCGTTTTGCGCCATTGCAATCGCCATACGTGACTCAGTCACTGTATCCATTGCGGCTGAAACGAGAGGGATATTCAAATTAATACCGCGTGTGAATCGTGTCTTTAAAGAGACATCTTTTGGGAGAACAGTTGAGTAGGCAGGAAGTAATAAGACATCATCGAAGGTTAACGCTTCTTGAACGATGGTCAGCATAACAATCTCACTGGTAATTTCCGTGAGCTATTATATACAAATTTCGATGTGATTTTCATTTTCTATGATGAAAATAATTTTATAAGTCGCTAGAGTATGTTTTACACAACATCGGTTCTATGTACGTCGGTAAAATTACTCTAGCTGACCCGATCCGAATAATGATGACTGCTTTTGATTGGATACCATGACAAGCCATCAGATGATTTATATACTTGGTTTGCTGTGCTGATATCGCGCAATATCATCACTTTTCAAAAGCGAAGTCCCTTCACTAATTCACTCATCAGGGTTTATCCAACTGATTGCCTACGAATTCATTTAAGCAGGGCAACTAAAAACATATTCATTCATTAAATCTACGCCGCACTCTAGCTGCTCAATCCAATCCAAAAATTGCTTGATCATTTCTTTACCGACAAATGCTGTACCGTGCTGAGGCACAATCATATCAAGATCCATTTGGCGAACCATATTGACCCACAAGCGAATCACTTTATTGGAACACATATAACGCTGATGGAAGCCCTTCATTTTTTTGATGTGCGCTTCAAAATCAGTAATTGGTTGACTCGCATCATCAACGATCGAAGCCCCCATATCGCCTGAGAACAAAATCTTTGCCGTTGGGTCGTAAAACTGAAAATTACCGACTGAATGTAGAAAATGCGCGGGTACAGCAACAATCGAGGATTCACCGAGTGGAATAATCTGCCCAGTATCTGACAGTTCAATTAAACGCTCTTCCCAATTGCCCTTCATACGGTCACTCATAAATGCCGAATTCAAATGCGGTAAAAAGCGTGCCCACAATTTAGAAGCCACCACTTTGGCATCGGTATACACCAACCAACGTGGCATTGAGGTAATAATGTCGGGGTCTTGATGTGATGCCATCACATAATCCAAATTTTTCAACTTAGTATAACGACTCAGTTCCATTGTCAAGGGCACATAGGTGAGATCACCACCTGGATCTAAGACTGCTGCGCGCTCATGATCAATAATTAGAAATTGATTGGCTTGAATGCCTTCACCTTTGACTAAACTGGTAAAACTAATGCATTTATGCGTACCATTATCAAATAGTATTTGCGATGTAGTCCGCTCGAAACTCATGTCAACCCCATAAAAATTCTTTAAATATGAAATATTTTAATTCCTTAATAAAATAATGGGATTTTATTATTGTTTCAATCATATATTGGACTTTTATCGTAATTTATAAGAAAAGACCCATCACTTTTGGATGGGTCGATTTTTTATTTCAGATAATGTAGCGGTATCAAAAGAAATAATGCTGTACCAGTGCCGAAAGACCCACAACCAAGAAAATCGCAGCACCAATTTTATGAATCAACGAGATGGGTAATTTATCTGCCAATTTGTCGCCAATAAACACCGCAGGAGCATTAGCAAGCATCATTCCCACCGTCGTACCACACATCACCCAAAAAATACTGTCAAAACGTGCAGCTAAAGCAACCGTAGCAATTTGCGTCTTATCGCCAATTTCCGCCAAGAAAAATAAGATAAAGGTCGCACCGAACACGCCAAATTTTTGCCATTTATTAATACTTTCGGTTTCATCCCCTAATTCATCAGGAATGAGCATCCAGATCGCCATCCCAATAAAGCCAAGCGCAAGTATCCATAATAAAATTTCAGGGCTGAGTACAGTGGTAATCCATTGTCCTAAAACAGCGGAAATACCATGATTGATGGTGGTGGCTAACAAGATAGCGATCAGAATTGGAACAGGTTTACGGAAACGGGCTGCAAGTAAAAGCGCAAGTAATTGTGTTTTATCACCCATTTCTGCAAGGGCAACAATTGAAGTGGAAATGAGGAATTCATACATAGTTGAATGCTCTGGCTAGCAAAATATACCGATGACCTACCCCTCCTGCTAGCCAAAATCAAATAGATTGATGCAGAGTGGTAAATCAAAGGTCTTGCCAACAAAAGCACAGCTAAACAGCTGTTTTTGGTTCTTTGCTATGATGACCATGTTCTGTGGAACAATTATGTTGATCATCACCTCTTTACTTTGCGTAAAGAGCGGCTACTCCCCAATGAAGTGAGTGCATTTTACCAGACAATCAGGACTTTTTAAATCGTTATGTCCAAAACTTTTGGTAACCCCAAATCAGCAAGCGAGCAATACCGAGCAAAAAAGCTAAATTCACACTCAATCCAAAAAAACCAAAAATCCCCCAACCACTTGCACCACCAACATTTTGAGCTTGATATTCCATGCTAACCACAATTGTTGCAGCTAACACTTCCAAACCCATGACAATGTACATAACCCAATCTGATGCAAAATGTAGAAAATTGACCCACAAGCCCATTAATACAAAAATAATAAGTAATATCGGTAATACAACTCGATAAATGATTAACATCCTTACCCCCTTCTTTCAAATAAAAACGCGATCAATCTACATTACTTTTAGAGAAAAGCTTAAACAAATAAAGCCACATTTTGATCCTGAAAAAAATAGAAAACCCCGCTTGAGCGAGGTTTTCCAAATTTAAAAATATATTAGAGCAACAAGTTACGAATATCTTTTAAAAGCTTGGTCAACTTATTGGTAAAACGTGCAGCATCCGCACCATTAATAACACGGTGGTCATAAGACAATGACAATGGCAACATTAGACGAGGGTCAAAGTCTTTACCATTCCATACAGGTTGCATGGTTGCAGGCGAGATCCCTAAAATTGCCACTTGAGGCCAATTCACCAATGGCGTAAATGCAGTTCCACCAATACTACCTAAGCTGGTAATGGTGAAGTTAGCGCCTTGTAAATCTTTCGGCGACAATTTACGATCACGTGCTTTTTGACTCAATTCAGCCAATTCAGCTGCAATTTGCTTAATCGACTTTTGATCAGGATTACGCAATACAGGAACGGTTAAGCCATCTGGTGTTGCCACCGCGATTCCCATATGGATTTCGTTACGTAACAATACCGACTTTTGATCATCCGCTAAATGCCCAGCAAAATAAGGCTCTTCTTTCAGCAAATGAGCAACAGCTTTCGCAATAAAAGCCAAGATAGTCAGGCTCAAACCTTGCTTTTTAAACCCATCTTTCAGTTCTCCACGCCACGCTTCAAGCTCAGTAATATCAGCCAAATCAAACTGTGTCACTTGTGGAATGAAGTTGTTCAATGACAACTGCGGCACAGACACTTGCTGTAAACGCGTCATCGCTTTCACCTCACCACCACCAAATGCGGTGAAATCTGGTAATGATGGCAGACCTGAAGCGACTGGAGCAGCTTGAACTGTTGGCGCTGCCTGCGGTGCTGTTAGGCGTGTTTTCACATGTGCGAACACATCTTCTTTTATTACACGACCATGCTCACCTGAAGCTTTAACCTGTCCAAGCACGACACCTAACTCACGTGCTAATTTACGTACCGCAGGCCCTGCATACACCTTCGCATTCGCAATTTCTTGCTCTTTGCTCAACTTTTCGGGTTGCGCTGAGGCTGTTTGTGAAGCAACTGCTGGCTGTGGCTTTGCTACTGTCGTCGTCGCTGTTGCGGCAACTGTAGGCTGAGCTTTTGGCACTGCCTGTGCAGCAGCCAAACCACTCACTTCAATCGTTGCCAAAGCGATACCTTGACGAACTTCTTGATTGAGTGAGACATGAATGGCTTTGACAATTCCAGCAGATGCGCTAGGGACTTCAACCGAAGCTTTGTCTGACTCGACCACACATAAGCTTTGTTGCGCTTCAACATAATCGCCAACGCTGACCAAGATTTCTGAAACCAAGGCTTTTTCCACACCGAGATCAGGCACTGTAATCTCGATTTCACCAGTTGTAGCCGATACAGGAACTGCTGCTTCTACTGGAGTTGGTTGTACTTCTGAAGCGACAGGAGCGGCGACTGTCGTTTTGACTTGAATCAACACCACGCCTTCTTTAACACTGTCACCTTCTTTAATCTGAATCGTTTCAACCACACCAGCAATCGAGCTTGGCACTTCTACGGTGGCTTTATCCGATTCAACCACCACGATGCTTTGCTCAGCCTCAATCTCATCACCGACTTTGACCAAGACTTCAGCAACCAATGCTTTTTCCACCCCAATATCTGGGACTTTTACATCAATCACTTGGCTTGCTGTCGCGGCAGGAGCGACTTGAGCTTGAATTGCAACTTCTACAGTTTGAGCCTCTGCTTTTGGTACTTCCGATTTCAGTGCTTCTTTCGCAGGTGCTTCAACAGCCGACTCAGATTCTAATTCAATTAACGCGACGCCTTCGGTGACTTCATCACCTTGTTGCACCAGAATACTTTTGACAATCCCAGCTGCGGTACTTGGTACTTCAACTGCCGCCTTATCTGATTCTAAAACCAAGAGACTATCTTCGACTGCAACATGATCGCCCACTTTTACCAAGATTTCGGCAACGATTGCCTTATCCACGCCAATATCAGGTGCTTGGATTTGCATAATTAGTTCCCCTCACCTGTTTGGCTTTCATGGTATGCCGCCACAGCTTGAACTTCAGGATGTGCCTGAGGTGCCCATGCCACGGGACGATCGGTATCTAGTTCAAAAGATGAGATTGCATCTTTGACTAAGCGATTTTCAACCTCGCCTTCATCTGCGAGTTTTTTCAAGGTTGCAACCACAATATGTGCGGCATCCACACCGAAATAGCTACGTAAATTAGCACGCGTATCTGAACGACCATAACCATCTGTACCTAATGTGACATATGGGCGATTGTCTGGTAGATAGGCACGGATTTGTTCGCTATAGGCACGCATATGATCGGTTGCAGACACCACAATTCCATCGGTATGACGTAATTGTTGTGACACCCAAGATTCTTGTGCTGTTTCAGCCAACGGATGTAAACGGTTATATTCATCACATGCCATACCATCACGTGCTAACTCGTTAAAGCTGGTCACGCTCCATACATTTGAATGGATTTGATATTCATCACGAAGAATTTTCGCTGCTTTAATGACTTCACGCAGAATGACACCAGACCCAAGCAGTTGAACACTTGCTTGCTCATCTTTCTGCAATAAGTACATACCGCGCTTAATGCCCTCTTCAACACCTTCTGGCATTTCAGGATGTTCATAGTTTTCATTCATCACAGTGAGGTAATAGAACACGCGTTCTTGATTTTGATACATGCGTTTTAAACCATCATGCACAATCACTGCGAGTTCATAACCAAAACAAGGATCGTAGGACACACAGTTTGGAATCGTGCCTGCCAAGATATGCGAATGACCATCTTGATGCTGTAAACCTTCTCCATTGAGTGTGGTACGACCTGCGGTTGCACCCAACAAGAAACCTTGTGCTTGAGCATCACCTGCCGCCCATGCAATATCACCAATGCGCTGGAAACCAAACATTGAGTAATACATATACATCGGAATCATTGGCAAGTTATTGGTTGAATAACTTGTGCCTAACGCAGCCCATGCGCTCATCGCACCTGCTTCGTTAATCCCTTCTTGTAACATGTGACCATCTTTTGCCTCACGATAATTCATGAGCTGTTCATTGTCTTCAGGTGTATATTTTTGTCCGTGAGCCGCGTAAATACCGAGCTGACGGAACATCCCTTCTAAACCAAAGGTACGTGCTTCATCAGGAACGATTGGCACCACATGATCTTTAATCGCTTTTTCTTTCAATAACGCGGCGATCAAACGCACCATTAACATGGTGGTTGATTGTTCTTTACCACCGCTGCCTTTGAGTACACCATCAAACACTGAAAGTTCAGGGATCGGTAAAGCTGCACTTTCTTTACGTCGAGCAGGCAAATAACCACCTAAAGCTTCGCGACGCGCTTTCATATATTTTAATTCTGGCGAGTTTTCTGCTGGACGATAGAATGGTAACTCTTCAAGTTGCTCATCATTAAATGGCAAATTAAAACGATCACGGACATACTTTAATGAATCAATCTGCATTTTTTTGATTTGGTGCGTTTTATTCACCGCTTCAATTTCTTCAGACAAACCGTAACCTTTAACCGTTTTTGCAAGGATAACAGTAGGTTGACCCTTGGCTTTCATTGCTTCTGCATAAGCAGCAAAAACTTTGTACGGGTCGTGACCACCACGGTTAAGATTATCGATGTCTTCATCGCTTAAATCTTTTACCAGTTCCGCAGCTTCTGGGTACTTGCCAAAGAATTTCTCACGGGTATATGCACCACCTTTCACTTGATAGCGCTGGTACTCACCATCCACTGTTTCTTCCATGACCGCTTTTAAAGCGCCTGAAGCATCTTGCGCCAGTAGTGGATCCCAATGACGACCCCACACCACTTTAATGACACGCCATCCCGCACCACGGAATAAAGATTCTAATTCTTGAATAATTTTACCGTTACCACGTACAGGACCATCTAGGCGCTGTAAGTTACAGTTCACGACCCAAATCAGGTTATCCAGCTTTTCACGACCGGCAAGCGAAATTGCACCCGTACTTTCTGGCTCATCCATCTCACCATCGCCAAGATATGCCCAGACTTTACGATTTTCTTCTTTAATCAAACCACGATTCATCAAGTACTTTTGAATGTGTGCTTGGTAAATCGACATAATTGGACCCAAACCCATAGATACAGTTGGGAACTGCCAATAGTCAGGCATTAAATAAGGATGTGGATAGCTTGGTAGACCATTCCCCCCCACCTCCCGGCGGAAATTATTGAGTTGATCTTCAGTTAAACGCCCTTCTAAAAAAGAACGCGCATAAATCCCTGGGGCACAATGACCTTGATAATAGATCATGTCGCCGCCAAAGTTATCTGAGCCTGCACGGAAGAAATGGTTAAAACCAACATCATACAATGTTGCAGATGATGCAAAACTCGCAAGATGACCACCCAGATCATCGCCTGTCTTATTTGCACGTAATACCGTCGCCAAAGCGTTCCAGCGAATCAAAGCACGAATACGGCGCTCCATATCTTGATCGCCCGGCATCGCAGGTTGCTCTTCAACTGAAATGGTATTGAGATAAGGTGTATTTAAGCGTTGGATTGGAACGTGTTTCGCAATTGCCCGTTGATAAAGTTTTTCTAGTAAGAAGGCAGCACGCTCCGTGCCCATATGTTGTAATACTGAATCAAATGCTTCTTGCCATTCTTGGGTTTCTTGCGCGTCAGAGTCGCCATAAAACGCCATACAATTCACCTTTTCCCTTAAGTTATTTTGTCGGTACTATTTTTATCATGTTTTGCTTGAGTAGAGATATTGCCCCAAATGAATACAAAATCTCTTAATATTTTTTCGCTAAATAGTCATTGACCCAAATGAAACAAAAAATAGCAGAATAGATCAATAAATCAAATAATTTAACCATTGTAAATTACTTTAATTAAAAACATCGGCTCCATAAAATTAAATCACAAAAATAGGGCGTAATACAAAATGTCAAATCAAGAAAATATTGATATAACACAACTGTATAAAGATGGAGTATGGATTGATGAAAGAACTGGATTAATGTGGTCAAGACCGAGTCTAGGACAACAATGGCAAAAAGGCAAAGCAATAGGGAGTGCAGAAGAATTTGATTTCTTCCAAGCACAGCAAACTGCAACAACATTTACTTTAGCAGGCTTTAATGATTGGCAAGTACCCACATTAGATGAACTAAAAACCTTACTCCGAGACAAGAAAAAAGCAGGCTATGATTGTCCTAAAGGGGCTTTATTCCGCCCGATAGAAGGCTCAACATGGTGGGGATGGTTTTGGTCTTCAACTGGTGGGGGGACCTATTCCCAAATAGTTGCATTTACTGATGGCACAGCAAATTTTACCTTTAGCGAAAACAAAAATTATGTTCGTCTAGTTCGTCATTGCCCAGATACACTCAAGACTCAGTTTATCCATGCCAGTGAAAATTAGGAATAGTCACCTATTAATACAAAAAATCGCCCACAAAGGCGATTTTTTGTATTAATAGACAACTGTTAACAAATCATTCTTAAGGTAACATTGCCAAGTAGGTTGATGGATTTTTACGCTGACCATCTTTTACCACTTCAAAGTGCAAATGTGGCCCTGTACAACGACCTGTACACCCTACATTAGCGATATGTTCACCTGCATCCACGCGATCACCCGCATTAACCATTAAGCGTGATGCATGTGCATAACGTGTGATATAGCCATTGCCATGGTCAATCTCAACATATTGACCGTAACCTGAGCCCCAACCTGATTTGGTCACCACACCAGAACCTGTTGAATAAATCGGTGTACCTGATGGTGCTGCTAAATCAACGCCTGAATGATGACGAGTTGTTCCCAATAAAGTGCGATTACCCCAAGTCGAACTAACACGCCCTTCTTGTAAAGGATGGCTTACTAACCAAGAATAACCTGTATTTGTCGAAAATGAAGGTGCATTATCTGAAGTAGAAATCGCTGAACGGCCATATTTCTTTTCAATTGTTGCATTATTTAGTTCAATGCTTTTTTCACGAAGTTTAACCGATACATTCGATACAGCAGGTAAGTCGATATCATCAGGATGACTGTACGAACCTTGAGCCAAAGTTTTAGATAACTGTTCTAGGCGGTCACCGTCTGCTGCCTGACCAATATTCTGGTAATCTGCAAAAGCAACTGAAGCAGCTGAAGCAGCCAATGAAAATGCAAGTAAAATACGACGCGGATGCATAAAAAACCTCTTGAAACCGTCCTTAAATAGTTCCTTTATCATCTCTTCCTTGATAATAGTTAAAATGAACGCTTAAGATGAGCAGATAACCTCGAAGGAAGTTAACATGTCTGAACCTAGCAACGTTTTTCAACAGAAAGGACAACACATAAAAACTGGAAACTTAACGTTTCTGACTACGCAAGTGACTCAATGGAAACAACTTACGAAAATTATTCAACCCTTACTGCCCCAACCAGAGCAATGGCAGGTTGTTTGTTATCAACATGGTGTTTTGATTATAACTGGTGAAAATCAAGCGATGATTAGTCAACTCAGCTATTTACAAAGCCACTATGTTGCGCAGTTAGCTCAATTAGAAGGACTCAAAGACTTACGAAAAATCCAAGTTCGCCTAAGAAACAAAATGAATGTTCCTCGTGAACCTTCTCCCCCATCTAAAACACTTACTTCAGAGACCCAAGAACAATTACGTAGTGCCGCTGAATATGTGAGCGACCCCAAGCTTAGCCAAGCTTTGCTACGTTTGGCAAGCAATAAAAAGTAAACTACTTATATTAAGGAAGGGAATCCCGATCTATTTTATGTGACAGAAATCTCAATCTGTATTGTTACAACATAACACAACCAATAAAAGACAAGGACTTATGTCACACTTACATAAGGAATTGGACAATCATTCTCGTTATTAAATGTTACAATTTCATAACTGCTTGGATCATTTTTAACATTGCGCAATAACTGGTTATTGAGCGCATGTCCTGATTTATAACCATCAAACTTGGCAATAATTTGATGTCCAAGCAAATATAAGTCACCAACAGCATCTAAAATCTTGTGACGCACAAACTCATCCGCAAAGCGCAAACCTTCTTCGTTGACTACACCTGTATCATCCACACCAATCGCATTGTCCAGACTTGCACCCAAAGCAAGGTTATTCGCCTTTAGATAATCAAGATCTTTCATAAAACCAAAGGTTCGCGCTTCACTCACCTCATACACAAAGGTTTCTGTTGAGAAATCAATGGACACAGATTGATATTCTTTGGCAAAAGCTGGATGATCAAAGTCGATGGTAAAATTGAGCTGAAAACCTGAATGAGGGGTAAAAATAGCATGCTTATCGTCGATTAGTGCTTCAACAGGTTTTAAAATTTTTATAAATTTCTTTGGGGCATTTTGCTCCGCCAACTCACCTTGCATGAGTAAATAGATAAATGGTCCTGCACTACCATCCATAATTGGAACTTCTGAAGCAGAAACCTCCACAATTAAGTTATCAATACCTAGCCCCGCAATTGCGCTCATGACATGCTCAATCGTTCCCACTTTAATATCTTCACGGACAAGGTTGGAACACATAAAGGCTTCTTGGATCAACATTGCATTGGCTTGGATCTCGACAGGCGGGTTTAAGTCGATACGGCGAAAGACAATACCTCCATCAATATGGTGTGGAACAAAATTAATCAGCACCTTTTGACCGCTGTGCAGACCAATACCGCTCGCTTTTACCACACGTTTGAGAGTACGTTGTTTCACCATGCCATGCCAACTTCATTTGCAAAAACCGATATAAGTTAGCATATTTTGCCATTTTAAAAAAATAAAAAAGGGAGCAATTACTTACTCCCTTCGTGTAAATATATGATTTTATTATTTGCGCTGCTGATTTTTCAAATAATCTTGAATGCTCATTGGCGATGAACGCGGTGTAGAACTTGGTGCAGCAGTTGCGGGAACTTCTACATTTGCACGTTTACTAATCGCTGGAACATCATCCTCATCAACAGATTGTGGTGCAACTTGAACAGGCTTATGAGCAACAACACTGCGTTTTTTATGCTCAACTTCACTCGCGTTACGGGTTAAACCTGTTGCGATTACAGTAACACGAAGTTCATCACGTGCATCTGGATCAAATACCGTACCGTAGAAAATTTCACCTTCATCCAAATCAACAATTTGGTTCACGACATCGGTAATGATTTCTGTTTCACGTAAAGTAATATCATCACCACCTGTGATGTTAATCAATACGCCTTTCGCATTGATAATATTTACATTATCAAGTAATGGACTGCGGATTGCTTGCTCAGCAGCTTGGCGAGCACGATCTTCACCACGACCCAAACCAGCACCCATCATCGCATAACCACGGGTACTCATGGCTGTTTTCAAATCAGCAAAGTCGAGGTTAATATGACCACGATTGACAACTAAATCAAAAATACTGCGCACCGCATTTAACAATACATCATCTGCCTTTTTATAGGCATCTTTCATTGAAATATCACCATAAACGCTGAGTAAACGTTGGTTCGGAATAATAATTAATGAGTCAACATGTGCTTCTAACGCATCAATCCCTTTTTCAGCAGACTTTTGACGGCGACGACCTTCAAAGTTAAACGGTGTTGTCACCACACCTACAGTCAAAATACCCATTTCTTTGGCCACTTCAGCCACCACTGGTGCTGCTCCAGTACCTGTACCACCGCCCATACCTGCGGTTACAAATACCATATCCGTGCCTTCTAAGTGTTGACGAATCACTTCACGGCTTTCTTCAGCAGCAATTTGACCCACCTCAGGATTCGCACCTGCACCTAAACCACGGGTACTTTGTTCGCCAAGTTGGATTTTAAATGGGGCGTTCATACTATCAAGAGCTTGCTTGTCCGTATTGGCACAAACAAATTTTACACCTTGAATATCAGATTGCACCATATGTTGGACAGCATTACCGCCACCACCACCCACACCAAATACTGTGAAACGGGCTTGACCGTTGCCATCGTCTAGTTCATCTTCTATAAATTCAAATGAGGCCATGACCTTTAGATTTCCTAATATATTAAGTGGCAGTCACTTCAGCCCGTTACTGCCCTGATTTTTAAAACAACCGATGTTTAGGATGCTGTTCAATAATACCTAGCTTGTCAAGTACAGCGACTCACTATTACAACTTCCTAACAATTTTTCCCCAAAATAAGTACAACTTAAAATATGGCTTTTAATTTGCTATTTAATGCATTCCAACCATTTGCAACACGATCCATAAAACTACGATCATTGGCTTCTTCTGGCTCTTCGACTGCATCCTGCAAGTCACTTTGGCTAAACATCAACAACCCAGAAGCCGTCGCATACATTGATCGACGTAATGCAGCTAAATGTTGATCATCGGCATATACTTGCAAAGGTGGATTACCTAAATGGGCTGATACACCAAGCATACGACGTGCCAAATTGACCATACCTTCAATTTGACAGGCATCGCCTGTGAGTACAACCCCATGATATAAACCATGTATTGCACCACTATGCTCCAACTCTTCACGAATTAATGTAAAGATCTCTTCATAGCGCGCAATAATAATTTCTGCAAGTTCAATACGACTAATGGTTTGTGGTCCATCAATCGCTTGTACTTGAATCATATGATCTGGCTTTACCACACTCAGATCGACACAGCCATGTAAAATTTTAATGCGCTCTGCTTCTTCCGTTGTGGTTTGTAAAACCGCCGCAATATCACGAGTGACATTTTCACCACCACGCTGCAAAGTGCGTACTAATGCTAAACGTCCATCTAAATACACAGCAGTATTGGTAATTCCTGCACCAATATCGACTAGACAAACACCATACTCTTTTTCATCTTTGAGTAGACTTGCTTCGGCTGTTGCCAAGCAAGACACCACCATTTTTTCCACCCCGATATTGGCCCCTTTCATAGCTCGATCAAGGTTTTGCATAGTGCTAATCGGCATCATCATTAATTGATAATGACCTGTCATACTATGTGCAGCCATGTTCACTGGGTTCTGTACCCATTCAGCTGAATCACCTAGCTCAAAGCCTAATGGCACAGCACTCGCAAGATAATAATCTGGTGAGACATGACTGGCTTTTGCCAACTCCAGTGCTCTAACCACTTCATTTGTCGTAATAATATGATCATGATTGGCAACAGGAGTTCGACCTGAAGCATAAAAACTTTGCAACTCAGTACTTGGAATAGACACCCATGCACTATGAATACGGCACTCCGCCATATCTTCGGCTTCAGAAACCGCATTTTTGATTGCCGCAATCACCTTATCTAAGCTGACAATTTTGCCTTTAACCATGCCTCGATTGCGAGCAGTTGCCATGCCAATCACTTGGATCTTATCCGGTGCATGGACCTTACCAATTAAAACTGAGACTTTATGTGTCCCAATATCAATCGCAACAACTGAGGAAACAGCTTCACTCATTACTTCATTACCATATCTTTTGTTGTTTAGTACGGGCAAACTGCCGTTATTTTCAAGCCACATATTATGGCTTTGCCTGAATTGCCCCTGCAAGGCTTGTGTCATCAATCGTTACAACTAACTGACCATTAACAATCTTTGGCGGAATTGCGTTTTTCCATTGAATGGCAAGACCATTCCGATAACGCAAATCAATGGCTGAGATTTTAGACCATACAGGTTTTAAGTCCGTTTGTGCCAAATGGCTTAAGCGCTGGAGCTTATTCATGGTTTGATCTTGATCCACAATAATCCGCAGACCCGAATCAAACTGCATAAACCAAGTCATTCGCTCAGTTAAATACAATTCTTTTAATCTTAAATTCGCAGGATGAAACAATTGATTAATTTCATTATAGCGACGCATCATCATTTTGGATTGGCTGACTGGACCATGTAGCAGTGGCAAGTTTGGATGTACTTTTAACACAGCCTCACTAAACACATCGCCATTATCACTGAGCAAACGCCCTGTTCCCCAACGTGCAATTGCATGACGCGGCATCACCCGCACGCGAATTGCATTAGGCCAAGCTCGTGATACCACGACACGGTCTACCCAAGAAACTTTTAACGCTTGATCTCGAATTTGCTCGAGATCAGAAGTGAAATAGTTATCTTTTATTATTGGGCTCAGATATTGCACTAACTGTTGACTTTCAACATCTGAACTGGTTCCAACCACCTGCAATTGTGCGACTTTCGCATCAGTCATCACTTTATATAAGCCATACAGACCAATTGCCAATACAGCAAAAGCAATGATCAACAACGCCCAACCACCCGCATTCACCATCTTTTGTTTAGGCGAAGGCGGTTTCTCATGAATCGAGCTAATGGCTGGTCGTGTTTTACGACGCATAGAAGCAGGGAGTTGAGCCATATATAATTAAGCCGACTTTGTTAAAGTTTGCTCTAAAATCGCAACACAGAGCTGATCAAAACTATAACCTACCGCTTGAGCTGCTTTAGGTACTAAAGAATGACTGGTCATTCCCGGTACGGTATTGACTTCGAGCAACCAGAAATTGCCTTGCTCATCTTGCATGGCATCAATACGTCCCCAACCTTCTGCACCAACTGCTTGAAAAGCGCGTAGACAAAGTGCTTGTAAGTTTTGCTCTTCCGACTCTGTTAGGCCGCAAGGAATGCCATACTGCACATCATCACGTTGGTATTTTGCTTCATAGTCATAAAAAGCAACATCTGCTGGCGGTTGTAAACGAATCACAGGCAGAGGTTGTCCATTCAAGAATGAAATGGTGAACTCACGACCTGTAATCCACTTTTCTGCCATCACTACAGCATCATGTTGTGTTGCTTTCTCAATCGCAGCCGCAAAATCTTCTGCTTTTTCAACCTTACTCATGCCAACACTTGAACCCTCATGTACTGGCTTGATAATGACAGGTAATCCTAAGTCTGCCACGACAGCATCTAGGTCAGAATCTTTGGTAATAATGCGATATGGTGCGGTCGGTAAATCGCTCCCTTGCCAAACTTGCTTAGTTTTGACTTTATCCATCCCAATCGCAGAACCCTGCACACCCGTGCCTGTATATGGGAGGTTTAACCATTCCAATACACCTTGGATCTGACCATCTTCACCACCACGACCATGCAATACGATAAAAGCACGATCATAACCCACTAACTCAGTCACGCTACGCGCTTGTGGATCAAATGCTTCTGCTTGCACACCTGAGCGCAATAGCGCTTCTAAAACGGCTTGACCACTATCCAATGACACAGCACGTTCAGCTGACTTCCCACCAAACAACACAGCAACTTTGCCGAATTTTGCAGCATTTGACACGTTTATATCCTTAAAAAAACTTCATATATTCTATTAAATCCCTCCCCACCTCCCTTTTCAAAGGGAGGAGTTCCCCCTTTAACAAAGGGGGTTAGGGGGATTTGGCATACAAGCGATGCTGAGCCAATTCTACTGAAATTGCACCAACGTTACCCGCGCCTTGTGTTAATAACAGGTCATCCGCTTGTAACACTTTTTGTAAAACATTCGGTAAATTACCATCAACAGGGTCAACCAAGATCGGCTCGACCTCACCACGTAAACGAATACTACGTGCTAAAGCACGACTATCTGCACCCACGATTGGCTTTTCACCTGCTGGATAAACTTCCAACAATAACAATTGATCAACTTGTGATAGCACGTCCACAAAGTCATCAAAACAATCACGGGTACGGCTAAAACGATGCGGTTGGAATAACATGACTAAACGACGATTTGGATGGCTAGCACGTGCCGCTTTAATGGTTGCCTCAACTTCTTTTGGATGATGACCATAATCATCGACCAATTTCACTAAGCCTTCGCCGACTTCAAATTCACCTTGAACTTGGAAGCGACGTCCCACACCACTAAAGCTCTCTAAAGCACGACAAATCGCACCATCAGAAACACCTTCATCCGTTGCTACGCCAATCGCTGCCAATGCATTTAAAACATTATGCAAACCTGGTTGGTTAATCGTGACACGTAAAGGTTCACGGTCTTTACGCAACACCGTGAAATGCGATTGCATACCTTCTTGTAACACATCCACAGCACGAATATCGTTATCTTCATCAAAACCATAGGTCAACGTTGGGCGACCAATACGAGGAAGAATCTCACGAATATTGGCATCATCCCCACAAACCACAGCCAAGCCATAGAATGGTAAATTATGTAAGAACTGAATAAAGGTATCTTTTAATTTATCAAAGCTACCTTCATAGGTATCCATATGGTCTGCATCGATATTGGTAACAATCGCTGCCATGGGTTGCAAATACAAGAATGATGCATCTGATTCATCCGCTTCTGCCACGATAAAACGGCTTTCACCCAACGCAGCATTCACACCTGTACTATTCAGCAAACCACCAATCACATAAGTCGGATCAAGGTTTTCTTCTGCCAACATCGTCGTTAACAAACTCGTTGTCGTGGTTTTACCATGTGTTCCAGCCACTGCAATCCCATGACGGTAGCGCATTAACTCACCGAGCATTTCTGCACGACGTACAATTGGCGTACGTTGTTCAATCGCAGCTTTAATCTCAGGGTTCTCAGGATCAATCGCTGTTGAAACCACCAATACATTGGCATTTTTAATATTATCAGCCGAGTGCCCAATATAAACTTTAATACCATTGCTTTCGAGTTGCGCTGTGGTCTTAGAGGCTTTAATGTCTGAGCCTGAAATTTTATAGCCTTGGTTCGCCAATACTTCGGCGATACCACACATCCCCGCACCACCAATACCAACAAAGTGGATATGTTTAATACGGCGCATTTCTGGCACTTTAATCAGCTTTTTGGCTTGGTTTGGATTTGTTGGAGACATAAATAAACTCGAATTACAATTTTTTAATCAGATCAACCACATGCTGCGTCGCATTCGGTTGTGCTTGTTGACGTGCTTTAATTGCCATTTCAGAGAGTAACTGGCGATTCAGTAAAGTCGCTAACAGTTCATCCAAAACAGCAGGTGTCATTTCCGCTTGCTGGCAAATCTTCGCAGCACCTACATTTGCCAAAAATCTAGCATTTGCGGTTTGATGATCATCCACTGCGATCGGTAACGGTACAAAAACGGCAGCTAAACCTGCTGTCGCGACCTCAGTTACTGTTAATGCACCTGCACGGCAAATAATTAAATCTGCATCACTATAGGCTTTTGCCATATCGTGAATAAATGGCTCAACTTGAATATTCAAACTTGCAGGCGCACCCTGATAACGCTCACGCGTTGTATCTTGCTGATTTTGACCACATTGATGAAACACATTTAACGCGACATTGACCTTTATCAAAGCTTCAGGCAAACGTTCATTCAGCGCTTGCGCCCCCAACGATCCACCCACAATCAAAACATTGATTGGAGCTTGTTCTTGTTCACGGGTTTGATAACGCCATGATGGATTCAAAATCGCCGTAATTTCAGCACGCACAGGATTGCCTGTGGTCACCACTTTATCACTAGTTGGAAAGGTATTTGGAAAAGCCTGACAAACTGTTTTGGCAATACGCGCCAATTGGGTATTGGTAAATCCTGCAATCGCATTCTGCTCATGGATCAACACAGGAATACCCAACAAACGTGCAGCCAAGCCCCCTGGCCCAGCGACATAACCACCAAAGCCTGCAACCGCATCAATGTTTAATTGCTTCATATAGCGCATCGCGCTTAAAGTCGCTTTTAAAATTTTAAACGGTGCGCTGAGCTTACGTAAAATACCATTCCCACGTACGCCTTGAATATCAATTTGATAAATCGGAATATTTTGATCTTTGAGTAACCGATTTTCCATTCCTGTAGGCGTCGCTAACCAAGAAACTTGGCAGCCTTCTTGTTGCAGTTGTTTGGCAACGGCAAGCGCAGGGAAAACATGCCCACCTGTACCAGCGGCCATCATCATGACATGTTTAGCTTTGTTCTGTGGTGAATTGGTCACGGTCTAATTCTTCAACTCAAAAGAAGGTTATCGTCTATTGTTTTCGGAAGTTATTCTAATCCTAAAGCTTCGTTCACGAAAAGCGAATTTCACCTGTTTACAACAGAAAGCTTGGCTTTTTTCAATTCTTTGCTGAAAACAAGGTTCTGTCGATATCCAAATGCCCATTTGCTCACAAATTTAAGCGAAATACAAACGGGCAGTTTGGTCAAAAAATAGTTTTTTTAGTTTTTACGACTGGCTTCTAAAACATCGAAAAGATCATCTGCAATCGAGGTTCCAAATTGTGCATCAATCTCACGGATACAGGTCGGACTGGTCACATTAATTTCAGTCACATAATTACCAATCACATCAAGACCGACAAAAACCAAACCTTTTTCACGGAGGAAAGGCCCTACTTTTGCCGCAATCATTTTGTCATTTTCAGTGAGTGGACGTGCCTGACCTAGACCACCTGCCGCCAAATTACCACGCACCTCACCGTTTTGAGGAATACGTGCCAAGCAATAGGGAATCGGCTCACCATTCACCATCAAGATACGCTTATCCCCTTCAACAATTTCAGGAATATAGCGTTGTGCCATGATTGGACATGTTCCCATTTCGGTGAGCATTTCCAGAGTTGAACCAATATTTACCCCATCTTGGTATAAACGGAAAATCCCCATCCCCCCCATACCATCGAGTGGTTTTACAATCACATCACCATGTTCTTTAATAAATTCACGAATTAGGCTTTGTTGAGACGTCACCAAAGTCGGTACTTGTAACTCTGGGAATTGAGTTGCGAACAGCTTTTCATTACAGTCACGTAGCGATTGTGGTTTGTTAATAATCCACGCACCTTCACGTTCAGCTTGTTCCAAAATATAAGTGGTATAGACAAAATTCATGTCAAACGGTGGGTCTTTACGCATCAGCACCACGTCATATGCAGCGAGCGATTCTTTTTGTTTTTCACCTAACTCATAATAATGATCATAATCTTCAAAAACTTGGAGTGGTGAAATCAAGCCAAAAGCTTTGCCTTGATCGATATATAAATCTTGCTGTAATGCATAACCCAATTCATGACCGCGACGGCTTGCCGCCCATAACATTGCCATCGTGGAATCTTTCTTAAGATTCACCGTTTCGATTGGGTCCATCACCACAAGTACACGCATAGTTTGACGCTCATATTTTTAATCTTGGCAAAAAGTATAGCGAAGTTTAATGGTGATGTTTAAACAAGTTATGTAATTATTAAATCTAAAAAATTCTAATTTATTCAAATCACTAGATTCGATTTATTTAAATAGACGATTTTCTGATGATAAAAATTAAAAAATTACTGGTAGATGATTTCAATACCAGTAATTTGTAAAGCATTCAATTTTATATTCAACTTATGCCAACAGTTTTTGAATATCTTTGCTAATTTTTTCAGGTTTGGTGGTTGGTGAATAGCGTTTGATGACTTCACCATTTTGGTTAATCAAAAACTTGGTGAAATTCCATTTGATGCTTTCACTACCTAAGATGCATTTGGCTTCTGAAGTGAGATATTTATAAATCGGATGCGCATTTGAACCATTCACATCGACTTTGGCAAACATTGGAAATGATACGCCATAGTTACGCTGACAGAAGCTGCCAATTTCTTCATTACTTGATGGGTCTTGGTTGGCAAACTGGTTACATGGAAAGCCTAAAATCACCAAACCTTGTTGTTGATAGTCCTGATATAGCTTCTCAAGTCCTTCGAATTGTGGGGTTAAGCCACATTGGCTTGCAGTGTTCACTACCAACAAAACTTTGCCTTGATAGTCCGAAAAGTTCTTTTGCTCGCCTTCTAAAAGTTCAGCCTGAAAATCATAAATTGTGGTCATACAACATCTCGCTCTGATTCAATCAATCTTATTTGCTTAATAGCTTTGTATATTTGTTCAGCTATGTTAATTAATATTGCACACAAATATCTTGTATGCAAGTTAATTATGCACAATATACTTTTTGCATTAATCAAACTATACTGTGAGTTCGCAAAGATGACGTTGAGGAGCAAAGCATGACTGAATTTTCTTACTTGGATAATCAAGTGTGTTTTGCAATGTATTCCGCGACCAATGCGATGATTCGTCAATATCGTCCCTTGCTTCAGGAATACGACCTGACCTATCCGCAATTTATTGTGCTGCTGGCTTTATATGAAAAGGACAATGTAACGTTGTCTGAAATTGGTCAAAAAACCTTTTTTGATTCGGGAACGCTGACACCAATTATTAAAAAACTTGAAGAAAAACAATTTTTAAAGCGCGTTGCGGTGAAAGAAGATGAGCGTATGAAAAAGGTCATCTTGCTGGAAAAAGCACTGTCAGCAAAAGATGAAATTACGTTAATTCCGTTTAAACTCGCCTGCTCTTTGGGTGTTGATCCAAATGATTTGGTGGCAATTCATAATCTATGCCATCGTTTTTTAAAGGGTTTGGAAGATTCTAAACTCGAAAGTCTGAGTGAATAAATGCAACAAGCCATTGTTGGTTTTCACTTGGACGCCGAAGGACATTTTGTTGCTGATCTCGCTTGTGGTCACACCCAGCATGTGCGCCATGACCCACCGTGGCAAAATCGCCCTTGGGTTTTGACTGAGCAAGGGCGTAATGAAACGTTAGGTATGAAGTTGGAATGTAAAAAGTGTGAGGACAAGTAATTCGCATAACGCCCACCATGTTAAATGTATGATTTATTTATAGATCCTTACTGAAGAAGATCACATCCATATTTAAAAAATTAGAAGTAAAGGTTTTAATAAATCCTAACTTCTTTAAAAGGTTATGAGCTGGTACATTTTGTTCTTCAGAAAATGCTATTACCTTTTTAAAATTTCTATTTTTCATGTCTTCTAGCAATCTTGAAGTAGCTTCAATGACATATCCTTGTCCTCGTTCGCTTTTGACCAATCTAAAACCCAATTCTGCTTCATCTGTCCCATCCACAGTACACATTTCAAAACCGCAGTAACCAACAATCTTATGGGTGTTTTTAGAGATAATGGCTAATTTTCCAAATCCATATCTTTCATAATGTTCTAAGATTTCATAAAAACGATTTGTTGCATCTTCAACATTCAATGTTCCGTTAGGTGAAAAAACCATGAAGTCTTTATCTTGAAATAGGGTGATAGCTTCATTTAAGTTTTCTTCAGCAAATGGTTTTAATAATAAGTTTTTTGTTTCAAATACAGCCATTTTTCAATCTACCTAAAATCAACATAAGCCTTATGTGAAACACCTAAACTTTTTCTTTCCACATCAAAATCTTAAATTAAGACGTTCTAGGGTTCAGCGCACTGGCACGGTTTTTTTTAATTTTTCATGTTTCATGCTTATTTTTCAACAATTAATGAGTTAATTATTTCTCTTAACAACTAAACTCAATCCTTGACCTCAAGTTAAGTTGAGATTTTATAGTTGTCTTTTAAACTAAAAACATGGACAGATGAATGGATAACTCGAATAAAACTTTTCTCATATACGGCGTCAGTAAGGGACTAGGAAAAGCGATTGTTCAAACTATTCCAAAGCCAACAGATACCATCTATGGCGTATCTCGCACCCAACCACAAGAAATTCTAGACTTAAACTGGATCTGTACTGATCTCTCCAATTCTGAACAAGCTGTAAGTGATGTAAAGACTATGATTGGACAGCAAAAACTTGATGTGCTGATTTACAACGTGGGCATTTGGGAACAACGAGCTTTTAGCGACAACTATAATTTTGAAGATGTTTCTGCTACTGAAATAAACCAAATCATTAATACCAATATCACTACTTGTATCCAATCCATTCAATCTCTCATTGAAAATCTAAAACTATCTGATAACGCTAAAATCATTCTGATCGGTTCCACTTGGGGTGTTGAGAATCATAACGGTAAAGAACTTGTTTTCTCCGCAACTAAATTTGCCTTAAGGGGTATTGCACAATCACTACGAGAAATCTTACGTGAGCATTTAATTGGAGTAAGCGTGCTTAATCTAGGCTACCTTGCCAGTGAATATGAAATTGAAAAACCTGTTGAAGAAATTTTAGAAGAAACTAAATCTGCGTTAATTCCTTTGATAGATGTTATTCAGGCAATTCATTTTATTATTTCAACCAGTAAGGCAAGTTGTGTCAAAGAAATCTTGATGCCTGCGATGCTGGATAAGAATGTTTAGTTTTCCCTCTTAAATTGTGTTCATATCATTGAGGTTTGAACAAATAAAGGGTTTTGAAGAGCTAAACTTGATGTTGAAATATAAGAAGTATAGGAATGTAAAATTCAGCTAAGGTAAGTGTATTTAGGCAACTAAACATGCGTAAAAAATAAAAAAACATACCATAAGTGATTGTATTTTATTTATTAATTTAAATAACATACATATTTACTTTTTAGCTATTACTTATATTATGCGAGTTTTACTAAAAGTTTAAATGAATCATTAACCCTGATTTAAATTTCATTAAGTTATAGAATGTACAAACTTTTGACTTTATCACCTGTTTCACATGCAATTTAGATACGATATAAATGGCCTTAGAGCAATAGCGGTTCTTGCAGTTATTATTTTTCATTTTAATCCACAATGGTTACCCGGCGGATTTGCAGGTGTAGATGTCTTTTTTGTTATTTCTGGCTTTTTAATGACAGCTATTATTTTTAATAGCGTAGAAAAAAACTCTTTTAATTTATTCAAATTCTACAATGCTCGAGCTAACCGAATTATTCCTGTATTAGCAGCAATGTCTGCTGCACTGTTCGTATTTGGTTGGTTTTATTTAATACCAAATGATTATCGTGGTTTAGGTCAACAAGTTGAGAAAAGTTCCTTATTTATTTCAAACCTTCTTTTTGCAAAAGGAGGAGGATACTTTGATACGGCGGAGCATACGAAATGGCTACTCCATACGTGGTCACTCTCTGTTGAATGGCAATTCTATATTTTCTTTCCAATTATAATTATTGCTCTAAAAAAATACTTGAGTTTCAAAAATCTAAAACGTGTAGTGTTCGGATTATTTTTAGCGAGCTTTATTTATTGTATTTTCGCTACATACAAAGATAGTAAAACGGCTTATTTTTTACTCACAAGCCGAGCATGGGAGATGTTACTCGGTGGTTTAGCTTTCCTGTATCCTTGGTCACTTCAAAACAAATTTAAACAGATTACAGTTCAATCTTTAGGTCTAATCCTTATTGCAACTGCTTATGTTTTCATGTCAAAGGAGACATTATGGCCTGGTTATATGGCTCTAATCCCTGTCTTTGGTGCATATTTAATTCTTGTAAGTCATTATCAAAATAATTTCGTCATAACTAATCCTGCTTTTAGCTATATCGGAAAATGGTCGTATTCCATTTATGTCTGGCATTGGCCTTTAGTAGTTATTGGATTCTACTTTTCATTTGATAACTGGTGGATATACGGAATTCCACTTTCAATTTTACTTGGATTTTTAAGTTATCAATTTATTGAAAAGATCAATTTTCCACGATATTCATCTTGGAAAGATATATACAAAATTAAACCTTTTTATATATTTTTAATCATTTTATCTTGTGCTTACTATATTAAAAAAACGGATGGCGTTCCTTCACGACTGCCGGAAATCGCGAAAATTGCTGAGCAAGAAAGTAGCAACTCAAATCCTTATCAATGCGATTCAAGTTTAAGAAATCGTGCTGTAGAAGAATGTGAAATTGGTAATCAGAACAATATAAAAGCTGTAATTATTGGGGATAGTCATGCCGACTCTTTGACTACTGCTGTTGCTTCAGCGTTTGATTTAAAAAATGAAGGTATCATTTCTATCGTAACTGCAAGTTGCCCATTTTTATTGAATGCAAACATTCAAGACAAAATAAACCATGATGATTGTTATAACATTAATCAGAAACGCCTTAAAGTCATTAAGTCTAAAAAATATAAAAATCTGCCTATTATTTTAATCTCTAGGTTGCCAGTCTATCTTGAAGGCCAAAATGATATTGAACGCGTAAAAACTGAAGGCAATCAATCTTCTCTATATTTTCCAGATGATAAAATAGTTTCAAAAGATAAACTTTATACATTGGTTTCTAAAGACTTAACAGAAACGCTATGTCAACTATCTAAAAGCAATCCAACCTTTATCACTTATCCTGTTCCTGAATTTCCAATGAACATCCCTAAGACGATTGCTAAAAATTTATTCTTTAATCAACCTACTCCGATCACAATGTCTTATGAAAATTATTTAAATCGCTCATCTAAAGTAAGAAATATTATTCAGAATAGTGCTAAAGCGTGCGGAGTAACGACTATAGATCCAGCCAAAACATTATGTCCTGCTCAAGCATGTATATCTACTTATAAAAGCAGACCTATTTATCGTGATGGAGATCATTTAAGTGAATATGGAAATAAACTATTAACCCGAATCCTGTTTAAGCCACTGATTCCATAATTTGAATTTTTGGCTTATTTCGTTGGGTTAATTGATATGCACATAACGATGCATAAATCCCACTTAGAAATCCATGAATACTACGTGCCTTACTCGTCACTAAATTGTATTGTCCTTTCAATAAGCTAAATAACGTTTCTATCTTATTACGTTGTTTTAAGTGATATTCATCTTGTGCACAGAGTTGAACAGTCCGCATGTTCTTTCGATGATACGTAATTAAATCAATACCTTGATTCTTTAAC
>NZ_KB894370.1 GCF_000374425.1 Acinetobacter tjernbergiae DSM 14971 = CIP 107465 | reverse complement strand
ATAATATCCGCATTATGTTATTTGCCGTTTTCGTTGTACAAAAAAACTCACTGGAGAGTCTCCAGTGAGTTTTTTGTCAATGATGCTATGCTTTCAAGCGCACTCGAACGGCATTTAACATCAATGCTCATTATGCGTATATCGAAGTTGCCCAAGCACTGACGACGACGACGAGGGACGAGGAGGAGGAGGAGAAGCGCAGGGCATAACTATGAATTATCTTCTTTTTTCTTATTTTCTGAGTATTTAAATTCTATTTTGATATCTTTGTTTTTTAATTCCTTGATTTGGAATATTGCTTTTATTAATAATACGATACTTAAAATACCAAATCCTATTCCAAGTAGAATCAGAACTATTCCTAATACTTTCATTTTGTTTCCTTTTAAATCCATGATTTTCACCTCATGGATTTTTTGATATTTGGGCATTTAGTAGTCAGGATCAACGATAACAATTAATCGTCTTTTTTAAGTATTTCGGCTCTGTATTTCATCACATCCTCTGTTTTTATATCTTTCAAGTATTTCCTAATTAGTGTGTGTATTACGTCTGATTCTTTGATTCTTATCTTCGTCTCAAACATCATTTCCAATGTCGCATCTTTGACCATTTCTTCTTCATCGTCTCTGAGTCTAACTGTAACAGCCATTGTCTATTCTCCTGAAAGTAACACATCATATCTGATTTATATTTTATGATATGTTGCGAAATCACAAATTAGATGTTATAAATCCAATAAATATCATTTGTGATAAATCATAAAATGGAAAAAGAATTAGCTTTTGAGATCGTAGCCAAGATTATTCATGATCGGGGAGTCGAACTAATTGTAGGGGGCAATCCAGCTTTCGAGACTGAGCTTGTTCTTTTTTACATTGAATCAACGATGATCCAGTGGGGCTTTAAGAATCCTAAAGTTGCTGCTTACTGTGACGCTATCAAAGCTGAAAACGATAATTTCAGAGCTATGGGAATTTGCTGATGGATAAGTATAAAAAACAACCAATCCCCACTGCATTATCGGGGGGAATGAAAAAATCGGCAGTTGTAACCCCCATTAATAAGATGGGGGTAAAGAAATCTGATACTCGTCCACAATTCGCCGATCTCCCGTATCAACATGATCCTTTATATGCCATTCCTCATACTCATATGATTATGACCAACGATGGTGTAAAGCATGTTGAATATAGAATGCCTGCTGACAATGAAATAGCTGTCGTTGATTGGGTCAATCTGACTTGTGGTATTGAAACACTTGGCACGATTACTCATGCATCAGGCTTCCAAGTATCTAAATACGAAACAGATGACGAATATGTACTTGATGATCACCGTTATCTAGCTGCTGTTTCAGAACTGGATGATCACCTTGAACACATATTTGGTTTTAAAACGGCTTACCGTAGACCTAGTGGTCTCAATTTCTATAGCCAAAGCTATGTGCTTGGTGAGGATTTCGGTTTCGTTTGTATTGGTGGTCAGCGTAATACAATCTTGATTATGATCAATGGACGTGGTTGTAGCTTTGCTAAATCTGGTTGGGAATTAAGGCTTTATCATTTTTTAGTTACTCAAGCTAAACGTCCTAAATTGACTCGTGTTGATATTGCACATGATGATTTTGAAGGTAAATACGTTTCTGTTGATTGGGGCAATATGCAAGATGCGCTAGGTGGCTTTCAACTTGGTAATCGTGCGCCAAATATCGAACATAAAGGCAATTGGCGCAGACCAAACGGTAAAGGTCGTACTTTATGTATCGGTAGTCGTGATTCAGGTAAGTATTTGAGAATATATGAAAAAGGTCGCGCTGAGGGCGATCCTGACGACAATTGGCAACGTGCAGAAGTCGAATTTAAATCTATAGATCGTATTTTACCATTTGATATGCTTCTTGCGCCCAGTGAATATTTTATCGCTGCTTATCCATGTTTCCGTGATCTAGCTGAACATATACAGCCCGAACGTATAGAAACAATTACTAAAACGGCTCAAATCAATTTCCAAACTGCTATTGAGAATCTTAAACATCAATACGGTAAATACATCAACGTCTTTAAAGACGTATTCGAACCTGAAGAACTCATCAATTTAATTTGTTGCTCTGATCCGCTTGCATTTCCCAAGCGACTCGATCATGTGCTTATAACTGCTCGGAGAATGTAATGCATACATCAACTGTAAAAATATTAGGTGCTAAAGCTGTTGATTTCAAACCTGATGATGGTAGTGGCCGTCATTACGATCATGTGCAGCTATTTTGTCAAATCCCAATGGATTTATCTCAAGGTAATTCTATTGGGAATGGTTGTGAGACTTTCAACTGGCAAGATTCAGCAAACATTAAATCTCTACGTCAATTCAAACAATCAGATTTTCCAATTGAAGCTCAAATCACATTTGACATGGTCACAAGTGGTAAAGGCGTTAAATATGTTGTTGTTGATGTCAAATTACCGCAACCAAGCAGAACAACTTAAATAAAAAGCCTTTGTATATCAAAGGCTTACATTGTAATAATTACGTATAATGTATATTATGTTAAATTGAGTACATGATACTTTAAGTTCATAGACCTCTTTGTTTAACCTAAAATCAATCACTTATATAAAATAACATTTCACATTGTCTCTATCCTTTTCTCTATTCTACGACTGTCCTGAGATTTCAAAGTTTTGCCACACAACAATCAGATATGCTGGCACTAAAGTTTTGGTATGAGTTTTGGCATCAGAAATATTCAACTTTGTTCTGTGAGTCATTTTTATCTTCCAAATATGAACCTGAGATTTTTTTGAATGAAATCGATAACTTTATTGTTTTCTTAGAAAATAATAAAAAATTAGAAACAAATTTGATTAGACTTAGATCAAATGTAGATGCTAACTATATGACCATTACACAGCGTTTGAGGTCATTGTTTAAATATTTCGTGTATCTTTTAGATGAATATTGGAACATCCGTTATCAAGATATTACAATCAAAGAGTTAACAAATCGTAGGAAAAAAATAGATTTGTTCTTATTAAACAAAAAAAGGATTTTTAGTAAATTTTCTAAATATAGTTTAACTGTAAAAAGTGAAATTAATCATAACTTTAAAAGCTTAACTAATGAAATGGTGGTTATGCTTTATAAAATTATTCGCCCAGACCAGACAGCTAATATAAATATAGACAATCCATTCTCAACGAGATCACATCAACTTCGTAATTTTTTGATGGTACATCTTATGATGAACTACGGTTTACGGGTTGGTGAACTAATGCTTCTCACAAAAAGATCAATAAAAAAATCTCTCAACTCTGACTCATATAGTCTCATAATAGCTAATACAGATGATGAACATGATTCCAGACAGAGAAAACCTAGCATAAAAAACGAGCAATCTTATAGAGTTATAAAACTAGATAGTATGGATTATAAATTTTTGATGCTATACATAGAAAAAATAAGGAATTTCAATAATTCAGATATCTTATTTACATCACTTAAACCACCCTACTCTCCACTAAGCTACTCATCCATCAATGCAATTTTTAAGGCGATAGAACAAGCATTTAGGGCTTCACATCCTGTATATTTTGATGATACAAATATTGACTCAATTCAGAAGTTAACCCCTCATGTATGTCGTCATACATGGGCATATATCACTTTGGCTTTTGCTATAAAAAAATATCGAAACGAAAGTGCATCACCATTAAATCAAAGCAATGATGAAATTATGAAAAAAGCACTAGAAGATCTACGTGTCTTAGGTGGTTGGAGCGCTAACAGTATAATGCCAAGTTACTATGCAAAAAGATTTATTGTTGATAGTGCTAACCTCATGAATTTGCAACGTATATCACAAGAATTATGGAAAATATAAATAATGGAGCAATTTGATCTTTTTGAAGGTTTTCAGGAACAACATTCTGTATCAGTTTTTAATGATCAACAGATAATGGCTCTTCAGAATCTAAGTAAAAAAACACCAAAAGTCGTTAAATTCTTAGTTGCAGATAAATTTGACGATAAGTTTATCAATTCTACAAATAATATTTGGAACTTTTATTATTCTGGTCAGAAAGAAAACTTAGATTTCTCAAGCTTTTCTGAAGATGAGATGACTTTAGCTAAATTTTTTCTGATAGCCTTTATTCAGAAAAATACACCATCTTTTTTGAGTAGAAAAATTTATTCTTTTAATTTTTTAATAAATTTTTTAAAAAATAACAATTTACATTTAAATTATGAAACTTTAAAACAACTATTAATAGAAATTGCACCTCAAGAAAATCATCATAATACTTATGCACATATAAAATTTTTACTGAGACTTCTAATTTTAGAAGGCTTTCCTAACTTTGATATTGAAGATGATTTTGAACTTGAGTTTATTCCTAGACCTAAGTCGTTTAACTCAAATTTATTCTATCAGGAATATGAAGATACAATAGATTCTCCTTTAATTTCAATGATTCAACAAGGCTTTATCAAGTTAAACCAAGTTATCAAAGATGATTTTCAGGGTATCGATGAACAAACACTACTTTACTCATCAATACTTGGTTTGGTGTATGTAACTGGTCTTAGACCTGTACAATTAGCAAAGCTATCTGCTGAAGACATAAAAATAGATACCACACGTACTACTGATTATTTTCATCGCTATAGCATACTAGTTCCCTATGCAAAACAAGCACGTTATGTACATGAAAAGATCGCAGTGAAATTACCAGAAGAAGTTGCTGAAATTATTATTGCTTATATTGAACGATTTAACTTAAGTCCAAAAGATAAGTTATTTGATTTAGGGGAAAATTCTGCACGTTTTTGCTCAAAAGCTATTAATACACAATTATTTGATTTTGCTCCTGAAACCTATAGAGAAGCTGTTCTTTCTGGTGAAATGATAAAGCAAAAGTATTCCTTTTCTGATTTTAGGCATCATGTTGGCTATAGTTTGGCAATGGCAGGTTCTTCAGCTGAGGAAATCGCATATATCTTAGGTCATTCTTCTGTTGTAACAGCCAGACATTATATTTTTTCTACCCCAGAACTAGCTCAAATTAGAGCGCAAGCACTTGGTAAAAATTCTTTGTATAGACAAATGATCGCTATGCTCCTGACTGGAAGGCTAGTTTATAAGAAAGATTGGTTTCAGAAAAAAGTACTAGGAAATATTGGTAGTAAAATTCATTACGATATTGGTGGCTGCTCTTATGAGGACAAATGTTTATTTCAACCAGTTCGAAATTGCTATGGTTGCATGTACTTTCATCCTTTTACTGATGCTAACCATAATCATGTTTTAGAAAGTATACAAAATGAAATAAATGATCTTATTAAGCTATCAGATGGAATTGGCGTATCTAGAAATCCATTGATTCGAGTGCATGAGTCAACTAAATTCGAAATTGAATCTGTAATGGCTCGTTGTGCATTACGGAAGGATGATATTCATGAACATTGAAAAATATGGTGTTTTTATTGACGAGCAAAAAGATTACTTTAATCAGAATTTACAGCCTAATTTTAAATGGAATTGGAACGATTCATCTTGGTATGGTGGTACAATTGGATCGGGATGGTTGTTGTCTAGAAGTGGTAAAACACATTTCACTTTTGGCACGATTAAAAAATTGAAAGGTATCGAAAACAATATCATTGAACCCATTTTCCAAGAGTTTATTAAATCTGTACTTATTCTTAGTTATCGTAAATCTAACTCAAAAGCATCACCCCAAAAATTATATGCAGAATTTTTAATCCTGAAGCGTTGGTATAGTGCTCTATATGCTGAAAAAATGGAGAGCATACATCCCTGCCATTTATCTACATTAATATTAAATAAGTCTTTTGAAATTTTGGCAGAAAATTCGAGTAAAACGAATCTTCCTGATCATGCTGGTACATACTTTAGATTACAGGAGATGTTAAATCATTACGCTTTTACTGAACAACCTTTAGAATTTTCTCAAAAATACCTGTACATAAACCGCCAGAATAGAACTCCAAATGCCAAGAATACTAAAGCTTTAATTGATCAATTGGAATTAGATGAAAATGATCTTGATAAAGAAAAGCTGATTTCAATTCGTACATTTATAAATATTGTTTCGCTTATCAGTTTGTGTGAAACGAATGGTGAAAAGATTGTTTTGAACCTTTTATTACTACTCATCGTCACTGGCTTGCGTTCAACGGAAGCAATCCTTTTAAAAACAGATGCATTGATCAAACAACCTATTCTTGATCCAGTAACAAAGGAGCATTTAACTTTAGATGGCAAAAAGCAATACACTTTGGGAATTCAATATCATGGTGCGAAAGGAGCTGGCTTTAGAATTCACTGGGTTGAGCCATTATCTGCAAATTTAGTTGAGACAATATTTCAGTCGGTATTAGGTCTTACAGAAGAGTATAGAGAACATCTTTATTATATTAGGTCAAAACATTGCTTAGATTTCTTACCAAAAAAAATTGACGATATTCCTGAAGATTACGTTGAAATTGATGATCTTATAGATACAGTTTTTGGAGTAAAAGATACTTATAGGGGGCATGCTGGAAAGCGCGAAGTCATTATAAAAACTCTTAAGAACATCCCAATGTGGAAAGAATATAAACAAGGTAGAGACGTAAAGAAATATTACTTAAAAATTGAAATTAACGAATTTGTGAAAAGTCTAGCCAGTTATGACTCTGAATATCCTATCGATCATGTTTTTAATTATGAAGGAAAAATAGAAAAAATCGCTTATGAAGATCTACTTTTTATTCATGAGTTTAGATCTGCAACACTACAAAGAGCTTTCATCAACAAAACAAACATCATTCCTCTAAATGGAATGTTAATAAATAGCTTTTTTGGAAATTCCTTAAGTAGGTCTGTTTTTGAAAAATATAATTTACTTGAGAATGAAACAGAACATTCCAAGCTTACCAGTCATATACCAAGGCACAATATCAATACTTTTCTAGCTCTCAGTGGTTTAGCTGAACATTTGCAAGCAATGCTTATGGGGCGTGTAGACATCAAGCAGAATCAATATTATCAACACTTAGCGTTAAAACAACGTAAGGTCACAGCTAGTTTGTTAGAAAAACAAGAATTGGTACTTTATGAAAATGCTAAGCAAGAACTCAAGCCAGAATATCCAATTAATTCTATTAAACATGATGGATTAATGTACTTTTCAGAAAAATTGGATCTAGAAAATAATTTAAAGATGAACTTACAAACCTTTGACTCGAAAAATGAAGTAGCGAGTTATATAAAGGAATCTTTCTTTGATGAATATTTTCAAGATATTGCTGAATCTTTTAATGAGTTGGTTAAAGAGGATCAATCATTAGCCAATTCATTAGTTCAACGCCATGCTTGTTTACACCCCTTGCCTTTTGGTGGATGCATGCGTGAAGTCGCTGTACACGATTGCCCTAAACGCCTTGCATGCCAATCTGGTGATCAATGTGGAAACTTTGCTTTAACTGGCCGTAAAGGTGAATTAGAAGCCTTACAACATACTTTGAATGAATTACTAGATAAGTTTGCACAAATAGAGCAAATCGTAGCTCATGATTTATCATATAGAGAAATGCTTGAGGATTTACGTCAAAAAATACTTTATTTAAGTGACTTAAAAACAAAAGCTCTTGATAGACAAAATAGTTTAATTCCAATTCCCGTTTTTCCTTATGGAGATGCGATTACTAAATTACCAACTACATTGAGTGAACTGTTCGCCATCGAACAACAAAAAATTGAGTCTAAGGAAGCATGATATGATACGTGGTAAACAATTAGATGAAATCATTGAACAAGAATTGCAAATGATGTTGGTTGAAGGTTTTGAAAAATCTCCTATTTCGCATAAAGCACTTCATAGTCGTCTAACAGCTAAGGGCTATATATCAGGTGGGCTAAGTACTTTGAGTTCGGCTGATCGGAAAAAACTTATATCGCTGTATGTATCTGAGCAGATTTCGCCACTACACTTAAAGACTAAAGAACAGCAACTTTTTGTGAATAGAAAGACAAGGCAGGCTCTTACGGACACCAATAAAAATCTGCGCACACAAATTGATGATTTGGAGTCACAGCTTCATCAGAATACAGAAACGCTTATAGATATTATTGAAGAGGTAAAACTTAGAACCAACTTGAAAGTTGATCACCTCTTAGCTCCCCATCTTCTTAAAAAATATTTATCACGGGAGTAATATTTTAGGGTCAACATTGAGTGTTTGTGAAATTTGATAGAGTTTTTCAACAGTAATGCTGACTTCCCCCCTTTCAATTCTCCCCAAATAGCTACGATCAATCGTTGTTAATAAGGCTAATTGTTCTTGGCTAATAGATTTAGTTTTTCGAGTTTCCCTTATGTTAGAGCCAATCGACAGTGCTAGTTCTTGATTCATAGGTGACAACCGTAAATACAAGAACTATCAGGAATTGAAGTGTTTTAATCCACGGACTATAATCCTCATTATTTGAGCGATGAATATGGAAATTCAAAACTTACCAATGTTCAAAGAACTTTCACGAGTATTCTGTAGCTATAACATTGAGTCATGGCAAACTGTAGATTTTTGGGATAAAGTTAAACTTTTGAAAGTAGTAGACAGTAATGTTAACTATCAAAGTGTTTATCGGTTAATACTTCGACTGGTTAAAGATAGCTATTTAACGGTTGATGTTGAAAAAAGTAGATATGGACAAACAACCTATACTGAAACTGAAAATTTACATGATCTACGATCGCAGTTTTGCATTGAGTCAAAATCTATCATCCAAGAACTAAATTTGAAAAAAGAAGAATTTGAATGCGAAATCACTGCACTAAAAGAAGAAGTTGAAGCACTGCATGATTTTAAAAGACAATTTCCTGATATCCAGTTTAAAATTGAACAACTTAGACAAACGAAAATTCACGATTATGAATTGTTAAAAATAAAAATTAGAGCAATAAATTCATTGATAGATTATTTATGCACTTAGCTAACTTTAAAATATTAAGTAAATTATGAAGTTAATTATTGGAAAATAGGGAAAAAATATATAAATTATCAAGATAATTAGGCTTTTAAAATTGAGGTTTTTAGTGTCTTTAGAACCAGGTGGCTTGGCTGAGAAAGTTGGAAATCGTTACGAGTCATCTTGGATCACATTCCAATTATTAAGATTATTGGATGAGAAAATTTCTTACGTCCAAGTCGAACCATTGGGTGATGATGAAGATGCTGTAGATGTGATTGTTGGTAATCTCGATGGCTCTAAAGAGCATCACCAATGCAAAATTGGTAATATTTCTGATAATTTTTGGTCTATAGCTACTCTACAATCTAAAGAACTTTTAACCAAAGGTTTTCAACATATATTATCAGGTTCAAAATCCTATAAAGTTGTCTCAAGAATTGGTTTTAGGCTATTGGAGGATATCTGTCAAAGTGCTTTGAATAGCACAGGTTCTAGCACAGACTTCTATGAACATCAAATTAAAGGTATAAGCCAAGACCGAATAAAGTTGTTTAATGAATTATGCAAAAAACTCAGCTTAGATCAATCAAAACCTGATGATTTAGACAAAGCTCTGCAATTTTTAAAATGTTTTGAAATTAGGCAATTCAATGAGGATGATACGGACCATGAAATTTGTAGATTGTTCGCTGAAAAATTAGTATACGCACCTTCTTTTCATCTAATTCACTTCTTGCAAACTTATCCAGTAAAATGCAATAGACTCAGAGAAAAAATTACTGCCCATCTGTTAAAAACTGATTTAGAAACTCATCGATTCTCTTTTAGACCTTCTCCAAGTGACCCTCATACGTCCTCTGTAATAGCAGCACTAAATAATGAGTTTGATCACTCAATCGAGCCTTATTTAATATCACAACAAAATATTCAACGTCCTGAATTCAGTACTACACTTGATACCGTTAATAATAGCCCTATCACAATAATTAAAGCAGATGCAGGGGTTGGGAAAAGTGCATTTTTATTGGATTTGAAAAAGCATTATGTTCGCTCTGGAACTATTGTTCTTCCTATTCGACTAGATAGGCGAGTTCCTGAAAAAAATCTAGATCAATTTGGAAAAGATTTAGGATTTCCATATTCTCCTATTGCTTGCTTAGAAAAATATGGAAAAGGTCAAGAAATTATCATCTTGCTCGATCAATTAGATGCACTTCGTTGGACTGCCCTTCACTCATCAAATGCATTAGATATATGCATCAAAATGGTTAAGGAAATTCTTTTACTACGTCAACATGCTAATACCAATATAAAAATTATTATGGCAACAAGAAACTTTGAGTTCGAGGATGATGTACGTCTAAAAAATTGGATTAGTGGACTCAACAATGATGTCAAACAGATAGAACTAAAGCTCTTTGAATCAGATCAGATTAAGCCATATGTTAGCCAATTCGAAGACTATGATCATTTGAATAATGAGCAAAAAAATATTTTAAGAATCCCTTTATGGTTAGGTATTTACATCAATTTAGCCAATGATTTAGGATGCGCTCCTAAATTTACAAGCAAATTAGATTTAATCAAAGGTTTCCTCGATAACCGCTTTGAACAGCTCAATGAGAGTTATGGAGTTTCCACAGCAGATAGTGAAGATTTATTCAATGAAATTATAGATTTGATGAATCACTCCAACAAATTAAGTATTTCATTAACTCAATTATCAAATGGTTCATCAAAAATTAAGAGAGCTATGATTTCTGTTGGATTGCTTTCCGAGCAAAATAGAGAAATTAGCTTTAGGCATCAAGCGATTTATGATTATGCGATAGGTAGAAAGCTATACCTACTTGGTCGTACTTCTACTGAAAATTTCATAAATGAACTAGGCTCAAGAAATCAGCAAACATTATTGAAACGAGAACATCTCAGATATGCCTTAGCAATGTTATATGAAGAAAATGAAAACACTTTCTGCAATTGCATTGATGCAGTTCTTTACCATCCTGAAATTCGATTTCATTTGAAATCATTAGTATTTAGCGTATTACGCCATATAGAAAACTTTAAAGCTCCTCTCAAAAAGCTGATTAATAAAATTATTGATGATGCTGAACTCGCCCATCATTTTATAAGATTAAGTTGCAGCGGTACTCCTGCTCTCGTTCAATATCTATCGGAAAGTCATTATCTAAGTGATTGGTTAGATGAGGATGGTGATACGCAATCTAAAGCTCTAGAACTTTTAAGCTCAGTTTCTGATAAAACCCCAAACTTGTTAATTAATGAATTATCTAAGTTCGTGAATCAATCATCTGAGTGGAATCAAAAGATATACAACTGTTTATGCTGGAATATGAAGAATGATTCGGATGAACTCTTTGATTTTCGTATACAACTTATAAAAGCTGGCACTAATAGTCATTATATTTTTTGGGATGATTTAACTAAACAGCATCCATTAAGAGCTTTGTATCTATTAGAGCTTATGTGTGATGAAGAATTTCATGCAAGACTAAACTCAAGAGAAAAATGGTCTGATTACGACACAGAATGTGTTGAGAAGCTTGCTGAAAGCCATTCATTAGATGTATTAAAAGTCTTTTTACCTTTTTTAGACCAGTATTTTGCTAAGCCTCTAATTGAGGAGTTTGATGCTTATAAATGGTCTGAAGAATACGCTACAAGAACATCACTTGACACGTTTATATACAAAGCTTTGTTTACCCTTATAAGTAAGGCATCTCAGAATATGGCTTTAAAATCAACTGAGCTATTTCAATTATTAAGCCCATTTAAAAAAAATCAGAATTTAATATTTAATCGTATATTTGCGAATGCTCTTGTATACATTGATATAAAATATGCTGATGAAGTTGTAGAATGGTTATTAGACAATCCAGCTCATAAGTTAAAATTAGCTAACGATAGCGAAGAACCTGTTTGGAAGTTAGCAGGTAAGCTCATTAAAAAATATTCCCCACATTGTAGTCTAAATAACTTTGAACTTCTTCAAGATGTAATCTACAACTCCCCCTCTGACTATGGTGTAGATCAGATCAAATGGCGTTTAGAAGCAACTCGTAAAAACTACTACTCTCCTTATTGGGGGAAAACTCAATATTATTTATTACCCAAATTAGATCCTTCACGTATTTCTAATGAAACTGCTCAATTGATTGGAGTACTTAATCGAAAGTTTGAAAAATATACTGATGATGATTTTTGCAGTAAAATTAATAGTTGGGGAGGTATTGTTACATCACCTATTAGAACTCATATATCAAATAAAGCTTGGAAAAAACTTATTATTTCAGATCCAAATAAATTTAATGCTAATAGTTTTAAAAAAGATTGCACAGAAGCAAGTATTCATCAATTTTCAAACACCTTTAGAAGTGCTGTAAATGCTGAGCCTAAACGGTTTGCAGAATTTTCTTTAACCTTACCCACTCATATTCATCTTGATTATATTGAAGCTTTATTTTCGGGGTTAAGTGAAAATAATATTGATCAAGTTCCAGAATATTTAAAAGAACAGTGGGCACCATGTCCTATTGTGTTAATAGAGCAAGTTATCGATCATTTTAGAACACCAGATTATTCACGAGGACTTGAGCATTTACTCTCTTCACGAGTCCAGCTATTTTCGCAAAAATATATTACATTATTAGAAGATATTGCAAAATCTTCAGATGATCCAAAATTAAATAAATTGAATATTTATAGAACAGGTCACCCAGATGAATTGGATGAAATTTCAAGTAAGGATTTGTTTGGAAATACCATTAATTGTACTAGAGGTCGTGCTTATAGAAGCATAGCTCAAAAATTTTGGAATGATCAAGAGTATGCTCTGTCACATAAATATATTATAGAAAATGCTTTAAACGATGAACATGCGGCTGTACGAATGGCTACAGCTGATTTATTACTTCCTATGTATAATTATGATCGTAACTATGCTTTTCAAAAATTTATAGAATTATGTCAAAAAGACATTAGAAATACTCTAAGTCATGGCTATCACTACTATTTCAATAATGCTTTTAGTAGCGAATTTAAAGAGCCATTTATAACCCTAGTTAAAATGATGCTTAACTCTTCATTTCAAGATGTTAGAATGGAAGGTCACAAACAAGTCATTGCTCGGTGGTTATTCAATGATTTATTTGAAGAAGAGTTACAGCTAAGTCTCGATTCTAAAAATCAAGAAAGCCTTTTGGGTTATGCTTCTGTGATTAATCAACTCTTAGGTGGTGATACTAAAGGATATGAACACTCAAAAATGAAACAATTTTTTGAGATCTTAGTTAATTCAGAAAATGAGGAAATTCTAAAAAAAATAGGGAGATTTTTCGGTAAAAAATTTTGGTCAAAAAGATATGCACGAGAGTTTTTTGAAATGTATGTACAGTCAAAAGCATTAAATCATAATGTTTATAATGTCTTACATTCAATAGAAGAAAGCTCTATAGGTATGGCTCAATTTAGTGATCTCATCATTATCATGATTCAAAATATTCTTAAGTTAGAAACTCAAGATTTAATGAGTAATTTAGATACAGATGCTATCACAAGAGTCATTCAGCAATTATATGATCAAGCAGAAAATGATGGCGATGATGAAACACTCGGGTATTGTCTTGACATGTGGGATGAGCTTTTGGTTAGTAATCATTCATTCATAAGAAATATGACTGAAAAATTGGATGGTGGATTGTTAAGTTAGTTAGATTTTAGAATAACTCTTTGTATTCATGATGGAAAATCAATTCTGATTATAAAATTATTAATCAATAGAGAATCACCTAAAATACAATTAGTTTAATATTTTGTGATTATTCTCAAGACTTAAAGGATTGTAATATGGTTCAATTTTTATCCGATACGGATTTTGCAAAAAATTGGCTTAATCAATTTGAAAATGCAACAGATCGTTATAATGCAAAAAAACTATTAAATTCTTTGAAATATATTTCAAATACAGATTTTGAAACTTTTATTTATGAAAAACTGGATTATTTAAAAAATAAATTAAATAAACGTTTAGCTGTTTATCCTGTAATCACACCACTACCAGAAAATATTGCTGGAAGTAAATTATTTACAGGGAAATTTAAAGAAATTTCAGAAACCAATGCAAAAGTAAGGGAAGATGGTAAACGTAGACAATATGGCAGTGAAGATAGAGTTGGACATATTTTAGAAAAAGTCTCAAGTTTACACAGAGGAAATGGCAGTGTTTCAGATATAGAATGTTGCCCGACAGTAAATACATTAATTAGACAAGGTATTAAAGATATCGTATTTGTCGATGATATTTGTGGTAGTGGTGAAAGATTTGTTAATTTCTTTAAAAAAGTAATTCCTTCTTATTTAAAAAGATTAATTTCAATTAACAAAATAAGGCTATGGTTTGTTTGCTATGGTATCACATCATCTGGTTTGAATTTTATTAAAAGAAAAATAAAATATTTTAAGACCCATCCGGAAAGTATAATTTCAAACTATAGCCCATTAAGATTAGATAATAGAATATCTAGTGATGTGAGGGATCTATGCTTCAAGTACACGCGTAAAATTTATGGTAATGATAGTGCGAGTCTTGGGTATAAAAATACTATTGGTGGTATCGTATTTGAACATGGCTGCCCAAATAATCTTCCAAGAATTTTATGGGATAACAATAAGAGCTGGAATGCTCTTTTTAAAAATAGATCAATACCTATAGAATTAAGACCGAACTTCTCGGAAGATAATTTAATTGATACTAGTGAGATATTATGGGATATAAATCAAAAAAATTTAGCAATATCAATACTTGATTCTATTCAAAATAATAACATAGAACCTAAATATAATTTAATTATTACTTTTCTAGGGTTGGCTAATAGAGGGATTCATTCAAAATCACAATTCTCTACCAAACTATTTGTTAACTCAGCTAAAGTTAATGCACTTATAGATGAACTTATAGAATCAGACTTAATTATCGAACAGGATGATATGCTTAAAATGACGTTATTAGGAAAATGTGTTCTACAAAAATATAAGAAAACAAAATTAAAAGATATAAATTCAAGAAAAAGTATTGATTCCAATCAGTTTATTTACTATCCTCATCAATGTGATGGACATTTTCGATTTCTGGTAGACTGTTGATAAAATACTTGATTAGTAGTTATCAACTGTACAGCTATAACTTGATTGTAGTAGTTGTTCGGAGCTCAGAGTCTGAAGCTCTATGAAATAGCTTAATTTTAGGCGATGATTAGCCATTTCCGTATTCGCTCGTTCTGCTCTGCTTTCTGGCGGCGCAGCTTCACTCTACGTAAACGGCTAAACCCGCCAAGGCGGGTTAAAGCAGAGGTCAAAATGTCCACACACAACTATATAACTGAACTTAATACACCTGGCGTCAATCCTACATATAAAAGAGTTGTAAGACAATTAGTTACGCCCCTATTACAGAAAAATTTACCTGTTATATTAAGTTTAAAACATTTATCAGTATTATTAGATATTCCGTATATTGTAGTGCACAAAATTGTTTATAGAGATGGAGATTTCTATAAAGTTTTTGCAATTAAAAAGCGTAGTGGTGGTAAGCGTTGGATTACTATTCCAGATTATTTTTTAATGAAAGCTCAAAAATGGATAAATAATAATATTCTAAATGCTCAAGAAGCTCAGGCTATGTTATCTATTAATAGTACTGCTTATAAAAAAAAATCTAGTCATATTGTTAATGCTTCAATGCACCTAGGAGAAAAACAATTAATTAAATTAGATATTTTGAGATTTTTTGAGTCTATCTCAGAAAGACAGGTATTTAATGTTTTTAAGAAATTAGGTTATAAAAACTCTGTATCACTTATATTGGCTAGAATATGTACTCGAGTAATTCCTATTCATCTCGATAAAAGATTTATTAAAAATGAACAAAGATGGACAACAAAATATAATTATAAGTATGATCAACAAAAGAATAAAATTAAAAGAATCGGTCACTTGCCACAAGGAGCCCCAACAAGTCCAGCCTTAGCAAATTTTGTTTGCTGTAATTTAGATGCTGACATTGAAGATTTAATAGATCAATTTAATTTGAATTCTTATACTAGATATGCAGATGACATAATAATTTCAGGTAATTTTCAAGACAAAAATACCGCAATTTCATGCATATTTAGGGTTTCAAGAATTTTAAGAAATTATGGTTTTAAAACAAATTATCTAAAAACAAAATATTGTGGTTCTGGGGATAGAAAAATTGTTACGGGCATTTGTATTAATGATGAAAATCAACTTAGAGTTCCAATTGAATACAAAAATAAAATTCGTCAAGAAATATATTATATTGATAAATTTGGATTATTAAATCATTGTGAAAGATTAAATATTTCGAATCCTTTGAACTACTTAATGAGGCTTGAGGGTAAAATAAACTATATTAAAACCGTTGAGCTTGACAAAGGAATTTATTTTATGAATAAATTAGAAAAAGCTATTCCAAACATGAATGAAATTCGACTATTGAATGATTTACCGTGAATAATTATTGAAAATAGTCAACCGTTTAGGAAGAGCCCTTTGGAAAAAGTGGTCTAGTTATCATCGTCGAAGTTTGGTGGAAACTAAAATGCTTTGCATAAAATTATTTGGCAATAAATTAACGGCAAGTCGTTTCCCTAGTCAGGTGAATGAGATTCATGCACGTGTGGCGGTATTAAATAGATTCACAAAATTAGGGCAACCTCATACCCAAGTTTTATTTTAAATTTGAGGCGATATGGGGAGCTTTTATTTTAAATCTTTATGCAACAAAGCCAATGAAATATAATAGTTTTATTTTATTAGATACAAATATGACAAACTCTTACAAGCCAGACTTCATGTTAATCAAACTTAGTAATGATTTTAGAAATTTCCACTCTAAAGGTATTAACAATAGATTTTTATTTGGTATTCTATTTCATGAATGGCTTCACTATTTTCACAATGTGTCCACAAATTTTGGTATGTCAACTTTCACATCAACCGCATCTCTTTGGTTGTATTTCCACAATTCAAATATTAATGGAAAAGCCATTGATCATTCAAAATACAAAGAAAGCATCACCAAATTTAATTCAATCTTGGTCCACTCAAGGAAAAATGTAAATAAAGGTCGAGATTTAAGAGATATCAATAAGCAGAATTTTGAATTATTAGAAGTATTTAAGGCTGAGTTAAAATCCACACAATACGGCAATGAAACTCTTCATACATACGTTTGCCAAATTAGAATCAAAGATCAGGGAGAACACGCACAAACAATTGAAGTTGGTGCGCTGGAAATTTTTGAAAATTTAGCATATCTATTAGAAAAAAAATTGGTTAAAAATCTGCAAGAGAGAGATACTAGCGACTCTAAATTTGAATCCTTTAGCGAACCCCCTATAGTACCCTATAGGATGATCGAATTACTATTGAGTCACTTTGAGCTTAATCTTAGTAATGATGATTGTATTCGAGTAATGATTACCCTACTCCTTGCAGTCGATTCCTTAGAGCTTTTAGAGCCACTAATAAATGAAATCAAGATTTATCAATCAGAAGGTAAAAGTGTTGAAACATGCTTAATCGAAATTACAGAAAATATTTTAAAGCAAAATAATATCATCGAAAGATTAAATAACACTGAAGAATGGATAAAACAATATTTCCCAATTGATGACTCTATCGGGCTATCCATCAAGTCTATATTTAAAGTTATAAAAACAAATTTAGAAGCCAGAAATAGAAATCCGTTTGTGGAATTTGATATCCTAAATCAGTTAAAGGAAAACCCTCAAAAATTTTCCGAAGTATTAAAGAAGTACAGCTCATGTGCAATTATGGTTCCACTAGCTGCTAACAAAATCATAGATCGAACGATTAATAGTGAATTAATATCCTTGGGCGAAGTTGGGCATTTAGAAAATTGGCAACAATTTCATGCTGCATTACACTTTCTCGGACTCCACATTAAAGAAGATGGTGGGTTTATGGATACCTCTGAATTACCCAATAGTTGTTGCCCTTTTTATAATGTATGCACCGTGAAACCCAAACAAGACAACAATGACATATGCCGATATAAACCATGGGAAAACTATGATGCCATCAACCCAACCTCAGATATGTGCTGGTATGGGTGTGGTGTCAGACAAACTACTTACTGTCCGAATCAATAAAATGATTACATAGTTTTCATTCGCGCCATTGAAAATGGGATACCAAATGAAGTTCTATTTATATAAAACCAAGACCAAAAACATGCGTATAAAGCAGGTTTTAAAGTTTATATCAAATAAAAGATGATTTTTATGATGCTATCTGGCTATACTTCCCATTAATTTTTTCATTTAACAATTCATCCTCTTGATATTGAAGTGCATTACTATTTACAACCAACATGCTGAGTTTTTCTGAAACTGGACTGCCATCAATCTCCTAAACAAATTTAGTCTATTCTTAAGATCTTTTTAGTAGGAAAATATGTATTCAAAGCTAGGTTCATGAACAAAATATTTTATTAGCTATCAATTTATTGTTCTAAGTAATTAAACTTTTTGTTTATTAAAATAAATTTAATTATGAACTAGACTTTAGGTGAACATAAGTTAAATAAATAACACCTGTCATTTTGTTCATTATTATTGATATAGATTAAATTAGGTTTTATTATCTGTCAAATTAGTAATGCACTTTTATGTTTACTTCAGTTAAATAAGTTTTCGTAGATGTCTCATTCCTTAAACAAAATTCTTATCCTTCCCAAAAAAATATAAGGGAGTGTTTCTTCTCCCTATCCCTATGACTTATTTCAAAACTTAATTTCTTTCATAGGTTGTATGATAAAAATCATACTGGCACTCAACACTGTAAAAATGGTCATAATCACAATCATGGTCTGTGGTGTACCAGTTGAAAGCCAAGCGAGTAAAAGCGAAGAAATAATGCCACTACCATACTGTAATGAACCAATCAAGGCAGATGCTGAACCTGCCATTCCCGGTACACCATCCAATGCTGCAGCGGTTGAATTAGCGGCAATCATGCCATTCATTGAAAAGAAGATAAAAACCATTACAATGATGCTATAGATACCACCAACCTGCTCGTAAAATAAAATACAGAGTGTGATTAATGCTATGGTTGCAATTGCAGTAGTACATTTGAGTAGATGATCAAGGCTAAACCGTTTAACCAAGTTACGATTAATAAAACTTAGTCCCATCACTCCCACAATATTCAATGCAAACAGCCAACCATAATGTTGGGCATCCACGCCATAGAAAGAAATATAAACAAAGGGTGAACCCACAATAAAAGTAAAGGCAGCTACGTAAAAGAAAGTGACACACAAGGTATAGCGCATAAACTGCCAATTACCCAATAATTGATGGTAATTAGTAAAGGTATTGATTACTGATGCTTTAGTACGCTTCTCCACTGGATGTGTTTCAGGTAAAAAGAACAGTGTTAAAAACATTAGTCCGCCAATACTTGCCAGCAACCAGAAAATGCTATGCCATGTACTGAATTTAATGATCTGCCCTCCCAAGAGTGGTCCTGCAATTGGTGCAATTGCCATAATCACCATCAGTGTTGAAAGCATTTGTGCCGCTTGGGTTCGACCATAAAGATCACGAATCATGGCACGTCCAAGCATAGGGCCAGTACATGCTCCTAGAGCCTGAAACACACGCCAAAATACAATTTGCTCAATCGATTGAGATAACGCACAACCAATTGAACCAATCACAAAAAGAATCATGCCTATAAATAAAGGAATTTTCCGTCCAATGCGATCGCTCATTGGGCCCCAAATCAACTGTGCCAATGCAAACCCAGCCAAAAATCCTGTGACTGTTAGCTCAACATTTCCATTTAACTCTTGTGCCATTTGAGGCATTGCAGGTAAATAAATATCGGTTGAGAGTGAAGTGAATGCCATTAATGCACCCAAAATCCCCATAAAAAACCAGCTTGAAGTGTTCAATGCCTTATCAGGATTTTGAGTGTGTGTGGGAGAAACAGGCATTTTAGTGACTCGATTGATCATATTTAAAAGATAACTTAGTTTGTTGCATGGTTTTGCAGGAGTTGTTGAATAACAGGATTATTTACCGACAAGTCTTGCAACCATTGTGCGATTTCATTTTTGGCTTGGTTCGCCCGCTCATCCTCCATCACAAATAGAATTCCGTCCCGTTCAATACTTTGCATAATTTGGCATCCACGACAGTACTGGTTGAACTGGGCAAGACTTTGTCCCGTGCCATAGCCTGCATTATTATTGAAAGGCACAATCATTTTTCCGTTTAAATCTGCTTGATATTGGTTCAGGAAACTTTTGATTGGTGGCGGTAACTGCATATCCCATGTTGGGAATCCAACAAAAATGACATCATATTGCCCAATATTTTCGATTTGGGTTTTTAATGGCGGTAAATAACCATCCTGATTTTCCTGATCGACTTGCCTAACAATGGCTTGATAATTTTCAGGATAAGGTGTTTGTAACTCTAAAGCCACCAAGTCCCCACCAACTTTTTCCTGTACCATCTTCGCAAGTGCTTCAGTATTTCTAGTCCGAGACAGATAAACAATCAGGGCTTTCGGATTGTCTGTATTAACGGGTGGATTTGGTAAGGGAGCCATGTTCTGCGCTGTCTGTGAATTTTCCGCGCTTGGACATCCCATCAAGCCAATTGCACAAATAAACAATAGAATAAAACGGATACTGATAAGCATCGTCCATCCTCCTTAATCCAGTTTATTTTTATGCAACCATTGCGAAAGTAGTTCTGCGATCTGCTGATTGTTTAAATCAGAAAATGGAAAATGGGTATTACCGTAAACCTCAATATCAGGCAAATGCACCAACTGGGCTTTTCCCCCATGCTGATTGATTTTATCCACCCATAACTGTGCCATTTTCAGGCGTACACGCCAATTGTCCTGTCCCGCATTTTGCTGTCCTGCATAGCCATTTTTCTCAGTAGGAATATTATCGCCATAGTAGATAATGATTGGCATTCTGGTCAGCTTCTGAAACTCTGCTATTTTGACTGGGGTTGGTGACAATGTCCCTGTTGCACTTGGCATAGGTTCAGGCAGTTCATTTTCAGGAAAGACAAAACCACTGCCAAGTTCATAAGCAACGATGCCTTTGACCTGATTTGATTTTATTGCTGTCCACCAACCTGGCCCTCCGCCCTGTGAATGGGTAATCAGTACCGCATCACCTGATTTTTTAAGTACTTCAACCATCGCATCACTAATCACCTGCTCATCATAGGCCCCTGTATTCGGTGTCATTTGACGGAAATACTGGTTTAAAGCGGTTGAGTCTTGTGAAAACTGTACTCCCTTAAATAAGTTAGGATACTGTCCTAAACGAAACATATTGAACCATGCCTGATCATTGGTGGTGGCTGGCACTTCCGCTGACACAGTCGATTGTCCCGCCTGTCCCCGACGTGGTTGGTCGACCACATACACTGGGAAATGCTGGCGCAGGAAAAGTGTCTGGAATCCCTCACGACCATCAGGTGTGGTTCCCCATGTTTTCGCTGATTGTCCCGCACCATGCAGGAATACCAATGGATAAGGACGGGCATGTTCAGGGATTTGATAAAACACCGAAGCATGGTCACCATGCAGGGTTTGACCTTGCGGATTAAATAGTTGTTTATCATCAAACTGTCCCGCACTTTGAATGACTTTCCCTCCTGCCGCAAAGTTGCCTTGCTGGGCAATACTTAAAGCAGTGGATTGATGCGGAGTTGTAGAACAGGCTGAAATGGTCAGCGCAACTCCTACTGAAAGTAAGGTATTTGTAAATCTTATGTTGAGGCGCTTATTCATTGTCATTATTCCTATTACAACTGTTGTAAAACATCCTGTGCATTATTTGCCAGATCACGTCCAACAGCCTGCTGTAAGGTGCTGATGATTTTTTGCATCTGGGTAGTATCCACCCCCAGATTTCGGGTAATTCTTAAATGAGAACGCAGTTGGGCATTGACATCACCCATGGCAGACAATGTACTCACCACTACAATTTCACGTTCCAGAGGCGACAAGTTTTCCTGACTAAACAAATAGCCAAATAAATGGGCTTTTAAGGCGTAATCCATTGTGGGTGAGAAGTTTTCAACCAGTGGTTTTGAACTTTCCTCAATGGAGGTCTTGTTAAGATCAGCCAACTGTTCTATACCGAGTTGATAGTAGTCAGTACCATGTGGTAACGTGCTTGGCAGTGCGCCCTGTATATCCTTGATGCCTTGTTTTTGGCGTTCCTCAAGCAGACTTTTAAAGGTCAATGTGCCATTTAAGGCTCGGGGAAAACCCGCATAGGCATATTGATGGGCAAACATTTGCTTGATTTCATTTACCGTTAAGCCATTTTCTAATCCCTTGATTAAAGCAGGTTTTAGCTTTTTCAGATCACCTGTTGCAGTAAATGCAGCAATTGGGATTAAGCTTAATTGTTTTGTGCTGAGTTGTATTGTTTCAGTCTTTGCAGGTGTTTTTAAAGGTTTTGCTTGTGTAGATAAATTCACTTTTTCCAGCCATGACACGCTCTTGCCATCATTTGCCACAGGGGTAATGGAAATATGCGACATAGCACTATGCTCACTTGCCCCGTGCCAGTGTTTGACATTCGGTGGACACCAGATGGTATCGCCCTTATGAATGGTCTGGATGGGTTTACCCCATTCCTGAGTACGCCCCTCACCCTCTGTCACAATCAGGTATTGACCGTGTGGATGGGTATGCCAGTTGGTGATCGTACCTACTTCAAAATTGACAATGGCAGGTGCAACATCACCTTGCGAGGGCATCACTGGGTAACGGGCAAAGTTTGCCTTGCCAGAGAAATTACTTGTAGGTCCTGACTGAATACTGTGTTGCTCTGCTTTGGTAATTTTCTGGTCCATTTTATCCTCAGCCCAGACCAGACCTGATAGAGAACTCATTACCAATAATGCATTAACCTGATGTTTCATGTTATTCCCATTATCCCTATTCAAAAAATAAGGCAATGATTCAAGAAAAATCATTCAATCATTGCCAATCATTTCGAACAGCAGTCTTTATTTCAGATGCTTGCCATAAAATGCAGTGAGTTGCTGCATTGCCTGTTTGACATATTCAGGCTTCCAATAGGTTTCAATATGGGTGGCATTTGGAATCTTGAATAAGGTTTTGTCTTTTGTGCCTGTGGCTTTGGCAAAGGCATCTTCGGTCATGTAAAGACTGTCTGCCTTACTGCCTGCAATCATAAGTAATGGCTGATTGATCAATTCGATTTGATCTGTCGCATCCCAGCGCATCAGGTCAAGTAAGCTACTCATGGTATATTTAAAGGTTGAATTTGGATGGGCATGGGTGCGCCAATAGTATTCATACCCCTGACGGTACATCTCAAATGGCAATGCAGCGATTTGCTCATCAGTCATATCGGCATCACCCGCATAAAGAACTTTGCCGCCTGAAACTTCCTGAGCACGAGCATCAGTGGCTTGTTTTAAACGCTGTTGAATAGTATCCAGTTGCGAATCGGCAAAACCATTACGACGCACTCGTCCAGAATTGAACATACTGAGCGTAGCTACCACTTTAAAACGTTTGTCTGTTTCTGCCGCTGCCAATGAGTAGCCACCACCGCCACAAATGCCAAGTAAGCCTAAACGGTTATTATCTACTCCAGCATATTGGGTAATAAAGTCCGCCATGCCATGCACATCTTCAATACGGTTTGCAGGTTTATCAACACTGCGAGGCTGACCACTACTACCACCCTGATAGGCAGCATCAGCAGTAATGGTGATATATCCCTGTTCAGCCAGACGTTGGGTATATAAGCCTGCAACCTGTTCCTTAACACCGCCATTTGGATGCGCCACCACAACCGCAGGATATTTTTTACTTGGGTCATAATTGGCAGGTGTATAGACATTGGCAACGATATCCAGTCCATTCAGTTTATAAGTCACTGGATGAATATTGACCTGACCTTTAACATTTTCAGTAATCGCACCGCCATAGACCAGTCCAAAAGGATTCGATTTTTTATCTGCGGCAAAGCCCGCACCTGAAGTAGTAATAGCTGCCGACATTAAAACAGTTTGTAAAATTTTCATTATCGCTCCTGAATTTTAAGTTTAGACATCCATTTTTCGACCAGCCAGCCATTCAATCATGGCGGGGTCACGATGCGAGAAAAAGGAACTGGTGGCTGTATCCATTGCCGTAATTTGAGTCATGTCCTCAATCGACAGCTCAAAATCAAAAATATCAATATTTTCCTGCAAACGTTCTTGACGTACTGATTTAGCTAAGGACACAACATTGCGTTGCAGTAACCAGCGTAATACCACCTGTCCAACGGATTTACCGTATTTCTTGCCAATCTCAACCAGTACAGGCTGGCTGAATAAATTATTACGTCCCTCTGCAAAAGGTGCCCAAGCTTCTGGCTGAATATCTCTCGACTGCATCCACGGCACGGCATGGAGTTGCTGGTTAAATGGATTCACTTCAACCTGATTCACCGCGGGTTTGACCTGATTAAATGCCATCAGATCAGCTAAACGATCAGAATGAAAATTACTGACACCAATGGCACGAATTTTACCTGCGGCATACAGTTCTTCCATTGCTCGCCATGCCCCATGTACATCACCAATCGGCTGGTGAATCAGATACAAGTCAAGATAATCCAATTGTAAACGGTTCAGTGAACGCTCGAATTGCGCTTTTGCCCCTTCATAGCTGGCATCCTGCAACCATAATTTTGTGGTCACAAATAATTCTTCACGTGCAATCTGGCTTTGGCGAAGTGCATTACCGACCTGAGTTTCATTCTGGTAAGAGGCTGCGGTATCAATTAATCGGTAGCCTGCATCAATCGCATGTAATACTGCCTGTTCACACTCCAAGGGGGCGTTCATCTGGAAGACACCAAAACCAGCGAGGGGCATTTCAATATCATTGTTTAATCGAACTGTTTTCATTGCTATCTCTCACCACGTACATGCAGAACATCGGTTAAAAAATAACTATACCCCGACAATTAACTATGTATTAGTCTGATAATTTCGATTACATTTATATTGATTTTTGATTAATTACATCCGATTAACAAAATAATCGTATTTTGAGGTAAGTGATGTCTGAGAACTTAGATGACTTAAAAGCGTTTATCGTAGTCGCCCAAACTGGCAGTTTTACCAAGGCCGCAGGACAGTTGGGTGTTTCACAATCAGCTCTGAGTTATACCCTCAAAATGCTGGAACAACGTCTTGGGGTTAAATTACTCAATCGAACGACTCGAAGTGTTTCTACCACTCAAGAGGGTGAGCAGCTACTTAATGATATAGCGCCACTCATTACTGGTATTGAACAAAAACTCTATAACCTCAACGAATTTAGAGATTCTCCTCGTGGGCGATTAAGAATCAATGGAACTGAAATCAGCCTTAACTTTTTATTGTGGGATAAGTTATCCAAATTTTCGCATGATCATCCCAATATTCATCTTGAACTGACTATGGATTATGCCTTTGCAGATATTGTTAAAGATCGCTATGACATTGGTATTCGATTAGGTGAAAATGTCCATAAAGACATGATTTCGGTTAAAATTAGTGATGAACTAGAAATGATGACTGTCGCCTCACCTCATTATTTAGAGATTTATGGGACACCACAAACTCCTGATGACTTACATCAGCATCGATGTATTGGACTTCGCTTACCTAGCCATGAACGCATTCAATCATGGGAGTTTAAAAACTCAAAACTGAATCCAGAAGTTCAAACTATATCTCCGGAATGTTCCATGGTCGTCAGCCATGCGAGATTACAACTTAAGGCAGGACTAGATGGACTTGGCGTAGTATGGCTACCCAAGATGATGGTTGAAACAGAAATACAAAAAGGAAATTTGGTCAGGATACTAGAGGACTGGGACATAAGTTATTCAGGCTACTATATGTATTACCCAAGTCGTCGTGAATCTTCACCATTGTTTAGGCTATTGGTAGATGCTTTACGTTTAAGTAATTAATAAAATTTTTTTAAAATAAAACAAATGTTTATATTTATTTAAGTTTAAAGTTTACGATCCAAAATTATGCTTTGAATAATGATGAATCTTTTAGTTCATGAACTTGGCTTTTAGTTTTTATAACTTTATACCTCTAAAATGCACTTTTATATTTGCTTCAGTTAAATAAGTTTTCCTCAAGGTCTCATTTCGTAAAGAAATAGCCAGAACTCCCATAAGCTTAATGTGCCACAAACAATGATTTAATTTATTCTTAATGTGTCAATAACAAGTTTCAAAGCTGGTGACTGCTGTCTACGATGAGGATAATACAAATGAAATCCTGGGTATGCTATTGCATACTCATCCAATACTTTTATTAATTGCCCTTGTAATAAATTGTCCTGAATAAGCTCTTCAGGAATGTAAGCAATGCCTTCTCCAGCTAATACTGCATCAGCAATAAGCTCAGAATCATTAAAGACCCATTGCCCAGAAACTTTAATTTTAGTTTCAATGCCTTCAACCAAGAATTCCCATTGATATAATCCACCTTGAGTAGACAATCGATAGCCAATACAGTTATGTTGAATCAAATCTTGAGGTTTTTCTGGGATGCCCTTTAGCGCAAGGTATTCAGGCGATGCCACAACAACAATTCTGACATCTGAACTAATCCGAACAGCAATCATTCCTTCCGCTACACGACTACCAAAACGGACACCTGCATCAAAACGTTCCGCTACAATATCAACCATGCCATTATTTGCAGTTAGCTCAATATTGATATCTGGATAAAGCTGCGTTAATTGCTTTAATTTCGGTAATAGCACATAACGGATAGCATGATGACTTGCATTTATTCTTACATTTCCCGCTGGTGTATCTCTTAGTTTCGACAGTAATGATAATTCATTATCTATATGATCAAAACTCGCTCCAATCGTCTGTCTTAGCTTGTCACCAGCCTCTGTTGGAGAAACGCTACGTGTAGTCCGAGTGAGCAACAACATCCCTAAACGCTCCTCCAGTCCACGAATGGTATGGCTCAAAGCAGACTGGGAAACACCTAGCTTACCTGCTGCTTTAGTAAAACTACCTTCACGAGTCACCATCAGAAAGGCATATAGATCATTATAGTTCTCTTTTGTAATCATATAGATCCTCTATGATTCAGTAATTTAAGCGTTAATATTGAAATAATACCACTTAGAAACGTATGATTTATTAATCCTATTCATGACTTTATCCCATTTTAGCTCCTTGCTCATACATTTTCGTATTTCTATAATCTGTTATGCTTCGCACAAATAATTGAAGTTAAAAATAAAAAATCTATGATTCTTAAAAACTATAAGAGATTTGAACATGGCATATTCCCTCACCACGTTCATTATTAAAAGAAATATATAAGCTCTAATCCAACATTCTGCTCGTGACAATGCTTATTTCTTTATTCATATTCGTTTATGAATATTCGACGCAATTGGATTACTTTGTCGTCAAACGAGATATCAAAATAGAAGAAATAACCAAAATAAGTGCACTGGCTACAAAAGTTATCTGATAACCACTATGGTCAAATAAAATTCCACCCAGTGTTGAACCTAAAGCAATTGCAAGTTGAATCACCGCCACCCGCTTCTGCATCATTGGGTAAGGTACGTGCTAACCATCCCCACCATCCTACAGGTGCTGCCGTTGCTAAGAACCCCCATATACAAAGCAACACTGCAACGACAATCGTCCAAGTTCCAAAAAATACCAGCGACAATGCGATAACAGCCATCATGATAGGAATGACGATCAAAGTTGCATAAAAATGACGTTTCAAGAACGTATTAATTACGGCAGTACCAATAAATCCCATAACCCCAATCCCCAGTAAAATAAGTGACAGGGTAGAAATATCAACTCGGGTTATGGTTTCTAAAAATGGTCGAACATAGGTATAAAGAGAAAACTGTCCCATGAAAAATAAACTGATCGCTAACATACCCATCATAACGACTGGATTACGCAATAAACCAAAAATGGATGATTGCTTTTCTGTTTGACGAGAAGTAGCTGGTATTGAAGGTAAACTCAACCATTGCCAAATAAAGGCAAGTACAGCCACAGGAACTAAGCATAAAAATGCACCACGCCAGCCAATGATTGAGCCCAGATAACTTCCTAAAGGAGCAGCAATTACCATTGCCAAAGCATTACCGCTGTTAAAAATTGCTAATGCTTTAGGAACTTGTGAGCTTGGCACTAATCGCATTGCGATTGCGGCTGACATCGACCAAAAACCACCAATGACTAAACCAATCAACGCCCGACCTAGCATATAAACTGTATAATTTTGTGCCAGCGCAACGATCGCACCTGAAATTGCCATAATAGCCGTTAAAACCAACAAAAGTGTTTTACGATTCATGTCACCTGATAAGCGAAAAATCGTCAAACTTGTAATCACAGCAAAAGCACCTGAAATTGCAATTCCCTGCCCAGCCAAACCTTCAGTAATATGAAGATCTGTTGCAATCGGTGTCAGTCAACTCACTGGCATAAATTCTGAAGCAATCAATGCAAAAACACATAGGGTCATGGCAAAAACCCCACTCCAGTAAGCAGGAGCACCTATGACGCTTTCTTTTTCTTCAGGGTTAAGCATTCAATATCTCTACTCGAAATTGGAGTAGCAATTATAAAAATAAGGATCAACTGGAATAAGTAGCTTAAGCCGAATAGAGTTATGTATATAATTCATGAATCATAAAAGTATAAACATCGTATTTTTCCCAGTTCTTAGCACTTACACTTTTAAAAATCAAATAATTTTTATTTAAATAGATTATTTTCAATCACTTAAAATACACACCACCCAATTAATGAATATTACTCATAAGTCTATGCTGTTTTTTTAGGCTAATACTTCTTAGAAAGAATAGATAAACTCCTTTCAATCCCTAAATTTATGAATCATCTTTTTACAGGAAGCTGGAATCATGCAATCACATATAAAGAAATTCAGTAATGCGACTCTAACAGCGGCCCTTATTGCCACAATGGGTTTATTTTCTTCAACTTCAACAATGGCGGCAGATATGCCAAAAGATGCAAATAACTTCTATCAAAGTAGTCAAGTTACGATTCAGAAGGTTACGTTCAAAAATCAATACAACATGAATGTAGTGGGTAATTTAGTTATTCCTAAAAATTTAAATAAGAATACTAAAGCTGCTGCAATTATTGTGGGACACCCAATGGGAGCGGTGAAAGAACAAAGTTCAATGCTTTATGCACAGAAATTGGCTGAGCAAGGTTTTATCACTTTGGCAATTGATTTACCGTTCTGGGGTGAGAGTGAAGGACAACCCCGCAACCTAGTGGCACCCGAGCTATATACAGAAGCCTTCAATGCTGCGGTAGATTATTTAGGTAGTCAAACTTTTATTGATCGTAATCGTATTGGTGTATTAGGTATTTGTGGTAGCGGTAGCTTTGCGATTAGTGCAGCAAAATTAGATCCTCGTTTAAAAGCCATTGCGACTGTTGCAATGTACGACATGGGTGCGGTAACACGTAACGGTTTAAATCACTCCCAGACGCTTGAGCAACGTAAGAAAATGTTAGAAACAGCAGCAGAACAACGTTACTCAGAGTTTCAAGGTAAAGGTAAAGGTAAAGGTAAAGGTAAAGGTAAACAATGGATAAACTATTTACCTAAAACAGTCGATGCCAATAGCGAGCCTATTGTAAGTGAATTTCATAACTTTTATCGAACACCACGCGGAGCAGCAATTCCTAAGGGCCAAACTTTGGAACAAACTCAAAATAGAGCTTTAACCAGTGAAGTTAGATTTGTGAATTTCTATCCATTTAATGACATAGAAACCATCTCACCTCGCCCAATGCTTTTTATTACTGGTGATCAAGCGCATTCCAAAGAGTTTAGTGAAGATGCCTATAAACGTGCTGGTGAGCCTAAAGAGTTGTACTACGTTAAGGGTGCAGGACACGTTGATCTATATGATCGAGTTGATGTAATCCCTTTTAACAAATTAACTGACTTCTTTACTAAAAACTTGAAGTAATCTTTAGTTTAGCCAAGTTGTGCTGACTCAAATCAACTTGGCTTTTTTAATTAAAAGCCCAGATTATTTATCACTTATATTACTTTACATAGTCCCCCAATTAGAGACTTACCCAAACAGGCACGTCTGGAACGTATCAAATAATCTCCCCATAAGGTATCATCCTCAACCCTGCTGCCGCATGACATGATCCAAAGCCTACTGATAAAAGCCTGTTATTAAAATGTTTAGCTTATATATTTGATAAATCATGAAGCTTACTTATATCCTGTAATGGCGGTAAACCAAATAAACGAGCATATTCACGATTAAATTGAGATGGGCTTTCATAACCGACCTGAAAAGAGGCCGTGGCTGCATCTAAACGTTCCTCAAACATTAATCTTCGCGCTTCTTGTAATCTGAGTTGTTTTTGAAACTGTAAAGGTGTTGTCGAAGTCATCGTTTTAAAATGCTGATGGAATGATGACGCACTCATATTTACTTGCTCAGCAAGAGCATGAATGGAAAATGAATGATTAAAGTTTTTTTTCAACCATTCAATGGATTGTGAAATCCGATAAGATGTACTGCCTATCGATACAATATGACGTAAGCGGTGACCTTGTTCCCCCATTAAAATACGATATAGAATTTCTTTTTGTATTCCTAGCGCCAAAATGGGAATATCTTGCTTATTTTCTAGCAAATCTAGATGGGTCATAGATATATTCATGACTACCAAGCGTCACACTTTTAGACCCTTGTGCCACTAAGCAAATACTCGGTTCATACATGCAGGCATGTGGCTCTTGCGGTTCTTGACTACGATATAAAGTAAGGCCATCAATAGGAATAGGATCATTATCAATATTCTGAATCTGCTGTGAAATACTATTACTCAAATTTTTCAGCGCATCGTTTAGATCCTGATTTAAACCAGAATTTTTCATTGATACATCCTTAAAAATCTATTTGGCTTTAGATATTGATCTTATCCTGATCTAAGAAAAAATCTAATCATTTGGATGATTAGGCAAGAATTAAAAAAAATTGATCTATTAACAATGAACCGTTTCGCCTCAGAATTTCGTCATCGGAATGTAGTTATGGCTTAAATCAGCTTTTCTGTATGAGGAACTAATCCTAATCAAATGATTCAAGTAATGCTACCTGTCTTTTTCACTCAATGATTTTTGTAATCAGATTAGAATTGAAGGTATAGATCATGTTCATTCAAAAACGTTTTCCATTGATTTTAGGTATATTTTTAAGTTCGAGTACTATGCTTCAAAATACAAGTGCTCAAAATATAAATACTCAACTTTCTGTTTCTGCCATTCAAAAAATTACTTTTAAAAATAGTGATATTCGTATGGTTGGCAATCTCTTTTTTCCACCAAATTTTGATAAAAAACGAAAATATCCTGCGATTGTTGTCTCACATCCTTGGGGTGGTGTTAAAGAACAAACCTCAGGTTTATATGCCAAAAAACTCGCTGAAAATGGATTTATCACTCTTGCATTCGATGCATCACATTATGGCGAAAGTGGTGGCGAACCTCGATACCTAGAAAACCCTTTTGAACGAGTTGAAGATATCCGTAGTGCTGTTGATTACCTAAGTACATTACCCGAAGTGAACTCGAGTCAAATCGGAGCATTGGGTATTTGTGCTGGAGGCGGTTATACCCTTAGTGCTGCCCAAACAGATAACCGCATTAAAGCAATCGCTGGTGTTTCAACATTTGATGTTGGCGCATTTAGTAGAGAAGGTCTTGGAACTATTCTGACTGTCTCAGATGAACAGCGCAAAAAAATTATGGATGAAGTAGGCATACAGCGAACGAAAGAAGCTCGTGGTGAACCTGCTCGCATTGATAAGTTAATTGCTTCATCTAGCCTAGATCAAAGTACACCAAACTTTTTCCGTGAGTCTTTTGATTACTACGGAACACCTCGAGGTCAGCATCCAAACTCGACAGGAAATTTTCGCTATATCAGTATTAGTAATCAAATGGCTTTTTATCCATTCGATCACATCGATACGCTCTCTCCTCGCCCATTATTACTTATTGCTGGTGCAAATGCAGAAACACTGTATTACAGCAAAAGAGCATATGAAAAAGCTGCCGAGCCTAAAGAGTTAATGGTCATTCCAAAGGCATACCATTTTGATTTATATGACAAACCTGAATATGTGAATCCCTCAGTTCATAAGTTAACTGAATTCTTCCAAAAATATCTTATAGCCGAATCCAAACGATAAATAAGCAGTCCGTTTTCGTTTACTCAATTTTAAATTTTAAGGAATCTTATATGAATCAACTCACTTTAGATCAATTAATAAACCCATCTTTTAAAGGTCAAGTTGCCCTCGTTACTGGCGCGGCTTCAGGTATGGGATTAACAACAGCACAGGCTTTTGCTAAAGCTGGGGCATCGGTTGTTTTGGCAGATATTCATCAAGAAGCTGTACAAACAGCAGCAAACGAATTAATTGCACAAGGGCATAAAGCAATTGCTATTTCTTGTAATGTTGCTGATGAAAGCCAAGTAAAAGCAATGATCGACACAACCATTTCAGTGTTTGGTCGTTTAGATATGGCATTTAATAATGCTGGCATAAATAGTCCAGTGGCAGAAACGGCTGATGCAGATGGTGAAGAGTTTGATCGGATACAATCGGTAAATTTACGCGGTGTTTGGAACTGTATGAAATATGAATTATTACATATGCGTAAACAAGACAGAGGTGCCATTGTAAATTGTTCTTCGATTGGTGGTTTAATCGGTATTGCGGACCGAGGGATGTATCATGCCTCTAAACATGGTGTCATTGGTCTTACAAAAAGTGCTGCTCTTGAATATGCTTCAAGAGGTATTCGCGTTAATGCTATTTGCCCCGGAATCATAAATACTCCAATGGTTTCTAGTATGCTGGAACGAGAACCAGAGGCGATGAATGAATTACTTAAAGATGTTCCAATTGCGCGTTTAGGCTTACCTGAAGAAATTGCTTCGGCTGTTCTATGGCTTTGTAGCCCAGGAGCTGCCTTTGTTATTGGTCAAGCATTAGCAATTGATGGTGGCTATACAGTTCGGTAAAAAAGACTTTTTATAATCTTAATGACGGTGTTTGATTAGATATTAACAATTTAATCAAATGCCATCGTTATTAATGAGGATCTACGTTGTTACACTAAAATCAAATGCAAATAAGGTAAGCTAGGCAACAAACTACTAGATGCTAAATAGCAATCGGACCCAATCCCTTTATTAAAAATTACGATCCAAAATTATGCTATTGAATAATGATGAATCTTTTGGTTCATGAACTTCCCTTTTAGTTTTTATAACGTTATACCTCTAAGTTATTTAATTTAATCAATATAAACTCATAGATTCTTATGAATCAAACTTTAGGTAAACATAAGTTAAATAAAGTATTATGTAAGTTGCCTACTTACATGTTGCTGGCTCAGGTTATAATGATGGCCTCCCAAAATATGGTCGATCTATTATGAACGCCTCCAATGACCCTCTACACGGCAAAAAACTTGCTGACATTTTGGATGAATTATTGGATTACTACGGTGGCTTTGAAGGCTTAAGTCATAAAATTGAAATTAGATGTTTTTGCATAGACCCAAGTGTTAAATCATCATTGCGATTCTTGCGTACCACACCATGGGCACGTGAAAAAGTAGAAAACTTATATTTGTATGTCTTACGCCAAAAAGCCAAACAGAAATCGTAGCTATCAAAACCCAGACTCAATATTTTAATTAGTGGTGGACTGCCACCAATCTCCTAAACAAATTAGGAAAATATGTATTCATAAATTTAAGTGATTTTTATCTCACTCTGATGTTTTAAGAATTTTCCTCACAATATGCTCATGTGTTGGCACAAGTCCTGCTTTTAATCCCAGTGGTTTGAATACCTTATCTAAGACAGATTGGGTAAGTTTTCCTTTATCTTGTTCTATGTCTGTTAAGGTCCGACGACTAACACCTACTAGATTTGCATATTGTTCCTGAGACATACCAAGAATGTTTTTCCGTAAATACGTCAATAATTGCCCCAATGTAATTTCATTCAATAAGTATTGTATATATAGATTTATCAAAACTTGTTGGCGATCTTGAGTCTGAGTCTTTATATTCATAATAGTTTCCATCTTTCTAATTTCACTTCAACGTAGTCGAATGAAAGTGCTGGCATCTCAATAATCTGTCTTGGCACACCTTTATCAATTAATCTTTCTTTTATCCCAACAAATTTGCTTGCTAATAATTTCAATGTATTCATTGATAACTTTGGATCGCATAAATGTGCAAGTTTTTGAGTGATTTGTTCCCATCGATATTCTCCACCTTCTTCATAAGGGCTTCCCCATGTCGTTGACCTAGTTACGACTTCTGGGTCTGCTTTCATTGGCGCAAAATCATAAATTGGAGCAAGGAAAATCATTCCTGATTTTTTTAGAAATGAAGTATTTCTCCCGTGATTATCAGAATTACCAAAAATAATATTCAGTAAGTCTCTTTGCAACCACTCACAAATGAATTGTGTTGAGTCAAAATTAGAATCGATCGTGGTCATTAGATGACAAAGATTTTCGATCACTTCAAAATGATTGAGATGACTACCTGAAGCCTTATTCAATACAGAATAAACAGACTCTAGACCGTAACGGTGCCATTGTTGATTGCACCATTCAACATCAAATCTTGGTAGCCATAATGATGGATATTTTTCACCTTCAATTAGCTTCATTTCTTTTGTTTCTATCGTCTTGAAGCCTAACTCTTTGAGCTCTTGGTAGTAATAGTATTCTGCTCTGAGAATATTACAGTCGATCTCACTACGATTATTCCGAGGAAATTTAACTAAATAGTGTTGATCGGGTTGATCAAAATTTTGTTGATAAGTATCAATCCAAATATTTTGATCTTCTGTTGCACGTATCAGCAATTTCGGAGCTTCACCACCCGCTCCTGTTGCACCACCACTAATTGCCCCCATTTGTTGTGCATATTCGAGAAAATCAACAGTTCGATCAGCAACATCATTTTGACTAAAATAACGTAGATGTAGAGTTGAGTCAGGATTGATTGGTGGAAGAGCTTCTTTAATTCTCAAATTTCCTACGGGTGCGATGCCACCTTTTTCTAATAAAAGACTATCTTGCTCGGCATGGGTTAGTTTTTGTAAGCCTAAAAAATTAATCCAATAACGGCGTGCTGCTCCTGATGGAACAATATCATCTAAAAAACCAAACCATGACTTAGATTCATGTTTTATAAGTATTTGTACAGGTAGTGATAGACTGCAAGCGTGTTCATCTCGTTTGTCCAAATTGTGGATTGCGTATTCTAACTCGTAAGCCAATTCACTAGCGCTAGCTGAGCCTAATTTAGGTTTTAATAGTGTAAGTTCAGCAACATCTAACCAACTTTGATCAAGTAATGCCTGTATTGTTAATTTTTTCATTCGTATAAATGAGCAATTATTTTCTCAAGAATACTACATATTTCAATATTTGTGAATATATTTGCGCAATTTGAATTTTTATTTAGTTTTTTGAGTATAATTTTGCTCATTTCATCTTTAAGCTAATTTGCTCAACGTGATAGTTCATAACCCAACCAAACTGTGTATCATTAAACATATTTTCTAATTTATTTACTTTTTTATGAAGAATACATTTTCTGATAACAATCAAATTTGTGTAGTCTCTAGCTTTTCTGAGTTAGTAAGTTCTAGCTTCCACGGCGTTACGAATGCAATTTGTTTTTATAGAAATTTGGTTGGCGATTTTAAAGAGATTGTCAATAAACTTCATTTAAAAGAAAATATTACAGAAGTTTCGATTGATGACTTATTAGCATTGCAACTTTCAGAGAACGGTCATTTTGCACGGGAAATTATCTTAAAGGATATACAACTATTAACTAATTTCGGAGCTTCACCTTCGCTTAACTTACTTAAAAGTTACGAGCGTGATGATGAACTAGATTTCATTTCAACGGATGTATATTCATTTCATGTTGATCGATCCCCCATTCCAACTGATACTTTTTTATGTACATATCATGGTGCTGCAAGTGATATCGCACCCAATGATCAGGTTGAGCAAAAGATTTTAATCCCAGAAATTAGGGAAAAACTCAAAAAATTACATGATGGTCAATATACTGAATTTGAAACGTTTTTAGAAGAATATTTCTTTGATCTACATTATCAGCCTAAACCCGATATAGAACCTATAAATTTAGGCTTAGGACATCTTTGGCGACTGGCAGTAGATCATCCAACGCAACAAGTTTTGCCCTGTGTGCATAGAGCACCTACTGAAAATGATGGTGAGTATAGACTTTTATTAATTTGTTAGATGTTTATTCGTCTTCATGTATCTTGGGTTGCCACTGCCCTTGTTTGAGCAATTGATAAATACCATTCATGTGCGGAGCAAATGCTTGTTCAAATTTTATCATATTTGTAACCATCCATTCGATCATGCTTGGCCATTCAGCTTTGTCATAACCATCAAAAGGTTTTGCGTATTGAATGCGACATGATTTTTTTCCAGGTAAAGGTAACCACTCAAGTGAATGTCCAAATATTTTCTCAATTTGATCTCGATAAGATTTTAGGTATTCAAAAGTAGCATTATTTGCATCAGGTTCTGCACGAGAAATACTAAGTTCGACTCGAGCCTCTTTCTTACTAAAAATAAGGCTATAAGGTAAAGAACTAACACCTGAGCCTGCACTTAACCAATGATCATCAGATGGGCTAATATTATTATAGAGTTTACATGGACTTTTACGAAAAGCTTCTAATGCCTGTTCCCAGAATTCTCTCCTAAGTTTATGTCTATGTTTTAGTTGAATATCAACAGTTTTTTCTTCAGCTTCTCTTGCAGCTATGCCGATCATAAATTCTTTAATTTCTGGAGGTGGAATGATTTGTTCAATATTAAGAAACAAATCTGAATTACTACTATAGGGTGTTACTTTAAAGCATTGGCATGATAGGTTAAATTGGCTTAGCCAAAGCATAGTATTCGTAACTTCTTTTCTATAGTTAGCTGCCACTAAAATAATTCTTTGACTTGTACTAGTATTGATAAGTTTGGTCTGTAAATCCTCGATTTCTAAGAACTCAGATAATCGGTCTGAAGCTTTGACGTGGTCATTCGGAAAATATTGGTCAAGATATTTCTGATAAATTTCGATAATGTCATTTTTAGTAAGATTAGAACAATAACCTGCATATTTTAAAGCCTGCCATACAACATCACGCCCAGAATCATCAAGCTTATTTTCAATAATAACTAAATTACCTTCTTTGTCGATCGCCAAGAGATCTAAACGCTCTTTTGTATCATCAAAACCAGCAAATTCCTTTTGAATCATCAATAATTCTTCTCCAAAAACAGCTGGGGTATTAACCAACCACTCTTGAAGATGATGGCGCTCAGAAAACCCAAGCTCAGAAAAAGTTTTAGTAATTAGCGGAGAAATTCTATTTTGTTGAGAGTCAATCTTGTACATTTATGGGATAAGCTCGAAATTTATACTGCTAGGGATAATCTTAGATTACCATATCTGTAATACATTTAATCACAATGAAAAAAAAGCCCATATTTAATGAGCTTTTATCACAGGAATCAACCTATTATATTTCAACGTATTCCTTTAAAAAGGAAAAAACATCCGACAATAAGTAACAATACAGCAAAGCATTTTTTCAGCATTTGTGGCGATAATGCATGTGCCACTTTAGCACCTAACTTCGCTGTAAAAAAACTCATTGAGCTGATGCCAATAAAGGCATAAATATGCACATAGCCAATGCTATTAGGAACATGTACCTGTTCTTTCATACCAAAAAGCATAAAGCCCAACGCACCTGCAATCGCAATCGGTAAACCACATGCTGCTGATGTTCCCACCGCTCTTTGCATGACTACGCCATAATGATTGAGATAAGGTACAGTTAGGCTCCCTCCTCCAATCCCAAAAATTGCTGATGCAACACCGATTCCAGTACCAGCAAATACTTGTTTAGCTGCTGAAGGAAGTGCTTTATTCTGATCAACGACCTTTTTTGCACCAGTAAACATCTGATACGCAACCCAAAGTACAAAAACACCAATAATCAGTTGTAAATGTGCCCCTGAAAGTAATCCTGCAATACCTGCACCAAAAAAAGACCCAACAACCAGCCCAGGACTTAGATTTTTGAATACAGGCCAAATCACAGCACCATTTTTATGATGAGCCATTAATGAACTGATAGATGTCACGATAATGGTCGCCAAAGATGTCCCTAGAGCCATATGCATGATCACTTCAGATCCGTACCCCATTTGCGTAAAGACCACATATAAAAGTGGTACGATGATGAGTCCACCGCCAACACCAAAGAGCCCAGCAGCGAATCCTGCTGACGCACCTATTGCTAAAAAAATAATTAATTCCACGACATACTTACTTACTTGAGAGTTAATATTAAATACAAAGTTACTTTACGCGATTTCTGCTTCGCCGACATGATGATAAGCACGATTGAAATAAACCAAACTATGTTCATTTTGACCTTGTTGAATCGCTACAGTACGACAAATAAAAATTGTATGTGTTCCAACTTCTTGAATTTGTTCAATCTGACAATCAAAACTCACCAGAGCATCATCTAAAACAGGCGCACCTGTTTCTAATTCTGTCCAAGTTCCATATTTAAAGCGTTCTTCTGAACTCATCTTGGATGAAAATACGTTGGAAATATGCTGATGATGTGCGCCTAAAACATTTACGGTTAAAATTTCATTTTCTATAAAATGTGCATGTGACCGAGAGGTTTTGTTCATACAGACCAATAATGTCGGCGGTGTATCAGTGACGCTACACACCGCAGATGCAGTAAATCCATGACGACCAGAAGCCCCTGAAGTCGTCACTACATTCACTGCACTAGTCAATAAAGACATTGCATTTCTAAAGTCTGTTGCTTCAATCATCATTTTATTCCTAAATTGAACCTTAGATTTTCTTTAGATTTCGCTCTACCACTCGATCGCGACATTGGCACATCATCTAAATGAGTTCTGAGTAGAACTGATACTTGCTCTAAATCTGACTAAGGGTGACTCGTTTGATCAGGCATTTTAGTTAAACCAAACGAATACCCTTTACATATCATTATATCGCTGAGTCAGTACTAGGCAGAAAGTTCTTTTCGAACAATTTCTGCACCTGCACTTAAAGCATTCAATTTGCCTCTTGCCACTTCTCTAGCCAAAGGTGCCATACCACAGTTAGTCGAAGGATAAAGTTTATCTGCATCAACAAACTGAAGTGCTTTGCGTAGCGTATCCGCGACTTCTTCGGGTGTTTCAATCGTATTGGTTGCCACATCAATCGCACCAACCATGACTTTTTTACCGCGAATCAGTTCAATTAGATCCATTGGCACACGAGAGTTTTGGCATTCGAGTGAGATGATATCGAGCTTAGATTTTTGTAGCTTAGGAAAAGCTTCTTCGTATTGACGCCACTCTGAACCCAAAGTCTTTTTCCAATCGGTATTGGCTTTGATGCCATAGCCATAGCAAATATGAACCGCAGTCTCACATTTAAGACCTTCAAGCGCTCTTTCTAAAGTGGCAACACCCCAATCATTTACCTCATCAAAGAACACATTAAATGCAGGCTCATCAAACTGAATGATGTCGACACCCGCAGCTTCTAATTCAAGTGCTTCTTGGTTCAAAATTTTGGCAAATTCCCAAGCCAGTTTCTCACGGCTTTTATAGTGACCATCATACAATGTATCAATCATGGTCATTGGGCCAGGCAACGCCCATTTAATCGGCTGAGTGGTTTGGCTGCGTAAAAACTTGGCATCTTCAACAAAAACAGGCTTTTGACGAGATACTGCGCCCACTACAGATGGAACACTTGCATCATAACGATTACGGATACGCACCGTTTCGCGTTTCTCAAAATCAACGCCATCCAGATGCTCAATGAACGTGGTCACAAAATGCTGGCGGGTTTGCTCGCCATCGCTGACAATATCAATGCCTGCATGCAGTTGTTCCTGCAGTGACAAGCGTAAAGCATCTTGCTTCGCTTCGAGCAATGCCTCACCTTCAAGTTTCCAAGGTGACCAAAGTTTTTCAGGCTCAGCAAGCCAAGACGGTTTCGGTAAGCTGCCAGCCGTTGATGTCGGTAATAAAATTGCCATTTTAAATCTCTATTTCTATATTCTGTTTCAGATAAATTAAGCAGCGTTACTGTCTACGGTGTAATTCGCAGCCCATTGCTCAAGGATGTTTTGATAAGGCTTGATAAAGTTTTCTTCCGTCCATTTACCTTGTTTTACCGCAAGCTGACCACGTTCAACACGGTCATAGATGATTCGTGTCAATGAATAATCTGGGTATTCTAGGCTTGCTTGATAGACTTGCGCCGCTGATGAGTTTGCATTGTAAATTTCAGGACGGTAGATCTTTTGGAAAGTTTCCATGGTACTAATCGCACTGATCAGCTCGAAGTCAGTGTAATCGCGTAATAAATCACCCGCAAAATAGAATGCTAAAGGTGCAACGCTACCTTTCGGCATGAAGAAGCGAACCTGTAAGCCCATTTTGTGGAAATATTCATCGGTGCGTGAGTATGCATCTTGTTTATACTCAACACCTAAAACAGGATGTTCATTGACAGTACGGTGATAGGTCCTCGCCGTTGAAACACTCAAACAAATGACAGGTTGTTGATTAAATTCAGCCTTAAACGTATCTGAATTCACTAAATATTGATAAAGCTTCCCGTGCAAATCACCGAAACCTTCAGGCGCATACGAAGTTGAGTTCTCTTTATTATGTTCTTTTAGCACCACGCTAAAATCGTAGTCACGCACATAAGATGAGAAGCTATTGCCAATCATGCCTTCAATACGTTGATTGGTATGGTGATCGGTAATCGTGCTTTTTAGCATTTCAATGATTGGGAATGCTTTACCATTACCTTCAATATCTAAATCCGCAGAAATAATATCAATTTCAAGTGAATAGCGATCACCATTTGGGTTATCTGTTTGTGCTAAAGCATTGAAACGATTATTAATCATTCGAAGCGTATTGCGTAGGTTCTGCTCACGGCTTTCACCACGCGCCAAGTTGGCAAAATTGGTCGTTAAACGTGTGCTATCTGCTGGTTGATAGTTTTCATCAAAACGAATGCGTTTAATTGAACATGCAAACTCTGTACTCATGATGATTGGTATCCTAATTTTTGCAATAAAATCTAAATTTCTCTATAAGTGATTTATACCGCAATCATTAGATGAATAAAAATGATTTAATCTAACCTCAAGATGAGTAAAATTCATGTTCTGAAATTATGTTAATTTCATCAGGAATAAAAGATAGAAAACAACTTAAATCATTTTTTATAAATTAAATCAGAAAAATATAGAATAAATTGTTTAAAATCAATATTTAAAAGAAAATTTAGTTATGCTGCAAAAGGCTTTTCCGTTAGATAAATATAATTATTTTTTAAGAATTGGCCCTGTTGTTTTGGCATCTGAATCATTCCAAGAACTTTGGTTTTGTTGAGTTGGATCACCTTCTAATTTATAGGTGATCAAGCCTTTTTTAAAAATTAATCCACCATCACTTCTTTTTGCTTTGGCTTTTTGCCCATTAATCCAAACATTTTCGTTACGATCTACTCGAATAGTTGCTATGGTTTGTCCTGTATTTGAGTTCTTTGCGATCCATTCACCAGCATAAGTATTAAAATGAGTGGATGTAGATGCTCCAAATCCTGCTTTTGCATTATCAGCCTTCGTTTTATTTACATCGCAACCTTGCAGCTCTGAGACTTGAGTACAACCAGAATGTTCTAGTTTTACTCTATATTTTGCATCTATTGCATAAGCTGAATCGATTGTATAAAAAGTGCTTAAACCGATGCATACACCTAATAGAATTTTATTCATTTTTAAATACACTCTTTTTAAATTATAGATGGATTAGAATTTCTTTAATCAGATTGAAATTTTTAGCTTTGAGCAAAATAATTTTAGCATTGCTATTTTTTAAATGATGTGTAGCTTTATGAACTTTATTTTAGTGTAAAAACTAACAGCCTAAGTCAACTTAAACCGTTAATTTTTACACTCCAAGTCTTTTATTTAAAAATTCACAGTCCAAGACAATTGTGCTGTACGTGGTGTACCAAGAAATAAATAATCATCACCGAAGAAGCTACCTACATCTCGCCAATATTTTTTATTAAACACATTATCAACATTAAATCTCAGTGTATTTTCATAGCCATAAGCACGGAAATTATAGGCTGAACCCACGTTAAACAAGGTATAGCTAGGTACTTTCACTGTAGCTAATTTATTTGCATATTTACTGCTACTGTATTGCATACCTGCCAATAACCGTAATCCATCTACTTGCGGTACTTGGTATGAGATATAACTTGCCAAACGTACAGTTGGTACATTTTGAGTTTGATGACCCTGATATTCAGATGATTGTATATCTTGTAAGCGTGAACGGGTCAGTGCCAAACTCGATGTCAGATCTAGGTCTTGACCAATACGCCCTTGTAGACCAAGTTCTAAGCCGAGGTTATGTTGTTGACCATCCACCACAAAATCATTTGAAGTATTGGTATATTGATTGTCTTGTTTTAAATCAAACAATGCCGCAGTAAAAAGTAAAGATCGCCATTGCTGTTTAATCCCTAACTCAGACTGAGCTGAATGCTTAGGTACTAATGTCACAAAAGGATTGTTTGCAAACCACGGTGCTTGTGCGCCGTCACTTAAGCCTTTGGCATAAGATGCATAAACATGGGTCTGTTCCCAAGGCTGATACATCACAGCAAATTGAGGCAAGAAGCGATTAAAGTTGGTATCTCGGATGTTATTCGCATTTGCATCATAGGCACTTTCATTCAAATGCAATAATTTACCGCCTACTACAGCAGACCAAGTATTATTGAAGTCAATCTGATCAAGTAAATTCAATGCAGTCTGTTGACCATTTAAAGATTTATAGTGATTGCCCAAAGTCGCGCCAGACGGATCATAGTTCACAGTGTCAGTATAAATATTTCCTGTGCCCACTGGTTTATTAATCGCATCATATTGTGCATGTCGTTTATAAGTCTGTGATAACTCTAAACTCAGTTTATGTTGCCATGTGCCAGTACTGAATTGACCATTTAATCCTGCTTTAAATTGATTGGTCAAATAACTGTCATCAGGACTACGGAAATCATAAATATCATAGTTACCATTTTGGTCAAAAGTATTGCCTAAACCAGTAATCTGACACACGTTGCTATAACAGCCCCACGGGAATGCTGAATAATCATCTACCACAACACGGCTTTGTGAAGCACTTAGATTTGCTGACCAATCTTTATTGATTTGGTAATTATATTTTAAGCCCGTATTTAGACTTTGATTGATGACAGGTTGGCTCCAACTTTGATAGCCAAGTAAACGATCCCACTCCACGTCAGTGGGTACTGTTTTACCATCAAGTAATTGATAACCTGGTACTGAACGCTGACGTTGACGCTGTGATTCAATATCAAATTCTAGTTTTGAACGATCGGAAATGTTCCAATCTAAAGCCAAAGAGCCAAATAAGCGTTTACCATTGGCATGTTCTACATGCGGATGGATTTCCTCATGCGCCAAATTCATTCGATAACCAAATTGTTGCTCAGTTCCTAAAAATCCACCCAAGTCCGCTGCGATACGATTACCGCCATGACTATCTGCATCAACGGTCATTGAACGGATGTCTTTAGGACGTTTGCTTACATAATTAACCACACCCGCAGGTGTCGACATGCCACTTTGAATGGCACTCATACCCTTTAAAATCTCGACTTGTTCTTTGTTTTCAAGCGCGACATTTTGCTCACCGCGAAGTAAGTTACCATTGAGCAAGTAGCTTGAGCCAAGGTTCAGCGCGAAACCACGCATCATAAAGTTTGAGTAATAGCCAATTGGGGCGTAACCATCACCTACCGCAGCATCATTTTTTACAACATCCGTTAAGGTTTTCGCATGTTGATCAGCAATTCGCTCAGCCGTAACTGCATGAATAGATGCAGGAATCTCAGCAATATTTTGTTGAGTAAAACCAGATAAATTCACCTTTGGTTGAAAATATACGCTTTCTGCTGCTTGGGCGTTTACTGTGATTGTTTCTAATCGGGATACCTTATTTTCATCTTCAGCATGTACCAATACTGAGCTTAGCCCTAGGCATGAAAATGAACCAACCGCTAGTAACGCTTTATGTAAACGAGAAAATGTAAATGGATATGTTTTCACAGTAATTGCCTAACCCCAAAAGATAATCTTATAGTCCGAATTTTCGGGCATGAGTATTCACAATTATCTATGATTGAACAAGCTTTTCCATAATATATCTGCGATTTTTTTAAACGTTATCTGAATAATGTCTGACAGAACCAACGCTCTAGTACTGGCGTAATCGAGTTAATTAAAGTAAGCATTTACATAGCCATTGAGTCATCATAAATCACATATTGGACATCGAGGAACAATGCGATGACTTTGTTTGATTAAACGCTTCATGATAAAAATCCTTGTATAGTAAAAACTGCCCCCTAGTCCTGTGTCAAAATATTGAAACTCATTCTTGGGCCAAAAGCAGCTAATGTTCGAATTAGCCCTTTAATCACTTTAGGTTGTTGACCACTGCTGATGCGACGGAATTGAGCAGCATGCCAAGCTAATTGTAAATAAGCATCCACAGGCTTATATCCAATAGCAGGAATTTTTGCGGGTTCTACGACAGATTGACCGGCTAATAATTGTTTTGCCAAATCAGGTTGCATTGCAAAAGGGCGAGCCAATCCAACTAAATCCACTGTACCATTCGCCACAATTTGGTTCATAAAATCGACATGACGTAGCCCACCTGTTAGCATCAGTGGTAATTTGCTGTGTTGACGTAATGCTGTAGCATAATGAATAAAATAAGCATCACGTTGAGCGGAACGATCAGGCGCATATCCCAATTGTGCTGGAGATTCGTAATTACCACCAGACACTTCTAATAAATCAATTCCTTCAGCTTCTAACACCAAAGCAACCTGCAAAGACTCTTCCTGACTCAATCCGCCTTTTTGGAAATCAGCAGCGTTTAGTTTTACACTTAAGATTTTATCTGGACCAATCGCCTGACGCACAGCACGAACCGTTTCAATTAGAATACGACGACGATTCTCTGGCGTTCCCCCCCATTGATCTGTACGGATATTTGCCAATGGCGATAAAAACTGTGATAACAAATAACCATGCGCAGCATGAACCTGCACGCCATCAAAGCCTGCCTGTATCGCTAGTGCTGCTGTAGTTGCAAAACGTTTAATTTGTTCCAATATCTCAATTTCTGACATCGCACGCGGAACACGAATCAGATTCATCGCAGGTAGATTTAACCCTATTGCTGAAGGTGCAATCGGTTTTTTAAATAAGGGAAGTACGGCAACACGACCAGGATGGTTAATTTGCATAATAATCTTGCTGCCATTGGCTTGAGCAGCTTGAGCCCATAACTTATTTGCCTGTAAGAACTGCGCATCTTCTAGCACTACATTTCTAGGCTCAACAAAAGCACGATGATCAATCATGACATTACCCGTGATTAACAATCCCGTACCACCTTTTGCCCACGCAGCATAGAGCTGTTGTAAGTCTGTTGTTGGTGAGCCATGTCGATCTGCCAATTGTTCACTCATAGCCGATTTTGCGATTCGGTTTGGAATACTAATTCCACATGCCAAACGAAGAGGTTGATGTAATGGAGAGTGTGCGAATGTAGGCTTTGCCATGATATAAATTCCTAAATAAATATAATTAAAAACTGGATGATCTGTTCTAAATTCAGAGCCTTATTCATTGAAATACTGGTATTTTAATAAGTTCATCTTGCTGCGGTTATCATGCTGCCAAGGGTGAAAATCGAGTGAGAAAAAATCGAAATATGCCCTGCCAATTTTTCTGACCAAACCTTTTCGTCCAAACAAATAAACCATTCCTTGATAAAGCCCTTTTAAATCATGGTGTTTACCTGAATATTGCAAAAGTTCTATCGTTCCACGCCCAGTGATCAGTACAAAAGAAAACGTGGTCTCCAACATTACTAGCCTTAAAAAGTAAGGTCGCTTTACTAAAGATTGATAGACATCAAATGCCACTGCCTTATGTTCAGTTTCTTCAATGGCATGCCATGCCCAAATTTTTCTCAGATGGATATGAAATAAAGCCAAATCGTTAGGTGCAGTCGTAATAAAATAATCCGCTAAAATCGCCGTGAGATGTTCCATACAAACTGTACATGCCAGTTGATGAGCTGGAGAAAACTGTTCCTGCATCAAGCGGTTCATTTTTTTAAAGCGCTTATAAATTCGGTCTACGGGATAACCTTTGTTCAACATGACCGCATTGAGCACATCATGTTCTTTACCATGATGTGCTTCTTGACCAATAAAAGCTCGAACTTGCTTAAGCAAAACAGGATCATTAATTTTTGGCTGATAGTTTCGTACGCTGTGAATGAATTGCCGCTCCCCATCTGGAAATGCACTAGATAATGCAGTCAACAACATGGTAAGTAGCGGATTATGATTAAACCAAAATTCAGGAATCTCATCAGGAAAAGTAAAGTCCATGGCTCTTACTGGAATATCAATTGATGCAGAAATTTGTCTACATTTGATTGCTTTTTCTGACTGAGGAGCAACAAGCATATTCATCACTAAATCCCCTGTTTATAAAACACGTGGATTAAATTGGCGCAGTAAAAACAAAGGTGTACGTAATCGAGGAATCTGAATTGGCGGAATTAAGCCACCTGATAAATCCACACGATGTAAGCGTGCATCCACAACTTTACCTAAGCCCATCTCATGTAGAGGATCATTTACTGTACCTGTAAAGCGTAAATTCATCTCTACACGACGGACTTCAACAGGATGTTCTTTCGGGGTAAATCGGACTTCTCGAGGTAAACCTAGCCCTAAACCACCTGTGATATTACGATGTGGCAAACCTAAAATTGGCGGTGCATCATGCAAAACCTCTCCAAGTTTAGCTTCCATTTCAATCAATAACGTACCTCTGCGAGATGCTTGGCTGACAATACGTGTACCATCATTTTCCCAAAGGATTTGCCCTATTTTCTTAGGATAACCAAGTAGTTCACGTCCAATAATCATGGCGCGGTCATCATCTAAAATCATCCACGGACAAAAAATACCCGTTTTGTTACCTACCTGAATATGCACAAATAACCCTGCTTCATGGTAAGCCTCGGTATACACATTTTCTGGGAAATAGGCACAAAATAAATCTGCTTTGGCAGGTTTCACTAACTTCATCCCCGCAGGCAGCCAACGTGCCATCGCTTTCTCATTCACCTCAACCACAGCTGTTAAATACTGGGCATTGTGATAAAGCTTATGACCAAGATTCGCAAGACCTATCGGCGTGCGTAGATCATTCATCAGTTGTCTCATGCTTTTAATCTCGAAAATACTTGCTTTAATATTGGGAGTAAGATGATTCGTGGGGTATAACGTCCACCCAAAGTTTGCGCTTGTGCAATAAAACCTGGAATTACAATACGACGATTACAAGCCATACCTTGAATCGCTTCTTTAGCAACTCGTTCCGCTGTAACCCAAACAAAATTGCCACCAACACCATCAATTTTTGAAATCCCAGCAACTTCATTAAAGCCTGTTATCGTTGGACCAGGAGCTAACAAGGTACATGTCACGCCCGTACCACTTAGTTCACTATGCAGTGATTCAGCAAATGAGTTCGCAAAGGCTTTACTCGCAGCATAAGTCGCGTTTGCTGGCGTCGGTTGATGACCCGATGTAGAACCTACAATTAAAATTGCTCCTGTTTTACGCTGAATCATTTTAGGTAATACCGCTAAAGTGAGATCCTGTACAGCAACTGCATTCACTTCTGTTTCTTCACGCTCTCGGTCAGCATCTAATTCCTGTAATCGACCAAAAGTGGCAAAACCTGCGTTATTGCATAGAATAGAAACATTGATCTTTTCCAACTCTTTGCGAAATTTAGTTCTTTCTTGACGATCAGCAAGATCACATGGGCGTAGATTCACCTCTACTTGATATTCTTGGCGTAAATTGGCAGCAAGCAGCGCAAGCTTATCGACTCGTCGAGCAACTAAAATAAGCGAATAGCCACGTGCAGCGAATTGCTTAGCAAGTTCTTCACCAATACCAGATGATGCACCTGTGATTACAACGGGAGATTCTTTCAGGGGACGAGGTAAGCTCATCTTAAATACTCAAGTCAACAGAATGATCTTAGTATCTAAGATGTAAAACTTGAGCGTGAGATGGAGTTAAGACATAATGCTAATCATTTTCGGCCAACAGATAAAATAAAAATGAAAGATCCATATGGACTATCAAAAGCAAGTATTCCGATCTCTTATGCTCATTTATTATTAGAAATCATGGTCGAAAAGGGATTTTCTGCATCGGAGATTTTGCATAAAAGTAAAATACCGTTGACATTACTTCATCAATTAGATGCGCGTATTACACCTTTTCAATGGTCTAAATTGGCTTGGGTAAGCTTAACTTTAGCGAAGGATTCTGGATTAGGTTATGAATATGGCTTAAAACTTCGCCTAACCGCACATGGTCCAATGGGATATGCGTTAATGAGCAGCCCTTCTTTACGACATGCCATTGAACTTGCAACACAGTTTTTTAACATGCGATTGAAAGACTATCGAATGGATTTTTATGAAGCAGAAAACTTATCTATAATTGATATTCAAGAAACCCATCCCGTAATCAGTAACCATCCAGAGCAAGCAGACGTTTTAAGACGCTTTTTCTATGAATGTTTAATGATCGGAACTATTCAGACAGGTCGTTCTTTAATAGAGAGAAACTTTTCTGAGGTTGAATTAAAGGTAGATTGGCTAGAGCCATCCTATCATCAAAAGTTTGAACAGCAACTTCCCACAATTCAGTTTAATCAAAATAGAAATCAAATTCGATATAGTTCATCACTCTTGAACCAATCACCCAAAATGGCAGACCCATCTGCTTTTCAACAAGCCTTAGCACAATGTGAAGCAGAACAAATTCGGTTTTCCGAACAAATTCAAGATATTTGCTTACGCGTAAAAACAGAGTTAGTACTTACCCCTGAAAAGGGCTATCCAAGTTTAGATACGGTTGCGGAGCGCTTACACATTTCAAACCGAACCCTAAGAAGGCATCTTAACGAAATAGGCTCATCTTACCTTACCTTACTAGATGAAGTTAAATACAAAGAAGCTGAGAGACTTTTACTTAGCAGCGATATGGAAATACAAAATATCGCCAATTATCTTGGCTATCTTCAACCTGCCAATTTTACTCGTGCATTTAGAAAATGGAGTGGAATGACTCCTATTCAATTTCGTCAAGACATGAAAAAACGTGGTTCATAAATTGAATATTCCAATTAAATTCTGAAATATAAATTAGCTCCAAAATTTAAATATGAATTATCAGAATGAATCATTCGATAAACGCTCAATAATTGCTTGAGCCGTTGGGCGAGCAGAAAAAGGATTTTGACCTGTAATCAAATGACCATCTCGAACCACATAGGGTGCAAAAGGAATGATTTTTTTAGAGTAAATTGCCCCATGTTGTTTCGCTAACTGTTCAGCATTATAAGGCACTTTTTTTGCCACACCTGCTAAGATCTCTTCACTCCATGCAAAGCCAGTCAACTTCTTATCTTTTATCAGATATTGTCCATCTGAAAGACGAACATTCAATAGCCCACAGTAACCATGACAAACACTAGAAACTATGCCACCTTTCTCATAAATTTTTTTAGTAATTTCTTGGAGTTCGACATTATTCAAAAAATCCCACATCACGCCGTGCCCACCCGTGTAATAAATCACATCATAATCTTTCCAATTGATTTCAGATGGCTTTTTGGTGTTTTCAAGTAGTTGCATAAATGCTGCATCATTTTTTCTCTTCAAAACGGATTGATCAGCAACGAAACGCCCTAATGATTTTGGTTCAAGAGGAGACTTTCCTCCCAGTGGACTAACGATATCTTGAATATAGTTTTGCTTCTCAAATTCATCATATGCATGGGTAAGCTCACCTAACCACAAACCTGTAGGCTGATCAATTCCTTCATATTCAGATACATTGGTGACAATATGTAATATACGTTTAGACATGCTTTACCTCTGCTTTAGCGTTATTTTTGATCTTGCTTTTGCATCACTATAAGTCTAAAGTTAACTTTAATGTCAAGAGGAAATCAGTAAAATGAATATTAGCGAATTATCAAAGCAGAGCGGTTTAACTACACCGACAATTCGTTATTATGAACAAATCAAATTGTTACCTAAGGCAAAACGTAAATCGAATGGCTATAGAGAATATAGCGAAAACGACCTTAAACAGCTTTTTCTAATTCAACAAGCACAACAAGTCGGCTTTTCACTCGCAGAAATTAAAGCCTTTTTGCCATCAAATGTAACGAATTGGGATCATGACACGCTTATTGGAATTTTAGAAAGCAAAATCAAAGACATTGAAGAATTAGAACAGAAATTAGCAGTCAGTAAGCAAAACCTACGGATGATGATCTTTGCGATTAATAATAAACCTGATGAAATCACTTGTGCGGAAAATGCACAGCGATTGCTTAATCTATATTATGAAAATGATAAGAATTAATACGCTATTAAGTTCGATTATGGAACGGATAAATAAATTGGCGTAAAATATCAAGTGATATGGCGGTTTCCATCAAGCTCATACATTAATTTTGCTCAAAAATAGCGCTACGCCCCATCATGAGGAAATAGCGATGAGCAGCAAAAATAGTGAAAGATCACAACCAAGCGATATTTACTTCAATTCTGGTGATCTGAAATGTAGTGCATATCTATATCGTCCAGATCAGCAATTACCCTCCCCAATTATCATCATGGCTCATGGGCTTGGTGGCACTCGAAAAATGCGTTTAACTGCTTTTGCAGAACGTTTTGTTGCAGCAGGATATGCTTGCCTTGTTTTTGATTATCGGCATTTTGGGGACAGTGAAGGTCAACCAAGACAACTTTTAGACATTAACCGCCAACTTGAAGACTGGAAAGCTGCGATAGCTTATGCACGTCAATTATCAGGAATAGATCATTCAAAAATTATTCTGTGGGGTTCATCCTTTTCTGGAGGACATGTTTTAGCTACGGCTGCCCAAGATTCAAATATCCGTGCGGTAATTTCTCAATGTCCATTCACAGATGGACTTTCGTCAAGTCTAGTCATGAATCCAGTGACTTCGTTAAAACTCACGGCTTTGGCATTACGTGATCGCATAGGTGCTGTACTGGGAAATGAACCTGTTATGGTGCCTTTGTCCGCAACGCCTGGTAATACAGCACTCATGAATGCAGCAGATGCACATTCAGGTTCACTCGAACTCACCCAATATGATCCAGATTATAAGAATTATGTCGCAGCACGTTTTGCACTAGACATCATTCGTTACTATCCCGGGCGTCAAGCCAAGAAAATAAAAGCCCCTGTATTATATTGTGTTTGTGAAACTGACAGTGTTGCACCCTCCAAAGCAACTTTGCGTTATGCCAATCAAACTCCTGAAAAAGAAATTAAACGCTATCACTATGGTCATTTTGAAATTTATATCGGTGATGCATTTGAGCATGTAGTGAATGATCAAATTAATTTTCTAAAACGTACAGTCGCTATCTAATCGAGTAAAAATCATGAGTAAATATCAATTAAAAGATAAAGTTGTCGTCATTACAGGTTCAACGGGTGGCTTAGGTCAAGCAACAGCACAGGCATTACGCGATAAAGGTGCTAAGTTAGCATTACTAGATTTAGACTTAAATAAAGTCACACAACAAGCAAATGATTTAGGCGGAAACAGTGTCGTAGTAGGATGGCAAGCAGATGTTTGCTCTTTAGCAAGTTTAGAAACTGCAATGGCAAGTGCTGCAAAGCATTTTGGCAAAATTGATGTCGTGATTGCCAATGCGGGTGTTGGTAATCCAGCATCACTGGAACATATGGCACCTGAAACTTTTGAGCGAACGATTGATATTAATTTAACAGGTGTATTTCGTACTTTCCGTTCTGCGCTACCTTATGTAAAAGAAACCCAAGGCTATCTATTGGCGATTTCGTCCTTAGCAGCATTTGTACATTCCCCTTTAAACACGCATTACACTTCAAGCAAAGCAGGTGTTTGGGCATTGTGCGATAGCCTACGTTTGGAACTTAAACATTTGAATATTGGCGTGGGTAGTTTTCACCCCACCTTCTTCCAAACACCGATGATGGATGCAGTACAATCAAACCCAGCAGGTAAAGCAGTATGGAATGGTAATACAGGGATTTGGAAATATGTAGCTATTGAAACTGTAGTTTCAGAACTGGTTGAAGGCATTGAAAAACGCAAAGATATTGTGATTGTACCTAAAAGTAATAAATTCGTTGCCAATGCTCCGGGATTATTTCGTAACATTATTGAGCTGATCGGATTCAATCAAAAACAACTGAAACAAACGATGCAACTGGCAGAAAAGCATGATTAAAAGCAAATCAATTGATTGAATTTATATTTAAATATTCTCTTTCTTGCTGCGGTGTTTTACCCGACCATTCTTTATAGGCTCGGGTAAACGCACTATGTTCGGAATACCCAAGTAACAGAGCAATATCTATAATTTGCAATCTTGGATCGATTAAATAAGATTTTGCTAATTCATAACGCACTAGATTTAATTCTTTGCGAAAACTTGTCCCCACTTCAATTAATCGTCTTTGTAAGGTTCGACGTGACAAATGCAATCTTTCAGCAAGCTGATCAATCTCTGGCTCACCTTGATGCAGTAAATAGGCAATTTGCTTACGAACTTGCTCTATAATTTCTTCGACTTGGGGTAAGCGCGCAAGCTGTTGATCAGCATGTTTGTCTAGTAATGTCATCAAAGCTGTATCAGGGCTTTTTAAAGGTAAACTTAACATTTCTAACCCAAATCGAATCAATGGAATCGGTTGTTCGAAAAGAACAGGACAACCAAAATATTCTTCATAGGGTTTGATATCTTCTGGTTGTTCATGAATAAAATGTACCGCTTGTAAACGATCCTTACCGCGGATCAAACTTCGGCCAAATTGAACCATCACAGTCCGACCAGTTTCATCGACTAAACCACCTGTCTCATATTCACCAATATCCCAACTCAATTCTACGCTGTCAGCAAGTAGCTGAATATTTGCAGGGATAACATCAAAAATAAGCCGTTGATAACGCTCAAAACGTTGTATAGCCGTAAAGAAATTATCACAGGCAGAAAGTACCGCACCGATGATTCCGAGATGTCTCGCAGTAATGGTTTGTCCCACATGTAAGCCAATCAATGGATCATTCAAATAATCTTTTGCAGTTTTTAATAAATTTTCCCAATGTTCAATCGCCACACCACCGAGACCATTTGTCTCTGGAACTGGCCAAGGTTCACCCAATACTTTTTCTGGGTCATGCCCCAGTGCCTCCATATATTCAAATAATAATTGAACATAGGTTTCTGGAATCATTCTTCGATGTAATGGTTTAGCCAATCCTTAGATCTCATTGTTATTTTATCGTGGCGTAAAGTATCAAATAGATTATTCAAGGCTGTCAAGATCATTAGCATAGCACTTGATATTTTTGACTTTATTCTAAACTTTGAAAAGTTATGATCATTTCATTTTTTAGAATTTTAAATCTAAGTCTAATGATGATTTGATACACAAACAGCTTGACCTTAAACCTCACTTTAAGCATAGCATTGGACTCAGGTAATTCATGAGGAACCTGTCATGTTCAAAGTTTGGAATATTCGCAAAGGGTTAATTCCTATTTTTACAGTTGTTTTTGCAAGTAATTATGCATATTCATCTGAAACAGCATCTCAACTTCACGCGACAAAACAAAATGGAAAAATTCTAGTGGTCATGACCAATCATGCGACTTATCCAACTCGAACAGATAAAACAGGATTATGGCTCACAGAACTCACCCATTTTTATGATGTTGCCGAGGCTGCTGGCTATGACATGGATTTTGTCAGTCCACAAGGCGGTGTTGTTCCTTTGGATGAACGTAGTTTGAAATCTATTTATTTAGATCGTAGTGCTAAAGCCCACTTAGCCGATCCTCAATTTATGCAACGTCTGAAAACAACATTGACACCGAATACAATTGAGCCGAAAAATTATAAAGCAATTTATTATACGGGTGGTCATGGCACGATGTGGGACTTTCCAAACAATAAAGAGCTGAAAAATATTAGTGAAAAGATTTATCAACAAGGTGGCATTGTTTCTGCTGTTTGTCATGGGGTTGGTGGATTATTGCCGTTACAAGATGAAAAAGGCAGACCTCTGATTGCTGGGAAAACCGTAACAGGTTTCGCCAATATTGAAGAAACACTTTCAGGAATCAAATCCCAAGTCCCTTTTTCTTTACAAAATGGATTAATTGATCATGGTGCAAAATATAAACGTGCTTTACTCCCTTTTAATTCTTATGTCATTTCAGATGATCGAATTATTACTGGACAAAATCCTCAATCGAGTAAAGCTATTGCTGAAGCAGTCGTGAAACAATTAAAAAGTTTAAATTAAATTTTAATATTGATATTTAAAAACCAGATTCACGAAATCTGGTTTTTGTGATTAGTTGTGTCCAATATTTTATTTTTAAAAATTTTAATTTTAATTTTAATTTTTCTCATTTTTATTAAAAATAAGCTTGACATTAAACCTTACTTTAATCTTAGCATTTTAGTGAGATCTATAGGAGTCATATGTTCATGTTTAATCTTACTCATTTAAATCGTTCTATTACTGCAATATCAATCAGCCTATTTTTAGGTATTTCTACTCAAGCAGCAGAAAATAATTTAACCCCTAGTACGGTAGCACAGACAATGAGCAATAATACGCAATCCACTACAGTCGTCGAATTTGGCCCATATAAAGTCAATGTGCCTAAAGGTGGTTATTATGATCGTTTTCGGATGAATCCTAATTTAGATGAAGTTGCAAAAGACCCAGCTGCGGGAAATATTGATTACTTTAGAACTATTCCTAAAAAACTAGTTGAAACACGAGTGGGAAAAGTTTGGTCTCCAAATTTTTATTACCGTACCAGTAATGTGCAGCTTTTGATGTTAGCACCTGTTTCTAAATTGAAAGCAAAACTACCGTCTCCACTTGAGCCTTTACAACCTTTTCCAGGCTATGGTTTAGTTTCGCTGACTTTCTTCTCATATGCGGTTGGCGATGTTGATCCCTATGATGAAGTCTCTGTTGCAGTGGTTGTTCGCCAACCAGATGCTCATTACTTCCATTCAACTGAATTATTAAGCTCTATGAGAACGCATAATTATTATGGTTATGTACTTGCCTTACCTGTCGATACCGAGATTGCACGTGTGCGTGGTGTGTATGGGTATCAGTTGCCAAAATGGTTGACGCCAATCGATATGAAAATTGATCATCAACAGGTTCAAGCACATATCTATAATACGGACGGAAAACCTGATCTCAGTTTAACTGCACCAATACCAACCATTAAGAACGTCAAACCTCAATCTCGCATTGAAACCAAGACGATGTTTAATCAAGTCGATGGTCAATGGCATCAAACTTCTGTGCAATCAAATACATTGGCTTTTGGTCAAAAGTTATTTCCTAAAAATGTCGAGCTAGTTCGTAGTGGTGGTCCTCTGAGCAAATTGATAGATGAGCTAGGTGCAAACAAAGTACTACGTTTAGATGTCGTCAAAGATGCTCAATTGGCGCTGAATATGCCTATTCCGATGCCATCTTTAGATAAAATAAAAAGATAAGACTAAAAAATAAATCCTTCACGAAAGACATTCTCCGATGAGAATGTCTTTTATATTAATCATAAATATTTATCTTAAACTTTAAGAATTATTCCTTTATTATTTTCATTATGATTATACTGAATTAAATCCAATTACTAAATAAAAAAATTATCTAAAAACAAAATTTATATAAACATCCCTATGATTTCATATTTTAAATTAATCTTATAAAAATTTCATAAAAAAGCCAAAAACACATTTAGAATATATTTTTGGCTAGAAAACTAAATAACTTTATTTAAGTAACAATCAATGCACCTGAACCTTTGATTTGGGTTACGAGTTGATAACCCATCAATTTGGCTGGCGTATATGTTCCACCTTTCACTTTTTGATCAAGTAAATAACGAACTACGGTCAACGCACCATTCACCGTTAAGCTATAAGCATTTTCAGTTTGAATTCGTGCTGTTTTGACATGTCCTTGAGCATTTCTAGCCTCACCCCATACATAGGTTGGGAGCTTGGCACGTAGCTCCGCATTAGGCCCAACAACTGATTTTCCAATTATAGATTTCATCATTTTTTGCATGACTTGAAGTTTTAATAGCGGGCGCAAGCTATTTAACATTTTTGCACCAAAAATTACTTTTGGGGATGCAGGTACAAACACCTCAATATTAGCAATTCCTGTCGTATAAAATGCCGTAGCCACATCGCCCCAAGGTACACTCATTGCACTCTTTTGACCATCACCAAAATCAATCTGGCGAACATGGTGTGCTAAAGGTACTGTAATGATTTTTCCATCTTTACGAACTTTGCCACCATCAGCCATACCCTCGGTACTGGTTTTTGCAGTTCCGGGAGAAAGCCCTGTTTTAGAATCAAAACCCAATGCCAAATGAGTTGCATCTGGTAAGGCCTCTTTCAGTGCAGCTGCGACACAATCTGTTGGAATAACGTCAAACCCAACACCTGGACAGAGCACAATATTTGCTTTCTGTGCTTGAGCATCTAAAGACTGTGATAGTTCAAAAACAGAAATCTCACCTGTAATATCTAAATAGTGCGCACCAGCATTAATACATGCTTGCATCATGGGCTTTGACGTTGATGAAAAAGGCCCCGCACAATGCATAACTAGATGCAGACCTTCTAATTGTTTGCTGATCTGAGTAACCTCATCTAGCCCAAAGGCACGGAATTCAAGACCAAGTTCCTGAGCTAATTCAGCCACTTTCGCTTGATTGCGTCCCGCCAAGATAGGTTTTAGCCCTTGTCGCACAGCCTCTCGGGCAATTAGCTCACCCGTATAACCATTTGCGCCGTATACCATCCAATTTAAATTGTTCGTATTTGTCATATGAAATCTCTGTTATTGATACGCAATATAATTACGCATATTGTTTTTATATTGGCGAGTACGACATGCCATCGCAGCTTGCTGTAAAATCAATGCCCATAAAGGTGAAACTTTGGAATTGGTTTTTTTACCTAAACTCAGTTTACGCAACTGGAATTTTACTGTCGCCATATTGGCAAGTGAAGCGAGCGTTTTATTTTCCCAAGTAATAGGTCTTAGCTCTGGTGCAATATTTTGACCTTGTTTCCATTGGTTTGGTAAATTGGGATCGATTGCCAAAGCTGTGGCAATTCCAACCATATCTACACCACTTGCAATCACTTGTTCAGCAACCTGTTTACGACGAATTCCACCTGTTACCATGACTGGCATTTTCGCGACTTTACGAATCTCTTGGGCAAACTCTAAAAAATAGGCTTCTCGCGCTAAGGTTCGTCCATCTCTAGCTTGACCTTGCATTGCAGGTGCTTCATAACTTCCACCTGAAAGCTCAACCAAATCTACAGATAGTTCGTTTAACATTTTCACTACTTGTTGGGCATCTTCTGCACTGAAGCCACCACGCTGAAAATCGGCAGAATTCAATTTAACGGCTACCGTAAATTTTTCTGACACGACTGCCCTAACTGCTTTTACGATTTCAATCAAAATGCGAGCACGATTTTCTAGAGAGCCACCCCATTGATCTTGGCGTTTGTTACTTAGTGGTGATAAAAACTGACTAAGTAAATAACCATGTGCAGCATGGATTTCCACACCATTAAATCCTGCTTTTTCACCTAAACGCGCAGTATTGGCAAAACGTTGAATCACCTCCTCAATCATCTCTTGCGTCATTTCAATCGGAAGATTGAAGCGATTAGACATTTTGCCTAGATCTAATGCAACAGCTGATGGTGCCCAAGTTTGTTGTCCCAAATTTGATTGCATTTGTCGACCGGGATGATTGATTTGCAGCCAAACTTGAGCACCTTTAGAGCGCCCAATTTGTGCCCAACGTTTAAAGGTGTCTAAATATTTTTCATCTTCCAATACCACACCACCCGGTCCAGTCATTGCACGACGATCTACCATTATATTTCCAGTAATGATTAAACCAACACCGCCATCTGCCCATGCTTGATATAAACGCATTAATGCTTCTGATGGCGCATGGTTTAGATCAGCCATATTTTCTTCCATTGCCGCTTTTGCAATGCGGTTTGGAATACGAGAACCATTTGGGAAAACCAGTCTTTCAAACATATTCATTTCTTGTGCCCTCATTTTGTATGGTTTTACTTTAAGATTAAAGTGAACTTTAATGTCAACCCATTTTAGGTACTTTATTCACATATTTTTATGAATTAGGAAAATTTAAAAGACGATCTAACTTATGAAGCGATGCTTTTTTTAAAAAAACTAACATATATCTGAATATAACTTTTATTTTCTCTTAAAATATTTCTTATTAAATTACAAATTCTTAATACTTTTACAATAAAAAAGTGCATGATCAACATGCACTTTTTAAAGGTTCAACGTTTAGCTTGTATTTACACCGCTACTCCGACAGCCTTTGCACGCGCTTGATGCAATTTCTTATAGCTATCAATCAAACGTAAATGGCGATCAAGCCCTTCAAGTTTCATACTTGTTGGTGTGAGACCATAAAAACGAACATTTCCTTCTACAGATCCGATGACTGCATCCATACGTTCATTACCAAACATACGACGGAAATTCGTTTCATAATCTTCTAATTCCATCTCATCATCGAGCAATACTTCAAGTACTACGTTCATGCATTGATAGAATAATCCACGTTCAACGGTATTGGTGTTGTATTGTAAGAAGGTTTCAACTAGCTCCTTGGCTTCTTCAAACTGTTCTAATGCAATATAGATCAATAGTTTGAGCTCAAGAATAGTCAACTGTCCCCACACGGTATTGTCATCAAACTCAATGCCAATCAAGGTCGCGATTTCAGTATAGTCATCTAATTCACATTCTTCTAAACGTTCGACCAAAGCTTCAAGTTGAGTTTGATCCAAGCGATGCAAATTTAAAATGTCTTCACGGAATGCCAACGCTTTATTGGTGTTATCCCAAATTAAATCTTCGACCAAATAAATTTCAGAATAATCTGGAACTAAGATACGACATGCTGTTGCACCTAAATGCTCATAGACAGCCATATATACTTCTTTGCCCATTTCTTCCAAAATGCCAAACAATTCAGACGCTTCTTCTTCATTTGAGTTTTCACCATCATTGGTGAAATCCCACTCGACAAAGTCATAGTCTGATTTTGCACTAAAGAAACGCCATGAAACTAAGCCACTTGAGTCAATAAAGTGTTCAACAAAATTATTTGGTTCAGTGACTGCTTCACTTTGGAAGGTTGGTTGAGGAAGATCATTTAAACCTTCAAAACTACGCCCTTGTAAGAGTTCGGTTAGGCTACGTTCCAACGCAATTTCAAAGCTTGGATGTGCGCCAAATGAGGCAAAAACACCTCCCGTGCGTGGGTTCATCAGTGTCACACACATCACTGGGAAATCACCGCCCAATGAAGCATCTTTCACTAAAACAGGAAAACCTTGTTCTTCTAAACCTTGGATGCCCGCCACAATACTTGGGTATTTTGCTAATACTTCTTGAGGTACATCAGGTAAAGCAATTTCACCTTCTAAAATTTCACGTTTGACAGCACGCTCAAAAATCTCAGATAAACATTGAACTTGTGCTTCGGCTAAAGTATTACCTGCACTCATTCCATTACTCAGGTACAAATTCTCAATCAGATTCGATGGGAAATACACAACTTCCTGATCTGACTGACGCACAAATGGCAACGAACAAATACCCCGCTCTGTATTTCCTGAGTTGGTATCATATAAATGCGTACCTAGTAATTCATTATCTGGGTTGTAAATTTCAAGGCAATATTCATCCAAAATTTCTTTTGGTAATTTACCTTTCGGGCCCGGTTTGAACCACTTTTCGTCTGGATAATGTACAAATTCTGCATTGGCAATTTCTTCACCCCAGAACTGATCATTATAGAAAAAGTTACAGTTCAAGCGTTCAATGAACTCACCTAAAGCTGATGCCAAAGCACTTTCTTTGGTAGAGCCTTTACCATTGGTAAAGCACATTGGTGATTGTGCATCACGGATATGTAAAGACCAAACATTTGGAACAATATTACGCCAAGATGCAATTTCGATCTTCATTCCTAGATTCGCCAAAATACCAGACATGTTGGCAATGGTTTCTTCTAGTGGTAAATCTTTCCCTGCGATATAAGTGCTGCTTGCTGAAGTCAGACTTGGCATCAACAGCGCTTGTGCATCCGCATCAATACTTTCAACTTCTTCAATGATAAATTCAGGACCCGTTTGAATTACTTTTTTAACGGTACAACGATCAATAGAGCGTAAGATGCCTTGACGGTCTTTTTCAGAAATATCAGCGGGTAGTTCAACTTGAATTTTGAAAATTTGTTTATAACGGTTTTCAGGATCAACAATATTGTTTTGTGACAAACGAATATTATCTGTCGGAATATCACGAGCTGCACAATATACTTTAACGAAGTAAGCTGCACATAATGCTGATGATGCTAAAAAGTAGTCAAATGGACCCGGTGCAGAACCATCACCTTTATAACGAATGGGTTGGTCAGCGATAACTGTAAAATCATCGAACTTGGCTTCTTGTCGAAGATTGTCGAGATAATTAACCTTGATTTCCATGCTGGCACCTAAATATTCTTATGTGTCAGCATAGACACATAAAATTTCAAATATTGATCAATAACCCGAATCGCGGATAAGAAATTGATTTAAAAAGAGTAGCTAGAGTCATTCATTCATCTGAACAAAAAACTGACTCTAGTCATAATGGGCGCTATTATAGAAGTATTTTATGTAATTGATAACTTTTGTCTGTTTTTCTAGCCTATTTATGAACAATTAAATCCGCCCTACTTCCAAGTATGGAATCAAATTATTGTCAAAATTTACACGAGGGTCTCCAGCAAAACTAATAAAACCATGCATTCCTGTTAGGCGTTCACCTTTATAAAATGAGTTCAGTTGATAGCGTGGGTCTTTATGAGATAAGGTAAAACTTATAACACCTATACCTATTTTTCTTGATAGTTTGTAGGCATCTTCGAGCATACGATGGTGTAAGACAAGCGATTGTGGGTGACATAGTACCGTGTGTAATACATGATATTTCACTGAGTCACCCAACTTCGGTAAAGGCATACTTTTCGTAACAGATGTACAAAAATTATAAATAGGTCGCAGTGCACGAATTATTGGACTGTAATGCAAAATTTTGGTTTGCTTAATTCCATGCTGATCCCATAAACCAAACATACCAACGAGCTTTTTATCTTGAAAATACAAGATAAAATCTGAAAGTTTAATTCCTGAAAAGTATGAATGGCCTTGTGCTAATTCTTCGAAGTTATAAGCAGGAATAAAATTATAATGATTGGACATTTCGGCAATAAAGTTATTCATTGCCGAAATGTGTTCTACATGCGCGACACAAGACTGAATATTTTGATATTTATCTGGATTTTGAGTGATGCGCTTTAAGAAAGCTTTTATTTTTCTTTTGTTTCCTAAATGTGTCAGCGTTAAAGTTTCGATAAAGCCTTCATCATAATAATCAGGCATACCTGTTTTCGCTGTTTGCATTGCTGCTCGAGCTGCATGATTATCATTGAAAATAATCATTTGGCTAAAATTAGGCTCATACATGCTGATTTTCACATGAGCACCTAAAATCTTAACCAAAGATTTTCCTCTATAGTTTTGATCAACACGTAGATCGCTGGCATATCTTAGACTCTGTATTTGTCTATTGATATAACACGGTCGATAACCATTGCTATAACAGGCTACTTTTTTCCGCTGTTCGGTATCCTCGATCACAACATGTAATTTATGTCTATACAGGATGTCGGAGGCTTTAAAATAACTCGGCTCACGTTGAAAACTGATTTGGACACCTCGGGTTGTCATCGGAACAGCGATGAGTTCTCTCAATCCCTGATCGTCTTCAAGCACTGCCTCACGTGTAATGAGGTTATTTTGGGATTGTTGCACTGAATCTATTTTCATTGATTATTCACCTATTGATGATGTGGAACAGACACCAAATCGTTTAAATTTCCCATCTGATCGAGTAGCTGATATACAAATACAACTTCATCTTGTTGATTGACGGTTTTTTGAGTCTGCACATCCAATAATTTTTGTTCGGTATTGAGTAAATCGAAGGTTGTTTTGGTACCCAACTCAAATTCTTTACGGGTATATACAAATGCGATTGAAGCAGCATCAATTGCATTTTGCAGTGCATCTTTATTTTGACGAATGGTTTGAAGTTGTGCGTAAGTGGTACGGATACGCTGATTTAGATCTAATTCCAAACTTTTAATTTTTTGATTTGCAAGTTCAATATCAACTTGGGCTTTATTGATATTTGCACGATTAAGTCCATCATCATATAGCGGTACATTTAACTGAACACCGACCATATAACTATTACTTTCTGAGCCAATATTGGTTGCTGCATGTTGAGTACCAAGCTTACTGGTGAGCATCACCGTCGGCCACAGTTCTCTTTTGGTTAAAGCATATTGCTTTTCTGCCGCTTGCTTTTCATATTTCGCTTGTATCAAAGCAGGATGGTTCTTGGTTTTCGATAGAATGTCATCCACGTTATTGGTTATGCTTGGCAATTGATTGATTGCGGCCAAATTATCAGCTGTTACCCCAGTGATTTGATAGAATTGTGCTTCACTAATGGTCAGATTGGATTGAGCTTGCGTAATATCCGCTTGCCCCTGAGCAACTTGAGCTAAAACTTGAGCCAAATCTGCGCGTGTAATCATGCCGACATCAAACCGCCGTTGTGATTCATATAAAGAACGCTGAAGATTAGACATGGTTTTCTTTCTAAGTTCTAAAATAGCTGTCTTTTTAAGCACATCGGTATAGACCATCACCGTATTCAATATGGTTTCAGACCGCTGATCCGATAAGGCTTCATGACGGGCTGAAAGCTGATTCTTCGCAACTTCGATTCCCAAACTATGCCGACCAGAGGTATAAATTGGATAATCTAACTGTAGCTGCAAACTACGCCCCCTGCGGTTTCCTTCTGTTGGAAACATCACATTGGTTGGCGTTTCTATTTTTTCATAGTCTAATTGCCCAACGAGATTGACTTTAAGTCCATCTCGTTGAGTTGCTTGACCAAGTACCGCCGTAGATTGACTAACACTGAGGCGACTCAGTTCTAATTGGCTTTCATACTTCAAACTTGCAGAAAATGCATCATCTAAAGTCATTGCTTCGACTGAACTCGTAGCAAATAAGACACTTAAATACATTAAATATGGGTACTTGCATGCTTGCCTTTTAAATTGATTGATCCCTCTATTCATAGTCGTTCCAAACTATTTAAAGTAATTTTCTTTAAAGGTTCAGGCTTAATATTTCCCTCAATTAGCCCATCAGACATCACCAATTTTTTATAAGCAGCCCAACCATTATCTGCCTTACGAATTTGCGGTTGGTCGAGTTGACCTAGATTACGCGCTAATTCGTAATGGAAGTTTTGCCGCAAAATACTGTCAATATATTCACGATCAACTGAGTGATGGATATCTCCTTCAAACAGTACACAATAAAATGGTTTCGCCTGTTGCTGCGTATCTATGGCAAGCAATGAAATCGCTTTGGAATCGGTTTCATTTAAATGAGACAATAATTGTTGGGCTGTCTCAGGAGCGAGTTTCTCACCCACTAAATCCACACCAAAACGACGACCCTGAAATTCAAAACAAGGTATTTGTTCCAAGAAACCTGTAACCAATAAGCAATCATCTAAACAGTAGCGCAGTAAGCCATTGCCTGAGGTAATAATTGGACTAACCATATCACCCAGCTTGAGTTCCCAAGAAGGAATTATTTTTCCTTGCTGTTCGCCCTCTAAATATTCAAATTCATAAAAATGGCTTTGATATGCCAGTGGATACTGATCGTTATAAGGAATCGTCACAACCCCTTCGGTTGCCCATAGCCCCTTACCTTCAAATTGTACAAAGGGTAATCGCTGTTGCAATTTCTCAGCCCAAGCTTTTGATCCTGCGGTGTCCCAACTCGATAACAAACTCAGTTTTGGCCATAATTTTTTAAAATCAATTTGATGATCGTGTATCGCGGTCATTAAACGCTTTGCACTTTTCGGGCTAAATGGTGCTTTAACTTGCTCTAAACATGCTTGACGTTCTCCCCATGAACCACTATCAAGTACTTCAATAATTTCATCTTGCATGGCTTCTAAACGATCGAGTAATTGCAATGCAAACGTTGGGCTCCAAACAGAAATCATGGCTAAATTATGGTTTGCAACCAAATAACATAAGGTCGCAAACAAAGCATCATCCGCATTTGCTGCAAATGCCACATTACTGGGAACAGCCTGAGTAAATTTAGATAAAAGACGCTTTCCTACACTTAATAAGGCACTGTCATCATTGAGGTTTTTATCTTTTAATACCTCACGTTGGCTTTCAGGTAACCATGAAACTGACCAATAATGTGTGCCCCATTGTAACTGAGGACATTTACGATACATGCTTGCCAACCACGGTGCGATCGCATGATCAAGCTCATCTAAAAATAATTGGGTATAAGGAATAAATTTAATTTGTTCACTCGAACCACTTGTCGGTTGAAAACGAATCAGCTTACTGGTTGAAAGTGATAATTTCTGCTCACGATATTGATTAATCTCCTCTCGCCATGCGCTATAGCGAGAGGATTTAAAAGATTTTATAAATTGTTCATAAGTCGTGGCGTCTTTTTTCCGTGCAAGGTTGGAGGTTTGCAAAATTGAATGCAATATTTGACGTTGAGATGCTTCTAAATTGTTGGCATTCTTTTTAAAGTCTTTATTTGCCGAATCACACCATTGTTTCAAGAGCATATGTGATCCAGAGGTGAGCCATTCTGTATATTTCATTTTGAGATACTCTTGCTCAGTTTAGATGTTGTACGAATTGCCTCGTGTTTTCCCTTACTGGTTGGTTTGGTGATGAATCTTGCTGGAAAACGTGCTAAATCTTTCCAACTTAATCGACCGATGCATGGTAATTCTGTGCCTGTTGTCCAAGTCGGGTTTTTTTGTTCAAAAAAATGTATTTTAGGATTCGTTATTCTCATTTCTTCGGTAATGGGCGCAACTTCATTTTTTAAAGGCTGATAGTCATCACCAAAATTCAATAATCCAACTTCTTTGTCATAATATTCACCAAAAAAGTTTTCACAGTAATGTTCGACAACTGTCGATAGGTGTTCATTATTACCCTGCATATTTGGGTAATAGGCATAATAATTATTGGCTAATAATAAATATGTTTTATAACCTTTTGAAATCAGCAGCCAATAAAATTCATTAAAAGGATATCTCACTCTCAGTTTTATAATCAGTTTTAGCATAGTACTTTGCAATGTTCGAGTTCCCCAAAACTCCTTCAGAATAACCGTATCTCCACTAAACAAAACGGTATAATCTTTGCCATTTAAGTAAAAATGTTGAACAGCAACTGTAGAAAAACCAACAACCTCATCTGTTTTTGAGTTAAAAATCAGCATCGCCCCACTTTTCTTTTTGAAATCATTTACAAATATTTCAAACTGGGTGTTTTCATAATATTGCTCATAAATTGAGTACATCGCTTTTAGTCTATCAAGATCAATTTTTTCCATTTCAATATATTGACCATAAGTTGTTTCCTTATTATTCAATATCGAAATAATTTTAGCCGTTGTATTAATCATCATGCAGTCCATTAAATTTTAAATATGAAAATCCCTATCTCATTAAGAGATATATAATTCATATAGGTTTTTGTTTTAAGGAATCATATTTTTAATATGTTCCTTTTTATTTTTAAATCATTAATAAATGATTTTCCCTCTAGCCTTAAGTATCTATATATTCATTTTTTTCGCCCTATCCATAAAAACTGTCAGAAATGCTGTAATGATCATAATTATTGCAAGTATGCGTAATAAATCATTAAAGCTCGATGTAAGCGCTTGATAATGAATGTCTCGATAAATAATACTGAGTGCGATTTGCTGTGCATCTGATCCAATATCTTGATATTGCGCTGTGAGTTGATTGAGCCGTTCTATAAACACCCAGTTCTGTGGTGTCATATATTGATTAAGCTGAGTGACATGTATAGCAGTCAGCCAATCTAATGATGAGTTAATAAGTGCTAAGCCAACTGCACCGCCGATATTGCGCATGAGGTTATAAATACCACTGGCATCTGCAACTTTAGACAGTGGTAATGTACTCATGGCTAAATGTGATACCACTATCAGACAAATCATGAGCCCGATACCACGATAAACTTGTGGCCAAAACATAAAATCGTAATCGCTATGGATACTTAAATGTGAGTTTAACCAAACGCCAAAACTTGCTAAAAGCATGCCAATAAATACTGTTTTTCGAGTATCAAAATTTGGAATTAACCATGCTAATAATGGTGCAAAGAAGAACATCACAATTCCTGTGACCATCATAATATGACCAATCTGGCTACTATTCATTTCTCGGACTTGTCCAAGAAATACAGGGATCATGTAGCCTAATCCATACAATGCCATACCAATCACAAAGGTAATGATTGCACTTAAAGTAAAATTTTTATTCTTAAAGACACTTAAATCTAATAATGGTTTTGGTTGAGTAAAACTGCGTGAGAAGAAAATAAAAGCACCAATCACGCAAATGATAAATGCAAACCGAACTCCCGTATCCACAAACCAGTCATGGCGAGCACCTTCATCAAGGAAATATTCAAGCCCACCTAAAAACATTGCCATACCAATTAGGGCGAGCCAATCCATCGTCTTGATCAAAGCATGATTTGCTTTATCAATATCTGGCCCTGAAAAAATAATCGTCGCAATAATAATTCCTGGAATAATATTAATCAGGAACATCCAGTGCCATGAAAAATTATTGGTCAGCCATCCGCCGATGGTTGGGCCAATCGCTGGACCCAACGTACTGACCATGCCAAAAACAACCAATGGTAATGAGCGCTTAACTTCTGGAAAAAGTAAAAATAAGGCAGTCATCGAAGTTGGAATCATACCGCCGCCCATAAACCCTTGTATCGCTCGAAAGACCAATAGGCTTTCTAAGTTCCAAGCCAATGCACAAAGTAATGAACTGATCGTAAAACCAATCGCGCAAAGTGTGTAATAAATCCGTGTAGATAAAATTCGAGAAACAATGCTCGACATTGGAATCGCAATAATTTCAGCAATCAAATAGACCGTTTGTACCCATGTCACCTCATATCGACTGGCACTCATACCTGCTTGAACTTCATTCAACGAGCTTGCAACAATTTGTATGTCAAGAATTGCCATGAAATTGCCAAAGATCATCGCAATAAAGATAATCCATGCAATTTTGGGTGCAAATTCCCATTCACCGTTTAAATGCTTATCCATTTTTGATACCTAAATGACTTTCTTATTAAGTTCTTAAGTCAACTGTGGCCTTGACCGACATTCCAGGTTTTATCAGCTCGATATGAGGGGTTGAATCAATTGAAATACGTACAGGGATGCGTTGCACAACTTTATTAAAATTACCTGTTGCATTATCTGGTGGCATAAGCGAGAACGTTGCACCTGATGCGGGAGAAAAACTTTCAATTTTTCCTGTGTAACTTAGGCTTGGATAAGCATCAATTTTGAGATTAACCTTTTGACCGATATGCATCTTTTCAATTTGTGTTTCCTTGAAATTTGCCTGCACATATAAGCTCTTTTCAGGGATAATTGCCATTAAACGTGTTTGGGGTGAAACACGTGAGCCTTTTTGTATCGCAAGGCTGCCCACTTTACCTGACACTGGGCTGATGATTTTTGCTGAGCTTAAATCAATTTGATAAAGATCAGAGGTTGCATGTGCGCTCTGAATATCTGCTAAAAGTTGTGCTCGGCTTGCCTGCAAACTTCCTAATTGTGCTTCAGCCGAATGAACTGTTGCCTGTGCCTTACTTAATTGTGCTTGTGCTGCTAAATATTGAGATTGAATGCCCTCAAAATTTTGTCGAGTAATCACCCCATCTTTTAATAAATCTTGATAACGGGAAAAGTCCTTTTTTAAACGAGATAAATCTGCTTCAGCAGCAAGGACACCACTATTTGCTTCGGCAATCGTTGAATGCGCGGACTTTTCATTCTGTTGTTGCACACCAAGTGCAGCTTCTTTTAAACTTACAACTGAGCGAGCTTGATCATAACGAGCTTGATAATCACGATGATCTAAAATAGCCAAAGGCTCACCCTTTTTTACAACTTGATTATCACTAATAATCAGCTCAAGCACTTCTCCTGAAACTTTAGGCATGACCCAAGTTACATCAGCTTGAACATAGGCATTATCCGTCGATTGATAAAATCGGAACACTAAAAAATAATATATTAACCCTGCTATCAGACATAAACTAAGCAAGCTAAAAACAATCCAAGTTACTTTTTTCCGTTTTTGGAAATTAATATCCGTTTCTACCTGAACCAAGGTATCCATGTTTAAATCCATATGTTTGTAATATAAAATTTTTATTTTGACCCAGATTGAAAATGGGTAATTGTTCTACACAGCAGTTGTTTAGACAAACTAAACAAACAACAATGAATATCAAATTGATGTAAATTATCATTCCTTGTGTAATAAAATGTCATTGACCCTTATTTCAGTGAACAGGTGTTTTTATGTCAATAGTATTTATACTAATCACAATACTATTGACATAATAATAGAGGTCTATGGAGGAGTTAAAGACTTTAAAAAGACTTTTAATCTCACTTATATTACTGATATTTAAAAGATATAATTTTTAATAGCTGTAATTTAGAATTCAAAGAATTGGTTGTTATTTTTAAACTTTAGCTTATCGAAAAGTGATAATTTTCTAACATTAAATGGTTATAAAAATGTAATTTTCGATCAATTAAACTCATGAAATACAATCATAGTGCTGGCTATATTTCATTCGCATTTAGATCGACTACTAAATTATTAAGGATTGGTTGAGATTAGCAAGCCAAATAAAAATTTGGCTCATCCTTGGTTCAAATAGCGTATCTTCAATTTTTCTACGAAAAAGAATAAAGCTTTGGTAGGTTTTTGGTAGGTAGGAAAAATTTCTAACACTTCCATACTAGGCACATGGTGATCAAGGATCACCTATATAACAAACAATGGAATATGGAAGAAGGAATCGCTCCATGGCTTTTAAAAATATTGCAGATCAAACTAACGGTTTTTACATCCCTTGTGTATCTCTCTTTGGACCAGGCTGTGCAAAAGAAATCGGTGCGAAAGCACAGAATCTTGGTGCAAAAAAAGCACTGATCGTAACTGATCAAGGCTTATTTAAATTTGGTGTCGCAGACACAATCGCACAATTTTTAAAAGATGCAGGCGTTGATAGCCACATTTTCCCAGGCGCAGAACCCAACCCCACTGACATCAATGTACATAATGGTGTACAAGCCTATACCGACAATAGCTGTGATTTTATTGTCTCTTTAGGTGGTGGTTCATCACACGATTGTGCAAAAGGAATTGGGCTTGTGACTGCGGGTGGTGGACATATCCGTGACTACGAAGGTATTGATAAAAGTACAGTACCGATGACACCGCTAATTGCGATTAATACCACTGCGGGTACTGCATCAGAAATGACTCGTTTCTGTATCATTACCAATACAGATACGCATGTGAAAATGGCAATTGTAGACTGGCGTTGTACTCCACTCATCGCAATTGATGACCCTAAACTGATGGTGGCTAAACCTGCTGGTTTAACCGCAGCAACTGGAATGGATGCACTTACGCATGCTGTTGAAGCGTATGTTTCTACTGCGGCAAACCCGATTACTGATGCCTGTGCAGAAAAAGCGATTACCATGATTAGTCAATGGTTACGCCCTGCTGTCGCAAATGGTGAAAATATTGAAGCACGCGATGCGATGAGCTATGCACAATACCTTGCAGGCATGGCATTCAATAACGCATCTCTAGGCTATGTACATGCAATGGCTCACCAATTAGGCGGATTCTACAATCTACCGCATGGCGTATGTAATGCTGTACTCCTGCCTCATGTTTGTGAATTCAATTTAATTGCTTGCCAAGACCGTTATGCAAAAATTGCGGTGCTTATGGGTGTCAACACAGATGGACTCACCGAGACTGAAGCAGCATATGCAGCAATTAATGCGATTCGTGAGCTTTCATCATCTATCAGCATTCCATCTGGTTTAACTGAACTTGGTGTGAAAACTGAAGACCTTGCAATTATGGCAGAGAATGCTCAAAAAGATGCATGTATGCTGACCAACCCTCGTAAAGCAACACACGCTCAAGTTGTTGAAATTTTTAAAGCGGCATTGTAATTATTAAAGCTTTCCCCGAAAAGTAAGCCGGATCTCTCCGACCGTCGGCTTACTTGATTTTGGGAATATCCCTGAAAAGGTATTCCCTTTTTTTAACCTGCTCCTGCCAATATCTGAACCATTAGATATTTACATCGCTTTTATCCATAAAGTTTATTTGACTTGGAAACTCAATCTCATCGCTATCAAACGTTTAATCCAATACGCAACAATGCTGCATACATAAGCAAAAATTCACTGCTTTCAGTTTCAATCGCTAGACTGAATATGAGAATGCCTAGTTTTGAAATAGGTCATAATGCTATTGAAAAATACACATTCAGAAAAATACTTGTGCTTTAAACGCAGACGCTAAACTGTACAGACTGATCGTCATTAATAACACTTAGCCATACTTTCAGAGCCTCATAACTAAATGCTTTGACTCCTACTATATCAATTATCTGTACACTATTTACTCACAATAAGCTAAGGTGATATCACTAATTATTAAAAATAGTAGAATCAAATGAATAAAATAGTAATTTTTGATAAATTCAATGACCTAAAAAAAATCGCTGCACTCATGTTTCTTGCCCTTATGAATAGCAGTACTACTTTTGCACAAGATGCAAAAACGGTGGTGTTATTAAATAACGTTAATATCTTTAATGGTAAAGATAATAAAATTATAAAGGGCAATGTACTCATCGAGGGTAATCTAATCAAAAAAATTAGCACTGATGCCATCATGACAAATCGCAGTGGAATGAGCAAAATCATCGATGCCAAAGGCAAATACTTAATCCCTGGTTTAATTGATAACCATGCACACCTGATGTTCGACAGTATTCCTCAACAACAAGCATTACTCTCTGATTTTGCATTTATCAATTTATTTGCAGCAAAATCAGCCGAGAAACAATTATTAAGAGGTTTCACCACCGTTCGTGATTTGGGCGGCGGTGCGCTTTCTTTGGCAAAAGCGATAGATAACAATTTAGTCAATGGGCCAAGAGTCTTTGCAAGCGGTGCTTTTATTTCCCAAACGGGCGGTCATGGTGATTTTGGCTTCCCAACCGATGTTCCTCGTAAACTTGGAGAACTGTCTTATCAAGAACGGAATGGTATGGCAGCAATTGCAGATGGTGCAGATCAAGTCTTAATTCGTTCTAGAGAGCAACTACGACAAGGTGCAACTCAGCTCAAACTCATGGCAGGTGGAGGCGTTTCTTCCAACTATGACCCACTCGATGTATCTCAATATACTGAAGCAGAATTTAAAGCCGCTGTCGATGCAGCAGCTAATTGGGGAACCTATGTAACAGTGCATGCTTACACTCCCCATGCAGTGAAAACAGCAATCGATGCAGGGGTAAAATCCATCGAACATGGTCAATTACTTGATGATAAAACAGCAAAATTAATGGCAGAAAAAGGCGTGTGGTGGAGTCTACAACCTTTTCTAGATGATGAAGAAGCAATCTCTTTTCCTGAGGGCTCTGCCAATCGAAAAAAACAGCTAGAAATGACCCAAGGGACAGATAATGCGTATAATTTAGCAAAAAAATATCATGTGAAATTGGCTTGGGGTACAGATTGCTTGTTTGACCCATCTTTAGCAGCAAAGCAAGGGAAACAACTGGCTAAAATGACCAGATGGTTCTCACCCTATCAAGTATTAAAAATGGCAACCTACGATAATGCTCAACTGCTCTATTTAAGTGGCAAAAGAAGTCCTTATCAGGATGGAAAACTTGGTGAGATATCTGAAGGTGCGTATGCAGATCTCATCTTGGTAGAAGGTAATCCATTGGATAATATCAATTTAGTGGCTGATCCAGAAACCAATTTCAAGATCATTATGAAAGATGGAAAAATCTATAAAAACACATTAGAAAACTAAGTGTAGTTCATATTCACTGCAAAAATAGCGAGACTGTACCAATCATTCTTGCTATTTTTTCCTTAATATTCAGCATCGAAATGAACAGATAGCATCTGCTTTATATTGTTATTTCAAATAAAAAATTAAGCATAAAAAGCACTGACATTTTGCCAGTTATTACGTGATCAACATAAAAATGAGCCCATGATATTTTAATACTGCATAACAGGCTACAAGCTTTTCCAATGACATCAATCATAAAAACATAGGGAATTAAAAAATCTATCTCTATGATATATCTCTAAATTTATTTAAAGACTGATGTGCAGGATGGTCTAAGGGTAACAACTCAATTAAGCGTTCAACAGCATCAATTGCTTCAGGAAAATGAGCAACATGTTTCAGTAATAGATCAATTTCTTTGGTTTTAAAAATCATATCGCTGAGACGTGATTCAAGACAATCTCGCCATGCACACAGGAAAGGACTTTCTGTTTTTGATAGGAAAATACCCTTATACAATTGTAGTGCTGATGCAATATAACCTGAATCAAGTGCCTGCTCGACATATAAGAAATCAGCCTCTACATTTGCCAGTAAACGATAAGGTCGTGAACCCAACATTCCGCCTAAAATATCACGTAATTGCGACATTTCAGCTTTCAAAGTTCCAACACTGACCTTACGTTCGCCATATACAGCTTGATGCAAGTTTTCCAGATTCAAACCATTTGGACAAAGTGCCAAGATTGCCAATATTTCGATCTGGCGTGGTGTTAGAACTAAAGATTTATTATTAAACATGACCTGCGGTGAAGCAAAAGCACGGATATATAAACGTTGACGCTGCTGCTCTGTGAGTGCAGTTTGAATAATTGATGCACAACGCTCAGCAGCTAAGACTCCCAAAGTATTGTGATTTTTCCAAGTCGTAGATAAATCAACCACACCTAATACTTGTTTGGAATATGGGTCAATCACTGGTGCTGCATAACAAACCCAGTCATGTACAGACTCCATATAATGTTCATTTGAAAATACACAACTAGATTGTTGCGTTTTTAAAGACAATGCTAAAGCATTCGTACCCACTTCTTCTTCTGCCCACTGACCACCCGCAATAAAATGCACTTTTTCAGCGGCACTTTGCATCTGCGTACTGGAAGCAGTCCAAATAATTGTACTCCCCACATCGCCAACCGCAATCACCATAGATGATTGTGCCGCAATATGACTGAGATCATTTGAACAGGCCTCTAATGCCAAATCTAGATTTGTTTTAACTTTCTGATGACGTGCCAATAAAGGAGCTGCCAAGCGCTCCTTTGGAATTTCTGAAGATACTGAACGTTGCCATGAACTGGCAATACTTTGTCCTAACATATCAGCACTTTGCGGTGACAAACTATTATGCCGTTTTAATTGATCAATTGATGTCCGTTGTTGTAACAGGTCTCGTTTTGTAAACATTTGTGTATCCCTTACTAATGACCACGGTTTCCAACCTTTCTCCAACCTTCCCAGTTATATCCTAATTAAATAGCGTACAAAAGTACCTTATACCAAAGCTGTAGATGCTTAACAGATCAATTATAAGCAAAGGAATATATATATGCGTTATGTCGATCCTAATCAACCTGGTTCAAAGGTTCAATTCAAAGCTCAATATGAGAACTTTATTGGCGGTCAATGGGTAGCACCTATAAAAGGAGAATACTTCGATAATGTCTCTCCTGTCGATGGCAAAGTATTTACAAAAATACCGCGCTCGTCAGCTGAAGATATCGAACTCGCTTTAGATGCAGCACACAAAGCAAAAGCTGAGTGGAACAAAAGTTCACCAACCGTACGTTCAAATATTTTACTTAAAATCGCAGATAGACTAGAACAGAATCTAGAATATCTTGCAGTTGCAGAAACTTGGGATAATGGTAAACCTGTTCGAGAAACACTCGCTGCCGATATTCCATTGGCAATTGACCATTTTCGCTATTTTGCAGGCTGTATTCGCGCACAAGAAGGTGGCATTTCAGAAATCGATGAAGATACGATTGCTTACCATTTCCACGAGCCTTTAGGCGTTGTTGGTCAAATTATTCCGTGGAACTTTCCAATCCTTATGGCAGCATGGAAGCTTGCTCCAGCACTTGCCGCAGGTAACTGCGTTGTCTTAAAACCAGCAGAGCAAACACCTGTCGGTATTTTACTGGTTCTTGAGTTAATCCAAGATATTCTACCTGCTGGCGTATTAAACATTGTCAATGGTTATGGTGCTGAAGTTGGTCGCCCACTTGCAACCAATCCACGTATCGCAAAAATTGCATTCACAGGTTCAACTCAAGTTGGACAGTTAATCATGCAATATGCCACTGAAAATATTATTCCAGTGACTTTAGAACTCGGTGGAAAATCGCCAAATATCTTCTTTGAAGATGTAATGGATAAAGAGGATGATTTCCTCGACAAAGCACTCGAAGGCTTTGCAATGTTCGCACTCAACCAAGGCGAAGTTTGTACCTGTCCATCTCGTGCATTGGTTCAAGAAAGTATTGCGGATAAGTTCTTAGAAAAAGCCATTGAGCGTGTGAAACGTATCAAAGTTGGACATCCTCTTGATACTGAAACAATGGTTGGTGCGCAAGCTTCACAAGAACAACAAGAAAAAATCCTACGTTGTATTAACACGGGTCGAGAAGAAGGTGCTGAACTTCTTACGGGTGGTGGTGCAAGACAAGAAGTCGGTGAAGGTTTCTACATCGAGCCAACCGTCTTCAAAGGACACAACGCGATGCAGATCTTCCAAGAAGAAATTTTTGGCCCAGTTCTATCTGTCACCACGTTCAAAGACTTTGATGAAGCAGTTAAAATCGCGAACGATACAATCTACGGTTTAGGTGCTGGGGTATGGTCTCGTTCTGCACATACGTCATATCGTGCTGGTCGAGCAGTTGAAGCTGGTCGTATTTGGACAAACTGTTATCACATCTACCCTGCCCATGCTGCATTTGGTGGTTATAAAAAATCAGGGATTGGACGTGAAAATCACAAAATGATGTTAGACCATTATCAACAAACCAAGAATTTATTGGTGAGTTATTCAACTAAACCTGCTGGATTCTTCTAAATAAAGGTGTATTTACTTAAAGTTAATACACTCTAACTTCATAAAGGGTAAGTATCTCCATCATACTTACCCTTTTTATTTATAAACTTGGTATTTTCATAATAACAATAGTTTAGTTAATCTTATTTCTATAAATTTGACTCAAAAGATATAAATTGTCGTGTAGATGACAGATTTTTTAACAAATGTATGCTTAAAGTATTTAGTAATAGGAATAACTTTAAATTTCAAAGTTAAGCTATGCTAGATCATTCTTTATTTTCTATAAATTATGTGGAAATGTTTAAAGTGATGTCATTTTTATCATTCTATTTTCCTCAACATAAATTTCATTGGAATGGAATGAGTAATGGGCATGAATGATCTAAAAATAATACGGATATAGGATATAACGGTTTATGGATTCTGGACTAATCACAATATTTTTGCCTATTGCCTTAGCCATCGTTATGGCTGGTATGGGTTTAGAATTAACACTTAAAGACTTTGCGAGAGTCAGCAAACACCCAAAAGCTGTTTTAATTGCTTTATTCTGTCAGCTCATTTTATTGGTGGGTATCGCATTTTTAATTTGTAAAATACTCGCATTACCACCACTTTTAGCCGTAGGTTTGATGTTATTAGCTGCATCACCTGGCGGTACCACTGCCAATTTATTTAGTTATTTGTATAAAGGAGATATTGCGCTCAATATTACTTTAACTGCTATCAACGCAATTGTTGCAGCGGTCTTTCTTCCCTTTATTGTGAACTTTTCAATTTTACATTTCATGAATGAAGGCCAACAAGTCGGTCTACAATTCACCAAAGTTTTACAGGTTTTCTTAATTATTTTAGTGCCTGTATGTATTGGGATGCTTATTCGTCACTATGCACCACACGTTGCTGAAAAACTAAATCGTCCTGTGCGTATTTTTGCGGTGGTTTTTCTGCTGATTATTATCCTAGGTGCGATTATTAAAGAGCGAAGCAATTTGGTTGATTATATTGGTCAAATTGGTCTGGCAACTGCATTATTCTGTGCAATCAGTTTAATGGTTGGTTATTTCGTTCCGCGTATACTTGGTATTAATTCATATCAAGCACGTGCATGTGCATTTGAGATCGGGATTCACAACAGTACTTTAGCCATGACGATTGCACTTACCATTATGGCAAGTACCACTATCGCGATGCCTGCTGCTGTGTATTCAATTTTTATGTATATCTTCGCGACAATTTTTGGTACGTTGATTACTCGATTTGAAAAATAAAAAATTATAAATCAATAATAAATATTAGTTTTTATAGAATAAAAGCGTATACCACCTATACGCTTTTTTGCGGTCTCATTTTACTGACTTGTTCTAATCGAGCTTTCAATTCAAATCCCGACCATGCTTTTGGCTCAGATCTTAGTTCTGCTCGTTTAACCAATTGAATCAGTTTTTGATTAATGGGTGCATGAAGATTCAAATGTTTCGCTAAATTTAGAATCTCGCCGTTGATCCAATCGATCTCAGTTTTTCTACCAGCCATTAAATCATCTGCCATCGAAGAACGTGCAAGCGGATCAATAGCGAGCATTTTTTTACTGATAATCTTAAAAACAGCATTCGGTAACTTTAAAATTTTAGGAATAAATTGTGCAGGAATTGGGGTCAGTTTTGCTGGTTTAATTTTAGCGATTTTTAATAAACTCAATGCTTCTAGTTGAGCAAGTGCTAAACACTGACGATATTCTCGAATAGATAATTGTTGCTTTAATGGAAGCTGTGAGAGAGCATTGATTGAATTATTCAAATTTAGTAAAAGTTTTGCCCATTGTATAGCCTGCATGTCTGATTCTAATTTGATCTCAAGATGTGTCTTTTGAAATGCATTAACTAATTCTGTAAGCCCCTCATATTTTTTGACATACAAAGCCCCATCCGTTCCTTGATGAAATATACCATTTCTTAAAGCCGCCACATTAAAAGGTACCATACCTTCAAGAATAGTGTGCTCAGTGAGAATTTGTTTTAAAATCCCCACATTGCTTAAGCCATTTTGAAAACTGATAATAATGGTTTTTTTCTTGAGAATAGCTTTTAACTCATAGGCAACCTGTTCAGTAGATGCTGATTTTACACAGACCAAAATAATATCTGCATGAGCAGCTGCATTTGGATCAATCATCATTTGAAGTTGGTTTGCAGGAATCGTTTGTTTGAATCCTTTATAATCAGAAACGGTTAAACCGTATGTTTGAAGTTCTTGCTGAATTTTAGGACGAACAATAAAATCTATGTCGTAACCAGTAGCAACCAGTCTACCGCCAAGATAGCATCCAATACTGCCTGCACCATAAACACATATTTTCATCGATGATCCTTAAACATCTCATTTTCCATTCCTACTTTCTTAACATAATCAAAATTTAAAACTTGTCAGCTAGCTTACAAATTTTAAATTTTGCTAAAGAAAAAGCCCAATATTGAATTGGGCTTTAAACTTATAAAACAGATTATGCGTTAAGGTATGGATCAGCCAATAAAGTTTCAGCGGCAAGTTTACCTAAATTATTAGAAGCCAATGGACTATCGCCCGTTAACAGTTTTCGATCTTGGTGTACTTGCCCAGTAATTCCTTTATTTAATATTTCTACACCAAGTTTTTCTAAATTTTCACCGACGAGCCACGGCAATTGTCCTGGCATATATCCAATATCAATATTCGCACCTTTATCTAATGAATCTGGGAAAACACAAACTTGATAGCCTTTAAAAATATAATCATTTGGACTTTCACCTACAGCAGCTGCCAATAAAGAAGCTGGGCCATGACATAAGGTAATCACATATTTGTCATGATCTACTGCCCATTTTAATAAAGCCTTAACTTCTTTACTTTCAGGGATTTTAGCCAAAACACCATGACCACCAGGAATGAAAATACCAGCATAAGGTGAGTCAGCGCTTAAAGCTTGATCTAAAATCTCAGCCAATTTAAGTGGAGATTTCAGTTGTTTTTCGTACTTATGATAAGTATCCAAAACCACTTGCTCTTCTTTTGGCATTGCCCACATTTCAAGTTTAACTGGATTACCTGAAAGTGTTGCAACATCAAAGGCAAAACCAGCATTGTCCAAATGGAACATCGGTAACAACATTTCTACGGGATGATTTCCTGTAGAAAAGAATTTCTCATTTTGCATCAAGATATAGCGTTCATCCGTTGCAATCATGAGGATCTTTTTATCGCCTTGATAGGGATTTGGGTATGTGGTTCCATCATAGTCCGTTTTAGGAGCTGTATACTGACTTAAAGAATAAGGTGATGGAAAAAAAGCGTTATCTTCAGCTAAATCTGGGGTTGGGTTGCGATCATCTATATTTGTTGTCATCTTCAAATTCCTCGTAGGATATGTTTGATTTACATATTGCTTTTCTAAGTGATCATTCTCAAGCTTGATGTATAAATAGGCATGGAATGAATACAATCAGGCAAAATTACGATTTAATTTCGAGTACCACTTTTCCAATATGTTCGCTGCTTTCAAGACATTGGTGTGCTGCTGCAACCTCTTCAAATGCAAAAGTTTTATAAATAATTGGTTTACATTGATCTGTTTCGATTAATGGCCAAACAAACTGTTCCAGTTCTTGGGTAATTTTTGCTTTTTCATCATTGGTTCGGGCACGCATCGTTGAACCAGTCACCACAGCGCGTTTTAGCATGAGTTCTTGAATATCAAAACCATCTACTTTTCGACCGCCCATAAACCCGATAATTACCAGTCGCCCATCTCTTTTTAGCAATCTTAGATTTTGATTAAAGTAAGCAGCGCCAATAATATCCAAGATCACATCAACCCCTTGCTGATCTGTAAGTGACAAAATTTCTTGTTCAAAATCTTGCTTCTTATAATTAATAACTGTCGAAATAGAGCTTAATTTTTCAGCTTTCTCATCACTTCCCACCGTGGAAAAAGTATGAATCCCCATAGCATGACATAAACTCAACGCTGTAGAGCCAATTCCACTCGCTCCTCCGTGAATCAGAACAGTTTCGTTCTTTTTCAATTGTCCGATCTGAAATAGATTTGCCCATACGGTGAAATAAGTTTCTGGAATAGCTGCTGCTTCAACAAAGCTCAGATTTTTTGGAATAGCTAGAGTTTGATTTGCTGGGACAGCACAGTATTCTGCATATCCTCCACCATTGGTCAGTGCGCAGACTTTATCACCGACTTTAAATTTTTCTACTTTTGAACCAATTTGTGAAATGATCCCAGCAACCTCCAATCCTGGAATCTGCGTTACGCCTTTCGGCATGGGATACAGTCCTTGTCGTTGCAAAATATCAGGACGATTGATCCCAGTGGCATAGACTTCAATCAATACTTCATCTTCTTTAATCTCAGGTTTCTCACCGTGCACAACTTTTAGAACTTCAGGACCGCCAGCTTGAGTAATTTCGATATATTTCATTTGTTCTCTGCTATTTTGATTCATGAGTTACTCATTCCTTCTCTATATTTACTTAAGTTTGATTAGGAGAAAAACCAAACTGCTTTTTAAACTCTCGACTAAATTGAGATGAGCTTTGATAACCAACAGCATAAGCTGCTTGAGCAACGCTTTGGTTTTCGTTTTGCAACATTTGTTTTGCCTTATGCAACCGCGTAACTTTGAGGTACTGCAAAGGTGAATGTAATGTGACTTGTTTGAATGCTTTATGAAATGCCGAAATACTCATATTGGCTTGTTCAGCAAGTATTTCCACTGTTAATTTTTCTGTAAAATGATGTTGAATATATTCACAAATTTTATAAATCGGTCGCAAATTGCCTTGAGCGACTAATCCTTTTAAAGCATCTGCACCTGAATGTTGAATCACTCGATACAACAACTCGCGTTTGATTTGTTCGCCTAAAATTAAGCTATCTTGTTCTGAACCTAATGTTTTTAATAGTCGTATCAATACATTCGAAATCGTTTGATCATATTGAATTACACTCATGCCAGTGGTGAGTGGTTTAAATTGCTCATTTTCAAAATATGTTTTTGCCAACAACTCATTTACCGTATCCGCCTCTAGTTTCATGCTCATCGCAATCATAGGCAATTCAGGACTGGCAACCGTATCACAATCAAATGGCATGGACACGGAGACGATTAGGCATTCACCTTGCTGAAATGCATAGGTTTCAGTTCCGATGTAACCACGTTTACTGCCTTGTAAAACAAAAACTAAGATCGGTTCTTGTAATACGGCTAATGGTGGTGTGTTGTGATCTACACGCATCAAAGTGATGCCATCTATCGCCGTAGCAAAGAAGCCCTCTTTAACGACAAGTTTTAGAAAAAGTGAGCTAAGTATTTGATCATTCATCATGTTTCATCTGATGATTTGAAATGTGATCTGTATTATTAAATAGAAAAATCAAAAAAGATGCTAATTTTATGCAGGATTAGGCATGAAAAATAGAGCATTTTAATAGAATATTAACTTTCTTTTCTAAACATGAGAAATAAAACCTAATACACCTAATATCTATTACAGAATTTTCAATATTTTCTTTAACTCATAAGCGACTTGATCCTCATCATACATATATTTTCCACCATTAGGAGCATAAGAAGCCAACATTAAAATAGTATTACCTACTATCTCATGCTCCGAATTTAAACTTTCGAGTAAGAATTCTATATTATTAGCATTTTTTACAGAAATATCCTTTTTTCCAATAAAATTTTGAATACTGTAAATTAATTGATTTTTAACCATTCATAATCCTAAATTTATTAATCAATAAAACTGACTCGAATCCAACATCTGTAAAGTAATTTTTTTCACTTCATCACGACTTTGCATAATATGTGCTTCAATCGCTTGAATGGCTTCATCTACTTTACGATTAAAAATATAACCTAGTATTTTTTGATGCTCCTGATAAGTCGCTTCAACACGGTAATCTTTAGAGAAATCTAAACGACGGATAATACGAATTCGCTCACTCAAATCACGATGAATTCTTGCCATTTCATTATTTCCAGAGGCACGAACTAAAGCGCAATGGAAATCTTCATCTTGTTGTGACAGTTGTTTAATGTCTTTTAGGTATTGATGAGGTTCAACCAGCCATAAATCTTTTAAAACAGATAATTCAACCGAGTTTTGATGATCAATCTGGCAAAGTTTACGAATGGAATCTTTTTCTAATACGATCCGCACATCATAAAGTTCTTCATAATAACGAAAATTGAGCGGTCGGATTTGCCAACCGCTACGAAAACTCACATCAACATAACCCTCTTGTTGCAAACGATACAGCGCTTGTCGGATTGGGGTACGACTGACATCATAGGCTTTTGCAACTTCGGATTCTGTAAAACGTTCACCCGGCATCAGTTTGAAATCAAAGATATCATTCTTAATGCGTTGGTAAACCAGCTCAGACAAATTGTCTGAGCTTTTCGTTGTTTTTATTTTGATTTCTTTCATGTAACCTTGCCTTATTCCATATAAACCAGTGGTTCACCACTATGTACAGTTTGCCCTGCTCGACAAATAATGGCTTTTACAATGCCATCTTCTTCTGCATAAACAGGAAGTTCCATTTTCATTGCTTCAATAATAGCAACGGTTTCACCTTTTTTAACCTCTTGACCATATTCAACAAAGATTTTCCAGATATTACCTGTCATTGATGCATTTAACGATGGTAAATGACTGTAATCAGCATGGTTATTTTCTTGAATCTGTTCTTCAGGTTGAGCCGCGAACTCCTCTTTCCAACGATCAACTTCAGTCGTAAATGCTTGTTGTTGCTTAGCTTTAAACTCGGCAATACTCTCAGCTTCATCATCTAAAAATTTTATATAATCCGCATAATCGAATTCTGTTTCTTCAATCTTGATCTCAGCACGACCATTTTCAAAGTCAGCACGCCATTGATTCAGTTCTTCTTCTGTCACTTCAAAATATTTGATCTGATCAAAGAATTGTAAGAACCATTGTTTATCGCCAAATTGTTTGTTTTTCTTAAACTTGTTCCAAATTGGTAAAGTACGTCCTATCAATTGATAGCCGCCCGGTGAATCCATGCCGTAGATACACATGTACATACCACCAATACCAACTGTTCCCTCTGCTGTAAAGGTACGTGCTGGATTATATTTAGAACTGAGTAAACGATGGCGTGGATCGATCGGCACAGCACAAGGTGCCGTTAAATACACATCACCCAAGCCAAGAATTAAATAGTTCGCATCAAAAATAATATCTTTAACTTCATTTCGATCTGCCAAACCATTAATGCGTTGGATAAAGTCAACGTTATTTGGCAACCAAGGTGCTTTAGAGCAAACACTTTCTTGATAGCGTTCTACAGCTCCTAAAGTCGCACTGTCTTCAAATGCCATCGGCAAATGTACGATACGAGATGGGATTTTCAATTGGCTCAAATCGCCCATCTCTTCTTCGAGTTGAATTAATTGAGCAATCAATTGTGACTGTGGAATTACTAAGCCATCGTATTTAATCTGTAGTGAACGAACACCCGGTGACAGTTCCAATACGCCTGCAATTTTTGCATCACGAATCATTTGAATCAATTGATGCACACGTAAACGTAAAGCTAAATCTAGAACATTTTCGCCATACTCTAAGAGGATATAACTATCACCTGCTTGGCGATATACTGTTTTTGGTGACAATTCAGTTGGTTCACGTTGTGCCAAAATCGTACTGACAACCTCTTGAATTGGCTCAATCGTCTCTACAACTTTACTTGCTTCGGCAAAGTTTTGGATATTTTCAATTTGCTGACGTTCAAGCTCATTGGCATGTTCAACACTAATAGGATAGAAACGAATTTTATCATCAGCTTTAAGTTGTCCCACTTTCCAAAGTTCTGCTTTGGCAATCGTCACAGGACAAACGAAACCGCCTAAACTTGGACCATCTTTTGCCAGAATCACAGGGAAATCGCCTGTGAAGTTAATTGCACCGATCGCATATTCACAGTCATGGACATTGGATGGGTGTAAACCTGCTTCACCGCCATTTTCTCTAGCCCAACTTGGTGTTGGGCCTGACAAACGCACGCCTAAACGATTTGAGTTAAAATGAACTGTCCACTCTGATGCAAAAAACTCTTCTACATATTCAGGTTTAAAGAAATCTGGTGCGCCATGCGGACCATATAACACCGCGATTTCCCATTCATTAGTGTATTCAGGAATCAAGTTAGCCGACAATGCTTGAGGTTCATCATGAGCAAGTGGCAGTTCTGCACTTGCAAATGCTGGATCAACCATTTTAATCATGTCGCCGACACGTAAGGTACGACCTGCATGACCACCAAAATTACCAAGCGCAAAGGTAGAGCGACTGCCCAAATATACTGGAACATCCAAACCATTTCGTACCGCTAAATATGTACGGCAACCTGATTCAACTTGACCGATTTTTAGAATTTGTCCTGCCTTAACTTCAACAGGTTGCCAAAAATCAATTTCCTGATCATCTAACAATGTAGTACAGCTTGCACCAGCCAAAGCAATGGTTGTATCTGTATGAAACTTTAAAGTCGGCCCAACTAAGGTAAACTCAAAACCTGCGGCTTTAGTATCATTTCCAACAATACGATTAGCAAGCTGAAATGCATAATCATCCATCGGACCTGATGGCGGTACACCAATATCCCAATAGCCCGTACGACCCGGATAATCTTGAATTGAACTCAACGTCCCTGCTTGAACCACTTCAATCACGTTTGGCGTGTAGTTGAAATCATCCAACATTCTTGTCCAAATTTGCATAGATTCAAAGCGCTGATCTGAAACAATGGCACGTGCGTAATCTAAGTTTGTGCTGATACCGTTCAAGCGTGTTTCAGCCAATACATGCTTTAATTTTTCAATAGCACTGGCACGATCATCAGCATGTACAATAATTTTGGCAATCATCGGGTCGAAGTATTGAGAAATCTCTGTGCCCGTTTTTACCCAAGTATCAACACGTGTATCCTCTGGAAATGCAACCTCTGTCAGCACACCAGGACTGGGTTGAAAATTTTTCACAGGGTCTTCGGCATAAACACGAACCTCAATCGCTGCACCTTTAGGCTGAATATTGCTGAGATATACCCAATCAAGTTCATCACCAGCAGCCACTTTGAGCATGCATTCAATCAAGTCTAGACCTGTCACCATTTCAGTGACTGGATGTTCAACCTGTAAACGCGTATTCACTTCAAGAAAATAAAACTCATCTCGATTGGCATCGTAAATAAACTCAACCGTTCCTGCACTACGATAATTAACGGATTTCCCCAGTTCTACAGCTGCCTGATGCAGTTTTTTACGTGTCGCTTCAGGTAAATTTGCGGCAGGCGTTTCCTCTACTACTTTTTGGTTACGACGTTGCAAAGAACAATCACGCTCACCAAAGGCAACGACTTGCCCTTTTCCATCACCAAAAATTTGTACTTCAACATGACGTGCTTTATCAATAAAGCATTCAATAAATACGCCTGCATCCTTAAAGAATTGTTCGCCCAAACGTTTTACACTTTCGTAAGCATCGGTCAAGCCTTGCGGCGTATCACAACGAGTCAAACCAATACCACCACCGCCAGCAGTACTTTTCAGCATAATTGGATAACCAATACGATCTGCCTCCGTAAGGGCTTCTTCTAGACTATCCAGCAATCCAGTTCCCGGAGTCATTGGCACATTGGCAGCGGCAGCCAATTCACGAGCACGATGCTTTAAACCAAATTCCAGAATTTGCTCTGCTGTTGGCCCCATAAAGGCAATATTATTTTCTTCGCAAGCACGAGCAAAATCAGCACTTTCAGAAAGAAAGCCATACCCCGGAAAGATTGCCTCAGCACCAGTTTGTTTAGCTGCCAGAATTAATTTTTCGATACTCAAATAAGTATCGGCAGGCTTTAAACCGTCTAATGCAATTGCAATATCAGCATCTTCAACATGTTGCGCATAACGATCACTATCCGAATACACAGCAACACTGGTTACGCCTAATTTTTTAAGTGTGCGAATCGCTCGAACAGCAATTTCACCACGGTTTGCAATAAGTACAGTTTTAAACATGATGATTTCCCCCAATTAATTCGCTGTGTTTGCTGCTTGGCTATTACGATGCTGGATATAGGCTCTCCACCCACCAAAATGACTAATATTCTCTGCATCATCTATGCCATAAGGCTCACAGATAAAACCCTTCACCCAGCGCCCATCTTCTAACTCGACATTACCCATTCCTAAAGGTGTCGGAATTTCAGCCACAAACTCACCAAATCGAGCAGTTGGGACATCCCAAAGTTCTACAATAATGCTTTGACCATCTTGCTGACGTGCTAAGCCGGGTTTCGGGGGAATAGTGCCATTCAAGGCATACAGCGCATAATTTTGAGAGGTTGTTGTGGTTTCGATATGCACAGCATCACGTGTGGTGAGTTGGAAATTTAATGGCATACCTGTCAAATGCGCCCCAACGACTGCAACACGAATATGATGTTGCGAAATAGGTGTAGCAGAACTTAAAGGCAGAGCTTTATCCAATGCCCCTAATTTCAGTGCAAGATAGTTTTGCCAAGCTTTACCGAAATGAACCAATGCCGCATCATGCCAAGCTGGGGCAATTAGAGTGATTCCAAATGGTAAATGGTCAGCTCTAAACCCTGCTGGCAAAGCAAGCGCACTGAGATCGGCTAAATTGGTAAAATTGGTATATGTTCCCAAACGAGCGTTATATTCAATCGGATTTTGTTCAAGCTGCTCAATGGTATAAATTGTAGGTGCAGTTGGAACAATTAAGGCATCAAATTCAGCCAATCGTTGTTGGATTTTTCGCGCTAAATCTTGTTTTAAATATTCTGCATTGTAAGCATCCACCGCTGAATACTTTTCGCCGTTTTTAATAATGTCTAATACCGTTGGATCAAAATCGTCAGTATTGCTGTTGAGTAAATTTTCAACAGCTGCGGTTCGTTCTGCCACCCATGAACCTTGATAAAGTTGCGCTGCCAATTGCTCGAAATCTGTAAAATCAATTTTAGTTATTTCAGCATTTAATGATTTAATTAATTGGACAGTTTGCTGAAATGCTTTTTCAGCCTGTTCATCACCAAAGAAATTTAGTTTTTCTGGAATGGCAAATTTTAATTTGCTAGAGAAATACACTGGGACATTTTTAGGATGCTTACGTGAATAACTGTCCAATGGATCATATGCTTCTAAAACATTTGCAACCAAGTCTGCGTCTACAACGGTTAAAGCAAAGATCGAAATACAATCTAGACTTTTACATGCAGGCAATAAACCACGATTTGAAAAACGCCCTTTGGTTGGTTTTAGCCCAACAATATTGTTAAATGCTGCTGGTACACGCCCTGAACCTGCGGTGTCTGTACCTAATGCAAATGGGACAAATCCACGAGCAACTACACTTGCTGAGCCAGAACTTGATCCACCACTGATATATTCAGGTTTAAAACTGTTTGGTACAGCACCAAAAGGTGAACGTGTTCCCACTAAACCCGTTGCAAACTGATCAAGATTGGTTTTGCCAATTATGATTGCACCCGCTTGCTTTAACAAACACACTGTTTCAGCATCTTGTACGGCAACTGTAGTTAAAGCCTTACAAGCTGCGGTAGTTACAAATCCTGCAACATCAATATTATCTTTTACTGCAAACGGAACGCCGTAGAGTGGAAATTGTTTTTCTAAACTTTCAGCTTCTTTGCTTAATTCATTGAGAAATTGAATTTGCTGTTCAATCTGTTCTACCGTCGCAATTGAAATCCATGCATTGTCTTGAGGATCAATTGATGCAACTAATTCTTTTAAAGTATTGAGCTGAATCTCATCTTCCAAATAGGCAGTTTGCCATTCTGAGATCGTCCAGCCTAAAGTTTTTGTCTTATGCATTTTATGAATCCCATCTTGTATACAAGTTTGATTTTTAAAATGCAGAAAACATGCCAATTTATTTTATATTTATAAATCAGATACTTATTTTATTTTATAGATACACTATTTTTTCTAACTTTAATCTTGGTGCTTAAAAGGCATTATTTTAATGCACTTGCTCCATAATTCAGCAAATATCATTTTCTTCACTTTAAAAGTGCTGAAATTTACATATTAAACAAATGATATTTATGGATTATTTATTAATTTTTAAATGATTAGATATATCTTGAAATTCAGACTCTAACGTTTGAAGCGCATGCTGTTCCATCGCCCTAAATTTTTTTAATATCATTTGTCCAAACTCTGTCACTACAGCACCACCACCATGCGTTCCACCTGTTTGAGTCTCAACAAGATGAGAGTGAAAACATTGATTCATAGTATCCACCAGTTGCCAAGCACGACGATAACTCATCTCCATTGATTTCGCGGCTTGAGAAATTGAGCCTGTACGTTGAATTGCTTCAAGTAACTCAGCTTTACCTGGACCAAAGGCAATTTGCTCTTCGGCTAAGATTCGGACATGTAATTTTAAACGTGGTTTTAACATCAACTTATACTCAAAGATTTGATGATGCGCTACACATCATCAAATCCAAACATTCACAATTAAAAATGAATCACTGTACGGATCGATTTACCTTCGTGCATTAAATCAAATGCATGATTAATATCATCTAAAGGCATGGTATGCGTGACGAATGGTTCAAGTTGAATTTCGCCTTTCATCGCATCTTCAACCATTTTAGGTAATTGCGAACGCCCTTTTACTCCACCAAAAGCTGTTCCCATCCATTTACGACCTGTCACCAACTGGAATGGGCGAGTTGAAATTTCTTGCCCTGCACCTGCCACACCAATGATTACTGATTGTCCCCAACCACGATGTGCGCATTCCAATGCTGAGCGCATGACATTGGTATTTCCAATACATTCAAAGGAATGATCAACGCCCCAACCTGTCATTTCGACAATCACTTGCTGAATTGGCTGTTCATAATCTTTTGGGTTTAAGCAATCAGTTGCACCAAATTGTTTTGCCAATTCAAATTTTTCAGGGTTGGTATCAACGACAATAATACGTCCAGCTTTGGCTTGGCGTGCGCCTTGCACAACGGCAAGACCAATCCCCCCCAAACCAAATACCGCGACACTATCACCCGCTTGAACTTTCGCCGTGTTATGTACTGCACCAATACCAGTCGTTACACCACAACCTAGCAAACAGACTTGTTCAGGATTTGCTTCAGGGTTGATTTTTGCTAAAGATACTTCAGCAACAACGGTATATTCACTAAAGGTTGAACAACCCATATAGTGATAAACAGGTTGACCATTATAAGAGAAGCGCGTTGTACCATCTGGCATTACGCCTTTACCTTGAGTCGCACGAACTGCAACACACAAATTGGTTTTACCCGATTTACAAAATAAACATTCTTTACACTCTGCGGTATAGAGTGGAATGACATGATCACCCACTGCAACACTCGTAACGCCTTCACCTATTTGAACAACGATACCAGCCCCTTCATGACCTAAAACTGCTGGAAAAACACCTTCAGGATCATCACCAGATAAAGTAAATGCATCGGTATGGCACACACCTGTATGGGTAATTTTAATCAGTACCTCACCTGCTTTAGGTGCTTCAACATCAAGTTCTACGATTTGCAATGGCTGACCTGCGGCAAAAGCAACGGCTGCACGAGATTTCATACCTTTATCCTTTATAGTCGATGTAATGTTTTATGTTTGTGTAACAGTTAACTGATTTTATGCTGATATTCAACATCTTCAAGTACATGTAGTGCTATCTTTACACAAGTAAACAACATTTCACGATAAAAATGATAAAGAATTTATACCACCTTAAAAGTATAACGATTGTTATGGTACTAGGGCTAAGCGCTTGTGCTTTGCCACCTAATCAAAACCATGATCGGAGTGAGCCTTTGCCAATAAAAACAAAGTGGATGAATGATCCCCAAGCTGATCTTAATATTAAACAAGGTTTGACTGCTTTTTTAGCATTAGATGATGCATTCCTCAGTATTGCATCTCGTATTCACTTGATTCGCAATGCAAAATATCAAATTGATTTACAATATTATATTTGGAAAGACGATGCGATTGGCAATCTCATGTTGCATGAGTTACTGAATGCTGCCGACAGAGGCGTAAAAATTCGATTAATCATTGATGATCAAAATGGCATAAAACTAGATAAAACGTTGAGGGCACTCTCACAGCATCCAAATTTTGAAATTAGGATTTTCAATCCCTATAAATTTAGACATCTTAGAGTGATTGATTATCTATTCCGATTAAATAAAATTAATCATCGTATGCACAATAAATTGGTGATCGCAGACGATGCAATTGCCATTACAGGTGGTCGCAATATCAGTAGTGAGTATTTTGAAGCCAGTAACTATTTTCAATTTAGTGATATGGATATTTTATTCTATGGCAGCGCAGTTGATCATGCAGAACAAAGCTTTAAAGCGTTTTGGGATAATGATTTAAGTTATTCAACCACACAATTGATTGGTACTGGACAACCTCAGCAGCTTGAGCAACTTAGAGAAAAATTTGAACAACTTGATCAGACCAATACTTGGACAGAAAATAAACTTGAATCTGCACAAGACTTTTTAAAAGAACGTCTTCAGCATTATCCTATTCAATGGGCAAAGGCACATTTCGTTGCCGATCATCCCAATAAAATCTTAGATCAGGCAAAAGATCAAGAACTGATTTCGTTTCAAATGCTCAAAATCTTAGGTAAACCTGAACAGCATATGGAACTGGTTTCTGCTTATTTTGTTCCGACACAACGTGGAACAGAATATTTAAGCCAACTTTCGAATAATGGGATTAAAGTTCGTGTATTAACTAACAGCTTAGTTGCAAATGATGTCGCCGTTGTTCATTCATTTTATAGTAAATATCGTAAACCACTCTTGCAAAATGGAGTTCAACTTTACGAATTTAAACCCAATATTGAACGAACAAAGCGAACATGGTACGAAATCGCAACTGGTAGTGTGATTCCTGTAAAAGGTAAAAATCGTTCGAGTTTACATGCTAAATTTTTTGATGTAGATGGTAAGGTTTTTATTGGTTCATTTAATTTTGACCCAAGATCAGCTTATTTAAACACCGAAGTCGGTTTAGTGGTTGAATCCGATCAGCTACAAAATCAAATTACGGCATTACTTGATCAACACTTACTTCAAGTTGCTTATCAACTTAAACTTGACTCAAATGGCAATATCGTTTGGTATGAACATAAACAAAATGGCGAAATCGTAAAACATTACCGTGATCCTGAAAGCACTAATTTTCAAAGATTTAGTACCAAGTTTGTTTCCTATTTTCCAATTGAATGGATGATGTAGGAGCATATTTAAGCAACTTAATTCACTTTCATTTAATAATTATGAATACTGACGATTTCAATACTCATGTTAAATATCAAAACTTATTAAATTGGAAATTTTTCATTCAGTCTTTTGAATTTATTAAAAATATATTATGATTCAAAACAACTACACTATTGAACCATTTTAATAATAGTTAAGGCTCCTATAATGCAAAAAACATGTGACTTGTTCATTCCTTTATTAACAAATGATCCAAAGCTTAAGTATTTAAGCTTATTTGACAATAGCTTCAAATACGATGAGCATTCAATTTATGAAGGGTATTTAAATTTAAATATTAAAAGAATTAAGCTTATACATTTCGTAGGCTACTTTAGAACAAAAGGTATACATATTTTTAATGTTCCAATCGAATATAGAGATAATAAAAATATTAATAAAGCCAAAGGAACAAAAATTGCTCAAAAGCATGCAAATGATAATAATTTTGAAGTTTGTTTTTCAGAAAAACAATCAGTGCCTTTATATTGGGCATATAGAATAATAAATGATATTCAAGAAAGAGTTGGAGGAATGGTGTATATTGATAAATTAGATGGTCATATTTGGACAATTGAGGAATATGAAGAATATTTTTATGACTATAATAATATTTTATAGTCATGAATAAAAATTATTATAGTTCAGTAGCTTGGATTAGAGTAATACAAAAGTTATATTAAATAACCCGAATCCTGTTTAAGCCACTGATTCCATAATTTGAATTTTTGGCTTATTTCGTTGGGTTAATTGATATGCACATAACGATGCATAAATCCCACTTAGAAATCCATGAATACTACGTGCCTTACTCGTCACTAAATTGTATTGTCCTTTCAATAAGCTAAATAACGTTTCTATCTTATTACGTTGTTTTAAGTGATATTCATCTTGTGCACAGAGTTGAACAGTCCGCATGTTCTTTCGATGATACGTAATTAAATCAATACCTTGATTCTTTAAC
>NZ_KB894369.1 GCF_000374425.1 Acinetobacter tjernbergiae DSM 14971 = CIP 107465 | reverse complement strand
TGAAAAAGGCTTTGAAATTACTGAAGTGAGAACACTTATACCAAATGGCGATAAAGCTAATTTCCGAGATGGTCAGCTGTGCAGTTCTGATTCTTAAAGAGTAGCGGATTTGTTTGAGAAACTTCCAATAAGTTGATTCAAATTTAAGAAAGAAATCATCGATTACACAGAATAATTCGGTACTATTGAACATTAGGACTAGAGCTTTAGGTTTGGTAACTCAACTGATGGCTCTAGTTCTTTTATTTTTCAAGTCAATTTTTTATCCACGATTCGGGTTAAATAAGCATAATTCTCCTATCCTCAATAGTATCTAAATCCATTCTGATTGACTAAATTGACAAGTTATTCACAACTAAAGACTATTTTCTTTAAGCTTATATATGCTGATTATTATATGAATAAAAAATAACAAGGATAGAATGATGATTTCAGAAAAAGACTGGAAAAACATCCAACAGGTATTCAAAGCAGCACAAAAGGCTTCCCTACATTCCTCGATTGCAACAGTCGATCAATTTGGTCAACCTTCAATTACCCCGATTGGTACAGTTTTTTTAAATACGGATCAAACAGGTTACTTTTTTGATACTTTCACAGAAAAATTAAGGACTAATTTAGATCAAAACTCAAAAGCATGTATCCAAGCAATCAATAGCAGTAAATGGTTTTGGTTAAGCTCACTCATTCAAGGCAGCTTCACAGATTTCCCTGGTGTACGCTTACAAGGCAGCTTCACAGATTTCCCTGGTGTACGCTTATATGTAGAGATCGGAGACTTACGCCTAGCAAGTAGAGAAGAACGATTCGCTATAGATCGCCGTATTCAACCATTGCAGTGGACAAAAGGAAGTCAACTGATCTGGTCTGAATTTACACATGTTCGTGACATCAAAATCAATGAATTCCGCTGGATTAAATATCCAAAAATGATGGAGCATTTAATTTAGTCCAAACTCATTTCGAATAAACATAACCCTTCTATTTCCAATGGCATCTTGATCTCTTGAAAAGATGCTTGACTAAGCGCATCTAAGTGCTCTTGTTTATTCATATAGAGTTGATCATTTTGCATTGCATGGGGCGCGCACAAATGATCACAAACTAAATAGATACCATTAGGATTCAACAAAGTTCTGACGATCTTATGAAAATTAGCTGCATATTGTTTATGTCGAAGTTCATGTAGTGCTTGATGGATGATAATAAAATCATATTTTTGATCTAAAGGATTTTGCCAATTAGGTTCTTTAAAGTTTCCAACAAAATATTTTGTTCGTGATTGTTCTGAGCTATTCAATTTTTCTTGTGCAAGCTGATGCATGACTTCAGAAAAATCAAACGCCGTATATTCGATATGATCTAACTGCGATAACAAATGTTGAGCTAGAAAACCTGGACCAGAACCTAATTCTAATATATGACATGGATCAGAATGATGAGTTTGAATTAAATGCACATAGTAATCAAAAAAATCTTTTCGCCATGGGCGTTTTATATTCGCCGTTTCTTGCCATTCCAAAGCATCTGTATAGTTTCTTAAATCAATTGGACTAGATACATCATTCATCTCATTCTCCTATTTTTTATATATTTAAAGTAATCCAATCACTTGAAAAAATTGTTTATAAGCATCCGCTTTTTTGTCTAATGCCAATGGATATGCTCGTGAAGATGATGGTAAGCGATACAAATTCAGCTCACGATTGGCATAACTCACGTGTAGTGATTGCCCAATCATCGGCTTATTTATTTGTTCAGGAAAATGCTGCATCAAAGTATCAGTTGCTTTATCTCCTGTGGTCATAATCGTATGACACCGCGGAATCTGCCCAAGCAATTGTGATAAATCAGTTGCCGTAATAATTTCTAAAAATTTATCAGAAGCATTGCCTTGCAGTCGTTTCACTTGATAAGCCGTATCAAATATTGCTATTCCAATCTCTGTGAGAAAATCACGAATTTGTTGTTCTTTAAAACACTTATTTGGTAAATCTAAGAAGTAATCTTTATCTTTGAAAAAAATGAGTCCAAATATACGCCACATATCATTTTGATAATTAGGATAGTAAAAATCCATTTTCCATCGACTCTGAGGTGGTGGAAAACTACCTAACATCAGTAGTTTGGCATCATGTGGTAAAAATGGACTTAAAGGATGTGTTTCAACGGCTATCTCTGTCATCATATTTTCTTATAAGTTCTCGCTTATAGCCACGTTAGTAAATCAGGTTGTTGAGATTTAATAAATTGGTGTTCATTTAAGCTCAATAACTGTAGTTCACCATTCACTAACTTGAGTGTTGTAATACTGGTGTTGGCGATCGACCAACTTAACGCAAAAGTACGTTGTACACTTAACTCGAGTAATTTGCCAATAACAACTGAAATAACGCCGCCAGATGTAAAAACAACAACTTCTGAGCCTTGTTTATCTGCCAATTCTGTACACAAATTTTGTAAGGCTTGTTCTATACGTGTTTGAAAGGTCATCCAAGATTCATCATATTCATGGTGAAATGCTTCATCTGCCCAACGAGCAATCGCTTTATCAAAAATCTGAGCTAAATACGCTCTTGGATCGACTTCTTTAAAGACGTCCTGCTTCAATACTTCTGGTTGTGAAAACTTAGGTTCATATAATGCAAATACTTGTTGATGGTTAAACTCATTCCATAAGCAATCTGTTTTATAACTGGCTTGAGGAAAGCACTGTTCCAATGAAATTTGGGTCGTTTGTTGATGTCGTTTCATACTTCCTGAAATGATATAAGGCTGCTCAGTAAAGAGATTCTTAAAATACTGCCCTAAAAGCTTTGCTTGAGCTTCGCCATTTTCTGAAAGTTCATCATAATTCGTTTTACCAAATGAAGCCTGACCATGTCGGACTAAATAAATGGTGGTCATTGGATTACCTTATTTTCAACAAGTTCTAAAATGAAATGTAGTTTTAGCATAGCTTGCTCTTATTGTATAAATTTTTTGTTTTTCTTTGGTTGCTTTTGATTTATTTAAAATGACTTAAATTTGCTTAGGCTATTTCCATTTCACTAAAATATTTTATGTCGATTTATGAATATTGATTGTCTTTTTCTGCTATGCAAACAACAAAATAATAAATCACGATGAACTTTTAAAACCATTCAATGGAAATTTTCAGCTTATTCATCTATCTCACTTTTAATATGACTCCATTTTTCAAAAAAGTCTTTAAAAATGGTCATTATTCAAACTCACAGATAGATTTTAAATCGCTGAAATATAGGAGTTTTCCCAAATGATTAAAGACGATTATGACTTTAACTATCTCATTATTGGTTCAGGATTTGGAGGAAGTGTCTCAGCACATCGACTTTCAGAAAAAGGATATTCCGTCGCAGTGATGGAAATGGGAAAACGTTGGGAAGCTAAAGATTTTCCCAAAACCAATTGGAATACCCCAAAATGGATTTGGCGCCCTGCTATAAATTTCTTTGGATTTTTTAATTTACGTATTTTTAGGCATGTTGCAATTATCTGCGGCAATGCCGTTGGCGGTGGTTCCATCACCTATGCCAATACATTATTAGTTCCTCCTAGTAGCGTATGGAGTGAAGGGAGTTGGGGCAAAATTCCGCACTTAAAAGAAGATATGCCTCAATATTTTGCTGAAGCAGAAAGAATGTTGGGAGTAACAGACAATAAAATATTTGGGCCTGCTGATCATATGCTCAAGAAAATGGGAGATGCTGTCGGTGTTGGGCATACCTTTAAGCCAACACGAGTTGCAACCTTCTTTCCCCCCCAAGGTGAACAAGGTGGTAAAACTTATCCTGATCCTTATTTCGATGGCAAAGGTCCAGATCGCGCAACCTGTACTGCTTGTGGCGGGTGTATGACGGGCTGTAAACATAATGCTAAAAATACCCTAGATAAAAACTATTTGTACTTTGCTGAAAAACAAGGCGCGAAAGTTTTTGCTGAAACGAAGGTCATTGATATTCGCCCTCTAAACAATAAAGTCGATGGAAGTGATGGTTATACCGTGACCACGATTAATTCAACTCAATGGGGGCATCGAAATAAGCGAGTTTGGCAGGTTAAAAACGTTATTTTTTCAGCGTCATCTCTTGGAACACAAGAATTGTTGCTACGTCTCAAAGAGAATAAAACTTTACCTAATATTTCCAAGCAATTAGGTACGCAAGTACGTACCAATGCTGAGTCCATTTTAGGCGTTCGTTTCTTCGAAAAAGAGATTGATATGAGTCAAGGCGTAGCAATCGGTTCAAGCATTTATCTTGATCATAATACTCATATCGAAGCAACTCGCTATCAACGAGGTTCGGATAGTATGGGTTTGCTTACAACTCACCTTGTCGGTGGAAAACCAGGTTTGTCACGCATTTTGTTATGGTTATGGGCATTGATCTGCCATCCGCTAATCTTCTTGAAAATGAATAATCCTTTTGGCTTTGCAAAACAGACGCTTATCTTTTTAGTCATGCAAACGGTTGATGCATCAATTCAAATGAAATTAAAAAGAAACTGGTGGTGGCCTTTTAGCAAAACATTGTCTTCACACGGTCAGCCCTTACCAGTTTATATCCCACAGGCAAATGCCTTTACTGAAAAAGTTGCCAAAATGTTTAATGGGCATCCTATGACGACCAAAACTGAAATACTCTTTAATATTCCCTTTACTGCACATTGCATGGGCGGTTGCGCTATGGCGACTTCGGCTGAAGAAGGTGTGATCGATGCACAAAATCGCGTATTTAATTATAAAAATATGTACATCATTGATGGTGCAATGCTAGGTGCAAATTTAGGTGTGAACCCCAGTTTAACCATTACCGCCTTAGCAGAACGAGCAATGTCTTTTATACCACCTAAAAGTTAAGACTATTCTTCTCTCAGATATTTTTAATATATACATGGTGCAATATAAATTGCACCATTTAAAAACAGCCTTATAGAAAAATTAAAATAGATATCTCAGTTATAAATTTTGATATTTTTTTGATAAATCGTTGGCGCAATACCGACAAAAAACTTAAATGAGCGAGAAAAATTAGAAGCAGATGCGTAACCTAACTCCTCAGCTATTTCAATCATACTTTTATTAGAAGAAATCAACATCTGTTTAGCTTTATCAATAATGACTGTGTTTTTTAATTCCTGATATGAAGTCTCCTTCTCTTTTAAATTCCGTTGCAATGTTTTACTCGAAATATTCAATAATTTTGCACAGTCTTCTAGGCTCGGAATTTCAGAAGAGTTTGAAAAGAGTTGTTTGAGCCAAACGACCAGATCAATATTATTCTTAATCTCATATATTTGTTCCTGACACTTTAGTTCGATCGCTTTACGCGTACCTTCATCAGCTAGACGTAATTTTTGTTTAATCAATTTTTCACTCAATTGCACTCTAAAACTTGGCTTTTTCAAGGTATTAAAATGAAATTTCACTTTGCTTAGATGTGCATATCGATAGCCATGTAACGGTTCGTTGATAGACATAAAAATATGATATGGCAATAACCTATTCTCAACTAACTCTTGAATCGTACAATGCAAAGCGACTGCAATCGCTTCCAGATGGAAATTCAGGGATAAGGTATCTATTTGGATCACAGGCTCACAAATCAATTCCATTGACTGATCAGTATGATAAAAATATGACAGTTTAAAACTAGGGATAATCAAAGAAAAATATTTAGAAATATAAATCAGCGCTTGTTCTAAGTTTTCACTGGTTAGAATCGCGTAGCCAACCAAACTATGCGAACTCACTTTTAAAGAGTGTCCTAATTCAAATGCTAAATCATAATTACGTGGAAATTTCAAACAAAATGAAATAAATTTTTCGACCTGTTCTTGGTTAATTTTCATGTCAGGTGAACTTAAATATTTTTTTAGATCAATATTTATTTCAGATAATATTTCTTCAGTCGTAATATTTCTCGATTCTAATATATCAAGTATCTTGAAATAATATCTTGCTGGGATATACGGGATTTGATTATTCATTTTTGTATTTTCTTTATAGATGAACGGCAAGATTTTGTTCTCGCCGTCTCTTTCTACTTTAGATTTCAACCATCTCAAAATCTGCTTTAGATACCCCACAGTCTGGACAGGTCCAACTCTCAGGAATATCCTCCCACGCAGTGCCTGCATTGATACTATCTTCTGGCAGACCTAGAGATTGATCATAAATCCATCCACACACAATACATTGATATTTTTTCATGTTTAGAGTGCCTCCGTTGCTTGAGCTTGAAAATATTGATTATATTTTTGCAAAACGGCTTCTTTCGCTGGCTCATAGACATTGATCTTATCAATATCCCCTTGGTAATAATTAATCACCTGCTTATCCATAATACTAAACCAATATGAGGGTATAAATACTTGTAAAAATAAGCTTGTGTATCCTGCTGGCAATTGCGGCACATTTTCATAATGACGTAATGCTTGATAACTACGTGTTGGATAAGCATGGTGATCTGAATGACGCTGTAATTGATACAACAAAATATTGCTGAATAAGCTGTTATTATTCCAACTATGGACAGGCATGGTTCTTTCATAACGACCATTTTCTAGCTTTTGTCGTTTTAACCCATAATGCTCCATATAGTTAACTGCTTCAAATAGCGTAATTCCATAAAGTGATTGCGTGATTTGGGTAGCAATAATATTTTTGCCAAACACTTTAAGCATTAATCCATGATAAGCGGCAGACATTGCCCAACCTTGTAGCAGCTCATTGTGGATTGACCAAAAAGACAAGCCCTTTCTCTCTAACCGTCTGGTTTCAATTTCAATTGCCGATTTAAAACTACCACTCACTGTTCTCGGCCAAAACTTCCAAAAAGACTCACCAAATTGTGATGAAGCTGGATCTTCTGGCGTTGCGACACGCAAATGATGCCCATAAGGATGTTCGATGCGAAAGTGATTGTAACCTGTCGGCGCTAAACACAAATGCGATAAATAGTGTTGTAACTTTCCAGATTTATGACTTAACTCATGTGCGGTATTAATTGCGACGCCATTCACTAAACCCAGTGTTGTTCCAATCAGAATACGATCAAAGAGTGGTGTGGAATCCCGACTCGCAATATAGTTGCCATAAATGTTTGCAATATATTGTAATGGGATATAAAAATTCACAATTTTTGCATAATAAGGGTCTGCTTCTAATTCAGCTATTGCCTCCTCAGGAGGATTCTCAGAGTCTTCACCTAGAAATTTATCAATAAGTGGAATCAGACCATGTAGTGCAATTGGTCCTGCGACTGCAAAAAATTTCTTGGTACGCTTTGGTCCAAATTGGTAGCCTAACATCGCAGCATTTGCAATATTCGGAATAACGAGACCTAACATCCACAACTTTCTTTTTTTATCTTTAAACTTTGGAACATTAGTTTCAATCTGATGAATAGCATTCATATAGCAACCTCACAAATTTATCTTTGATTGGTACTATGATTCAATATTCTTGAGAAGGTGAATTTCCAATTTAAGACAAATACTATTCTTAAAAAGACAAAATCATTTTTGTAATAGTTTTACGAAATAAATTTTTTGGGCTAAGAATTCTATCTAATAATGATCAAGCCACATCTCTTAGATGCGACTTGATGAATGATGCCATATTAAATCATGCAGCCTATCGTTCGGACCATAGTCGATGTAAAAACATACCTAATAGCATCGCACCAATGAAATACCAAGCTTGTGAATAACCTAATCCAATTAATGTAATCGCTGGTGCTGGACAAATTCCTGCAATCCCCCAACCGACGCCAAAAAGAGTCGACCCAACTATTAATTTTTTATCAATTTGAGTACTGATTGGTAATGATATTTCTTCACCAAAAATCGTTTTAGGATTTCGAATCGCTTTTTGAAATGGAAGAATAGCCACAATGATTGCACCCATCATCACGAACATCAGACTGATATCCCATTGTCCAAAAATATCAAGAAAACCTAAAACTTTTTCAGGATTAGACATTCCTGAAACCAGCAAACCTAGCGCAAACAAGCTACCAAATACAAAAGCAAGTGCATTCTTCATAGCGCAGCTCCAAAGATATGACGAATAACATATACAGTTACCATTCCAGCTAACATAAATGTAACTGTCGCAATCATAGAACGTATAGATAGGCGACTGATCCCACAAATCCCATGCCCACTGGTACAGCCTGAACCCAAACGAGTACCAAAACCAACCAAAAGACCTGCGATGACTAACCCAATCGGAGAAGATTTAATAACAATTTCTGGTTTTACAAAGATCTGATAAATGAACGGTGTCACGAATAGTCCAAGTAAAAACCACAAAGCCGAACTACGAACCAAAAGCTTTGGTTGTAACACTTGTGCAAGCAGACCACTGATGCCTGTAATACGACCATTGACATATAAATAGCCAACAACGGCAAGTCCTAGAATTCCACCACCGATCAAAGCTGAGATGATGCTCGACATGATTCATCCAAAGATATATTATATATTTTTATATTATATTACTTGGTATAATAATTAAAGCCTTTTTTGGAGCTAATTTTTTACTCAAATTCGGTCAATACTCTTTCTACAAACCAAATTGGAAAATCTGTTACGACAGGATTCAGCTTTAGCAAAGCTGCTTGCTCAATCTCAGCGAGAAAAGCCGCTTTTTCACCATTAGATGAATTATCAAAGATAAAAGTGCGATCCGTCATTTCCACAGCCTGCATGAGCAAATCCATACTGCGATAGTAACGATCACGAATTTTTTGCTCAGGTACAGGATGCCCTCCCGTAGTCACTCGATATTGAACTCTTGCCATATTAATTTCAGGGTCAACGGTAGAAACATAATACAAGTATGTTTTAAAACCTTGTTTCTGAGCAGCTTTTAAAAACTCAACTTTACTTATATGTGACATAACAGTCTCAAAAGTAAAACTTATTTTTAATTTCAAAAATTCTAGTCGAATAAAATCAATAATGCGTGCTGCAATGTACGAATCCACATCTGCTTTTACAAAAAGAATTTTATTTTCTGCTAGCAACTCAGGTTCTTGACTTAATAAAGGGTGAATCTGTTGATCTATTTGCTTACTTTTAGTTTTTAAAAATTCAAGCAGTTTTATACGATCCAAGGACTCATGATAAGTATTTAAATCCAAAATTTGTGTTTGATTTAGAATTTTTTCGAGTTCATCTGCATTTAAATATGCCCCAATATGTCGGGGCAATAAATAATCTTTAATCGTACTTTTCCCAGAACCATTTGGGCCCGCAAACATACGAATTCTAGGCTTAAGTTGTCGCATTAACTTATACAATAGCCTGCTTTTTTTTACGTTTTAGTACATGATGTTGCGCTGAAATAGACGTATAAGCGGTTGATATATCTTTAATCACACTAATCTCACCTGTTGGTAATTGCTTTAATAGCTGATGATTTTTGGCATATACCACAGTTGAAGACTGACTCGCATGTTTGAAAGCATTGCGGAATGCTTGTACAGCAAGATCAGGAAGATGATCCTCTTCTTGCATACTCATATTCATGATTGTAAAAGCTGTCATTGATGACTCCTCCGCATGATTGCGCTTGTACTTATACTAACATAAATGCCAAATTTGTCTATTTTAGCAACAGCAAGTTTAATGTACCAAATCGTCAATCCCTATCAATTTCGGGAGTTTATCAATCAGCTCATTTAACTCTAAATTTGCAGGAGAAATACAACCCGTGTAATGACTTAATTTAGTCGTTGTACCGTCCGATTTAATCCAAACAAAATATGCACTTGGTTGATCAGTAGCAGTTTGCTGACAGCCTGTTGTTTTAACATTTGCACCTGTTTCTGGGCGATAGGTTTTTAATTCTTGTTGGAGCTTTTTATAAACCGAGATATCTACTGTTAAATCCTGAGTACCTGTCACTTTTGTATATTGCTTACCATTAAAATGTACTTCACCCGATGGGGTTACTTCGACTGAATAGATTGGACACGCTCCAAAACATGGACTTGATGAGTAGCGAATTGTTTCTTGTACAGTATCCTGATCCTGAGGTTGTTGAGGCGTAGATGCACACCCAAGAAATGAAAAAGTAAAAAAGCTTAAAAGTAATAATTTTTTCATTTGTTAATCCGTTATAAAGTATGTTCTTAAAATTTAACAAATAGTAGAAATTTTGTCATTTATATTGATGTAAAAAGCAGTAAATTTCATTTAAATTTACTTAGGCTATTTATTAATTACCAAAAAAATTACCTAAATCAATTAAGCATGGATTTGAGATTGAAGAATTAATCGAGCCAATTCTAAATCATCGGTATAGGTAATTTTAATATTGTCTGAACGTCCTTGTACGACGTGTACAGGCTCATTTATATATTCCAAAGCACTTGCTTCGTCTGTAATTAGAATATTATCCAATAATGATGTTTCAATGGCTTTTCTTAAAACACCTAATTTAGCCATTTGCGGTGTTTGTGCTTGCCATAACAACGCACGGCTTACTGTTTTCTCAATTTGATTTTGATTGAGTACTTGTTTAAGCGTATCACGGACTGGTATCGCTAAAATGTTACTTTGATCTGAGTCGATTGCAGATTTTACCAATTTCTCTAAGCATGCTGTTGTCACACATGGACGTGCAGCATCATGTACTAAAACCCAATCATCATCATGGGCAATTCGAGATAGATAAAGTAATGCATTTAGAACAGAATCAACACGCTCTGCGCCGCCTAGACAAAAATGTAATTTATTTTGGTGCTGAAATGTAATTGTTTTAGCAAAGGTATCCTGTTCACCGATCGCAAGTACACATCCAGCTAAATCTAAAGTATTAAGTCGCGCTACGGTATGCTCAAGCACAGTATGATTTTGAATATATTGATATTGTTTTAATTCAGTTTTTGAAAAACGACTTCCAGAACCTGCCGCTGGTACAACTGCCCATAGCTTAGTCTGGATTTTCATTAGTCGCTGCATCTATTTTTGCATTTGGGTCAATATAAATAGGTTTGTAATGGGTACTAATCGTACTCATTTGCACAAAGGTTTCATTAGGTTTAACTAAACCTAAATCTAAACGTGCATGTTCTTCTATTGCTTCACTACCATTTTTTAAGTCAAAAACTTCAGCTGCTAAAATACGATTGCGCTCTTTTAGTTCAGTATTAACTTCGACTTGTTGCGTAATTTGCTGAGTCAAGGCTTGATGAGGGAAATACCCCCCCTCACCTAGCCAAAATTGGTACTGTAGACTTGCCACCAAAACGGTAACAAGCAACAGAATCAATTTACTCGAGGTCGATCGAAACATTTCTATCATGGAAAACTCCCTACATCCTTATCAAAGGAAGATCATCTACAAATTCTATAGGATTATGAATTTGCAGAGTTTCTTTCTTTTGTAAAGAAAGATGATCAGAAGTATTCAACATAGATTATTTGACCTTATTTTAGACCTTTGAATTCAGCTTTACCGCGGTAAGCTGCTTTCGTTAATTCTTCGATACGAAGTAATTGGTTATATTTCGCTACACGGTCAGAACGGCAAAGTGAACCCGTCTTGATTTGACCCGCTGCTGTACCTACTGCTAAGTCAGCAATGGTTGAATCTTCAGTTTCACCTGAACGATGTGAGATTACAGTGCTATAACCGTTTGCTTTCGCAAGATAGATTGCATCTAAAGTCTCAGTCAATGTACCAATCTGATTGTATTTGATTAGAATTGAGTTACCTACTTTCTCATCAATACCACGTTGTAAAATCTTAGGATTGGTTACGAATAAATCATCGCCAACCAATTGGATTTTGTCACCAAGGATTGATGTTAAGTAGCTCCAACCTTCCCAGTCAGATTCATCTAAACCATCTTCAATCGAAATGATTGGGTATTGGTTTACAAGACCTGCTAAATAATCAGAGAACTGGTTGCTTGTGAATGCTTTATTGCCTTCACCTGCAAGGATGTACTGACCATTTTTGTAAAATTCTGAAGATGCACAGTCAAGTGCAAGCATAATGTCAGAACCCGCTTTGTAACCAGTCTGACCAATCGCTTCAAGAATAACAGTGATTGCTTCTTCGTTTGAACGTAAGTTCGGTGCAAAACCACCTTCATCACCTACAGCAGTATTTAAACCTTTTTTGTTTAAAACTGATTTTAGAGAATGGAAGATTTCAGCACCTGCACGTAATGCTTCAGAGAATGAAGTAAAGCCTACAGGCTCAATCATAAACTCTTGAATATCAACATTGTTGTCTGCATGCGAACCACCATTGATGATGTTCATCATTGGTACAGGCATAGTCAAAATTGTTTGACCACGTAAGTCTGCGATGTATTGGAAAAGAGGAATTTTCTTTTCATCAGCAGCAGCACGTGCAGCAGCTAGCGATACTGCTAAAGTTGCATTTGCACCCAATTTTTCTTTGTTTTCAGTACCATCAAGTTCGATCATCGTGTTATCGATGTCTTTTTGTTCAAATACTGATTTGCCTACTAAAGCATCACGGATAATCGTATTTACGTTATTAACTGCTGTACGAACACCTTTACCTAAGTAACGTGCTTTATCACCATCACGAAGTTCTAAGGCTTCACGAGAACCAGTCGAAGCACCAGATGGCGCACATGCACGACCAACAACGCCAGATTCTAAAATTACATCTGCTTCGATGGTTGGGTTACCACGAGAGTCCAAAATTTCACGTGCACGGATGTCAACGATTTGGCTCATGAACAATTCCTCTGTTGAATGAATATCAGCTGCGATTAAAGCAGCGTATGTGAGTAAAAACTCAGTGTGTGTCTAACTTTTTGAATCCTTTGACTAAAGTATCCAATTCTTTGAGTTGTGCCAAAAATGGCTCAAGCTGAGATAAACGTAACGCACAAGGCCCATCGCATTTTGCAATTTCTGGTTCTGGATGTGCTTCTAAAAACAAACCAGCTAAACCAGTTGCCATACCCGCACGTGCTAAAGTTGTAATTTGAGCACGGCGACCACCCGCAGAATCTGCACGTCCGCCAGGGGTTTGTAATGAATGCGTTACATCAAAGAATACGGGCACATTCATTTCTTTCATGATGTCAAAGCCCAGCATATCTACAACCAAATTGTTATAACCAAATGCTGAACCACGTTCACAAAGAATGAGCTTGTCATTTCCAGCCTCTAAACACTTATGCAAAATATGACGCATTTCGTGCGGTGCTAAGAACTGTGCTTTTTTGATATTGATAATGGCTTGAGTTTTTGCCATTGCCTCAACGAGATCAGTCTGACGACTTAGAAAGGCAGGAAGTTGAATAATATCTGCAACTTCAGCAACAGGCGCTGCTTGGTAGGGTTCATGAACATCAGTGATGATCGGCACATTAAAATGTTTTTTAATGTCGGCAAGCCATTCAATTCCTTTTTCCAGACCTGGTCCACGGAATGAACTCAGGCTTGAACGGTTTGCTTTATCAAAGCTCGCCTTAAATACATAAGGAATATCTAAGCGTTTGCAAATATCAACATAAGTTTCAGCAATTTCAAATGCTAAATCTTTTGACTCTAATACGTTCATTCCGCCAAATAATACAAATGGCAAATGATTTGCCATTTGTATATCGCCTAAACGTACAACTTCTTGTGGTTTTAAGTGTGACATTTAAACTTTCCCAGTTCCTTAAAAGCCTACCTTACTTACTGTTTTGGTGCTGTTTCTTTGCAGCATCAATAAAACTAGCAAATAATGGATGTCCATCACGTGGTGAACTTGTAAATTCTGGGTGGAATTGTACAGCAATAAACCAAGAATGTTCAGGAATTTCTACAGTTTCAACTAAATGTTGTACTGAAGAATAACCCGATATTTTCATACCTGCTTGTTCTAAAGCAGGGATAAAACGATCATTCATTTCATAACGATGGCGATGACGTTCAGTAATTTCAGCTTTGCCATAGACTGCACGTGTTTTAGAACCTTCAACCAGTTCAGACTTTTGTGCGCCTAAACGCATTGTACCACCGAGGTCTGATTCAAGGCTACGCTGTTGTAACTCGCCACGTTCATCTAACCATTCAGTGATGAGACCAATTAATGGATACTTGGTTGAACGATTAAATTCAGTTGAGCTTGCTTCTGGCATCGCTGCAACATGGCGTGCAAATTCAATCACTGCCAATTGCATACCTAAACAAATACCTAAGAAAGGAACATTGTTTTCACGTGCATATTGAATTGCACGCATTTTGCCTTCTGTACCACGCTCACCAAAACCGCCTGGAACTAAAATCGCATCCGCAGTACTTAAAACGCTCACATCTTGCTGTTCAAGGTCTTCAGCATTGACGTAATCAATTTGAACTTTAACGCGATTTTGAATACCAGCATGTAAAAGTGCTTCATTTACAGATTTATAAGCATCTGGTAATTCAACATATTTACCCACCATCGCAACACGTACTGTGTATTCTGGATTCAATAATGCTTCTACGACATTATCCCAATCTTCAAGATTTGCTTCAGGAAGATCATTAAAACCAAAACGTTCACAAATCAAGTCATCAACATTTTGCTCATAGAACGTACGTGGAATTTGATAGATGGTTTTTGCATCTTTACACACCACAACAGCACGTGCTTCAACATTGGTGAACAATGCAATTTTACGTTTAGTATCAACATCGACATCGTATTCAGTACGGCAGATTAAGATATCTGGCTGAATACCGATCGAAAGAAGTTCTTTAACCGAATGTTGAGTTGGTTTGGTTTTGAGTTCAGCCGCAGATTTGATATATGGCAATAACGTCAAATGCATCAGCATAGTACGTTTATGACCAAGCTCAACCATAAGCTGACGTACAGATTCCATAAATGGAAGTGATTCGATATCACCAACCGTACCGCCAATCTCAACGATGGCAACGTCATAACCTTCGCCTGCACGAAGTACACGTTCTTTAATATTATCGGTAATATGTGGAATAACTTGAACCGTACCACCTAAGTAGTCACCACGACGTTCTTTATTTAAAACGTCTTGATAAACACGACCACTGGTAAAGTTATTCAGTTTGGTCATTTTCGCACGACGTAAGAAACGTTCGTAATATCCCAAATCTAAGTCAGTTTCAGCACCATCCTCTGTGACGAAAACTTCACCGTGCTGAAATGGGCTCATGGTACCTGGATCGACATTAATGTATGGATCCATTTTTACCATTGTGACTTTTAAGCCACGAGCTTCCAAAAGTGCAGCAACAGAAGCAGCAGAAATACCTTTACCTAGTGATGAAACCACACCACCAGTGACAAAAATAAAATGGGTCATTGAGTTTCTCGTACAATCGAGCCGAAATCGGCCTACAATGTTGGGCAATTTTACTGTACTCTGCACCTATAAAGCAAAGTCAAACCGCATCAATTCAAAGAACTATAAACAACTGACTATTCTATCAGCATTTTCAATAAAATTTTATGGGATTTGTGGATATTTCCTACATAGATAACCTTTAGCCCATAAAACAACCGCATGTACTGAGTAAACAATTCACTGGATTCCTGTTACATTTTTCTGAGAACAAACATCCTTGCTCAAACATTTATAAAATATCAACAAACTCAATAAAACCGAGTGATTTCTTCATCTAATTTTACTGTTATAATTCAAGCCATCCTTAATTCAATATGTAGCTTTAACAATGGCGAATAAAAAACTTTTAATTTGTGCAGCGCTTGCAACTGGTCTATTACTGACTGCTTGTGTGAAAAAAGAAGAGCCAAAAAATGAAGAACAATCAGAACAGGCATCTGAAGCACAAACAACTCAGGCAGCATCTCAACCAGAACCAACCCAAGAATTCCAACCTTTGGAAAGCGTAGATAAACCTGCAACACCCGCTCCTGTGATTGAAATAAGCCGAGAACAAACGGCGAATACAACCACAGAAATTCGTCGTGAAACGCAACCTGCCCAAATTCAAGCAACTGAAGAAGCAACAGCAACAACTGCTCAAGCTGAGCAACCTAAACCAGCTAAAGTAGAACAACCTAAAGCCGTAAAACCTGCTACAGCACAAACTGAAGATGATGCCGTAGCTGCCGCAATTGCTGCTGCAACACCTGCCTTAAATAATTAATTTATTGATATCTTTAAAAAGCCATGAGTTGTGTCAATCGCAGCTCATGGCTTTTTTGTCTATTTAAATTTACGAATAATGTTTAAAAAAATCAGCCATAAGACGTGATGCCCACGATTTTACTTCTAAACTTTCATAAAAACCACAGTGGCTTCCCTTTTTGGTGGTAATCACGGCAATATTTTCCATCTGCCGAACCACATCTTTATAAGGGTCTAAGTTTTTAATTGAGCAAACAGGATCATCTTCGGCATTCAGAACCATCAATGGAATTTTGATATTTTCCAATACATAGATTGGGTTAATTGCTTGGCAGTAACTCTGATAATCCTCAAAACCAGCCATCTCAAAATATGCTTTCTCAAATGCTTCCAAATTAGTCGTTGCGAGTACTTTATCTAATGAAGCAACCTGACTCCATGTATTCTGATACGGATAAATAAAATACTTGAACAACTTCTTGGTCATCATTTTGCTATAAAAAGGATGCACATTTTTAAAACCAATCTCGGTGTTATAACCTGGACACATCGCAAAAGCAGCTTTAAATGGTGTATCAGAACCTTGTTCACCCAAATAGCGCACCAATAATCCTGTTCCTGCGGAAGAACCTACTGCATATAAATCGGACGCTGGAAATAAAGTTTGAATATGATTCAGTTGCTCTCGCAAATCACTCGTCAAACCAAATAGTGAGATACGTGGTACGGGCATTGGTAAACCCGCATGCCCACGGCGTAAGCAAAGTGCAATGCGCCAACCTGTATATGTATGCAAGTCTTTGACCAACTCACGCATACTCTCAGGTGTTCCTGTAATGGTATGCATGATCACAACGGTTGGCGTTTCTGGCGGAAGATCATAGCCATACCATGCTATCGCTGTTACTCCACCATCTTGCATCGTAAGCTGATCAATACGATCATATTCAAGCTTTATGGTTTTCTTTTTAATCACATCAAAATATAGAAGATGGACATGGGTATTACTCAACCACGGTGTTGGGCGATATTTTTGTTTCAACTGGGGGAGCTTTTCCAAAACATCTTTAATTTTCCCTTTCGGGTCATAATACATTTTAGGTTGCTCAGCACCAAGTACTAAATCAAATAGCTCTGAACCTAAGACTTTAATTTTATTTAAAGTAGATATGCTCATATGCAACAACTGCCTCTGACTATGCGTTAAATGTCTGTCGCACTAATGCTGCGACCTGTTGTCCCCAAATAGCATAAATTTCTTTACTGGGATGAAAACCATCACTTGCCATGGGTAAATTCATCGCCTGAAAATTTTCAATATCATATTGTATGAATCTAAATTGACTCTGTGGTGCTAGCCATCGTTGTAATGCTTGATTCATTTGTTCTGCATATTTACCAAATAACCATGCCAAAGGATCAGGCAAAGCTGGAAAATGCTGCATCGGCGGTACACCAGACACAATAATCAATTTGGGTTGAAAATGATTCTGTATTTGAGTAAACAATTGTTTTTGTTGTTTTATCCAAGACTTTGCCGAAGTTAATTTGGTCACGTCATTGACACCAATAGACGTGACGACTACATCATATTTTCTTTGTTCCAACTGTTGGAGTGCTTGATGAACTTGTTTGGTGGTATCACCTGTTTTTGCATGTAGCTTCCATTGCAAAATATATTCATTCTTTAATTCTGAAATAATCGCACCAGATAAAGCATCTTGTTGAGTCTCAACACCAACACCTGCTGCGGCTGAGTCCCCCAAAATAAGTAAAGACAGTGGTTTTCCTTGCCCAATTAAGCCCTCACGTTCGCCACTCGCTTCCATAAGATGTGGTGTATTTTTACGAACCTTTGTACCTTGTATAAACAGTACAGGCAATAACGCTAAAGTTGACAGTTTTAACCACATGTTAATCTCGGTATGACTTAGACGATTTAGTTGTATTACTGAGGTTGATACTGGGCAATTCTTGCACCCATTTGTTCAGCTAATGCAGCCAAACCACTCATTGATCGAATCATCACTTCAAAATCAATGATCTGTCCATGTTCATTAAAACGGATCATATCAATGCCTTTTAAGGATTTACCGCTTACATTGGCACTGAATTCTAGTACAGCATTTTCACCGTCTTCTGAATAAAACTCACGGTGATAGGTAAAATCCTGAAAAACTTGAATCACATTGGTCAAAATAAAGAAAACAACTTGTTTTCCCTCATAAGGCTTATATGCAATCGGCGAACGAAATACCACATCATCAGCTAAAAGATGACTGAGAATAGATAAATCACCTGTTTGAATCATTTGATGCCAGTTTTTTAAAGATTGTTTTGTTGTTGCCAGTGTCATTGTTATTTTTCCTTTGTCATTTCATCAATGAAGTTAGAGACATTCCCTCGCTAGAGGAAATGTCTCATTCATCTATTTATAGAACCGCAGCTAACTCAGCACCTTGACGGATTGCACGTTTCGCATCTAATTCACCTGCTTCTTTCGCACCACCAATCAAGTGAACGTTTTTACCATCAGCTTTAAGCTGATCAAACATTGCGGTATATGATTCTTGACCTGCACAAATCACTACATTGTCAACGTCTAACACTGTGGTCTGACCATCTACAGTAATATGTAAACCTTGATCATCAACCTTGTCATAGCTTGCACCCGCAATCATTTTTACATCACGATGTTTTAAGCCTGTACGGTGAATCCAACCTGTCGTTTTACCCAAACTAGAACCAACGGCTGCGCTCTTGCGTTGTAACAAGTAAATTTCACGCTCAGATTTTTCGAGTTCTGGTTGCTTTAAGCCACCTACTTGCGCATAGCTCGTATCAATCCCCCATTCTGCGTAGAATTTTTCAGGGTTTAAACTACCACTCTCGCCTTCATGCGTTAAATATTCAGCCGTATCAAAACCAATACCACCTGCACCAATAATTGCGACACGTTTACCTACAGCAACACGCTCTTTCAACACTTGGATATAGCTCAATACTTTTGGATGATCAATCCCTTCAAATTGTAATTGGCGCGGTGTTACTCCTGTTGCAACAACGATCTCATCGTAATTCGCTTGGCTAAGCTCTTCGTATGTTGCCGTGTGATTTAAGACAAGCTCAATATTCTGTTGCAATTCAATTTGACGTTTGAAATAGCGTAAGGTTTCGTAGAATTCTTCTTTACCAGGAATGGTTTTCGCAATATTAAACTGACCGCCAATCTGATTGCTTGAATCAAATACTTTAACTTTATGACCACGGCTTGCTGCATAAGTTGCAAAACTTAAACCTGCTGGCCCTGCACCAATCACAGCAATATTTTTTACAGCGTTGGTTTCTTTAAAAATAAGTTCAGTTTCATAACATGCACGTGGATTGACTAAACAAGTTGCGATCTTCATTGAGAAGATATGATCTAAACATGCTTGGTTACAACCAATACATGTATTGATTTCATCACTGCGACCTTCACTTGCTTTTAATACAAAATCAGCATCCGCCAACATTGGACGAGCCATCGAAATCATATCTGCATGACCAGAAGCAAGCACATGCTCAGCCATTTCAGGTGTATTGATACGGTTTGATGTGATTAAAGGAATCGAAACTGTACCTTTAAGCTTTTCAGTCACCCACGTGAATGCCGCACGAGGTACTTTAGTTGCAATCGTTGGAATACGTGCTTCATGCCAGCCAATCCCAGTATTCAGAATCGTTGCACCTGCTTTTTCAATTTCTTTAGCAAGCTGAACAACTTCTTCTAAGCTTGAACCACCTTCAACCAAATCAAGCATAGATAAGCGGTAAATAATAATGAAATTTTCACCGACTAAAGCACGCGTACGTTTTACGATTTCAATCGGAAAACGAATACGGTTTTCATAACTACCGCCCCATTCATCATCGCGATGGTTGGTACGTGCAGCAATGAACTCATTAATCAAATAGCCTTCTGAACCCATGATCTCAACACCATCATAACCTGCATATTGTGCAAGCTTGGCACAATTCGCAAAGTCATCAATGGTTTGTTGCACTTCAGCCGAACTTAATGCTTTAGGTTTAATTGGGTTAATTGGCGCTTGAATCGCTGATGGCGCAACATTATTTGCTTGGTAAGAATAACGACCTGTATGCAAAATTTGCATAGCGATCTTACCACCTGCCTCATGTACAGCTTGAGTAATGACTTTATGTTTTTCCGCTTCTTCAACTGTATCTAACTTTGTACCATGAGCGAATACAACACCATCATCATTAGGAGAAACACCACCTGTTACAATCAGACTTACGCCACCCTTAGCACGTTCAGCATAAAATGCTGCCATACGCTCATAACCTTGAGGTGCTTCTTCTAAACCAATATGCATAGAACCCATAAGCACACGGTTTTTAAGCGTAGTAAAACCCAAGTCAAGTGGTTGTAATAAATGTGGATAAGCTGACATGTTTTCTCCTTTGGCTAGCAATCTGCTTGCTAATGCAACTTGTTGCACAAAGTTATAAACAAGATTTGATTTTTATGCAACATATTGCATAATTCTGATGAGTCATTTTTTATTACGGATCATCATGTCACTTGCCCATGTTTTATTGACGAGCTTATTAGAAAAGCCAAGTACTGGTTTTGAGTTAGCGCGTCGCTTTGACCGTTCAATGGGCTTCTTTTGGAACGCGACTCATCAGCAAATTTACCGTGAACTCAATGGTATGCTTAAAAAAGGATGGATTTCAACCTTAGAAGAACAAGCAGCAAATAGCCGAAAAAAAACCTATCAGGTTGAACAACTCGGAAGAATACAACTCGCAACATGGATTGAACAGCAAAGTGAACCTGCACAGCTTCGTGATGACCTCATGGTCAGATTAAGAGCCGAAGCACAACTCGGTGGTAACAATATATTGCCAGAATTAGAACGGCATTTAGAACTTCACAAGGAAAAACTCGGTCTTTACCAAACAATCCATGATAAAGACTTTAAAAATAATGAACCTACTAGCCGTATTCTTTTTATCCATAAAATGATTTTGGAACTCGGTATCATTAAAGAAATTGAATGGATAAAATGGCTAGAACGAATGATTCCACAACTTAAACAGTTCGAGCAAATAAACGAAATTGGAGAACAATGATGCCGTTTTATACGATGCCTGATCAAGAAAAATTATTTGTCCGACGTATAGGTGAGGGAGAACCTGTACTCGTACTGTCAGGACTCGGCATGCAAAGTTGGCAATGGCTTCCTTTTTTATTTACGAGTCGTAAAAAATACGAATTTATTATTCCAGATTGGCGTGGTTTTGGTGGCTCTAAAGACTGTGCTATACCCGACAAAGATGCTATTTCTAGCCATTGGGACGATATAGATTCACTTATTCAACAACTTAAATTAGATCAGTTTATCCTGATCGGTTATTCCATGGGTGCAACCACAGCCATGCATGGGATGAAACATGGCGGCTTGGGGCAAAAGCTCAAAGCCTACTTACATATTGATCAAACCCCCAAAATTGCTGTAGATAACACTTGGCAATATGGTCTATTTGGGCAAAAACAAGCACGTTTTAAAAATCTACTCCTCGATATCCAAACACTTTTATTAGAAAATAAATTTGCACAGCAACTCGATGACTTACCAAGTGATATTCGTTATAAACTCGTAAGCTTATGGGGTGCATTTATTGAATTACAAAGCAGCAATACATATAGCCCCAAAATCTTTAAACTTGCCCTAAACCGACCGTTACTACAAAAATATTTACTCCCGATTCAACGTCTTGATTACTTGCTCTGGTATGTAGAAAACTATTTAAACCATGACGAAGACTATCGAGAGGCAATTAGCCATGTCAGTTGCCCAACTACATTCTTTATTGGGCGTGAATCAAGTCTGTATGCTGAAACAGGACAAACTATTGTGGCCAAAAGTCTAGCAAATGCCAAAACCGTTTATTTTGAGCATTCTGGTCATACACCACTGATTACTGAACCAAGAAAATTTAGTCAGGAAATTGGCAAATTTTTACAAGAAGCCTAATTTACTTAGGCTATTTAAAATAGAGAGTGCGATTGTCTCACCTACTCTCTTCTTATTGGAACATATGCTTCAACGTTAGTATTTTTCGATTAGACTCTAAATTTCAATAAAATAACCCATATGTTTACACCTAGACTCTAAACTTTGCTGTATTTAATAAAAATATTAGAGTCTAGCTGTAAATAAAAACATGAAAACATCTAAATTCACATCGTTACTAGCGATGATGTATTGACCGATATACAAGGTACACATAACTCAGGCTTAATAGGATATTGAGTTGCAACTGGCAAATTCAAACCTGAACATTTAAGTGAATATCACATCACGCCAGAACACCATCTCCATAATATTCGTGGCATTATCAACATCCTAGACATAGATGGATAAAGCAGCATCGACAAAAACCGTCAAAAATTATCATTTTAAAATGATAAATCAGCCAATCTAATTTATAAATTGGCTGATTTATCTATAGTTTTAGTGAGTTCTCATCTGCTCAGCTATATCCAAGAATACTTGTTCCGTTTTATCCCAACCTAAACAACCATCTGTCACTGACTGACCATAGGTCATATCACAAGAAATTTTTTGATTACCATCCACCAAGTGACTCTCAATCATCACACCACATACTTTTGACTCAGCTCGCTCTGCAATGATTTGCTTTAAAACATGTGGTTGCTGCAATGGGTCTTTGCCACTATTCCCATGACTACAGTCAATCACCAATGCAGGCAAATGCTTATGTTTGAAGTGCATAGCTTGAATTGAAGCCAAATCATAGTTCGTACCGTGATTTGAACCACGTAAAATTAAATGCGGTAATGGATTACCATCACTATGCAAAATTGCAGGTAAGCCTTGTTGTGTCATGCCTAGAAATTGATGACCATGAAGCGCAGATTGAATCGCATCTAAAGCAATTTGAATCGAACCATCTGTGCCATTCTTAAAACCAATGCTGTATGGCATATGGCTCGAAATTTCACGATGAATTTGTGATTCACTGGTACGCGCACCAATTGCACCCCAAGCTAATAAATCATCAAAATAACCTGTTGCCATTGGGCTTAAAATCTCACTTGCAATTGGCAAGCCTTTTTCAATTAACTGAATATAAAGTTCACGAGATTTTTCTAAACCAAGTTGTAAATCAGATGATCCATCTAAATTTGGATCATATAAAAAACCTTTCCAGCCCACAGTCGTACGTGGTTTCTCAATATAGGCGCGCATGACAAGAAAAATCTGATCTTTAACTTGTTCTTGTAGTTGTTGTAGACGATCAGCATATTCTAGAACTGCAATCGGATCATGAATCGAGCAAGGACCAGTAATCACCATTAAACGATGATCTTGTCCTGATAAAATATTTTGAATCGTTTGACGATGTTTTAAAATTTGCTGCACTAAAGTTGCAGACAACGGATACTGTGCTTTGAGTTGTGATGGCAAGCTAAGCATTGATTCTTTTGAATGAGTTTGTGGTTGTGTCAAAGCAGTGTTTAAAGCATTCATTATTCATTTCCTTTGGACTGTCCTACAGTCCGAATATTTATTTGAGCAAGTGTGATCTAAGCGATGTTGATTTCTTTGCAAAGTAAAACCAAGAAGTCTTGCTAAAATATGAAAAGTTGAATGTAAACATGGTATTTCTCCTAAAATGATAAATGTGAAAGCATAAAAAAACCTGATCGGTGTTGCCGATCAGGTATTAACTGGTTGGGCAACTTTTCCGCTGCCCGAAACGCATCAGGCAACTATCAATAGTGCCAAAAATAAAAATATGCGTTTGTATTTACAGTATGCTTTAACATGTTTATTTCAAATATCTAAAAACTGTTTCTAACTATTAAATTACGCACTATTTAAGCATTTGACAAGTGTTTTTTATATTTTTTAATCGGAATATTTCACACTGAGTTAATTTAGAATTCAAGTAATTAGAACCTTAACTGATTAAGCACATATTTACGAATCACAAACCTATTGCCGCATTGAGCATATCATCAGATATTCTTAACGATTCCAACTAAATAGCAATATTGTTTAGAATCAATACTACGCAAAAAACTCTATTTTTTGCTTAAGATGACAGTTAACGCACTAAACCTTGAGGCTGCAAAATAATCATTGCTGCACCACATAAAACAACTGCACCACCCAATAGATCCCAACGAGTTAATGCCACTTGATCAACATAGCGTAGCCACATCAATGCCGTAAAAATATAGATGCCACCATATGCCGCATAAATACGACCTGACGCCACTGGATGCAACGTCAATAGCCACACAAAGACAGCTAGACTTAAAGCAGTCGGTATCCAAAACCAATTTGATTTTCCCTGATTTAAAATCAGATAAGGAAAATAACAACCCAAGATTTCAGCAATTGCTGTGACGAAAAATAACCCAAATACTTTAAGCACTTGGGTTATAGAGAAAGACAATTCAAACATTAAGCAGGTTCAGCACTCGGATTGATATGATCTTCAAAGACTTCCAATTTTAGACCAACTTCTTTGCCATTTTCTGTTTTCACAGAAACCGCAACATTACCGCCATGTTCAGCAAGCTCACCAAATAGAATCATCTCAGCAAGCGGTTTTTTCAAATGCTCTTGAATTAAACGTTGCATTGGACGTGCACCCATGAGACGGTCATAACCATTGGTTGATAACCAATCACGCGCGCTTTGATCAACTTCGAGCATCACCTGCTTATCATCTAATTGTGCTTGAAGCTCTGTTAAGAATTTATCAACAACAGATTCAATAATCGTGGTTGGTAAAGACTTAAATTGGATTACACCATCTAAACGGTTACGGAATTCAGGCGAGAACGCACGTTTCATTGCATCTTGATTGTCTGCACTATGATCTTGTTCTGTGAAACCAATACTCGCACGCACAATGCTTTCCGCACCAATATTTGTGGTGAGAACAATAATCACATTTCTGAAATCAGACTTACGACCATTGTTATCAGTTAAAGCACCATGATCCATCACTTGTAATAACAAGTTGAATACATCTGGATGGGCTTTTTCGATCTCATCAAGCAAGAGTACGCAATGCGGATTTTTATGAATCGCATCGGTCAGCAAACCACCTTGATCATAGCCAACATAACCTGGAGGCGCACCGATCAAGCGAGAAACCGCATGGCGCTCCATATACTCTGACATATCGAAACGAACCAATTCCACACCTAACAACTTGGCAAGTTGTTTAGTGACCTCGGTTTTACCCACACCTGTTGGACCCGCAAATACAAAACTACCCACGGGTTTATCTGGTGCTTTTAAACCTGCACGAGATAACTTGATTGCTGATGCTAATGCAGTAATCGCCTCATCTTGACCAAATACCACCCGTTTCAAATCACGTTCTAAGTTCTCAAGTACGCTCTTATCATCTTTAGACACCGTTTTTGGTGGAATACGGGCAATCTTAGAAACAATGTCTTCAATATTTTCAACTGAAATGGTGGTTCCATCGACTTCAGCTTTAAGACGGCGTTGCGCACCCGCCTCATCAATCACATCAATTGCTTTGTCTGGTAAAAAGCGATCATTAATAAATTTCGCTGATAACTCTACGGCAGCAACTAAAGCTTTATCATCGTATTCAACATGGTGAAAATCTTCAAACTTACTTTTCAAGCCACGTAAAATATCAATTGTTTCACCAATACTTGGTTCATTGACATCAATTTTTTGGAAACGGCGTGATAAAGCATGATCTTTTTCAAACACTTGACGGTATTCTTGGAATGTTGTCGAACCAATGCAGCGTAGACTACCGTTTGCTAGAGCTGGTTTAATTAAATTCGATGCGTCCATTGTACTGCCCATACTTGAGCCAGCACCAATGATCATATGAATTTCATCAATAAATAGAATTGCATTTGGATTCTTTTTCAAAGCATTCAACAATTGTTTTAAACGCTTTTCAAAATCACCACGATATTTTGTACCAGCAACCAATGCACCAATGTCTAAGCTATAGACTTCAGCATTTGCAAGTGGTTTTGGTGCTTTACCATTGACGATCAACCATGCCAAACCTTCAGCAATCGAGGTTTTACCTACACCAGGATCACCTACTAACAATGGATTATTTTTACGGCGACGACATAAAATCTGTGCCGCACGCTCAATCTCTTTCTCACGTCCAATTAAAGGGTCTGTTTTGCCTTTTTGTGCTTCGATATTTAAGTTAAGCGTATATTGTTCCAATGGGCCCGCATTCGCTGAAGCCGCATTTTCACCTTCGATATCTTCAACCTCCTCTTCAACTTGAATCTCATCTTTTCGTGTGCCATGAGATAAGTATTGAGTTAAGGTCAAACGATTAATTTGATGGCGTTTAAGCAAATAAACTGCGAAAGAATCTCGCTCAGAATACATTGCAACTAAAACATCAGCACCTTCAACTGTGCGATCTCCACCACTTGATTGGACATGGAAAATTGCACGTTGCAAGATTCGATCAAAACTTTCGGTTGGATGTGGTGCTTGTTCACTATTATCACCAAGTTTTGGGGTATGTTGCTCTACATATTCCTCTAATTCTTTACGCAAAGTAACGATATCAGCACCACATGCTTTTAATGCATTTACAGCTGAATCATTATCAAGTAAAGCAAGCAACAAATGCTCAACTGTCAGAAACTCATGTCTCTTTTGACGAGCCATGCTAACAGCCAAACGTAACGATACTTCTAATTGACGACTGAGCATGTAACCCCCTTATATTGTGTGCTCTCTTTGAAAAATGATGACCATTTTTAGTAGAGCTAGTTATTAAATTGGTTTGCCTAGGGCGATGTAAGCGTTATCTCATATACGTTTACAATAACGCTTTGCTTCATAATCTACAGTTAGCATTAGTTGAGTATCTTGGTCAAGATTCAAAACAACGTATTGTTGTAAAAATTCAATTACAATGAGAATATGACCCACTCAACTGATCAAAAAGAAAGCAAATCCAAGTAAATATATTTATTTATCCCGATTCACTCGGATAATACCGATCTCTCTTTCATCATTCACAACATCGTTGTTCATCTTACATTTGAACAAACGTTGCTTTTACCGCTACCACTCAGGTATAACCCTCGTCTTGCGCATGAGGAATGAAATTCCGCCAGCATAGCTGTTCGTCTTGCGCTCGGACAAAGCGCTGCTTTGTTTATCCTCGCTCAGGTTCGATTTGGCATAACAAAGGATGACCTTGCGAACGAGCATAGTTATTCACTTGATTGGCTTTTGTTTCAGCAATATCCCGTGGATATATGCCAGCTGTTCCCTTACCTTCATAGTGAACCGTTAACATCACTTGACTTGCTTGATCTAAATCCATAGCAAAATGTTGCTGTAGAACTTCTATGACAAAGTCCATAGGTGTGTAATCATCATTCAGTAAGACAACAGCATATAAAGATGGGCGCTTTAACTCTGGTGGTGCTGTTTGTACACTAACCTCACCATCATGATCATCTTGCTGCGAATCACTTAAACGTGGATTTAAGTGCCAATCGACATATCCAGATTGATGAAAGGCATTTTTCACTTCACTTAAATTCATTTGACGTTTATATCTTCGCATATGGGGTTCTTACTATAGAGGCTATTGAGCGCTTGCTTCAGCTTGAGGAATTTCAGATACAAAAGCAGAACTCACATCAACTGCTTGACCACGTTGCCAACTAAAACGCTTAATCACGGGTGTACCTGAACCTGACAAACGAACTTCAATAAATTGAGGTGTAAAACCTTTCGGCATTGTCCAACGCCCAGTCAAACGCTCAAAATCATCGAAATTAAAATTCTTGTCTTCTAAAGGTACATCTAAAACTTCAGTATCTTTAATCAAGCGTAGCTCAACAGTGCCGACTGTACGACGTTTGTTTGGACTCACTTGAACTAAATCAAGCTGATATTCAAAAGCATTCTCAGGTAATGATTTAATCGCTAAGTTTTGCACCGTTAGACTAACACCCCCACGTTGCCTTAAAATTTCACGATAAATTGCATTCATACTTTCAAATTGAACTTTGTCTGCATTTGCTTGATTAATGCCTTTAAATAACTCATCAGCATTACCTACAGCCATATCACGTTCTTGGACTGCGGCATTTAAGCTTTTACTCACAGAATCTAAAGCGGTCTTTTGCTTTTGCACAACATCAACGAGTTGCTCCGCATCTGCATCATAACCAACAACGGTTAAACCCTGACGATGTCCAACCGTATATCCTAAGAGAAAACTACTACCAATCAACAAAGTGGCAGCGATTACCAAAGGTAAATTCGTTTTCAGGAATTTATTTTTTTTAACGGAACTCTCTGGTGAAGTAGTTGGTTCAGCATTTTCCATCATCATCTCTATCGTTATGATTTACATCAAAACACACATTTAAATCCAAATTTAAATGTGTGTGAAGTATAAAAGCGTTTTTTATGGTAATAAACCAATACCTTCTAAGCCAGCAGCTTCATCAAAATTGAACATCAAATTCATATTTTGAATCGCTTGACCTGCTGCACCTTTAACCAAATTATCCTGCGCAACCAACACAATCAATTTATTTGGTTGTGGTTGATATAACGCGATACGCAATTCATTTGCACCACGTACACTACGCGTTTCAGGGGAACTATTTGCAGGCATTACATCGACAAAGCGCTCATTCTCATAGAAGCTTTCATACAATGCTTGTAAATTGATTTGCTGAGCTTGCTCGGTCAAATCAACATAGATCGTACTCAACATGCCACGGATCATCGGAACAAGATGCGGAACAAAAATCAGTTGACTAAACTGACCTTTTGCACCCGAAATATTTTCCAAGGCTTCAACAATTTCTGGATGGTGACGATGTCCTGCAACACCATAAGCCTTAAAATTGTCAGCATTTTCGCTGTAAATCATACCTAGGCTAGCTTTACGACCAGCACCAGATACACCTGATTTAGCGTCAATAATAATACTTTGTGTATTGATTAAATTATGCTGATCTTTCAATAACGGAGCTAAGCCCAATTGCACTGTTGTTGGATAACAACCTGGATTACCAATCACTTGTGCATTTTTAATTTTGTCACGATTTAACTCAGTCAAACCATAAACAGAATCAGCGAGTACACTTGGGCAGCTATGCTGCATACCATACCATTTTTCAAATTCAGCGAGATTTTGTAAGCGAAAATCCGCAGCAAGGTCAATTAGCTTTGTACCAGTAGTAATCAATTCTTCGGCATGTTGCATCGCTACACCATGCGGTGTCGCAAAGAATACAACATCACATTGCTTAAGAGCATTCAAATCAAGATCAGAAAACTCAAGATCAGTATGTCCTCGTAGACTTGGGAACATATCTGATACACGTCTTCCTGCTTCAGTTCGAGATGTTAAAACACGTACTTGGGCTTTTGGATGTCTTAATAAAAGACGCAATAATTCAACGCCTGTATATCCAGTTCCACCAACGATGCCAACAGAAATCACGTGCTTTACCTCAAACAATAAATAGTGCAACTATTAGTATGGCAGTTCAACGTAATTTTCACAATCCATAACCCTATAAGTTATATAGCATTTCCAAATTCTTTAAGGAACAGATGCTTTCCTATAAGAATAGTGCAGAAAAATTTCAATTTACGGAGAAAAAATTGTAGATTTTAAGCTTTACACTAGCTTTATGATTAGCCATTAACTCAAAAACAGTGTAAAAGATCGTTAATACTAGGTTTTACCGATACAGATTTTACCACTGGTCAATAAATACTATTGAATCGTCTAAGTATTCGCATAGAATAAAAACCATGCGGTAATAATAAATTTCATGGATGCTAAATTTTGGAGAGCTGGAATGCCTTCTTTGAGATCAAAACAAAGATTAAATCAATATATCTGTTTAGGTATAAGCACACTTTTACTTGGCACAGTTTTAGTCGGCTGTGGAAGTGGAGAAAGTGAAGCACGTAATGATACGACGACGCCAGTATCAGTTCCAAAACCAAAAAATTTCAATATTAAAGTACCCACTGAGATGCGTGACGTTGTTATCAAAATTTTTGACAACTTTGATAACACTTTAATTCTAGAAGAAAAGGTCAGCACAACTACCAACCTATCAAGTCTTACATTACCTAGAGTTCTGAATACAAATCATTTATACAGAATTGAGATCTCCACCACTCCAAACTCCCTGATCTATAACTTCCTAAACGGTCAATATCAAAATGTTGCTATTACTTTACATAGTCTAATTGACGTTGATGTAAGTAATTTAACGCAAACAATCTTTATCAACCCGAACTCGGAAGCAACATATCAACGTGCACTAGTTCGTTCAGGACAACTTCCAAATGAAACAGAAAATGCAAAAAATATCAGTTCATTACATTTAAAACTTGCTACTCAAGATATTAATGCCGCGTTACTAAGTGCATTTCATCGACTTGATTTGCAAAACCTAGAACCATCTTATCAACTAAATCTTCTTACTAAACAAGATATTGAACTGAGACCTAATACATACCTCTCTTCTTTTTTCAGTTTTGGATATATCCAACAATGGTCAAATAGCTATCCTGTTGATACATTCGCTGAGTTTACTAAAAACCTTGCGACAGATTTGAAAGATGGTTACCTAGACGCAAAAAAAATTCGCGGCGACAAAACAACTTTAAATACATTATTAAGCCCAACACCAGACAACATAGACCCAGCAAAAAACAATGCAAAAGATATTGGGGAAACCCAAAAAGCGACGAGAACCCAATTTGGGACGTCCTTAAAACAAGCTGTTCTTCAACTTGCTACTAATTCACAACAACAATCATTTAATCCTGAAGGCTATAAACTATTACAACAATATAGTTATGTCGGAGAGGAACCGTTTAATAACATTACCCTGAATGTTCGTACTGCTGGTGCAGGAGATTATCGCCGTGCAGTTGGTTTTGCAGATACCATAGCAACTTGCAACGGTTCAATTTACCCATGTAAACAAGGTATTACGGGTGTTAATATTATTAATCCAAATTTACCATCCATTGATTATCTTATTGGGCATTATGAAGATACAGTAAATAACTGCCAATTAAATGTACGCGCTAATGGTGCAATTGAATTGATTAAAAATGCTCAGATTTTTCGATCAATGCTTGATGCAGATAGTACAGACAACTTATTGCAAGTTGATAAAACTAATCATGAGTATTTATTGAATACAAGTTCCACCGAGCCGAACAACACCTCTCTACAATATACATTTATCCAAGTTAAGATCAAAGCCAATCAAGTCCTCAGTGCAAGTGCAGGTTTAGATAACCGTAAAGCCCCTGATCAACTGCAAACCACAGAGCTACAGTGTAGTTTTAATTAACATACCACCACGCAGGCAATTGAAAACTTTTTAATTGTCTGCGATGTTCCTGATAGTTTTCATCATATTTCGCCACTTCATTCCAAAATGCAGCACTATGATCAAAATGTTTGGTATGTGCTAATTCATGGATACAGACAGCTCGGACACTCTGTATTGGCATGAACACCAATGCAGCATTGAGCATAATGTCATGTTTTGAACTACAGCTTCCCCAACGTGTCTTTGGCTTTCTAATTGCACATTCGCCATATCCTAGACTCGTCTGCCGACTCACCAAATCTAAACATTCTGGTAAAAATTGTTTGGCATATCCCAATACAGCCGCCTGTAATGCTGCTTCAGGAGATTCATTCCGAATAAATAGAATATGCTGATCCCAATTAAATTTAAAAATATAACGTTGCTGTTGCTGAACAATTTGGAATGGCTGAGAATGATTAAAAAGTAATAATTGTTCTGGAAGAACGATTGTTTGGGGTAATTGATTTTGTTGTTTATTCCATGTCTTTAGCAACCACTGTTCGGATTGATTTAAAAATTGCTGAATTTGCCGTTTACTACAGAATAAAGGCACTGTTAAACGAATACCTGTTGGCTCAACGCGCAAGCGCAAATTTCTTGCCCTTGCATGTCGAACCACTTTAATTTCAGGCAATAGCGTTGCCAATGAAACTGCTTGCATTATTGCGCTGTACGTTCTTCGATACCATTATTGGTTGCAACAATCGCAATACTTGCAGCATTTAAGGCAAAAATACCGTTAGTCACAACACCTGGAATATTGTTAATGGTTTTTTCCAGCTCAAGTGCATTCAAAATATTTAAGTTAAATACATCTAAAATAACATTACCGTTATCCGTCACAACGCCTTCGCGATAAACTGGATCACCGCCTAAAGCAACAATTTTACGTGCAACGGCAGAACGTGCCATTGGAATCACTTCAATCGGAAGTGGAAAATCACGCCCTAATTGCTCTACCCATTTCGAATCATCCACGATACATACAAATTTCTTGGCAATTGAGGCAACAATTTTTTCACGTGTCAATGCTGCACCACCACCTTTGATCATATGCATATGGCGATCAATTTCATCAGCACCATCGACATAGGCATCTAAACCACCAACTGAGTTCATATCAACAACTTCGATACCTAATTTTTTAAGACGTTCAGCCGTAGCTGTAGAGCTTGCGACTGCTGCCTCTAATTGTAATTCTGGCAATAAATCAATTAAAAAATTAACAGTACTTCCTGTTCCTACGCCCAAAATGCCGCCTTTAGGCAAATGTTTCAAAGCTGCTTTTGCCGCAGCTTGTTTTTTCTCATCTTGGGTTGCATATAGACTCATGACTTCACTCAACTATTTTGACATTTGCTGCAAGAAAACAGCGCAAATGCACAGGGGTTTGCTACAATGATCGCCTATTTTAAACTGTTATAGGGAAGATGAACATGCTGTCTCGTGTGGTACGACAAATTTTACAAGCAACGGTTTATGATGTTGCGATTGAAACACCGCTTGAAGCAGCTCCCCGAATTAGTCAAAAAATTAATAACAACATTCGATTTAAACGTGAAGATTTACAACCTGTCTTCTCTTTTAAACTACGTGGTGCTTATAACCGTATTAGCCAACTTCCTAAAGATCAACTCGATCGAGGTGTGATTTGTGCATCCGCAGGTAACCATGCACAAGGGGTTGCACTGTCTGGAAAAAAATTAGGCATTCCTGCCATTATTGTCATGCCAAGCACGACCCCTGATATTAAAGTTCAGGCAGTTAAACGCTTAGGTGGTCAAGTTGTGTTACACGGCGATAGTTTTGATGTTGCCAATAAATACGCAAAACAACGTGCAGAAGATGAAGGTTTAGTTTTTATTCCACCTTATGACGATGAACTGGTCATTGCTGGTCAAGGAACCATTGCCAATGAATTATTACGCCAATGGCGTGATGTTGAATATGTTTTCGTTGCTGTCGGTGGTGGCGGGCTCATTGCGGGTGTTGCAGCCTATCTTGGTGAAGTTGCGCCGCATGTCAAAGTCATTGGTGTTGAATATGAAGAATCTGCGTGCTTAAAAGCTGCACTCGAAACCAATGAACGTGTGGTTTTACCTCATGTCGGGTTATTTGCTGATGGCACAGCAGTTGCACAAATTGGTGAATTACCATTTGAAATGGTTCGCTTACAGAAGTCCGATCAATCAGGTCCAATTGTTGATCCAACAATTGTTACGGTCAATACCGATGAAATCTGTGCTGCAATCAAAGACACCTATGATGAAAATCGCAGTATCGTTGAGCCATCAGGTGCGATGGCCTTAGCTGGGATCAAAAAATATATCGCAGAACATCAATTAACAGACAAAAATATGGTTTCAATCGTTTGCGGTGCAAACATGAACTTTGATCGTCTTCGTTATATTGCTGAACGTACTGAATTAGGTGAGCGTAAAGAAGCGATTTATGCAGTGACAATTCCTGAGCAAAAAGGCGCATTTCTTAATTTCTGCCGTGCCCTACAAGGTCGTAATATTACTGAGTTTAACTATCGTGCCAGTGACGATAGTCAAGCTCAAGTATTTGTTGGGATTAGTTTGAAAGGTGGTGAAGTTGAACGTCACGAAATCCATGAATTACTCAAGCAACAATATGATGTCGATGATTTATCCGATGATGAAGTTGCGAAACTGCATATTCGTTATTTGATTGGTGGTCATGCCAATTTGGAAAATGAGCGTTTATTCCGTGTTGAATTTCCAGAGCGTCCAGGTGCCCTACTGACTTTCTTGGAACGCCTAGGTCCAACGCATAACATTACCCTGTTCCATTATCGCAATCATGGTGCAGCAGAAGGTCGTGTCCTTGTAGGTTTACAAGCCACAGATGCGAAGCAAAACCCTGATGGTTTAGTCGAAACTCTAGAGAAAATCACATATCCATATGCTGAAATCAGCAATAATATTGGATATAAGCGTTTCCTTAAATAATCAATCAAGACAATAATAGCCGACTTTATGTCGGCTTTATTTTTATCAAAAATGATTTTAATCCTGTAAAAGATCAACTCAAACAAATTTGTTTGGCATTTGACTGAACAATGGAATGAGGCAATCAATCTACTATTAAAATATTTGGAATCTTTAATAAGAGTTCTCTTAATTCTAATAATGTAATTCTATTCTTCTTAGCTATTCTCGATGCATCGCCCGTTACTGCAACACACTCTGGGTCTGTATCAGTATAAATACTAAGAATTACACCTATTTTTTCAGGCCAATTTCGTGATAACACATATTGACGTGCCTCACATGGTGAAATAATTGTAAAACAGGGCCACTTCGGAAATTGAATATAATTCGGATCACAGCGTAAGAACCTACAACCATCAAGTAAAGCAAGTGAAAAATCACAATTGCTAATTGATGACCTTTCTTCCAGATCCCAATCACCAAAATCACAGCCTATATAATTACCCTTAAATAAAACATTATTAAAATGAGCTTTTTCAAAATTAAAATTTACAAGACTGCGATTTTGCTCAAAAACCCCACCATTCATTTTAATACCAGCAATAGCGATTGCCTCTGTTTCACAGTTAGAAATAATTTCACATTCGTTCAGCTCTAAGTTTGGTCCTAAAATATTGACCACATCATTTCTTAGGTCAATCCTATATTTTGTCAAAGACTTTTCTTTTATATTCATAGATAAACTCAAAATTCAATCATCCTAAAAGCTCATTAGGCATTCATTTTGCATTGATTATACTATCCTCCCCTAATCATATTTCAACCCAGTGCTAATATTTTCACGCTCCACCCTACGCTATGAAATGCTGAAAAAATTGATGGTTACAACCAAGCAATATTTGCTCAATACAATTAAATTCCCAACAAAACTCCTTGTAAATTTTGTTTTGTCATAACGATAACAAATCTGACTTTTTCAACTCAAACAAAATCATTACAATCAGATCGACTGATCCATCTTAAAATGAAATGGTTTAGTCGAAACCTTAGAGAAAATTACTTACCCATATGCTGAAATCAGCAACAATATTGGATATAAGCGTTTCCATAAATAATCCACCTAACAAAATAAAGCCGAAATGATGTTGGCTTTATTTTTATATTTTCTCGTTCACTACACTGTGTAGTGAAATCTTGCAGAACAATGTTCTTTGGTTTATTAAGTAGTCGAAAAATCAGTTAAAATTATATTTTAAGCCCTAAAACTAGGGAGAATTCAACTTAAAACTACTTATCTTTGAATTTCCTATGCCACCTTAGAACTATTAAAATACTTGCAATTAAATATATAAAGGCAAAAATTGTTTTGAATATAAATAAAAAAAATAAAGCTCCAAGTGATAACATTATAATCACAGGTTTTAATTTATTTTTATTAGGGTTATTCTCATAGGTTACTGTTGCAATTATGAAAGCAACACCGATATACATAATTATTAGTACAACCACCCTCTGATCTGTTTCATTAAATATCTTTGATAACTCCAACAAAAATCCATATAAAAAACCAGGACCAATAAAAGGAACAATTAAAAATACAAGCCATTTCAACATTTAAGAGACCTACAAAATATTTAATAATTTATCTAAGATTTTGATAAAATCAGTATTATTGAAGCGTTAACAAATATTACAGGAAAAAATTAAAAATACAATTATTTCAAAAATTTATAAAAATATTTTTCAATAAGGAAAATTCTTTATTTTTCTAGCTTTCTATAAAATAACTATTGCTACCCCATGACAACATGAATTAAATAGACTAAAAATTATCTTTCACTTCTTTAGCAACATCTATAATGGCTGCACCTTCTCAATCATTCGCATAATTCAATTTCCAATAGATAATTGCTCAATACAAAGCACTTATTTCTGTTTTGGTAGAACAATAACAAATCTAGCTTTTCTAACTCAAACAAAATCATTACAAACAGATCAATTGATCCACCTTAGAATGAATAAAAAGACATTTTTATCATTTAGTTAAGGATTGTTATGGCACAGTTTGCAGTCATTGGTTTAGGGAGTTTTGGAGCAACTGTTGCATTAGAACTCACCAAACTCAATCATGATGTGATTGGGATTGATACCATCAAACGTAACGTAGAAAGTTTGGCTGATCGCATTACCCATGCTGTGATTGCAGATGCAACCGATGAACATGTATTAGAAGAACTCAACATCCAGAATTGTGATGCGGTTGTAGTCGCGATTGGTGAAGATATTGAAGCCAGTATTCTCTGCGTCTTAAACCTAAAAAATTTAGGCTTAGATAAAATTCTGGTTAAAGCCAAAACTAAAGCCCACCACACCATCCTCTCTCATTTAAATGTCAGCAAGATTATTCATCCTGAAGAAGATATGGGCGTGCGTGTCGCTCAAGCACTCAATTACCCAATGGTCAGCCGTTATATGGCTTTGGATGATGATCATTATATTGTCAAAGTTCCAGTACAAGAAAAACTGAATCATGTGAATTTATCAGGCATCTTAAAACAAGAACCCAATATCAAACTATTATTACTTAAACGTGATCAACAAATTCTATATGAAACCGATGTGAATTTTACTCTACAGGCTGGCGATGTGCTTATTTTAGAAGGCTCGCTCAGCCATCTCCGAAAGCTCTCAGGATGTTTTGTATAAAATGACTATAAAAATAAATACACAAAAGATCTTTAACTTAAGTCCACCGTCCTTATTAGCGATTGGGTTTCTGAGTTTCATTATCATCGGAACACTATTACTCAAACTCCCCATCGCCAATAAAGGCAATTTGAGCTGGATGGATGCCTTATTTACAGCAACATCGGCTGTAACCATTACAGGTTTATCTGTAGTGAACTTAAATGAGTCTTTTAATCATCTTGGACAGGTTATTATTCTGTTATTAATCCAAACAGGTGGTTTGGGTTTTATGACTTTTGCTATTTTGGCAGCCTTAAGTCTAGCGCCTAAACTTGGACTCAAACAACAAATGATGGCGCAAGATAGCTTAGGTCAAACGAGCTTGTCCAAAGTAACGTTTGTGGCAAAAGGTGTTGTGGTCTATACGCTTTTCTTTGAGCTGATTGGCATCATTATATTAAGTACATCCTTTATCCCGATCTATGGCTTTGACCGTGGGCTGTATTATTCGATTTTTTATAGTATCTCTGCATTCAATAATGCAGGTTTTTCGCTATTCAATAACAGCTTGATGAATTTTCAAGGTCATTATTTAATCTGTCTAACCATTAGCACGCTCTACACCTTAGGTGGGATCGGCTTTCTTGTTTTAATTGATATCAAACAAAATAAACGATGGAGCAAACTAACACCGAATAGCAAACTCATTCTCAGTGCCATTGCAATTTTAAATGTCGTTGCTTTTATTCTCATTTGGCTATTAGAAGCCAATAATCCACTTACGCTAGGTACAATGAGTACTGGTGAACAGGCTATGAATGCGTGGTTTCAAGCCACTGTACCTCGTTCATCTGGGTTTAACACCATTGATACAGGCGCAATGGAACACAGTACAACACTGCTCACGATGCTATTGATGTTTATTGGTGGCGGTTCACTGAGTACCGCAGGCGGTATTAAAGTCGGTACATTTGTCATCTTACTGCTCTGCGTCATTTCCTTTTTACGGCGCAATGAGGAAATCCGTATCTTTAATCACTCTATTTCCCAAGAAACCACCTATAAAGCACTTGCCGTCGCAGCAATTACAGGCATGCTGATTTTTGTCGGCTGCTTTACCCTTTTTCTTTTGGAGCCTAAACTGGATGTCTTAGATCTGATGTTTGAAGTGGTTTCTGCGGCATGTACGGTTGGTTTATCTCGAGGTGTAACAGGCGAACTACATGATGGTAGTTTATTTGTTCTAAGCTTACTGATGTATACAGGTCGACTTGGGCCGTTAACACTCGCCTATCTGATTGCTACGCCAAAGAAGAGCCGTTTAAAACATGCCAATGCCAATATTCAAATTGGATAATCACCTAACGGCTGCTCAACCACAATCACCTGCCGACAAATTCCATCGGCTTGGCGTTGTTGCTCAAATACGGTTTTAGCCATCTCTTCAAAGTGATCACAGAAACTAATCTCTTGTTCATCAATTGAATAAATTAAAGATTGGTTTCCCACACCGTGTAAGGTGTCATAAAACACGATAACAAAGTGACCATTTTCAAATGCCTGCTGAATCTCGGAATAAGTCAAAGCAGCCTGAATTGGAATCTGAAGACCTTGGGCATCCAAATAACTTTGCTTTTCTTTCTCATCAATATTCGGATCAGGGTCAGTATACAATGATACTTCAAAGCCTAATTTTTTCAGTGCCACAGCCAACGCAATCGTAAAAGTTCCCTCTTGTTGATCATGGCGACATAACTGAATCAGGTCAGCAATATCAATATGGGGCTGATATTGCTTTAAGATCAACCAGATTGCGAATACGCCACAATTTGCTTCAAGCTGCAACAATGGCTCTGGAATATTTAAACTCATTTAATACCAATTCATCAAAGACACGCCTAAACCAGCGTAAGTTGCGCGATGGTTATAATCAATCAGGCTCTCACCATAACCATCAAAGAGTTGTAGATGTCCACGTAACTTACCTTTGATTGGGAATGCCCAGTCAAATTGCACAGCACCATGCGAGCGATCGCCACCTTTTAATGAATGACGTAACATTAGAGAGAAATCATTATCATCGTGGCGGTAAAATGCGGTGAGGTCTCCACGTCCCATATAATCCTTAATATCAGGATTATTATCATTTTTCACACTTTCTTCGACACGATACCAAGGGCGTAACATCAACGCAAAATTATCTTTTTCAAACCCTAGATTAAAAATCACACGGTTCCAACTACGTGATAACGGATCAGAACGACCATTAGATTGATGATTTAAAGTCACACCTAACAGACGCGCATTTAAACCTAAAATTTCATAGTTGGTTCTGAACATCAAACTTGCTTCAGGCTCGTAGTTGGTCTCACGGAATGGTCGAGACTCTTCAGCATTATAAACCTGCCAATGAGAAGACTGCGTATACCCCAACCACACATCACCATTATTGCCTAAAATATTCTCTAAAGCCTTTGTTTTCAAAGAAATCTGAAACTTGGCTTCTGTAGAACTTAGGTTTTGCTTATCAGTAACAGTGTTATTCGGGTTTGGACTACTTGGAAACTCATTCTTATTGCTCGTCCAAAAAGCAGGTAGCAAATAAACAGGTTGATAGGCACGAATATTCCATAAACCAAGCTTACTTTCTTCAGAAAGCTCCCAACGGCGATCAAGTAATGAAACATTCGGATCAAATTTAGGTGCAGCACCTAAAATATGTAAATCACTAACCTTCTGAACCACTTTCTCGCGTAGTGTTTCAGGCGGTGCTGTTTCGTTCTTAATTTCTATCGGTGCAGCCAAAGGAAGAGCTTCAGCAGCTTGAACTTGTGGTGGGATGACTGTTGGTGCTTTAAAAAGGCTGTCATAACAAGCCAAACGATCCGCATTTGAAGCCAATGCAACACAAGCATCTACTGTTGCAGGGTTCGCTGGTGCAATCGTTTGAGCATGTGCAAATGACATACCTAAAGAACTGAGTAGGCTAAACACACCAAGTTCTAAATAAGTATACTCCAAAGATTTAAACATCATATATAGTCTCCCACCGCTCTATTTTAGTTGGCTTGTTGAATACTAAATCCGAGAGCCTGCAATTCTTCGCGTTTTGCAAATGGTGCAACCACTGCTTTCACAGGTTTTTGCTCCAGTAGATACTGTTTTGCAACACGTTTTAAATCATCCAAACTCACATTCAATAAACGTTCACGTAAAACTCTACGGAATTTAGGTGTACGTGCATGCAATAAAGCATAACAAGCGGTAATCGCTTCTCCAGCAGGTGAACCAGGTTTATCCATACCGGCAACCAAGCCTAAAATCGCCTCTTCAAGCTGGTAGGCTTGCTGTTCTACATTAAATAACCATTGCACACTTGCTTCAAAATCATTAAATGTTTCAAGCAAACGCGGGTCACGATAGCTATAAAAACGGAATGAACAGGCATTACCATCGTAGCTTGCCCCACCACCATAAGCACCGCCCTTTTCACGGATCGCGCTATGTAAGAAACCATTACGCAGATACGCAGCCAATACCATCAATGGTGCTGCATCTGCATGTGCAACATCGACGGCTTGATAAGCAGAGCAGCAGAATTGAACATTCGTCTGAATGAGCCAAGCTTCATCATTTTCTGTATTGATTTGCTCAACTTGGGTTAAGCTTACAGGTGATTTATCGACAGCCAATTTATCCCAAACGTTTTGAATCTCTTCAACTAAACGATCCGATTGATGCTCTTCACAGACCAACAAGAATTGTTTAGGTGCTTGTAATAACTTGCGATGAATCGCCTGTAATTCCGTAATCAAGGCTTGATAAGCCTCATCATCTTGGTCAATCTTATTGACAAGATCACTCAACCAGTTCAATGCACCTAAACCTGTGTTGTGATAATCACGGCGAGCTAAAGCACTCATCTGACGTGATGCAGCCTGCATCGCATAGCTATGCCCAGAACCAGACAAACGTGACTGCCAACGGGTTTTACGTTGCTGCAATAATTCGATGATACGGTCTTTTTCATCAAAACGGAGCTGTTCAAATGCAAGTTTCAATAATTGGATTGAATCTAACTTTTGAGTCAATGATTTAGTCGTCAACGTCAACCAAGCACTGATACGATCTTTATTATCTACTTTGCTGCGTAAAGATGCCCCCATGCCTAGACCACCACTCACCGCAGTTTGGATCTGCTGTAGTTCAAGGTAACCATATTCACCTGCACCAACTTCTCCCATCAAAATAGAAAGTAAATTGAAGTAAGGTGATTGTACGATTTCATCAGGAATTTGAATCAATACTTGTTGATAATAAATACCGTTTGTACCTGCATGGTAAAGGTTTAAAGGCGTGTCTAAACCATTACTAATAATTTCACGAAGTTGCCCTTGCACAATTTGTAAATCTGCAGGTACATCCTCCAAACCAACTTTCGGCAATAACTCAAGATCATCAGGTGTATCTTGACGTTGTTTCAGCGCTTCCGTTTTTTCCTGAATTTCGACTTTCTGCGCATCGGTTAAATTCGCCGTAATTTCAGCCAATCGTGCTTGCTCAGCTTGCTGCTCTTTGACCGATTTAGTTGCATCAGGCACTAAAGTCATTTGCACACGATGTGGATTATCTAACAAATGAATTTGAATCAAGTTAGACAACCACATTGGGTCTTTCAGTTCTTCTTTGACTTGCTCAATCGCAGCATCCACATCCCAGACATGGATTGGATCATTATGATGAATTGCACTGCCTAAACCATTTAAAATGAGGCTTAAACCATATGGCGTACCATCACCATTGATTTCACGTTGATGCAGTTCAATTTGATGCAAAATCGCATCGACCAAATCAGTATCAATCGGTTTTGATGCTGCTTCTTTCAGAATATCTAAAACACCGTTTTTAAATGTTTCAGCATGTTCTTCATTCGAACCTTGTACACCACAATAGAATGTCATTTCAAAGTTACTATCATCAACGCCCATCAATGGGCCAGTTGATTGTGCATAACCACACGTTTCCAAATAATGACGCAATGGTGAAGCCGAATTTTCTAATAGAATTCCTTCAACCAAACGCATTCCTAAACGTAATTTAATATCGCTTGTTTCAGGCAATAACCATGACATTACATGATAGGTTTTATCTTTAAGCTCTTCACTATCTACGGCATAGCTTTCAGTAACTTCAATCGCTGCTGCTAGACGTTTTTCAGGTTTTGAATACAGTGTTGTACCCTGAGAAAACTTATGCAAAGCGAGCTTTTCAAACTGCTCTTGTAAGTCATAGGCAGTTTGATTACCAAAGGTCATAAAAACTGCATTACTTGGGTGATAATGGACTTTATAGAAATCGACCAGTTGTTCATACGTTAAATCAGGAATATCTTTTGGATCACCACCCGAATTATAATGATAAGTCGTTTCAGGAAATAAATGATGCGCCAACTGATGATAAAGTTGATCTGTTGGTGAACTCATAGCCCCTTTCATTTCATTGAAAACGACACCTTTATAAACCGCTTGATCATTTTCCAACTCAATGCGGATGCCTTCTTGAGCAAAATCTAAAGGATTCAAATTTGCAGCAAACGCAGCATCCAAATATACAGATAATAAATTTTGAAAATCTTTTTTATTTTGAGTCGCGAAAGGATATGCCGTCCAATCTGCTGCAGTGAACGCATTCATAAAGGTATTTAGTGAACGACGAATCATTAAAAAGAATGGATCACGTACAGGAAACTTTTCTGAACCACATAAAGCGGTATGCTCTAAAATATGCGCAGCGCCTTTTGAGTCCATTGGTTGCGTTCTAAAAGCCACTAAAAACACATTTTCATCATGGTTCGTAGCTAAATGATAGTGAACTGCACCAGTAATTTTGTGCTTATATTCTGAAACTTGAATATCGAGTGCTTCTACATGGTGTTGACGTAATAGCTGAAACGCAGGGTGAATCGGTTGAGTAATGCTTTCAGAAACATCGACCGTCATGTGATCTCCAATTTATCTATTTAAATAATTACAATTGATGGTAGAGAGTCTACCGAAGAATACGTGAGGATATCCATGTAAATTACTATGTTTTTGTAGGAAAATGCAGCGAGCAATCAAAGATGATTTCTTAAAATCTTTCAGAAATTAGTCTTTAGCAATGCTATGGACTAACAATCATTGCTTTGAGAAAAACAAGCAGCATGGCATGTATCGCTAAACAAATGCAGCTCACAAAAATAGAATTTTGCATATTATTCAATATATTCAAGCAAATAAGCTCCAATTCCTTTTCTACGATATTGAGGATGAATATAGAAACGGCATAAACGACCAATTTTTTCTTGTGCCTCATGATATGGATCATGATTCAATCCACCAATTGCAATCAAATGCTTTTGTTCATAGACAACAAATAGAGCCTCACCGAACTGATTAAAACAATTTTCACCTTTTTTTAAATCTTGTTCTAAGCGATGTAGAAAATGAAAGCCTTTAATCTGTGAAAACGCTATTCGTCAATCTAATTTCTAAGATAAACCTACGACTTTTTCTATTCTAAAATGATTCAATGACAAGATATTCCTCAAAAATATTACCCTATACCGCACCTGAATTCTTTTCAACAAACTACTGTAATCCTGAGCATTAGTGTAAACTTTGCTTTTTGATTTTTAATGTGATGACAAACATGGCAACTGTTGATCTTTTTGCAATTGGTAATGCGCTGATTGACCAAGAATTTAAAGTCTCAAATGAGTTTTTAACACAACAAGCGTTGCAAAAAGGCACAATGCAGTTGACTGATGGCGACACTCAAGCGGCTTTATATCAACAATTACAAGATACGCAAAGCTATAAAGGTCAAGCAAGTGGCGGTTCTGCTGCAAATACAACGGTTGCCTTTGGTGCTTTAGGCGGTACAGCTTTTTATGGATGCCGTGTAGGTAATGATGACCTCGGTGCAATCTATTTAAATGGCTTAAATGCGGCAGGCATTCAAACAACAACGCAATCTATCAGTGAAGGCGTAACAGGTACATGTATGGTTCTGATCAGTCCTGATTCAGAACGTACCATGCACACATATCTTGGTATCACGGCGGAACTCACAGCAGAACAAATCGACTTTGAACCATTAAAAACCGCAAAATGGCTCTACATCGAAGGTTATTTATCAACGAGTGATACTGCACGTGTCGCAGTTAAACAAGCTCGTGAACTTGCCAAAGCACATGGCGTTAAAATTGCCCTCTCACTGTCTGATCCTGCAATGGTGCAATATGCGCGTCAAGGTCTAGAAGAACTCTTAGATGATGGCGTTGACTTATTGTTCTGTAATGAACAAGAAGCGTTGATGTTTACCAACACAGAAAATCTTGATGCTGCAATTGAAATCTTAAAATTAAAAAATCAACATATTGTCATCACCCAAGGCGCAAATGGTGCAGTCATCATTGATCCAGCTCAGCAATTTAATGTTGCTGGTCGTCATGTCGATGCCGTAGATACCAATGGTGCTGGTGATGCCTTTGCTGGTGCATTCTTATATGCAGTCAATGCAGGTCTCAATTTAGAAACTGCTGCTCAACTTGCAATTTTGATCTCAAGTGAGGTTGTAGCACAGTTCGGTCCACGCTTAGCGATCGAAAGCTACACTGAACTATTTGAACAATTTAAAAATGCTCAACAGGAATGTGCTTAAAATGGAAAAAATTTGCATGACAGAGGAAGTTCCTGATCGCGAGTCTCGTGCATACGACACCATGAAAGGAACAACAATTTTCGTTACTCAAAAAGATGGCAGCTTTTATGCTTATCAAAATGTTTGCCCACATTTGCAAACAGAACTTGAGTATTTAGAAAATCAATTTTTAGATCAGGATCGCGAATATATCCAATGCTCTACTCATGGCGCATTGTTCTCTGTGGAAACAGGTGAATGTGTTTCAGGGCCTTGCTTAGGTGAATTCCTCGAAAAAGTAAATTTGGAAGTCCACTCCGATGGTGGTATTTATATTGATTAGTGCCTAAACCATGAATTCTGCAATGACTGAGTTTTTCTTAAATTATTACCTAATGCCATTTCACATGAGTGTAGTTGCATTGATTTTGCTCAGCATTGCAGAAACGATCGGTATTTTTATCGGCTTACGCCCCAGTCACCTTGTGAAAAGAATGACACCTGAATGGTTATTAAACTCGCCACTCTTGGACGTAAAATTTTCTAAATACCTCATTTTTGTATTTTTACTCATCAATTTTAGTTTTGCAGGTTATTTCTTAGAGCTTTCTTTTTTTGCCTTACAGCATTATTTCATCTCACCTTACTACTTATTTGTTCCAGCCCTAATCATCGACATCTTTTTTACCGTGTTTATGATCCATTGCTTAGACCAAGTGATTAGACCCAAAGTCACGCACACTCACATTAACTTAGTGGGTCGTTTAGCAACAATCTCAACAGGAAATGCACGTCCAGGCTTCTCTGCACAAGCACGTGTTCGTAATGAATTTGGTCAACTGTATTATGTACAAGTAGAGCCAGAATATGGTGAACTAGAGTTACAATCCCAAGTGTTGTTAATCAGTCAGAAATCCAATTCATACTATATTGCTAAAAAAATCTCTATTTCAAATAAACTATTTACCGCAGACTGAACGCAAAATCTGTTGAAATCTAATTGAAGCGATTAGGATTTTTTTCATTCATCATTAAAATTACAATTTGTTACATAAAAAAAAAGTAAAAAACGTGTAATCACCTCTTCCATTTCTATCAACTTATTGATCTAACGATCTATCAAAAATGAATTGTGATATTTCACATATTTTTCACACGAAACTCTACTAATACACTAGGTTTTACCCAAAATTCATTATAAAAATTACTTAATTATGTAATCAGTTCTTTAAATGATTGTAAATATTATGTTTTTTATATTCATACCATTTTGGTTGGTTTAATATTTTTTTAATTAATTATAAACCAAACCTTTTTAATCAGGTTTTAAAATATAAATACAACTGTTTTAATCAGCTTTTTAAGTTAATTCATATTATTTTAGTTGGATAACCACAATATTTTAATTATTTTCAATAAAAACATATAAGATATTGATATTAATCACTTATTTTACATAAAATATTTTAAAACTCTTAAAGGTTTATTTTTAATGAATTTTATTTAATAATGTTTTACATCTTTTTAAAATATGAGGCGAAGTTCTATGAACATGAGTTCTCAAGATTCAAATCGGAGATTAATCAGAGAAATTACGATTATTCTTATTATTAAAGTTGCCCTTCTCATGGTGATTAAACATATCTGGTTTGATGCCCCAACGATTCCAAAAGATTTTAACAATGAAGTTGCCGAGCGTATTGCTGGTGACATGTCCAAAACTCAGGAGACACGTTGATGATTTCTGAAAGCGTGGTCGATCTTTCGCGGTTCCAATTTGCAATGACCGCAATGTATCACTTTCTTTTCGTCCCTCTAACTTTAGGCCTCGCTTTTATTCTTGCCATTATGGAAACCACTTACGTGATTTCTGGCAAAGAAATTTATAAAGACATGACTAAATTTTGGGGGAAACTCTTCGGGATTAACTTTGCCTTAGGTGTAACCACTGGTTTAACCATGGAATTCCAGTTCGGTACAAACTGGGCATATTATTCTCACTATGTAGGCGACATCTTTGGTGCCCCGCTTGCAATTGAAGGCTTAATGGCTTTCTTCCTAGAATCGACTTTTATCGGTCTATTCTTCTTTGGCTGGGATCGCCTTTCTAAAGTTCAGCACTTAGGTGTAACTTGGTTAGTCGCGATTGGCTCAAATATGTCGGCATTATGGATTTTGATCGCCAATGGTTGGATGCAAAACCCAGTTGGTGCTGCGTTTAACTACGAAACCATGCGTATGGAGCTTGTGGACTTCGGTGCATTGATTTTTAACCCAGTCGCTCAAGTAAAATTTGTACATACCGTTTCTGCTGGTTATGTCACAGGTGCAGTTTTTGTACTCGCTATCTCAAGCTATTATATGCTAAAGAAACGTGATATGCCCTTTGCTCGTCGCTCTTTCGCGATTGCTGCAATTTTTGGTTTAGCTTCAACTTTCTGCGTCATTTTACTTGGTGATGAATCAGGTTATGAATTGGGTGATGTGCAAAGAACTAAACTCGCTGCAATTGAAGCTGAATGGCACACTGAACCCGCACCTGCCGCATTTACTTTATTTGGTATTCCTAACCAAAAAGAAATGCGTACCGATTATGCAATTAAAATTCCATATGTTATGGGAATCATTGCAACTCGCTCGACAGACAAAGAAGTTACTGGCTTACATGACTTGATGAAAGAGCATGAAATCCGTATTCGTAATGGTATGGTGGCGTATAGCGAATTAATAAAACTCCGTGCAGGCGATCAGTCCCCAGAGTTACTTGCATCATTTGAAAAAAATCAAAAAGACTTAGGCTATGGTCTGCTATTAAAGAAATATACACCGAATGTTGTTGACGCAACTGAAGAACATATCAAAGCAGCAACTAAAGATACCATTCCAAATGTCGCTGCATTGTTCTTCTCGTTCCGTGCGATGGTGGCTTCTGGTGCATTAATGTTATTACTTTTCCTACTGGCTGCGTGGTCAGTCGCTAAACGTAATGCCGAAACAAAACCGTGGTTACTTAAATTTGCTCTATTTGCTCTTCCACTACCATGGATTGCAATTCAAACAGGTTGGTATGTAGCTGAAGGTGGTCGTCAACCATGGTCTATTGGTGAAGTTTTACCAACACATCTATCTGCATCTTCTTTAAGCACAGGTGATGTATGGGGATCAATTATTGCACTTGCTGCGTTCTATACGGTACTGCTCATTATTGAAATGTACTTAATGATCAAATTTGCTCGTTTAGGTCCAAGTTCCTTGCATACTGGTAAATATCATTTTGAGAAACTAGCAGCAAAAACTGGGGAGGCTCAATCATGATCGAATATGAACTCCTAAAAATTATTTGGTGGGTATTGGTGGGTGTTTTACTCATTGGCTTTGCACTCACCGATGGTTTTGATATGGGCTCAATGGCACTGATGCCATTTGTAGGTAAAACTGACTCTGAACGCCGTGCTGCAATCAATACGATTGCACCCCACTGGGATGGCAACCAAGTTTGGTTCATTACAGCGGGTGGTGCATTATTTGCTGCATGGCCAATGGTCTATGCCGTCGCTTTCTCTGGTATGTATTGGGCATTATTACTCGTCCTCTTTGCCTTGTTCCTAAGACCTGTTGGATTTGACTATCGTTCCAAGTTAGAAAATACCCAATGGCGTACTTCTTGGGATTGGGGTCTCTGTATTGGTGGTGCTGTACCTGCACTGGTGTTTGGTGTTGCATTTGGTAACTTATTCTTGGGCGTACCATTTAGCTTAGATGACACTTTGCGTTCACAATACACAGGTAGCTTCTTTGCTTTATTGAATCCTTTTGCACTAATTTGCGGTATCGTCAGCTTATCGATGTTATCTGCTCACGGCGGTGCATGGTTAATGCTTCGTACTGATGGTAATTTACACAACCGCTCTGCAAAAGCAACGCAAATTATGGCAATAGTATTCCTTGTATGCTTCTTAGCTGCTGGTGCTTGGTTATTCTTTGGAAATATCTCAGGCTATAGCTATGCAACTGCGGTGAATACCAATGCTGCACTTAACCCACTCGCAAAAGAAGTTGTCACGAATGCTAACCATGGTTGGATGAATAATTACTCAACTTATCCAATTACTATAGCTGCACCAATTGTTGCAATCTTAGGTGCATTATTGGTGATCATTAGTGCAGGCAAACGCAAAGCTGCTGCAAGTTTTACTGGTACAAGCATGATGATTGTGGGTGCAATCTTAACCGCTGGTTTTGCATTATTCCCATTTTTATTACCATCAAGTATAGATCCAACGTCAAGCTTAACAATGTGGGATGCTGTTTCTAGTCGTAAAACCCTTGGTGTAATGACGGTTGCTGCATGTATTTTTGTTCCTCTCATTTTGATCTATACCTCTTGGTCTTATTACAAAATGTGGGGTGTCATCACTAACAAACACATTGAAGAAAATTCACATAGTTTGTACTAATGAGGAGATGTGAAATGTGGTATTTTGCATGGATTCTAGGCATTTTGATGGCATGCTTCGCAGGTGTACTCAGTGCGCTGTATATCGAACACCATCAAGATTTAGATGAGGAATAATAAAATGGCTGAAGCAATGACAACACCGAAGAATAGTAAAGCGCAAGTGCTTGCAATGACCGTTTCGTTTTTGTTGGCATTGCCGCTTGCTGCTATTTTATTGGTACACCCATCACTGATGTTAGATGCCAATGGTCACTATAACCACAGCATACTTATGCTTGTCATGATAGGTATTTCTGGCGGTTTTATTCATGGTGTTGGGTTTATACCAAGATTCTGGTTATGGAAATGGTTATTTAGTCCTTATATTGCATGGCCTCTGATGATCTTAGGTTATTACATTTGGATTGGTAATTAATCCTTAATAAATCAAATAGAAAGAGGAAGCTATGCTTCCTCTTTTTTACTTCATAAGCACATTGTCATTACAAAGTAATGATAAATTATGAATAAAATTTCTATGATTCTGGTTATTGAACATCTTTTAGTTTTTTTGGTACAAAGCTGATTGTATGGATATACACATACTCTCTGGGTTATTTACTAGAATAACTGTCAGTGGCGTAAGATAATTATTAGCAAAGAAATAAAGATAAAAAGCTTTTAAAAACCCATATGGTCTACCGCCTACCCCAATTTCATTTGCGTACGGGATATGATAAGTATAAAGTTTTCTTTGTTCATTTAAAGCATCCTTTCCGTACAAACGAATAATCTCGTGACGTGCTATATTTTTCAATCCTTCATCAGATTGATATCGATAGCAACCCTTTTCCACTTCATCCATATCAGTCAATTGATAAAAGTCTCTTTGACCCAACCATAAAAAATAATAAGCGATGAATAAAATACCAAGAGTGAAAATGACGATATATTTTCTTCTATTTTTCAAATTCCCCATGTTTGAACTCTCTATTTTTTATTTAACATTCCTAACTAGCCTAATCAGAAAATGATAAAAAATCCTAGACTATTGTGAAGTTATCTAAAAACTTGTTGAATTCCATCAAAGCCCTAGAAACAAAACACTATTGAAGACAAATTTCTTATACAATCACTTTTTCCATTTCAATCAGCTGAATTGGTACTAATGGTTGACCAACATCAGCATCTATAGGATAAGACTCTGTAAGACCTGTGATCTGATAACCACGACGTTGATAATATGCCATCAACTCAGTACGAACATCTAGAACATACATAATTAAGCGTCGAACACTCGAATAGTTCTGAGTAATATAAGTTTCAACATAATTAAGCATTTCTCTGCCATAACCTAAATTTTGAATTGTTGGATCAATCGCAAAAGTTCCAATTTCAACAGAGCTATTATCAAAAGTTAATCCAATGCAACCAACCAAAGAACCTTGTTCATTTTCACCAACAAGTAATTCAAAATTTGATTGATTTAGGTCTCTACTTAGTTGCTCTTTGGTAATACGTGTTCCATCTACAAATGCTTTTTCTGTCGTCCAACTTCGATCAGCCTGAGCCCGATAAGCCAAATTAACTAATTTAACCAATTGCTCTACATCATCAGTCTTTGCTGTTCTAATATTTAAAGACATTTCTATTTTATACATTTAATAAAAAACCGATGATAACATCGGTTTTTTAAAATGGGTGAGTTAATTAGTTGGTTTGACCAGCTAACCACGCCATAAATTTTTGACGCTCAGCTTTCGATGCTTTTTGCCACAATTCTGCTAATTGTTGATCCGTTGTTTTTACAGCACCTGATACAGTTGTTGTCGTTACTGCAACAGAAGCGGCATTTGCTGTCCCTGCTGCATAAACAGGTGCAGGTTGATTCACGGTATTGTTCTTATTTTTTTGCGTTAGATCTAGCGTACGCCCAAGTAAACTACTACCTGTAAACCAAGGCTGTACTTCATTGTTAGCACCTGTTTGCTGCACAACAAGCTGCTTGCTTTGATCATATAAAGCAACAGTTGGTTGTTCAGCATATTTTTTTGCTTCACTAAAGCTCTTTGGAGCATTTATCAATGCTAAATTATACGCTTGATTGTCTTTTAGATCTGTTGCTTGAATTGTTACAACACCTGATTTAACAATATCATGCTCACCATTTAAATGATCAAAATATTCACGATAACGCACATTGACTGTTAGATTTCCAGCATCAACCTGATAGTTATTTTTCTTAGAAGGAATTAACCCACTATTTACTTCTTGACCATTTACCGCAAGAATCACGATTTCTTCAGGTGCAGTGATTGTGACTGCTGAAAAAACTGAACTACTTAATAATAACCCTAAAGCAGCAACACCAACTCTTAAAGACATTCGACTCTTCTCGATATAAATAACGTATGAAACCGTATGCACTATGCAACGCGATTATGACTATTTTATGACAATAAGCCAAACTGTCTATTCTAACAATTTAGCTTTTTTCAGATATATACATCATTTTTAAAGATATCGTCTATAGTTCTTTAGCCAACAATCCTACTTACCAAATAAAAAAAGCACGTTAACGTGCTTTTCTACTGATACTTGTCACAACTTAGTTAAAAGTTTTAAAACGAGCCGCATCATCCATATAAGTTTTTTCGCCAGCCGCTGCTTCAATAGAACCGAATACTAACTGCGCACGTAGTTTCCAATTTGATGGAATATCAAAAGTTTCAGCCACTTCTGCATCCACGATTGGATTATAGTGCTGTAAAGATGCACCCACGCCAATTTCAGATAATGCAGTCCATGTTGCGAACTGTGCAATCGCACTTGAATGTTCAGACCAAACTGGGAAGTTATCCGCATACAGTGCGAATTGCTCTTGTAAACCTTTTACAACATCTTGATCTTCATAAAATAACGCTGTACCAAAACCTGCTGAGAAACTATCAATTTTCGCGCTAGTATTTGCAAATGCTTCTGCTGGAACCATTTTACGTAAAGTTTCGCGAACAATTTCCCAAAATTTATGGTGTGATTCACCATATAAAGTTACAACACGTGAAGTTTGTGAGTTGAATGATGATGGGCTTTGTTTTACTGCTTCGCGAATTGTTTCTTCAATCGTTGCTTGGTCAACTGAAAGGTTTTTACCAATTGCATAAATAGTACGACGTGATTTAATGCTATTTAGAAAGTTACTCATGTTGTTATTCCTACTCTACCTTTTAAGGCGTTATCTTGGATTGAATGTAGTGTATAACGATACATTTTTTAGGAATAGTCTAAAAAATATGACAGATCGTTTTATTTTTGCAACAATATTATTTTCATAGCAATAAAAAACTCCACAGAGCGTGGAGTTTTTTAACATATATTAATTACTTATCTGTTTCAAATAATGCTGCAACGAATGATTTTGCTGAGAACGGACGTAAATCATCAATTTTCTCACCGACACCAATATAACGAATTGGTACATGCGTACGACTTGCGATATTGAAGAGTACACCGCCCTTGGCAGTACCATCTAATTTCGTAATCGTAATACCTGTTAAGCCAACAGCTTCATCAAAGAGTTGCACTTGATTAATCGCATTTTGACCTGTGCCTGCATCTACAATCAACATGATTTCATGGGGTGCAGTTGCATCAATCTTCTGCATTACACGTTTAACTTTTTTAAGTTCTTCCATCAAGTTTGCTTTATTTTGCAAACGTCCTGCTGTATCAGCAATCAGGACATCAATACCCTTCGCACGCGCACTTTCAAAAGCATCAAAAATTACTGAAGCACTGTCTGCACCATGCCCCTGGGCAACCACAGGAATCCCATTACGGTCACCCCAAATTTGGAGTTGTTCAGTTGCGGCTGCACGGAAGGTATCACCAGCAGCAAGCATCACTTTCTTACCTTCGCCTTGTAAACGCTTGGCGAGTTTACCAATGGTTGTCGTTTTACCAACACCATTTACACCCACCATCAAAATGACATAAGGTGATTTATTTGGATCAATATGCAAAGGCTTGACACGTGGTGCAAGTAAAGCAACTAATTCTTCTTGTAACGCCTTATACAAAGCATGTGAATAGATTAAGTCACCACGCGCTGTTCTTTCGGTCAGATTTCCAATAATCGTCTTGGTTGCTTCAACACCAATATCAGCGACAAGTAGCTGTTCTTCAACTTCTTCTAATAACTCATCATCAATTTCTTTACCACCAATCAAGATATTGACCATACCATCAGTAAAGCTACGGCGCGTTTTGGTCAAACCATCTTTCATACGACCAAAGAAACCACCAGTCGATTTAGTTTCTTCCGTAACAACAGGGACAGATGACTCTTCTACAGACACAGGTGATGGTGTCTCAACTGTATTTTTTACGACTGGCTCAATAATGGGAATATCGACAGCAGGTAAACTTGGCAATGTGACATCATCATCGCCAATATCAGCATTTATCAAGAATTTATTTTGCATATTCGATTGCTGTTGCATGTCGATTCCTTGAGAAAAAAGCAGCTTTTTTAAAAGATCGCCAGTCTAGCATAAATTGGTTTCTTTTTCCTGACCAAGACAACGTGTTCATTTATAAATAAAAATGAGTCGCTTAAAACTTATTCATCTTCTTGTGCCATTGCTGGATATTCTTTAATACGACTAGATTCAAATTGATAGGCATTGAGAAGCTTTAGATAATCTACACGACGAATCTGGGTATGTTCTAATATACCTTCTGCCATCTGTTGTGTTTTAGGATGACTCGCTTGCTGTGAAAATTGAATCATTTGCTGATATTGCAATTCATTTACAGGACGTTGTAATGCTTTATGTGCAAGCAGAAAAATAGAAAAAATAATAATACCGACCAAAATATTATAAAACTGGTCTATCTTTAATCCTAATTTGGATTGCAGAGCTTTATGTTTAGAAATTATAGACAGCATAATCTACCTCGAATTAGATGTAGTGTATGTGTCTGACTCACCTAGAACAAGTATAACGTTCAATAAATCAAGATAACAAATTTACTGAACGCATCTTGTTAAGGTAAATCTAACTCATAAGTGTTCGTACAAAAGCAAAATATAAAATGCAGGCAATGATTACAAGTGTAATAAATACAGCAAACATCCCTACACCACTTTCAGCATCAGCAGGATGTAAATCATCATCATCTGCAATACGTTTTAACTCGCCATTATAAATGTCATAAAACCAATCTTTTTGTTCAGGAGTCAAATGACTTGCAAAGTCATACACTCGTTTACGTTGGGCTAGACAATAATCACCTAAATGAATTTCTTGATGAAAAATTGCTTCATCAAGCAATTTACGGTGATAATCTGCCAATGCAATAATTTGGCTCTCTGAAGGTGGAACATCAAAGCTTAATCCATCAATTAGATGTGACATGTTTATTCTCCTTTTCTATTTCTATTATTCTCACTTTGATTTTACTTAAAAATATTTGCCGTAAATGTTTAATCGTGTAAGCTTTTAATTACACAATGACACTCAATATATTTGACAATTCAAGCAATTTTGTCATAATAACTTCATAATTCGAAGTTAAAGTGGCTTAAATTCAAAGTAAAGTATCTTTGAATAGAATTTGCAGTAATCATAATTAAAATAAGGAGTTACATATGATTCAACAATTTACACAACATGAACTAGAACATGTATATGCAAATGCGGTAAATACAATCCAATCGCAAAAAAACTTTCTAGATGCAGTGAAAGAGCTTGAACAAGTTGCTCAAGCAGGTCATGGCAAAGCAGCGTTATTTTTAGCAGAATTGTATTATCAAGGTTTTCGAGTTGAACGTGATTCATTGAAAGCACAATATTGGCAAAAGATGGCAACATTACAAGCTTAACAAAACGTCACCTAGGTGGCGTTTTTTAATACCAGCATAAAACGAATCAACACTGTTCTTTCATATTCCTGACTTGCGCTGCACCAAAGCTTAGTCGCTTTGTCTTGCTCAGGTGGCGTTTTTTAATGCCTGTTCATCCATAAAAGCATATTCATATAGAACTACGCTCTTCGTTTATCTTCCGCTGCGTATCAAAGCCTTAGCTACCATCACGAGCTCAACTGACATTTTGAATGCCTTGAATATTTGCTTACGATTTAGATGAATTGTTTAAACATAATTGCCATATAGATTTCTTATAATAAAACATGAGTTTAAATCAAATTAGTTTACGAACATGTACCGTTTTAATCACTTCCAACCAGTCTCACGAGAATTGATGATCAAAATTTCAATTCTAAAAACAATGATGTATTGTGGCGTACTATGGGGTCTATACCATCAAGGTTGGGCGATTAAGTCTGATCATGATGGTCATGTTTTCCCATTTTGGTTAAATGGTGTACAAGCACACCGTTATGCAAAATCAAACTGGAAAAATTACAAACCACGTAAAATTACACCAAAAGATTTTCACGAATCGCTTTTACCAACTTTAACGCGTTTACAGGTAGAACCTGCTCTTTTTAATTCATCTCATCGCAAATTTAAGCTATCAACGCAGCAAATGCAGCATTTCTTCTTTATGCCGCAACAATCTACAAGGATCGCTTAATTTATTTGCCAAGCGATAATGATGACTTTTTAAACATTCATGAGAAAAAGTTATCATTGAAGCTTAATTAGGACTTTGCAATTAAAAAAAATACCGTTAAGTTAAATGAAAATGACAATACAACAGAGGTAGATAAACAATGACAATCGTTGCCCAAGTCATCAAAAATAAAACCGTACAATCAATTTTTACAATTTCACCGAATGCGACTGTACTTGAAGCAATTAAGATAATGGCAGATAAAGGCGTGGGAGCTTTGGTTGTTGCAGAAGATGAAAAACTGGTTGGTATTTTCTCTGAACGCGACTACACACGCAAAGTAACTTTGATGGAACGTTCATCAAATACAACACCAGTATCAGACATTATGACATCTAAGGTCATCACTGTTGGTTTAAATCATACGGTTGAGGAATGCTTACAATTAATGACAGATCGTCATTTACGTCATTTACCTGTTTTAGATAAAGAAAAATTAGTCGGTTTTATTTCGATTGGTGACTTGGTCAAAGCCGCAATGGAAGATCAACGCGTACTGATTGAACAACTTCAACAATATATTTCAGGCTAACTTTCTCGCTGAAATAAGAAAAGGGCAAATTAATTGCCCTTTTCTTATCGTGCGGAATAATGTTTATGCTGTTAAAAAGTTTTTAATCACAGGTACGAGACGCTGCAATAATTCATCCGCTTGAGTCTGTGTCATATTCAATGGTGGTAATAAACGCACGACTGACCCAGCTGTTACATTGATAATTAACTTATATTCATCACGTGCAATCGCAACAAGTTCAGCACAATCTTTTGGCAATTGAATACCAATCATCATACCAAAACCACGGACTTGCACATTCTGATCAATCAATTCAGCTCGTAGTTGATCAACAATATAAGCTCCAATTGTTGCTGCATTTTCAACAGCATTTTCTTTTTCCAATGTATCAAGTACTGTGTACACCACACGTGAACCAAGCACTGTGCCGCCATAAGTCGAACCGTGGCTGCCCGCACCAAGTAAGCCTACCGCTTTACCTTGAGTCATCACAGCACCAACAGGAAAACCATTCCCTAGACCTTTAGCTGTAGTCATTACATCAGGAATAATATTGGTATGTTGGTAAGCAAAGTATTTACCTGTACGCCCATTACCCGTTTGAATTTCATCAAGCATCATTAACCAATTGTGTTGGTTACATAAAGCACGTACTTCATCTAAATAACTAAAGCCTTGTGGTGCGGTATTCACTCCACCTTCGCCTTGAATCGGCTCAATCAGAATTGCAACGATGTCTGGATTGTTAATCGCTGCTTCTTGAATCGCTTCAACATCACCAAATGGGACACGAATAAAGCCTTCAACCAATGGTGCAAAACCTTCTTGAACTTTTTTATTTCCTGTCGCAGATAAAGTCGCCAAAGTACGACCGTGGAAAGATTGTTCAGCAACAATAATTTTAGGGTTACTGATGCCCTGTTGAAAGCCAAATTTACGTGCGATCTTGATCGCACCTTCATTTGATTCAGCACCACTGTTTGAGAAGAAAATTTCTTCCATTCCTGAAACTTGAGCAAGTTTCTGCGCAGCAGCCGTTTGCCAAGGAATTTCAAATAAATTACTGGTATGTACTAAAGTTGCAGCTTGCTCCGCAATCGCTTCTGCAACCACTGGATGTGCATGCCCTAAACCACAAACAGCAATCCCTGTTAAAGCATCTAAATATTCCGTACCATCTGCCGTATATAAATACGCCCCTCGTCCTCGTACAAAGCTGATCGCTTGGCGACCATAAGTTGCCATAAGATGTGATGGTTGATCAGGTTGCACAGGAGCAAGAGTGATATTAGTCATAACAAACTCAATCTATCATTAGTTGTGGTGAAAAAACTTATATAAGCAAAAACTTGCATAGATTGAAAGCTCAAACTCACATTTATATAAGAAAAATCTTTAGCAATAGCCGTTCAACGATTTTTCGGTATATAATTTAGGGAGATTAGTTGAGGATCTATCTATGACGGAACAAGCGCGTGATACAGTAGCGTTAATTCGTGATCAAATTGCGAAACACCCTGTTTTACTTTACATGAAAGGCACTCCACAATTCCCGCAATGTGGTTTTTCTGCACGTGCAGTTGAAGCACTTAGCCAAATTGGTCGTCCATTTGCCTATGTAAATATCTTGGAAAATCAAGATATTCGTACAACATTACCTCAAATTGCAAACTGGCCTACTTTCCCACAGTTATGGGTAAACGGCGAGCTTGTTGGTGGTAGCGATATCATGCTTGAAATGTTCCAAAATGGCGAGTTAAAACCATTAGTTGAACAGTATAGCCCTGCTCCTGAAGCATAAGCTATACAAGCGAAAGCCAATCACATGATTGGCTTTTTTATTGCAAGACAAACTTTATTTTAAATATAAATATTCTATACCTTTTTGTGGGGTTGCTCTGCCAATCATATTACCTTTCGAATCAAAAATATAAATCGTTCTTGGTCTAGCATTTAAACAAAAATCTGTATTAGCGATTGCTTCAATTATTTGCTGTCTTTCTGCACCTGTTTTGGGAAAACTATCATTCCAGTAATTAGGTTTAAACGTAGCAATAACAGGCTCTTTTCCTGATTTTTCCCATACAACCATTTCTAGCATTGACCAATACAATCTGTCTGTTTCTTCCTTAGACCCACATTTTTCATGCGCTTCATGGTACGGAGAAGATGCTGCTACCGAATTAGAACTATCAGAAGATGAAGGAGTATTATTTTTTAAGCCTAAAGCCTTTGAAAGAATAATAGCAACAATGTAAACCGCTAATAAAATGAGCAGCAGTTTTCCCAGTCTTCTAAAATCTGTAGGTTTTTTATGCTTTGTCGGTTTTTTTGCACCACAATTTGGACATACTTTAGCATCTTGACTTAATGGTTTTTCACAACTACGACATGGTATAAGTGACATAATTTATCCAATGAAAATTTTTTATAGCTACAAAGTTGATTTTAAAAATAAATATTTACTAAATGTATCCTTTTGATATTGATTTTGCAAACCTAACAGAATCAAAATAAGCTAAAGCCCACATAACGAAACATACCTTCTACACCTAAATCTGCTTTGTAAATTTGCATGTTTGGATAGTCTGCCTGAGTGATCGTCTCATAAATGTTCATGCTTAGGTCTTCATGAATTTCATCAACCGATTGTGGCAAAATCGCCTCAAAACGATCAGCAATAAACTCAAAACCTAAATCCATTGCCATGAATAATGTATGCTCACACGGCTGAATATATTGTTCTTGCTGCCAGTCCAAAACGGCATGTTGGCAAAAAGGACATAAAATGTTTTGAGTTGCATCGACAATGTTGATGAGTTGATATGACATAATATTACAGCGTAAAAAATTTGATTCAGTGTAAAAGAATATGATGTATGAATCTATCTTGAATAGAAGGATTTAGCTTATGGCAACACTTGAACAAGCCATTGCACTGGCAGCACAACAACACGCAGGTCAAGTTGACAAAGCCAATGCCCCTTATATATTACATCCGTTAAGAGTCATGCTGAATGTTCCAACGATTGAGCATAAAATTGTTGCTATTTTACACGATGTTTTAGAAGACACAGAAACAAGCACTGAAGATTTACGCAAGTTAGGATTTCAACAACAGATCATTGACGCTATTCTCGCACTCACTAAAAAAGCAGGCGAATCTCGATTACAAGCGGCTCAACGAACTGTACAAAACCCGATTGCCCGTGTTGTGAAATTAGCAGATATCGCTGACAATATGGACTTATCTCGAATTCAATCACCAACAATCAAAGATTTTGAACGCTTGAAAGAATATCAAAAGGTTCGAGATATATTATTATTTCAAAATGTTGAGTAATCGTATTTATACTGATTAACTTGCTCACAAAAGCTGGAGTTTATAGCGTAATGCTAACGGATTTAGATGATTTTTATTGCTTTGCGCTTGTTGTCGAGCATGGTGGTTTTAGTGCGGCTGAACGCGCAACTGATATTCCTAAATCCAAACTCAGTCGCAGAGTTTATAATCTAGAGGAACAACTCGGTGTACGTCTAATTCAGCGAAGTTCACGTCATTTTGCTGTAACAGACATTGGGATGGATGTCTATCGTCACGCACAAGTCATGATGAATGCAGCCCAAGCTGCACATGATGTCGTGAATCATTTAAGTAGCCAACCGCGTGGTGTCATCAAAGTAAGTGTGCCTGTCGACATTGCCCAAAATCAAATGGCAAAAATTCTGCCTGCTTTTTTGAAGAAGTACCCTGAGGTTCGGGTTCAGATGATGGTCAGCAATCGTAGAATAGATGTAATTAATGAAGGTATTGATCTAGCATTACGTGTTCGTTCTAAACTAGATGAAGACCCAAACCTTGTATTAAGACAATTTGAAGCAATTGAACAACGTCTTTTTGCGAGTCAAGCCTATTTAAATGAATTTGGACATTTATCAACACCTGAGCAACTCAGTGATCATCGCATCATCAGTATGGCAGAAGAACATTTAGACCAACACTTTTTATTATTTGGCCCAGAAAACCAGCAAAAGAAAATCAAAGTCAATCCTGTCATTATGGGTTCTAACTTATTAATGTTAGCTGAACTTGCGAGCCAAAATTGTGGTATTGCCCTATTACCTGACAGCATTGCACAAGACTTCATCAAATCAGGTCAATTGGTGAAAGTACTCCCTGAATGGACAGCACCACATGGTATTTTCCATGCAGTTTATCCATCACGTCGAGGTTTATTACCTGCAGTTCGTGTCTTCATTGACTATTTGGTCGAACAACTTACGCTATGCTCGACCCAAAAAAGACCTAATTTATAATCGAATTTCAGGTCTGTTGATAGTTCACAGATACTTGTGACAGCCCCTCGGATACTTATGAAATGGCAGGGTAATGCCCTGTTCCATTCGGCCAAGGTGTTAACAGCTCAAAACCATCATCGGTTACAGCAACCATATGTTCCCATTGTGCTGAAAGTGATTTATCTTGCGTCACGACAGTCCAACCATCATTTAATTCTTTTACATGCGGTTTACCCGCATTGACCATCGGCTCAATCGTAAAGACCATGCCTTTTTTCAAGACCATGCCCTGTCCTTTCTGACCATAATGCAGAATATTTGGCTGTTCATGATAAATACGCCCAATGCCATGACCGCAATATTCTCGAACAATACTATAGCCTTCACGCTGCGCAACCGATTGAATCGCATAACCAATATCACCCAATGTCGCACCAGGTTTTACAGCATGAATCCCTGCTAACATTGCAGCATAAGTCGTATCCACTAATTTTTTAGCTGCTGGATTCACTTCACCAACAAAGTACATACGACTAGTATCACCAAAGTAGCCATCTTTAATAACAGCAACATCAATATTTAAAATATCACCATCTTTCAATATTCTATGCGCAGAAGGAATTCCGTGACAGACTTCATCATTGATGGAAATACATGTCGTCTTGGTAAAACCATGATAACCAACATTGGCAGGAATCACCTGTAACGTATTTACAATATAATCATTACAGATATCATCTAAATATTCTGTCGAAACGCCAGACTTGATATAAGCACCAATCATTTCTAATACTTGTGCGGCCAAACGTCCTGAGATACGTAATTTCTCAATATCTTGTTCAGATTTAATGGTCACAGTAGAAGCTCTCATTCGAGATTTCCTTATTCAGATATTAGGTTAATGCAACATGCAGATTCATTTTTTTGTACTGCATTTAATATTTCAATAGTTGTACGCTGTAGTACACAAATCTTCAATCTTTTTAAGACTGACGATTAGTTTTTATTTTACATTTAATTTCAGCGCACAACATAAGAAAAAAGTCTAACAAGCGCATTTTATTACTTTTAAAACACTTTCAATAGATTAAGTTTACCAAAGCTAATTACATGATTTTAATAAGTTCTTTTTAGACAAAAATAAACCATTCTTCACATAAAATTAGTTTCAAATGAATACAATTTTGTTCTAGAATCCGCACTTTTATTTTATACCTCCCTTTTATGAACCATCTTCGTACAGGAGATATTATTGCTCTTGGCTTTATGACCTTTGCACTTTTCATTGGTGCAGGCAATATTATTTTCCCTCCCATTGTTGCACAACAAGCTGGTGAACATGTCTGGCTCGCCGCTTTTGGATTCTTAATTACCGCAGTCGGTCTTCCCGTGATTACGATTATGGCGTTGTCTCGTATGCAAGGCTCTATCGAATTGATCAGCTCGCCTTTAGGGCGCTTTTTTAGCTTACTTCTAACAATTGTTTGCTATTTATCTGTTGGGCCACTCTTCGCAACACCACGGACCGCTACTGTCTCTTATGAGATAGGATTTGCACCTTATTTTGGGACATCAAATAGCAGCCTGTTGATTTACAGTATTATCTATTTTGCCTTTGTGACTGCCATCTCACTTTATCCAAATAAACTTTTGGACACCGTTGGTCATATACTTGCACCGTTAAAAATTGTTGCGCTTGCCATTTTGGGTATTGCAGCGGTTCTTATTCCAACGGGTTATATTTCTCCGCCAGTACACAAATATGTGACTAGCCCTGTTTCCGAAGGCTTCGTCAACGGTTACTTAACCATGGATACTTTGGGTGCTTTGGTTTTTGGTATCGTGATTATCCAAGCAATTCAATCACGTGGTGTTACCGACTCAAAACTTATTACGAAATATGCAATTATCGCAAGCCTCATTGCTGGTGTAGGTTTGACGCTGGTTTATATCAGCCTATTTAAACTTGGATTGGGCAGCCATGAAGTTGCCGCAAATGCTGCGAATGGCGCTGTCATTTTGCATGCTTATGTGCAACATGCGTTTGGTGATCTAGGCTCATTGTTCTTAACGGGTTTAATTTTCCTTGCCTGCATGGTGACTGCGATTGGTTTAACTTGTGCATGCGCAGAATACTTCACTGAGCTAACAGGCTTACCATATAAATTATTGGTTTTTATCCTCATTGGATTTTCATTATTTATTTCAAACCTAGGTTTAACCAAACTGATTGCATTCTCTGTTCCAGTATTAAGTGCTATTTATCCACCAGCTATTGTTGTGATTATGATGAGCTTTTTCTGGAAATATTGGAATAAGCCTTCAATTGTCGTGAGTTCTGTTACAGGCGTTGCTTTCCTGTTTGGCATCATTGAGGCACTTAAAGCTGCTGGATTGACCGAACAATTACCTCAGTTCATTAATAATCTCCCTTTAAATGAACAGAATCTTGCTTGGCTACTTCCGTCATTGATTGTTTTGGTTATCGCAATTGCAGTAGACCGACTTTCTTCCGTACTGAAGAATTAAAATGATTTGTCGTTAAAATGGTGTTTTATCCAAACATTATTTTAGCTATACAAAAAATGTTCTTTTATCCAACTTACACTTTTTGTTTACGACAAATTATTTCTTTTAATCAAAGCCAAATGTAATCCAAACAATCAATCCTGATATGACTAAACAGCATATGATTTTATCTCTGCATATTGATCAAAATGTAAAAAATACACTTAATATTTAATAAAAAAATAATATAAATATATTTAATAAATACTTAATTGGTATGGAAATCAACACCCTCATGAATTTATCTTAAAAAATAGTCAACTTAGCTCTTGAAATACGAGAAAATTCAAAGTACAACTTGAATAATAATTCTGACAAAAACGATTAGGTTTTGTCATCACACCGCAAGGAGGGATGGAGATGTTATCATTACATTTCAACAAGCAAGTCTTCATTGACACTCTGAAGACTAACGATTCAGTGGTATATGCAATTACAACACTTGCACTTATGGCAACATTGTTATTGCAAGGCACGATTAAGGGCAACTTAAAGCCCGAATATTTTGCATACGCTCTGATTGTGTCGCTAGCCTTTTGCATGTGGGGGATTATTGATCGAAAGTTCCGAAAGATAAGCGCCAAACGCCAATAGAATGATTTAAGAAAAATGGATGATGACTCATCCATTTTTTAGTTTGTAAACTTTACAATCGTTCCAAGTAGTAAAACAGTTGTCGCACCTAACTCAACAATAATTAAATTCAGCATTAAAAAGGTCATACACCAGCGAGGAATTGACCACCGCCCTAACTTATGTGGTTGCTTAAACTGATTGGTCGTATCCTTTAACATTCCATGAATGATATAGACCAAGATCGACATCGAAAAAAAGAATAAATTTGCAATTACACAAAATAAGCTCAAAGCATCAGATAGGCTCGTAAAAAAACTTAACGCAGCTAAAATTAAGCTCGCAGCGGCATAAAGCAAACTACTACGGTGTGCAATGTCTACATAATAATGCGCACGTGCCAGCTCTGTATTTCTAATTTGATAATATTTCCAAACACCCGTGATCATTCCAACCCAAAGAAATATCCCACTGAATATAATTGCCAATTCCGTTGCGCTAGTTAAAACTAACATTTCCCTTTTCCCTAAATCATGCTCCCTAAAGCAGCTATATTACATAAATTTTGACTTTTAAGTCATTTTTTACACGAGTTTCTTTTTAGAACTTGTGTAAAGTAGAAATATGCCTAGATACGAGTACTTCTCAAATGACGACATTTGAATCCTTCTGGATTAGCTGCAAAGATGGTTATCAACTTGCTGCACAATATTATCCTGCAACTGATCACACTAAAAAATTCCCGATCTTGATTTGTCCAGCGACAGGTATTACCAAAAGTTTTTATCACTCATTTGCAGAATGGTTAAATCAACAAGGCTATTGTGTTTTAAGTTTCGATTTTAGAGGCATTGGTCAGTCATTACATGGAGAATTGAAAGATTCAAATGCCAGTATTAATGATTGGGGACTATTAGATATTCCAGCAGCGATTGAGACCCTATTAAATCGTACTCAAGCCGAAAAAGTCATTATTCTTGGTCATAGTGCTGGTGGTCAACTACTGGGTATCAATCCAGATTACAACAAAGTTGCTAAGGTTGTCGCAATTGCGGGTTCAACAGGTCATGTAAAAGGATTAAAAGGCAAAACAAAGCTTCTTGCACCGCTAATGTTCAATGTTATTTTTCCAGTTTCAAGCTTATTTAAAGGTTATGGTGCTACCCAATTTATTGGGATGGGTGAAAATTTGCCAAAAAATGTGGCAAAACAATGGGCGGAATTCTGTAGCAAACCTGGTTATGTTATGAATGCAATTGGTAAAAGCATTTACAACGATTACCACCAAGAGATCAACTGCCCAATCACATCTATTTGGGCGAGTGACGATGAAATTGCAACGCAAGCAAATGTTAAGGATCTGTTGCGACTTTACCCAAATGCAACAACGCATTTGATTGAATTAAATCCTAAAGAACACGGTTATAAGCAAATTGGACATATGTCGATGTTCAAGAAATCACATCACAAACTATGGCCTATATTAGAAAATGAATTAAAACTTTAAACGTATCTTTGAGCGAACCGTTTTCACTTTTCACGCATCTAATTCGTAATCCAATTTAGATGCGTTTTTTTATGATTTAAAACTTATGCAATAGCAAAAAATAACGTTAAATCTAATACAACAACAAAATCTAGCCTGACAAGTTGATTTAAAAATAAGCAAACACCACGCAATAAAGCTACATTTGTATTCTTTTTAAGCAAGATATTTTAAAGATTTATCTATAAAATGTGATAAAGAATGTATTTATTCAACTTTTTAACAAACCATATAAATTCACTTTTTAACCAATTGTTAAATACAAACTACTGTATTAAATTTACTTTTTAAAACAATTTATTTTACAAATGTATTAATTTCATATCTTTATGACATTTTAGACAGAAGTTTTTGTAAAAAAGTCACGTCATAATTTGTATTTATTTTCTACAATACATTTGTTCTACAAATACGCTACAATGCAGCGCTGTGGAAATACCACTGGGGTAAAATAGATAGGTAAAACCATCATTAATAACAGTTTTATACAATTTACATGATGATTTTCTTATCTTTAATAAAGACGGTTTTATCACCACCTTTAGGAAGATTTGTTATAAATGGAATGTTAGAAAGAGCAAATCTAAGGTTTTTTCTAATATATAAATTGTAGACATTTCATGGAATCTAGGAGTTGTCTAAAACAACTCACTGTAACAAGCATAGGAAATAACTAAATGCCTAAAAAATATGCGCGTTTTTTACCTACAGCAGAATCATTCAACTTAGAAGACTTCCCCTATTACTGGATTTCTCAAGTAAATGCTCAGTACGTTCAGAATATCGACAACGTACTTAAAAAGTATGGTTTAGACAACTCTCGCCGTCGTATTTTAATTGCATTGAATGTAAAACCTCATGCAAGTGTGTCTGAACTTTCGGACATGGTCATTTCAAAAATGTCTACAACGACCAAAATCGTGTATCGCCTCAAAGATGAGGGATATATTGAAACATATTCATGTAAAGAAGATGGTCGTATTACTCGTGTTTATCTGACAGATAAAGGCAAAGAAATGATTATAAAAATTAACGATCTAACCTCTGTAATCTTAGAGCAATCATTCGATGGCTTAACACCATTACAAATCGAAAAAACGATGGAAATTTTGAAACATATGTTTAAAAATCTTGCACGTTAATTTTACAAAATACTAAAACAAGGGCTTCTAAATAGAAGCCCTTGTTTTTTATGCCTTAAAAAAGGTCGAACATATTCATCTGAGGTGTTGGCTTTTCTATTTTGGTTTTAGGTACATGTAAACATTCAAACTCTTCTACTGGAAATCCCTGCATAAATTGAATCATTTGATGTGGCTGTTTTAAGCTTAACCAATCGTTCAAGTGGTCATGTGGAATAATGACGACGGATCGTTTTACATCACCAGGTTCATGAAACTCTTTCATCATCGGATGGTCTATTGCATCCATCGTAAGCATCGCTGCGGAACGAATGATTTCATTTTCGATTTTGCAAATCTCATAAAGTGCTGCAATATAAAATGCTTGTCCATCTTGACGGCGTACACCCCAGCGTTGTGGTTTATTGTCAAAATATTTACTTTCATAAAATTCAGTCACTGCAATCACACCGAACTTACATTTGTGTGCTGCTTCCTGAAATGTTGGTTTTTGAAAAATGGTTTCATGTCGAGCATTATAAGCACGTTTAGAGCTGTTAATATCCTCGGCCCATTTCGGCACTAATCCAAATAATACTTCTCGCCACTCCAATCCATGTTCAGATTTAAACAATAGTGGAGTTTTATAACTTGGATAAACTTCATCGGAATATTCAAATAAGATCGGTGGCAAATCCAATTGCTGTAATTGTTGCAAAGTTATAGACTTGAAATTCGCACACATCGTTGGGTCTACCAATATTTAGTTTTAGTCATTAATTTTTTTTAAAGCAACATAAAAACGCCAGTACATAATTGTTTGTATAAGCATTGAAGTCGCTAATGTGATCCAGCCTTGATATGGATCAAATATTTTTTTAGTTTGAGAGATATCTATAAATCTCGTTGAAAATACCAAAATAATGATCATAAAGATAAAGAATAAAAAATATACTAAAAGTATTCTTATGCTAATTGGCAAAACGATACAGATTAAACGATTAAGAAATTGCCTCCCTTGATTTCCACCATTGACCCTAAAACAAAGATTAATACCGATTATTAGCATTATGATACTAAGTACAATATCTATTGTACTTAGTATCATATTAGTAACTGGTGAAAACCGCATACAAAATACCATTAGCAATCCACCAACACCGCCCGCAAGGTAATAATTTTTATAATCACTAGTAGCTAAACGCTCATTTTTTAAATCATCTATTAATTTATTAGTATTCCAAAAATACATTTTTTCTCTCTATTTTATAAAAAAAGAGGTATCTATAGAATAGATACCTCTGGTAAACCTAAAAGGTAATATTAATCACCTGTATAACCTTTAAGTTTTAAACGTGCAGCGTGTAACAATGGCTCTGTATAACCAGATGGTTGCTCTGCACCTTTGAAGATCAAGTCAGCAGCCGCTTGGAATGCAATACCATCGAAGTTTGGTGCCATTGCCGTATATAGTGGATCGTTCGCATTTTGCTGATCTACAATTACAGCCATACGCTTAAGCACTTCTTCAACTTGCTCACGTGTTACGATATTGTGACGTAACCAGTTTGCAACGTGTTGAGAAGAAATACGTAAAGTTGCACGGTCTTCCATTAAACCAACGTTGTTGATATCTGGAACTTTAGAACAACCTACACCCAAGTCAACCCAACGAACAACATAACCCAAGATACCTTGACAGTTATTTTCAAGCTCATTGTTTAGCTCTTCAGCCGTCCAGTTTGTTTCTGGTGCAAAAGGAGGAGTTAGCAAGTCATCTAAAGACAACATTGCTTCAGCAAGCAATTCATCTTGACGTGCTTTTACATTGATTTGGTGGTAATGCATGGCATGAAGTGCAGCACCAGTTGGTGATGGAACCCACGCACAAGAAGCACCAGCATTCGGATGAGCTGTCTTAGTCGCCAACATATCTTTCATGCTATCTGGTTTTGGCCACATGCCTTTACCAATTTGCGCTTTACCTTGTAAACCACATGCTAAACCAATTGCAACGTTACGATTTTCGTAAGCAGCAATCCATTTTTGCGCTTTAACAGCTTCTTTACGTACCATTGGCGCTGCTTCCATAGAGGTATGGATTTCATCACCCGTACGATCCATGAAACCTGTGTTAATGAAAATTGTACGGTCTTTTGCAGCAGCGATACAATTTTTCAAGTTAACAGAAGTACGACGCTCTTCGTCCATGATACCGATTTTGAGTGTTTTTGCAGGTAAACCAAGCGCTTGTTCTGCACGTTCAAACAACTCTACCGCAAATGCAACTTCTTCTGGGCCGTGCATTTTTGGTTTAACGATATACATTGAACCTTTACGAGAGTTTTTATTCTCATTTTCGCCACGAATATCAGCAACCGTAAGCAATGGTGTAACCAATGCATCCATGATGCCTTCAAATACTTCTTCACCTTCGACAAGGATCGCTGGGTTAGTCATCAAGTGACCAACATTACGAAGAAGCATCAATGAACGACCATGTAAAGTTGTTGTACCACCGATTAAGTTCTGAATTGTACGGTCTTTGTTTAGAGAACGAGTAACTGTTTTACCATTTTTCTCGATTGACTCTTGCAAATCACCTTTCATTAAGCCTAACCAGTTACGGTAGCCTTCAACTTTTTCTTCTGCATCAACAGCAGCAACCGAATCTTCCAAATCTTGGATCGTTGTGATTGCTGCTTCGAGTGTTAAGTCTTTTACACCAGCCGCATCTGTCTTACCAATTGGGCTATTTGCATCGATATCAATAATAACGTGCAAGCCATTATTTAATAAAACGATTTCAACTGGGTTTGCAGCTTCACCATTAAAGCCAACAAATTGAGCTTCATGTGCTAAAGACGTCGTAGAACCATCTTTTAAAGTCACAACTAAACGATTGTGATCAACCGCATAGTTAGTCGCATCGGCATGAGAACCTTGCGCAAGTGGGAATGTCTGATTAAGAAAATCTTTAGCGAAAGCAATTACTTTATCGCCACGAACAGGGTTATAGCCCTTGCCTTTTTCTGCACCATTTTCTTCAGAAATTACATCTGTACCATAAAGTGCATCATATAATGAACCCCAACGTGCATTTGCAGCATTTAGGCAGTAACGTGCATTACGTACAGGTACAACAAGCTGTGGACCAGCTAATAGTGCAATTTCTTCATCTACATTTTCAGTTGTTACTTGGAAATCAGCAACTTCTGGTACTAAGTAACCAATTTCAGTTAAAAATGCTTTATACGCATTTAACTCAAATTCATTATTACGATGCCATTCATCAATCTTAGCTTGAATTTCATCACGCTTCGCTAATAGTGCTTTATTCTTTGGGCTAAGATCGACAACGACTTGCTCGAAATTTTTCCAGTAAGTTTCACTGTTTAGACCAGAACCTGGTAAAGCTTCATTTTCGATGAAATCGTAAAGTTCTTTAGCAATCGCTAGCTTGCCTTGTTGAATACGTACAGTCATTGTCTTTCCTGATGGTGCTAACTTTTTATAACAAGAAACCTAGTATACCGATTTATACTAGCCTGAATAGTAATATCACATTGCTAAATAGTAAGCATTTTCTTTATAAAGGTATTGACAACTTATGACTTTATCTAATTACCAAAACCGAATTATAGCCTTGCTTACAATTTAGATGAGAGCCTTACTTTCTTTGTAAACCTAATTAGTTATAGCAAAAATCAAATAAGAATAAAGCTTTCTCTATCTAAATTTATAAAAAAAGACATTCCGAAGAATGCCTTTTAAATTTATGAAGTTTTTTCAACTTGAATTTGATGATGTTCTGAATGCAGATAATCATCCGATTGCATTTCTAATAACCGTGAACGGGTTCGCTCAATTTCGAAAGCTAATCGCTCACCCTCATACAAATTAACAATTGAATCTTCGGATGTTAATAATAGCTTCACACCCCGATCATAAAATTCATCAACTAAATAAATAAAACGACGTGTTCCTTCAGATAAAAAATCTGTTAAATGAGGAAGATTACTCACTAGTACCGTATTGTAAATATTAGCTATTTCAATAAAATCAGCTGGGCTACGTGGCTTAAAACACAACTCAGAGAATTCACACCACAACACATCTTCAGTATGCCCCAGCGTTTCTACGACACGATTATTAATCAATATGGGTGTATTTGAGAGTGTTTGTGTATGTGTTAATGCCTGAAAACGCTCTGTCATCCAAGATTGTGCATCACTAGTCAACGGATATTTGAATAATTGAGCTTGCTTTAAAACACGCAACCGGTAATCAACGCCAGCATCCACGTTTAAAATAGTACAATTCTTTTGCACTAATTCAATTGTAGGGATAAAACGATCTCGATGAATACCATTTTTATATAAACCTTCGGGTGCAATGTTAGAAGTTGCAATCAAAGTAATTCCACGTTCAAATAATTTCTGGAATAAATCACTAATAATCATTGCATCAGTTACATTTGATACAAAAAACTCATCAAAACAGATAACTACAGCATTTTTATAAATTTGATCAGCAACAGAATCTAAAGGATTACGTTGACCTGAAAGTTTATTCAATTCTTTATGCACATGTTGCATAAAGTGATGAAAATGCATCCGTGTTTTACGGCGAAATGGAACAGATTCATAGAATTGATCCATTAACCATGTTTTTCCACGACCTACCCCACCCCACATATAAACGCCTTTTGGATAAGTCTGACGACGAAAACGTCGAAATGCTTTTTTAGAGGCTTTATAACGAGTGAGTAACTCTTTCCATACTCGATCTAATTCTTGCACTGCCTGAGCTTGAGCTTCATCTGGCATAAATTGTCCTGACTCAATTGCTTGAGCATAACGCTCTGCAGGTGAAGTCGGCATAAATGAAGTGCTATGTGAGTCTGGTTTAGAATTTGACATAAGGTGTTATTACAATTTTAATTGGTGAAAATTATATCGAACATTGAGTCCAAAGACATTAGATTTTAGGCTGAATTATCATGCAGTTTAAACATCATAATGTACCATTTTTATCATTTAATGATTTCGATTATATTGACGAGGGCTTTGACCAAACCAGCGTTTAAAAGCATGATTAAACGCAGCAGGCTCAGAATAACCGAGCATTTCCGCAACTTGTTCTATCGAATATGCACTATCTTCAATAAATTTTAATGCCTTCTGCTTAATCAATCTTTCACGAATTTCTTTATAACTGGTTTGTAATTGCTGCAATTTATGTCTTAAAGTCCTCTCAGGAATCTTTAATGCACATGCTGTTTCAGACATCGTGGGTATTACACCATTTTGCATTTCAAGATATTCCTCGACATATTCTAAAATGGTCAACTTTGCACGGGTACTTCGTTCTAATTTATTCAGATCTTGTAGGCATTTTTCTTCATAAACACGATAAGTTAAGGCATCAGCAGATGGAATTTTAATATTTAAAATTTGAGTGTTTTTTAGAATAAATGAGGCATGCAGACATTCAAACTTAACATCTAGACCATAATATTGCTGATAGGCTTTTATTAATTCCATTTCTCTTGGTATTTGAAATGGTAGCTCTATTTGAATATCAGGAATTTCAAGCCCCATCATCTTAAAAATATCTTGTAGAAATTTATATGTACCAGATATTTCACATTGGGCACGGAATTGCCCTAAATGTGTATTCAAATCAATTGGTTGATAATGTAAATGGATGAAGTCTTTTTCAATATTTAGTTGTAATGAACCAAATAGATGAGTCAATTGTTGAAAACGTACACCATTTAATAGTGCATTATGTAAAGTATCACTTGTGACAAGTAGCATCAGGAATGGACCATACCCTGCAAGTGCATAATGCTGTCCAATCACTAAACCTTGTTCTGGAGAAATATCCTGACTAATATATTGTAAGATATCCCATTCAATTTCATCAGCAATGATCGAACTCGGATCTAAAGCATCGGCGAGGATCCCCATATCTGCTAAACGAGCATCTACATCTATACCTACATGACGCATGCCCTGAATTAAATACATCAATCCGAGGATAGATCTCTTCATAATTCTGAATGCAATTCTGAAAACTTCAGATGTTGTACTACAAAAAAACATAGAAATGAATTGCCGAAATGATCAAGTTCTGCGTCTATATAATCATATTTAATCTTGGTAAAACCTTTAAACTTGCACGAAATTTAGATGTATAGGGCGTGGACTATGCGTGATGTAACCCAAAATGCTATTCAAAAAACCAAAGTTGCAATTATCGGTGCAGGTTTTGGTGGTTTAGCAATGTCTATTCGACTATTACAAAGTCAAATCAAAGATTTTGTAATTTTAGAAAAAACCAATGACGTTGGTGGCACATGGCGTGAAAACCAATACCCAGGCGCAGCGTGTGATGTTCAATCACATATGTATTCGCTTTCATTTGCACCAAAAACAGATTGGTCTAAACGCTACGCTGAAGCAGATGAAATTTTCGAATATATTCAGGATATTACTGAACAGTATAAATTAAAAGATTATTGCAAATTCAATCATGAAGTTACCCATGCTGAATTTGATGAAAATCGTAATATTTGGACTTTAGAATTTAAAGATCAACCAACGATTGAAGCGCAATTCGTGATCTTTGCTTCTGGCCCTTTACACGTCCCACAAATTCCTCATTTAAAAGGCATTGAGAAATTTAAAGGTAAAGTTTTCCATTCTTCACAATGGGATCATCAATACAGCTTAGAAGGCAAAGCCGTTGCTTCTATTGGTACGGGTGGTAGTGCGATTCAATATATTCCAGAAATCGCACAAGAAGTGAAACAGCTTTATGTATTCCAACGTACTGCGGCTTGGGTAATTCCACGTGATGAGCGTAAATATTCACAATTAAGCAAGTCTCTGTTTAAAGCATCTAATATTTATCGTCAAATCCATCGTACTCGTTTATACTGGACCAATGAATCACGTGTTGTACCAATCGTACAACCACAGATCATGAAATATGGTCAAAAACTTGCTGAAGCGTTCATTCGCTTCCAAGTGAAAGACAAAGAACTCGCTAAAAAGCTGACTCCTGATTTTGTTATGGGTTGTAAGCGTATTTTGATTTCAAATAAGTACTTCCCTACATTCAATCGTAAAAATGTTGAATTAATTACCGATGGTGTTCAAGAAATCACAGCAAACGGCATTATCACCAAAGATGGTAAAGAGCGTCAGATTGACTGTTTGATTTATGGTACAGGCTTTATTACCGATCCACGCATTTACTTAAAACATTTCGATTGTGTTGGTCGTAATGGAGTTGAGCTTAAACAAGCTTGGAAAGATGGTGCAGAAAGCTACTATGGTATGAGCACGAAAAACTTTCCGAACCTATTCCAACTTTTAGGTCCAAATACGATTTTAGGTCATAACTCTGTTATTTTCATGATTGAATCTCAAGTAAACTATATCTTGCAATTGATTCAAACCGTAGACAAAACAGGCTCCCAAGCTGTTGAAATTAAGCAGGAAGTTCAAGATCAGTTCAATGAACGCGTACAAGAACAGCTTAAAGGAACAGTTTGGCAAGCAGGTGGATGCAGTAGTTGGTATCAAGCAGCTGATGGTAAAAACTTCTCATTATGGCCAACATATACTTGGAAATATTGGTTAGAAACTCGCAAAGTAAATGTCGCTGATTATAATTTTATCAGTACGACAGCAAATGCAAAAAACAATGCAGCCTAATCAATAATTATTCATAATAAGCAGGTTATTCGTAACCTGCTTTTTTTATGCAATCTTTTGTACTTATTTTCCAAATTTTTCTCGCAATAAGCTTAGGCTATTTTGTAGCACCTCAACTATCTCAGCAGATTAAACAATTTGTATTTAAAATTCTCCCCTACTTTTCTTATCTACTATTGATCAGTGTTGCATTTGAACTCACCCAAGCCTTAAATCATATTTCAAATCCAATTGCAATTTTACCCCCTGCATTGCTAATTGCATTTACCACCTCAATCGGCTCATTCTTTATCTGTTTAATTACCTACACATTGATAGACCGCCAAAGCGTGCAAGGAAAAATTTCATTACATCTATTTATGAATGCATTAAAGAATATTACTAAAGCATTCTTCGCTTTAGGTATTGGAATTTTGCTTGGAATACTAGTAAACGCATCAAATATACAAATTGTATTTAACAGTTGGTATTTATTGCTTGTGTTTATCTTTCTAATCGGTGTTGAACTTGCTTTTACACAATTTGATCGCAGTTGGTTAAGTTGGAGAGTACTACTTGTTCCTACCGCAGCCTTTATTGGTTCTTGTCTGGCTGCAATTATCAATTATCTCATTCTATCTCATGATTATACCCTGAATGAAATGATGGCTTTAGCTCAAGGTTATGGTTGGTATTCCATGTCTGGAATTTTATTTACTGAATTACATTCAGCCAAGCTCGGTGGTATTGCATTATTAACAGATTTATTTAGAGAAATTTTCGCCATTTTACTTATGTATTGTTTAGGTTGGCGATTTCCACGGTCAGCAATTTCAAGCGCAGGTGCGACTTCAATGGATGTTACGCTTGCAATGGTTAAACAGTCATGTGGCACACATTACATACCACATGCAATGATGAGCGGATTAATTCTGTCACTACTTGCACCACTCTTAATCAGCTTATTTTTAAATTTGAAATTCTAGTGATACGTCTCATCAGCTACAAATGGACTCATTATCTCTATTATCTTGGCGGCATACACGTCGCCCATCGCTATTTTGTACTGATTCAAAAATAATACTTTGGAATGACTTGAATATATCATCAGCTAAATAAAAGACTTTTATTACTTTTCATCCATGAAAAGTAAAGCATTGTCTATACAAAAAGTACTCGACAATTTTAGCTGATGAGATTGTATTCAGATTGATAAAAATCTGTGGCTTAAATCGAGGCGAGAATCGACTTCAACATTTCAGTTGGATTTTCAGCCTTGGTAATTGGACGACCAATCACCAAATGTGTAGAACCATCGAGCATTGCTTGTTTAGGTGTCACAATACGTTTTTGATCATCTGCATTTGAGCCTTCAGGGCGAATACCAGGCGTCACCAATCCAAAATCAGCGTTCAATATCTCACGAAGAATTTTTGCTTCTTGTGCAGAACAAACCACGCCATCTAAGCCACTTTCTTGCGTCAGTTTAGCTAAGCGTTTTACATGTTCTACAGGTTCAATATCCAAACCGATATCACGTAAATCTTCACGCCCCATTGACGTCAACACAGTAACAGCAATAAGCTGAGTCTGATAGTTCCCTGCTTTGAGTCTTTCAACACAAGTTTCCATCATTTTACGACCACCTGAAGCATGAACATTCACCATCCACACACCAAGATCTGCCGCAGCACAGACAGCTTGCGCTGTTGTATTCGGAATATCATGAAATTTTAAATCAAGAAAAACCTCAAAACCTTTATCTTGTAAGGTTTTAACAACACTTGGACCTTCATGAGTAAAAAGCTCTTTGCCCACTTTGACACGACATAAAGCAGGATCAAGCTGATCCACAATCGTTAAAGCGTCGTACTCGCTTTTTGCATCTAGCGCAACAATGATACTCAAGAGCTTGCCTTCCTGATAAAAATAAAGCCCATATTATAATGGGCTTTTATTTTCATTGGTAATATCCAATACAGTTTTTTCGTGTTTTACACTTGCAGCAGCTTCTGCGGCTGCTTGCTGAGCAAGCTGAATTTGCTCTTTCCTAAGGTGATCTATATCTTTGCGTAATCGCTTAATTTCCCAATTTGTTTGGAAAACTCGGAAAACCTGCACACCTAGTAGCAAACCAACCAAAATACCCAATGCTAAAGTAAGTAAAAGTAATAAACCTAAGCGCATTGCTGGAACTTGGGTAAATAATAAATTTACAGCTAACTCTGTCGGGTTTTGAAGCACTAGAGCAAGTGAATAACCAAAAATGGCGATGAGTAATGCTATAAGGATATAACGCATGAACACCTCAATTTTTAGTCAGAAAACTCATTTACTGCATCACGAAGTGCTTTACCAGGTTTAAAATGCGGTACAGCTTTTGCTGCAACATCTACAGATTTACCTGTCTTCGGATTTCGCCCTAAACGTGGTTCACGATGGTGTAAAGCAAAACTGCCAAAACCACGAATCTCAATACGATCGCCGTTCGAAAGCGCTTCGATCATTTGATCAATCATAATTTTAACGGCATCTTCAACCAGAGGTTCTGCCAAGTGTGGGTTTTTAAGAGCAATCCGTTCAATTAAATCAGATTTGTTAAGTGCTTCAGTAGTCATTGATGACCTCTTTAATTATTGGTGCTTTTCAATGTTTTTAATAATAACCTGTTTAAATACAAAACGGTAGCGCAGTACATCAATACTACGCTACCGTTTACAGTATTTTTGTATAAAAAGTACGTTTCTGTTACAAGAAACCTACTTTTTAACAAATTACTTCATTTGAGCTTTAATCAAATCACCAATAGTCTTAGGACCATTCGCTTCAGAAACTTGAGTAGCAGCCGCTTGACGCGCATTGTTCACAGCTTCTTTCTCTTCAGCTTCGTCTTTCGCTTTGATAGACAAGTTGATAGAGCGAGATTTACGATCAACGTTGATGATCTTCGCTTCAACTTCTTGACCAACTTCTAAGAATTTAGTCGCATCTTCAACGCGGTCACGGTTGATTTCAGACGCTTTAAGCGTTGCTTCGATGTCATCAGCTAATTTAACTGTAGCACCTTTAGCATCAACAGCAGTTACAGTACCTTTAACTAAAGCACCACGTTCATTCGCTGCTAAGAAGTCATTGAATGGATCGCTGTTTAATTGCTTGATACCAAGGCTGATACGGTTACCTTCAGCGTCAACAGATAAGATAACTGCTTCAACTGTGTCGCCTTTCTTGTAACGACGAATCGCTTCTTCGCCTTGTTCGTTCCAAGAAATATCAGACAAGTGTACTAAACCGTCGATACCACCAGATAAACCGATGAAGATACCGAAGTCAGTGATTGACTTGATTGTACCAGCAACTTTTTCGCCTTTTTCATTTGCTTTAGCAAACTCTTCCCATGGGTTAGCACGAGTTTGTTTGATACCCAATGAAATGCGACGACGTTCTTCATCAACTTCAAGAACCATAACATCAACTTCATCACCAATCTGAACAACTTTAGATGGGTGGATGTTTTTGTTTGTGTGATCCATTTCTGAAACGTGTACTAAGCCTTCAACGCCTTCAGCGATTTCAGCAAAACAACCGTAGTCAGTTAAGTTCGTTACACGTGCTTTAACGATAGAACCTTTAGGGTAACGGCTCATGATCGCTAACCATGGATCTTCGCCTAATTGCTTAAGACCTAAAGATACGCGGTTACGCTCGCGGTCAAATTTAAGTACTTTAACAGTAACTTCTTGACCAACTTCAACAACTTCTGAAGGGTGCTTGATACGCTTCCAAGCCATATCTGTGATATGGAGAAGACCATCAATACCGCCAAGATCAACGAACGCGCCGTAATCAGTAAGGTTCTTAATAGTACCTGTAACTGTTTGACCTTCTTCAAGTTGAGCAAGTAATGCTTCACGGTCAGCTGAAGATTCAGCTTCCATAACTGCACGACGAGATACAACAACGTTGTTACGTTTAGCATCAAGTTTGATTACTTTGAACTCTAACTCTTTACCTTCAAGGTGAGTTGTGTCACGAATAGGACGAGTGTCAACTAAAGAACCTGGTAAGAATGCACGTACAGGACCGATGTCAACAGTGAAACCGCCTTTAACCTTACCAGAGATAACACCAGTAACGATTTCGCCGTCTTCAAAGATTTTCTCAAGTTTAGTCCAAGTTTCAGCACGTTTTGCTTTTTCACGTGATAAAACTGTTTGACCCATGCCGTTGTCAAGCGCTTCAACAACTACGTCAACAGTATCGCCAACTTGAACTTCAAGTTCACGTTGTTCATTTAAAAATTCAGCACGGTCAACAACACCTTCAGATTTAAGGCCAGTGTCAACAGTAACCCAGTCAGAATCGATACTAACAACAGTACCTTGGATGACTGCACCCTTTTCAACGTTGAGGTTTAATTCACTTTCTTCAAAGAGGGCTGCAAAAGATTCGGTCATGATATACCTGATAAAGTCCGCGGTCTTGGATCAGACAAGGCCGGTTTAGTTAAGTTGTTACATTGTCCAAAAGATCTGATCAAGCAATGCTTCAACTGATAAAAAATTGTGTATCTAATTTATACGGCTATTAATATAGTCAACCATCAACTGAAACACTTCATTGATACCTATTGTAGAACTATCAATGATATACGCATCTTCAGCGGGCTTGAGTGGAGCAACAGTTCGCTCCATATCTCTTTTATCTCTAGCCTGTATGTTAGATAAAATGTCGCTTATTTTAGCATCAAGACCTATGCCCTGCAACTGTTTTACACGTCGCTCTGCACGAGATTCAGCCGATGCTGTTAAGTAGATTTTCGCTTGAGCCTCTGGAAAAATCGCTGTCGCCATGTCACGACCATCTGCAACCAATCCAGGTGCTTGAATAAATGCACGCTGACGCTCAAATAATGCTTGTCTTAATTCAGGAACGGTTGCAACTTTAGAAGCATACTCACCAACTTGCTCAGTACGAATAGTGTTGGTCACGTCCTCGCCCTCAAGAAAAATAAGTGTCCCTGCATCTGTTGACTTAAACTCAATATCCAAATGGGTTGCAAAATCAACACATTGCACTAACTGTTCTTGAATTTTATTCAGTAGATCTCGCTGAAATAGCGACAGTCCAAGTAAACGATATAAAGCACCTGAGTCTAATAAATTAAAACCATAATGCGCAGCAATTTTAGCTGCCAATGTCCCTTTACCAGAGCCACTTGGACCATCAATCGTAATAATATGAACTGTCATTCCCATCTCTTATGAAGCAACTGACTTCGCTAATTTTGAAAAACCTAGTGTAATCGCTGCTTTGAGTTGTGCAAGAACTAATTTACTTACAAAAGGTGCTTTTGCCGTAAATTCAATCTTATAAGTCACTAAAGTAATAAACGGTGTGATTTCTTTAAAATCAATTTGTCCGAGATGGTGTTTCACCAAAGGATTATTAATCAATTTATATTCAATACGTTTATTCTCTTCTAGTAATGTGATTTCTTCTTGAAGAGGCTTGATTGGTCCAAAGCCCATACGGCGAATTGAACCGATTCCATCGGGACGCTGAGGATCAGCAGAATCTTTTACACGTACAACTTGTAAAGGAGCAAATGCTTTATTATAAGTTGCATGTTTTGACAATAAGTCAAAAACTTCAGAAATTGGTGCATTAAACTCTTTTTTTATGGTGATTGCATTACGCATAGCTTTGCCTTTTTGATCTAGCCAAAATCATTGGAGGCTTAGTTTGCCACAACTACAGTGACATTTTTAATCATTTAAGGACGTTTTTGATAAACGAATTTTCTTTTTTTCATCTCGTCTTTGTTTGAAAAACGCACTGAGTTGCAGTGAACACTGAGTTTGCATACAACCTTGATCAAAAACAAATTTGTGATTGTAGTAACCATTTTCCAATAACTGTCGAGCACTGACCAATGAACCAGCTTTAGGTTCGGTGGTTGCAAATACTACTTTTTTAATACGTGCATGAATCAATGCACCGACACACATCGTACAAGGCTCTAGTGTCACATACAGTACAGCATCGTCTGGTAAGCGATAGTTATTCAATGATTGACATGCTGCACGTAAAGCTTGAATCTCAGCATGGGCAGTCGGATCGGATTGTTTAATTGGTGCATTATAACCTGAACCAATCACTTTGCCCTGACTCACAATCACAGCACCCACGGGGATCTCTCCCTGCGCAGCAGCGAATGCAGCTTGTTCGTAAGCAAGCTGCATCCAACATTCATCATCTAGATTCTCTGAATCCGCAACACCAAGATTCATCTAATTTAAGCAACAACGCCATATTGTCTTAACAAGGCATTCCAACTATCAATTGTTGTAACTGGGGCGCAATCAGACAAGATATCCTTCAATGTGATCTTCTCAGCTGATTTCCATTCTGGTGATAAGTCTTTATCAACTAAACGCGCACGCACACCTTCAACAAAATCTGGGTGACGAATTTTCCAGTCAGAAATCTGAGACTCAAGTGCAAAAACTTCATCCCAAGCATGCCCTTGTTTACCCCATTGCCACAACAACCATGTAATCGCAGCCGTACTTGGAGAGCCTTTTTGTAAGTTCTCACTCGCCTGACGCAACCAATCGCTGCTTGCATCACTCAAACCAATAATCGCTTGATAGTCATATTCAAAATTTTGACCACGACAAACACTGTGAATCACGTCAATCGAGTTTTGTAACGGACCTGATGCGACAGGACGATGTAAACTATTCAACGTATCATCAATCGCACGGAAAGCACCTGCTGGATAATGATTCCAGTCAACACTTAAAACTTTTTGCAGAACATTATCTCGCTGAGCCTCACAGATATGAGTTGCCCAACCAATACTAAATGCACCCGCAGACGTCATAATTGACCCTGTCAAACCAGTAAATAGCCCGATTTGTCCACGATCTGCAAGGAAGCGACTGCCACCTACATCAGGATACAGACCTATATTAATTTCAGGCATTGCGAGACGCGAGTAAGGTGTTACCAAACGGAATGGTGCCGCCATGAATAAGCCCAAACCACCACCCATCACATAGCCTTCACCCCAAACCACGATCGGCTTAGCATAATTATGAAGTAGTAAATCAAGTGCATATTCTTGTTCAAAGAATTTATTTGCTGTATCAACCTCGTTATTGATCACAAGTTGACGAAGTTTACGTACATCACCGCCTGCACAGAATGCTTTCGGTGTGGTTGAATCAAACCAAATCGCTTTGACGCTATCATCTTCATGAAAATGTTCAAACACTTTCAACAAAGCACTCACAATCGACTCATCCAATGCGTGCAAAGATTTTGGTCGATTTAAGCGAACAATGCGCCAGCCATTTTTAGCTTGTTCAATGATTAAATCTGGGTGATAACTATTTAAATCGGGAGAAGTCATTATGCGTCCAGTTGCCAGTCTATTGGCTCAATGCCATGTTGTTTCAAATAATGATTTGTTTTAGAAAATACTTTACAGCCGAAAAAACCACCTCGGTTTGCAGCAAGTGGGGATGGATGAGCTGCGGTTAGCACAAGATGTTTATTACGATCAATTCGCTGCCCCTTACGTTGTGCATATGCACCCCATAAAATAAACACAACATGCTCTCGCTGCTCATTCAGTACATCAATCACAGCATCAGTAAACTCTTCCCATCCTTGTTTTTGATGAGAAGTTGGTTGTCCTGCTTCAACAGTCAATACGCTATTTAACAGCAAAACCCCTTGTGCAGCCCATTTACTCAAATCCCCATGACGAGAAATAGGTACTGTGAGATCAGTATGTAATTCATGAAAAATATTACGCAAAGATGGTGGTAATGCAACCCCTCTTTGTACAGAAAAACTTAGACCATTGGCTTGATTCGGACCATGATATGGGTCTTGTCCTAAGATCACGACCTTCACACCATTTAATGGCGTTGTATTCAATGCATTAAAAATTTGCTTACTCGGTGGATAAATCGTTTTCTGTGCAAGAATTTGTTGTTGCAAAAACTCACGTAAACCATCCATCTTTTGGCTGAGCAGAAAATCTGACAAAGAGATTTTCCATGACTCATCCAACTGAACTTTATTGAGTTTTTCCTGCTGTTGTTCAGTAAATTGCATCAACATTCCTTGAAATAACGATTCCAATATTTAAACCCGTATGACTTAAATATTGACTTGTAACTCTACATTTGGGTTTTGGAATTTAATTCCACTTTTCAGATTTTCATACATTTGAGGATCACTCCACTCAGCTTGCACTTGCTCTGAGAAAATAATTTGTTCTAAGCTGAGTAATCCCATCTGCTCATTTTCAATATCTTCTAAGAAACTTTGTGCATAACCAGTATCCGTTTCATGCACGATAACGGAATAAACCTCAACATCACCTTCACCATTTTGTGTCATGGTTGAAGCAAGCACCTGTTGTGCCAAATAAAAGAAAATTCTTGAAAACTGTTCAGCCGATGGCGAAACAGGCAAAGCCACCCAACGCGCACTAAACGTTTCACATGCTTGAATATATTCAGGATCATCTTTTTGCCAATAACAAATTGCATGATCAAAACTATCAAAGAGTTCCTTGATGACACCTTTCAACAAGCCAAAATCATAAACCATTTGCCCATGATCTAACCTTGACGCTTTTAATAATAATTCAACTTTATAACTATGCCCATGAATCGAACGCTTACAGCGATCCGATGTACAATTCCGTACGATATGAGCATTTTCAAACTTAAATAATTTACGAATTAACATGCACCAAGCTGATCTATATCTGCAAACAAATTTTATTATAAAGCAAAAAATTCATCGATGGGATTGATTTTAAACCTTGTGATGATTCAATAATCCAATCTGTAAATCGTTAGAATGGTGCGAGACTTCTTGAATAAACAATCACTTGTTTATCTTTTCGCATCATTAGGCTAGTAAACTGGCGTTTTCGTTCGCTTAAAACAACTTCAATTTGAGCAGTAAAATAGTTCGACTTACTATCTAACAACGATGCAGCATCAGTTTTACTCTGTTCATCAATCCCAGAAAAAGCGCTTAATTTCCATAAATCATCAACATTATTAAAATGAGTTAACTCAGTTTCCTTGGCTTTCAATTGTTGTTCAACAGCCTTTATATCAACTTTAGGATCAATACTTGCTAACAGCAATGCAGGTGCTGTATTCATATTGACCTTCGTTTGCTCAGGTAATGCAGTGACATACTGCTTGATTAAATCGTAGTTTTTGCCTTCAAAACCGCGTACCAATTTTAACTCTTCAACACTATGAAACTTGGTATTCGGTGTTAAATATGCAGGATCTAATCCTTGATAATAATTACTTTCTGCACCCATTGCACCAATCGTTTCATCATCAGCATCTTGCCAATCAATCACCGCTTGACTGAGTTCAGCTGGTAGACCTACGCGTTGCAACAACTTTTCAAACCAACGTCGTGCAGAATCATCGACCTTACCATCTGCTTTAACCAAGTTATTCAGATTAAACTTACCAGACTCATCTAATAATTTCCCCGACACAGAACCATCCTCAACAGGAAATGGCGGCATCGGTTTCGCCCAGTTTTCCTGTAAGTGATCTATACTGCTACTATTATCATTATCTTGAATGAGTAACTCAGAAAAAAAAGCTTCCGCACTTTTTGCGTACAATAACGATTGATTCTGACGCATCAGATAGCCTGTATTTTCAGCAGTATTCGTCTGTCGTTTAGCGATCGTTGCAGCCAGAATCGTTGCCAAAGCAACCATGACTAAAATCGTTAATAAAGCTACGCCACGCTGAGATGAATAATTTTTCATGGTGGTGACTGATTACCCAACAATTGATTTGCATTCAATAGACTATAAATCCACTCATAATTTGTACCCGCAACCGTAAGCTGTATTTTTAAGCCTAGTGGTAATTTTTTTAACTCAGTAGCATTGTTAGGATCACCAACATTTTCAGGCCATTGTGTCAGTTCCTGTGGGTTTAAAACCAGCACTTTAAACTGATCAACATTTTCTAGCAAAGTACTTGAGATAGGCTGCACACGATTTGGAATATTTAAGTTCGAATACTTGAGACGATATACTTTTTTTTGCGCTGAGTCATAACGATATTCAATACGTTCATATGGCGATAAACCTTGTTTCAGCGGATCAGACACCCCTGCTTTACTAAACATGAAACCACGCTCATTTAACACCAAAGCTGCTTGTAATTGTCGACCATCATTTGCCGTTAATGGAATGATTTGCAAACTATCTCTTAAAATCTGCTGATAAGTATCTTGTAGTGCAAATAAATGTGTTTCGTGTTCCGCATTACGATCTTTTACTTTTAATAAATAATCAAAGACTTTCCATCCAAGCATTGAAAGTACTGCAAAGATAGCAATCGCAACCAATAATTCAATGAGGGTAAAGCCATTTTTAATTTTCATCATGTCTTAGCTTTTGCAGGATAATTAAAGAATACGAGATTGGTAATACCTGCTTCAATCTTACCTTGCTCAGTATTAAATAAACTCACTTGTAATTCGATACGTTGTATTTTTGGACTAATCGTTGATTGTGCTTTTTTATCAATCTGCCAAGTCTCACCTTGTGAAGTCACTTGTTTCAACTGCGTTCCATCTAACCACTCTTGATTCATCTCCATCATTGCAACCTCATTCATTGCAACAAACTGTGCTTTCGTCCGTAGAATTGCACTCGATGTAGATTGGGTATATTGCATCGCAATTTTCGTTAATGCAATTGCTGCAACAGCAAATATTGCCAATGCAACCATCACTTCAAGCAAGGTAAAGCCTTTAATCTTCTTCATTTACTTTACCCAAGTGATCCATTTTCAACTCATGTCCAATAGGTTGCTGTTCATAATAAAATTGAATGCGAACAGGCTTCACTTCACCATTACCAAACCATATGAGTTGTGGTGCCTTCCCCCCCAATAGGTCTTCATTTCTCGCTTTTCGATGCTCTTCAGCGTCTAAGGCTTGAATACTAAAAGAAACATTATTGGGCAGTTCACGAACTTTAAACTCTTTATAAAGTTGCCAAGTACGATCAGCTTGCTGGATTTGTTCATGACTCTGATCATGATATTCAAATAAATTATAGCGAAATGGTGCAACGTCACTGGCATTTTGAGTATTTAAAGCAAAGACTTTGGCTTGATCTGTGGATTCTTTATTAATCTTTTTAAGATCAAGAATAAACATTTCTCTCGCTTGCATTGCGCGACGTTGATCTACACCACCAATATTCAAAACCACCAAGGATGTCATAATGGTCATGATTACAATCACCACCATGATCTCAATGAGGGTAAAACCTTGTTGTAATCTATGTGGTGATTTCATTTTATCTATCAGCCATTCGCTAAATATTCAATTTGTTTTGGCAAACCTAAAGCTTGTTCAATGTAAGCAACACGTAAAGTGTCTCTAGAACCGAGATAACGCTGATAAAAACTCGAATTTAGAATGACTGCCGCACCATAGGTCAACGACCAAATCGAAGCTAAATAATCACGTGTTGTCATCGTACTATGAATATCCAGTAAATAACTTTCTGTCATTCTAATAATAATACGCAGACGTTGACGGCGGACTTTGTAAAGTTCACTGAATAATAATTGAATTCCTTGACCTGTCGTTGATAAACGCTCTTCAATCTGATGAAACAAAGCGGTGCGCTCAGGATGATGTAAATGATGCAGCATGAAAAAAGCCAAATGCTCAGGAAAAGCTTTCTCTGTATCCTGAATCATTTCGAGCAGCATTCGTTCATTACGAATAATCAGCAACATATACAACTCATCTTTACTTTGAAAGTGTTTATATAATGTGCCTTTTGCAAGATCCAATTCCGCCGCTAAAGCGTCTAGGGTCATGCCTGCTTCACCATTTTCTAATAGGAGTTGCTCAGCGATTTGAAAAATTAAGGCTTCTCGTGCTCTAAACTGAGCTTGGCGATCCATTTTCACATGATAACTCTCTTTCCTAATACAACAAAACCGTTTACTTCAAATGAAGAAGATTCTCAAAATTCTGTGTGGTAATCATACCAATTTCTTCAACTGACTTTTGATATACATCACCCAATGCTTTTGCGACATAAGGTACATATTTAGGCTCATTGGTTTTACCACGATATGGCATTGGGGCTAAATATGGGCTATCTGTTTCAATCAATACACGATCAAGCGGAACTTGCTTCGCAACATCACGTAAAGCTTGTGCATTTTTAAATGAGACAATCCCAGAAAAAGAAATATAGTAACCACAATCTAAAACTGCCTTTGCTGTTTCCCAATCTTCAGTGAAACAATGCAAAATACCATGTGTCGACTGCTCTGCTCTTATAATATCGACTGTATCGTGTTTGGCTGATCGTGTGTGTACAACAACTGGTTTTTTTACAATTTTTGATGCTTGAATATGGCGTGCAAAACATTGCTTTTGCTCTGCAATAAAATCTGTACTGTGATAATAATCCAAGCCTGTTTCACCTAATGCCCAAACTTTTTCAGATTGGGCCAGTTCCACCAAGTAGTCTGTTGTCGCCCGCGCCATAATATGATCATCTTCACATGGATGAACACCTACAGAATATCCCACGTCATCATGTCGAGAAGCGATTTCAGCCAATTTAATATGATCATCTAAATCAACTGAGATGCCCATAAATCTTAAAACACCAGCCAGACGAGCTTGGGCAAGCGCTTGATCTAAACTCCCATCATAAGGACTTAGATCTAACATGGTTAAATGGCAATGGGTATCAACAAACACGCTTATTTCCTATCACTTACATTGTATAACTTGGACGATCCATACTTTTTGAGCCAGCCAATAATTTCTCTGCCTCATTTTTATAATACACACCTTTTTCACCACCAAGCTGAATTGCAAAACCTTGAGGCTTAAAATGTGTTTGCTTATGTGAGATCCAAATCACCTTACCTGTCAATGGAATTTTTTGAGATTGCTCTGGCAAAGTTGCCAAAATAAAGACTTCTTGCCCCATTTTGACAGCTTGTTTGGTCGAAATAAATAAACCACCACCCTGCACAAAAGGCATATAACTCGATTGCAACGTTGCTTTATCAGGAATATTAACCTGTATAATTCCGCCCATCATCTGTGGTTGCATAACATTCCCCTGTCAAATACAAATAATTTGAAACACCAATATTTTCACACCACTGATAAATCTATAAACATATCAATCACATTTATATGTTTCTCAAACCAATCATTGGCTACCGTCAACTTTTAAAAATTTATAAAAAATACTCTTTTGATTATAGGAAACAATCCGACAAACAACAAATAATGTTTAAGGAAAACTGTTCGAAAACAAACAAAAATGGCTTTTATTTATACAATAGTACTAATAGATGTTTTAGATGCTAAAATAAATCATTAAACGTAAAAATGATATTGTCTTATAAGATACATCATAAAATCTAATATTTTACATCTTAGAACAGCATCACGATGATGCTGTTTTTATTTTTACGATCTAAATTGAACACTTAAATAAAAACACTTATAGTAGGGTGAATCCTTTATTAGAAGAAGTTCCGCCTATTTGGGGAATTTTAATCACTACACAGCGGACGTTATGACCTCACTCGAACAAGCACTGTCTGAAATACCTAGTTTTTCTTTGGTGCACGAGCATCTATTTAGTTCTGCTCAGCCAACCGCTGAACAACTACAGCAGATTAAAGAATATGGCTGTAGTACAGTGATCAATCTTGCAACGAGCAAATCAGAAAATCATTTAGCCAAACAAGACCAAATCTGTTTAGACTTAGGATTAAACTACATTCACATTCCGATTGACTGGGACATCCCTTGCGCAGAACAGTGTTTATTGGTTTTAGATCTCATTGCCCATCTTGTCCAAAATGAAATTATTTGGCTGCATTGTGCTAAAAACATGCGCGTAAGTAGTTTGATGTACTTATATCGTCAATTTTATATGGATATGGATATGCCCACAGCTCAAGCATTACTTCATGAAATTTGGGAACCGAATGAGACTTGGACTGGTTTAATGCATAGTATTACTTTACAACTGCAAGGTCGTAAAGCAACACTTGAACTTGAACAATCATTAAACAACATCGATCATCTTGCTTGATGTGAAACCAAAACTGTCGCTGTTGCTAAAATACCTTCTTGACGACCTGTAAAACCCAGTTGTTCAGTCGTTGTTGCTTTGATACTAATTTGAGTGGTATCAACATCAAGCACATCCGCAATGCTTTGGCGCATTTCTAAATTATGTTTTGCAAGCTTTGGTCGTTCACACGCAACCGTAATATCTGCATTATTTAGATGATAACCACGATCTAAAATCAATTGATACACATGTTTAAGCAGCATACGACTATCTGCCCCTTTATATTCAGGGTCGGTATCTGGAAAATGTTGCCCAATATCACCCAATGCCAATGTACCTAATAAAGCATCACTCAAGGCATGTAAAACAACATCACCATCTGAATGTGCTTTTAAACCATGCGTATGTGGGATTCTAATTCCTGCCAAAGTAACAAAATCACCTGCTTCAAAAGCATGTACATCAATCCCTTGTCCAATACGAATTTGAGCAACCATATGATTTTCCTTTTACAATATACCGAACAAATCTTGTATTCAGGCTTTCTATTTCGCTATAGTACGGCGAGCAAATTAGACTGAACATATAAGTGATTATGCTGTTGAACGCCTTAAGAAATCAATTAAAGAAATCTAGTTATATCATCACATTGAGTTGTTTTTGCTCATCATTTGTATTTGCAGACACAATTGACTGTACAACCAACAGTTCTCAACTTAAAAGAATCTGCTCCAAACAATACGATGAACAACGCTCTAAACTCAATAATAAGTTTTTAACTGCTTATTTGGTCACTGATGCCCCATTACAACTCTTACATGACACACAAAAGCTTTGGCTCAATCAAATACAACAGTGCAAATCAAAAAACTGTTATCAACAACAATTTGATGCTCGTTTAGATGACTTGAATTTTTATACATCAATGAATCAAACCTTAACACAGCATTATTTAAAATTTGAACAGGGTCAATTATCAAAACAGCCCGTTCACTTACAAATTCATCAACTTGATAAAGATAAGCTGAAAATCGAAGGGATCGCCTATCGCAACCCCAATAATCGGATAGAAACTCAGACATTCTCGTTACTTGCTTACAGCACACCTGAGCAAAAGAATCAAATTATTGATAATGAAAAGAAATGCCAATATCATTTTGACTTTCAAAAAGCCCTATTAATTATAAAAAGTGAACAAAAGGGTTGTGAACGATTTACCGGGATTTATCGTTTGTATGATTGATAAATAAAAAGCCGATGTTTTCACATCGGCTTTTTAGCTTTAGCGAGGGAATTTTTGCGCAATTTCCTCGCTGATAAGTACTGCTGTTGCAGCAGATAATGTCCATCCCAAATGCCCATGTCCTGTATTATAGAAAACACGGGGCTGCTTACCTTGCTTCACAACAGGCAACATATTTGGCATCATCGGACGTAGACCTGCCCACGGCACAGAATGCTCAGTTGAAATATCAAAGTTTTGGTTAACCCAGTTAATTAAAGGTTGAATTCGATCTGCTCGAATATCACGATTATAGCCATTAAACTCGGCTGTACCTGCGACACGAAAGCGATCAGCACCTAAACGAGAAGTAACAATTTTTGCACTTTCATCAAGCAGACTCACCCACGGTGCATTTTGTACACTTCGCTCATCTTTAAGTTGCACTGTAATAGAATAACCTTTTACTGGATAAACATTTACAGTATCACCGAGCATATCGGCTAATTGGTAACTTCCAACGCCACCACACACAACGATTAAATCTGCTTCTATTATGGTCTGCTCATCTGCTGTTGAGTTCATATTCTCAGAACTATTTTTACAGCTAACAATCACTTTATCTTGCAAACATTTAACATCAACAACATCCAAACCAAAGCGATATTTCACACCATACGCTTGTGTTCTTTCCGCTAAACCAACAGAATACTTATGAATATCACCTGTTGCATCGCCTGCTGTGTAATATCCACCATAATAATTACCTGTTAAATTTGGCTCAATTGCCTTCATTTCTTCAGGTGTAATCGCATGACGTTCAAGTTTACCTTCCACTAAAACATCATTCACTTTTTTTGCAACATCAAAGTCTTCTTTGCTGTGGTACATATGCAAAATACCACGTTTCTCCAAATCAAAAGAAATATTCTCTTTTTCTGCAACTTCAAATAATCGCTGTCTTGCTAACAGCGCTAAACGCACTGTTTCAATCGTATTTACTTTATAATCCTTAATATGAGTCAAAAACTCGACCAGCCAGCGATATTTATGCACACTAAAAGACGGATTGAGCAATAATGGTGCATCTTTCTTACTCATCCACTTAATGCCTTTAAGCACAGTTGACTTCTGATTCCAGACTTCTGCATTACACGCAGATAACTGCCCGCCATTCGCAAAAGAGGTTTCCATTGCAGGAAATAGATGACGATCAATCACCGTCACTTCATAACCCAATTTAATTAATTCATAGGCAGATGTTACACCTGTAATCCCCGCACCAATGACTACTACATGTGGCATAGAAAACTCCTAGAAATGCAATACATTTCATAAGCATAGCCCCATCTGTCACGGTACCTGAGAGTTTCGGCAGATGATTACCAATTAATCATTAAGCCTTCCCCTTCGGTGAGTGCGTTCGTGTAAAGAAGTTATTTTACGACTAATTTTCTACACTTTAAGCACTACTCTCCAGATTGTATTTCTATTATTACAGTCCTTCTGCCTGAGAGTTTCCGGGGTCGTTGCTCCTTCGGCGAGTTCTTGGAAGAACTTCTCTCCCGCAATAATATTTATATCCCTATAAGCAATATATATGCCGACTAAAAATACCAACACTAAATTCTTGTAATTCTTTGTAGATCAAGTGTCTCGTTCAGCGCTAATCAAAATAAATCAACAAAAAAGCAGACTTTAACGTCTGCTTTTAAAATTAAAATTTACATTGTAAAATCTGCTCTGAGAATTTTCCTTTCCACAATTCTCGCAAAGTAGGTAAATAGAATTTTTCTCCTATCATCACCAACTCAGCGTCAATCAAAGCATGGATCTCATGCATTAATACATAGTCCAATGCAATTAAGGAAAGTTGTGATTGTTTTTGTGAAACTTGTTTACGTTTAATTTGAGCTTTTTTGACCAACTCGTTAGAAAAGTTCTTATCTTTATAAGCAGTAAGTGCGCTTAACCGCAATTCAATAATGCCCCAACCTTCTAATAATTTCTTAAAAATTTCAAAGTCTTTTGAAGTTGCCTCCCAAGTCACATTCTCCAAATCATTGTCTTCTGGCAATACAGGCAACAACAAATCAGCCGTACTTGGAAAAATTTTCTTTAAATTCAATACAAATTTAACAGGATTTTCATTTGGAAGATCAGCAAACTGGATATGGGTTTTGGTGTCTGTCAAATAAATATTGAGCATAATGAAGCAACAATCAGGTAAATCAAAAGCGTATTGTACGCAGTTCACTTTATAAAAACTACTCATAAAAAATCCCTCTAAATAAAAGAAGGATTTTTTATTTCACAGATACAGCTTACTTACTATTTGGAGAAACCATATTTTCAGGTCTAACCACTTCATCGAACTGCTCTGCTGTGACTAGACCTAGTTCAATAGCAACTTGTTTTAAGGTTTTATTTTCTTTATAAGCAGTTTTGGCAACTTTGGCTGAGTTCTCATAACCAATTACTGGATTGAGTGCTGTTACCAACATCAATGAGTTATGTAAGAAGTGGTCGATTTTCTCACGATTTGGCTCAATTCCTACTGCACAATGATCATCAAAACTATTACATGCATCACCTAAAAGCTGAATAGATTGCAATAAGTTATAAGCAATTACAGGCATAAATACGTTGAGTTCAAAGTTACCAGATGCACCTGCAACATTAATCGTCGTGTCATTCCCTAAGACTTGAGCAACCACCATGGTCATGGCTTCACTTTGTGTTGGATTAACTTTACCCGGCATAATACTTGAACCAGGTTCATTTTCTGGAATACGAATTTCACCAAATCCACAACGTGGGCCACTCGCTAACCATCGAATATCATTGGCAATCTTATTTAAGCTTGCAGCCAATGTTTTTAAAGCGCCAGAAGCAAATACCGCTGCGTCTCGCCCTGCCAAAGCTTCAAACTTATTAGGTGCTGTCACGAATGGTAAATCTGTAAGTCTAGCCAATTGTTCAGCTGCTTTCACAGCATAATCAGGATGTGCATTTAATCCCGTGCCCACTGCCGTACCACCTAGTGGTAACTCATACAAACCCTCAAGCGCCTGATCTAAACGTTTCAAGCCATGCTCAAGTTGTGACACATAACCACTAAACTCTTGTCCTAAAGTCAAAGGCGTTGCATCTTGTAAATGTGTACGACCAATTTTAACAATACTGTCAAATTCTTCAGACTTGCGTTGTAGGGTCACTTTTAACTTTTCAACAGCAGGAATAAGCAATTCATTGATCTGAATACTTGCAGCAACATGAATTGCCGTTGGAAATGAATCATTGGTCGATTGCGCGCGATTCACATGATCATTGGGGTGAACAGGTTTTTGTGCACCGAGTACCTGTCCTAATTTTTGATTGGCAATATTTGCAATGACTTCATTGCAGTTCATGTTACTTTGCGTACCTGAACCTGTTTGCCAAACCACCAATGGAAATTGAGAATCCCATTGTCCAGCAATCACCTCTTCCGCTGCACCGACGATATATTGACTTAAATCTTCAGGGAGCTGTTGTAATTCAGCATTGGTTATTGCAGCTGCTTTCTTCACCAAACCCATTGCTCGGATCATTGCTCGTGGTAAGCGCTCTTGACCAATCTTGAAGTTCTGTAAACTTCGTTGCGTTTGCGCGCCCCATAGGGCTTCATTGGGAACTTCAATTTCACCCATTGTGTCATGTTCAATTCGCATTTGCATAAACAACCTCTGCTCTATTTGGTTAAAATTTTCACGGGCTGGAGCAAATAGATGCTTTGGCTAGCGAGGACTTAACGATCTATAGCCGATAAATCGCATCAATCCTAAACAAAGCAATCACAATTGTAAATAAGAATCATTATCCTATTTACCGTTTAGCGTATTTCGGTAAAAGCGCCATTCATCTTCAATCATCTGCGATAAAGCACGTTTAGGTATCCAATTCAGTATTTTTTTAGCCTTATCAATATTTGCCCCAAGTTGTGCTAACTCTTGGTTTTGATATACGGCAGGTTGAACTCGAATTTCAGCCTGAGTCACCTTTGCAACCTCATCAAGTAAAGTCTGAATAGATGTCAGTTGAGGGTGTGCAATATTAAATGCTTCCAAACAACTACTTTGTGCTTTTAACCAACTCAAAGCGATTAATACCGCATCACAAGCATCTAGCACATGTAAAAAACTTCGCTCTACCGTTCCATCTGCTGTCTGTGCTTGGTTCTGAAGCTCTATACAATCTCGCTGCATTGCTGCAACCTGTAATGCTAAAGGCACGATATTTTTGGGTAATTGAGTAACATATTCACCTAATACCCCATGTTCAAATGCACCAGCGATATTGGATAAGCGCAAATTCACGATTTTCCATTCATGATCAACTTTATAGGTATCTGCAATAATGTCTTCAACCATTTGCTGAGAGCGAATGTACGGATTCGGGTACCGATAGTTAAATTCTGTTTCTTCACTAAAATTCGGACTGGATTGACCATACACGGCCAAACTAGAGATATTGATTAACTCTCTTACACCCATACGCTGCATGGCTCTTAATAAGCTCATGATGCTACTGACATTATCATTATAATATTCAAGTGGTTTTAGTGCTGATTCCTCAAGCGATTTAAAACTTGCTGTATGAATAACCGTATCAATTGAATATTGTTCAAATACTTTATTTAAAGCAGGCGTATTTCGAACATCCACTTTCACAAAAGGAATGTACATTCCTGAAATGTATTCTAAGCGTTCCAAGGTTTGCAAAGTCGAATTGGCTAGATTATCAACAATGACTATTTCTTGTCCACGTGCTAATAAACTCAAAGCGATATGTGAACCGATAAAGCCTAAACCACCTGTCACCAAAATCATTGTATACTTACCTTCTTTTCTAATTTGTCCATCATTTTGCTTACATGACCCTAGTGAATGTTCAATGAGTACACTACTTCTAATTACTTCTGCACCCACTTCCACAATGGCTTGGCATGCTTTTGGTTTAGCTCAAGCGCTAAGAAATAAGTATGAAGATTTTCGTGTCTTCTTTTACCAAGATGGTGTTCAGGTGGCAAATGATCTACAGTGGTTTCCTGATGATCAACGTAACCTAAAACAAGAATGGCAAAAACTTGGCATTCGACTCCCTGTCTGTGTCAGTGCTGCCCTTGCTCGGGGAATCACTGATGCGAGCAATGCACAACGCCACTCACTTCAACATCACAACTTGGCACAAGGTTTTGAGCTGGTTGGACTTGGAGAGTTAGCTGATGCCGTGCAAAGCTGTTCTCGTTTAATTCAATTTTAGTTTAAGTTCATTAATAGAGTGTTGCTTTTAAAAGGTAAATTGTGTGAAATCTGTACTCGTCATCCTAACGCAGCCCAATCTAACCAGTTTGCAGGTCAATGAAAGCTTGTCTGCAACTATGGTTTTAGCAACCTTTGGTATTTCTGTCAAAGTATTATTAAAAGACGCCGCATTAAGCTTATTGAACAATCAATTAGAATTTGACCAATTCAAACAAGCTTTTAAAATTGCCGCCAATATGGTGGAAAGTTTTGAGTTTTACGATTTAACCCCGATTTTGGTTGAAATAAAAAATCAACAACTTCCTATCATTCAAAATACAGAGCAGGAAATTGAGTTTATTGAAATCAAACCTGAATTTATTCAGTCCTTTGATCACATTTTGTATTGGTAGAGCAGTCAACTATGGTAAATACAACTTTATTTTTAATTCAAGCAGCTTATAGCAATACTGAGAAAGTGTGGAATGATTTGGCAGAAATGGCACAAACAGATGATTCCATCGTTGTATTAGGTGATGCTGTATTACAGGTAACACCTAACATCGTAAAGGACTATTCCAACCTTTATTGTCTAAGTAATGAACAAACCCTACTCAATGATGACGCTAAAGAACATATCAGCGTGATTGAATATACAGAATTTGCTGATTTAGTTTTACAATTCAGACGCTGTGTAACTTTAAAATAAATTTTTAAGTTAATTTAAATCCTATTTAGGCTATTTCATGCAATTAGAGTTAGATCAAGACGGTCATTTAGTCGATTATACAATTTGGAATCATGAGGTTGCTCAGCAACTTGCCGTATCTCTTGATTTAGAATTAACAGATTGGCATTTTGAAGTTCTCCATGCTGTACGCCAATTTTATCAACAATTTGGACATTCACCTGCCACACGTCCATTGATTAAATTCTTAATGAAAACCATCAGTCCTGAGATGAATAATGCCGTATTACAGCAAAGATTTAACACAGGTTTAGTCGCCCGACATCTTAGTCGTTTGGCTGGCGTTCCTAAACCTGCAAATTGTTTATAGTGAGTAATGCTTTACTTGATAAAGATACCGTTAAGTGAAGCAATAAAAAGTTTATACAATCAACTGGTGATTATCTAATAAAGTAATCAAATCGACATTCACTTTTGATAATAACAATAGATTTTCACTGGTGTAAGTAGTTTGAGTTCCATCCCTATCAATGCTTAAAACCGTGTTCCCATTTTGGGTATATAAATCTAAATACGCATCTAGCGATTGATCTTTAGTATATCCAATCAATAGACTGCTAACATCAATTTTATCCGCATTAAGATTTAACAATGTATCTCCAATCGTGAAATCATACCATGTATCAAAACCATTACCTGCTGAGTTATTAGCATTATTAATAAGGTTAAATATCACAATATCTGAACCAGAACCACCTATTAATATATCATCCCCTGCTCCACCTATTAAAAGATCATTTCCAGCAGCACCATTTATAATATCATTTCCTGCACCACCATCTAGCGTATTATTTGCACTATTCCCTGTAAGCTTATTATTTGAATTATTTCCTATTCCATTAATATTTAATGCTCCTGACAGCATTAAATCTTCAATGTTACCACTGGCATCCAATGTATAACTAAATCCTGCTATAACAGTATCTAAACCTTCACCAGCCTTTTCTATAATTGTATCTAAATTATCTACATAATAAATATCATTTCCCAAACCTCCAATCAATGTGTCTGAGCCTAGATTCCCAATAAAAGTATCATTTCCTGCTCCACCATCTAAAATGTTATTACCATTGCTACCTGTTAGCTTGTTATTTGAACTATTTCCTGTTCCATTAATATTTAATGAACCAGATAGTGTTAAATCCTCTAAATTCCCAGCAACATCTAGCGTATAG
>NZ_KB894368.1 GCF_000374425.1 Acinetobacter tjernbergiae DSM 14971 = CIP 107465 | reverse complement strand
ATTATACAGTTACTTTCGCAACAACACCGGCACCTACAGTACGACCACCTTCACGGATTGCAAAACGTAGACCTGGATCCATTGCGATCGGGTGGATTAATTCTACTGACATCTCAACGTTGTCACCTGGCATTACCATTTCTACGCCGTCTTGTAATTGGATTGCGCCAGTTACGTCAGTTGTACGGAAGTAGAACTGTGGACGGTAACCGTTAAGGAATGGAGTATGACGACCACCTTCTTCTTTAGAAAGTACATATACTTCTGCATCGAATTTAGTGTGCGGCTTGATTGTACCTGGTTTAGCAAGTACTTGACCACGTTGTACGTCTTCACGCTTAGTACCACGAAGAAGAACACCACAGTTCTCGCCCGCACGACCTTCGTCAAGAAGTTTACGGAACATTTCTACGCCAGTTACAGTCGTTACAACTGTATCGCGGATACCAACGATTTCAACTGATTCGCCAACTTTAACGATACCAGATTCAACACGACCTGTTACTACAGTACCACGACCAGAGATAGAGAATACATCTTCGATTGGCATTAAGAATGCTTTGTCGATTGCACGTTCTGGTTCTGGAATATAAGTATCAAGCGCTTCAACAAGTGCAAGAACTGATGCTTCACCGTAAGGACCGTCATTACCGTTTAATGCTTGAAGCGCTGAACCACGGATGATTGGAGTGTCATCACCAGGGAAGTCATAAGTAGAAAGAAGTTCACGAACTTCCATTTCTACTAATTCAAGTAATTCTTCATCATCAACAAGGTCACACTTGTTAAGGAATACAAGAATAAATGGTACACCAACCTGACGTGAAAGAAGGATGTGTTCACGAGTTTGTGGCATTGGACCATCAGTCGCAGCACATACAAGGATCGCGCCATCCATCTGAGCAGCACCAGTAATCATGTTTTTAACATAATCGGCGTGACCAGGACAGTCTACGTGAGCGTAGTGACGGATTGGAGAATCGTATTCTACGTGTGAAGTATTAATTGTAATACCACGTGCTTTTTCTTCAGGAGCTGAGTCGATTTGTGAGTAATCTTTCGCTTCACCGCCGTAAGTTTTTGCACAAATAGTTGCAATCGCAGCAGTTAAAGTTGTTTTACCATGGTCAACGTGACCAATTGTACCCACGTTTACGTGTGGTTTATTACGTTCAAACTTAGCCTTAGCCATTTGATTTTCCTCATTTACGTCGACACCAGTTTAGAGAAAAACAACCCTGAAAAACTTTCTTTATCGACATTCGCCTAAAAAAACTAAACACCCAATACTTGAAAAGCAGACTATAATAGCCTGCTTCTTTAAAAATTTTGTAGAAATTCTACCAAGTTTTATATCTGGAGCTCTTATCGAGACTTGAACTCGAGACCTCTCCCTTACCAAGGGAGTGCTCTACCACTGAGCTATAAGAGCGACATCTTCGATTTGGAGCGGGAGACGAGGGTCGAACTCGCGACATGCAGCTTGGAAGGCTGCCACTCTACCAACTGAGTTACTCCCGCATATTGGTATTTACCACTTCAATCGAAGTTAGATGGTGGTGAGAGAAGGATTCGAACCTTCGAAACTTTCGTAGCAGAGTTACAGTCTGCCCCCTTTGGCCGCTCGGGAATCTCACCATATCACACTTACACAGTGCTGTTCTTTACTTCACTTATTACCACACTTAAGATGGTGCCGACACACGGATTCGAACTGTGGACCTACTGATTACAAGTCAGTTGCTCTACCAACTGAGCTATGCCGGCGTTTCTTAGTGTTTCGTACGTTTCGTATCGGAACGGTGTGCAGTTTAGCAAAACTCTGAATTGATGCAAGTGCTTTTTTCAAAAAAACTGTTAAAAACTCATAAAATCAATCCGTTTGATGATAATTCAACCGCTTTGATCACTGCGCGAGCTTTTATTTGGGTTTCATTCCACTCAGATTCAGGATTTGAGTCCGCAACTAGCCCTGCTCCAGCCTGAACATAAACCTTTTTATCGCGAATCACGCAAGTACGAATCGCTATCGACATATCCATTTCGCCATGCCAGCCTAAATATCCAACCGCACCACCAAAAACTCCGCGTTTTACGGGTTCAACCTCATCAATAATTTCCATCGCACGAATTTTTGGCGCACCTGAAAGCGTTCCTGCTGGAAATGTCGCTTTAAAAACATCTAATGCATCCACATCATCACGCACCTCACCCTGCACATTCGACACAATATGCATAACATGTGAATAGCGCTCGATCACCATACGATCTGTAACTTGTACTTTGCCAATTTTAGAAACTCGCCCAACATCATTACGCCCTAGATCAATCAGCATTAAATGTTCAGCAATTTCCTTTTCATCTGACAACAGGTCTTGCTCTAAAGCTAAATCTTCTTCTTTGGTTTTTCCACGTGGTCGTGTACCCGCCAAAGGACGCACAGTTGCAATACCATTTTCCAAACGCGATAAAATCTCTGGTGAAGAGCCAACGATATGAAAGGGTTTCTGATCTGTCAGTGTTTGCCCTTGCACCAAAAATAAGTAAGGTGATGGATTTAAATGGCGTAGAGCACGGTAGACTTGCAAAGCCTCACCATCAAAATCAGACACCATACGCTGACCTGGCACAACCTGCATCACGTCACCCGCACGAATGTACTCTTTCACTTTCTCGACGGTCTCAAGAAACTTTTCTTTTCCTGTAATCGACTCAAAATGTGGTGCAGTATGTGGCTTTGCCTGCAAACTGACTGATACCGCTAGCAACTGTTCAAGCTGATCAAGCTTACGCTGTGCTATGTTATAAGCATCAGACTGACTCGTATCTGCATGATGGATCAAAAAGAGCGTGTCTTTTAAATTATCAAATACAATGACGGTTTGTGACAGCATCAACCAAAGATCAGGTAGGCTCACAGGATCGGCTGTTGGAACGTTTTTGAGTTTTGGTTCAATATAACGAACTGCGTCATAACCCAAATAACCTACCAATCCGCCTGTAAAATTTGGTAAATCAGGCAATTCCGCTTGTGTTGGAACTTTAAATTGGCTTTGGAATTCTCTAATGTATTGGAATGGGTCAGCACAATCTTGCTGTGTCAGCATTCCATCTGCCTGCTGAATGGTCAGTACACCAGCATTACATGAAAAAACGATCGACTCACCCAACCCAATCATAGAGTAGCGTGCCCAATTCTCTCCACCCTCAACGGATTCAAAGAGATAAGCTTGTTTTTGTTCTTTAAAACGTGCAAAAACAGATAACGGCGTTTCAGTATCCGCTAAACGTTGGCGGTACACAGGAATCGTGTTATAGCCTGCTGATTTCAACTGTTCAAATTGTACTAAGGTCGTCATGAATCTTCTCTATGGTTTTTAATTTCTGTGCGTTTTTTCTTTAGTGCTGTCTCAAGCTCGCCATCGAAAAACCATAACCATCTTCATGCTTGTCTCCTTACCAAATCATCTTCTATCAATTCTTCTAGACTATCCACCACTTGTTGCGGCTGACAGTCATAGATACTTTCTCCATGATTATAGCCATAGCTGACCACAATACAATCAATACCTGCACGTCTTGCGGCTTCCACATCATTACTTGAATCACCAATCATCAAGGTTTGTGATGCTGTAGTATTTTGCTGTTGCACACAATGTAGTAAAGGTAATGGATGCGGCTTGCGTTCCGCCAAGCTATCACCACCAATCACCATTTTAAAATATGGACTCAGTTGTAAAATATCGAGAATGCCTTGTGCTAAATGCTCAGGCTTATTGGTGACACAGGCCATTGTAATATGATGGGTTTGGCAATAGTCCAAAAAGGATAAAACCCCCTCATAAACTTGGGTATTTACACAGAGTTCCTGAGCGTAGACTTCAACAAATGTATTGAGGAGTTGCTCTTGCTGCTGAGCATTCACCTGCCCAAACAAATGTTCCAATACCGTTTCACATAGTTTTGCTGCAGCCTTACCCACCCAAGCCCTAATTTGAACTTCAGTTACCAATGGCAGTGCTAGTTTTTCCAAACTTAGATTCATCGCTCGATATAAATCAGCCGCTGAGTCCACAAGTGTTCCATCTAGATCAAATAAAATCAGGTTACGATTTTGCAAATGTGCAACAGACATATCTTTACTCAAAAAATAAAAAAAGCACGCCCAAGCAAAACCTAAACACTGCTTTCATTACAGTGAGAAGTAAAGCTCAAGGCATGCCTCGATTGTAAAAGCTTAAAGCGATTATTTAAAGAATAACCAAGCAATCACAGCTAAAATGATCAGCACAACAATTGAAATCAATCCAACCGAAGCATTTTTCTGTTGTTCAATTTCTTGCTGTACACGCGAAACAGGTTCTTCAATTGCGGTCGGCTGTTGTTGTTCAGCCTGAACATCCACACCTTCAGGAATGGGTGCTGGTTTAGGAATACCGACTTGCTGTGGCATCCCATCTCGATTAATCGGAGTTTCCATTGATCGATCAGCAAGACTAGGCATACCGATGTCATGGGTATTTGAGCTTACAGGCTCGAGCTCAATTTCTGGTAATTCTTTTTCAATTGGAGCGGCAAGTACCGAAAACATAAAACTTGCAAATTGCAAGATATCACCATCATGCAATGCTGTTTCTTGCTCAACTCGCATATCATTGATAAATGTACCATTTGACGAGTTTAAATCCTGCACCCATAGCTGCTGCTCTTTCAGCAACAGAGCTGCATGACGACGTGAAATATCCGCAGATTGTAATAAAATATCTGCATCTTGATGCCGCCCCACCAACATATCATGCGCAATACTAATCTCTTGCCCCGTAAATTCACCTGTAATGGCTTGCAATTTCCAAGTCATAGATGCCTATCCTTATCATAATTTCTTTCAATCATAGCATTGTGACATAAGCGTTTCTGTGCATCTACTGTGAAGACGCAGGACGTATCGTTGTTGTTGTCACCGTGCTCTTACTGCGTTCGGTTGCTTTTGCTGGAAGCTGTACCGTTTTTCTCTGCACTTGCGGCTCAATCACAGCAACAGGTGTTGTCACAACAATGGCTTCATTCTGCGTTGTCGTTGGAACTTTCTGATATGGTGAGGTGCTTAGCACAGGTTGTTGATTGTAAATATCTGCAACATTTTCTGGCAGCCTTGCGAAATTACCATTTTTATCCATCGATAATTGCAAGCTATACAATTGGTTATAGCGTTGCTGAGATAGACGCTGTACATCCTCAGCATCACCAACAATGGTTGGATGAATAAATACAAGTAAGTTGCGTTTTTCATTACCACGACTATCTGAACGGAATAAACGCCCTAGATAAGGGATATCTCCCAGAATAGGTAAACTTTGACGACTAACATCCGTTTGATCAGTAACCAAACCACCTAATACGACTGTTTGACCGTGATCAGCTAAGACCGAGGTTTTAATGGCACGTTTACTCGTGACTAAGTCTGCTGCCTGACCTTTGCTATTTTCAACATTCGAGACTTCCTGTTCCACTTCTAAACGAACAGAACCGCCTTCGCCAATATGCGGAATGACCTTCAGGGTAACACCCACATCTTTACGCTCAACCGTGGTGTAAGGGTTCACCGTACTATTTCCGGTGGTTGCAACTGAACCTGTTACGAATGGAACATTTTGACCCACCACAATATAAGCTTCTTCATTGTCCATCGTCACAATAGACGGCGTAGACAATAGATTGGATTTTTTATTTTCTTTTAATGCTTGAATCAATGCGCCATAGAGTTTACGAGAGCCATTTGCCCCTTCTTTATACTCACCCAGAATAATAGATGAACCTGTTCCAAGTGCAGAACCCACACCAGCAGCCCCACCAGTTAAATAACCTGCTGCGAGCTTAGATATACTCGAACCAACATTCGAAAAGTTAATTAAACCAACCCCACTATTTAGATCACCTAATGCCCATTGCACACCAAGTTGATCAGCATCACTGCCCACAATCTCAATAATTGCCGCTTCAATCAAGACTTGCTGACGACGCGTATCTAATTGTTTAATTGCTGCTTCAATTTCACGCATTAATTGAGGTTCAGCTTTAACCACTAAAGCATTCTGAGTGCTGTCCGCAATAATGCTGACACCCGCGCTGTTGAAGCTCGTCACACCACTATTTTGGCTATTACTGCTGTTATTATTGAGATTAATTGACGATGTAGAAATTGAGGATGACCCTGTCGATGAACCTGAATTTTGGTTATTCGAAACCAGATTATTGACTGAATTTGATTTACTAGCACTATTATTATTTGATGATGAGGAAACTGATTGCCCTGTCACCAAGCCTTGTAAAATTTCAGCTAAATTCTTTGCACTCGCATATTTCAAACGAAATACTTTTAACCCTCCCAAACGGTCTGCTGACGGAACATCCAGCATCTCAATCATCTGACGCAGGCGTTTACGTGAATCAGGATCACCCTTAATCAAAATACGATTGGTACGATTATCTGCAATAATTCGAACTCGCGAACCAATAAAATCTTTGGATGCGCCTGTCGCACTCATGGTCTCAAGCAAGCCAATCACTTCCTCAGCTTGGCTCGATTGCAGACTAACCGCTTCAATATCATTTTGTCCCGTACCATCCAAATTACGAATAATACTTTCAAGCTGATAAATATTGGTCGCACGATCTGAGACAATTAAAGCATTGGTTCCAGCGACTGCCGCCAAATGTGCAAATTGCGGCATCAATGGACGTAATGCGGGAATCAAGTCATTTGGATTGGTATTTTGCAACCAAATCACACGGGTCACAATTTGATCCCCACCCGCACGACTACGTGCATCGTAAGGAATCCCTGCATTTTTCGCATTGCTATCAGGAACTAACTTGACCGTATTACCTGATGGAAGTGCAACCACACCATTCACATTCAACACGCCTAAAAATAGGTCATAAACCTCATCTTTATTTAATGGCTTATTGGAAATAACCGTAACATTACCACGTACACGAGGATCAACCGCAAAGTTCTTCCCCGTAATATCAGCAACTTCATTAATAAATGCCGTTAAATCCGCATCACGTAGATTAATCTTCCATGTTTGTGCTTGCACATTGGTACTGATGCTCGCAACTAAAGGTGCGGCAGCAAGTAGTGCCCAAAGTGGACGTTGATGATTCAAAAAAGCCATAACCTGCACTTATTCCTAACTAATGTGATGACGTGTTATCACTAAAAACTTTGTTGTATGGTCATCACTTGATCACCACGTTTTATTTCTATTTTGGCATGTCCTTCACGTCGTACTTGCTCTAATAATTGCACTTCGCTCAGTCCTTGCCCAACTGTCTGACCGTTGATCGATAGGATACGATCACCAGACCGCAAACCCAAGGTATTTTTTAGATTCGTTGGCGTTCGATCTGAGATCTCATAACCATCTGAACCACCACCACTCACACCCATATTTTTTAAATACTGTTCACGGTTATCCTGCATTTGCTGGATCGCTTGCCCTAACGCAGATTGTGATGAATTCTGAGCCGGTGCCGCGGCTGGAGGGGGGGTATTATTACTATTCAGTACAGGTGCAATCGGTTGATACAAACCATTATCCAAGCCCTTAAATTTGACTTCTTTGGTCGCACCATTGCCCTGCTTCAAGATCACATGATCCCAATATACTTCAGCCAATTGGTAAGAAGTTGAACCGACTGTTTCACCAACACGATAGCGTTCTGCCGTATCATTCAGTTTAATCACAGCAGAAGATAAATAACTTGGATAACCTAACAGCACACCTTGTAACTCTAAGTTGATGTTATCTTGTGCTGTTGTTGCAGCAGGCTCATTGAACAATGCAAAAGCACTAATATTAGGAACTTGTGCTTGCTGTGAGCCCAACTCAACACGATCAAATTGCATCGGTTGTGGTGGTGCAATTACCCACCAAAATAATGAAGCCAGTTTCCAACATAACCATAAAATCAATAATGCGAGAATGAGCGCACTCGACTTATCTAATTGCTGCCAACGAAACTGTTGTACTTTTTGCGCAATTGTTTTCATTAAAAACCACCTTGCAACAACGGTTGACGTGAACTAATTACATACGTATCTAGCCCCGCTTTCCCTTGATAAGATGGAACATTGAGTAACATTCGTTGTGTCAATTGAACATCAAGCATTAGATTTGCATCTAAACTGAGATTTGCCATTTTTTGGCTACGTTGATCACGAACATCTATTTGTAATTGCCCATTCTCATCTTTCATTTCTGCAATTAAAGAAGGCATATTCATACGATCTTGACGTTGACCAAAAGTATAATTCAACTCGCCTCCACCCCAATGCAATTGCCCTTCTGCGGCAGTAAATCCTTTTTCTTTTTGATAGTTGAATTGCACATTTTTGAGTTGAATAGCATTTTCAGGCCACTGCCAATTGGCAAAATATTTTAAGGTCTCAGGAGAAATTTCACCTTGTAGATCTTTGATCAGAATTTTTTGCCCTAAACCATAGCCCATTACACCACTAAATTGTGTATTACCACTATGAATCTCAAGGTTTGCACCCAGTCTCAACAAGAGCAAATCTAAAGGACGAGTTTTCCAATGCACGGAACCACGTAATTGACCCTTTTGCCAATCCGCTTGCCCTTGCCAAATGTTGCCGCTGACATTATGTAATATTTGATTATCTTTTGAAAATTTCGCAATTAACCATGTTGCTGGAATTTGTAAAATAATAAAAATTAAAAATGCAAAAATGGCGAAAACCCACCATTTCCATTGCTTGGTTTTTTTCTTCATCCCACCCTTACCAACATGCAAAATATCATCCTTTTCGAGACACTCGCCCCTCAATGACATTATGCATACTTTTTCAACATCGCCAATTCTCTCATATAAAAAAACCAAGCTTTTTAAGCTTGGCTTTTGATTAAGCATAAAATCATCGTATGACAAAACGATGACTGCTAAAACTTGTTTAGATTAAGAAATCTTCAAGTTTTGCGCCTTTCTCTAATTCAGCAACTAACCAACGTGGTTGCTTACCACGACCAGTCCAAGTTTCTTCAGTGTTGTTTTTATTACGATAGCGTGGCTCGACTGCTTTGCGTGTAGTTTTCTTACGCTTTTGTTCGCCCAACTCTAATAATTCTTCAACGCTAAAACCAACGGCTTCAGCAATCGCAATAATTTGATTATAAGCATCTTCAATTGCTTGATCTTTTTTACTTAAAATTAAAGCTTCTGCTTCTACCTGTAAACGTTTTAAATCTTCTACAGATAAATCACTAATATCTGGTTTCATGAGAACCACTCCAACTCAAAAAGAAATATATCACTCAAAATAAAAAATGAATTCAAAAATTCAATTCCATATTAATTTATATACAATTAAATAATCAATATTAAATTAGTCAACTTAATCACAATATAACCATAAATCATCTTATATTTACAATAAAACAAAAAACATCAGCATTATTTGACCAATCAAGCTCTATTTAATTTCAATTCGATTATAAAAAACAGTTCTTACCAAATCTTATCAATATTAATTTTTTCTTAATTTTTGATGGTTTTATGACAATAAGTTTCATATAAAAAGCTTATCTTATTTTGGAATTAATCCTTAAATAAGAAAGCCAATTATATAAAACCAAGCCTTTAATGAATTAAAATAGACATAATAGTCTTTATAATAAATTATTATTTAAATATTGGATTATGCCCAACACTTTGTTCAAGTTGAATAATATTCAGTCGAACTAATTCTGGAATCATCTGCTTTTTTGATGTCACTTTATCAACACAAACCATCACCGCCTCACCTACAGCAACCATCTGGTTTTGTGCCTCACTCCATAAAACATAATGCATACGAAAAGCGCTATTTCGCAACTCTTCAATCCGCGCACCAACATGCAACACATCAGGATAGAATACGGGACTTAAATATTTACATTGGCTAGAAGCAACTACAGTCAGTATATCTTGATCAAATATATTTAACGCCATTAAATAAGCAATTCGTGCGCTTTCAATATATCGATAATACTGCACATTATTTACATGCCCAAAAGCATCCATATCTCCCCAAGCAACAGTTTGCTGATGAATAACAGGATAGACAGACAGTTCTTTCATATTTCACTCATATCTTAAAGTTAAGAAAATTAACATCATTTTCAAATATTAAATTCAACTGTCTGATTAAATCAGGATTATCTCCAAGCGTCGATTTAATCCGCAAATAACTCATCAAAATATTATCTGGATATAGAGTTAATAGCTGCCTAGCCTCATCTGAACGTAAAGTAGCTACATAAACATGCCACTTCGCAAAAGTCAGCATCGGAACACTGGTATAGCGTTGCTCAAGTTGCATAATTCGCTGTTCAACATAGGCATAATCTGGAATTTGCTTTAACAATTGCTGCTGAAACCACAAATAAAACACTTCTGGATCAAAATGTTCTTGAAGCAAATGTAGTGCTAAATCTTCGTGTTGCAGACTCATTTCAGGCATACGGGCCAATAGTTTCAGCCACAGTACCTTACTACTATAAGGGCGTGTTTGTATTTCACTTTGCAATGCGATATAGCGTTGCTGTAGAGCAGCCAAATCATCGACCGAAGCTTGGTCAAAATGTATTAATAACTGCTGTAACCAGAGATCCCGATGCTCTGCACTCAGCAAACCATGCTGAATGGATTGTAGAAATAACCACGGTTTCTGTAGCGCAAGCTTTCCCCACAGAACCGTAATACGCTGTTGATAGGCGGTTTCAATCTCGCTCAACCAAGGGGAAAGCTGGTGTTGTGCCAAGAATTCTAGATGTGTTAAGGCTTTTTCTGCCTCATGTTGTTCCAAAAAGATATTAATGCGTTGTAGCTCTGCAAGTTCAAATGCCATTGGAGCTGATTTTTCGAGTGTCTGCAAGGCAACATCATAATCACCATTTTTATAGTCAAATTGCGCAGCAACAATATGACTTAATAAACCCGATTGAGTAAAAACTCGCTCAATAAATACTTGTTGTTCTTTTGCAGCATCAAGCAACCAAACAATACCGAGTTGCTCATAAGGATGTAGGTCTTGGAATTGAAAAACCGTTTCTTTTTTACGTTGCTCACGCGCAAAATAGCGTCGACTAGAGAACCATAACAGTTGTGCAAATAAACTAATCACAATAAAGAGTGCGATTAACCCCCACAAACTACTTTGAAACTGCCAGTCTCTCCAATAGATGTAAACATAACCATTGCCATAGCCATAGCTCAACATGGCAAACAATGCGAAAAATAATAAACTGAGTAACAAATAAACCAATACGAGTTGTTTCATAACTTCATTATCCCAACAGACCCAGTGTGGTTAATTTCGGTGTTGGTACAACAGGAAGATTTAAAATCTTTTCTAGACGCTGCTTGATCGCCTGACTATTTTGATCAGGTAACTGTGTCAATAACTGCATCACCTCTTGAATCGATTTTCGATATTCCGAAACCTGACCTTGATGCAGTGCTTGTGAGGCAAGGAGCAATCGTAATTGCGCTTCTTTTAAAATAAGGTGACGATTGATTAAATCTGGCTGCATCGGCTGAATTTTTTCCAGTCTAAACCAATGCCACCATGCATTACTTTCTGCTTTTTGAGTTTTAAGATTTGGGGTTTTAATTTCCTGTATAAGCTTCTGATCAAGCTGCTGCAATAAAGTATCGAGTTGTTGCTGTTGCTGTGTTTGCACAAGCACATAATGCTGAATCGCATGCTTATCTTGTTCAATTGCTTTCATCAAACTACGCTCTAGCGCAGGCGATACTGTATATTGAGCAAGCTGCTGCTGTACTTGATTCAAATGATCAAGTGCATAAATAAATTGCTGTTGATCCAATGAAAACTGAACCAGCTGTAATTGCTGTTTAATTAAAATAACAGGTGCTATACCTGTAACAATTGTTGGTGGACTTGTTTTCGATTCTGAAGCATCAGCAATAGTGCCATCCTTTAATTGGCGCTGTACTGCGACAAATTGATCATTCAATAAGGTATAACGTTGCTCTGTTTTGGCAAGCTGTTGCTGAAGTTGAGGAACGATTTGAGAATATTGTGCAACATCATAACTGAGTTTGGCTAACCACAATAAACTCAGCAATAAGATCAAATAAACAATTTTTCTCATACCTTTCCTTGCCAAGCATCCACACGTTGAATAATCTCTGATACAGATAAATTATCAAGCTGAATAATGTTAATTACTTTACTTGTTTGCATCTGTGCATTTTTTAATATTTGCGCCAACCGCCCACCCAAAACGAGATATACACATTCAGAATCCACCTCACTTTGAGCACAAAGTTGCTGCCAATGATTCCAGCTCGCTTCACTACTGATCAACACTGCGGCTGGATGGTTTAAGCTTATTTTTTTTAATATTTCAGGAAATATGATCGCACTCTGTTTTGGGCACTGGCGAGAATAGAGCACAAAATTCAAGATTTCGACACCCTGATGCTGCAATTGCTGCATCATGAATTGTCGCCCCCCAAAACCACGCCAAAATGCGATTTTCTTTAAGTGTTGCTGCTGTTTTAAAATCGGAAGATCCAACATCCCTTCCGAACTTTCAACTTCAGGCACATGGCTTACAACATTCAACTTTGCTAAGGCTTGAGCGGTTGCCTGCCCCACAGCAATCCATTGAACATGTTTAAGCTGATCCAATGAAATACCCGCTTGTTGTAGATAATTCATACCCACCTCAACAGCAGTCGGACTGACAACAACGATGACTTGAACCTGCTCAAGCTGTTGATATAACTGCTGTAAAGATTCCAAAAAAGGTTCAGCGACCAATTCCAACAATGGCAAAGTCTCAACCTGATAACCCACTTCTTGTAACGCTTGCGTTAAGGTAGAAGCACGATCTTCAGGGCGGGTATTAATAAAAAGCATCAATGCAACGCTTTTAAAAGTTCACCAGCGCCTTGCGCCAATAAACGTTGCGCAAGTTGTTCACCCAATTGCTCAGCATGTGCGATCTCACCGACAAGCTGTTCTTTAAGCAACGTCTGACCATCTACACTCCCTACTCGCCCTTCAATCTGTAGTTGATCATCATTCAGCAACGTTGCATATCCAGCAATAGGAACTTGGCAGCCACCTTCCAAATAGGCATTAAATGCGCGTTCAGCACGAACACAAATTGATGTTTCTTCATGTTGAAGTGGGGCAATTAACTTTAATAGTTCAGCATCATCTGAACGACACTCCAACCCTAACGCCCCTTGCCCTACCGCAGGCAAACTCATGATTGGTGCTAAACAATGACGAATACGATCCGCTAGACCTAAACGTTTTAAACCTGCACTTGCCAAAATAATGGCATCATATAAACCATCATCCAATTTAGATAAGCGCGTTCCAACATTACCGCGTAAATCTACAATTTCTAAATCTGGACGTAATTGTAAAATCTGACATTTACGACGCAAACTTGATGTCCCCACTTTTGCACCGAGAGGTAGCTCATCAAAATGCAGGTAATGATTCGAAACAAATGCATCTAAAGGATCTTCACGCTCACAAATCACCGCGAGTGTTAAACCTTCAGGTAAGTGCATAGGTACATCTTTCATAGAATGCACCGCCAGATCAGCACGACCATCTAACAAGGCTGCTTCTAATTCTTTTACAAATAAGCCTTTGCCACCAATTTTTGCTAATGGCGTATCGAGAATTTTGTCACCTTGGGTCACAAACTTCACCAATTCAACCGTTAAATCTGGATAAAGCGCGTTTAAGCGAGCGCGAATATGCTCCGCTTGCCAAAGGGCCAAAGGGCTTTGTCGAGTCGCAATTTTTAAGGTTTTCATAAATTCAAGTTAAGTATTGATCAAAGCAATTGTTCCAAACTTAACTTGATCGCCTAAAATTGCAAGTAAAAAATCATAAAGTGAGCATTCATCTCACTAAAATACGGCATTTATAATTGATGCATACATTCTCTTAAACTTGGCAAATGACGGCGACTCACAGATAAACGTTCATCAAGTTCACGTAATCGCACTTGATACTGTCCCGCCGCAATTAATTCTAGCCCTTCCAAATAATCAAGAGAAACTAATGCATTACGATGGATTCGAATAAAGCGATCCGAGAATTCAAACTCCAAATCTTTCAATGTTTCATCAATCAGAACACTGCCATTTTTGTGTCGAACAGTGACATATTTCTGATCTGCTAGAAAATAATAAATGTTCTCTATAGGAATCAGTTCGACCCCGCGATAAGTCTTCGCAGCAATCTGATGGCGTTGAGTCTTCGTATCGTACATATCGTCTTGTTGTTGTAAACCAGTCATTTGTGCTTGTGTAAGTTGCGTTAGACTATTGAACACCTGTTGTAAATCTTGTTGTGCAATAGGCTTAAGCAAATATCCCTGTGCTTGAAATTTAAATGCTTCCAGTGCATGTTGATCATATGCCGTACAAAAAATAATTGCAGGACGCGGATTAAAATGGCTGATCTGCTCAGCACATTCCAAACCATTCATCCCTGGCATTTGAATATCTAATAAAACGACATCGGGCGAATCGTTTTCAATATGGTTTAACACATCTTGCCCATGATGTGCCGTAGCGATCACCTCATGTCCCATTTGGGTCACTAAACGTGACAAACGCTCTACTGCGAGAGGTTCATCATCAGCAATCAGAACTTTCATCCTCTCCTCCTTGTCACCGTTAACTGCATCCATCATTTTTATGGTTAACTTAACTTATTATTTTACTCGATAGTGATAACTTACCACGGTCGTATATAAAGCCCCTCCCCCATAAACCTGAAACTTCACCGTACGCCCATAATAAGCTCTTAAACGCTGTTCCACATTTTCTATCGCAATTCCATTTCCCTTTTTCGATTTTATTGTATCGTGAGAATAAGGGTTAGTAATGACTATACTGACTTGATTTTGCAATATTTCAACCAATACACTAATAGTTGAAGGTTGCAAAACTTTTTCTACCCCATGAAAAATACTATTCTCTAACAAAGGTTGCAATGTTAATAATGGGATTGTGACCCGTTTTAATTCTATAGGCGTTGCTTGTATATTCCATTCTACCTGTAAACGCTCACCTAAGCGCATCTTTTCTATACTTAAATATTGCTGACATAAATCAATTTCTTCAGCCAAAGTTACCAACTTCAGCTCTTGGAAACTAGCTCGAAATAAACGTGACAAACTAATCAACATATTTTCAGCTTTATCAGGATCAATCGCAATCAAACTCACCACACTATTTAAGCTATTAAATAGAAAATGCGGATGAATCCGTGCCTGCATGGCTTGGATACGTGCATTCAGCTCACTGTATTGCTGATTCATCCATTGCTCACGCATATATAAATAACGCAAACAGAATGCACCCAACAATATGCCATAACTCAAATGCAAACTCACACCTTGAAATAAGATATCGTGAGAAAAATCGTTTGACCGTGTCGCCCAATATTGAATTATATTGACGATACAAGTCGTAAGTAAAACAATAAGTTGAAGTAAAACAAAACCTAAAATTAATGCCATTTTCTGACTAAATTTGGCAAAAAACTCTTGAAAATAGTCAACAAAAGCGGAAAAAGATAAAATTACCCAGTTGATAAAGAACATATATTGTAAAACATGAAGACTATCTAATGCTTGCCATGAGTGAGCTTCTGCTAGTGCCAACACCATTGCCAACACATTGCTTGCAACAATTAATTCCAATAAATGTTGCCATTGCCCGATTTTCGTAAAAAAATAGGACCCTGATGAATTCATTTGACGAGTTTGCGATAACTTCTTGCGTCGAATTTCAGCAACTGCGTTTGGATTTGCTATACTCTTTTTTATTTTACTGAGCTGCCATGACCACATCTTCTCAATCCTCTTCTTCAGCAAGCCCTAACCAAACCTCTGGTATGTGGGGCGGTCGCTTCGCGGAAGCAACAGATGCATTTGTTGCAGAATTTACCGCATCTGTGCAATTTGACCAACGTTTTTATAAACAAGATATTGCAGGTTCGATTGCACATGCAACTATGCTTGCTAAAGTTGGCGTTCTCACTGAAGCTGAACGTGATGACATTATCCAAGGTCTAAGCACGATTCAAGCTGAAATTGAAGCAGGCAACTTTGAATGGCGTATTGACCTAGAAGATGTACACATGAATATTGAGTCAAGATTGACTCAACGGATTGGCATCACAGGTAAAAAATTACATACAGGCCGTAGCCGTAATGACCAAGTTGCGACTGATATCCGCCTATATCTACGTGACGAAATTGATGACATCTTGGGTTTGTTATTACGCCTGCAAAAAGGCTTATTGGGTCTAGCAAGTAAAAATACCCACACCATTATGCCTGGCTTTACCCATTTACAAACAGCTCAACCTGTGACTTTTGGTCATCACTTGTTAGCATGGTTTGAAATGTTAGTACGTGACACTGAACGCTTACAAGATTGCCGCAAACGTGTAAACCGCATGCCATTAGGCTCAGCAGCATTGGCAGGAACAACCTATCCAATTGATCGTGCTTATACCGCAGAATTATTGGGTTTCGAAGCTGTTTCAGAAAACTCTCTTGATGCTGTTTCAGATCGTGATTTTGCCATTGAGTTTAATGCAGCAGCATCTCTGATCATGATGCATTTATCACGTATGTCAGAAGAGCTCATCTTATGGACGTCAGCACAATTCAAATTTGTGAACATCCCTGATCGCTTCTGTACTGGCTCTTCAATCATGCCACAGAAGAAAAATCCAGATGTTCCTGAACTTGTTCGTGGTAAATCAGGTCGTGTTTTTGGTGATTTAATCAGCTTATTGACCCTCATGAAAGGTCAACCACTAGCATATAACAAAGACAACCAAGAAGACAAAGAGCCGCTATTTGATGCGATTGATACAGTGCGTGGTTCACTCATGGCATTCGCTGACATGGTGCCTGCCCTTGTTCCAAATATTGAAATTATGCGTGAAGCTGCATTACGTGGTTTTTCAACTGCAACTGACCTTGCAGATTATCTTGTGAAAAAAGGTGTGGCTTTCCGTGATGCACATGAAATTGTGGGTAAAGCGGTTGCGTTAGGTGTCGCAGAAGAAAAAGATCTATCTGAACTAACACTCGAACAGCTACAACAGTTCTCTGATTTGATCACAGCAGATGTATTTGACAAAGCCCTCACCTTAGAAGCTTCTGTTAACGCGCGTGATCACATCGGTGGAACGTCACCAAAACAAGTTGAAGCAGCAATTGTACGTGCGCACACGCGCCTAGAACAGCTATATTAATCTCCTTCAATCCCTCTTGATAAAAGAGGGACTTTTACTGGATGTCGTGATGACTAGACAAGTACTTTGCCGTAAATACAAACAAGAACTTGAGGGCTTAGACTTTGCTCCATTTCCAGGGGCAAAAGGTCAAGAGTTCTTTGAAACTGTTTCAAAACAAGCATGGCAAGAATGGTTAAAACACCAAACCACATTGATTAATGAAAAACGTCTCAATGTGTTCGAACCCGATGCGAAGAAGTTTCTTGAAGAACAACGTGAGAAATTCTTCAACAATGACGAAAGTGTTGAAAAAGCAGAAGGTTGGACGGAACAAAAATAAATCATTTCAGCTAACACCACTGAATCAAAGAGAGCTAAATATAGCTCTCTTTTTACGTGATATTTACATAAGTAATAAAGCATTACAGAGTATACACAGTTGTCTACATGACAAAGCTCTATCACAAAGCTATATTGAATAACAGAAACACAAAGAGATCATTTGATATCTCAAGCAGTGCATGATATTTCTCTCCCAGACTTTCCCCCGAAGTCTGGGATTTTTTTATTCTTCAACAGTAAAATCAAAAACAGGTTGAAATTCACTAGGTATGATTGTCTTCTCAAAGACGCCGCCTACAAGGCAATGGAATAATTGATTCATCACAGTGAGCAATAGTATTGACATCATAAACAACCATGTTATTTGCATTATTCATATACTCATCGGATTCCAAACCTGAATGCTGATCAGTTAAGCGTACTTTCGTTATTACTGATTGATCAATCTCCCCTAACCCCTCTTTGAAAAGAGGGGAACATCATTGAATTCAACACCATATTGAATTTCGAAACACTCCCTCCTTTAAAAAAGGTGAGAAGCATCGCTTCGCAAGGAGAGGATTAAAAATGCCTAACTGACTGGCATTAACACGATCCACATCATTATCAGGGTATTCACAATACATAAATTTAATCGGATTACCCTCAACTGTGATTTTATCCGTAGTAAAACAAGCACCTTATCCTTCTGCCAAACAATTTAATTTGTTCTAGCTTTAACTGAGAGTGCTGATTCATTTATTCTCCCCCATTTAATCCATCAATAAAAAAACCGCTCATATTCGAGCGGTTTAAAATTATTTTATTTTTACTATTATTTTTGGTTCACTTTTTGTTCAATTTCTTCAATACTGGTATGACGAACATCCATACCTTTTGCCATATAAATCACTTGTTCTGAAATATTACGGGCATGATCACCAATTCGCTCTAACGAACGTAGCACCCACATCACATTAATCACACGTGAAATATGGCGTGGATCTTCAATCATATAGGTCATTAAAGTGCGCGTTGCCGACTGATATTCACGATCAATGTCTACATCCGCCATCACCACTTTTAAAGCTTGATCGACATCTAAACGCGCGAAAGCATCCAAAGCATCATGGATCATCACTCGTACTTGGTTCCCAATATGGCGTGTTTCCATATAACCACGTGGTGACTGACCTTCTTCGCATAAATTCTGAGCAATGCGAGCAATTTTTGCTGCCTCATCACCGATACGCTCTAAATCGGTATTGGCTTTACTCATGGCGATTACCATACGTAAATCAATTGCAGCTGGATGACGACGAGCTAAAATTAAAGTTAAGCCTTCATCAATATCACGTTCATATTGATTAACAACGTTATCTTTAAATTGCACATCAATAGCCAAATTTTCATCTGTGTCTAATAAAGCATGAATTGCATTCGCAACCTGTTGCTCTACCAATCCACCCATGGTCATAAATTTAGTATGTACACCTTGTAGGTCCTCATTAAATTGTGAAGAAATATGGTGACTTAAGACAGGATTGCTTGGACTCACAGTATGCCTCCACTAGACACATGGGAAAATGATTGGTGATTAAAACACAGCTATGATGAAGCTTTTATGACAATAGCATGTATTTACCTATTGTCGAATGGTATTAATAGATACAAAAAAAAATTCAAAATCTGTTAGTCTAAACACCTAGCTTGACGGAGCGCAGTTAACCAACTGCTGAGATTATCTTAATCAAAAAGATTTAAAGATAAGTACCGTTGAACCTGATCAGGTTAACACCTGCGTAGGAATCAAGCCCAGCAAAAACCTAGCTTCTATTTATCATAGAGATAAATTCGCCATCGTTTTTGATCGTGCTTGATTCGTTAATGCTTTATATTAGGATCATGCCATGAACCAATTAACGAATCTTCCCTCTACAGATATTTCTGCTCAACATGAGCAAGATGCCAAAGATTTAACGCGTATTTTGCCCGCATCAAAAAAAGTCTATGTAGAAGGTTCTCGTCCAGATATCCAAGTTCCATTTCGTGAAATTAGTTTAACGGAAACGCCGACAGGCTTAGGTGGTGAATATAATCCCCCTGTCATGGTTTATGACACATCTGGTGTATATACCGATCCGAATGTACAAATTGATTTAAATAAAGGTTTACCTTTAGTTCGCCAAACTTGGATTGAAGCACGTAATGACACTGACGTATTATCAAGTTTAAGCTCAGATTTCGGTCAAGCCCGTTTAAAAGATATTCGCACAGCTGAAATTCGATTTGCGCACATTCAAAACCCACGTCGTGCCAAAGCAGGCAAGAATGTCACGCAAATGCATTATGCTAAACAAGGCATTATTACGCCTGAAATGGAATATATTGCGATTCGTGAGAATCAACGCCAAGGTGAAGGTGTTGATATGCGTCAACATGCAGGACAAAACTTCGGTGCGCAAAATCTAAGAGAAATTACGCCTGAATTTGTGCGTCAAGAAATTGCCGCTGGGCGTGCCATTATCCCAGCCAATATTAACCACCCTGAAATCGAACCAATGATTATTGGTCGTAATTTCTTGGTTAAAATTAATGCCAATATTGGTAACTCTGCACTTGGTTCTTCAATTAATGAAGAAGTCGCTAAGATGACATGGGCAACCCGTTGGGGCGCTGATACCATCATGGACTTATCAACAGGTAAAAATATCCATGAAACCCGTGAATGGATTATCCGTAACTCGCCTGTTCCAATCGGTACTGTGCCTATTTACCAAGCCTTAGAAAAGGTGGATGGCGTTGCCGAAGATTTAACTTGGGAAATCTTCAAAGACACACTGATTGAACAAGCCGAACAAGGTGTTGACTATTTCACCATTCATGCAGGTGTATTACTACGCTATGTCCCAATGACCGCAAACCGCTTAACAGGAATCGTATCTCGTGGCGGTTCAATCATGGCGCAGTGGTGTCTAGCCCATCATGAAGAAAATTTCTTGTATACACACTTTGATGAAATCTGTGAAATCATGAAAGCCTATGACGTATCATTTAGTTTAGGCGATGGTTTACGTCCAGGTTGTATTCAAGATGCCAATGATGAAGCACAATTTAGTGAACTCAAAACTTTAGGCGAGCTCACTCACCGTGCGTGGGAACATGATGTCCAAGTGATGATTGAAGGCCCAGGGCATGTGCCAATGCATATGATCAAAGAAAATATGGATCTACAGCTTGAAGTCTGTAAAGAAGCGCCTTTCTATACCCTTGGGCCATTAACCACCGACATCGCACCAGGTTATGACCATATTACTTCTGCGATTGGCGCTGCAATGATCGGCTGGTATGGCACAGCAATGCTCTGCTATGTCACACCAAAAGAACACTTAGGTCTACCAAACAAAAAAGATGTAAAAGACGGCATCATCACTTATAAAATTGCAGCCCATGCAGCTGACTTAGCCAAAGGTCATCCTGGAGCACAAGTTCGGGATAATGCCTTATCGAAAGCACGTTTTGAATTCCGCTGGGAAGATCAATTTAATCTTAGTTTAGATCCAGATACTGCACGTAGTATGCATGATGAAACGCTTCCAAAAGATGCACACAAATCTGCACACTTTTGTTCAATGTGTGGACCAAAATTCTGTTCAATGAAAATCACCCAGAATGTGCGAGATTATGCCCAAAACCAACACAATGCCAAGCAATCAAATGATGCTGAAACAGATGTTGAAGCAGGTCTCAATGCGATGAAAACCGCTTATCAGGAACATGGTCAAAAATTGTACCACAAACTGTAAATCGACTAAAAAAAGATTTGACCATCCATCATTCTCGGTTAGGATGAGATATGTACAATCTCATCCTGATTGAAGATGAATATTCTTGACCACGCCAGCTATTCAGCATCCGACGTTACGATAGAATCTCGAGAATTTTTATTCCGAGGATTCATTCAAGTTGAGAAAGTGAGCCTCTCACATCGATTATTTAATCGATCTGATTACTCACCACGCATTCAGCGAGAATTGATACATCGTCCAGAAGCTGCTGGCGTTTTACTTTATAACAATCAACAACAACGTTTTGCACTGATTGAACAGTTTCGTGTAGGTGCATTGAATGATCCAGAGTCAGCATGGCAACTTGAAGTGATTGCAGGTGTGCTTGATGGAGATGAGTCTCCTGAAACCTGTATTCGCCGAGAAAGTTTAGAAGAATCTGGCTGTCAGGTGGAGACATTACAACACTTGTTCAGTTTCTATCCTTCAGCAGGTGCATGCGCTGAATTCTTTCATTTATATGCAGCTGAGGTTGAATTACCCATGCAAGGCGGCATCTTTGGTGTACCCGATGAAGGTGAAAATATTCAACTTCACCTATTTGATTATTCTGAACTTGCGATGTTATTTCAAAATGGGCGTTTGAGAAATGCCCCTGTAATTATGGCATTACAATGGCTTACTCAACACATACAACGACGATAATAAATCTGGAGGGGTAAGACGGTGGCTTTTCAAGTCTCAACATTATCACAAAAAGATTTTGTGATCATACAAATTACAGATACGCACTTATTAGAGTATCCACATTTAGAATTTGTCGGGATGCAACCTGAGCAAAGCTTTCGTGCAGTAATTGACTTGATGCGCCAACAACATCCACAGATTGATATGATCGTACACACGGGTGACTTGGCACAAAGCCCAACACCTGTGACATACCATCGCTATCTTGAGCATATGCAAAGCCTAGGTATTCCATTTTTTCAAACACCTGGCAATCACGATGACATCGCACACTTTCCATTTCATGAATCAGATCCAAATCAACCCACTGTCGTTGAAATAGGTAACTGGTGTATTATTTTGCTCAATAGCGCGCAACCAAAACGAATTGATGGAAAGATTGCTGCTATTGGTCTTGAGCAATTAACTGAATTATTAAAACAATATCATGATCGCCATATCATCATTGCTTGTCATCACCATCCATTTGCGATGCAATCGACATGGATTGATCAGCACAAACTAAAAAACTCGTCTGATTTATTAGAAACAATTCAACCATTCTCAAACATCAAAGCGATTCTCTGTGGTCATGTTCATCAAGATTCTGTGAATACTTGGCAAAACGTTGTGTTCTTATCAACACCATCAACATGTATTCAGTTTAAGCCTCAGAGTGAAAAATTTGCGCTTGACGAAGAACACCCTGGTTATCGCTATATTTGTTTAAAAGCAAATGGAGAATTGGAAACACAAGTTTATCGGCTTTCCACTTCTCAAAGATTGAAGAGCTCTGAAGTCCTTGGATATGACTAAACCTTTGTTTACAAATTACATTGTCAATTTCTCAAGGAATCTAGACCAGAATGACTACCATCTTGCCCAAAAACTCTATATGATGGCGACCCCTGATGGAAGAAACCATCTCGGGTTTCTATAAAAACACTTGCATATCACCATATTTTTTGCGTATAGATAGTACGTGTATGATGAGGAATGCCCTATATGGCGAATGACAACCAAAATCAAGTCTTGGACGAACAAACAGAAGTGATCGACGATCAGAAAGCGGCTGTGAAACGTGTACGTAAAACCAAACCAAAGGCTTCAGAAAGTGGTACGACTGCAAGCTTGTTTGGAATTGCGCCTTATCAGCCGAAGAAAAATGAAGAATATATGTCTGAAGGACAACTCGTACATTTCCGCCAGATTTTAAATGCTTGGAAAGCAGAGTTAATGTCTGAAGTTGATCGCACATTGAATACGATGCAAGATGAATCAACCGCTCTTCCCGATGTCAATGACCGAGCAACTCAGGAAGAAGAATTTGCAATTGAATTACGTACTCGTGACCGTGAACGTAAGCTCATTCGTAAAATCGAACAATCACTTGAAACAATTCAAAACGAAGATTACGGTTTCTGTGAAACCTGTGGTATCGAAATTGGCTTACGCCGTTTAGAAGCACGTCCAACAGCGACTTTATGTATCGATTGCAAGACTTTGGCTGAAATCAAAGAAAAGCAAAATAACGGTTAATAATCCCTCCCAACCTCCCTTTGAAAAGGGAGGAATACTACGAATTGAAAGATTTATGATATTCGAGTATTTCCCCTCCTTTATAGGAGGGGCTGGAGAAGGATTGAAATACACAACAATAAAATCTTTATGCCTTACATCGGACGATTTGCTCCCTCTCCAACTGGCCCATTGCATTTTGGCTCCCTACTCACCGCAGTCGCAAGTTACTGTGATGCCAAAGCCAACCACGGCAAATGGCTAGTTCGAATTGAAGATACCGATATTCCTCGTATCTATCCCAATAGTGAAAACCATATCCGATCTTGTATTGATGCCTTTCAATTTGAACCCGATGCAGAAATTATTTGCCAAAAAGATCGTTTAGAGATTTATGCACAAGTCCTTGAGCAGTTAAAACACTTAGATGCGATCTATGCCTGTCAATGTACCCGTAAAATGCTCGGTTCAAATCATATCTATGTTGGTACTTGCCGCGATTTACATCTGGATTTCAATGATCAAGCTATTCGCTTGAAAGTTGCTGATCAATTGATTTGTTTTGAGGATCGCTTACAAGGTCAGCAATCTTCCAACTTAAAACATGATCTAGGTGATTTCGTACTCAAGCGCCGTGATGGCATTATGAGCTATCAATTGGCTGTGGTCGTAGATGACGATCTACAGGGCATTACTCATGTGGTACGTGGCGCAGATCTATTGGATAACACCGCTCGACAAATCTGGTTGGGTTCTTTACTCAATTATCCTAGTCTCAGCTATATGCATTTACCGCTTGCAATGAATGATCAAGGGCAAAAACTGTCTAAACAAAATCTGGCACAAGCACTAGATATCAGCAAAGCATCAAACCTATTACAGCAAGCCATTTTAGCTTTAGGGCAACCGTTGGTTGAACTTGACCAGCCACGTATCATGCTGCAACAAGCTGTCCAACAATGGGATATCAATTTAATTCCTAGAGGCATCCATCTCACAGGTACTTTCTTATAAGCCATAAAAAAGCCCTACTTAAAGTAGAGCTTTTTATTTTCGATACGATTAGAAATTTGATTCTTCTTTAACTGGATTGAGTTCTTGCGTTGATGCATCAATTTTCAGGATTAGACTAATCATTGCAGCACACATCATTAAAGATGTTCCCCCATAACTAATGAATGGCAAAGTCAAACCTTTGGTTGGCATTAAGCCCATATTCATCCCCGCATTTACCAAAATCTGCATGAGAAAAATAATACTGATACCGTATGCCAAATAGCCTGCACGCAAGTAATTATGTTGCAAAGCACGATGTCCTATTCGAATACAGCATGCCAGCATAGTAAAGGACAGAACCATCACCAAGGTCACACCAACAAAACCAAACTCTTCACCAAGGACAGCCAACATAAAGTCCGTATGTGCTTCAGGAAGATAGGAAAGTTTTTGCACACTATGACCTAAGCCTGTTCCAGTCCACTCTCCACGCCCAAATGCCATCAACGCATTCGATAACTGATAACCGACCCCTAATGGATCTGCCCAAGGGTTTGTAAAAGAAATTAATCGTTGAAAACGGAAAGGCTCAAATAAAATAAGTGCTGTAATCCCGGCGAGGATTGCTCCTAACATAATTAGAAATTGTGTTGCGGGTGCGCCTGCCAAGAAAAACACACCAACCATCATGAGGACAATTACAACCGTTGCCCCTAAGTCTGGTTCTGCGACAATAAACCCAACAGTTAATGCCATTACTCCACTCAAACGCAATAAACCTTTCCAATGCGTTCGAACTTCTTTAGCACGACGAACCACATAATCTGCGGTAAAAATTGCCATCACAATTTTAGCAATCTCTGTTGGCTGTAATGTAAAACCACCAACCTTAATCCAACGGTGAGCACCATTCACTTCTGAGCCAACAACCAGTACGGCCAACAACAAGACCATCGTCACTAGCCATAAAGGAAAAGCATTCTTGAACCATAAATTCAAAGAAATTCGGTAGGTTAAGATTGCGACCACTGACGCAACCAAAATTGAGATCCCATGACGAACAACGAAATAAAATGGGTTCTCATGAATATATTCGGCATATGGCATCGATGCGGATGCCACCATGACCGAACCGAAACACAGCAAAGAAATGACGCAAAAAATGAGAATATTACGTGCTGTCATTTCCGCAGGAAGCTTGGGCAACCGACTCAATAATTGCGAAATCTTTTGTACCGTATTTGGGGCTAAATCAGCCATAAATCTGTTCCTAATTTTTATTTTCATTCAGGGCATGTACACATGCCACAAATTGCTGTCCACGATCATTATAGCTTTTAAACATATCAAAGCTCGCACAGGCAGGTGATAATAAAACCACATCTTCAGCTTGTGTGCCATTCTGAGCGAGTGCAACTGCTTCTTTTAAACTTGCTGCATGTTGGATCAAGGTTGTACCTTGAATTGCTTGTTCAATTACAGCAGCATCTTCGCCAATTAAAATCACTGATTTAACATATTTTTGAATTGCACCACGTAAGGCTTTGAAATCTTGTCCTTTGCCTTGCCCACCCAAAATCAATGCCAGTTTGCCTTTTTTCACCTCAATTGCAGCACCGAGACCATCAATTGCAGCGAGAGTCGCACCGACATTGGTTCCTTTAGAATCATTGTAATAGCGTACCCCTGCAACTGTTTTGACGTATTCGCAACGATGTTCCAAACCTTTAAAGTGTTTAAGTGTTTCTAACATAGATGCCGTTGCTAAACCAATCGCCTCACCTAGTGCCAAACATGCAAGCGCATTGGCAACGTTATGCATGCCTTGAATGTACATTTCAGAGGTTTGAATCAAACGCTCTCTGCCACGCGCTAACCACATCGTGCCATCTGCATCACGTAGCACACCATATTGATTTAAATCAGGTGCATTTAAACCAAAACTTTGCACTGGCGTGACATCTGGGACAAGTGGGCGACTTAAATTGTCATCACGATTATAAACAACCTTTTTTACACCTTGGAAAATTCGATGTTTGGCTTTGTGATAGCCAAACATATCACCGTGACGATCCAAATGATCTTCACTCATATTCAATAAAACAGCCACTTCTGCATTTAAATGTGAGGTTGTTTCTAACTGAAAGCTCGATAGCTCTAAAACAATCAACTCTGGCTGATCTTTGAGTAAATCCAATGCAGGACGTCCAAGATTGCCTCCAACTGCCACTTTTTTACCTGCATCTTGTGCCATCAGCCCAATGAGAGTGGTGACGGTGCTTTTTGCATTTGAGCCTGTAATCGCGACAATCGGTACTTCTGTAGCACGGCGTAGCAGTTGAATATCACCAACAACTGGAATACCTTTTTCTATCGCCTGTTGAATTTCAGGCAACTGAGGTGCAAGCCCTGGGCTAAGAATAATTTCTTCTGCTTGTAATAAAAGTTCTGTATCTAATTTCCCAAAACTGGTACGTACACCTGTAGGGATTTGATCATGCCCTGGCGGCGTTTCACGAGAATCGGTCACTGCAACTTGGTAGCCTTGTTCATGTAGGAAGTTGACTGCTGAAACACCCGAAATTCCCAAACCAGCCACAACTTTTAATCCACCACGTTGTATTAACATTTTTGCCCCATTTTTTGCAGATTACAGAATGGCAAAAATGTTAGCACTTTACTGTTTTAAATGCTTTTTCAGTTTTCGTTTTATTCAGGCTTTTTTGTGTCAGTGCGTAAAATCAAACGCATGTATTGCAATATTCATCAGCAATAAAATAAGACGTCAGCCACATAATTATTGTAAAAATACATCAGAATCACTTTATATTTAAGACTTAAAGATTCTCTTTGAATTTAATTCATTTTCATTAAAAAATTGCCCGTACCCTAGAATATGAGCACTCATTATCTTTTAACGCCATTTGACCGCTTGAATGGTTTCTTGTTTCTTGGGTTCATTATTATCATCGACAGCACAGCCGCAACCTCCGCCACAACCCACCACGAGTTTAGGCTTTAACCATGTTGCCAAACGATGCCAACCCAAACGCTGACAGAGATTCGATAAGGCAAGAAAGCTTGAACTTGCGGTTTTAGGGAACACTTTTTTAAAGACAACAAGCGCGCTCCACAGCACCAATACAGCAATAATCAAGTACTCAAACATAAACCACTCTCCAATGATTAGCTTCCTTTTTAAGGGGATGAGTTGCCGTTCTGACAACTCACTATGAGATTGCTTGCTTAACCCCAAATGCGTGATGCAATTTGGTAAGTAAAGAAAGACATTAAATACGCTAAACCAAATAAATAAGTCGTCATCACTGCCACATGTTTCCATGAACCCGTCTCACGGCGTACCGTTGCTAAGGTTGCCAAACAATGTGGCGCATAAATAAACCAAACTAACAAAGATAAACCCGTTGCCAGCGACCAACCTGTACCATCCATACTGATTAAATGTGATAAGCCTTGTGCCACTGCATCATCATCAGCGCCAGATAAAGCATAGACCGTACCCAATGCGGCAACGACTACTTCACGTGCTGCCATCGCTGGAATCAATGCAATACAAATCTGCCAATTAAAACCAATTGGGGCAAAAATTGGTTGTATCAAGTGACCTAACATCCCCGCAAAACTATAATCAATTGCAGGTTGTGTCGCCCCCTCTGGGGCTTGTGGGAACGTACATAAGAACCAAAGTAAAATCGAAAGAGCAAAAATAATCCCACCCACACGTTTTAAAAAGATTTTGGCACGATCAAGCAAGCCAATCCCAACGCTCTTTAAATCTGGAATACGATAACTTGGTAACTCAAGTAATAGCGCATGTTGTGATTTATCTTTTTGTAGAAATTTCATCACAATCGAAACACACAAGGCACTCACGATCCCTGACATATATAAGCCAAAGAGTACCAAACCTTGTAGATTAAAAATCCCCCATACCATTTGACTTGGAATAAACGCAGCAATCAATAAAGCATAGACGGGTAATCGTGCTGAACAAGTCATTAATGGTGCAACCATAATCGTGGTAAAACGATCACGCGGATCACTAATACTCCGTGTTGCCATAATGCCCGGCACTGCACACGCAAAGCTTGAAAGTAACGGAATAAACGCACGACCACTGAGGCCTGCTTTAAACATTAATTTGTCGAGCAAAAAAGCTGCGCGTGGTAAATACCCAGACTCTTCCAACACTAAAATAAAGAAGAACAGAATCAAAATCTGGGGCAAGAACACAACAACACCACCTGCACCCGCAATAATCCCGTCAACAACTAAACTATGGAGTAAAGGCTGTGAAATATGGGCACCAAGAGTCGTACCTAACCATCCAAAAAAGCTTTCTATCCCATCCATAAATGGGGCAGCCCAAGCAAATACGGCTTGGAACACAATAAACATCATCAGCGCAAGGCTTAATAAGCCTAAAACAGGATGTAAGAAGATTTTGTCGAGAAAGTCAGTCCGCTTATCTTCCTGATCAACAAAGTGAACGACATCTTTAAAAATAACTTGGATTTTCTGATGATGCTCACCTGTTAATCCACTCAGCTCAGTGTGCGGTACTGCATATTTTTCTTGATCCAAGGCATGTAGGAGATTTTCAATACCCGAATTACGGACTGCAACCGTTTCAACAACGGGAACACCTAATCGCTCTGATAATTTTTGAGTATTGATCTGAATACCACGACGACGCGCCTCGTCCATCATATTCAATACCACAAGGATTGGACGACCTAGCTCAATGATTTCCAATACTAAGCCAAGATGAAGCTTTAAATTGGTGGCATCAATGACACATAAAAATGCATCTTGCTGCCCTTCCTCAGCAATCTTACCTTGACACACATCACGGGTAATTTCTTCGTCAGGACTTGTTGCCTGTAAACTATAAGTGCCTGGCAAATCCAGCACACGTACAGCTTTTCCAGAAGGAAGTTGAAAATGCCCAATCTTACGCTCAACCGTAACGCCTGCATAATTGGCAACTTTCTGACGTGTTCCTGTCAGATGATTAAATAAAGAGGTCTTACCACAGTTTGGATTTCCCACAAGGGCAACACGTAACGCATCACTCATGCAGGTGCTCCTTCACGTTGAATTTCAATTTTATCGGCTTCAGCTTTACGCAATGCAAAACGAGTAAAACCAATCTGGATTAGAATCGGGTCGCCACCAAAAATACCTTTGGTAATCACCTGTACTTGTGTACCAGGCACAAAGCCTAAACTCTCTAAACGAATAGCCACAAGATCTGGCTGTTCGGCATCATCTACTAAGCGATTCACTTTAGTAATCATCGCCGTTTGTTTGACTTTTAATGCTGACAATCGCACCGCTTCTAACCCTTTACTCTTTTACGCTAGTATACAAGCAAATGAGAATAATTACCAAAAACAATCTCAATGGCATTCGCTTCTGTGACAGATCGACAACAATTCATTTTTCTTTTACAGTGCAGTTGAATGAAGGACTTTTCTGATTATGTTAAATAAAAAACCTCGTATTCCAACTGCAGTCACAATTCCTGAACAGCTCAGTTTTTTACACGGTTTCCGTGATTATTTAGTGGCGCAAACCGTCAGTCCACATACACGTAATGCCTATTTGTCCGACCTGATTCAATGTAGCGACCTACATAAAATAGCATCACTGCCACTTTGGTCGAGTGATGATATTGCTGATGTCTTGATTGCGCTCACCAAGTCAGGTAAAAGCCCTCGTTCAATTGCTCGTTGTTTATCGGCTTTACGCCAATTTTATAAGTTTCTGAGAGAACAGAAACTCAGAGATGATAATCCTGTCGCAACCCACCGCTCTCCTAAAATTGGACGAGCCTTACCTAAAGACTTATCGGAACAAGATGTTGAGACTTTGATCAATGCACCTGACATCAATACTGCGCTAGGTCTACGCGATCGTGCGATGTTCGAAGTGTTATATGCCTGTGGCTTACGTGTATCAGAATTACTGAATTTACGTTTAGAACTGATTAATCTAAAACAAGGTTTTTTACGGGTTACGGGTAAAGGCAATAAAGAACGGCTTGTCCCACTTGGACAACATGCTTGCGACTGGATCGAAAAATATTTAACTGAATCACGTCCACAACTCTATAAAAGTAGTACTGATTATTTATTTTTAACACAACATGGCGGCATCATGAGTCGACAGAATTTTTGGTATGCGATCAAACGCTATGCACTACAAGCCAATATTCTTGCAGAGTTATCACCCCATACCTTACGCCATGCTTTTGCAACCCATTTACTCAATCATGGCGCGGATTTACGTGTTGTGCAAATGTTACTTGGGCATAGCGATTTATCAACCACTCAAATTTACACGCATGTTGCCCAACATCGGATGCAAGAGCTACATAGCAAATACCATCCAAGAGGATAAAACCACCTTTTATCTATCAACTTGATTTCATTCACAGAGCCTCAGCAAGATTTAACGAAGTCAATTTAATTTTTTGGTATGCTTGGGCAAGCTTATAAATACATATGAAAAGGTTGTTTATGTTGTTTACTCGGTCTCAGTTGGTGATTGCTTGTGCATTAGCCTCAACATTATTCATCAGCGCTTGCTCAAAAGAAAATTCAGCACAAAAACCCGATGCACTCACCGCCAGTGCCCCTGCAACAGGCGAAGCATCAACTTTAAATGAACGAAATGCTCAACAACGCTTAGTCTCAACACTCGAAAAAAACTTTAAAACTGCCAATATCAAAGCCAAAATTCTTGCAATTAAAAAAACTGAAGTGCCTAATTTATTTTGGGTCAGCCTAGAAGGAATGGGCTCAGTTTATGCAACCAGTGATGGTCAATATATTATTCAGGGCGATGTCATTCATCTTGGAGAAAAACAATTACGTAATGTGAGTGAAAGCTTACAAGCGGGTGAAAATAAAAAGCACTTAGCCACCCTTAAAACTGAGGACCTCATTGTTTATCCAGCACAAGGTGGTAAAGCCAAGCATGTGATTTATGTCTTCACCGATTCAAGCTGTCCTTATTGCCATAAACTGCATGAGCATCTTGCTGAAATTAATGCAAAAGGCATTGAAGTCCGTTATATCGCATGGCCTCGTGGCGAACAATTTATGCCAACCATGCAAGCGATTTGGTGTAGTCAAGATCGTAAAGCTGCATTTGATCAAGCTGCACAAGGTCTACCAGTCGCATCAGCAGAATGTAAAAACCCTGTCCGTGATCAATATCAATTAGGTTTAAATATGGGCGTGAATGGCACACCTGCAATTTATAATGTTGAAGGCGTCTATTTAGGCGGTTATATGACCCCTGATGAAATCGTTAAACGTTTAGAAAAATAAACCATTCTCCACACTCTATCAGAACGACTCGGGCGACAGATTAAAGATGATCTTAGCCCTAGTGTCTGCGCAGTTTTTTAGCTATGATCAAGCTTCATTAAAATGATTGAATAAAATGGAGTGTGACGTGAAACCAGTTCGTCTGGCGATACTCGGTCTTGGTACTGTTGGTGGTGGAGCCCTTAAATTACTACAAGAAAATGCTGCTGAAATTAAACGCCGTACCGGTCGCGAAATTCAAATTACACACGTAGGCACACGCCGTCCACGTCCAGATTTACAACTCGAAGGTATTCAACAAAGTGATGACTTCATGGAGATCGTACGTCAACCTGATGTTGATGTTGTGGTCGAAGTGATGGGCGGTATTCATCCTGCCTATGAAATCATCATGGAAGCGATTAAGCATGGCAAGCAAGTTGTCACCGCGAATAAAGCTTTACTTGCTGAACATGGTAATGAGCTGTTCAAAGCAGCAGAAGATAATGCTGTGCAAATCGCCTATGAAGCAGCGGTTGCTGGTGGTATTCCAATTATTAAAGTAATCCGTGAAGGTCTAGCTGCGAACCATATTCAATGGCTTGCAGGCATCATCAATGGTACAGGCAACTTCATTCTGACTGAAATGCGCGAAAAAGGTCGTGCCTTTGATGACGTACTCAAAGAAGCACAAGAACTCGGTTATGCTGAAGCTGATCCAACCTTTGATGTTGAAGGAATTGATGCTGCACATAAGCTGACCATTTTAGCCTCTTGCGCTTTTGGTATTCCATTACAATTTGATAAGGTATACACAGAAGGCATCAGTAAAATTACTGCACAAGATGTGAAATATGCTGAGGAACTCGGTTTCCGTATCAAGCATTTAGGCATTGCACGCCGTGCAAGCAATGGTATTGAGCTACGTGTCCACCCAACACTCATTCCTGCCGAAGAACTGATTGCTAATGTGAATGGTGTTAAAAATGCTGTATTAGTACAAGCACATGCAGTAGGTCCAACCCTTTACTACGGTGCAGGTGCAGGTGCAGGACCAACCGCTTCCGCAGTTGTTGCTGACGTGATTGATATCGTACGTGATATTTCTTATACCGAAGATGGTGCTGGTACGATTCCACAACTGGCATTTGAAGCACTGACCAATGTGCCAATCCTCAGCCGTGAAGAAATGACGACTGGTTACTACATCCGTTTAAATGCTGAAGATCAAACAGGCGTATTAGCTGATGTCACCACAATTCTCAGCCGCGCTGGTATCAGTATTGATGCCATCATGCAGCAATCACGTTTAAAAGATTTGATACCAATCGTGATTTTGACAGATCCAATTGTTGAGTCAAAAATGGATGAAGCACTTGCACAAATCCAAGCATTACCTACAATTCATGGCGAAATCGTAAGAATTCGTTTAGAATCGCTCGATAGTTAATCAGTTTAAATCTCCCCCCACCCCTCTTCTATGAATAAAGAGAGGAAGCCCTTCCTTTTTAAAGGGAGGTTGGGAGGGATTTTTTCTCTACCTCATATTGGAACACCATCATGTCGAATGCCAATCGTTATACCGGTCTCGTAGATCGTTATCGTGACCGTTTACCTGTGTCTGCAACTACACGCGCAATTTCTTTAGGTGAAGGTAATACTCCACTGATTAAGTTAGAGAATATTCCACGTATTATTGGCAAAAATGTTGAAATCTATGTGAAGTACGAAGGTCTGAATCCAACCGGTTCATTTAAAGACCGTGGTATGACGATGGCAGTCACAAAAGCTGTTGAAGAAGGCTCTAAAGCGATCATCTGTGCTTCTACAGGAAATACATCAGCAGCAGCAGCAGCATATGCAGCACGTGCAGGTATCAAAGCGTTCGTATTAATCCCAGAAGGCAAAATTGCAATGGGTAAAATGGCGCAAGCGATGATGTATGGTGCGATTACCATGCAAATTCGTGGTAACTTCGATGATGGTATGCGTTTAGTAAAAGAAGTCGCTGATCAAGCACCTGTAACGATTGTAAACTCAATCAACCCTTACCGTTTGCAAGGTCAAAAAACCATTGCCTATGAAATCGTAGAAGCACTCGGTCGTGCACCTGACTATCACTGCTTACCAGTCGGTAATGCAGGAAATATCACTGCGCACTGGATGGGTTATACCGAAGCAGTTGCAAATCAACCTGCTGATCAGTTTGAACAAGTGATTTATGATGCTGCAACAGATCAATTCACTGGTCCTAAACCAGAAGGCTTGCCAATCATGGTTGGTTACCAAGCCGATGGCGCTGCACCATTCTTACGTGGTGCGCCAGTTGAAAACCCGGAAACGGTTGCAACAGCCATTCGTATTGGTAATCCGCAAAGCTGGAACCATGCAAAAGCAGTCGTACGTGATTCTAAAGGTTGGTTTGATGAACTGGCTGATGCTGAAATCTTAGAAGCTCAACGCTTACTTTCAATGTATGAAGGTGTGTTCGTAGAACCTGCTTCAGCAGCGTCTATTGGCGGTGCAATTCGCGATATTAAAGCGGGTAAAATTGCTGAAGGTTCTGTAATTGTATGCACAGTAACAGGTAATGGCTTAAAAGATCCAGATACTGCAATCAAGCAATGCGCTGATGCCGTGATGCTGTCAATTGATGCAACAATGGATCAAGTGAAAGATTCAATTCTTTCGAATATGTAATATTAAAAAGTCAATCCACTCCTAGTAGAGTGGATTGATTCCCTATATAGTATTTTATCATTAGCAAAAACATATTCTACTTTAATAATAATTAAATATAATATTTACTAATAAATTCAGATTATGAGAAAGTAATGTTAAAAATATTAACCATATTATCATTAACAAGTATGCTATTGGGTTGTACAGGTCCTTTAAAAAAATATCCTAGCTTTACTACACAAAATACTATTTCTATATCCTCAGAAGAAGTTAATAAGGTTCGTTATGGAAGAGTAATTGATAAATCCATTCCAAATGCACAAATTCTTATTGGACAATCTCCACTTCAAACAAATTCAGGAGTGGTAATCGGAGGTCCTTTAGATGGACTTATTATTGCAGAATTTTTTTCCAATATAAGTCGAACAAATAATAAAACCAATAATCAACTTGATTTTCTAAAGACACTAAAATTTTCATCAACAGTTGAAGAAAAAATTAGGCAACAGTTTTCTGAAAAAGATATTCCATTAAAGGTTATAGACTCTCAAAATGCTGATATGAAAATAATACCATTTGTATTTATATCTTCTTCAACTAACGACTTTTTTTTAGATTTCACACTAACAACAGAGATTAAAAATAAAGTGAAATTTTATAGATATAGAGATCGTTCTTTCACAGAAATGAAAAATATAAATAAAGAAAAATTCCTTAAAATTTCAGATAATGCTTTTAACCAGTTAATAGATATATTCATATTAGATTTAAACAATCATCTCGACATCAAAAAATTAGACACTGCATTACAAAGTAAATGTGAAAAAATTTCAGGAAAATCTTGGGGGAAAGTTGGTACTTTTAATAAAGTCAGCTTTCATTTTATTCATAATGACCAAGATCGTTGTATAGCAACATTAAAAGATTCCGTTGGTATAGAATATCCGCAGGTTTATATATTTAATGAAGGTAAATTATAAATTATTTACCACAAATAGAACCAGTTGCTTGCAACTGGTTTTTTATTCAGAATTATAAAAATAAATGTTATTCGTAATCATCGTAACTATATTGTGCAGCTAACTCTTTCTCAATTCTTTGGATTTCTTCAAGCTCAATCTCTTTAATCTCAAATAAGGGCTGCTTTAATAAAGGATTAACCGCATATAAACCCTCTTCTTCCCAGCCTTGCATAATAATTAAAGTTTGGCTTTTCTGATCGTATTTCAAACTTGATTGAGCAGTAATCATAGCTTGTAAAAGTATCGGCTGATCAGACAACTCTTCAAGTGAGCCCTTAAGCTGAATATCACCATAGTCATAATCTGCAAAAATGGTTCCGACATTCGTTTTTAATTGTTCAGGTTGATCTGCATAAGCTAAACTGGCAAAAAATTCATCATGCTCTTCCACCCACTTCTGCTGTTTAACTGACCAAAGCGCATAAAATTTCGCTTCATTTTCAAATTTAACTAATTGAAATTTGTGCATATCAGCAAGTTGAATAAACTGGAAAGTATCTTCATCACTTAAACTTTCAGGTAGCATTTCACGAGAGACCTCCCCCTCTTGGTAAATATGTTCACCACAGCGTGAAAAGACAAAATCATCTAATTGCTTTAATAGTGCTTCATCTGCATCAAATAGTGATTCAACTTCATAAAGTGCAAAATTACGTGCTCCATTGATTTCAAGTTGCTTATAGGTCGATTCAGCTTGCTCTTTATGATCAAAAATACTGGCGATTCGATTGCCTGAAGCATAAAAAACTTCATCATTATAACCAAAATATTTTTCACGAATTACATAAGTTGTCATATTAGACTCCCCATTTTAAATAATTAATTTCAAAATAATTATTGAATACACAAGATTATAATTTAACAAAATTTGCTCAAAATAGAATATCTAAACGTTAATTTCACGTCTTAAAATGTCGTTCTGTCATATAAAAAAGCTCCTCATGGAGAGGAGCTTCTAAAAAATCTAATTGATTAAACTCTTTTAGGTAAAGAACTAAGCCAAGTCAATAAGTTGGTTGCATCATTGGTACGTGCTTGAGACGTTGAAGCGCCCAACAATACAACGACAGCAGGGCGTGAATTAACAGTGGTATGCATTACTACACAACGACCAGCTTCATTAATATAACCTGTTTTTGATAAGTTGATATTCCAACCACCATTACGAACTAAAGCATTAGTATTATTCGATTTCAGCACACGATAGCCTAAATTAAAGTCATAGGTGGGTGTGGTTGAAAATTGGCGAATTAAGCCATACTGTGATGCACTAGTGACCAAAATTCCTAAATCACGCGCTGAAGAAACATTATGTGGATCCAAACCTGTTGATTCGGCATAACGAGTTGAAGTCATACCCAACTGTTTTGCTTTCGCATTCATCGCAGCAATAAATGCCGATCGACCACCAGGATAAGTTCGTGCTAACGCTGCAGCAGCAGGATTTTCTGATTTCATCAAAGCAAATAGTAATGCCTCTGCACGATTCATTGAATCACCGACACGCAAAGTCGAGCTTGAATTCTTTCCACCTGCACCTGCAAAATCAATCGATTCAAGAGTGATTTCATCTGACATATTGAGATGTGCATCTGCTGTCACTACAGCCGTCATTAATTTAGTAATCGATGCTATCGGTACCGGCATATTACTATTTTTACTATAAAGCACTTCACCCGTTTGAGCATCCATCACTAAAGCCGCACGTGCATTAACAGATGGCTGACTACTATAATTAGAGGTATCACGAATTTGGACATTTTTCTGTGGAGTCGCAGATGAACTAATTGTTGCAGAACCACCACTACGCAAAGTCGTTGTAACAGAAGTTGAACCTTGTGGGCTAATCTCTAGTGAGTCATCATCCTCCATGAGTTGGCTCGCATCATTTGCGGACCAATTCAATGAAGCAGACGCAGTATTCGCACTCGAAGCGGCTGGATTGTTATTTACAACCAACTCAGCAAAGCTTGTTGAACTAAAAGCCAACAAAATAGACATGCTTAAAGCATGCATGACAGATTTTTTAGAATTTTTCACGACACAATACTCAACTCAACACGCTGCACATTTGCGCTTACCACCATTATGCCTTACATTTAAACAAATCGGGTAAAGCTTTTATAGACACAATTGTGTACAACTATTCTCTAAAGACAAAGAATAGGATTGCTAATTTTGTCATTTCATTGCAAGCTCATTTTGCTTTATGTAACAAAAAACCAGTTTTTTGAAAAAAAAGGAGGTCTTCTTGATCACTGTTCTCATTGTTGATGATCATGAACTCGTACGTACAGGTATTTGTCGTATGTTGGAAGACCACCCAGATGTAGAGGTCGTTGGACAAGCTGAATCTGGAGAAGAAGCAATTGCTTTAGTTCGCCAAAAACATCCTCAAGTTGTACTACTCGATGTCAACATGCCTGGGATTGGTGGCGTAGAAACAACACGCCGCCTATTACAAACTGCGCCAGAAACCAAAGTAATCGCGGTCAGTGGTTTAGCTGAAGAGCCTTATCCATCGCTGTTATTAAAGGCAGGTGCAAAAGGTTATATTACCAAAGGCGCACCGATTTTAGAGATGGTGCGTGCAATTAATAAAGTGATGCAAGGTGGTAAATATTTCAGTGCCGATATTGCAGAACAACTTGCTAGTTCATATCTTTCAGATACGCAACAATCTCCTTTTGATGCACTTTCAGAACGTGAAATGCAAGTAGCGATGATGGTCGTGAACTGTATAAGTGCTCAGGAAATCGCAGATAAATTGTTTGTGAGTGTTAAAACTGTGAATACCTATCGCTATCGGATTTTTGAAAAACTAGCGATTGATAGTGATGTTAAACTGACCCATCTCGCCATTCGTTATGGGCTCATTAAACCTTAACAATATTAGTATTAGTGATCGTCTATGTTGGGAAAAATTGCTTCCTCAGTATCTCAAACCGTTTATCGGTTAGGAATTTGGTATAGTGGATATCGACTGATTATTTCAATCAGTCTTGTTCTTATTTACTTACTTACTGCGGAGCAACTTGCTACTAATTACGACTATCCCTTTCTATATTTTTATACATTGATTTGTTACATCAGTATCAATATTTTCCAACTTTTTTTACTAAAACTCGTTCCGCTACAAGTTACAAAACAACTTATTTTTATTTTTATTGTAGATGTAATTTGCTTAAGTATTATTACATTTTCAGCTGGGGGACCAAATCTACAACTCAGTTTGCTGTATGTGATTATTATTTTCTCATCTGCAATTCTGCTCAATGCTCATCTTTCTCTCATCGTGACACTGTTTGCAGTCATCATGGTGGTTTACCAACGCTTTCTTGGTAATTTTTTTGATTACAACAACCTCAACCATCTCGGCAATAGTGCATTTCTTGCCTTTTTGTTTTTTGTAGTTCACGCGATTGGTCGTATCGCAGTTCAAAGATTTAAGATTTTAGAAACATTAACCTTTCACCAATCAATTGAAATTCATCAATTGCAAAATATTAATCGTTATATTTTGGAACAAATTGAAGATGGCTATTTGGTATTAGACGATAGTAATCATATTGTACTCACTAATCCCGCAGCCAATACATTATTAGGTATTCATATTCCTATTTCTCCTGAAAAAACACCCTTACTGAAATGGCAACCCGATTTATTTGAATTGATCAAGTTTAGTGATTTAGAAGATGGTGAGGAATTCAGCTTTGAATCACAACAAAGTCCATATACCATTAATGTCCGCGTTAAACATTTAATCGTACCTGAACAAGCATTAGTTCTCTTAATCTTAAAAGATGCGCAAAAACTCAATCAACAAGTACAACAACTCAAATTAGCCGCGCTTGGGCAACTCTCTGCAAGTATTGCACATGAAATTCGCAATCCATTAGCCGCAATTGTACAAGCCAATGAATTACTCAAGGACAGTGATCCGCATCAACAAGAAATGCTGTCACGTATGATCAGTAAACAAGCTAAGCGTATTGATAATATTGTTCAAGATACCTTAGGCATGGCACGGAATAAGCCAACAGATCCTCAAGTGATTCAGCTCGCTGATTTTTTTGAAAGTTTGTTGAATGAGGATTTAATCGATGCTAAGCACATGATTAAGCTTAATCTGACTGAACGTATTAATATTTTGTTTGACCAAAAACAATTAAGCCAAGTCTTGATTAATCTCATTCGGAATGCCTTGCGACATAATGCAGTAGATGCACAATATATTGAGATTAATGTCGATCTAAAGGATGGTCGAACGTGTATTGATGTGATCGATTTTGGTACTGGAGTTGCAAAACGAGATATTTCTCAACTATTCAAACCATTTTTTAGTACCGAAATTAAAGGAACTGGTTTAGGATTGTATCTGTCTCATACATTTTGTGAGGCAAATCATGCAAAGCTCACATATGTAGAGCGACAACAAGGAGCATGTTTCAGGATTGAATGCTCAAAAATTCATTGATTAGATTAGGTTTCTCGGGGAAATGGCAATTAAACAACCACTCGTCTTACTCGTAGACGATGAAGAAGACTTATGTCTTTTAATGCAAATGACGCTTGCACGAATGGGCATTAAAACTCATCTTGCCTATCGTGTAGAGCAAGCAAAAAAATTCTTTACCGAGTTTCAGTACGATGCTTGTTTAACAGATTTAAATCTTCCAGATGGCAATGGATTAGACTTAGTCAAACATGTCACACAAAACTATCCAAATACACCAATCGCGGTACTAACAGCCTATGGCAATATGGATATTGCAATTGCTGCGTTAAAAGCAGGCGCATTTGATTTTGTCAGTAAACCTGTTAATCAAACACATTTGGATCAATTGATTCAAAAAGCATTGAATCGCCCACAACCAGAACAAGAAGCAGCTGAAACTGCTTTAGAAAATAAACTTTTGATTGGTCGCTCTACACCAATTCAGCAATTGCGAATCGCTCTAAAGAAAATTGCGCGCTCTCAAGCACCTGTATTTATTACAGGTGAATCAGGGACAGGGAAAGAAGTGGTTGCGAATTTAGTCCATCGCCTGAGTAATCGCAGCGAAGGTCCTTTTATCGCAATTAACTGCGGTGCCATTCCAACTGAATTGATGGAAAGTGAACTTTTTGGTCATAAAAAAGGGAGCTTCACTGGTGCAACGCAAGACAAACAAGGTTTAATTCTTTCCGCACATGGTGGTAGCTTATTCTTAGATGAAATTGCTGAGCTTCCCTTAAGTATGCAAGTTAAATTACTTCGTGCAGTACAAGAGAAGAAGATCCGTCCTGTGGGTTCAGATCAAGAAATTGATGTCGATTTCCGTGTGATTAGTGCAAGCCATCAAGATCTTGAGTTACTGGTACAACAAGGTCGCTTCAGACAAGATTTATTCTTCCGTATCCACGTCATGGATATTGTGCTTCCACCTTTACGGGAGCGTGGACAAGATATTTTATTGCTCGCAAATCACTTTATTCAAAGGATCAGCCAAGAATGGGAAGTATCGGTTAAAACCCTCTCTTCTCGTGCAGAACAGTTCTTATTACAGCAGTATTTCCCAGGTAATGTCCGTGAGCTTCGCAACATTATTGAACGTGCAATTACGCTCAGTGATGATGAAACCATTGATCTAGCCCATCTTCAAACTGCTCCACTACGTAGCCCTATTGCAACACCAATGGTTTCATTTTCAACACAAGATGAAAATGATCATACAGTAGCAAGCGTTAGCCCTATGGGTTCTAAAAAGCTACCACCTGAAGGACTGGAGCTCTATTTAGAAAATATTGAAAAAGAAATTCTTCTCAATGCACTGAATTTAACCCATTGGAATCGAACTTTAGCAGCTAAAAAATTAGGAATGACCTTCCGTTCTCTACGCTATCGTTTGAAGAAGTTTGGTTTAGATACCGAAGATGATGAATAAGCTTTAAAAATAAAACCCCTGAAATAAGGGGTTTTATTTTGACTAAATTTTACTTTTTAAGACTAGATCAGTGACATGTTCTAAGTAGCTATCTTCTTTCATTTCAGGAAGCAATGGATAACTCTGATTAGGTTGAATTCCTTGCCCTTCAATCATATTACCATTCGGTGTGTAGTAATGTGACACCGTCATTTGCAGCGCTGCTCCACTCGGCAATGGAAATAATTTCTGTACCACACCTTTACCATAACTATTTTCACCTACCACCCATGCACGCTTATGTTCTTTTAATGCAGCAGTAAAAACCTCGGCAGCCGAAGCAGAGCGATGGTTAATTAAGATTCCCAGCCTAATATTTTGAAATTCATTTGAGGGTAAAGCCTGAAATTGTTGATCTCCTTCTGAACGACTCTTTGTCGTCACAATCAATCCTTGATTTAGGAATAAGTCTGTTGATTCAACAGCCGCAGACAACAAACCACCTGGGTTATTGCGTAGATCAATGACTACTGCTTTTAGCTTGGTTGAACTATATTCTTCAATTAGACGTTTAATCTCATTGGCTGTATCTTGTTGAAAAACCTTAATTTTCAGCACAAGCACCTGATTATGTAATAAAACAGGTTCAATATCCGTTTCCACTTTTTTATTTCGAACCAAAATCACTGTACTATTATTATTTTCTGGCTGTATTTGTACCGTACTCCCAATCGAACCATAAAGCAGTCCTTGCACTTGGTCTTGATTTAAACTTTTGAGCTCCTGATTATCCACTTTCAGTATAGCTTGCCCATTTGCTAAACCGAGTTTGCTCGAATCAGATCCTGCTTTTAAATCCTGAATCTGCCATAAACGTTCGTGATTATCATAACTTAAATTGAAATCAACAGAGGCAAGATCACCTTCCGTGTATTGAATCAATTGGCGATATTCTTCAGCAGATAAATAACGGGAATAACGATCTAAACCACTCACCAAACCCTTTATCGCTTGTTGAAATAGCGCATCATCCGTCTTTGGATCTACATAGTTATCTTTAACAATGCCATAGATTTGTACAAATTGTTGAATAGATTCAAGTGGCACTTCGGCAGTACGACTGGCTGTGTCTTCACTCCACCCAGATGAATGTGGTGTCGGTGCTGCCAAAGCATGGCTCCCCCAACACATCAACAAACTTGCAAATATCGCTTGATATATGTTGTTGTGTTGGGTCATTTTTCCACCTTATTTTAAAGTAATTAAGTTCTTGCCTTGCATGTCTGAAGGTACAGGAATATGCATCAAATGAAGTAAAGTTGGTGCAACATCAGCTAAGACACCGCCTTCAGCAATGGTTGCTTGTGTTGGGCCAACATAGATAAATGGCACCAATTCAGTGGTATGTTGCGTATGAACTTGCCCACTGTCGTAGTCTTGCATTTGCTCTACATTACCATGATCGGCGGTAATTAACATATGACCTTTGTTTGCCATCACTGCCTCATAGACACGCCCCAAACACGTATCAACGGTTTCCACGGCTTTCACCGCAGCATCAAATACGCCTGTATGTCCAACCATATCACCATTGGCAAAGTTCACCACCAACAGATCGAACTCACCTGAATTAATTGCATTCACCAACTCATCTGTGACTTCATAAGCACTCATTTCAGGCTTCAAATCATAAGTTGCGACATTCGGAGATGGGATCAAAATACGTTTTTCACCTTCATACTCATCTTCACGTCCACCGCTAAAGAAGAAGGTCACATGTGCATATTTCTCAGTTTCAGCAATTCGTAATTGGGTTTTACCTAGACTAGATAAATATTCACCAATTGAATTTTTTAACGCTTGAGGCATATAAGCCACAGGTGCATCAATACTTGCTTGATAACGCGTTAACATCACGAATTTAGACAAACTTGGAACGACTTTACGCGTAAACCCAGTAAAATCTTTCTCAACAAATGCACGGGTAATCTCACGAGCGCGATCCGCACGGAAATTCATAAATACAATGCTGTCACCATCTTGTACTTTAACAATTTCACCAATACGTGTTGCTTTAACGAACTCATCATTCTCGTTCTCAGCATAGGCTTGCGCCAAGCCCTCAACCGCTGAGTTTACAACACGTGCTGCCTCACCTTCTGTCATTAAACGATAGGCTTGCTCAACACGATCCCAACGATTATCACGATCCATTGCAAAATAACGCCCAATCATCGACACAATACGACCTTGATTTGGATATTGTGCAAATAAAGCATCCAATTTTTCTAACGAAGGTTTGGCACTGCGTGGTGGCGTATCACGACCATCGAGGAAAGCATGTAAATATACGGTTGCACCACGTTTTAATGCCAATTCACACATTGCCACAATATGATCTTCATGCGAGTGAACACCACCTTCTGAAAGTAGCCCCATCACATGCACAGCACCATGCGCTGCTTTGGCTTTTTCTACGGCATCAATTAATACTTCATGCTCAAAAAAATCGCCAGTACGAATATCTTTGGTAATACGAGTAAAATCTTGATACAACACGCGACCTGCACCAAGGTTCATGTGTCCAACTTCAGAGTTGCCCATTTGACCATCTGGTAAGCCCACATCTTCGCCCGAACCAGAAATCAAACTATTTGGATGCTTCGCTTTCATCGTGCTGAGATTTGGTGTTTTTGCTGCTAAATAAGCATTATCTTCAACGGCTTCACGATGTCCTACACCATCCATAATTACAAGAACGTGAGGAATTTTGCCAGCATTTGCATCCGTCATAATGGATTCTCTATTTGTCTATCATTTGATCGGCGTATTTTACCGAAATTTGCAGTAATTCTCTATGGCGTTAATGATGGCTTTCACCAATTAAAACCATCGAAAATGAATGCTTATATTGAGTTTTTAATTGTATTTTGATCTAGGACTTGATTCAGCATAGTGGTAATAACCTGCTGTGTATAATGATGCGCCTGTGGTAAGTTTGAACCTTTAGGTCCAGCAATATTTAAAATGAGTATGTTATTTTTCTCATAAAATGAATATATCCTTTTAGCTGCACGCTCAATAGAAAACTCATTTCCATCAATAAGCAAATATGGTTTTCTTTGTTTGATACATTCTAATAAAGTAAGCTCAGTCCCTCCATTTGGAAAAATATAGTCAAAATAAATAATCACTGTAGCATCACTATCCTGAACATTCTGCTTGGTTCTTTTTCTATAACCACTACTTTCCAAGACAGTTAATGGGTAATAGTCTGGGATGATGCCATCATCAGCCATTCGACCTTCTGGACACCAACCACCACATGGAACCCCAACAGATAGAGCTGCATCCAATGCACCTCGATCAACACCAGTTTGCCCACCAGAAACAATTTTGATCTGCATAAAAATCCAATTTTCTACCTTGCTCGATACAACAAGTAACTACCGACCATAAACATCAACACAACGGGTAACAGTACAAACCAAGCAGGTGATGGTGCATAGACTAAACTTGCATAACCCAAGAAGTCTTGTAAATAGAAGAATCCTAACCCCGTAAAAAGTGCAATCACGAGCCTAAAGCCCATCGATTGTTGACGCAGTGGGCCGAAAATAAACGAACAAGCGATCAGAACCAAAGTAATTAAAGCAAATGGTGCTGTGACCTTTTGCCAAAAAGCCAATTCATAGGTTTTTGGAACTTGACTATATTCCGCTAAGTACTGCATAAAACTGATCAGTTGGCTTGGAGACAAATCATCTGGATCTAAAGTCACCATATGTACATATTTAGGCTGTAGAGCCAAACCTAGCACCTGTTGCTCATGATCCGTTTTAATCGCATTACCTTGCGCGAGTAGATCAACTTGATGAGCTTGTTCTAAACTCCATTGCCCTTCTTTTACAAACTGACCTTTTTCCGCTGTTACAAATGATTGCAAACGATAGTTTTGATCAAAATCAATTGCTTGAACATTACGAAGTTGACCTTGTGAATTCGCATAATCAATATAAATAAACCGTTGCCCTTCACGCGACCAATAGCCTTTTACTTCACCTAAAGCAACAACACTACGCTGTTTTTTAATACTTTGTGCTTTTTCATTGGTATATGGGATCACCCATTCACTCAGTACAAAAGATAGAACAATCAGCAACAATGCTGAACGCATCACCCACCCAACTATACGCCATAAACTGATTCCCACTGAGCGCATCACAATGAGTTCACTATTAGACGCGAGTGCACCTAAACCTAAAACAGAACCAATGAGTGCTGCCACAGGTAAAATCTCATATAAATAACGAGGTGCACCCCACATCACATAGAGAAATGCTTGCCACGCAGTATAAGTTGGCTTGAGTGAGCCCAATTCACCCAAATAAGTGAATAATACTTGTAAAAAAGACAACACAAGTGTTGTACCTAGCATCGCGAGGACAGTGGTTTTTGTCACATGTTTGGCGACTATTCGACGTGCTAACATTACAACCCCACTCGCTGAATACTTTTCTTAAGTTTTGGTGCTAATTTTTGTTTACGGGCAAAAAGAGCTGCTGCAATGGCATAAACCAGTAATGCCACGGGATAAACCCAAATATCTAATTCACCTTTACTAATTCGCGTTTTAATCGCGATCATCAACACAATTAAACTCGCGAAAATAAAGATTGCAGGAAGCAAACGGTAATATCGACCTTGACGAGGATTGACCTCTGATAAAGCCACCGCGAGCATTAATGCAATGATAATTACAAATGGACCAAAAATACGCCAACCAAGTTCACTTCGAATCACAGCATCATCGCGCTTCTGCCATAGCTTAGACATGGGTAAAGCTTCCACATCATCACTTTCAAATTTTACATCTTTATCATTTTCCAAACGTAAACGATAAGATTGAAATTCTGCTTGAGTATATCGTGGTTGATTTGGGTAAATTTCGTAGCGGCGACCTTGAACCAAATCAACAACATTGGCGGTATCGTTTGCCATTTCAACACGTGTCGCTTCTTTGGCTAAAATCATCACATCAGGTTTATCTTCACGATCTGCTTTTTGATAATAAAAAATATCTTTTAAATTTTTACGGTCTTCAGACAAGGAACCTGCATAAATAGTATAGGGACCTGAGGAAATAAACTCTTTGGGTCTAACCAAATCAAAACCTGCTCGTACCGCCTGTGTCTGCATTAAACTTTCGTAAGCACGTATCCCCGATGATGAACCCCAAAACATCAATATCGCCTGAACAATCAAGAACACAAAGGTCATTGGCAATAAAAGTTTGGCTAATTGATTACGGCTAACACCACTACCATTTAGAACCGCCATCTCATGGTCAACGTATAGACGACCGAAAACCAACATGAGTCCAATAAAGAAGCCTAATGGCAAAATTAAGGTCAGAAATTCTGGCAAACGATAAGCAATAATACTCAGCAACACATTAGCATCTAAACGCCCTTGTGCAGCTCGTCCAAATATCTTGATTAACTGTCCACCCATAATAATTAAAGTGAGCAAGGCCGTCACAACCAAAGAGGTAGATACCACTTGTTTGACGAGATAACGCCGAATAATCAAAGTAATGCTTCCAAAAATAGACCAATCGAGGGGTAGTGCTAGTTTACCCGAATGTTAAAAATATAAAACCTATCGCTTGTTGCGGATTGCAACCTCATATCCGAAAGTGTTTAATGGACTTATCTTTCTTTTTTGCTGCTTAGGTTCTATACAAACAATGAAATTTACCCTTCATACCGCATTCCCAACACAGTCGTCTAGTGAATCTTTGTGGATTTTGGTTGATTCAGAACAATTACAACAGAACTTAAAGACTTATCAAATCAATCATCTAGAAGATGTTCTGAGTGCCACACAGTTCAAAGCTGGTTTTAATGAAAATATTGCACTGATTACCAATATTGCTGTGCAAGCCAATGCACATTTGCTCGGTTTAGGCAAAAGTGAAGAAGTAAAGGCAATAAAATTAGCAAAACTCGCACAAACGATTATCAAATCATCACAAAATAAATTTAGACAAATCACTGTAGATCTCAGCGCATTACCAACGGATCTACATTATTTATTTGCCTTAAGTTTAACCCAAGCTGCCTATGCTTATGATGAGTTTAAATCAAAAAAAAATGAGTTCATCTTAGAAACTATCAATCTGGTTTCAGATAAAACTGCACTTGATGATGCGCAATTAAATTTAATTCACGCTGTACAATCTGGACAGAACTATGCACGTGATTTAGGTAACCGTCCCGGCAATATCTGTTTTCCTGAATATCTTGCAGACCAAGCCATTGCGCTTGCAGCACAATATCCTGATTTATTAAAAGTCACCATCCTCAATGAACAGCAAATGGCTGATTTGGGAATGAATGCTTTTCTTGCTGTCAGCAAAGGTTCTGATCGTCCTGGTCGAATTATTACCATTGAATACAATACCCAAATTGATCAAGCACCTGTCGTATTGGTCGGTAAAGGTGTGACCTTTGATACAGGGGGTATTTCATTAAAACCTGGCTTAGGCATGGATGAAATGAAATTCGACATGTGTGGTGCTGCTTCAGTGTTAGGTACGATGCAAGCACTTTGTGAAGCTCGCCTGCCAATCCGTGTGGTTGGCGCTATTGCTGCAGCAGAAAATATGCCTTCCAGTCATGCAACCCGTCCAGGGGACATCGTCACTACCATGAGTGGGCAAACGGTTGAAATTTTAAATACTGATGCGGAAGGGCGTCTTGTTCTTTGTGATACATTAACGTATATCAAACGCTTTAATCCTGCACTCGTCATTGATATTGCGACACTGACAGGTGCTTGTGTCGTTGCGCTCGGCAAAGTCGTGAGTGGACTATTCTCACCAGATGATGAACTGGTGCAAGAGCTACAACAAGCAGGTGAACAATCTCTTGACCGTGTATGGCGTATGCCTGTGATGGAAGAATATCAGGAATTACTTGATTCACCTTTTGCCGATATTGCCAATATTGGTGGTCCTTACGGCGGTGCAATTACCGCAGCATGTTTCCTTGAGCGTTTCACTCGTGATTATCGTTGGGCACATCTTGATGTGGCTGGTACAGCATGGTTATCTGGTGCAGCCAAAGGTGCAACAGGTCGCCCAGTACCGTTACTCATGCAATTTTTAGCTAATCGCACAGAATCGAATCACTAACACATGACACAAGTTAGTTTTTATCTGTTTGAAAATAGCATAGAACGGCAAGTCGAAAGTGCTTGCCGTTTATGTCGAAAAATTTTGAATCAGCACCCACAGATTTGGTGGTATTGTGTTGATTCAAATTTACAAAATGAGTTGGATGACAAGCTATGGAGTTTTGATTCCAGTAGCTTTATTCCTCATGGGATTGATCAGTTGAATAGTCCCGTGTGTATTTCAGCTGAATTACCGCCATCCAAGGATTGGATTGTGTTTAATTTTAACAATCATGCACTTGAACAAACTCAAGATTTTCGCCACATTATCGAAATTATTGAAAATAATGAAACTGCAAAACAGATCGGGCGAGAGAAATTTAAGATGTATCGTCGTTTAGGCATTGAGCCACGCACATTTAAATTATAAGTCTGTAAACAATAGCATCATGTAAGGAGTGTCGTGTGGCATTAAATGTAGGACAGGATTTTAAAAAGCGTTGGTTAAATACACCTGAAACGGTACGTCAGACCTATCAGGAAGATTTAGCTCGTATCTGTGATCTACTATTACCACAAACACAAATTCAGACATGGGTACATCACGAAGAAAAAGCTCAACAACACTCTCAACAACGCATTGATCAAGCCTATGCCAATCTAAAAGCTGAGTTGATTGAACAAGCACGCGTTCGTAAACAATTGGCTTTGGAAAAAGCCCTAGAAGAAAAACGTACTGCCGAAGCTGCTTATGCTGCTCAACTGCAAGCAGATGAATTAAATCAATTTGAGCAACAAACTGAAAACCTCGTTGCACTACGTCATCATATTGATCAAGAAATTGCACAACAAACTGAGCGTTATCAAGCGAATCCTGAACAGCCAAGCATTGATTATGCTCAAGGGCAACGTGTTCAGATTGACGACCAGCAAATCCTATCTGAGCTTGAAAGTGTACGTGTTCGTTTGGAGCTAGAAGCGGAAAGCTTAATAGAACAGGCTGTGACGGTATTCCGTGCCAAATTACATGCACTTGCACAAGATGAAATTGATTATATTTTAAAGAACAGCAAATTTTCAGATGAGAAATAATAAAAAAGCCCAGTTTCAACTGGGCTTTTTTATGTTTCATTTTTTATTTTAAGAAACCATTCTCTGCCAAAAATGCCATACTGATATTCGATTCAGTTTTTTGCTCAGCGGCTTTATCACCTAACAATAAACGTTCGATATAGCGTGCGAGCACATCGACTTCTAAATTAACTTTCGTACCGACTTGCCATGTACCAATATTAGTACGCTCAGCCGTATGTGGAATTAAATTCAAGCTTAGAATATTGCCACGCAAATGGTTAATGGTCAGACTAATTCCATCGACAGTTACAGAGCCTTTTTCTGCTAGATATTTTGCCAACTCAACAGGTGCTGTCACTTCAAAATACAACGAACGTGCATCTTGGCGAACGACGGTAATTTCCCCTAACCCATCAACATGCCCACTGACAATATGCCCACCAAAACGAGTCGTTGGTAGCATTGCTTTTTCGACATTGACGGATTGACCCACTTTCCATTGACCTAAAGTGGTTCGATTTAAACTCTCACGAGACACATCCGCAGCATACCAATTGCCCCCCCACTCGATCACTGTGAGACAGATGCCATTGGTGGCAATCGAATCACCCAAATGTACATCAGACATATCCAAATCAGTTTGAATACGTAGACGAACATCACCGCCTACACTTTGTAAGCTCTCAACCTTACCTAAACTTTCAATAATGCCTGTAAACATGGGAGTTCTAACCTATTTTTTTGCAGTATGTACCATAGCGAATCAGATACCTTAAAGCAAAGCCCTAGAGATAACAAGGCATCCCGAATTCAAATGCTTGCAATAAAAAAAGTGACCACCTGATCACTTTCTTATCATCTTCAATCTCAAATTACTGCATTTCAGACACATGCTTCTTGGTGGTTTGTTTAACTGCAACAGTCTTGCCCAACAAGAAATGGCTAAAGAATAATTTATAACCTAATACACCTAAGCAAGCGCCAACAATCGGTGCAAAGATAGGCACAATAAAGTAAGGAATATCTCGACCACCTGTCAAAGCAATCGAGCCCCAACCTGAGAAATAAGCCACAATTTTTGGACCAAAATCACGTGCAGGATTCATTGCAAAACCTGTTAATGGACCAAAAGAAGCTCCAATCACTGCGACTAACAACCCAACCAAGATCGGTGCTAAAGCGCCACGTGGCAAGCCATTGCTGTCATCACCAATCGCCATAATGAGCCAGAGCAATAACATGGTGATGAACATCTCCACCATAAATGCCTGCCCAATAGACAGCAAAGGATGTGGGTAAGTTGAAAAAATCCCTGCCAATTCTAGACTTTCAACACTACCACGTAGCATATGATGGCTCTGCTCATAATCCATAAATAGATTGCTATACAAGCTATAGACCAACAATGCACCTAAAGCAGCACCAAAAACTTGTGAAATAATATAGAAAGGAACTTTACGCTTATCAAAATCAGCGAATAACGCCAATGCAATCGTGACCGCAGGATTGAGATGTGCTCCAGAAATTCCCGCAGATAAATAGATCGCTAATGCAACAGCTAAACCCCAAACAAGACTGATTTCCCACAGTCCTAAATTTGCCCCTGCAAGTTTGAGCGCAGCCACCACGCCAATACCAAAGGATAAAAAAACTGCGGTAGCAAAAAACTCAGCTATACATTGCCCCAACAAACTGGGTTCTGAGCGACTCATCTCAACCTCTCTTGATCAGTGCTGTGCATAGACATGACCTAAAATAAAGCTCGGCAAAATATATTTATTTTTGAAAAGGATCAATATTATTAAGGTATTTTTCAACCAAACAGTAAAATATTTTTCAAGTGAAAAGAACCAAATCAACCCTAAATTTTATTGATTTTCTGTTTTTACTTATATTTTTAAAATAAAATAGCGAAAAGAAAGAGACGCCTAAATTTACAGGCGATAAAAATCCTGCTCAAAAGACTAGATCATTCACAAGAAATAGTCATTGATTTGATGGATTGATTTGTATTTGCTAAAAAAGAAAATTGGATTGAGACACCACCTTATTCAGCAAAGTAGTGTCTGTTTGATCTTACCAAAGTGCGAGCTGTGTGCTGTTGCCTGTGGTATCCACGCCGCCCAATTCAGCGAAGTGATATAGCTGCCCCAAAAGCTGCCGCAACGGTGGCCCAGACTTCGCATGAGTATCGGTAATTACAATAAATTCAAGCACTCTTGCGCGTTCAGACTGACGTTGTTTACTTACTCGATAACGTGGCACATCTTGTGTTAACAACGTGACTTTACCGCGCTTTAAATTGGCAGTAAGCAAATCTTTAGGTTCAATATTTCCATCAGTTGAATAACTGGTCAAAATATAACGAGCATTAATGGTTTCCAACAACTTCTCATACGCATCTTTAGCATGCTTGGATGAATTATATGGGCTTGGACGCTCTTTACGCCATGCGCGATCAATTCCACTCTTAAAGCCTTTGGTATCAGGTGTCGGTAAATCAGCTTGATCCCATAACGTTAAAGCATTGAGGACATGATAATTACTACTGTAGGCATGCTGATTATAAGGTGGATCAAGATAAGCCACATCGACTTCAAAACCACTCATTTGATTGGCTAAATGCTGTGCATCGACACACCACATTTCCGCCGCAGGTCGTTTAGCATCACCAATCTCACAGAAACGGCTTGGTGTAAGCCACAATAATGACTCGATTCGCTCTAAAGCAGTTTGTGTTCGCCCGCCCCAACCTTGATGGAAACTCTTAAAAACACCACTGGTATTACTCACAAAACTTGCCGAATACAGTAATGGTGCCAATAAAGCACTCATTTCCACATCATTGATTGCACCCTGTGCTTGCCACGTTGCAATTTGCTGACGAATCGCATCAATACGCATCCCATTACGGCGTTTGAAGAACAAACGATCGCGTGCAGGGTCATACACATCATCATTACGCGGACATAAATTATGTGTCACCCAGCCTTTGACTTCAGGTAAACGGTTCAAGTAATCAATTGCTTTCTGATAACCACCCAACTCTTTAAAAGCAGGCGCATCCACACAAGCTAAAATGGCATTATTCAGTGCATGGCTATACGGTTCCCAATCATTGGCAATCACACGATAGCCATTCTGACGTGCTAAACGTGAGACAACACCACTCCCCGCAAAGAAATCAGCAAAAATCGGTGGATTCTTTTTCTTACTATTCAGTGTGCCTGTAATCTCAAGTGCTTCTAAAATGAGATGCAGTAATCGCCGCTTATTCCCTAAGTAGGGTACTAACTGATGAAAAAGATATTCGTCAGTTGTACGGGCAGCATGACGACGTTTGTGATAAACCGATGCTTCTGGATTCATATCATCTCTTGGGTAGGGAGCAATCTTAGGCGAATATCTTGCCCAAGTTGGGTGACATCGACCAACTCAAAACGCAGTTGCTCTGCCATTTCGCTAAATTCAGCATTGAACATCGCTCGCGCAGATTGACCAAGTAAAGTGGGTGCAACATAACTGATCATTTCATCAACCAAACCTTGTTGTAAAAAGGCAGTTGATAAGGTTGCACCTGCCTCAACCAATACATCATAAATTTGATATTGTTGAGTTAAGGTTTGCAATAATTGACTTAAGGGTTGCGGCGCTAATTGTATCACGCCTAAATCAGCAAGTTCTTGACGAAATGGTGTCATCACCATCACTGTTTCAGGATTTTTCAAAATCTTTGCTGAAAGTGGTAACTGTCCTTGGCGATCTAAAACAATTCGTTTGGATTGAACAACAGTAGCAAGATCAATTCCATTCAATGCACGTACATTCAGTTCACAATCATCGGCTAAAACGGTTTGAATCCCTGTAATCACAGCACCAGAAATTGCACGCCAATGCTGTACATCTTGTCTAGCGACAGTTCCAGTAATCCACTTTGATTCACCCGATGCCATTGCAGTACGTCCATCTAAACTTGATGCAATTTTCAAACGCACATATGGTGAACCCGTAGACATCGCTTTTAAAAAGCCCAAATTGAGCGTTTTCGCAGTTTCTACACAAATTCCCGTTTCAACTTCAATACCCGCTGCTTGTAAAATTTGAACGCCTTTTCCCGCTACTAATGGATTTGGGTCTGAACAAGCTATCACAACTTTCTTCACCTGAGCTTTAACCAATGCTTCTGCACAAGGCGGCGTTCTACCATAATGTGCGCATGGTTCCAAAGTCACGTAAGCTGTCGCGCCTTTAGCATGTTCGCCCGCTTGGCGAAGTGCAAAAACCTCTGCGTGAGGTTGACCCGCTTTAGGGTGATAACCTTCCCCGATCAACTGCCCCTGTTTGACAATCACACAACCAACATTGGGATTGGGTTTAGTTGAATATTGTCCAAGACGAGCCAATTCAATTGCTCGTTGCATCCAATACTGATCTTGAGTGAATTCAGACATTATTTCTCTAACTTAGGCTTCATTTTCACGTTGTTGCATCTGCTCAATTTGACGGCGGAATGCTTCTACATCTTGGAAATCTTGATACACCGAGGCAAATCGGACATAAGCCACATGATCCAGCGCAAATAATGCCTGCATCACCACCTCACCAATTGTTCTAGACTTGACATCACGTTCACCCAAACGACGAATTTGGGATTGTATATCACTGAGTACCGTTTCAATTTGCTCTTGAGTCACAGGGCGTTTTTGTAAGGCATGCATCAATGAACGACGTAATTTTGCTTCGTCAAATGGCTCACTCTTTGTATCAGATTTGATGACCCTTGGCATCACCATTTCATAACTTTCAAAGGTGGTAAAACGCTCACCACAAATCGTACATTCTCGACGACGACGGATTTGGCAACCCTCAGCAGCTAGGCGAGAGTCGATGACTTTACTATCAGCAGCGTTACAAAATGGACAATGCATAGTTGTGCGATTATTTACTCACTTGCTTTAAGTGTAGCAAAGTTTCTGCAATTGCTGAACTAACATAAAAAAGGCATAAAAAAACAGCCTGATTAGGCTGTTTTTTCAACGAGAGATTACAATCAATTATTCAATACGTTCGCCATGTTGGCTCAGGTCAAGACCCATACGCTCATCATCAGCACTTACGCGGATACCAATCACAAGATCAATCACTTTCAAGATAATGAAGGTCACAATTGCGCTATATGCGATCGTTGCGAGTACACCTTCAAGTTGTACTTTTAGTTGTTCGATCATTGTTGGAGCAATCGCAACGTTAGCAGCTTTAATGATTTCATCACTGTAGAACACACCAGTAAGAATCGCACCAACGATACCACCAACTGCGTGTAGACCGAAAGCATCCAATGCATCATCTGCTTTAAGCAGGCGCTTAAGTGCTGTAATACCCCAGAAACACACTACACCACCGATTAAGCCCATGATTAATGCACCACCTACACCAACATAACCAGCAGCAGGTGTAATCACAACTAGCCCAGCAACTGCACCTGATGCACCACCAAGAACAGACGCTTTACCACGAACGAGACGTTCAACAATCAACCACGAGAATGCAGCAGCAGCAGCAGCAACTTGAGTTACAAGAATTGCCATACTTGCACGAGCGCCAGCACCTAAAGCACTACCACCGTTAAAGCCAAACCAACCTACCCAAATTAAGCTTGCGCCAATCACAGTAAGAGTAAGGTTGTGTGGTGCCATTGATTCGCGACCTAGACCAGCACGTTTACCCAACATGTACGCAGCCACTAAACCAGCTACACCTGCGTTGATATGTACAACTGTACCGCCTGCAAAATCTAAAGCACCAGCTTTCAATAACCAACCATCAGCGGCCCAAACCCAGTGAGTAATTGGTGCATAAACCAAGATTACCCAAACTGCAATAAACGCCATGAATGCTGAATATTTCATACGATCCGCAATCGAACCGCTAATAATTGCAACAGTGATAATCGCAAAAGTCATTTGGAAAATAACAAAAAGGTTTTCTGGAATAGTCGTATTTGGAACTATGGCATCAAACGGTATGCCATTTAACATGACCTTCGCAAAATCACCTACATAGGCACCTGAACCAGAGAATGCAAGCGAATAACCAACGATAACCCAAATTAAGCTGACTAGAATTGCTGCTGAAAGGCTAAACATCATGGTGCTAAGTACGTTTTTCTTACGAACCATACCACCATAGAACAAAGCGAGACCAGGAATGGTCATCAACAAAACCAGTGCTGTTGAAACGAGAATCCAAGCTGTGTCACCTGTATCTACTTTCGCTTCTGTTGCAGGAGCTGGTGCAGCTTCCGCAGGTGCTGGCGTTTCTGCTACAACGGCTACTGTTGATGCAACCACAGTATCAGATACGGCTACAGCTTGTTCAGCAACAGGCGTTGAAACAGCGTCTTCCGCCCAAACAACAGCTGAACCACCTAAGAGTGCGCCAGATAGACTGAGCGCCATAAGCATTTTTTTCATTCGTGTCCCCCAACCTTATTTTGTGAGCTATTTCTCTTAATTCTAACTCAGCAAACTTTGTGCCAATTTAGACAGCATCTGGTCCAGTTTCACCAGTACGAATACGGATGACTTGCTCTAAATTCGTAACAAAGATTTTCCCGTCACCAATTTTCCCTGTGCTAGCTACACGAGTAATAGATTCAATGACCGCATCGACCATTTCATCACTAATCGCAATTTCAATTTTTACTTTTGGTAAGAAATCAACCACATACTCTGCTCCACGATACAGTTCGGTATGACCCTTTTGACGCCCGAAACCTTTGACTTCAGTTACGGTAATCCCTTGAACACCAATATCAGACAATGCTTCACGCACGTCATCAAGTTTGAATGGTTTTACAATTGCAGTTACAAGCTTCATGTGTGTTTTCCTTCGGCTTCTTTTTCACCAGTAAGGTTTTATGTTCAATTTTCATGCCAATATTCAAAGGTTGGGGGTTTTTGAATATGCAAAATGAGCTTTCTTTATAACCTATTTGGGCTTGAAGATGTAGATAGTCAATCGAAAATAAGTTTCATTTGCTAAGGTTTAGCTCAATTTAAACATTGAGATTGCCGTTGTTTTGAACAGGGCTATGGGATTGCTAAAAGCAATGATACACTGAGCAACAAATACATATAACCTATTGAGCGCTTTATGATTGAAACTCTTTTACAAGCTATTTTGGAACAAGTTGACCAACCTAAAAAAGATTTAGAAAAAAACTTACGTGCGTTACTCAATGAAAGTATCGAAAAATTAGATTTAGTTTCCAAACAAGAGTTGGAACGCCAAAAAACTGCACTCAACTTAGCCAACCAACGCCTCACTGCGTTACAACAACAAATGAGCACCCTAGAAAAAATGGTGCAAGATCAGAAATAAGCACCAGTTTAGCGCAATAACCAACAAAAATGATTAAAAATAAAGCACCATGATGGAACAATAATAAAATGTCTTTCGCAAAAGTTTATACAAGGGGCTTATTGGGGCTTCATGCTCCCCAAATCGAAGTTGAAGTTCACATCAGCTCAGGTCTCCCCTCCTTAACCATTGTAGGTCTAGCAGAGGCTGCCGTCAGGGAAAGTAAAGATCGTGTTCGATCTGCAATTATTAATAGTGGTTTCTTGTTTCCAACCAAACGTTTAACGATAAATTTAGCACCCGCAGATCTTCCCAAAGATGGCTCTAGATTAGACTTGCCAATTGCACTTGGGATTTTGATTGCATCAGGTCAATTACCTGAAAACTGCACTGAAGGGTTTGAATTAATTGGTGAACTTGCACTTGATGGACATTTACGCCCTGTTTCAGGCATATTACCAATTGCGATGGCTTGTCAACATGCCCAACATCGCTTATTAGTTCCTACAGCTAATCTAGAGGAAGCAAATCAACTTCCAAATTTTGAGGTTTATGGCGCACAACATTTGCAAGAAGTATGCGCACACTTTTTGGGCAGTTCTCAAATCAAAGCTTCACCAAAACGAGAAAATACAGCATCTTCTTATTATCAATTCGATCTCGCTGATGTCAAAGGTCAATTGCGCCCTCGTCGTGCATTAGAAATTGCGGCGGCTGGTGGGCATTCTTTACTTTTTAAAGGCCCACCGGGTACAGGTAAAACCTTACTTGCGTCTCGACTCCCTTCGATTTTACCGCCATTAAATGCGCAAGAAAATTTAGAAGTTGCTAGTATCTATTCGGTTGCGAATGCTCAACACACCTTTGGACAACGCCCCTTCCGTGCTCCACACCATACAGCATCAGCAATTGCCTTGGTTGGAGGTGGTTCACAACCAAAACCGGGGGAAATTACGCTTGCACATTTAGGCGTCTTATTTTTAGATGAGCTCCCTGAGTTTGATCGCAAAGTACTTGAGGTTCTCAGACAACCACTTGAGTCAAAAGAAATTGTTATTTCTCGCGCTGCCAGACAAATGACGTTTCCTGCAAATTTTCAATTTATTGCTGCAATGAACCCATGCCCTTGTGGTTATGCATTTAATCGTGATAGTCGCTGCCAATGTTCACCTGAAAGTATTCAACGTTATCAAAATCGTATCTCTGGGCCGCTACTGGATCGTATTGATTTACATATTGATGTACCTCCCTTACAAGCCAAAGAATTACAAGACCACACAGTTACTGAAAACTCTGAAATTGTACGACAACGTGTCATTAGCGCTTACGAGAAGCAAATCCAACGACAGCAGTGTTTAAATCAAGCTCTTTCTCCAAAGTTGTTGGAAAAGCATGCACTTTTAGATCAAGATTCAGTCAAAATTATTGAAATGGCACAACAACGCTTAAATCTTTCTGCGCGTGCCTACCATCGGGTCTTACGCGTTGCACGGACAATCGCCGATCTAGCCGAAAGTGATCCAATTTTGAGCAGTCATTTAACCGAAGCATTATCCTATCGAGGATAAATTAACGGACTAAAAATAGAAAAAATAAGATGAATCAGCAATTACCCTTATTAAAGCTAAAGCCAAGTGACTTTCAACATGGGCTTAAAGTTGTCAATCGGACTCAACGTTTTATTATTTTTGTCCCTGCACTCTTACATGGCGGCGAAGCACTTATCTTTCCGAAACAAAGTCGACATGCAGGTCAACAAATTAAACGAGGTAGAGGCATCGTTTTTTATAATGGTGTTGACTCAGCATGACAAGCTGCGCTTGGAAATGGCGAGGACTGTATTATCATTAATGACATTACCCAATCTCAGGCTTCGTTACTGCTTGAAAAATATAATGCTTTATTGGGGCAGAATAAAACCTTAAACTTGCAAAGCATCAAAGCACTCTTGGTTTATGCCAAGAATGAACTAAATCTCATTGATTTTTATAATAAACGTGCATCAAGCGTATTACGAGATTCGAAGCCGATTGATCAAAATAATCCGTTCTTTATGGAAGTTCATAAGGAGGAAGTACATAAAGCACTTTATATTCCGTATGGATTTATGTTTGATGGTCCTGTGCAACAGATGTATCCAAATGGTGCAATCATGGTCAGTACTGATAAACGATGCTGGGGTGTAGGCACAGATGTTTTTCTAAGAGGTTATCGTGCAATTAAAAATGGTAAAGAATACAGTTTGATAAATATTGAAGATGATTTTGGTGATAAATTCATTTTCACTCAAGAAGAAGTATAAAAGGCTGAGCTATTGCTCAGCCATACAGAAAATATTTTAAACTTAAAAAGCGTAACCTAAACCTAGAACCACTTTATTTTTTTGCTTTGCTTCATCACGGGTATACCCCCCAAAAATGTAATCTAGACTCCAAGTTGCACCTGTTGCACCTAAAGGATGAGATAAACCTAATGTTGCATGTCTAAATGCAAAATCTGTTTTGGTTACATCACCAGCTTTTGCTTGGTAGGCTAAATACTCATCATCATCACCATAATAATATGCTGCAACTTGCACTTTACCTGTAAAACCACCTGCTAATTTAGGTGCATAAGTTGCTAAAAAATAGGTATCACCTTTATTACCAAAGGTCACATTATTTAATAGTGTCTGAGCTGTAATACTGACATCTTTATAATTCAAACCCAAAATTGTTTCATAGCCTGTCGACTCCCAACCCGGATAATAGTAATAAACTGTACCACCAATCTGATAACCCAAATCATCCGTAATTTTGCCTTTATATCCAGCATAGAAATCATTTTCGAATGATTTTTTATCTTCCTTAATATTTGTTGGTGACGTATTAAAATCTGCATAAGCAGCAGTCAAGGTTGAAAACCAATACCCTAAATAGAATCCACTATCATGCGTATAATCAAGTCCACCTTGAACTGCAGGTGTATCACTTTCAGGCGAATTTGTCATACCACGTAGATTATAACTAGATACTACGTTTACATTGCCTGTAATCGTTCCTGGAAATGGCAGCGTATTATCTTCTGCCATTATAAATGTTGATGTGACAGCAAGCGCCCCTAAAACAATCATTTTACATACAGATTTCACCATATTGAGCTTCCCCTATATTTTAGATATTCAAACGGTTTATGTTTTAAATTACAGCATTGTATAATTAGCAAATGGCATGCCAATAATAAAAAAACAAAAAATTTAAAATAAAACATTGGATAACAATCACATAGGAAACTTTAAATATGAATTTATTTTTCATATTTATATTTATGAAAATAAATTTATCTTAATAGTGCAACCAAATTAAGTAAAAGAAAAATATTGGGGCATAAAAACAGTTTTCCTAAAATTTATTTTTTGATATCTCAAAATACTATTAACCATCCTTTATTTTAATAGAAAAACAAAAAGCCAGCATGTCTGCTGGCTTTTTTCTATTCCGCTTGGGAATTAAAATGTTTTCGTTAAACTAAATAACACACCTGTGTCATACGGTTTCTTCGCATTATCACTCATACCTGAAGTACTTACATTTGTACCAACCACATCAACTTCAGCAAGAATACCAAGTAAGTTATAGTTCACGCCAACTTTATAATCGACATAATTATCATCTTTACCAGGACCGCCAGCAACAACACTTAAAGAGTCTTTATTTTTAAGCTTATTGTATCCTACAGATGCTAAACCTGTTAAACCTGTGCTAGCAATAGGTGCCGAGTAACCTAGGTTAAAATACCAAAAATCATCCGTTCTGCCCCAATAATCAGGTGAATAATTTACACCTACGCTTAGAGCATCACCAGCTAATAATGTTTCAGGGAAAGTAAGTTTACCAAACACTTCTGTAAATGCTAAACCCTTTTTACCATTATATGTATTAACAGCATTAGATTTAGAACCAATATAGCCATAATGAATTACACCAACATCATAAGTCGGTTTAACTTTATCGGTTAAATCAAAGCTATTTGTAAATCCGAGTGTCGCATCCGTTTCAGTTGAAACGCCTGGAACACCAAAGTCAACACTTGAACCCCAAAGTGCTAAATATGCACCTGAAGTATGTGAAAAAGTAAAACCACCTTGAATCGCAGGGTTGTTTGAAGACTGGGTCACACCACGAAAACGGTAATCCGTTACTGCTGATACGTTGCCCGATGCAGTAACGCCATAGAATGAAGGTTTATCTTCTGCCATAGCAAAAGTCGAAGTCACAGCAAAAATACTTAACGCGATCGCTTTACACGCAAATTTCATCATATTGATCTCCCCCATGATGGATATTCGACTGATTTATGTTTTAAGTTGCATCACAATGTAACAAGCAAATGCTATGCCAACTTAACTGAAGCACCATAAAACCTAGTGCTCATGTCATAAAATCGTCATAGTTATAATAAAAATAATTACAAAATGCTTTTTATTGCATCTTTCTCTCTATTTATGATCCATTTTTAAGCACAAAGCTAGATAAATTATTTTTTCGCACAAGAATAATGCAAATAGAATGATCAACAATCATACGACAGAGATTATTTTAAGTTACAATCAAAAGAACGAAGAAGTTCCGCCCAACAAAAGTGCATAACCCAATTTAGGTACTGATTTGAATGTTTTCCACACAAAAATAACGACCATTTATCGGGATGTTAGTTTTTGCAAACTCAAATTAATCACTTTTTAACCAGTTAGTAAATAACTATTTAAATTAAAAAATAATTATTCAATATCGTCACATATTTTACATAAAAATAATCAAAAAATAATCGATATTAATTACAATAATAAGATATTAATTATTTATTAAATATCATTGATTTAATTTTAATTTATCTATTTTTTATACAGGAATAAAAACAAAAAATCTTATCCTAATTTTGTGTAAATTTAATTAAAATATTTTAATAAAAATCTATCTTTTTTATGCATAACTTATACAATTGGTCAAAATTTTGATTCTGACCGAAATTGATTTTATTTATTATGAGGCTACCTATGCCAAAGGCAAAGAAAATAACATTAGCGGTTTTGATTAATGCCGCATTGATCTCCTCAACATATGCAAGCGAACAAAGCGAAGCTAAAGGTTTTATTGAGGATGCAAATGGTTCAGTATTGTTCCGCACAGGCTTTTTAAATCGTGATAAAAAAGACGGTTTAACAAATGATACAAGCTCAACAGCGCAAACTGCCATTTTTGATCTTCAATCAGGCTTTACAAAGGGTCTTGTTGGCTTTGGTGTTGGCGTAGTAGGTGATGCATCTTTCAAACTTGGTGCGAATAATAATACGGGTAATCAAATGATTCCTGTAGATGATCGTGGATTTGCTTATGATCATTGGGCTCGTGGTGGTGCCAATGTGAAAGCACGTATTTCCAACACAACCGTGACTTATGGTACACAGGTATCAACACTTCCTGTCATGGCAAGTAATCAAGCCCGTTTAGTACCTGAGTATTACACAGGTGTTTTCGTTGAAAGTAATGAAATTCCAAATCTAAATGTGGTTGCAGGTAAGTTCACAAAAAACCAAATGTCAAACCAAATTAGTACCGATAAAGATGTGACAGGTCAAGGGCTTGATCGTGCAGTAGTTTGGGGTGCTAAATATAAATTTAATGATCAACTCAATTCATCGTATTATGGCTTAGACGTTCAAGATAAATTAGAACGTCATTATGCCAATGTAAACTTTACCCGAAGCTTAAAAGACAAGAGCACCTTAACACTTGATGCCATGGGTTATCATACAAAATGGGATAAAGATGCGCTCACTGATTCACATACCACAGATGATCTAGCAAACCGTAAAAACTCGATTTGGGCTGTTTCAGTGGGCTATGGCAAAGATGTACATAACGTCATGCTTTCTTATCAAGATAACACAGGTAATACTGGGTATGACTATGGCTATAATGCTGATGGTTTACAAAGTATCTATGTCCCTAATTCCTATTTAGGTGACTTTAATGGTAATGATGAAAAATCTGTCGGGCTACAATATAACTATAACTTTAAAAATCACGGTTTACCTGGTCTAAACTGGACAACTGCATTTGTTTATGGCTGGGATATTGATATCGCTAAAATAACAGATCGCTCAAAAATCATTGACCAAGCCGAAGAACATGAGTTGTTTAACCAAGTCAAATATACTGTTCAAACAGGTGCATTGAAAGATGCAAGCCTACGTGTTCGCTATTCTTACTTACGTTCAAGTGATACCTATAATAATGTTTCTGGTCAATATGTCAGCAATGTTATTGGCTCAACCAATGAATGGCGTTTGTTCCTTGATATTCCTGTGAAACTGTTCTAATTCAATTTAGATCAACTCATAAAAAAACCGCCATTCAATTGAATGGCGGTTTTTTTATCAACCAGACTTTAAATCATAAAATCTAGCTGAATCTACTCAGAAAATTACTTCTTAGCAGCTTCGATTGCTTTTAATACTTCTGCTTTCGCAACATCAGCACCTTCCCAACCACTCAATTTCACCCATTTTCCAGGCTCTAAATCTTTGTAGTGTAAGAAGAAATGTTCAACTTGGCTGATCAACAATTTTGGAAGATCAGTATATTCTTGAATGTCATTGTAAAGTGGAGACAATTTCTCATGTGGAACTGCGATTAATTTCGCATCGATACCACCATCATCTTCCATATTTAGTTTGCCTACAGGACGGCAACGAATGACCGAACCCGCAGCCACTGGATGTGGAGTTACAACAAGTACGTCTAATGGATCACCATCTTCAGATAATGTATTTGGCACATAACCGTAGTTTGCTGGGTAGAACATTGCTGTACCCATGAAACGGTCTACAAATAACGCATCTGAATCTTTATCGATTTCGTATTTGATTGGCGCTGCATTTGCAGGAATTTCGATGATGACATAAATGTCGTTTGGTGCGTCTTTGCCCGCAGGAATATTGCTATAACTCATATCAACACTCGTTTATATTGTGAAGTCAGATGTAAATCGGCTAGATTATAACGTGAATACTGTAAAAATGATGCTAGATATGCTGAGCGTTGATGAATTTTATATTCACTCTGTCTTTAGGTCATTTTTATCGTAATCACAAAAAGTAAAATGGGACAGAAGATAGAGAAAAACCAAATAATTGAACGCAAAGTGGCGAGATTTGCCAAATAGCATATTCCATAAATGACACGAAATACGACATACGCCCAACCTAAGCTCAAAATAAACTTTTCAGGCACAACCATATATTCCGCCATCAAAAGTGCAGCGATAAATAAAGGTAAGCTCTCAAAACTGTTCTGCTGTACTGCATTTGCTCTTGCAGCTAAGCCTGTAGTTTTAGCTAAAAACTCACGTGGATTTTGATTATCCTTTGGTTTGAAACCACCTTTTGCTTTTGCAATCAAAGTAAAAACATAGGGCAATAAACATGCAACGATAATAATCAATATAATGCCGCTAATACCTTGCATGCTGATATCCATCATTTGAAGTTCTTGTGATCATGCTATCATAACTTAAAATTTATTGAACTTTCATTTGTGCTTGTTCAACAAGCGTTTCTTTTACACATTCTGCTTGTGTAAATATTGTTTTTGTTCATTCTCTTTCTAAGGTCACGTTATGCAATCTCAAGATCAAAACAAGATGTTTGATGTTCTTGCTCAACAACGACAACATCAACTTTTGGTGGATCGTGTACTGAAAGTGGTGTTGCCTATTATGGCATTTCTACTCAGTGTGATTTGTGCAAACCTCAACTGGCAATCAACTTTAGGGACTTTCGCGATTCTCACACTTGCATTTTATGCAGTTGGAATTAAAAGGCTCACACTTTGGCATTGGCTCACGATTGTTGTTCTCTACGTTTTTGCGGACAATTACTTCAGCTTTAATGGAATTGATCCAATTCGGTTACGTTTTCAACTTGCGACCATGCTTGTATTTGTCGGCATTGTTGGAATTGGTCGACCTTATATTGATCATTGGTTAATGAAATCTAAAAATAAATAAAAAACGCCGCAATTTGAATTGCGGCGTTTTTTATTACCTCACTTTTACAAAGTGAGGCTAGCGTTTAAGCTGGTTTACGTAAATCTTTACGTAAGATTTTACCTACGTTTGATTTTGGTAAATCATCCATAAACTCAACATAACGAGGGCATTTATAGCCTGTTAAGTTTTGTTTTGCATAAGCAATAACTTCTTCAGTTGTTAATGAAGGGTCTTTTTTCACGATGAATAATTTAGGTACTTCGCCTGATTTTTCATCTGGAACACCAATCGCAGCAACTTCCAATACTTTTGGATGCTTCGCAATCACTTCTTCGATTTCACTTGGGTAAACGTTAAAGCCTGATACCAAGATCATATCTTTCTTACGGTCTACAATTTTGAAATAACCACGAGTGTCCATCACACCCACGTCACCTGTACGGAAGAAGCCATCTTTGGTCATGACTTTTTCAGTTTCATCAGGACGGTTCCAATAGCCTTTCATGACTTGCGGACCACGAATCGAAATTTCGCCCTGCTCGCCAAGACCAACTTCATTACCATCATCATCAAGCAATACAACTTCTGTTAATGGCAATGGAATACCGATTGTGCCACTAAATTCTGTTGTCATTGGAGGATTCGCTGTTGCAACAGGTGAAGTTTCAGATAAACCATAACCTTCAATGATGATTGTACCTGTTACTTTGTGCCAAGCTGCTGCCGTAGATGGCAACACAGCCATACCACCGCCCATCGCCATCTTCAAATTGCTATGATCGAGTTGTTTAAATTCTTCGTTATTCACTAAAGCATTAAACAATGTATTCACTGCTGGGAAGAATGATGGTTTGTATTTACGCAACTCACCCACAACTGCTGGTAAATCACGTGGGTTAGGAATCAAGATATTTGCTTGACCTTTGTACATACCGTAAAGCGCACATACCATGAATGCAAAGATATGATAAAGCGGTAATGCGCAAACGATACGATCATCTTTAGCACTATCAGTCGCACCAAATTTACTTGAGAAAATTGCTTCACACTGCAAAAGGTTAGAAACCAAATTACGATGTGTCAATTCAGCACCTTTAGATACGCCTGTTGTACCACCTGTATATTGAAGTACTGCTGTATCACTGAGTGTTAAACTAGGGCGTTTATAATTACTTGGATTTACTTTTCCTAAAGCCGTATTAAATTTAACATGACCAGGAATGCTCCACGCTGGAATTTGCTTGCGTACTTTGCGTAAAACAAAGTTTACCAGTGTGCCTTTTAGTGTACCCAACATGTCACCAACAGAAGCAACAATAACGTGCTTCACAGGTGTTTTACCAATAATACTTTGATAAACGCTGGCAAAGTTTTCAATGATCACTAATGCTTCTGCACCAGAGTCATTTAATTGATGCTCAAGTTCACGTGAGGTATAAAGTGGATTTACATTGACTAACACTAAACCAGCACGGAATACACCAAGTGCAACGACTGGATATTGGAATACGTTCGGCATCATGACCGCAACACGTGTTCCTTTTGCTAAGCCTAAACTTTGTAAATAAGTTGCAAATTTACGGCTAGCGACTTCTAATTCATTAAACGTTAAAACTTTATCCATGAAGATAAAGGCATCACGTGTACCAAATTTTTGGAAATTGCGTTCAAAAATATCAACAAGTGAGGTGTTTTCAGCAGGCAGTGCAACTGTTTCTGGAATTCCTGTCTTTTGGTATTCTGCAAACCAAATCTTTTCCATAATGCCATTATCTCCGAGTAGTAATCCTTAAAAATGTAACGACGTTACTTTCCATGACAAAACTTTTTTTTAACTTTTTGAATTGCCCTGTCAATCTATTCAAATAATATGAATACCTTGTCATATATAACGTATTTTTATCACAGAATACTAGCCTTATCTCTGAATGAGGAGTCTATTTGCTTTTTGATATCCCCGTGGTAAAAGTTGCCCCTTTGTTGCTCTTTTTCCTATATATTTTTGGAGATCATCCCCTTTCAGTTTTAGGTGTTGTTGTCCTGCGGCGACTTGGATTATTTCATCTAAACCAAGTGTTGTCATGGATAAAATTTGCTCTTTTTCATCAAGTTGTATCAACTTGTTACCTTTTCCTTTATTCAGTACAGGTAGCTCGGTCAAGTCAATAATCAATAACCGCCCTGATGAACTCAGGATTGCAACATGTGTGGCTTGCTGAATTGGAAGTAATGGTAAAGCGGTTGCTTGATCTGCGACTGTCAAAAAGGCTTTACCTGCTTTGGCGTTGGTATCTAACTGTGCTGCTTGCGTTTTAAATCCATATCCATTTGAACTGACCGCAAGCAATTCATTATTGTCATCATCGACAAAGACTTGAATGAACGATACACCACTCGCTGGTGCGAGCTTGGAACTCAGAGGCTCGCCTAAACCACGTGCAGACGGTAGACTACTAATCGGCAGCGCATAACTCCGCCCCGTCTCATCTAAGAAGTAAACCCGTTGATTGGTTTTCCCGACTGCATGGCTCAGATACTGATCACCCGCACGGAAATTTAGATTTGCAGCATCAACATCAGCACCTTTGGCAGCTCTCACCCAACCTGCTTCTGATAAAACCACAGTCACAGTTTCAGCAGGCATTAAATCTTGTTCTTTGATTTGTACTGCATCTGCACGTGCAACAATTGGTGAACGGCGATCATCACCAAACTTTTTCGCGTCTTCTTTTAACTCACCAATAATTAAATTCTTCAATGATTCAGGATTTGCCAGTTGCTCGCGAATAATGGCAGCTTTCGCTTCCAGTTCTTCTTGTTCACGGCGAATTTCCATCTCTTCAAGTTTAGCCAAATGACGAAGCTTGAGCTCCAAAATCGCTTCAGCCTGAATATCATCAATCGCAAAGTGCTGCATCAAAACAGGTTTTGGCTGATCTTCTTCACGAATAATCCGAATCACCGTATCAATATCTAAATAGGCAATTAAAAGACCTGCCAATATATGCAAACGCTTTTCAATTTTAGTTAAATGGTATTGCAAACGACGCGTTACGGTTTGCTTACGAATTTCAATCCATTCCAACAAAATACGGCGAATCGATTTGACTTGTGGACGACCATCTGCACCAATCATATTTAGATTGACACGATAGCTAGATTCTAAATCGGTGGTTGCAAATAAATGGCTCATCACCGTTTCGGCATCGACACGATTAGAACGTAATACAATGACTAAACGTGTTGGATTTTTATGATCTGATTCATCACGAATATCTGCGACCAAAGGTAATTTCTTGGCAATCATCTGATCCGCAATTTGCGTAACAACTTTTGAGCCTGAAACTTGATAAGGCAGTTCAGTAATCACAATTTCATTTTTTTCTACCGTATAGACCGCACGCGCACGATAACTACCACGCCCTGTAGTTTGGATTTTAAGTAGATCTTCAGGTGAAGTAATGATTTCCGCTTTGGTCGGTAAATCGGGGGCTGGAATATATTCTGCTAATTTTTCATCAGTGGTTTCAGGATTACGAATCAGCGCAATCGTACCTTTGACCACTTCACGTAAGTTATGCGGAGGAATATCGGTTGCCATTCCCACCGCAATACCCGTAGTACCATTCAGCAGAATATTGGGAATACGGGCAGGCAAAGTAATCGGTTCTTTCATCGAACCATCAAAGTTATCTTGCCATTCACTCGTCCCTTGTCCAAGTTCATTCAGCAATAGTTCACTATAAGCAGACAGTTTGGCTTCGGTATAACGCATTGCCGCAAATGACTTCGGATCATCAGGTGAACCCCAGTTGCCTTGACCCTCTATTAATGGATAACGGTAGCTAAATGGTTGTGCCATCAACACCATTGCTTCATAACAGGCTGAGTCACCATGCGGATGATATTTACCGAGTACGTCACCAACGGTACGGGCTGACTTTTTCGGCTTGCCAGTCGATTTCAGACCCAATTCGCTCATTGCAAACACAATACGGCGTTGTACAGGTTTTAAACCATCGCTGATATGCGGTAATGCACGATCCATAATCACGTACATGGCATAGTTTAAATAAGCTTGTTCTGTGAATTCAGCTACGGAGCGGTTTTCGGTTGCATGATGTGCAAGGCTGGTCATTTCAGCAAGTCATCCAAAATCATTGTTATCGTCAATGTTTTGTATGCTATGTGGATGAAAGCGTTGTGACAAGTGCTTGTTGTTGTTTAAACGTCAAATGGTGTCTTAATGATTAAATGTATCATTCTAATAATATGAATAAAGCCCCTAGTATTTAAATATTAGCTCTTGTTAAGTCTGTCCTCTAAAATTTCCAAACCAACTTCTGCCCATTCTGCTACCTCATCATCTTCTAAATAGTTAGCATAAACTTGCCTTATCTTCTCACTTCCAGAGGAATTTCCCAAAGTTACAGCAATAGATATTCTTACCTCGGTACAGTCATCATTAGAATATCCTAAAATTAAAGCCTCTAAATCGCTATCTAACCCCTCCCTATATAAATGCCCACAAGCAGCAACCGCAGCTACCCGAACCTCACTGTTTTCATCATTTATTAGATCTATCAGAATGGTCTTTGATTCTGTTTGAAATGGGTACTTACATTCAGATAAGCAACCTAATTGCCCCAAGAGGAAAGCCGCAATCTCTCTTTGATAACATACTATAGAAGTCGACCAGTCTTTAGCTAAATCAAATACTTCTCTTGTACCTTTACAATGCAACTTTCTTGCAATTAATGTCCTTACCTCAGGATTTATATCATCAAGCCAATCTATGAGTTCTTGGGTACTTAACGTGTCTAAATACCGACTAGCAAAAATTGCTAATGTAGTCTGATTATCTACAATCATTTTTCTTATCCTTTCCTTATTATTAATTAACTCATCTTCTTAAGATGAAAATCTCAAGCTTTTAAGTAATTCTTATTCAAATCACGAAACTTTAATAAATTCTAAAGATAACTTCCAATAAATCCAAATTCTTTATAATTAGATATCTAACAATAGACGTCTTGCAAAAGTCAAAAAACAATCAGATGTAAGTATTGATTTTATTAAGTTTGTTCAATTCTAAAATCATTGAAAATTGCACTTACGCAAGAGGTCTAATATATTGAAAAAAATAAACAATCTCAATGCTCATCTATTGAAGAAGCAGACTCAGCATCATCCTCTTTATAAATAAATTTCGGCATTTCCAAACCAAAATAAATTGCAATTACACGTAAAGTAAAACCAAATACCAAGGTTAAAATCACGGTAAGATCGTGCTGCAATCCAATCTCTAAACAGACCCAATAGCAGATCACTGCAACAAAAGAAATACTAGCGTACAACTCACGGCGGAACACTAAAGGCACATCGTTACACAAAATATCACGCAAAATACCGCCCGATACCCCTGTTAACACGCCTGCCACCGCAGAAACTACAAAACCATGACCCATCGACAATGCAATTTGACAGCCGATGATGGTAAAACCAATTAAGCCCATAGCATCGAGCAATAAGAATACACTGCGTAAATGACGCATCCATTTTGCAATAATAATCGTGACAAATGCAGCGCAGCAAGTCAGAACCAAATATTCAGGATGCTTGACCCAAGTTAAAGGATAGTGTCCTAACAATACATCGCGTACTGAACCACCACCTAAAGCGGTCACACAGGCAATTAACGTTACCCCAAACCAATCCATACTACGTCGTCCTGCAGATAACGCTCCTGTCATTGCTTCCGCAGTAATGGCAATAATATAAATCACAGTCAGTAACATCTGCCGACATCCCTAAATCAGGCATCAAAGTGTGCGCTATTTTAAGGCAAACTTAGATGAATTGTGCACAACATTGTTTAAATTTTTTCCCTGAACCGCAAATACAAGGTTGTTTCATGGTGATTTGCAGATCCAAGGTTGGATCAAGAAAGTACCAGTGTTGCTGATGCAAAACAAAATGTGAAATTTCATGATGAATATGCGCCTGTTTGTCACCCTGATTTTGATCACAGTAATGCGCTTTGAACTCGACCAAGGCATGCGTTTTATCAAGTTTTGGTTGATGTTGCACGACTTCTAATTTTAGCCACTGATTGGATTGACTCCAATCAGCAATCGCGACTCGATCCAAAGCAGCCTGTTGCCCTAAAGCGGTGGTTTCTAAAATATAATCAATCTGCTGTAACGCAAAAGCACTATAACGCGAACGCATCAATTGCTCAGCATTCTGAGCAAACTGTTGTTTCAAATGTAAGGGCTGACAGCATGCTGCATATTGCCCATGCCCACACGGACAATGTTGTGATGATGTCATCTCAATACTCACATAAAAAAAATAGCCCTGAGCAAAAACCATCGTTGAACAATGGTCAAACTCAAAGGCTATTCGGGTATAACTAAATTATTTCTCTACAGATTTATCTTTGGCAATAATGCGCACTTTCTCAATTTTGTGCCCATCCATTGTGACGACTTCAAAACGATAGCCATCCGCTTCAACCATGTCACCATTTTCAGGTAAACGACCTAAGTGGAATAAGATATAACCCGATAAGGTTGAATATTCTTCACTCTCATCGACTAAATCTTTACCCAATAATATCGAAACATGGCGAATATCCGTTGAACCTTCGAGTAGCATAGATCCATCATCCAAACTGGCAGCGACGGCTTCCAATTCATCTTCATCAGGGAATTCACCTGCGATGGCTTCTAACACATCAATCGGTGTGGCAATCCCTTCAATTGAACCATACTCATTTAGGACAATCGCCATTTGTAGCGGTGCCTGACGTAACTGTTCCATGACCATCAACACTTGCGCATTTTCATGCACAATCACAGGTTCGCGTAAGTGCTTGGTAAAATCAATTGCACCTGTTTCAATATATTCATTCAACACTTTATGGGTTAAAACAATCCCTTCGATATTGTCTAACTCACCACGCGCGATAATCAAACGTGAATGGGTCATTGCCATTAGACGTTGTTTCAATTCTGCTGGCTCAGCATCCAAATCTAACCACTCTAATTCAGGACGTGGCGTCATCACTGATTTGACAGGACGTTCCGATAAACCTAAAACCCCTTGAACTAAAACGCTGTGATATACCCCATTGTCTTCATCAAAGACTTCTTTGGCGTAGGCTTGTGTTGCCAATACATCTTCTGCTTCTTTATTTTGACCTTCATTACCATTGCCATTACTGCCTAGCATACGTAAAACGGCTGATGCTGTACGGTAACGCAAATCGGTTGTTGTCACCAATTTTTCTTGGTTACGGCGCATGGTTTGATTCACCATTTCGACCAATACCGAGAAACCAATGGCTGCATATAAATAACCTTTTGGAATATGGTAGCCAAAACCTTCGACGATCAAAGAAAAACCAATCATCATCAAGAAGCCAAGACACAGAATGACGACTGTCGGATGTTTATTAACAAAATCCATTAATGGTTTTGATGCCCAAAGCATAATACCAACAGCGATAATCATTGCCAGCATCATGACACTTTGGTGCTTCACCATACCAACCGCAGTAATCACACTATCTAAAGAGAAGACTGCATCGAGTACGACAATTTGAGTTACAACAACCCAAAATGCAGCATGGACAAGGTTTTCTTCTTTATGCAGTTGCTTACCTTCAATGCGTTCATGCAATTCCATTGTGCCTTTAAACAATAAGAACACACCACCAAACAGTAAAATCAGATCTCGCCCAGAGAAAGCATGCTCCAAAATATGGAACAATGGCTCAGTTAATGTGACTACCCAGGCGATAGCTGCCAGTAATCCTAAACGCATGAGCAATGCGAGAACTAAACCAATTCTACGAGCAGCATTCCGTTGTTCTGGTGGTAGTTTCTCTGCCAAAATTGCAATAAAAACAAGGTTATCAATCCCAAGTACGATTTCAAGTACCACCAATGTCGCTAAACCCACCCATGCAGCGGGGTCAGACATCCATTCAAGAATCATTGATGTGACTCCTCTGCAAAATCAGCAAGATCATTATGAAGTTGAAATTCTAAAAGGTCGGCACAAACAGCCAAAACATTTTTTTTAGATAATAAAAACAAAGCGGAGCGACAACAACCACTACTCATAGAGGGACATAAATTAATAAAAGGATTTTTAGTATAGGCAAGATTGCAGTGAAATTCATCTTTTTTATGTGGATGATTTTTTCAAATTCTTTCTAAAGTTTACAAAATCGTATTGTATGTAAAATGTGCATAAAACTGTCATAAAATTCATTTAGCCTAGACAAGCACAATGAAAATGATAAGGTGAAAATAAACCAAATGAATAGTTTATTAAGAATGTCTGAGAAAAAATCTATTACTCCCATAAAAACTACTCAATCTCTGATTGCTTTATATTGCGGTTCTCGGACAGGCAACAAACCAATTTATAGAAACAAAGCCATTGAACTTGCTCAGCATATTGCCAATCAAGGTTTTGGTATTGTATATGGAGGAGCGAGCATCGGTTTGATGGGGCAAGTTGCAGATAGCGTACTTGAACATAGCGGTGAAGTCGTCGGTGTTATTCCTGAATTTATGTTGGACTATGAAATTGCACATCAGAAGCTAACAGAATTGCACATTGTCGAGACCATGCATGAACGTAAAGCTTTAATGGCTGAGCGTGCTAGTGCATTTATTGCATTACCTGGTGGACTCGGCACTTTTGAAGAAATTCTGGAAATTGCGACATGGGGACAACTCAATCAGCACCAGAAACCAATGATTATTTATAATGTGAATCGTTTTTATGATGCCTTAATTGCTCAACTCGATCATGCAGTTGAAGAGGGTTTCCTACCACCACAACATCGTGCCAAAGTGATTATTTGTGAGACGCTTGAGCACATTACTAATGTCATTAAAAATTTGAATGCCCCAATGCATATCGAAGTTTAAAATACTAAGACCAAGCGGATCAAATTGATCCGCTTTTTTTATGGCTAGAATTTATTGCACATTGATTTGATAAACAGCCGTTGAACCACTGACTTCATTACCCACTACCAGTAATGGCTTGCCATTTGGTGAGTCTTTCGCAGAGATGAAGATCAAACCTTCAGGCCCTAAATCACCCTGCTTTGCAGTATCAGTTTCAACAAAGTTACGTGTCGTAAAATATTCAATAAATTTTGGTTTATTCGGCGTACTGATATCATAAACCATGATGCCACTCATGCGTTCTAAACCAATAAAGGCAAAGGTTTTTTTACCAATTGTACCTATGGTAATACCTTCTGGCTCAGGTCCCTTATTGTCACTACGATCATCAAAAGCAACAGCTTCATGATTACTATTAAAGTATTTCGGAAATAATTCAGCTATTTTCTTTTCAAATTCGCTACCTGAATCCCAGAGTAGTTGACCTTGCGTATTCCAAATACTGAATGAACGTGCGCCATAGGTATAAAGCTTGTCATAGGTTAACAATCCATTGGTATCCAATTTCGGTGAACCATCGACGTTGGTTTGGTAACCCATATTCCAAGCAATATTTAAACGTCCTAACTGAGCATCATCACGGCAAGTTCCAACAGTAGTTGCTGTCGCTCCACAATATGCAAATATAACTGGGTTCAATTTTGCACCTTTCACACCTACTGCCAGTTTTTGTAGATGTGCAGGATAATCTCCATTTAAATTAAAGCCTTTACTATTAAATAAATGCTTCATACGAATACTTTCTACAAAGCCTTTGCTCGTATCACCAGCATAATACAAATTAGCGTCTTTTAACCACTCACGGGTATCACCTTCATTGGCTGTGACTAAATAAGTTTGACCATTCACCTGATAATTGGCAATAGAATCAGGTTGATACATCCCGACTAAACCTGCCCATGGTTTGATATTGATAATTCCCTTATCTTTATCTTTCGTATCAATAACACCATCACCATTACAATCGGTTTTTGGATCACAATCACGATCACTCACATCTAAAGCATTCTCAACCAAACTATGGTCTTTGTAACCTAATGGATAAATATCGGTGACTTTCTGTTGCGCGATATCTATTCTCGCAATCGCATTATTTTCTTGCAACGTGACCCAAGCAGTTTTGCTGTCTGCTGAAATTGTAATATATTCAGGTTCTAGATCCTGAGCCACTGTAGCATTAGGTCCAAAAATACGGATTCCTTTTGCAATTAAATCTGCTTTTTGAGTATTCCATGCTTTAAAGTCGACCACACTCAGTTTAGGCTGTTGGATATTATTGATATCAATGATACTGACAGAACCCTCAGGATCAACTGAATAATCATCATTTGGCTCAGCTTCATTTGCAACTAAAACCGTCTTTCCATCTGGGCTAAAAGTCAGCATATCAGGTAAAGCACCCACACTGATTTTACTGATAAAGCTTAAGTCTCTAGCATTAAAAAATACCACAATACCTGTATCGGTCTTATTACCTGCTTGTACAGCAATCGCAACGATACCATTTTTTACAGCAACGCTGTTTACATCAGAATTTGCTAAATAAGTTCGTGCAGAGAGCTCTGCAATATGTACTGGTTTTTCTGGTTTAGATGCATCCAAAACATCCACCAAACCTTTCTGTGCGTTCACTACAAATAAGCGTTTGCTTGCTGCATCATAAGCAGGAATTTCAGCGGCACTTTGGGCAAAAACGTTAGTTTCATAACGTCCCAACAAACTTAACTTAATGGTTTCAGGTGTTACTTCTACAACTTCTATTGAACTTGTACCGTTATCATTTTCATTACATGCAACTAATCCCACAGACAGCAAAGCTGTCAATAAAACTGAAATCTTAAATTTCATGATCAAATTCCATACATTTCTTGTGTATGGCTAATCTATTGGTTTGAGATTCAAATTCGATGACACTTTAATGTCAGTTCGATGACCACTCTTTGACAATTTTTGTCTTTATTTCAAATACAGTTACTTTAAACTAAAACGGACTTCTCATTTGCCACGGCTATGACAACGACCACTCATCAAACGGTACAACCTGAATTTCGCCTATTGGTACTCCTCGTTTCGATTGGCTTTTTCATGCAAGCCCTAGACACCACCATCGTCAACACTGCAATTCCAGCGATGGCTATTCAGCTTCATGAAAATCCTTTACAAATGCATAGCGTCATTGTCGCTTATGTATTATCTGTAGCCGCTTGTATCCCATTAAGTGGTTGGCTGGCAGATCATTTTGGGATTCGTAATATTTATCTCAGTTCTATGGTGATTTTCAGCTTGGCATCATTAGGATGCGGCTTGTCTCAAAATCTAGAACAACTCCTGTTTTTCCGTGTCATTCAAGGAATTGGCGGTGCATTGCTCATGCCTGTGGGCCGCTTGGCATTATTAAAATTAATTCCACGCTCACAATTTCTTTCTGCTATGAGTCTCATGAGTCTTGCGGGTCTCATTGGCCCACTGATGGGCCCTACTTTAGGAGGCTGGTTGGTTGAGGTGGCCACATGGCATTGGATTTTTTTGATTAATCTCCCAATGGGCATTCTCGGTATGATCATGACCTTGAAAATCATGCCGAATCAGAAAGAGCCAACGGTCAAAGCATTCGATTTAAGCGGTTTTATTTTACTCATGATAGCAATGGTGGGGCTGTCTTTAGGGATTGAAAATATTGCTGCATCACAATATTCAAATCTTGTCAGTATCAGCTTATTGTTGGTTGGCGTGATTGCCACAGTTAGCTATGCCTATCATGCTCATACCCATCAAAATGCATTATTTCATGGGCGTTTATTCCGTTACAAAATCTTCTCGATCGGTGTATTAGGTAATTTCTTTGCGCGTTTAGGCAGCAATGCAATTCCGTTTATTTTACCCCTCATGCTGCAAGTTGCTTTTGGCTTAGAACCGTTCGTTACAGGATTGATGATGATTCCGATGGTACTCGGTTCATTATTTTCCAAGCCCATTATTCGCCCCTTGATTCAACGTGTGGGGTATCGTCGTTTTCTACTCACCAATACCGTTTTAGTCGGACTGTGTATCGCCAGTTTCTCGTTAATGACCGCAATAACGCCACTTTGGCTGAAAGTCTTGCATCTGTTTCTCTTTGGTACGTTGAACTCACTACAATTTGTGGGCATGAATACCCTGACTCTGAAAGATTTGCCACAACACGATGCAAGTAGTGGCAACAGTTTTCTATCAATGATTATGATGCTGTCCATGAGTATTGGTGTCGCAATGGCAGGCACATTAATTAATCTATTCAGTCAGCATTTTCCAACAACATCAATCACGACCGCTTTCCATGCCACCTTGATGACACTTGGCTGTATGAACATCATTACGGCGTTGATCTTTTGGCAAATTCCGAAAGAGACCACCGACGAGTCTCCATAAGAGAATGTCTAGGATTACTCTCAATACATCATGTAAATTTGTGGAACAATTGAGCCATCAGATGATCAATCTAAAAGCTAAACCGAGTACAATCAATGTATGATCCATACTGCAAATCTAGTTATCACTGAGACATCGCATAATACTGAACGATATGATCAAGAAACTGACAAAATTTCCGCTGTCTAAACATTATCCGACGCTAAGCAGTGTCGGTTTAGCCATAATGCTCGGTGTCGTCAGTTATTTTGGGCTGTTCTATCAACAAAAAGCCGTAGCCCAAGACTATTCAATCCGTGGATTTGATGTTTCACATCATCAAGGTGAGATTAACTGGAAAAAAATCTCTCCGATGCAATATCAATTCGTGTATCTCAAAGCCACTGAAGGCGGTGATTTTAAGGATCGTAACTTTCAGCAGAATTGGCTCAAAGCACGTGAAAGAGGTTTACATGTTGGTGCGTATCATTTCTACCGTCTCTGCCGTGATGGCACTGTTCAGGCTGAAAATTTTATCGCTACTGTGCCAAAGAAAGCAGATGCCTTACCGCCTGTGATTGATCTTGAATATGACAGTAGTTGTATTAATACCTATACCAAAGAGCAGTTACTCAAAGAAATTCAGATCATGAATGATCAACTCCATAAACATTATGGCAAACAACCTATTTTTTATATTTCCAAGACTTTTTATCACATTGTACTCATGGGTAGTTTTAGCAATACCCCATTATGGGTGAGAGATTATGAGGGTAAACCTGAACTCAAAGATGGACGACAATGGTTATTTTGGCAACATAGCCAAAGTGGAAAGATAGAGGGTATTCCAAAACCTGTTGATCTGAATGTCTATGCAGAATCACCAAAACAGTGGCGAATCTTTTTAAAACAACAAGGCATCGTAGATGCCAAATGAGCTGCGCAAAATCATCCATATTGATATGGATGCCTTTTATGCATCGGTTGAACTCAGAGAACGCCCTGATCTCAACGGCTTACCTGTGGTGATTTCTTCACATCACCCTCGTGCCGTAATCGCAGCAGCATCGTACCCCGCTCGTGTCTTTGGTCTGCGCTCGGCCATGTCGATGGGGCAAGCTAAAAAACTCTGCCCTCAGGTTGTGGTGATTGAGCCTAATTTTGAAAAATATCGTGAAGTCTCAGCTCAAATTCATCAGATTTTCCAACAATACACTCCTCTGATTGAACCCTTATCTTTAGATGAAGCTTATTTGGATGTCACTGAAAACCTAAAAAATATTCCCAGTGCGACTGAAGTCGCAGCACAAATTCGTGCTGATATTTTTGCAATAACAGGACTTACGGCTTCCGCAGGGGTCGCCCCAAATAAATTTTTGGCAAAAATTGCCTCAGACTGGAACAAACCCAACGGTTTATTTGTGATTAAACCGCATCAAGTATTGAATTTTATTCAGGATTTAGCCCTCAATAAAATCCCAGGAGTCGGTAAAGTCACACACGAAAAATTGCATCAATTGAATTTGCATACGCTCGGAGATCTACAAAAGGTCGAAGAAAATGTCCTGATTCATCATTTTGGAAAATACGGCAAACAACTATATTTATATGCTCAAGGGATTGATCATCGTCCCGTCAAAGCAGAGCGAGAACGCCAACAAATTTCAAAAGAGATTACCTTTGACGATGATTACACGCTTGAGCAATGTCGTCACACATGGCAGCCACTAGCTGAACAAGTATGGCGAAGTTTGAATAAGAAACAACTCACGGCTCGCGGTGTGAGCGTCAAACTAAAATTAAAAAATTTTCAGGTCTTACAGCACAGTAAAAGCTTCAAGCAGGCATTACAATCTCAACAAGACTTAGCACAAGTGGTTTTGCAATTGCTCAATGAAATGCATATTGAACCTACTTTTCAATTCCGTTTAGTCGGCGTAGGCGTCTATCAATTACAACCCTTGCAGCAAGAATCACAGCTTTCTTTATGGTAGTGTCGTTTTTTTACACAAAAGCACGATTCAGACTAAAATTTATGTTTGCTTTTTATTCGGTTTTCAGTACTCTAAGCGGCGCAGTAACATTATCCTTGTTGCTTGCCCTTGCTAAAGAAATCCTCGCTTTTAGCATTTGCTCCTGTGGTTGGCGTGACGATCAAATCCGAATATTACAGGGCACTTCAGGTGTCCTTTTCTTATTTGTCTTTTATAAAAATTCTGAATACGGCTTTCCTCTTTCCTGACTTCAGTTAAACTGACATCATAAAATTAGAAAATATTGATTACTGATCATTATGAATCAAAAACAAATTCTCTGTATTGAAGATGAAGCTGCGATTCTGCTACCCCTTCGTTATGCGCTTGAACGTGAAGGTTGGAGTGTCAGTTGGGCAAATACAGGAATGCAAGCACTCGAATTACTTGCGCAACAATCCTTTGATTTTATTATTTTAGATGTGGGTTTACCTGATCTCAATGGTTTCGAAGTCTGCAAACAACTACGTCAAAAATATCAAACACCTTTATTATTTTTAACCGCTCGCGATGATGAAATTGATCGTGTGGTCGGTTTAGAAATCGGGGCTGATGATTATTGCACCAAGCCTTTTAGCGCACGAGAAATTGTGGCAAGAATTAAAGCAATATGGCGCAGAATGGAAGTACAAACGCAAAATATTCCACCACAACCACCAATCATTCAAACAGAAATTACGCTACACTCTGCCACTTGGATGTGTAATCCACAATCTCTACAAATTCAATATCATGGGCAAATGCTGCAGCTGACGCGTTATGAATATCGTTTGTTATTTTTACTAATTCAACATCCAGAACAAGTGTTTAGCCGTCAGCAACTCATGGACCATATTTGGGAACATCCTGAGCATAGTTTAGAACGGACGGTAGATACCCATATCAAAAGTTTAAGGCAAAAGCTTAAACAGATTACCCCTGATGATCCTATTCGAACGCATCGAGGGTTTGGATATAGTTTGGTAGGATTTTAATATTTAACTTTAAATCATATAGTTAAAATCACTAAACAGCACTTTTATTTTCTATTCGCAAGTAATTTCATATGCAATGAATGATTATTTAACACAACAGAAATTCGTTCGATAGCTGCTTTCATATGGATATCAGGATCAGAAAGTTGAATACCTTTAAATACGTCATTATTAAAAACAAAAGTGTTGAAGAAATTTAATTTTTCCAATTTTTCAAAAACTTCAAGAAAAGTTAGCTCGAAAAAATTACTGATAAATCCCCATAACTCATCAGTAGAGAAGCCATCCAAGTTAACATCCTCCAAGTACCCATCATAAAATACAAGATATAACTCGTCGATAAACTCATCAACAAGGTGTAAGAGGATAAAGTTTTACCAGATAAATCAGATTTCAGAAATTCAAGATGTTGATGACAAGCTCTTAATAATCTTTTTTTAAGCTCTAATTGTAATTCGATAACTTTCACTTAGAACTCAACCCTACATTTCATATTTATTTAATCTCTATTCAATTAACTTACTTAAGAATTCCGTAAGATTATCATTTCCTAATTGAAAACAACCAAAATCTAAATCAAAGTAGAATATTTTTCCTTTATTTTTTTGATCAAATCCAATACAAATTACTGCTTCTCCTAAAGTCCCTAGAAAAGGACATATATTACGCCCCTCTAAATAAGGCTTAAAATTACTAAAAATATGCTCTAATTCATCTTTAGGAAAAATCTCTTGTATCAAAATCATATTATCAGGAATTTTAGACTTAAGCTCTGGATACTCATTCACATCAATTTTCATAAAAATGATCTTTTCAAAAATGGGGGACACCCAAATTCCATTCAATAATTTTGCAATAATTTCAATGCTTTGCATACACAAGCTTTATTTAAAATAACTTTTAGCTATTATATCCATAAATAATGACAAGTAAAATTCAGCCATGTCCATCTTTATCCGCATTTGGTTTTTCTTTAGCTTGGTGGTGGTACTGAGTCTCAGCTTTATTGCCTATACCCTGACCCAACAAGTCAAACCCAATGTACGACAAGTGGTTGAAGATACACTGGCTGAAAATGCCAATATTATTGCGCAGTTGATTGCCGAAGATGTCGCTCAGCATCAAGTCGATACCCCTGAGTTTGATCAGAAGATTCAAGCTGCTTTATCACGTCAGCTCGATGCCACGATTTGGCAACATAAAAAAGATCAAATTAACCAACAACTATATATTACTAATCAACAGGGTATTGTCATCTACGATTCCGAAGGACAAGCCGTTGGGCAAGATTATTCTAAATGGAATGATGTTTACCTAACGCTACGTGGCAAATACGGCGCACGCTCTACTGCAACCGATCCTAATGATCGAAGTAGCAGCGTCATGCACATTGCTGCACCCATTATCTATAAACAACAATTGCTCGGTGTGGTGAGTATCGGGAAACCAAATCAATCGGTACAGCCCTATATTGAACGTGCTGAACAACAACTCATTCATCAAGCCTTGTGGATTGTGGCTCTTAGTTTATTACTTGCCAGTATGGTGGCTTATTGGCTTAAACATAGTATCGATCGGGTGCGGCGCTATGCCCAAGCACTCGCGCCTGTGAATCAAGCACCGTTTTTCTATTCAGCCAAAGAACTGAATCAAGTGACTCAAGCCCTCAGTGACATGCGAGAAAAACTGGAAGATCGTGCCTATGTTGAAAACTATGTCAATACACTCACTCATGAGCTGAAAAGCCCACTGACTGCCATTCAAGCCAGTGCAGAATTGTTACAGGATGATCTACCCTTAGAAGATCAACAGCAATTTGCAACACATATTGTTCAACAAGGTCAGCGTCTACAATCCTTAATCGAACGTATGCTATTACTGACACGACTCGAAAAAAATCAGCATGTTTTAGAATTTCAAATGCTTGATCTAAGCACACTGATTCAACAATGTTTTCAGCAACAACAAAGCGCATTACAGCGTAAACAGATACAGATACGGCTTGATCTTCCTGAACATTGCTCAATCTATGCTGACCCATTTTGGCTAAAACAAGCCCTCAATAATCTATTGGATAATGCGAGAGATTTCTGCCCTGAACAAGGCTTAATTGCAGTTCAAGTGAAAGAGCATAGCATTATGAACAGTATTGAAATTTTATTATTTAACCAAGCTGAAGCGATTCCTGACTATGCACTCGCTCGGGTCTTTGAGACTTATTTTTCACTACCACGTCCGCACAACCAACAACGAAGTACAGGAATTGGTCTTAGCATCGTGCAGCAAATTATCCAGCAACATCAGGGCAAAATTAGCATTCAAAATATCTCAGAAAATACTCTCGATTTCTTAGGAAATCATAGTTCTGGCGTACTAGTCACACTGACACTTCATACAAACTTCACATAAGCTTCAAGCGGAACTCATCCGAAGCGCATCTCGATTCAGGATACTTGTCATATCACAATGACAATGGATTCCACCATGCACCGTAATTTTATTAATCTCAAAATAGGAGCAATTCTGTTTCTTATTTTGGTCTTTTATATTGGTCTTTTCTTTATTTCAAATTTGGTGACTGAACGCCAAAGCTATCAACAACAAGTGATTCGGGATATTGCCAATGAACAAATTCGACCACAGCAAGTCATTGCACCTTATTTAAAACTTCCTTATCAAATGCAAACCACATGTACCAATGAAGAAAAGAAGACCTATGATTGTACTCAAACCGTTTTTGTTACTTTAGGAGCAGAAACAGCAGACTGGACAGCACAATTTGACGTATCAGACAGCACTTACAAACGTAATATTTATAAAGCCATCAGCTATCAAAATACGATGTCAGGTAAAGGGGTATTTAAAGCGGTCAGCAATGAATCTCAACGTAACTATCTCTGGGATCAGGCTGAGATTATCTTCCCGATTCAGGATGCACGTGGGTTAAATGCCAAACCCATGTTTAATATTGATGGTAAAGCCTATAAATTCGACTTTGCTGAACAAAGCCAAGGTCAGCAAGGTTTTGACCTCATGCATATCACCGCAAAACAATATCCTGAGTTAATCCAGAAATTTCAACAAGGTTTTAAATTCAATCTGCAATTCAAGCTAGAAGGACTGAGTGAATTTAGCTTTATTCCAACCAGTTATGAAATGACCTACCAAGCCGTAGGTAACTGGGGCGATGTCAAATATGATGGTCAAAGCTTACCGTTTAAAAAATCCAGTAAAAAACAACAGTTCTCAGCTGATTGGAAGAATATCGCTCTAGGTAAGCGTAATTTAGATAGTGTTTCGAAGTGTGAAAACAGTCAGTGCTTTTATCAACTTTTAAATAATCAAACCTATTCAGTTAGCGCGGTAGATGCAGCCTATGCCGCTAAAGACACATCTACAACCAATATTTCAGGGATTTCTGCTCAATTTTTAGAACCTGTAAATATCTATACCCAAACTGATCGCGCGATTAAATACGGCATCATGATCATTATTATTACCTTTGGTTGCTTCTTCTTATTCGAGGTTTTAAAAAGTCTCAAAATTCACCCTGTCCAATATGCGTTAGTTGCTATGGCACAAGGCGTATTCTTTGTATTGTTACTTTCAATCAGCGAATACTATGCTTTTGCATGGGCTTATCTCGTTGCTGCAATTGCCTGTATCAGTTTAATTACATGGTATTTGTACTTCGTCGTTCAAGGCTTTAAAGCTGCCCTGCTATTTGGTCTTATGCTGAGCACGCTATACGGCATGATGTATTTACTACTTCAATCCAGCGGCAAGACCTTCTTATTCGGTTCTATTCTTTCTTTCATCCTGATCGCCTGCGTCATGTTTATTACTCGTCATGTCAATTGGTATCAATCCGAACAACAAACCATATAAATCGAGTTAGGCGAAATTCTCATTTCACCCAAGCACTGAATCATATTAATAGGAAGAAAATGATGTACCCAACCACTTATTCAGCATTAAGCCAAATAAAACAGCTTTGCCCTGAGCATAGCTCTATCGCCACTTGCCTAAATCAACTACGCCAAGCCAAAATCCAGTTTCTCAATTTAGGTAATATGATTATTTGCCCACAACAACACTGTATTTTATTTTTTCAACAGCGTAATTTAATGGAAATAGAGACTTTTTCAGCCTGATTTAAACAAAATTACACAGCGACAAAAGGTCATCAAGTACAATTCTAGCAATTAACTTTGATGAGGTAATTTTTTATGACTGTGCAAAGACTTCATGTCACTTCACGTTATTGCGAAGTCGCAATTTCAGGAAACTTAGTTCATTTAGCGGGTCAACTGGCCGATGATACCAGTGTTGATGTGACTGCACAGACACAACAAACTTTAGATAACATTGATCGTCTACTTGCAGAAGCCGGCACAGATAAAACGCATATTTTATCTGTGCTGATCTTCTTAAAAGATATTGAAAATGATTATGCCGCGATGAATGCGGTTTGGGATCAATGGATTGCTGAAGGACACCCTCCTGCACGCACTTGTGTAGAATCTAAACTCTATACACCTGATGTGTTAGTCGAAATGACCGTCACAGCAGTACGTCCCTAATTAAGATGATTTTGCTGTAAGCACATTATATTTCATCACGCGCTCGGCTGGCGGTATTGCAGTTGGAGTCATCGCGTAGGGGCTAAGGGGTTCAAATAGATCAGGGACTAGGTTTTCACGCAACTCCTGCTCCGTTGGAATACTGCTATAACGCAATACTCTGTAACCCGCCAACTCTAATAAACTGTCTTGATAATGCTTCTGATGCAAACGATTGACATAAGACTCATCAGCAATTTCAATAATTGCAAGCACTTGATGTTGCTGATCGAGAACCACAAAATCAGCAACTAAACCCTGATACTTACGGCGCGTATGCGCATATTTTGTTGTCAGTAAAGCATCAAAAGATACGTGTGCCAGAATAGTATGCCGAGGCAAAACAGCCTGTAAACGCATCAGGGTAATTTGCTCAGAAATATTGAGAATACCACGACGCTTTAATGGACTATCCTGACGTCGATTTTCATGCAAACGTCGAAGTAAAAGTGCTGTAATTAACAGCAATCCAACTATTGTTATGAAATAGTACATCTAATGAATCCCTTTAGATTTTTTATAATCATTTTGGCTTTAAGCCATTTTTTTAATCAAAACTTCTAATCAATAGCGAGCGATAGTAAAGTCATTTTAGCAGTATTAACTTAAATTTTTTAATCGTATTATCCTAGTCGACCAAAGTCGTAAAAGCTTTCTGCCCTTTATTTATAATCATCACAAGCTAAATATTCAAGTTGATATTGTCAGTATATGTTTCTATAAATTGTAGTTTTATGAGTAGATTGTGACTATCTCACCATTTTTGTATAAAAAAGAAGGCATGATGACTCATACCTTCTTAAAATTCAGTTTAACGCGGTGCTTTAGACTTCGACTTTGGCTTCCCTGAAAATGGTCTTTTCTCACCCGTTTCACGCGGTGGCAACCCTGTATGTTGCGTGAGTATTTGACCTTTTTGTGGTCTTTTTTGACCCGACTGCGGACGTGATTGTCCTTGTTCAGAACGTTTTGCCGAATCACCAGCAACGGTCGAGTTTTTCTTACGTGCAGACTTATATTCACCCTCAGCCGTACCTTGTGGCTGATAGGTCGGAATCAAATGTTGTTTTGAATTTCCGATTAAATCTACCCGCCCCATTTCTTTTAAAGCTTCACGCAATAAAGGCCAGTTATTTGGATCATGGTAACGTAAAAATGCTTTATGTAAACGACGGCGTTTTTCACCTTTCACAATATCGACATTTTCAGTATAACGCGCCACTTTAGAGAGTGGATTCTTACCTGTGTAGTACATCGTCGTTGCGGTTGCCATAGGTGATGGATAGAAGGTTTGTACCTGATCGGCACGGAAACCATTCTTTTTCAACCAAATCGCCAAGTTCATCATGTCATAGTCGGTCGTACCTGGATGCGCCGCAATAAAGTAAGGAATTAAATATTGTTCCTTCCCTGCTTCCTTACTGAAACGCTCAAACATTTGTTTAAAACGATCATACGTCCCAATTCCCGGTTTCATCATCTTCGACAATGGACCTTGCTCGGTATGTTCAGGCGCAATTTTTAAATAACCACCCACATGGTGCTGTACCAGTTCTTTGACATACTCAGGGTTGAGTACAGCCAAGTCATAACGCAAACCTGAACCAATCAGAATCTTCTTCACACCTTTGATTTCACGTGCTTTACGATAAAGCTGAACCAATGGTGCATGATCGGTATGTAAGTTTTGGCAAACACCTGGATAAACACAAGACGGTTTACGGCAGTTCTTTTCAATCTCAGGATCATTACAGTGCAAACGATACATGTTTGCAGTTGGGCCACCTAAGTCCGAAATAATGCCTGTAAATTGAGGTGCAGTATCACGAATTTTTTCGATTTCACGCAAAATCGAATCTTCAGAACGGTTTTGAATAATACGACCTTCATGCTCGGTAATCGAACAGAAGGTACATCCACCAAAACAACCACGCATGATATTGACCGAGAACTTGATCATATCAAATGCAGGGAAACGGGCATCGCCATACGCTGGATGCGGTAAACGTGCATAAGGTAAATCAAACACATAGTCCATTTCCTCGGTCATGAGAGGAATAGGAGGTGGGTTAATCCAAACATCACGTTCACCATGACGCTGTACCAATGCACGGGCATTACCGGGGTTGGTTTCTAAATGCAGAATACGGTTGGCATGTGCATAAAGTACTTGATCATTCGCCACTTCTTCAAATGAAGGTAAACGAATGACTGCAAATTCACGTGGTGGCAATTTATGCTTAATTGCTTTTGAGGGCGCAGGTCTTAACTGCACAATTTGCGTATCTGGATCTAACTTATCGCCTTCACGCACAATTGGATTGGCAACGATCTCTTTTTGGAAGTTCTGATACTGTGCTAGTGAGTTGCCTTTTTCTTTTTCAACTTCACAACCATCAATATCTTCCGTCATCACATACGGGTTAATAATCTGATCAACACGCCCGATGGTATCGACATCATTACTCGCAATTTCAACGAATTTGGCTTTAGACTTTTTATTATGTTTATTCACAATAAATGCCGTGCCACGAACGTCAGTAATATCTTGGACTTTTTCACCCTTCGCCAAACGATGCATCACTTCGATAATCGAACGTTCACCATTGCCATACATTAATAGATCCGCTTTTGAATCCATTAAAACCGAACGGCGTACTTTATCAGACCAATAATCGTAATGAGCAATACGGCGTAAACTCGCCTCAATCCCACCGAGTAGGACAGGCACATCAGGAAAAGCTTCACGACAACGTTGGCAATAAACCGTTGCTGCACGGTCAGGGCGTTTATTCGCTTCATTATTTGGCGAATAAGCATCATCCGAACGAATTTTACGATCTGCCGTATAACGGTTAATCATCGAATCCATATTGCCTGCGGTAACTCCCCATGCAATTGTTGGTTTGCCCAAGACACGGAAACTTTCAGCATTGGTCCAATCTGGTTGTGCAATAATTCCAACACGGAAACCTTGTGCTTCGAGTACGCGACCGATCACGCCCGATACAAACGATGGATGGTCGATATAGGCATCACCACAAACCAAAATAAAGTCACACGCATCCCAACCGAGTTGATCCATCTCTTCTCGTGACATCGGCAAAAATGGTGCGGGTTCAAAACACGACGCCCAATATTTGTCGTAATCAAACAACGCTTTGGGCGCGGTCTGCATGGTATAGGCAGTAGACATGGCTTGCGAATCTCGGCTAGCTGAAATGCTGGGATAGCATCAAAGATGAAAGCCGATCATTTTAACATGAATTCCACTCATTTTTATAGGTTAAAAAACAAACAGTGTCATTTCCCCAAAAGGTATTTGTAACCATCTGAGGAAATAAAAGCATAAGGTGTTGATCATTATTCTTCTTCGTTTAAGAAACCTTCTTTAATCTCTGAAGGTAAATCTTGATGCCACCATGCATAAATAGAGGCTTTAATTTCTTCATCTTCATCAGGATCGTTCAATGGCTCATCATCTTCACGGATCAGTTCATCGCCCTCAAATTTGAACCAAAACTCCCATGGATCATCATCACCACAGCCCCAAGCTTGAGCATGAATATCAGGTAATAATCCTTTTAAAAATAATAAAATATTTTCAATGTTTTCATCACCATTTGAGCCATGTGTAAAATCGAGTACAGCAAACCCACCAACATAGTGCAGAGTCTCTGGTGTAAGATCATGTTCAATCGAATCAATCAAATCAACTAGTTCTTGAGTAATCTCATCCGCTTGCGGATTAATGAGTAGAGCTGTCTGAATGAACTTTTCTTCATCTCCATGATGTGTCGTAAATAAGACCTCTAATTGCCCCATGATTGTTGAGTCAGGATGTTTATAATAAACACGGCTATGTAATTCCATCTTATTTTCCCCAATTTTAATATTATCTCTACACCCAAATAGGTGCTTATTTAAATTACTAAATTTTCAGGACTTTTATCAAGTTTATGCGACTTTATTTGTCGTTTTATTTTCCTTTTTCATTAAGTGTATCGCGAGCACCAAACCGATCACTAAGACCATACCGACACTCAAGTTAATCCCCACCCAACCAAAGTTTTCCCAAATCAAACCACCACTACTGCCAAGCAAACTTGAGCCGATGTAATAGCAAAATAAATACAGCGAAGAAGCAACTGCCCGATATTGCACAGCTTGCACTGAGACCCAACTACTTGCAGTTGAATGTGCAGCAAAAAATGAAAACGTGAAAATCGTCAATCCCAGTAAAATTGCCCACAGCGACGGAATAAGCGTAATGAACAAGCCAACCATCATGCTAAATAGTAAAAAAGGCAGCACTTTTGCTCGACCATATTGATACCCCCATTGCGCAGCTTTCGGTGAACTATAAATTCCAGCAAGATAAGCAATCGAGATCAAACCAATCCATGTTTGTGATAAGTGAAAGGGAGCTTCCAACAAGTGATAACTAATGTAGTTAAACACGGTGACCAAGCACCCCATCAAAATAAAACCTTGGGCAAATAAAATCCTTAATTTGGGATCTTTTAAATTCTGTTCAAATGCCGCTTTAAAACGGGAAAATCGGAATGGATATGGTTTGAAATGTTGTGACTTTGGCAATAACAGATAAAATAAACAGGCAATAATAAAATTCAGCAAGCCAATAATATACGTTGCCGATTGCCAAGAAATAAAATCAACCAACACCCCTGCGATCAAACGTCCACCCATGCCGCCAATCGCTGTACCAGAGATATATAGCCCCATCGCAAAACCAATATCTTTCTGGGCAATTTCTTCCCCGATATAAGTCATTGCAACAGCAGCCACACCACTCACGGCTAAACCAATAAAGATACGGGTGCTAAGAAAAATTTCCCAAATTGGAAATGAGGCACTCATTAACAATAAAATCGAAACGAGGAATAAGGCACAAACCATAATTGATTTACGCCCAAAGCGATCAGAAATAAAGCCTGTAAACAGCAGTCCTATCGCCAAAGCAACGGTTGAAAAAGATAATGGAAAACTACTATGCGTCGGCGTGACCTGAAAGAATTTTGCAAAAATTGGCATCATCGGCTGTACACAATACAACGATGAAAATGACGCAAAACCAGCAAAGAACAAAGACCATAAAATCGCAGTAAATGATTTCGAACCATATTCAATATGGGTTGGGCGTAGCACTGACTCAGACATTCGGACTCCTTATGCCTGATCAGTATACGCTTTCAGCCAAAATGCGGAATGATCATTTCGGCTATTTTTACCCTCAACTTAAAATAACGCTTTCGGCAAACGAATCTGAATGATTTCATTATCATCAGCTTGCTTCGCATTACGTCCTGATGATCCTGGGAAATTGTTGTCATTCAGTACCGTCAGGGTCGTTGCATTTTCAATGACAACATCTTCAATGGTTTCAAATGGGAAAGCAAATACAGAACCAGTGCCAGTATCACCTTCTCGCACAGCACCAAATAAAGCATTCGGATTGGCAATTTTGATTAAATCGACTAGATCTTCACGCGCTACCACCTGCTTCGGCTCATTCAATTTAATCCGAATCAATTTCTTATAACCGCCTAGATTATTTTGGCTGGCATCACGTTCAATAATGATGCCTTCTTTGTCATTAAAAAGTTGGAAATCTCCAATGTTGGTCGCCTTACTATCAAGCACAAACCAATAGTACAGTCCCGTATAGGCTTTTTTCTGGAGATCGAACTGGGAAATCAACAATTTTCCCGTCGAATCATTCAACAATGGTTTTTCCAGTAAAGGATACAAATATTTGCCATCAGGTGAAAGCGCCATTCCTTCAAAACCACTACTCCGCCCAACCAAAGGCTCGACATAATTGATCTTGGCTTTATTGAACTGGTTTTGTGGTGAACGCAATTCTTGCGCTGGATTCAATGGACTTGGGAGCGGAATAGGTGCATCTAACAATATTCCCTCTGCTGAGAAATGTAACAGATAAGGACCAAACTCATCCCCAATCCAATAACTGCCATCTGCTACGCGTTGCATCGACTCAGGATCGAAATCTGCACCCGTCAATAAACGTTCCAAGGTATTGCCATTGATAATCTCAAAAGGAATTAACTTATTTGGATCGCGTAACTGAATAAAGCTTTGTACAGTGACCTGTCCTGTACCTTTCGCTTTGGTTTTAAAGTCAGGTTTTAATTTATAAATCCGAAGCAAGAAATCAGCTGAGTTATCTTGTGTACCAAAACCATTATCCGCCATCGCCATATAGCTGCCATCTTCATTTTTTAAAGCAGCAGAGAAACCTTGTACAGGTTGTCCTTTAAAAGGTGGATAGATGCCATTCGCACCACTCACTGCTTTACCAGAATCAGGACCTGCCGCATAAGTTGCCACAGGAAGTTTTGCAAAAGAAATAAGTGTTGGTTCTGTCACTTTGTCCGTCGATGTATTCCGATCTTGATTATTGTCATCATTATTACAGGCAGTTAAACCCAAAGTGCTACAGCAGAATAAGGCTAATAAAGTTGTCTTGTTCATAATTTTATATGTTTGGTAAAAATTAAAATAAATTTAAACAAGCTTTGATGACGTTTTTACTGCAATAAAATGAAGTCTTTATGGCGAAAAGATGACAATCTAAGCTAGGATTAGACCTCATCCAAGAAATATCACTAAAGTTTAGTTGGCTGATATTCGCCTGCAATCGCAGCAGTTAGGAAACTTTGAAAGGTTGGGCATTGCATATGATTTTCAGCGGGGCAAACCGCAGCGTGTCTGAGCCCCTCGCTAATAAAATGGAGTCGTCGTGCCATCTGCTCAAGTTGCTCTGCTTTATCATTCAACATTTTTCGATCTAGCTTAGGTTGACCATCTTGTCCAAACATCGTGACAATCTCATCCAAAGAAAATCCTGCCGCTCGCCCTAATGCAATCAATGCCAATTGATCTAGTACCTGTTTTGCATATTGACGACGTAAGCCCTGTCGCCCAATAGATTTGATTAATCCTTTTTCTTCATAAAATCGCAAGGTCGATGGCGCAACCTTTGCTTTTTTTGCAACTTCACCAATATCCATAAATACCTCTTGACTTCAAGTTGACTTGAACTTGCACAATCAATCTATCAGGTTTTGTTTGGAAAAGGTCAGGGTGATGAAATGAATATTTCTAAACTACTACTTTACATTTTGAGTCTAGGCATCGGTGCAACACTCATCATGGATATTGGGTTATTCATATTAAAAAAACTGAATATTCCAACCTTAAATTTTGCATTCCTTGGTCGGTGGGTAGGATCGATTTTCCAAGGCAAAATCATCCACGCATCAATTGCACGAACTCCTGAGATTCAACATGAATATGTATTGGGCTGGATTGCTCATTACAGTGTTGGGATCTTATTCGGATTGGGTTTCATCTTCATCACAGGGGAAGCTTGGTTACTGCAACCTCAATTTTATTCAGCCTTATTATTTGGGGGCATTAGCGTGCTCATCCCTTTCTTCATCATGCAACCTGCTATGGGTTCAGGCTTTGCAGCATCCAAAACACCACAACCATGGATCAATCGTATCAAAAGCTTGATCAATCACAGTCTCTTCGGGTGTGGTTTATTCCTCACCGCTAAATTATTAAATCTATTTAACTGAGGACTAAGCCATGAAATCAATTGCCATTATCTATCATAGCCGTCAAGGACATACCCAATTTATTGCTCAACAAATTCAAATTGGAGCAGCCAAAGTTGAGAATATGGATATTGATTTATTCACCGCAGAACAACTGATGTCTCACCCTGAATTACTCACCCAATATGATGGTTTAATTTGGGGGACACCCACTTACCTCGGTGGTGTCTCTGGAACATTAAAACAACTTATGGATGCTACAGGTCCCTTATGGAAGAAACAGAGCTTTAAAGGAAAGTTAGCTGCAGGATTTACCGTTTCTTCACTGCCCGCAGGCGATAAGCAATCTACACTGATTTCACTTTTCACCTTTTCGATGCAACACGGTATGATATGGGTTGGTAATCCTATTTTACCTGAGCAACATCAAGGTGTTCCGTATATGCAAGCGGCCAATCGTCTCGGGTCATGGTCTGGTCTTATGGCACAAGCTGAACATGCCAGTGCGGCAAATGCTTTTGATTTTGGCGATATCAAAACCGCTCAGTTGTTTGGACAAAATTTTGCATTGAGCTTAAGTGCATATCAAGGAGTGATGAACACGTGAAAGCAGCAAGTCTTTTATTTCCATTGATTTTATCCTGCATGATGTCTTTTTTAATCTCGGGCATCACCACATTAAAGGCAGTGGGGTTTATTGATAATTTCTTTGCGATGTGGATGTCTGCATGGATCGTGGCGTGGATGTTTGCCTTTCCTAGCGTATTGGTCTGCGCGCCAATTGCACAAAGATTGGTCGGTTGGATTCTGAAGAAACGTTAATCTTATCCCATCTACGACCTACACCTTGTAAGTAAAAGCCTACAGTGACTGTGGTGATTGGCGAATATCCCTGATGAGATTAATTCGCTAATATATCAAGCATAGAGAGACAGGATGTCTCATTCAGAACAACAAGAAACACAGGATGTGGTCGTTGACAGGAGTTGGCGGCAAGAAACCAAATATGAGAAAGCCTCGACAGGATGTCGGGGCTTTTTTATTCAGCTTAATATCTAAAACTAAACGATTTACCTCTATAGATTGCATTGACTGTCATCGACTTGCTCCCTACCATCCGCATGTTTTATAAATGACGGTCAAATTTTTCTACGATGATAATTTACAAAAACTTTTCTTTTTCTCGCTTTCACATTACTTTTGCTAAATTGAGTCTCATTTTTTTAAGTACGTACTTCACTGTCGCGTGTACGACAACCAAAGCACCTACAGTAAATCACTCCCAAAAACTGTCTTCTGGTATTCAAAACGCTTTTTCAGTATCACCAACAACCGCAAATCGAGTTGCTCCAATCATCCTGCAAACAGCTGAGCGTCATAATATTTCACCACATTTATTGGCTGCGCTAATTCGTCAAGAATCTAGCTATAGAACTCGTGCACGGTCTTCAGCAGATGCCGTAGGTTTAACCCAAGTACGCCCAAAATTCTGGCAACAGTTCTGCCCTGGTGATTTATATGATGAACACGTCAACATCAATTGTGGTGCCTATATTCTGGCAAACTACTATCAATCGACAGGTGATTGGTCAAAAGCTCTCGGCTACTACAATGTTGGCCCTACAGGTTACAGAAGAAGTCCCTATATGCGCCAGCAAGCTGAACGCTATGCCAGCTCGGTCAAACGCCATGAACAAAGCTTAAAAGAAGCGCTATAAAGTCCTATTGTAAGCAAAAGCCTACAATAACTGCAGTGATTGCCGAATATACTGAATAACAGAATTGACTTAATCTATTCATTACAGAGAGACAGGATGTCTCATTCAGAATAACAAGAAACACAGGATGTGGTCGTTGACAGGAGTTGGCGGCAAGAAACCAAATATGAGAAAGCCTCGACAGGATGTCGGGGCTTTTTTATGACTCACTCAAGTCCAATCATTACCGCAAAATAACTACTATTGACTCGCCTAAACTGAGTGCATACCATCCTTATACTTCTGTTTGGTATCGGGTTCTGGTTTTGCACATCACATCAACTTCTTCTGATCAACATATGGCTTTTAAACCGTTTGCTGCAATCATTTTAAAGATCAGCCTTGTTGTGCTTGCAATCAGTCTATCCGCCTGTAGCAGTTTAAGCGGATCCTTTGCCAATCGCTCGAATCAGCTTTCCTCAGGTTTGCAAAATGCGTATTCGGTTTCTCCGACTACGGCCAATCGCTTATCGCCAATGATCATTCAAAGTGCTGAGCGTTATGATATATCCCCGACTTTACTTGCGGCCCTGATCCGCCAAGAGTCTAATTACAACAGTTCAGCCCGTTCGCCAACGGGTGCAATCGGTTTAACCCAGATTATTTCCAGCCATTGGCGTCAGTCTTGTCCGGGCAATCTCTATGATGAGAATGTCAATATTAACTGTGGTGCACATGTGCTCTCGACCTACTATCGATCTGCTGGCAGTTGGTCTAAAGCAGTGGCTTATTACAATGTTGGACCAACAGGCTACGAACGCAGTTTCTGGACACGGCATAAAGCCAAGAAATATGCTCGCTCGGTCAAACGCCACGAAAAAACTTTAAAGAAAGCGCTTTAAAATCAATAAAAAATCATGCTTCAAGCATGGTTTTTTATGGGCTGAATAACGAAATTACGCTTCGTCAAACAAACCTTCAAATAAGACTGAAGATAAATAACGCTCACCGCTATCCGGTAAGATCACCACAATGGTTTTGCCTGCATTTTCAGGACGTTCAGCAATTTGCGCTGCTGCCGCTAATGCTGCACCACTTGAAATACCGACTAAAATGCCTTCTTGGGTTGCACACTTTCTTGCCCACTCAATTGCATCAGTGCTATTCACGGGTAAAACTTCATCAACCAAATCTAGGTCTAAGTTTTTAGGAATAAAATTCGCACCAATCCCCTGAATTTTATGTGGCGCTGGTGTGATGCTTTCCCCACGTTTGGTTTGCGTGATGATTGGAGATTCCGCAGGTTCAACTGCAACTGAATACAATGGTTTATTTTGAACTTGCTCAAAATAACGTGAAATACCCGTAATAGTACCACCTGTACCTACACCAGCAACCAAGATATCCACTTGACCATTGGTTGCCTGCCAAATTTCAGGGCCAGTGGTGTCGGTATGAATTTGTGGATTGGCTGGATTCTCAAACTGTTGTGGCAAGAAATATAGTTCTGGATTTTCAGTGGCTAAACGAACAGCCTCATCTACCGCACCTTTCATACCTTTGGCTGGGTCAGTCAGAACCAGATTTGCGCCTAAAGCTTTCAGTACTTTTCTACGCTCTAAGCTCATACTTGCAGGCATGGTTAAAGTAATTGGATAACCTTTTGCTGCTGCCACGAATGCCAAAGCAATCCCTGTATTGCCACTGGTTGGCTCAACAATATGCATACCTGTTTTAAGTACACCACGTTTTTCCGCATCTGCAATCAACGCTGCGCCAATACGACATTTCACCGAAAATGCAGGGTTACGGCTTTCTACTTTTGCCAATACTGTAGCATCTGATTTAATCAAGCGATTGATACGAACTAAGGGTGTATTACCTATCGCTTCTGCATTATTCGAGTAAACTGCTATACCTAAGTTGGCAGGCGTTGGAAATTGCTGATCGGTCGACATGTTATTTCCTTATTAGATTTGGAATGATTCTTAATCATTATAGGCCTGTCAGCCAAAGAGGAAAGTAGAAAACGTAAGATTTATGAAAAGTTATATTTTTTAATAATTTAGAGTTTAATGATTAGATGACGAAGCTTCTTTGTATTTGTTATTTTATATCCTAACTGAGACTGCTCTAAATCATACCCTATTATTTATTCATCATTACAACCTAACCACATGCCAATTGTATTCTTATCAATGACACATAAAAAATAATCCTGACTATGATTCGTCACAGGTTTCCATCCATTACCTATAAAATTACTATAATACCTAGGGTTAGAAAACCCCTTAAGAAACACATCAAGAATATGTTGTAGTTCCACTTTTTCTAATTTTTTATCAGAACCATAGCTAATAGCTTCATTTGCCATTTTCATAAAGAGTTCATTAAACTCCTTAATACATACCTCATGCAATCCCATTTCTGGTAAGGTTATATTTTCAGTATGACCTAGCCAAGGGTAAAAATCATATTCTCTTACCTCATGAATAACTAATTCAATAGCCTGATAATCAACTTTATTGGAAATATTAGGGGTATGTACATATCCCAAATAACAGTCTTCCCATATCTCTCTATGTTGCTCAAAAATTTCTTTAATTTCTTTTCTTCCTTCTTATAAAAATCACTCATTCTCCCAATAAAAAACACCCCCTAACCGCTAGGTTAGGGGGTGTTAGAGTTTAAAAGCTGGCGATGACTTACTCTCACATGGCAAACGCCACACTACCATCAGCGCTAAGAGGTTTCACTTCTGAGTTCGGGAAGGGATCAGGTGGTTCACTCTTGCTATTGTCGCCAGCAAACTGTTGTGGTGCTTTGGGGTCTTATTCACATTACTTAATAATGTATGCCTTACTTACGAACCAAAGAGTTATTAACGGATTAGATAATTGGTCTGTATTGTAACTAG
>NZ_KB894367.1 GCF_000374425.1 Acinetobacter tjernbergiae DSM 14971 = CIP 107465 | reverse complement strand
CCGTTAACCATGTGAAAAAGGCTTTGAAATTACTGAAGTGAGAACACTTATACCAAATGGCGATAAAGCTAATTTCCGAGATGGTCAGCTGTGCAGTTCTGATTCTTAAAGAGTAGCGGATTTGTTTGAGAAACTTCCAATAAGTTGATTCAAATTTAAGAAAGAAATCATCGATTACACAGAATAATTCGGTACTATTGAACATTAGGACTAGAGCTTTAGGTTTGGTAACTCAACTGATGGCTCTAGTTCTTTTATTTTTCAAGTCAATTTTTTATCCACGATTCGGGTTATTTTAGCTTGAGTGTTCTTAGAGGCGGTTTACTTTAGGGGATTGGTGAGTTAAATGCGAGTAATCTAAGTGTTTGTTAATTCTGGTTGTTCAAGAGTATTTTGGGTAGAACATTATAACCGATAATCATTATTATTCAGCTTGTTGTTGAAATGGTTTTAGATGGTATTCTTGGGAAAGGTGATTGCTAACATTGTTTGTTTTTTTTGTGCATATTTTGGCTGGTTTTTATTAAAATTCCTGCTCAATTTTTAGATGTAGAGTCTCTTATTTTTATAGTAAAAAAAATCATTAAAAAACCGCTAAATTATTGAAAAAAACGGATGAAGTTATTTGAAATAACTGAAAATAAACCTATTAATTATCATAAACCCATGTTAAGCTCGATGCGTTTTAGGATATATGTTATACGATATTATCGTTAAAAACCTATAACAAATGGATGTAACCGGAAATTGTTGATAGTTTTACAGAATGATTACAAGCTTTAAGATTATAAAAAATTTTAAAACCTTGTTGGCTCTGCTGTTTGCAACACCGGAAGGTCCTTATCTTTCAATATCTGAGGATTGACTTATGACAGCTCGTGAACAAGGCGTAGTAAAGTGGTTTAATGACACTAAAGGCTTTGGTTTTATTCAACGTAATGGCGGTGATGACGTATTTGTTCATTTCCGTGCAATTATGGGTGACGGTCACCGTTCTTTACGTGACGGCCAACGCGTTGAATTCAGCGTAGTTCAAGGACAAAAAGGTTTCCAAGCTGAAAACGTTCAGCCTTTAGACTAATTTGTTGCTTTAACGCAATATAAAAACGCTCCAATGTAATTTGGGGCGTTTTTGTTTATAATACTTCTTTTTTTGATCATTGCTGGTCCGAGTGCATACCTATATGACATCTGGTTTTGATACCTTAAATTTACATCCGCAGTTGAAAAAGGCAATTGACGCTTTGGGCTTCACGCAAATGACCCCAATTCAACAAAAGGTTTTGAAATATACACTAGTAGGTCACGATGCTATTGGTCGGGCTCAGACAGGTACAGGAAAAACAGCAGCATTTTTGGTTAGTGTAATCAATGATTTGTTGAATAATCCAATTCAAGAGCAGCGATTTCGTGGTGAACCACGTGCTTTGATTTTAGCGCCTACACGCGAGTTGGCTTTACAAATTGAAAGTGATGCGCAAGCATTAACTAAGTTTTCAAATTTACACCTTGTGACGTTGTTGGGTGGTGTGGATTTTGATAAACAAAAGAAAATGTTGGACAGTAATTTTGTCGATATTATTGTTGCAACACCTGGTCGATTGATTGATTTTGTTGAGCAAAAAGAAGTTTGGTTGGATAAAATCGAATTTTTGGTGATTGATGAAGCTGACCGTTTACTTGATATGGGTTTTATTCCATCAGTAAAAAGAATTGTTCGTTTTTCTCCATATAAAGAACAACGTCAAACGCTCATGTTTTCTGCAACCTTTAGTTATGATGTGCTTAATCTTGCACGTCAATGGTTGTTTGAGCCTGTAACTGTTGAAATTGAACCAGAACAGAAAACCAATAATGATGTTGAGCAGCGTGTTTACATGGTTGCCAAAGAAGATAAATATAAGCTTCTACAAGACATTCTTCGTGATGAACCTATTGATAAAGTCATGATTTTTGCGAATCGTCGAGATCAAGTACGTCGTTTGTATGATCATTTAAAACGTGATGGTTATCGAGTTGGAATGTTATCTGGTGAGATCGCACAAGATAAACGTTTGAAAATGCTAGATCAGTTTAAGCAGGGTAAAAATAATATTATGATCGCAACAGATGTTGCAGGTCGTGGTATTCATGTAGATGGTGTTTCTCATGTGATTAACTTTACCTTGCCGGAGCAGTCGGATGATTATGTTCACCGTATTGGTCGTACGGGGCGTGCAGGGGCTCAAGGTGTGAGTATTAGTTTCTTATCTGAGGATGATGCCTTTTATTTACCAGAAATTGAAAAAGCAATTGGTAAAAAGCTTCCTTTAACGCGTTTGGAAGGCTATTGCTAAGTTTAAGTTAAATTTAGTGTATCGCATTTGATATGACTAAATTTCATTTGGAAAGACTAAATCACTTTTTGATTTAGTCTTTTTTTTATTTTAAGTGCAATTTGCTGGTTAAATTACACAAAAGATTCATAATTTTTTGGGAAATCCAGTGATTAGTTGCTGAATTGAAGTAAATCAACATGTAGAATATGGCGCATTACCTGGGAGGATATTATGGCTCTAATCTCAATGCGCCAGCTCTTGGATCACGCTGCAGAATATAACTACGGCGTACCAGCATTTAACGTAAACAACTTAGAACAAATGCGCGCAATTATGCTCGCTGCAGATGCGACTAATTCACCTGTCATCGTGCAAGCTTCAGCAGGCGCACGTAAGTATGCAGGTGCACCTTTCTTACGTCATCTAATTTTAGCTGCGATTGAAGAGTGGCCGCATATTCCAGTAGTAATGCACCAAGATCATGGTACAAGCCCTGATATTTGCCAACGTTCGATTCAATTGGGTTTTAGCTCAGTGATGATGGATGGTTCATTAGGCGTTGATGGTAAGACACCAACATCTTATGACTATAATGTTGATGTAACACGTCGTGTTGTCGCTATGGCACATGCCTGTGGTGTTTCGGTTGAAGGTGAGATTGGTTGCTTGGGTAGCCTTGAAACTGGTATGGCTGGTGAAGAAGATGGTGTGGGTGCGGAAGGCGTACTCGATCATTCTCAATTGCTCACTTCTGTTGAAGAAGCAACTCAATTCGTTACAGACACCAATGTAGATGCCTTGGCGATTGCTGTGGGTACTTCACATGGTGCGTACAAGTTTACTCGTCCACCTACAGGCGATATCTTGGCGATTGATCGTATCAAAGAAATTCATGCTGCATTGCCAAATACCCATTTGGTTATGCATGGTTCAAGCTCTGTACCACAAGAATGGTTGGCAGTGATTAACCAATATGGTGGCGATATCAAGGAAACTTACGGTGTGCCTGTTGAGCAGCTTGTAGAAGCAATCAAGCATGGTGTGCGTAAGATTAATATTGATACCGATTTACGTTTGGCATCTACGGGTGCAATGCGCCGTATGATGGCTGAAAAACCAAGTGAATTTGATCCACGTAAATTCTTCGGTGAAACAGTTGAAGCAATGAAGCAAATCTGTGTAGATCGTTACCATTCATTTGGTACAGCAGGTAATGCAGATAAGATTCGCCCAATTTCGTTAGAGAAAATGGTTGATCGTTACAAATAATTAATTTGTGATGAATAAAAAACAGCATCTTTTGGTGCTGTTTTTTTATTTCTAAGTGTAGAAAATAAAATGTGCTGTAGGGTGCTAATATATTAACTGAATAATTTTTATAAATTAGATATTAACCAGTTTTAGATTGCAATGTGCAGTGGATGTCGAAAATCACATATGATGTGAGATAATAGAGTATTGAATTATGTCTAGATCACTTTTAGCTCAAAAATTGACTGAGCATAATGAGAAAATGAAACGAATAGAGCATAATGAGATTATATCAAAACTTTTAAGTATTGATGAAAAAGAGTTATTTGGGTGTGAAGATAAAGATAATGAAAGTTTAGCGGAAAGAATATTAGCATCGAACAATGTGATGTTTCAAACCCCATCAGATAGGGATGTTTATATTAGACCTCTTGCATAAGTGCCATTTTCAATGATTTTAGAATTGATCAAACTTAATAAAATCAATACTTACATCTGATTGTTTTTTGACTTTTGCAAGAGGTCTATTGTAGATGGTGTCAATCAAATACATAAATATTTGGATATAAATGAAAAAGAATCAGTAAGTGTTTCGCTTAGACTTCCTAGTTATATCTTTACATCATGTTTTTGTATTGCAAGTATTTTAGACTTTTATAATTTTATATATAAATTTCTAAAACATGATAGTGTTATTATTTTCGTTCTAAAATTACCTTCAGGACATTATGTTTTTGCAAACCCAGAATCAGAATTGATAATCTATACTGATGATAATTCTAGTAGTGGGTAGTTTATGTTGTTTTCTATTCTTTGGTGGCATTTAGTTTATTGTACTTTATTGCATTACGATGAAGTGAGAACTTAGCTAAGGTAAAATTTTATTAAATAAAAATTAATCATAAAAAATGCCAGCTAAATCGCTGGCATTTTAATGTAATGGACTTATTTTTGCTGAGTTACTTTTGAATCTAAGCTTGTATCTTTAATTTCAACATAAGCATTAGCACGCAGTTCACGCATCCAACTATCCACTTCGGTATCGAATAAACGTTCACCTAAAACTTGGCGAGCCATACGCTCTTGAACTTCTTTGGTCATATCTTGTTGGCGAGTATCAGTCACTTGTAAGATGTGCCAACCAAATTGGCTCTGGAAAGGTTTGCTGATTTGCCCAACTGGTGTTTCTTTCATCACTTGTTCAAATTCAGGCACCATTACGCCTGGACTAACCCAACCAAGACTACCACCATCACGTGCTGAACCTGTATCATTTGAATAGGTTGCAGCTAAAGTTGCAAAATCATCGCCTGCCTTCGCACGATTATACAGGCTATCAATCATTTGTTTTGCGCGATCGAGGCTAACAACTTCAGATGGTTGAATCAAGATATGACGAGTTTGGTATTGAGAAACTAAGGCTTTTTGATCATCTTGTTTACGCTCAATAAGTTTGAGTACGTGTGTTCCATCACGGACATTAATTAGTTCTGTTGTTTGTCCGACTTTTAAAGGAGTAATTCGCGCAGCAAGTTCACTTGGGATTTCGGATAAAGAGCGAAAACCCATATCTGCACCATCGACTTTAATTGTTGAGGTGGAGAGTTTTGAGCTAATAGCTTTGGCATCATCATTGTTAGTGAGAGAGAGTTTTACCTCTTGAGCAATTCTTTGTACATCAGCACTGTTTTCACCAGAAACACGCATATGTATCACATGAACTTGTGTCCCAAGTGCAGCTTGACCTTCAGGAGAGTTTAGGAAGTTTTCAACATCATGATCGCTGATTTTAATACGAGACATCACTTGTTGTTGACGTAAGCGACCAATCGCAAGATCTTCAGCAATTCGGTTGCGTAAATTCTCATAGGTACCTGGTGCAATCGCATCTAATTTTTGTTGAAATGCTTCTAATGTATTTGCACCTGATTGATTTGCAATTTTTAATACGGCTGCATTTAGGCTTTTTTCATCAGCTTTGATGCCAAAGCGTTTGACTTGCTCTAATTGTGCTTGACGAATGATCAGCTGATCTAAAACCTGCATTTGTAAATATTGTTGCGGTGGAACTGTTTTATTTTGCGCTTTTAACTGATGTTCTGTTTCGGCAATTCCTTGTTCTAAATCACTTTTAAGAATGACACTACTATCTACAATTGCAACAACCTCATCCGTAGGTTGAGCAAAGCTTTGCATTGAGGAAGAAATTAGGGCAGCGAGAACAGTCGCTTTAAAGATATGTTGGAAAGATTTTATCTTCATTAACGTTGTGTCCAAGATTGATTAATTTTGTTGAAACCTAAAACTCTATTTTCAAGAAGAGAAGCGAGTTTGTTGTTTAAAGCACCGAGACCTTTAAGTGTAAATTCAGCCATGACAGCACGTTTTCTATGGACATCAGATGAGTTTGGATCATCTAAATCATTATAGTAAGAACGACCATATACTGAAACAGCCCAACAACAAGACTCATAATTAACACCAAGTAAATATTCACGCATTAGGTTGTTATCCAGGTCATATTGAGCATGGCCCATAATACGCCAATTGTCTTTTACTGGTTGTATAAAGGATGCAACAGCCTGATCGTAAGAGCTTTGACGATCAGGAATATTTTTACGATAGAAGTAACCCAAATTGTATAGCTTTCCTGTGTCGCCTACATAGTAAGCTTGGAAGTCTCGTTGAGCATTATCACCATTTGACATCCATGCTGAATTAGCCGCAAGGGTGAAGTTCTGATTGAGTTGACTTGATATGTTCACAATTGGCCCTGTACGACGTTGGGTGTCAAATTCGTCAGGTTGTTGGTTGAGTGTTACACGTCGATCGCTAAAATAATAACTTTGCCCGACACTGGCTTTAATCCGTTCTAAACCTTCAGTATCTAGTAGACTGTAGGTTACACCGAGTGATAAGAAGTTATTATCATCTAAACGGTCATGTCCGTAGAAGCGATATGGATTGAATAGCTGATCATAATTAATTGATGCTGTTGTGGAATCAAAGTTTGGATGATCATCTTGATTTTTGTAGGGAGAATAAGCATAAAAAGCACGTGGTGAAATACTTTGTAAGTATTTACCCTCTTTTTCGAAAGTTATGCCTGTTGCAATGGTGAATTGAGGGACAGCAACTGATTTTTCTAAATCATCAGATGTAGATAGCCCACGTCCTTCTTTTGAGTCTTGATCGTAAAAGGTGTTAATACTTCTGATCGATATTTCAGGAACGGCATAGAACCAAGATGGTGTTAGGTAGTTGTAGCGCACAGCAAATTGGTTGTAAATACGTGTACCACTAGACTCTAATGCGGATTGATCGTTAATTGATTTTTTAAAGTAGGCAGTATCATTATTAAACTCATATTGTAGACCTTGAGGGTCACCGCCAACATAATTTAATAAAAACTGTGGAAGACGGGCATAAGGCTTGTCTGCGTCTAGAATTTTTTGATCAAGCGTCTGAAAGTCTTCAACTTTTAACTGTGCCTTAAGCCCGGGGATACCATTGCGATAATTGAGTTCCCAAGCACGACGTAAGTTAAGGTCTGTTCGCGTATTCGGATTGTTATTAAAGTCAGCAAAGTAATCTTTATCCGATGCGTAATTATATTCTAAATCGGTTGACCACTGATTGTTGATTTTCCAATTGTGAATAAAATGTAAATCGCTTCGATTTTTATCGTCATAATGGTTATCTGTGGGTAAATAACCACCCCAAATACGACCAGAACCAAAATCTTCGGTCATATAGCGAAATTCTGCATCTAATTTTGCACCACGTTGACTCATATAACTTGGCGTGAGTGTCAGGTCATAATTCGGCGCAAGATTAAGATAGACGGGTGTCGTAAGTTGGGCACCACCATCGTTGCTATAGCCAAAATTTGGGCTTAATAAACCTGTTGTACGACGGTCATCAATGGGAAAATTGAAATAAGGTACTGCTAGGACGGGAACGTCTTTGACATAAAGTTTGGTTCCACGAGTGACACCACGACCAGAAGCTTGATCCAGTTCAATTTGTTTGGCTTGTATTTTCCAAGCAGGTTTTTGATCAGGCGGACAAGCGGTATAACTTGCATCTTTCAGTACAATTAGATTTTCATTCTGACGTTTAATCTGACTTGCGTGTCCATGTGCATGCTGCTGTTCAGAAATATAGAAACTATTATTTAAATCGCCTGTTTGGGTTTTTAAATTATAGTCAATATGATCACTTTGGGTAAGTAACCCTGATTGAGCAAGTTGGACGTGCCCTTGAGCTTTGGCATGTGTTTGTGTTGGATCAATCGTGACTTGATCTGCACGAATCGTTCGACCCTCTTGGTCAATGATGACATTACCTTGTAGAACAGAATCGCCAGTAGGGTTGTAATGCCCATAATCTGCGGTAATCACAGAGGTCGTTGTATTTGAATGACTTGCCTTTGTTTCAGGATTGATTGGTGTGACCCATGTTCCCTGACAAAAAGAGGAGCTCAAATAGCGATTGTCGCGTAATTGTGCTTCTGGTGCAGATTTATCAACATAATATTGCTGAAAAAACTTCTCGCCAGGATAGTTTTCTTGCACTTGATCTTTTTGAATGGCTGCTTTGAGCTGTTTATTGTCAAGCGTAGAGACAACATCAGCCTGCGCTGCGAAACTGGATTGAATCGAGCCGCCACACAAGAGTGTTAAAATAGCTGTTGCTAAAGGATTAAATTTAAACTGATGTTTCATTGTCTCATTAACCAGTACGCTAATTCACAATTAATTATTGTCGCATCATAGAGAAAAAGTTGATAAGTGGCTACACTTAAGCTTTCAAAATCTCAGCTAGTTTTAGATTTTATTGCAAATGAATACACAACGCGAACAATTGATACAAACTTGGCTTCAAGCTACTCTCCAAACCGATCAATTTGAGATCAATTTTTTGGCTGGAGATGCGAGCTTTCGTCGCTATGCCCGAATTAAGTTACAAAACAAAACATATATGCTCATGGATGCGCCACCTGAAAAAGAAGATTGCGTCCCATTTGTAGAGATTGATGAGTTCTTTGATCAAAATGGTGTGCGTGTACCGCATATTGTTGCCAAAGATCTATCACTCGGTTTGTTGTTGTTAGAAGACTTTGGTGATGTCGTATTATCAACTTTATTAAATGATGACACTGTTGATCAATATTATGCACAAAGCTTCAAGCAGTTGATTGACTTACAGCAGATCGACGTACATCAACAGTTGCCAGCATATTCCTATGAAAAGTTGATGACAGAAATGCGTCTGCTAACCGAATGGATGTTGCCGTCATTAGAGATTCAGCCGACAGAGCAGCAGTTGGAAACGATTGAACAGGCTTTTGATTTCCTTGCGATTGAGGCAATCAATCAGCCACAAGTCATTGTACATCGTGATTATCATAGTCGTAATTTGATGAAAATCGAGAATGAACAGGTTCTTGGCGTGATTGATTTTCAAGATGCAGTGATTGGTGCTGATACCTATGATCTGATTTCGATTACACGTGATGCGTATGTGCAATGGAATGCTGCACGAGTCTATGGGTGGTTCGAGGTGTTCTATAACTTGTTACCTGCGACTGCAAAAGAAAATCGTAGCTTTGAGCAATTCAAGCGTGATGCTGATTTTATGGCAATTCAACGCCACCTCAAGATTCTCGGTATTTTTGTGCGCCTGTTTGAGCGTGATGGCAAATCAGGTTATTTAAAAGATTTACCACGTGTGATGTGGTACTTACTTGAAGAAAGCCAAACTTATACTGAGCTTAATGATTTTATGCAATTTGTGCATGATGTTGTGATGCCAAAATTCATCGCTAAATATGGTGAATATGAGGTCGTTGCATAATGAAAGCCATGATTCTTGCAGCAGGTCTAGGAAATCGTATGCGACCTTTAACGTTGCATACGCCTAAGCCTTTACTTGAAGTAGGTGGAAAGCCCCTGATTGTTTGGCATATTGAAAAGCTGCAACAGATAGGTGTTACCGAGATTGTCATCAATACCGCTTGGTTAGGTGAGAAACTGGCAACTGCTTTGGGTGATGGCTCTCAATTCGGTGTGACGATTTTATGGTCGCACGAAGGTGAAGGGCTTGAAACCGCAGGTGGGATTGTCAATGCACTACCATTATTGGGTGATGAACCCTTTATTTTGGTGAATGGTGATGTTTGGACCACAATGGATTTCGCTCCCTTGTTAAATGTCGAGTTGGGTGACAAACAGGCACATCTGGTGTTGGTTGATAACCCCCCACAACATTTGAAAGGTGATTTTATCCTTGTGAATGGTTTGGCTTGTACTTTTGAGCAAGCACAGTTAGGTGAAGCTTTGACCTATAGTGGGGTTGCGGTTTTAGCACCCAAAATGTTTGCTGGTTTAGAAAATGGTAAGCGACCTTTAGCACCCTTGCTTAAACAAGCGATGCAACAACAGCAAGTCTCTGCTGAAAAATTACAAGGGGTCTGGGTGGATGTTGGCACTCCAGAGCGTTTGGAGCAGCTTGATCAACAAATTATACAAGGTGTGTTTTTATAAAAATGCTTTGTCTATCTTTGATTTGCATAAGAAAAGACGAAAAACCTAATGGATTATGCAGTTTATCATGTTTGTAAATGTTTAACTGCATAATCGTTCAACAAGTCCTACTGTGCCTTGTATCAGAAATCGGTATACTGCACGGCAAGTTTATCGAGATGTTGCACTGTTATGCATCCTTTTTTTCAAGAATTAAAGCAAGGTAGTCAGGCTTTAGGTTTAAACCTGAGTGAAGAAGCACTAACACTACTATTGAAATATCAAGATGCTCTAGTGCTGTGGAACAAAGCATACAACTTGACCGCAATTCGCGATCCAAAAGAAATGTTGGTTAAACATTTGTTAGATAGTTTAAGTATCTTAAATGATTTACCACAAGGGCGATTATTGGATGTTGGTACGGGCGGTGGAATGCCCGGCATGATCATTGCATTATGCCAACCAGAACGTTCTTGTGTGCTATTGGATTCAAATGGGAAAAAAATTCGCTTTTTAAAGCAATTTATCGCCGATTTAAAATTGAATAATGTTGTTGCAGTTCAAACACGTGTAGAAAATGAAGACACGATTGGTGAACTTGGTCAGTTTGATGTCATTACAAGTCGAGCATTTGCATCATTAACTGATTTTGTTGATGCGGCGCAACCTTATATGCATGAGCAAAGTATTATTGCTGCAATGAAGGGCTTGATTCCAGTTGATGAAATGGAACAGATGAAAGACCAGTATGCATGCAAAGTGATAGAGCTGCGTGTACCACGATTAGATGAACAACGTCATTTACTTTTACTTCAACGAATTCAATAAAAAATATTAAGGGTAATCATGGCTCAAATTATTGCGATTGCAAATCAAAAAGGTGGCGTGGGAAAAACCACAACAGCCGTTAATCTTGCTGCTTCTTTGGCGATTTTGAAGAAACGTGTCTTATTGGTTGATATGGATTCTCAAGGTAATGCCACTATGGGATCTGGCGTTCAAAAGAATGATTTACTTTACTCGATTACGGATGTGTTGTTGGGTGAAGTGCCAATTGAAACGGCGATTCAAAAAGCTGAAGTTGGTTATAAAGTTCTAGGTGCAAACCGAGAGCTTGCGGGTGTGGAACTTGCAATTGCTGAACAAGAAGGGCGTGAGTTTATTCTTAAAAATGCCTTGCAAGAAGTTGATTCAGCTTTTGATTATATTATTGTGGACTGCGCACCAAGTTTGAGTTTGATTACAGTGAATGCTTTGGCTGCGGTTAATGGTGTAATTATCCCAATGCAGTGTGAATACTATGCTTTGGAAGGTTTGGCTGACTTGACTCAGACGATTGATCGTATACAAAAAGCGCTCAATCCAAGCTTGGAAATTGTTGGGGTATTACGTACCATGTATGATGCTCGAAATGCGTTGACGCGTGATGTGTCGGCTGAGTTAGAGCAGTATTTTGGTAAAAAGTTATATGAAACGGTGATTCCTCGAAATATTCGTTTAGCAGAAGCGCCAGCTCATGGTTTGCCTGTGATCTATTTTGAGAAAAGTTCAAAAGGTGCGGTTGCATATTTGAATTTAGCCGCAGAAATGTTGAAGAAAAGTAAAGTGAAAAAAGGAAGTGCTATATGAGCATCAAAAAACGCGGATTGGCTAAAGGTCGTGGTTTAGATGCGCTATTGGGTTCAATTCAAAAAGAAAAATTGCAACTTGAAGCACAAGCCTTGGATCATGGTCAACTCAAGCAAATTGATGTCAATTTATTAAAACGTGGTGAATATCAACCACGTCGCTTTATCCAAGAACAAGACTTACAAGAGCTTGCATCGTCGATTGAGAAACACGGGGTGATGCAACCAATTGTGATTCGTCCTATCGAAGATGAACAATATTCTTATGAAATTATTGCAGGTGAACGCCGTTGGCGTGCTGCGCAATTAGCAGGATTAACGGAAATTCCTGCAATCGTGCGAGATTTAAATGATCAAGTTGCGATTGCACTAGCGTTAATTGAAAATATTCAGCGTCAAGATCTCAATCCAATTGATCAAGCAGTTGCTTTGCAACGTTTTCATGATGAGTTCGGTTTGAGCCATCAAGAAATTGCGGATACTGTAGGTAAAGCACGTACCACTGTCAGCAATTTACTACGCTTGTTAAGTTTGCCTGATCCGATTAAAGACTTAATGCAACAAGGTCAATTGGATATGGGGCATGCACGCGCTATTCTAACCTTGAAAGCAAAAGACCAGATGGATGTGGCGGAAATCGTGATTGAAAAAGCCTTGTCAGTACGTCAGACTGAGCAATTGGTGCGTGAGTGGAGTGAGCCAAAACCTGAAAAGGAAAAGGTACAGGTTTCTCCTGATATTGAACAGTTGACCCAGAAATTATCAGAACGTTTTGGAGCAAATGTGAAAATTGACCATAACCAGAAAGGTAAAGGGAAAATGGTCATTCATTATCACTCATTGGATGAGTTGGATGGAATCTTAAATATTTGTTTACCTAACTAATATTTAAGGTACATCCTTTTATATTTTAAATATTATTGGGGAATAATATGTGGGAACTTGTGAAAGCGGGTGGTTGGTTAATGCTACCCCTTATTCTTTCATCAATTTTTACGGTTGCGATTACAATTGAGCGATATATTCGTTTAAAACGGTCACAAGTTTTACCGCAAGCGTTGCTTGTTCATGGTTCAAATGTTGAATCTGTAGTTTCATTTTTAGAACAAGATGAAGCGAAAAAAAGCCCCTTAGGTCGTATTCTAAAAGCAGGTTATGACCACCAAGATCAAGGTGAGCAATTTGCGCGTGCACAAATGGAAGCAACAGCCTCACAAGAAATCAGCTATCTAGAAAAAAATATTAACTTTTTAGGTACTTTGAGTGCGATCGCACCTTTGCTTGGCTTGCTAGGAACAGTACTCGGTATTATTGAGTCGTTTTTAGTGATTGATATTGGTTCAGCGGGAAATGCAAGTATGATGATGCCTGGTATCTCTAAAGCATTGATTACTACGGCTGTTGGGATGCTGATTGCGATTCCTGCCATGATTGCTTATCGTTATTTTCAACGTGTTGTGCATGAATATATTGCTGAATTAGAACAGCAATCAACATTATTTCATGCTGCACTTTTCTACAAAAAAGCACCTCATGTGCAAGAACATCGCCGTGCAAGCTGAGCATAGGTGACATTATGAAATTTAAGCGTTCTCAAGTCGAAGATATTCATATCAATTTGACACCAATGATTGACTGTATGTTATTTATTTTGGTGTTTTTATTACTCTCTACGACTTTTAGCCAGCAAAGCCGTATAAATCTAACTTTACCTGATGCCCAAGGTGTTCCACCTAAACAATTCGATCACAAAATTGAAATCATGGTAGACTCGACGGGGCATTATTCTGTGAATGGTCAAGCATTATCAACCAAAGATAGTGCGGATTTGAGTACAGCAATTAAGCAAGCTGCACAAGATCGTCGTGATTTTATGTTTATCATTGCAGCTGATGCGAAAGCAAAGCATGAAGATGTGATTCGTGTAATGGATGTAGCAGGTCAGCTTGGCTTTGTTAACGTAAATATTAGTACAAAAGTTCCAACTAGAGGTTTTACTGAGTGAATCAAGATTTTAAGGTTTATGTACGTCTATTAGGTTATTTAAAATCTTATTGGGGTGTTGCCTTATTTATATTACTTGGTTTTGGAATCAATGCAGCGACAGAGGTCTCTGTTGCCAAGTTGCTCAAGTATATTATTGATGCAATTCAAAGTGGTAGCCGTGAAAATCTTGATTGGTTTCCTGCCTTAATTGTCTTACTAATGTTCTTCCGTGGTTTGGGTTTGTTTTTGGGTGGATATTTTTCAGCGGTTATTTCACGTAGTTTAGTCTTTAGTATTCGTCAGGAGGTTTATGCTAAATTGCTACGACTACCTGCGCAATATTATTTAGATAATAGTGCAGGTCATATCAGCGCAAAGTTGATGTATAACGTTGAGCAGTTAACGGCTGCATCATCAGAATCTTTACAAACTTTGATTAAAGATGGTTTGATTGTTGTTGGTTTATTGAGTTATTTACTATACACAAACTGGCGTTTGACGCTGTGTATCGTGGTTTTCATGCCATTTATTGGTTTGTTAGTCCGTATTGCGTCTAAGAAAATGCGAAAATTATCGATTCAAGTGCAAAATACCATGGGTGATGTGAACCATGTTGTGCAAGAGACGATTAATGGAAATTCGGTTGTTAAGAGCTTTACGGGAGAAGCCTTTGAGCAACAACGCTTTTATAAGTCCTCTGAGGAAAATCTTCGTCGTGGATTGAAAATGGTTGTAGTGCAGAATATTAACAGCCCAATTATTCAGCTGTTATTATCCATTGCGATGGCGACTATTCTTTGGCTAGCATTGCGCCCACAAGTTTTGGGTGATACCTCAGCAGGTGAGTTTATCTCATTTATTACAGCTGCAGGTTTGATCTCAAAACCAGTGAAGAATTTGACTGATATTAATGAAAAGCTTCAACGAGGTTTAGCAGCAGCACATTCAGTATTTGAATTGTTGGATTTACCTGAAGAAGAAAATAATGGGCAACTCAAACCAGTGCTGAAAGGGAATATTCGATTTGATCATGCAAATTTGCGTTATACCGATGGTACGCACGCAATCAAAGACTTTTCTTTAGATATTAAGGCTGGTCAAACCATTGCATTGGTAGGTCGATCTGGCGCAGGAAAAACCTCATTGGTCAATATGCTGCCACGTTTCCAAGAGTTGAGTGAAGGTCAAATTTATTTTGATGATATTGCGGTACAAGAGATTGAGCTTTCTTATCTGCGTTCACAAATTGCGACAGTCAATCAACAGGTTGTGCTCTTTAATCGTTCAGTACGCGATAATATTGCTTATGGTCAGTTACAAGATTCGAGTGATGACAAAGTGATTGCAGCAGCCAAAGCCGCTTTTGCCCATGACTTTATTATGAATTTACCACAAGGCTACGACACAATACTTGGTGCGCAAGGTTTAAACCTTTCAGGTGGTCAACGTCAACGTATTGCAATTGCGAGAGCAATCTTAAAAGATTCTCCAATCTTAATCTTAGATGAAGCAACCAGTGCGCTAGATAATGAATCTGAATACTTTATCCAGCAAGCTTTTGATGAAGCGATGCAAGGTCGTACGACAATTGTAATTGCACACCGTTTATCTACAGTGGAAAATGCCGATCTTATTGTGGTGATGGATAAAGGGCAAATTATCGAGCAGGGTACGCATACTGAATTACTTGCAAAACATGGAATGTATTATCAACTGCACCAACGTAATTTTGAGGAAAATTAACGATGTCAATTGCGCAATATGTGCAAGATGCTTGGAATAAAAAAGCGCCTTGGCTGATCGTATTGCGCCCTTTGTCATTATTGTATCGTTTAATTTTTTCGTTAAATAAGACCTTGTATACTGTTGGTTTTAAGAAAAGCTATACAGCACCGATTCCAGTCATGATCATTGGGAATATTACAGTGGGTGGTAGTGGAAAGACACCTCTGTTAATTGAACTGGTCAAGTATTTACAGCAACAAGGTATTCGTGTTGGTGTGATCAGTCGTGGTTATGGCGGGAAGGGTCCTTTTCCGCTGTTGGTCAATGCTCTCTCTGAGCCAGATGTTGCAGGTGATGAACCTTGTTTGATTGTTCAATCGACTCATGTGCCGATGGCTGTTGGACCGAACCGACAAGCATCCATTGAATTATTGTTGCAATCTGAAAAGCTTGATTTGATTATCAGTGATGATGGTTTGCAGCACTGGGCGTTAGCACGTCAAATCGAGTGGATTGTATTGGATCAAAATCGTGGTTTGGGGAATGAAAAGTTACTGCCTGAAGGCTATCTACGTGAGCCAAAGTCAAGATTAAATGGCAGTACCGTGATTGAGCATACCAAAGTTGCACAAACACAAAGAAATATGCATTTAGAGATTGGGCAGCTGTATCTGTTAAATGCGAGTGTAGACCTAAATGGATTTGATCCACGTCAGTGTTTTAATGTAGTTGTTGGTATTGGCTTTCCACAGCGGTTTTATCAAACTTTGAATCAATTGAAAGTGAATCAGTATCAGGCACATGAGTTCCCTGATCATCATGATTACCAAATCAGTGATCTTACTTTTAATAATCAAGATGCGATTATTACCACCGAAAAAGATGCGGTAAAGTTTAAAGTATTGTTGAAACAGCATCCTGAATTTAATATTCCGATTTGGGTTGTGCCTGTTGAAGCGGTTTTGTCTTCTGATTGTTATGCTTTGTTGAAACAGCAATTGCAACACGTTGGTATTCAATTTTCTTAGAGATCGACCATGAAACATATTGTCATTCCTGCTCGTTTTGCGAGTTCGCGTTTACCTGCAAAACCATTATTACTTATTCATGGTCGTCCAATGATTTTGCGTGTGGTAGATCAAGCGAAAAAAGTCGAAGGATTTGATGATTTGTGTGTTGCAACAGATGATCAGCGTATTGCTGAGGTTTGTCGTGCTGAAGGTGTTGATGTTGTTTTAACCAGTGTTGATCATCCATCAGGCACAGATCGTTTAAGTGAAGTCGCTCGTCTCAAAGGTTGGGCACAAGACGATATTATTGTAAATGTGCAAGGTGATGAACCCTTACTTCCTGCTCAATTGGTTCAACAAGTCACACAGTTATTAGTTGATTACCCACATTGCTCGATGTCTACTTTATGTGAACCTATTCATGCTCTAGATGAATTTCAACGCGATAGTATTGTCAAAGTCGTGATGAGCAATCGTAAAGAAGCGCTGTATTTCAGTCGAGCAACCATTCCTTATGATCGTGATGGGGCGAAATTACTAGAGCCAAAGCTTCATAATCAAGCCTTCCGTCATCTAGGCTTGTACGCATATCGCGTGAAATTATTACAAGAATATGTGACATGGGAACAAGGTAATCTTGAAAAATTAGAAAGCCTTGAGCAGTTACGTGTATTAGAAAATGGTCATCGTATCGCAATTGATATTGCCGAAGCTAATCTACCGCCAGGTGTGGATACCCAAGCTGATTTAGCGCGTTTAAATGCGTTACCTGTAAGTTTGTTTGAATAATTATGGTGAGTATGCAGTCAACAACCGTTTATCCTTGGCATAAGCAAACATGGGCGTTATTGACAACGCGATTTCCTGATCTAGGACATGGTTTGCTTTTTTATGGTAAGCAAGGCTGCGCGAAGCATCAATTCACTGAACGGTTTGTGGCATGGGTATTATGTTTAAACAAACAAGTTGAACAAGCTTGTGGTGAATGTACAAGTTGTCTTTGGTTGAAATCTAATACACATCCTCGCTATGTTCATATCACTATAGATGAAGAAAATAAAAAGCAAAATGCCAAAATAAAGATCGAGAAAATCCGTGATTTGTTGCCATTTGTTCAGCAAACAGGTGATGGATGGCGAGTGATTGTTATTGAGCCAGCAGAAGCTTTAAATGCAGCGTCCGCAAATGCACTACTAAAGACCTTAGAAGAACCTGGCGAACGGGTGATTTTAATTTTGTTGGCTGATCATTATTTGAAATTACCCGCAACCATTCGTAGTCGATTGCAGCATTTTGCTTTAGATCGTTTAGATGTTGAGGATGCGCAGAATTTTATTCAACAGCAAATTCCAAATATTTCGGCTGAACAAACGACTTTATTGCTTAACCTTGCGAATGGCATGCCATTGACTGCAATCGAGCTTCATCAAAGTGATTGGTTGCAAAAGCGAGCTGTATTTTTGAGTGATTGGTTTAAACTGGTTACTGAAAAGAATATGCCTTTAAACTATTCAAGTAAGTGGTCTAAAGAATTGAGTTTCTCGGAATTCATGACCATGTTTGAATATTTATTGGCTGATTTGGTTGCTCTAAAATTAAATCAGTCTTTGAGAAATGATGATTTAGATCTGACACAGCTTGCACAGTGTTATGATTTAGAATCGTTATTTCAAATTTATTCTGACTTGCAACAGAAGAAATTGATGGTTGAGCAAAATGTACAAACACAATTGGTACTCGATCAGTTGTTTATCCAATTGATGAATTTTTAATTTTTCTTGGGGAGTTGGTGTTGTTTTGGTCAAATTTTGTTTTTGAGTAATACAGCAACTGGAGATGACAAGCTAAAAATTAACTATGAAAATGAATGCTGTTGTTTTACTCGTATCGTATATCCATTTGGTTGCTATTATGGGAGGGTAATAGATCTTAATTATAGGGTAGGTAGTTGTATGGGGTCTATTATAAAATTAGTGAATTATTATTTGATATTACAAGCTAAAGTAGAACTATATGAAAATTTAATACTCTTAGCTTGTATTGTAACCACTATTCTAACATGTGTGTGGGTTTTAATTTGTCTTCACATTTTCATTCAATAAGAATTCCATTAATGCTTTTTGAGCATGTAAGCGATTCTCTGCTTCATCCCAAACGACCGCATTTTTGTGATCTAGCATATTTTCAGAAATTTCCTCACCGCGATGTGCAGGTAAGCAATGCATAAATAAGCAATCTGGATGTGCTAAGTCCATCAATTTTTCGTTAACCTGAAAATCAGCAAATGCTTTTTCACGTAGCTTTTGCTCTTCTTCTTGCCCCATGCTTGCCCATACGTCTGTTACGATCAGGTCGGCATTTACAGCAGCATCTTCCGCTTTATTAAAGACTTCTACGCAGTCAGCAAATTCAGCTAAAAACTCAGGTTTTGGTTCATAGCCTTCAGGTGTGGCAATTTTGAGTTTAAAGCCCATCATGTGTGCTGCTTCAATGTATGAATTACACATATTGTTGCCGTCGCCAATCCACGCGACTGTTTTACCTTTAATACTACCGCGATGTTCTTGGAAAGTTTGTAAGTCTGCAAGTAACTGACATGGATGATGGTCATCTGTAAGACCATTAATGACAGGAACTTTAGAATAAGATGCAAAACGCTCTACAATGTCATGACCAAAAGTACGAATCATAATGATATCGAGCATACTTGAGATGACACGTGCAGAGTCTTCAATTGGCTCACCACGTCCCAATTGTGTATCGCGTGGAGAAAGGAAAATTGCATTGCCACCAAACTGGCAAATTCCTGCTTCAAAAGAAATACGTGTACGTGTACTCGATTTCTCAAAAATCATTCCTAAGACTTTACCCACAAACGGTTGAAATACCGTATTTGAATGCTGCATACGCTTCAATTCTTGCGCGCGCTCTAAAATGCGTTGCAACTCTAAAGTTGAAAGGTCTCGTAAAGTTAGGAAATGCCGAAGCGCCATAGTGACTCCCACAATAATTATTGAATAAAAACAATAATTAATTGTTATTTAATGGGTGGTGAATAAAAAAGAATTGACTACTATACTATATGGCTCAAAAAATGCAAAAGAATTAGGCTTTTTGATGGGCTTTTAAGAATATATCTACACAATAGTTAATATAATCAAATATTTCTGCATCATTAGCTTGAACATTTAAGCCCATCAAATTGCGCCATTCGACATCGCGTAAAATACCAAAATACATGGTGGCTGAGAAATGGGGATTTGAGCAGAATATTTCATCCATACTGTGTGCCTGTTCAAGTGCAAAGGCAATAGTATTTTGAATATTTAAAGCACATTGGTCATAAAAATAATGTGCAAGCTGAACGTCTTTTTGAGTTTGTTCAGTAAACATGCGCATAAAGGCAATATTTTCAGGTTGTACGATATGTTGATAAAAACGTTGTAAGGTTTGAATTAAATAGATTCTTAAATTATTTTTTTCAGGTGTATATGGAAAACAAACGCCTTTGAAAAAAACTTCTCTACGATAATCGCAAATTGCCGTAAACAGGCCTTCTTTATTGCCAAAATATTTATAAATCGATGTTTTTGAACCACCTGCATGATTGACGATATCATCCAGTGAAACTGCATCATAACCTTTTTCAAGAAATAAATCGGTTGCACAAAGTAATAAGGCAAAACGACGTTCTTGACCGCGACGGGTTTGGGGTTGTTCACAGCTTGGGTAACAAAGATCAGCCATTATCGTCAATGAGTGCTATGGGGGTGCGTTCATTATAGCAAAAACCTTATGTCTTGTATGGTTATAGACATAGAGTATGTTTCAAAACGTCACGATATAAAAAAGCGAGTAAATAAATTACTCGCTTTTTTGCAATGGATATGGGATTAAGCTGAGCGAACTTCTTCGTCATCATCTTCATCAGAAGATTCCATGCCGAGTTCTTTTAGTTTACGGGTGAGTGTGTTGCGCCCCCAACCTAAAAGTTCAGCAGCATGACGCTTGCGTCCACGAGTCTGTTGTAAGGCAGCATTAATGAGCGTGCGTTCAAACATTGGAGTGGCGATATCTAAAATTTTCATTTCGCCATTTTTTAGTTTCTGGATTGCCCATTGACCTAATAATTCATCCCAATGATGTACAGTGACTCTTTCAACTAAAGCTGGGCTTGCTGTTGAAGAAACCGGTGTCGCATCATTCGTCGATTTTTGTATAGAGACTTGTTTAAGCTCAGCAGGTAGGTCTTCTGGATAAACTTCTCTGCCCGTAATCATTACGGTTAACCAACGGCAGGTATTTTCTAATTGACGAACATTACCTGGCCAAGGAAGCTGTTGCATGTAGTCAGTCGTTTCTGTGCGTAAGATTTTAGGGCTTACACCCAGTTCTTTTCCTGCGCGAGCCAAGAAATGTTGGGCAAGCATTGGAATATCTTCGCTACGATGAGCAAGTTTTGGAATATGAATGCGAATCACGTTGAGACGATGATACAAGTCTTCACGGAAACGTCCTTCATTCACTAACTTTTCTAAGTCTTGGTGTGTTGCTGCGACAATACGCACATCCACTTTGACTGGAATATGTCCACCTACACGGTAGAATTCACCATCTGCAAGTACACGAAGTAAACGTGTTTGCGTTTCAAAAGGCATATCGCCAATTTCATCAAGGAATAATGTACCGCCATTGGCTTGTTCAAAACGCCCTTGATGTTGAGTGTTGGCGCCTGTAAAAGCACCTTTTTCATGCCCGAATAACTCGGTTTCGATTAAATCTTTTGGAATTGCAGCCATATTGAGTGCAATAAAAGGTTTGGCACGACGTGGAGAATGCTTATGTAGTGCATGCGCAACAAGTTCTTTACCTGTACCAGATTCACCATTAATCAATACCGTGATATGGGACTGAGATAAACGTCCAATTGCACGGAATACTTCCTGCATTGCAGGAGATTCACCGATAATTTCGGTTGATTGTAGTGGCGTCGTTGCTTTGGTTGCTTCTTGTTGTTGTAATTTATTGAGATGCAAAATCGCACGATTAACGAGGGCCAGTGCTTCATCAATATCAAATGGTTTTGGTAAATATTCAAAAGCACCTGTTTGATAACTCGATACAGCCGATTCTAGATCCGAATGCGCTGTCATGATAATCACAGGAAGGTCTGGATGGGTATTCTTAACCTTAGACAAGAAAGTTAAACCATCAATTCCAGGCATACGAATATCTGTCAAAATGACATCAGGTGCACCATCGTGTAAGCGTTCAAGTGCTGTTTGTGCTTCTTCAAAGTTGGTAACGTCAAAACCTTCTTCTTTAAAAGTTTTTTCGAGTACCCAACGCATGGCACGATCATCATCTATTACCCAAATTTTATTTCGTGACACGGTCTAACTCCCAAGGTAAATATAAGCTAAATATGGTTTTTCCTGGAACGGACTGACACTCGATCATTCCGTTGTGTTGATGCATTATGTTTTGTGCAATACTGAGGCCGAGTCCTGTACCTTTTGCTCGCCCTGTGACGAGAGGATAAAATACAGACTCTAGAATATTTTCTGGCACACCTGGTCCATTGTCTTCAATATCAATACGGATGGTTGAACGATTAAGTACACCATTAATTGTGACTAAGCGCTGGATACGGGTTCTTAAACTAAGTTCAGGTTCGGAATCTATAAAGAAGTCTTTATTTTCGGTCATCGCTTGAACTGCATTTACGCTGATATTGAGCATGACTTGAATGAGTTGATCACGATCAGCCATGACATCAGGCAAAGAAAGGTCATAATCACGTGTGATCTTAATTTTTTTCTTGGTTTGGTTCGCGATCAGTGAGCGAACACGCTCTAAAGGCTCATGAACATTTACCAGTTCATAGCTTGGTAGTTGACGCGAACCAAGCATGGTATCTGCGAGGTTGGTTAATCTATCGACTTCACTAATAATAATATCTGTAAATTCACGATAGCTATCATCGCCTAAACTACGCGCCAGTAACTGTGTTGCGCCGCGAATACCCGCAAGCGGATTTTTAATTTCATGTGCAACACCACGGACGAGTTGGCGTGCGACTTGATGCTGTTGAACGAGATTTTCTTCTTTAGAAATTTTTAGCATACGATCAATTGGATTTAACTCAATTAATAGTAGCGGATGGTAGCTTTTACCTGCATTGAGTTGTGATGCTGTGTAGTCAACATGTATCGGTTTAAAGTTAACATTAATCACAGCTTCACGGCGAGTGTAATGTTGTCCACTTTGTAAGGTATTCAAAAGTGCTTCATAAGTATTAAATGAATCATCATGCGCATGAAGTAAATTTAGTACAGGTTGACCTGATGCGCGAAATGAACTGATGTCAAATAATGCTTCACAAGCAGAATTTAAATAAAAAATATTCAATTTACTATCGACCAATAAAATGGCAGTGGTTAGATTATCTACAAGTAGTCGATAGTCGATAGTGTTGTGTTGATCCATTTGTGAATCGTCCTGTTTTAAAATGGCGCAATAAATATCAATGTAGTTGAATAGCCATTAATTCATGAAATGTACTTAATGCAAAAAATAAGCCAACTTTGTAATTGCTAATTTTCAATAACTTAATTGAGAAGTATCAAGTTTATGCTGTGTTTTTCACATGGATTGAGTTATTTCAATATTTTATCATGTTCTAAAGTGGTGCATTGTTTGGATTTATTTAAAATTTTGGTTGTATTTTGGTGCATTACACAAAGAGATGGCTTTGCAGCTATGCGGCAGCAAAGAAAAGTCATACAATACGCCGATTCAAGTGGAGCGCAGATTCATGAAGACCCCCAAAGTCGGTTTTGTATCTTTAGGTTGTCCTAAGGCATTGGTAGATTCTGAACGAATTTTAACTCAGTTAAAGACTGAAGGTTATCAAGTTGCATCAGATTATGATGGTGCAGATTTGGTTGTTGTTAACACCTGTGGTTTTATTGAATCTGCAGTGCAAGAGTCTTTAGATGCGATTGGCGAAGCCATGAGCGAAAATGGTCGTGTCATTGTCACTGGCTGTTTAGGTAAAGACGAAGACAAAATTCGCCAAATGCACCCAAATGTTCTTAAAGTAACAGGGGCGGCAGCATATCAAGATGTGATGGAAGCAGTACACGAGTATGTGCCTGCACCGCCGAAGCATAATCCGTTTATTGATTTAGTGCCTGAGCAAGGTGTTCGTTTAACACCAAAACATTACGCTTATTTAAAAATATCAGAAGGTTGTAACCACCGCTGTACATTCTGCATTATCCCAAGCATGCGTGGTGACTTAGTGTCTCGTCCTGTAGGTAAGGTGTTGGATGAAGCGGCTGCGCTGAAACGTGCAGGTGTAAAAGAAATTCTAGTGATTTCTCAAGATACTTCTGCATATGGTTTAGATACCAAATACAAGTTGGACTTTTGGAATGGGCAGCCTGTAAAAACCAAGTTTTATGATATGTGTGAAGCACTTGGTCAGTTTGGTATTTGGGTGCGTTTACATTATGTATACCCATACCCACATGTAGATGCTGCAATTGATCTTATGGCACAAGGTAAAATCTTGCCATATTTAGATATTCCTTTTCAACATGCCAGTCCGCGCATCTTAAAATTGATGAAGCGACCAGCTCATAGTGAAAATACCTTAGAACGCCTGAAATTGTGGCGTGAAAAATGTCCAGATTTAGTGATTCGCTCAACTTTCGTGGTTGGTTTTCCAGGCGAGACAGAAGAAGACTTCCAGATTTTATTAGACTGGTTACAAGAAGCTCAACTTGATCGTGTAGGTTGTTTTACTTATTCGCCTGTAGAAGGTGCAACAGCCAATGATCTTCCAGATCATGTAGCAGAAGAGATTAAACAAGAACGCTATGAGCGTTTTATGGAAGTTCAGCAAGCGATTTCTGCGGCAAAATTGCAAAAACGTATTGGTCAGACAATGACAGTATTAGTTGATAGCTTGGAAGAAGAATTCCCTGTTGCAGTTGCTCGTTCTTATGCAGATGCGCCTGAAATTGATGGTAACGTTTTTGTTGAAGATATTGATAAAAATGTGATAAAAGCCGGTGATTTGCTTGAAGTCGAAATTACCGATGCAGATGAATATGATTTGTTTGCAAAGTTGATTCAAATTAAATCTGCTTGATGTTGAATTGAATTTAAGAAAATTTTGAGATTGGTCGATTTGGAGTAAAAGTATGTCAGCTTCTAAAAATCCACGTTATGCACGAATCTTGCTCAAGCTTTCTGGTGAAGCTTTAGCAGGTAATAAAGATATGGGTATTGATGCCCAAGTATTAGATCAAATGTCGCTTTCAATTGCACATTTGGTTGGATTGGGCGTACAGGTTGGTATTGTTGTTGGTGGTGGTAATTTATACCGTGGTAGCCAACTACAAAAAGATGGTTTGGTTGGACGTGTAACTGGCGATCAAATGGGGATGTTAGCAACGGTAATGAATGGTTTGGCAATGCGTGATGCATTGGTTCGCCGTAATATCAAAACACGGTTGATGTCTGCTCTTCAAATTGGAACGGTTGTAGAATCATATTCTAGTCGTGATGCGATTCGCCATTTAAGTCAAGGTGAAGTCTGCGTATTTGTTGCAGGTACAGGTAATCCTTTCTTTACCACAGATACTGCTGCTTGTTTACGTGGTATTGAAATTGAAGCAAACTTGATCTTAAAAGCAACAAAAGTAGATGGTGTCTATAACAAAGACCCAAGTAAATATGATGATGCTGTTAAATATGATAATTTAACTTTCGATCAAGTGCTTGATGAGAAGCTTGGTGTGATGGATCTTACCGCAATTTGTTTGTGTCGCGATCATCATGTTCCATTGCAAGTCTTCGATATGAACAAATCGGGTGCATTGCTTTCCGTGGTAATGGGTGAAAAAGAAGGGACTCACGTTACGAATTAATGTACGTGAGCCATAAAGCTCTTTATACTAATGTCTAATATTTTGTAATACCTAATGAATAAGTAAGGAAGATCATATGATTAACGATCTCAAAAAAGATAGCGAACAGCGTATGAATAAAACACTTGACTCTTTGGAGCAAGGTTTTGCCAAAGTTCGTACAGGTCGTGCACACCCATCTATTTTAAATGGTGTGATGGTTTCTTACTATGGTTCTGATGTTCCATTAAACCAAGTTGCAAACGTGGGGCTTGAAGATTCACGTACACTGTTAGTACAGCCATTTGAACGTTCAATGGTTTCTGCAATTGATAAAGCGATTCGTGAAGCTGGTTTGGGATTGAACCCTATTACAGCAGACGCAATTCGCGTACCAATGGCTGCGTTGACTGAAGAAACGCGTCGTGATATGCAAAAAGTTGCGCGTACTGAAGCTGAGAATGCAAAAGTTGCGATCCGTAATATTCGCCGTGATGTACTAGGTGATATCAAAGCATTATTGAAAGAAAAAGAAATTTCTGAAGATGATGATCGCCGTGCATCTGATGATATTCAAAAAATTACAGATAAATACGTTGCCGAAGTAGAAAAGCGCTTGGCTGCGAAAGAAGCTGAATTAATGAAGGTCTAAGATTTAATGACCGTATTAGAAGATAGCTTGCTTCTTCCAAAACATGTTGCCGTCATTATGGATGGCAACAATCGTTTTGCTAAAAAAAAGCAAATGGAAAAAGGCGATGGGCATCGTGAAGGCAAGAATGTCTTAGATCCTATTGTTGAACATTGTAAAAGAGTAGGTGTTCAGGCTTTAACTGTTTTTGCATTTTCAAGTGAAAACTGGAATCGACCACAGTATGAAGTTGATTTACTGATGAAATTGTTAGAAGAAACAATTCATGAACAACTTCCTCGTATGGAAAAATTCAATATTGCACTGCGTTTTATTGGGGATCGCTCAAGACTCTCTGATCATTTAATTGATTTGATGCAGTATGCAGAACAAAAAACATCGGCATTTGACTCAATGACACTCACCATTGCAATTAGTTATGGTGGTATGTGGGATATGGCACATGCTGCTAGAACTATAGCTGAGGATGTTATTGCTGGGAAAATTCAAACAAATCAGATAAATGTTGATTTATTTGACAAATATGTCAGTCTAAATGATCTACCTGCTGTGGATTTATTGATCCGTACAGGAGGGGATTATCGTTTGTCTAATTTCTTGCTTTGGCAGGCTGCTTATGCAGAACTGTATTTTACAGAAACCTTGTGGCCAGAGTTTACTGTGGATGAGTTAGATCACGCATTTCGTGTTTTTTCAGGGCGTGAGCGACGTTTTGGTAAAACGACAGAACAGATTCAACAAGCGAAAATAGAGAATTAATAATGTTAGAGCGGATTATTACCGCATTGGTGTTAGTTGCTGTTGTTTTAAGTTGCATGTTTGCAACGCAATCACATTATCCAATGTTTATGCTTATGATTTTAGCGGCTGGGGTTGCAGGTTATGAGTGGTTTAAGCTTATGCCTCATCAAGCAGCGATGGTTTCAAAACCTAAAGCTTGGGTATATGGGGGATGTGTAGCACTCGTTTCAACACTCGCATTATTTTTTGATGATGTTGCATTGCTACTTTGGGCAGCATCTATTCTTACGTGGTTAGGTAGCATTTACTGGGTAAAAAGCTTTCCAGAGTCGGATAATTGGTACAATGTTTCGTTGTATATCATTGGGTTTATCTTAATTTCTGCTGCTGTGACCGCACTTTATGCTGTTTGGCATAGTTCTCCGTGGTGGTTGATGTATTTGTTCCTCTTAGTTTGGGGGGCAGATAGTGGTGCTTATTTTGTAGGTCGTAAATTTGGGAAGAAAAAGCTCGCACCAAGTGTCAGCCCAAATAAATCAGTTGAAGGATTGTATGGAGGGATTGCAACAACTGTAATAATTATGTTTGTTGTACAATATTTCTATTTAAATTTAACGACAATACAGCTTATTTTATTCTTAATTCTTTCAATTATTACCGTATTTGCATCAGTATTAGGTGACTTATTTGAGTCGATGATCAAACGCCGTGCAGGAATCAAAGATTCTGGTCGTGTACTTCCAGGGCATGGTGGTGTATTAGATCGAATTGATTCACTTCTTGCAGCAGCACCTATTTTTGCAACTGGTATGTATGTATTGGTAAAACTCATTGGTGTAGATCTCTAAATGACACAAGCTGTTTGTATATTGGGTGTTACGGGTTCAATTGGGCAAAGTACCTTAAAAGTATTGGAACGGCATCCAGACCAGTATTCTGTCTATGCAGTTTCTGCATATAGTCGTTTAGATGAACTACTCGAAATATGTAAAAAATATCATCCTAAAATTGTTGTTGTTCCTCAAGCCAAAGCATTTGAACTTCAGCAGCGGTTACATCAAGAAAATCTAAAAAATATTGAAATATTCACAGATGAAGCAGGCTTAATTGCGATTGCTGAGCATGCCGATGTTGATATTGTCATGGCTGCGATCGTGGGTGCTGCGGGCTTATTACCAACGCTTGCAGCGGTCAAAGCCGGCAAGCGTGTGTTACTTGCAAATAAGGAAGCATTGGTGATGTCAGGTGACATTATGATGCAGGCAGCACGCGATCATAATGCATTATTACTTCCTGTCGATTCTGAGCATAATGCAATCTTTCAGTCCTTACCGCATAATTATTTACAAATTGAAAGGACAGGTCAGCCTCAATTAGGCGTTTCTGGGATTTTATTAACAGCCTCTGGTGGCCCGTTTTTGAATCATTCATTAGAACAATTGCATGATGTAACGCCACAACAGGCTTGTAAGCACCCGAATTGGTCGATGGGGCAAAAAATCTCGGTAGATTCAGCAACTTTGATGAATAAAGGTTTGGAATTGATCGAAGCGTGTCATTTGTTTTCAATATCAGAACATTTTGTTACAGTTGTTGTTCATCCACAAAGTATTATTCATTCCATGGTGCAATATGTGGATGGATCAACTTTGGCACAAATGGGTAACCCAGACATGTGTACGCCAATTGCGCACGCATTAGCATGGCCGCAACGCTTAATGACGGATGTTCCTGCTTTAAATCTGTTTGAAACGGCTCAATTAAATTTTCAGGCACCTGATAATCTTAGATTTCCAGCTTTAAATTTGGCTCGTCAAGCAATGCGTGCTGGTGGGTTAGCACCTACAATTTTGAATGCTGCCAATGAGATCGCGGTTGCTGCATTTTTAAAAGGACAAATTCGATTTACTGAAATTACGCAAGTGGTCGAGAATACTTTACAAGTTGTACAAAATGCTAAAGCAGAAAGCATAGACATCATCTTGCAGACTGATATGATCGCAAGACGTATTACAGAGAAGTACATTGTGGGCATAGGGAGTTAAATCGTATGAATGCACTATTTATGATTGTTGCAGCGATTTTATTATTAGGCCCATTGATTGCAATTCATGAGTTTGGTCATTATTGGGTTGCACGCAAATTAGGCGTTAAGGTATTGGTCTATTCCATCGGTTTTGGACCAACTTTGCTGAAATGGCAATCCAAAAAATCAGGTATCCAGTACCAACTTTCTGCGTTACCGCTTGGTGGTTATGTCAAGATGTTAGATGAACGCGAAGGTAATGTTGCTGAGCAAGATTTATCTTATGCATTCAATCGACAATCTCCATGGAAGCGTATCGCAATTGTTGCAGCTGGACCGCTGATTAATCTTATTTTTGCTGTTTTATTATTTTGGATTTTGTTTTTACCAGCCCAAGAACAGTTAAATACCCGTATTGGCAAAATTATGCCAAATACACCTGCTGCCCAAGTTGATTTACATCTTGGCGATAAAGTGGTGATGGTGGATGGTCAAACAACTGCAACATGGGAAAAACTGAATTACGCTTTGGTTAATCGCGTTGGAGAGACTGGTCAAGTTTCGATTGTTGTTGATCGTGCAGGAACTGAAAAACAATACAACTTGCCAATTAAAGACTTTTTAAAAGATCAAAGCCAATCTCCATTAGATGTATTAGGTTTCTTACCTTACCGTCCATTTATTTCAGCGACTGTAAAGGAGTTGAGCCCAGATGGCGCTGCAATACGCCAAGGCATGAAAGTGGGTGATCGCATTGTCGCAATTGATAATGTTGCAATGAAAGATTGGTTTGATGTTGTAAATGTTGTGCAAGATTCACCTGAAAAACTGCTGAATATTGATGTAATACGTCAAGGTCAACTTGTACATTTACAGGTGATGCCGCAAGGTCAACGCGATAATATGGGAAATATAAGTGGTGTGCTTGGGGTAAAAAGTGATGCGGGTAAAATCACGATTCCCAATGAATACAAACAAACCATTCAGTATTCACCTGTTGAAGCATTAGGCGTTGCTGTTGAAAAAACGACACAATTGTCAGGTATGATTTTTAGTTCCATCACCAAAATGGTACGTGGATTGATTGGATTAGATAATTTGTCGGGTCCAATCACCATTGCAAAAGTTGCTGGTCAAAGTGCTGAAATGGGATGGCAAACTTTCCTTTCATTCATGGCGTTGATGAGTGTAAGTTTAGGCATCCTAAATTTATTACCAATTCCGATGCTTGATGGTGGTCATTTAGTTTATTACTTTATCGAAGCAATTCGTGGTAAACCTGTTTCTGAACAAATACAGATGTTTGGTCTAAAAGTTGGTATGGTACTGCTCGGTAGCATGATGCTTTTGGCTTTATTTAACGACTTCATGCGTTTATAAAAAAACGCAAACGGAATTTAACTTACTGGAAAATATATGGGCATGCGTCACACACATTTATTAATGCCTTTGGCACTGGTTAGTGCGATGGCAGTGGTACAACAAGCATACGCAGCAGATGAGTTTCTTGCACAAGATATACGAATTGATGGCCTCGTGCGTTTAACACCTGCAAGTATCTATTCTATGTTACCAATAAATAGTGGCGATAGAGTAAGTGATCCTGTGATTGCTGAGGCAATCCGTACTTTATATGCTTCAGGTTTATTTGATGACATTAAAGCCTATAAAGAAAAAGATGTACTGGTCTTTAAAGTTGTTGAGCGTCCAATCATTTCTAAATTGGAATTTAAAGGTAATAAGCTGATTCCTAAAGAAGCCTTAGAGCAAGGCTTAAAGAAAATGGGGATCGCAGAGGGCGAAGTCTTTAAGAAGTCGGCATTGCAGATCATTGAGACTGAGCTTGAGCAGCAATATACGCAACAAGGTCGCTATGATGCTGATGTAACGGTGGATACCATTGCTCGTCCAAATAACCGTGTTGAATTAAAACTTAATTTTAATGAAGGTACGGCTGCAAAAGTTTTTGACATCAATATTATTGGTAACACCGTATTTAATGACAGTGATATTAAACAAGCATTTGCTGTAAAAGAAAGTGGTTGGGCATCGATTGTTACACGTAATGATCGTTATGCACGTGAAAAAATGGCTGCAAGTTTAGAAGCATTGCGTGCATTGTATTTAAATAAAGGCTATATCAACTTTAATATTATTAACTCTCAATTGAATATTAGTGAAGATAAAAAGCATATTTTTATTGAAGTTTCAGTTGATGAAGGCAGTCAGTTTAAGTTTGGTGAAACGAAATTCTTAGGTGATGCACTTTACAAGCCTGAAGAACTAAAGGCTCTTAAACTGTATAAAGATGGTGAAACTTATTCACAAGAAAAAGTAAATGCGGTGAAGCAGTTACTACTTCGTAAATATGGTAATGCAGGTTATTACTATGCTGAAGTGAATGTTGTCCCTGAAATTAACAATCAAACAGGTATCGTCAACCTCAATTATTATATTAATCCAGGTCAGCAAGTAACGGTTCGTCGTATTAACTTTACGGGGAATACAAAAACTGCCGATGACGTATTACGTCGTGAAATGCGCCAAATGGAAGGTGCATTGGCGAGCAATGAAAAAATTGATTTGTCGAAAGTGCGTTTAGAGCGTACAGGCTTCTTTAAAACAGTTGATGTTAAGCCAGTTCGTGTCCCTAACTCGCCCGATCAAGTTGATTTGACGGTGAATGTTGAAGAACAGCATTCAGGTACAACGACGCTTGCCGTTGGTTATTCTCAAAATGGTGGTGTGACATTCCAAGCAGGTTTGAGCCAAACCAACTTTATGGGAACAGGCAATCGTGTTGCAATTGATTTATCTCGTTCTGAGACACAAGACTATTATAACTTAAGTGTCACTGACCCTTACTTCACCATTGATGGTGTGAGCCGTGGTTATAATGTCTACTATCGTAAAACAAAGTTAAGTGAAAGTTATAACGTTAATAACTATGTGACGGATAGTGTTGGTGGTAGTTTAAGTTTTGGCTATCCGATTGACGAAAACCAAAGTGTGAGTGCTTCTCTAGGTATTGACCAAACTAAAGTAAGAACTGGTCCAAGTGTTTCTACTTATATTCGTGATTATTTATTGGCGAATGGTGGTAAGGCAACAGCACAGTCGACTTGGTGTCCAAGCGGTGAAAATGAGACAGAAAATGATCCAGATAATCCAACGACTCCAAAGCCAATACCAAACACATGTAAAGATGGGTTTAGGAACTATGATAGTGCTTTTGAAGGCACATTCTTAACTTACAATTTAAATTTAGGTTGGTCGTATAACACATTAAATAGACCAGTTTTCCCAACATCGGGTATGTCACATCGTGTAGGACTTGAAGTGGGTCTTCCTGGTAGTGATGTCGATTACCAGAAGCTGACCTATGATACGCAAGCATTCAAGCCTTTATGGGGCGGTTTTGTACTACGTGGCTATGGAAAGCTAGGCTATGGTAATGATTTACCATTCTATAAAAACTTCTATGCTGGTGGATATGGTTCAGTCCGTGGATATGATAATAGTTCATTAGGTCCTAAATACCCAAGTGTGATTTTCCAAGCAACGAATAAAAATGACCCTGATCCAGAAGAAGTGGGTGGTAATGCATTAGTGCAGTTTGGTACAGAATTAGCGCTGCCTTTACCATTTAAAGGTGATTGGACTCGTCAAGTTCGCCCAGTATTATTTGCTGAGGGTGCCCAAGTGTTTGACACGCAATGTAATGTACCAACTGGTGATATCTTAGTTGGTGGTAATAGCGTTGATATCAAACAATATTGTAAAGATAACTACAAATTTGATTTTGGTAATATGCGTTACAGTGTAGGTGTTGGTTTCACATGGATTACCATGATTGGTCCTTTATCATTGAGTTATGCATACCCGCTCAATGATAAGAGTGGTGATAATACCAAGTCTATTCAATTTGAAATTGGTCGTACGTTCTAAGTACGACCATCCTCCATCATGTCTTAAAATATAAAGGATGAAATAATGAAAACATTAACAATGCTTATGCTTGGTTTAGGATTGACGGTTTCTGCAGTGACCAATGCTGGCGGTATTGCTGTTGTAGACTTGGCGCGTGTGGTTGAGAGTAGTACTTATTTAAAGCAGCAAAATGCTAGTTTAGGCCAGTCTGTAAAACCGACTTCTACGAAGTTGGAGCAGTTAGGTAAAGAGCTTGAGACTATGCAGCAAAAAGCACAAACAGATGGCCCAAAGATGAATCAAGCGGATATCCAGAAAATGACCGCATTATATCAAGCAAAAATGAATGAGTTTAATACCACTCAACAAGGCTTGCAGACTAAGGTTCAAACAAGTTTACAGTCTATGAATACAACTTTTGAAAGTCGTGTTAAGCAAGCTGCTGAGCAATTAAGAAAAGAAAATAGCTTAGATTTTATTTTAAATAAAAATTCTACTGTTGCCTCTGACGCTCAGTATGATTTAACTGATAAAATGATTCAAAAGGTCAATGCAATGAAATAATCAATGAATAGACATGGTTATCGTTTAGAAGAAATAGCTCATCTTGTAAAAGGTGAGCTTTTTGGTGATAAAGATTTTAAAATTTCTAATTTAGCTAGTTTAGAACAGGCACAAAATCAGCATATCTGCTTTGTAAATGGTGATAAATATTTAGCACAAGCAGAAGCAAGTCATGCAGGTGTATTTATTGTTACCCAACACTTGATGCAGCAGCTTAAAAGTAAAAAGAATTTCATTGTTGTTGATAATCCTTATCTAGCGTTTGCTACTTTAACCCATATATTTGAAAAGAAAGTAACGCAAAAAGGGATTGAAAGTACTGCACAAATCCATTCTTCTGCCATCATAGCTGATGATGCGTATATTGCTCATTATGTTGTCATCGGTGAGAATTGTGTAGTTGGTAGGAATACCATTATTCAGTCGCATGCTGTTATTGATCATCATGTAGAAATTGGTAATGATTGTTTTATTGATGCACATGTGACGATTACTGGTGCTGCGAAGTTAAAGGATCGTGTCCGTGTGCATGCAAATACAGTGATTGGTTCTGAAGGTTTTGGTTTTGCACCTTACCAAGGGAAGTGGCATCGTATTGCTCAATTAGGGTCTGTTCAGATTGGTAATGATGTTCGTATTGGTTCAAATTGCAGCATTGATCGTGGTGCATTAGATGATACAATTTTGGAAGATGGGGTCATTATTGATAATCTTGTGCAAATCGCCCATAACGTATATATCGGTCAAAATACAGCAATTGCCGCAAAGTGTGGAATAGCTGGAAGTGCAAGAATTGGCAAAAACTGTATTCTCGGTGGTGCGAGTGGTGTGGTTGGACATCTTGAAATTGCAGATAATGTTACGCTTACTGCAATGTCAATGGTCACAAAAAATATTTCTGAGGCTGGAACATACTCTTCTGGTATTGGACTTTTTGAAAATAGTCATTGGAAAAAGACGATTGTACGCTTACGACAATTAGCAGATGTGCCATTGACCCAAATCACTAAAAGGCTTGATCATATACAAGCTCAATTAGAGTCCCTTGAATCAACCCTGAAGTTGCGTAAATAATTTATTATGACTGAGTCAACATTACCTGCATTTACAATGCCTGAATTACCAATGGATATTCTTACCATTCGTGAATATTTACCTCATCGCTATCCTTTCTTACTTGTTGATCGAGTTACTGAAGTAACTGAAAAAAGTATTGTTGGTTATAAAAACGTATCTATCAACGAAGAGTTTTTGCAAGGACATTTCCCAACTTATCCAATTATGCCTGGTGTATTGATTATTGAAGCTTTGGCACAAGTCTCTGGAATTTTAGGTTTTGTTCTGACAAATCAAAAGCCTAAGGCTGGTTCACTGTTTTTATTTGCTGGTGCGGAAAAAATACGATTTAAAAAACAGGTTGTTGCTGGTGATCAACTTATCTTAAAATCTGAACTTGTGATGCAAAAACGTGGCATTTACAAGTACAATTGCACAGCTAGTGTTGACGGTATTGTCGCTGCAACAGCAGAGATCATTATTTCCCACCAAAAAATTGAGCAGACATGAGTAGTCAAAACCTAATTCACCCTACCGCAATTATTGACCCGTCTGCAGAAATTGCATCGGATGTGCAAATAGGACCATATACTGTTATTGGTCCAAATGTAAGTATTGAAGCTGGTACTAAATTACATTCACATGTTGTGGTCGGTGGTTTTACAAGAATTGGTAAAAATAATGAAATTTTCCAGTTTTCGAGTGTTGGGGAAATTTGCCAAGATTTAAAGTATCAAGGTGAAGAGACTTGGTTAGAAATAGGGGATCATAACTCTATTCGTGAACATTGTACTTTGCATAGAGGTACAGTTCAGGATCATGGTATTACTAAAATTGGTAATCACAATTTATTAATGGTCAATACTCATATTGCACATGACTGCGTAATTGGTAATCACAACATTTTTGCTAATAATGTAGGGGTTGCAGGTCATGTATCTGTTGGTGATCATGTTATCGTCGGCGGAAATGCTGGGATTCATCAATTCTGTCGAATTGATTCTTACAGTATGATCGGTGGTGCTGCTTTAATCCTAAAAGATGTCCCTGCATATATTATGGCATCTGGCAATCCAGCACATGCATATGGTATGAATATTGAAGGTATGCGTCGTAAGGGATGGTCAAGAAACACCATTCAAGGCTTAAGAGAGGCATATAAATTAATTTATAAAGCCGGTCTTACTACTGAACAGGCGATTGAGCAGATTCGTAACGAAATTTTGGTAAACACGCCTGAAGCACAATTGTTTATTGATTCACTCGAAAAGTCTACACGTGGAATTGTGCGTTAAGCATTTTTCGAATAAATAAAAAAGACACTCATGTGTCTTTTTTATTTGTTTTTATTCTGCAACGAATTTTTGCCGATATTGTTTTGGGGGTAACTCGAAAGTTCGTTTGAATGCTTGGCTAAATGCAGTTTCAGAAGAATAACCAACTTTATTGGCAATTTGTTGAATTGAATAGTTACTTTTACGTAAATATTGGCTTGCTAAGCGCATTCGATATTGTTGTAGATAGGCAAGAGGAGAATCACCAATCACTTCATGGAATAAACTTGCAAATTTTGAACGAGACATACAACACTGTTCTGCTAATAACTCAACAGTCCATGCATCTTCAGGGTGATTATGGATTGCGGCTAAGCTGTTACTGAGTTCGGGATGAGTTAGAGCACTCAGCCAACCATGTTGACTTGAGATTTGTTGTATATGGTCTCGAATACATTTAATTAATAGAATATTGACGAGATGATCAATAATAATATCTCGACCTGCTTGAATGTTTTGGGTTTCTAAGGCAAGAAAATGTAAGCCCACTTGCAACCATTCTAATGCAGCATTGTCTCCATGTTGTATATGGATAAGTGAAGGTAAAGCTTGAACAAATGGGCGAGCCATAATCGTATCAATTTGACAACGAATGGTGAGAATTAGATTTTTTTCAGATGAGTCTGTACCAAATTCAATTGCATCCTCTTTATGACCCTCAAAGAATTTTGAAATATCAACTGCATCAATTAATTTTGTAATTGAATTGTCCGCTGCGATATGTGCTTTACCCGAAGGGATAACAACAATTTCACCCGCATGGGCCGTTAGGCTGTTTTGTGTGTCAATTTGGATATACATAGAACCGACCAAAACAATATGTACAATCAGAGCAGCTTGATCTTGGCAAAAAAAACTCCATTCTCCTTGCGTTTTCAAGTAGATATATTCAGTGTGATTTAAATGAATATCAGCAAATATTTTACTTAAAGCATCCATATGATTTTTAAATGATGTATTCCTTTTAAATTATAAAGAGCTATTGTAATAACTCAATATGTGTTTATAGGACAAAAACAGGGTGAATCATGCCAAAGACTTTGACATAGGTTTTTTGGACGCTTGCAACTGTCATGAAACGCATAATTCCTCAAAATATACATATATACAAAGATATGGATAAGATGATGAATGCGCCAGTAAATGTTGAGCATGAACTTACGCCAGTAAGCATTTCAAAATCAAAAACTGAGTTGGATCGTAAGCGCTATTTGTGGGCAATCAGCCCAGCTTTACCTGCCATTGGAATTGGAATTTTAGCAGGTTATCAATTTGCTCCACGTCCCTTAAAGAAAATATTTGCTTTAGGTGGACCCATTGTTTTACATATTATTATTCCAACGATTGATACGATCATTGGTAAAGATGCAAATAATCCCACAGATGAAGATATTAAACTTCTTGAAAAAGACCCATATTATTCTAAATTGGTCAAAAGTTTTATTCCTATCCAATATGCAGCGAATGTGTATGCTTGCTATTTAACAAGTCGCAAAGAAACTTCTTTTCTTGATAAGATTTTACTTGGGATTTCAATGGGTGCAATTAATGGGATTGCCATTAATACAGCACATGAATTGAGCCATAAACATGATCGTATGGATCATATCTTGTCGCATTTAGCATTAGTGCCAACGGGCTATAATCATTTCCGTGTAGAGCATCCATATGGTCATCATAAACGTGCAGCGACACCAGAAGATCCAGCATCATCACAAATGGGTGAGACATTTTATGAATTCTGGCCGCGTACAGTATTTGGTTCTTTAAAATCAGCCATTGAAATTGAGACCAATCGTTTAAAACGTAAAGGGAAAGAATTTTGGTCAACTGAAAATGAATTGTTGCAAGGCTGGGGCATGAGCGCAGCATTTCATGGTTCGATGGTCGGTTTGTTTGGTAAGGGCGTGATCCCTTATTTAGCCACTCAGGCTTTCTATGGTATTAGCTTGTTTGAAATTATTAACTATATTGAGCATTATGGTTTAAAACGTCAAAAAGATAAGAATGGTAAGTATGAACGGACTATGCCTGAGCATAGCTGGAACAATAATAATATTGTGACTAACTTATTCTTGTATCAGTTACAACGTCATTCAGACCATCATGCTTATCCAACACGTCCATTCCAAGCGCTACGCCATTTTGATGAAGCACCTGAATTGCCAAGTGGTTATGCAAGTATGTTATTGCCTGCACTTATTCCACCTCTATGGTCAAAAATGATGGATAAGCGAGTATTTGATCACTACAAGGGTGATTTGAATAAAGCCAATATTTATCCAAAACGTCGTGCTAAATTATTTAAGAAATTTGGCGTAGTTGACCAATCTTTGGAACAAATTTCAGCTGAAATTGTAACAACTGAATAATTTGTAGCTTTCCCAAGGCAAAATACCAACTCGTAAGAGTTGGTATTTTTTTATTTTAAGTGATTGAATCAAAAAAATAAAATACTTTTAATCATTTCGTGTGGTCTATAAAATACTAAAATTTATTAAAATCACTAGGTTGTTCAGTGCGAGAAATTTCAAAGAAAGCAATACTTATCACATTCTTTTTTATGACATCATCCGCTTGGGGAGATAATGCATTGCATGTTACTTATGCATCGCCTGAATCAAAAACAGTCAATAAAACAAGAAAATAATCAACTTACATCCCGACAGAAAAAAACCAAAATCCTTAAAACAGATAACTTGGATCAAGATACTAAAACTTTGTTGAAAGAAGAATATTTGGTGCTAAAGCGAGATGTTGTATATGTGAGATCAGACTCAATATTCCCAACTGTTGCTTATGAAATAGCTGTAGAAAATATTCAGCACCATGCAAGAAAATTGGGTGCTTCTACTGTTTTATTTAGTAGTAAAAATATAGGAGAATCAAGTCAGTATTTTCCTAATCGTTTTTCTCCCCCTCAAACAATTAACACTCAAGACCTGAAAAAAGAGAATCGGATTAATACTGATAATTCTACACCATTGGGTGATCTGCTAGTTTGGATGAGTATACAATCAATTATTTTATAAAATTTCACTCAATTACAGGTGTTTATCCTAGCGCTTTTACAGAGAAAGAAAAAATGATGGTAGGGCATGATGGTATTAGAACCGTTGTTGTTACTGCAAACTCACCTGCAAATGGAATTATTAAAGAAAATGATATCATTAAGACTATTAATAATCAGCCAATTTTAGATATTAATGGTTTTGTAGAGGCTTCAAATTATTTGGAAAAAGGTACAGTTAAATTTGAAATTATCCGTTTTAATTAAAATAGACGCACAGCACCCATCATTATCCATGCTATTGATCTAAGTGTTTTTCAATCCAAAATAACAAACCACTCAAAAGAGCGGTTTGTTATAACGAATAAGTATTAGCTTAAGGTCGTAGTTTTTGGCATATGCTGAGCTACTTTCTCAAAGTATTGTACGGCAGGTGAACGAGCCATATATGCTAAGGCTTGTTCTGTATCACCTTCATGGATCGGATTAAATTTGGGTGATACCCAACGTAAAGTCGCTTTCCATAAGTATGAAATGCTGGGTAAGTTATCTGTCTTTATTGCGGTTTTTTCAAACTCACGAATAAAAGTAAAGAATCCACGGCGCATTAATTTCTGAATATCTTGATGTTCTAAATCCTGCTTCCCTAGACTACGTGCAAAATCAGCAAGAAAGTAAATAAATAGTGGGAAAATAGCCATCATAATAACTTGACGAGAAACATAGAAACCAAGTTTATTGGTTAATAGATGTTCAAATAAATCATAAGCCACACAACGATGTTCAACCTCTTCAGCTAAATGCCAACGGAACAAATCTGCCATTGCAGGATCTGCTTTATCCCAAGACTTACTATCGAGTGTCCATTGCCCAATTGTCCCTGTAAAATGCTCAATTGCAGCAATTACCCCAACACGAAAGAGTAGCCAATATTCATCTAGTTTTTCACCTTTTAAAAAAGGAATACCTAAAGGTTTGTCGCCCAATAAAACATTAAAAATAAGGTGAGCACGGTTTAATGGATCTTGTATGTCGTAACCATTTTCTCTCAGAAAGTCTTGTGCTTTTTCATGTGCACGAGCATGAGCAGCTTCTTGACGAACAAAACCAATGACTTCTTCTTTTAATTTCGTATCAGTAATCAAGGGAATCGCTTTATTGAATACTCGGCAAAACCAAAATTCACCTGCTGGCAAAAGCATATTAATGCCATTGGCAATGTGTGAGCAGAGAGGATCCTCTGGCATCCAACACACTGAGGATTCAGAAAAATCGAAATAAACTTTCCTTGCTTTAATTTGATGATTTTCTGTGATCATACATGTCACCCAAAATTAAATTACGAATAAAATTGATTAAGCAATTTTTAGCATTGAGTAAAATAGATCACCATGTGCTTATAGGACAAAAATACTTTTTATAGTGATTTTAAAGACAAAACCTAGGTTGAAAGGATGATTTCAATATAGATTTCCATACACAATTAAAAGATGAAAAAACAGAAATGCTGTATTTGACTTAGCCAAAATAATAAGTATTGCATGATCATGGTTAAAGGAAAAAAGATGATATGAGTTTTTAACAGCAAATTTTTTAACAATTATTTCTGATGAAGCTTGCTACTCTGTGATGAGTATAAAAAAATTTCTAGAAAATTTGGCGGAGTAACAATGACAAAACATTATGATTATATTGCGATTGGTGGTGGTAGTGGCGGGATTGCATCTGTTAACCGTGCTGCAATGTATGGCAAAAAATGCGCCTTGATTGAGAAAGGTGAGATTGGTGGAACTTGTGTGAATGTCGGGTGTGTCCCGAAAAAGGTCATGTGGTATGCCGCACATATCGCTGAATCTATTCAAAAATATGCTCCTGATTATGGCCTCAATAGCAAAGTTGAATCATTCGATTGGCAAACACTCGTCAATAACCGCCAAGCCTATATAGAGCGTATCCATCAATCCTACCAAAATAGCCTAAGCAAAAATAAAGTTGATCTCATTCAAGGTGAAGCACGTTTTATTGATATTCATACGATTGACGTGAATGGTGAACGATTTACCGCAGACCATATTCTGATTGCTACAGGTACACAGCCGTCATTGCCTAATATAGAAGGGGTCGAATATGGTATTGATTCAAATGGTTTCTTTGAACTACCAGCCTTACCAAAAACAACCGCAGTGGTTGGTTCTGGTTATATTGCGGTTGAATTAGCTGGAGTGTTGAATGCTTTAGGTTCTCAGGTTGGACTATTTATTCGTAAGGATTTACCTGTAAGACGTTTTGATTCTTTTTTAAGTGAAACCTTGGTTGAGGTAATGCAGACGGATGGTATTGCAGTTCATAAGCAAGCTATCCCACAGAAAGTCACCAAAAATGCTGATGGTTCTGTGGTGTTACATTTGGAAAATGGTGAAATGCATACCGTAGATTACTTGATTTGGGCAACAGGTCGAGAGCCGAATACCGCAAGCCTGAATTTAGATAAAGCGAATGTTCAACTTGATGAGCGAGGCTATATTCAAGCCGACAAATTCCAGAATACGTCGCAACAGGGTATTTATGCGGTGGGTGATATTATCGGAAAAATGGAACTTACACCTGTAGCTGTTGCAGCAGGGCGAAGATTATCTGAAAGATTATTCAATAATAAACCAGATGAACATTTAGATTATGAAAATATTCCGACTGTGGTATTTAGCCATCCTCCAATAGGAACGGTGGGGATTACTGAGCAAGAAGCTATTGAACAATATGGTCAGCAAGCGGTAAAAGCCTATAACTCATCTTTTACTGCAATGTACAGTGCCATTACGCAACATCGGCAACCGACTAAAATGAAGCTAGTTTGTGTTGGTGAGGATGAAAAAGTTGTCGGTATTCATGGAATCGGTTTTGGCATGGATGAAATTCTTCAAGGTTTTGCGGTTGCCTTAAAAATGGGAGCCACTAAAAAGGACTTTGATAATACAGTGGCAATTCATCCAACCTCAGCAGAAGAGTTTGTGACGATGCGATAGTAATGCATAGCATATGAAAATAAAAAGGGCGTAAATAACGTCCTTTTTAAATTGGTTGCTTAAATGGATATTTATTTCAATTCACTCGAAGATTTACCCAATTCACGGCGAGCAATGATGAGCTGTTGAATTTGTTGTGTACCTTCAAAAATATCCAAAATTTTTGAGTCACGTGCCCATTTTTCTAATAACTCATCTTCGCCATAACCTACGCTTGCAGCCAACTCGACGCATTTAAGCGTAATTTCATTACCAACACGTCCAGCTTTTGCTTTAGCAATAGAAGCCTCCTTAGAGTTTGGCTTTTTATTGTCAGCCATCCATGTGGCTTTAATCATAAGTAGGCGAGCAGCTTCCCACTCAGCTTCCATGCGATAGATTTGAGCAGCCAAATTTGATGTTTGCAAATAAGGTGTTTTGTAGTCTGGATCAAGCTGATCTTTAAAGATTTCTTTAATACGTTCTAAAGATGCCTTTGCACAACCGATTGCCATTGCTGCAACAAGTGGGCGAGTGTTATCAAAGGTTTCCATAACACCAGCAAAACCTTTAGCTACATCTATTTCAGGATTACCCAATAAATTTGCAGCGGGCACGCGACAGTCAATAAAACTAATCACTGCTGTGTCAGATGCTTTGATTCCAAGTTTATGTTCAAGGCGTTCTACTTTCATGCCTGCTGTACCTTTTGGTACAACGAAAGATTTGATCGCAGCCCGACCAAGCTTTTTATCTAGTGTTGCCCAAACCACAACTGAGTCTGCACGATCACCAGAAGTGACAAAGATTTTTTCACCATTTAAGATGTAATCATCACCATCTTTGGTTGCGGTTGTACGAATAGCTGCTGAGTCTGAACCACATCCTGGTTCGGTAATTGCCATAGCAGCCCAAGTACCTTTGAAACGTTCAAGTTGCTCATCATTCGCGACTGCTGCAATTGCAGAGTTTCCTAAGCCTTGACGTGGCATACTGAGCAATAAACCTGTATCACCATAGCACATTTCAATAATGCCAAGCGCCGCAGACATATTGCCACCATTCACAACTGCATCTGGGTTCGCTGTACCTCGTTTACTAGCATTGGCTGCACCGACACCTTCACCACTTTCATTCATGCCGTCTAATAGCGCAGCGAGCATATCTAATTCTTTTGGATATGCATGTTCTGCTTTATCATATTTACGTGAAATGGGGCGTAATACATTTAGTGCAGTTTCATGTGCCTGATCAATCAACATTTTAAATTTTTTCGGATTTTGTAAGTTCATTCTTATTCTCCAAAATTAAGCATGTAAGCCAGAATGTAAGATTGCTGTCGCACGTAAATCACGATACCAACGTTCAACAGGGTGCTCTTTGGTAAAACCATGACCACCTAAGATTTGTACGCCATCAGTACCGATTTTCATTGATTTTTCAGCACAAAGTAAGCGAGCAAGATACGCTTCACGATGGAAAGGTTTACCTGCTTCAGCCAAGCTTGCTGCATTTAAAACCAACATACGCATGGCATCAATTTCAATGGCCATATCGGCAATCATGAAAGCAACACTTTGACGATGAGAGATTGGTTCGCCAAAAGCAGTACGTTCATTGGCATATTTAATACAGTAAGCTTTGATTGCTTCACCTGTACCAATCGCCATGGCACACCACATTAAGTTTCCAAGATCGACAAATGCAGTGTAATCAAAGTCAGCATCGCCTAAACGCAAAGCAGGGGTTTGGTTGAATTGAAGTGTTGCGGTTTCAGTTGCTTTTAGCCCCATTGCTGGATTAGCTTTGATTGAAATACTTTCATTCGATTGAACAATGAAAATATCAGGCTGACCATTAAACTCAGCACTGACGAGAAATACATCTGCCGTATCACCTAGGATTACTAACGTTTTTTCACCAGTAATCAGCAATTGACCATTATTTTCAGTTGCTTTGGTTTTTAACTGGAATGGATTAAATGCAGGCGTTGCTTCTTGAAAAGCGAATGACGCCGTAATATCTGTATCTTCTGCAAAGCAAGGCAAATACATAGACTGAACTTGGGTAGAACCCCAACGTGTAATCGCATTAATCACACTGAACGTGCTAAGTAGACCAGCGGTTAAACTAAAATCACCTTTTGCAAGACTTTCAGCGATTAAGATGTTACTCACAATATTTTGTTCGGCAGCAACACCACCTAAAGCTTCTGGCAAAGCATAGTAATTAAGACCTAGATCAACGAGATGCTGCCATAGCTCTTCAGGGAATTGAGCATTGTGATCCGCATCATGTGCTAAAGCATATAAAACTTCTTCAGCAAATTGTGACATAGCATCCACAGTCATCTGCTGTTCTTCAGTCAGGCTGAGATCGAATAAATTTTTATTGACCTGAGTTGGCAGGCGTTGTTTATCGACAGGTTGAGGCTTGAATGCTTTTTGTGTTGTATTTAGCACTTTAAAGCCTGTTTTTGAGCCTTGATATAATGATTTCTCTACAAATTTTCTTAATTTGAGTTGATCAAGTACTTCGCTTCCTGCGATTTTTGTGATTAGTGATAGCCCGAAGCCTTGAGCCTTATTCATCATATTCGACATGATTTTATCCTAGAGGATGGTTGTAAAATTATGCTGACATGCTCTAGGTTAAAAAACTATGTCTTCTTTGACATGGACTATGGATAAAGATAAAGGGCAGTTGATATGCTAATTTTATATTATTCTATTGTTTTTTAATGATATTAAAAAATATTAGAAAAATACTTGTGAAGAAAATTGACCAAACTGACAAAGTCAATTGGCTGAATATAAATGCTATTCAAAAAACAGTAATTCATTGGATGGTGTGACCATATCTAAATACTGGTCTATACGTATATCTTTAAACTCATATTTACTCCATATCAGCCCTGCATAAAAATCTATGAATTGCAGTTCCTTGGTTGTTCGGCTGTCAAATGGTTTTATATTCAAGCTTTCATTTTCAATATCATTCAACTGAGCACATTCAGCTAGCATTTGTTTTAAATATATTTCAAGATTCCAACCAACATTCACTTTCTCACAACGGGAATCAGGCATAAAATCAATGTGTTTATACTTACATAAATGATCTAACAACATGGTTTTAACCATGTAATTGTATAGTGCATTTGGATCATTTCTGAGTTTGCTTTTCACTCTTTTCTTGTTAACAGTGATTGAAATTAATTTAATATCAGGATGATCACAATATGCAACTTGAGGAGTTGCTTGATGAACTGTTCTTTTTCTTTTGAACTTAAATCGTAGGATTTCAACTCGTTGCTAAAAGGGCGTTTTCTGGCTTTATAAAAACCTGTCACAATGCGATTGAGATGCTTTGTCTTTTCCTTAGGACAGAGTACACTGGCAATTGTTAAGGTTCGGCTAGAGCCACCTTTCCCATAAGGTGCAGTGAATGTCCAGCCTAAATCACCACTTTCATCTAAATAGATTGCAACCATTCAAATCCCAAAAAGACAAAAAGCCCATAAATGGGCTTTAAGATAAGCGTGTAACCTATTATTGGTGAACTTACAGAACGCTTACGATCATAACGGCATTTATCGCAATGGCTCTAGGCTGATTATTTATAACATCTCCGTTATTACAGTTCCATTATTATGCAAATATGCAATGCAAACTGTATTATTTTGCAAACTGACGAATCATTTTACGAACATTGGTCTTTGCTTCAATCACCGTCATGAAGGTATAAGCACCAATAAATTTACGGCTGATAAACATAAATTCTTTAGGCGGAATAGAAAAATAACGAGATGCCATAGACTGAGCCGCTTGTTGCATTACTCGACTATGGAGTTGGCTTTTTTTCCAATCATAGCGTTCCTGATCATCCATCACACCTGTTGGCATGTCAGGATTATTACTTGGACAACTAAATGCTTCTGTTGCAATTAGAAAAACATCCGCCATTCCAGGTTTAATACTTTCAGGCATTGCATCAAAAAAATCATAGCCTGTCATGGCTTGAACCATTGCATTTTTGTCATGGCTATAACCTGCATGAATCAAATTACGAGCAACGCTAAGTAAATTGTCATCAAAATGGCGAATAGCACCAAAGTCGAGTAAAACTATTTTATCTTTTACATCATCACCATTACCTAAACGAACAAGGTAATTACCAAAGTTCGGATCGGTTTGCATTTCACCCCAATCAAACAATTCACGTACAGCAATTTCTAAAGATGCTTCGCCGATTTGATTTCGACGTTCTTGAGGCAAAGAGAGCATGACTGGACTATTAACCGGTACACCACGCTCGAAGGTCATACACAGTACTTTTTCAGCACAAAGTTCATCAACGATTTGTGGGACAATATATCGTGGGTCATCTTTCAGGCGTTCAGCAAAACGCCGTGTTGTCGCAGCTTCGATATCATAATCTACTTCACGATGCATCATCTCACGGACTTCATCAAACCATTGATCAAATTCCCGGGTTTGTGGCACCATGCGAGTGAGTTTTAGCATGTTCTTAAAAAGGTTCATATCCGAATCAATTGCTTCTGCAACACCTGGATATTGGATTTTTAAAACAAGTTCTAAACCATCTGATTTACGTGTTGCACGGTGTACTTGCGCAAGTGAAGCTGTGCCAATTGGTTCATGATCAATCGTGAGTTCATTTAATTTTGAACCTAACTGTTCTTGCAGATGCACTTTAATTGCAGGCCAAGCCAATGCCACTGTTTGATTGTTTAGCGTATTTAAAGCTTGTGTGATTTCTTCTGGTAGGAAATGTTCGCCGTATAAAGCCATCATTTGTCCAATCTTAACGATTGAACCTTTTAATTTTCCAATTTCAGAAACTAAGTAGTGGGCTTGGTCAGCCATAGCTTTTTTACGTTTCTTTTCTTTTTCTTCTTCACTAGAAAAGATAGACGTAGCACTTGCAGTTGCCCAACGAGTTCCAGCAAGCAAAGACGCTTTTGCAATAGATAAGCGACGATCCACAGAGGAGGTTTTTAGATTCTTAAGCTTATCGTTCTGATCTGACATGAAAGAAAAATCCTATGCTGAAATCGGAGGGTTGAAAGCTGAGGCTTAAATTGTAGCGGATATTACAGCTTTTGAACGTATTAAAATAGTTCAATATCTTGAATTATCAGTCTAAATTTGTGAAATAAATCAAAATATAGAAATAGCCTAAGCATTTTTTTGATTCTAAATTCTAGATAATTTTACACTTGTCCTAAAGCTTAAACTGAATTTTTAATGTTGATTTACGCATTAAAATAGACCGGTTCATATGAATATGCTTAATCAGCATACGTTTAACAAGACTGTGATGGAAACCTAAAGCATGTGCTTTGACGATGATAATACTGGGAAGAGTGAAGAAAAAATACTTGGTATCGTCTAAAGTTGCATTTTCAAAAATTCCTTCCTCAATAAGCGTATGCCGTAAAAACTGTTTTTCTGCTTGGACAGTAGGTGATACCTCGTCATCCCAGTAGTTTTGGCGCATAGCCATTAAATTATTATGTTTGTAACTCATAAATACTTTGAGCCTATTCCTAACATCTTTAGATGAATATATGAGGATGGGAAATGAATTATCAAGAAAATAATACTTTAGCTAAATAGCCTAAGTAAATTTTAACTTTTATTTGAAAATGCTACACTTATCCCACTTTTAATCTCATACAAAAAATACTGACTCACTATGACACCTGCTTGTAAACTATTAGAAAAAAATAAAATATCGTTCTCTATTCATGAATATGAACACGATACAAATGCAAAAAGTTTTGGGCTTGAAGCTGCAGAAAAATTGAATTTAAAAGCTGAAGAAGTATTTAAAACATTAATGGTGACGGATGAAAAGAATTATTTCATCGCAATTTTACCTGTCAATCATCAGCTTAATCTTAAAAAAGTTGCAACAGCTGTAGGATGTAAAAAACTACAAATGGCAAATCCTAAAGATGCTGAACGCTTAACAGGTTATCTGGTAGGGGGAATTAGTCCTTTAGGACAGAAAAAGCGCTTGAAAACCATGATAGATGAAACAGCGAAATCATTTTCAAAAATCTATGTCAGTGGTGGTAAGAGGGGACTAGATATTGGACTTGACCCTCAAGATTTGGCTCAATTATTAAATGCTGTATTTATGGATATCCTTGATATTTAGTCGGAATCCTATAAAAATCCATAATTTATCCATTGTTTTCTGATAAGTAAAGTCTATCGTAAATGATAATATTATCATTTAAACTCATGGCAAAATTGAGGTCTTTTGACACATTTTTTAATCTATCTAAAATAAAAATCAATTAATTCAATATTTTGACTGAAGAGTTCTTTTTTTGAATTTCTATTGAAATATCAAATAATAATAATTATCATTATTTCCATTCTTAGAGTTTACATCTAAGTTCAGAAACATAAATGAAATTAAAGCAACTGTTCAAAGACTTAAATCTTATAAATTTATAGCTCCTTCTAGGACAGGCTTATTTTGCTCTTTTGTGAAGAGGATTCGTCAGATGCAACAACTTGCCAATCGATTGGCGATGCAACATTTCGTCAATGCATACACGCAAGAAACTGGCAAAGGTCATTTGCTTAATAATGATCAACAAAATTCACAACAACAAGCGTTTAGCCAAGGTTTGACGCTGTTATTCATCCCCATTCACTCCATCCAAGCATATTGTTATTTCCCTTTATCCTATGTCAGTCGGGTAGGACGGCACCGTTTAGCAAATCTTCCGCAAATTATTATTCATGGACAAATCAAAACTTTAAGCCCTGTTACAATTATAGGTCTCCTGCTTGAAGAACTGGTTCTTGAATCTTCGATTCCATTAGATGCTGCTTCATTGGTTGAAAAATGGATTCAAAGTCGGGATGCGTTACAACAGTTTTTAGTACGACGTGAAGAAGACTTTAATGATCTTGTTAAAGCAGGTCAGAGTTTTATTGAAACTGAACAAGCTTTGATTCTGGGGCATAGCATGCATCCAGCACCGAAAAGTAGAACAGGGTTTGTGCATGAAGATTGGTTAAAGTTCTCTCCTGAACATAAAGGCAAGACACAACTGTATTATTGGTTGGTTCATCAAGACTATATTTCTGAGGGTAGTGCCACTGATGAAAGTATTTCAGCCCAATTGAAAACTGCTTTACAGTGGTATTTATCTGAACAAGATATCAATCTATTAAAAACCCATGCTGAATATAAGTTACTACCTTTACATCCTTGGCAAGCGCGTTACTTACAAAGTAAACCATGGTTCGAACGCCTTAAACAAACAGGACAACTGATTGATTTAGGCTTGCGTGGCTGGCAATTTTCGCCAACAACATCGATTCGTACACTTGCGAGTTTTAATGCACCTTGGATGGTGAAACCCTCACTTTCAGTGATGATCACCAACTCTATTCGGGTAAATTTAGCCAAAGAATGCCACCGTGGTGAACTGACACATCGTCTATGGCACAGTGAATTGGGTCAGAATATTTTAAAACAGTGCCCAAGCTTAAAAGCGGTGAATGATCCAGCGTGGATTGCTTTAAAAATTGATGATGAAGTGGTGAATGAAAGTATCTGTATTTTCCGCGATCAGCCATTCCATCCACAGCAACAAGTGACTTGTATTGCTTCTTTATGTCAGGATCATCCAAGTAAACCGCTCAATCGTTTTAATACTTTATTTGCAAAAATCGCAAAAGCACATCATGAAACTGATTTTTCAGAGATTGCGCTAGATTGGTTTAATCGTTTCCTTGAAGTCAGTTTGCAACCTTTAATGTATGTCTACCATCGTTATGGTATGGCTTTTGAATCACATCAGCAAAATGTGTTATTGGAGCTAGAGAATCATTTTCCAAAAACCTTGTGGATACGAGATAACCAAGGTTTCTATTATATTGAAGAGTTTGCCACTGAAATTCTGCAAGCCTTACCTGAGCTGAAAGAAAAAGCTTTTGCTGTTGGCCCTAAAGATTTTGTCGATGAACGTTTTAGCTATTATTTTTTTGGTAATACCTTGTTCGGCATAATCAATGCGATTGGTGCAACAGGCTATATCACCGAAGATGAATTGCTTGAACATTTAAAAACTTTCTTACAGGTGCAATTACAGCAATATCCAGACAGTACCTTATTACAGGGGTTATTGTTCAATCCAACTTTACCTTATAAGGGTAATTTACTGACTCGTTTGCATGAGTTAGATGAACTGATCGCACCTGTCGAAAATCAATCTGTCTATGTACAACTGCCAAATCCGCTGCGTATTTCACAGAAGGATGTCAGTTATGCTTGATTTTATTGGAATTGGTCTAGGACCATTTAATTTAAGTCTTGCCAGTCTGCTACAGAATAAAAGTGCATTAAACTATGCATTTTTCGAGCAAAAAGCTCAATTCGATTGGCATGCAGGAATGCAGTTACCCAATACGGTATTACAAGTGCCATTTATGGCGGATTTGGTGTCGATGGTTGATCCAACCAGTCCATTCAGTTTCTTGAATTATCTGCGTCATCATCAACGTTTATATAAATTCTATTTCTTAGAGCAACCACATATTCCACGTTGTGAATATAACCATTATTGCCAATGGGTTGCAGAACAGCTTGACTGTATTGAATACCAATCTCGTGTTTTGATGATTGAACCTCAAACCATCGGTTTTAAGGTACTAGTTGAGTCAGAAGGGATTCAGCACAGTTATTTATGCCATCATTTGTTGATTGGAAGCGGCAATGTGCCTTATTTGCCTGAATGTCTGGCAAAAGTTCAGCAACAGCAACCACAAAAATGTCTGCATTCAGCTCAATATATGACGCATGCTGATACGGATTTACATGGCGATGTGGTGGTGCTTGGTTCAGGGCAATCTGCGGCTGAAGTCTTTATTGATCTGTTTGATAAACAGCAAGATGAGGCAAATCATTCATTTGATTTGCATTGGTTTACCCGCTCTCAAGGTTTTTTCCCAATGGAGTATGCACCATTGGGACTGGAGCACTTTAGCCCTGACTATGCGCAGCATTTTTATGATTTGCCAGTCGAGAAAAAAGAGCAGCAATTGCAGCAGCAAGCTTTGTTGTACAAGGGGATCAGTGCAAAAACCATTCGTGAAATCTATCAAAAGTTTTATCATCGCAGCATCGCGGGTCAAAGTTTACAAACACATTTACATAGCCAATGTGATTTGAAAGATGCCGAAGTGTTGGATACACAAAAGATTCGACTGCATTTCCAACATCGTGCCACGGCGCAAAGCTTCCATCTTGATTGTGATTTCCTCGTTGCAGCAACAGGTTATTTTACGCCTGACTTTGGTTTTATGCAGTTGCTGAAACCTTATATTGAATTTGATCATAAACAGCGCTGGCAAATTACCGAGGACTATCGGGTTGTACATCATCTGAATGGTCATATTTTTGTTCAAAATCAAGAAATGCATAGTCATGGGGTTGGTACACCAGACTTAGGTCTTGGCGCTTATCGTGCAGCTACGATTATTAATCAATTGGCTGAGCGTCAGATTTATGAGCTTGGGCAACAGGTACAGACTTTCCAGCATTTTAACCTCTCTCAAAATCCTAAAATTTGTATTTCAGACGATAAAACACGTTCTGATGACTGTCTTTGTGAAAAAGCGGTCAGCAAAAATCACTCAATTTTAAAGAAAACAGAACAGAACGCGATTACGACACATTCGGGTAATCGTTCTGCAAACACGCGGACACAGACTGCTTCTGTACATTCAACTTATGAGAAACTGATATGAACTTTGCAACTTTAAAAATTAATCAGCAGCAATGGCGTGCCGCTGGGCAGCGTCTCATTGAAATGGCGATTGCAGAGTTTCTATATGAAGAAATTATTGAAGTTAAAGCCTTATCAGTAGGACGTTATCAGCTCGATCTCGGCAATCGTCATTATGAATTTCAAGGTCATCAATATCGACTTGGGCACTGGAATATTCAGGAAGGTTCGGTACGTGATGTAACCAATGGTCAGCAGAGTGATCAGCCTGCTTGGAATTTACATGAGTTTATTGTCGCAATGTCTGACAGTTCCAATGTAAAGCCATTCACCAAAGCGTATTTGATTAAGGAAATGAATAATACTTGGTTGGCAGAAGCACATTTGTTCAATGAAACGCGTTTGCCAAGTGCTGCGGTTTTAACTGAATCGCATTATAAAGTTGAAGGCATGTTACGCGGTCATCCTTGGTTGATTATGAGTAAGGGGCGTATGGGCTTTGGTTATGATGATTATTTAAGTGCTGCACCAGAGCTATCACCAGAAGTCAAAGTATTATGGTTGGCAGTACATCGTAATTTGGCTGAGTTCCGCAGTACTGAACAATGGGATGCTTGTGCTTTGTATCAACATGAGTTTGATGCAAATGAACTTGAACAATTCATTGATGTTCTAAAAGAAAAAAATCTCGACCCTCAAAATTATTTTTTGATTCCTGTGCATGCTTGGCAATGGCATCAATGGCTCGTTCCAACTTATGCCAATCAAATTGTCGATCAAAAAATTATTGAGTTGAATATTAGCCAAGATAGCTATGTGCCCATGCAGTCTATTCGCACACTATGTAATACATCCAACTTACAACGTCATTACATTAAACTGCCAGTGAGTATTTTTAACACGGCTGTTTATCGTGGATTACCTTCAAAACGTAATCTTGCAGCGCCTGCTGTTACTGCATGGTTAAAGCAAATTCATCAACAAGATCAAGACTTACAAAAAACAGGTGTGATTTTCTTGGGTGAAGTGGCGACCTTAACGATTCATCAACCGTGTTTTGACCAAATTGAAGGTGCGCCTTATCAATTTAAAGAACTCTTTGGCTGCTTATGGCGTGAAAGTGTCGGTCGCTATGTTGACCCATCACAGCAAGTACTTTCTCAAGCAGCGCTATTACACCGAGATATTTCAGGTCAATCCATCCTCAGTGTACTGATTCAAGCATCAGGTTTAAGCCCTTTAGCTTGGTTAGCGCAATTTGCGCAAGTCTGCTTAAGTCCGTTATTGCTTTGCCTGTATCGCTATGGTTTAGCTTTTTCACCGCATGGTGAGAACACCATGTTGGTGCATGAAAATGGCGTGCCGAAAGCATTGGTTTTAAAAGACTTTATCGATGATATCAATTTGGTGGATGAAGATTTCCCTGAATTAGGTCAACTGCCATCTGAAGCTAATTTGTTATTACGTCATGAAGCAACCGATTTAAGTCATTTCATTTTCACAGGTCTGTTCATGGTGCATTACCGTTATATCTGTAATGTGTTCTTGCAAGATTATCCTGAATATTCAGAACTTGATTTCTGGCAAACCATTTCCAACGTTATCGTTGAGTTTAACCAACAGCATCCTGAATTGGCTGAACGTGCTGAAAAATTTGCCATGTTACGACCAACTTACACCAAGATTTGTTTGAACCGTGTGCGTCTATTTACCACAAGTTATAACGATGAAGCAGAACGTCCTGTGCCTGTTTTCCTAGATCCAATTGCAAACCCTGTGAGCCCAGAGACATTGGCGGAATGGGGTACTCAACAAGCTAAATCTAAAGCTGGCTAACTATTTCTAAGATTGAATAAATAAAGGTCTGATATGAACACAATCTCTCAGCGACTCCCTGATTATTATGAATACCATGAGAATGGGACGCAATATTATTTAAGACAAGTGCAATATCCACAAGATATTCCTTTATTACATCAATGGATGCATGAGCCACATGTGATTCCACAATGGCAATTGAATAAATCTGCACTGGATTTGCAGGTGTATTTCGACAAGATGCTTGCAGATGACCACCAACGTTTATTGATTGTGGGTGTGGATGGCAAAGATGTGGGTTATACCGAAATCTATGAAGGTAAACGAGATCGTTTAGGTCGTTATTACGAGGGTGATGACCATGATCTAGGCTGGCATCTACTTTTTGGCGATAAGTCTGTATTTGGTAAAGGATTTTTGCGTCCAACTATTCGCTTGCTCAGTTTCTATATTTTTGAAAATTCTCAAGCCAAAAAAATTGTGGGTGAACCAGATCATACGGTTAAGCCTTATGCAGCAGTGGTCGAGGAGATGTGCTACGAAAGCCAACGTCTCATTCCAATGGCTGAGAAAACTGCCATGTTGTACTACTGCTTTAGAGAAACTTTTTATAACAAGTTTGGTCAATCTCTCCAAACATCACAGCAATTACAACAACAGCTCGCAGATCAGCCAGCCAAAGTCCTGAGTGTTACATGAGTTTATCAATCAATGAGATGCACATCTTAGACATGCGTTTTGCCGCGCATGTCTCGGTGGCAGAATTTGAACAATGGTTAGCGCATATTCAACAATATTTCGAGCAAAAAAGAAATTTTGTGCTGATTATGCAAACTGAGGTGAATACCGAATTTCCCGAAGAATATCGAGCAATTCAAGCGAAATGGTATAAGCAATATAAACCTGATTTTTATCAACATTGTTTGGGATTTGCACGTATTGCTCAAGATGAAGCAGATCGGATTCGATTGGACACGCCAGCTTTGCAAAAAGCGTGGCATGTGCCTTATTTCGTCAGTTTGAACCAAGCCGATGCTGTGCAATGGGCTGTGCAGAGGTGGTTATGAATCAACAATTGAATCATGACAATGCCTTCCCAATCAAAACAGTATCCACACTGAGCCTATCGGTTGTGGTGGTACTGTACCTAGCACATGCCTTACCACTGTATTTTTACAATGTGGCTTTACCTACGATTCTACGTCATCAAGGCGTGGATTTACGTTGGATTGGAATGTTGTCGCTATTGTATATCCCATGGGCGTTTAAGTTTTTTTGGGCACCATTGCTTGATCGTTTTTATTTGAAATCACTTGGTAAACGCAAAACTTGGCTGCTATTTACTCAGATTGCATTGGTTTTGGGCGTGGTGGCTTTGGCATTGACACAGTTTGACTATGGTTTAAGTGTCTTTGTGATTGTCGGTTTATGGATTTCAACCTTTGCTGCAACCCAAGATATTGCGATTGATGGTTATACCGTCGAAACATTTTCCGAGTCTGAATATCGCCTTGGCAGTATGGCGCAAAGTATTGGGGTTGCTTTAGGCAGTATGGTGGGGGGTGCTGGCACTTTATGGTTGTATCAACTCTATGGTTGGCAAACGGCATTGATTGCTTTAGCTGCAATGACAGCACTCACAATGTTGGCTATTTTCCAAATCAAAGAAAGATCGAATACAGAAAAAATTGCCAAGCAAGCACCGAGCCTCATCCGAGCATTTAAACGCCCTGAAATGTTATGGGCTTTGGCTTTGATTGTCTGTTATCGCGTGGTTGAAGCCCCCGCGATGGCCATGCTCAATCCCATGTTGATTGATCAAAAGTGGTCATTGGCACACATTGGCGTACTGATGTCTGTAGTCGGGGCTGGTGTCGGTTTATTGGCCGCAGTATCCGCAGCATTTTTATTAAAAAAATTAGCAGCGACTCAATTATTGATTTGGGCTGGTTGGGCACGAACTTTGATTTATGCCTTGCTTGGGGCTGCTGTCTTACTGAGTTGGTTTGATCAATGGCAAATGTTACTTGGTGTATTTGTCGTGGTCATTTTAGCCATTCGTTACGTTGCAATGACCGCTTTATATGCTCATTTCATGCAAACCAGTTCTAAGGAGCAAGCAGGAACAGACTTTACGATTTTAGTCTGTTTTGAGCTGCTTGTTTATTTCATTGGCGGAGCGATGTCGGGTTTCTTGGCTAAGGCATTTGGCTATGGAAATTTCTATCTCATTCTCGCAGCCGCATCTGTACTGAGCATCTTGCTCAGTCAAGTTCTAGTTCACAAAGCAAAACAAACGCAACAACATACCTAGGGGTAATTTATGAAAGTTCGTTCACTTTCGACATCATTCACACTGTTGAGCTTAGCCATAAGTACACAACTTTATGCTCAAACTGTTGAAACAGCACCATCTACTCAAGCAGTTGTTGTAGAAAGTCAAAAAACAGCACAACTTGCACCGATCGTAGTGACAGCAACTCGTTCAGCTCAAAGTATTGCGGAAATTGCGGGGACAGTACAATCAATTGAACAAAAACAAATTGAGCAACAAGCTGCTGCTGGGCGAAAACTTGCAGATATTTTGGCTCAACTCGTTCCTTCACTGAGTCCAAGTAGTGGTACAACCACCAATTATGGTCAAACGATGCGTGGTCGTCAGGTACTGGTTTTGATTGATGGTGTCGCACAAACAGGTTCACGTGATGCTGCTCGTCAACTGAATAGTATCAGCCCAGACTCAATTGAAAAAATTGAAGTGGTTTCAGGTGCAAGTAGCATTTATGGTTCAGGGGCAACAGGCGGTATTATTAATATTATTACTAAAAAAGGTACTGGGGAAGGTTTAAGCTTTGAATCAAAAGTTGGCGTGACCTCTGGTGATAATTTTAAAAATGATGCACTTGCTTATGAGGCTTATCAATCAGTCGCATTTAATCAAGGGGATTGGAATGGTTTCTTAGGTGCAGGCTATACCAAACGTGGGGAAATCCAAGACAGTCATGGTCATCGTATTGGGCCTGAAATCGCACAAACTGATCGTCAAGACACTGAGACAGTCGATGTAAATGGTCGTTTAAGCTGGCAATTAACAGACAAGCAAAAGTTAAGCTTTGGCGCTCAATATTATGATGATCAACAAGATTCAGAATATGGCCCTGATTATGGTACAAACTTTGCTGTTTTAAGAGGAAATGCCCCGAGCTTAAAAGCTTTAAAAGGTTTCGAAATCGATAAACAACCCTTTACTAAACGCTATGCGGTGAACGCACAATATCAAAATACGGACGTGTTAGGGCAAGAACTGAACGTTGAAACTTATTACCGTAATGAAAAAGCAAGATTTTATCCAACCATTTTAAGCAACTTTATTCCAGCAGGCTATTATTTAGCATACCAATCAGAATCTGATATTGATGTTGCGGGTGTGCGTGCAGCCATGACATCAAAACTGAACCTTATTGATCGTGATTTAAAACTCACTTATGGTCTTGATTATGACCATGAGAAAGATAAGCAAACAGCAGATCTCTATAGTTTTACCAATAACGGGCTGAAATATAAAAATACAGGTCGTAGTTATGCTTTTGGTCCAGATGCAACCATTAAAAATTTGGGCACATTTATTCAAGCGAATTATGATTTAACCGATGCTTTGAATGTTCAAACAGGCATACGTTATCAACGTATTGAAAGTGATACAACAGCATTTAAACCAACCGTTGCAGCGATTCAAGGGGATATTACGGGACAACCCGTTGGAATGGTTGCGGCTGGTTCAGTCAAACATGATAAAACTTTATTTAATTTAGGTGCTGTTTATAAATTAAATGATCAACAACAAGTGTTTGCTAATTTCTCACAAGGCTTTAGTTTACCTGATATTCAACGTGTATTGCGTGATGTTTCAGCAAGTTACGTTGTGCGTTCTGAAAATGTAAATCCAATTACCGTTAACAACTACGAGTTGGGTTGGAGAATGCAGAATGATCATGGAGCGAATTTAGGTTTAACCTCGTTCTACAATACATCTGATAAGGTGATTCAGTTTAAAGCCGATCGTTCCGTGACTGTGGCTGACACAGACCAGCGAGTTTATGGTTTAGAAGCAAATGCAAGTATGCCAGTACTCGATCAATTTAATGTTGGTGGAACAGTTTCTTATACTAGAGGTCAATTTAAAGATGCTGCTGGTACTTGGCGAGAGCTAAATGCTTTACAAGTTTCTCCAATCAAGGGAACAGTATTTGGTGAATGGCAAGATAATCAAGGCAATGGACTACGAGTACAGATGCTTGCAGTCAAAGGAACAGATAAAGCCTATGAAGACGCTTTAGTTGCTAAATACGATACCAATGTTCGCCCTAACGCTGCGACCAAAATCAAAGGCTATGCTGTGATGGATGTGATTGCCAATGCAAAAGTAGGCCCTGGAACAGTTGGTTTTGGTGTCTATAATGTTTGGAATACAGAATATAAAACGGTATACAGTCAAGCTGCTGAAGCTGTATATGGTGCAATCTCAAGTTTAGCTGCACAAGGTCGTACTTATGGTTTGAGCTATACCCTCAAATACTAATTCAATCAAAAGGCATCTTTTTAGATGCCTTTTCTTTTTATGACATTCATTATGCAAAGAAATTTTAAATTATTGGCTTGGGCAACTTTAGCCAACGGCACTTGTTTTTCCATGATTTTGCCTTTACTTGCACCTTTAATTCGGCAGTTACACTTAACCGAGCTTCAGGGGGGCATGATTGTATCTGCGGGTGCGATTTGTATGGCAATTGCTTCAATTTTTATTGCTAAGCATCAAAAAATACAAACACCATATCAATTGATGAATTATGGTTTTTGGGGGATGACCATTACATGGGCGATTTTTACACTCATCCTTTATTTTGGCATCAATCAAAGTTTAGCTCCTGTCGCAATTTTTATACTTCTTATACTCAGCCGTTCAAGTACAGGGGCATTCATGGCAATGCCACAAATTGGTTTACAAAGTTATGTGATGCAGCATGTCATTAATACAGAACAACGAAGTCAGAAAATGGCAATGTACGGTGCAATGAACAGTTTAGGGATGATCATTGGGCCATTTGTAACTTCTATTTTGTTGCTAGGTGGGATTTTATTGTCAATGTGGGTGGCTGTTATTGTATTGATGATCTTTAGTGTTTTACTGACCGTATTTTTTCATAAAGACACGATTGCTCAGATCAATTTAATACAACAACAAAGCTTAAAAGATGAATCAACAGCGTTTTCAATCAAGCCAGCTTTACCGTGGTTAATCCTTGGTTTTAGTACTTATATGGCAATCGTGACTTTGAATATGACAGCAGGATTTTATATTCAGGATCGCTTTCAACTCAACATACAGCAGAGTGCAAGCTACTTTTCTCAGTGTATGTTAATTGTTGGTTTTAGTTTGGTTCTGACTCAGATTATTATCGTGAAAATTGTCAGATTAAGCTTACAAGCCTTGGTAGGCTTAGGGATTACGGCAATGCTTGCTGGTTTATTATTGTCGTTAAATGCAGATCAAATCATCTTTTTCCAAGCCAGCTATATTTTATATGGAATAGGGGTTGCAAGCCTGCTTCCTGCATTTACGACAGGGGCAGCACAATCAGTGAGCCAAAGTGCACAAATTAAAATGGCAAGTTTATGTACTGCAATTCAGGCGCTTGGTTTAATTGTTGCACCTTTGCTCAGTACATTTTTATATCACTATGCGATCAATTTACCTTTTTATTTACTCAGTGTGTTAATGCTCAGTGTGGGTTTGTATTTGGCTTGGATATTAATCCTACAGAATAAAACATCGACTAAGCTCGTGATTTAGATTCGAGTTTATAAGCACAAACATTTGCCATTTTTGCTTAAAAACCAAGCATATTTTTTGGGGTAATGCAAATTATTAACAAAATGAGAGGCTCTTGAATCAAAAAATAACCATTTTAGTGTGTTTTTTGATCAAATTTATTTCATTTATTTACGCCTTGGATTTTGATGCATTTTTTTAGTTAACCTAAGAAAAGTCTGGTTCATAGCAAAGGAGTAAAAATGTTAATTTTTCATGATTATCCTGTCCAAGGGGCACTTTTTGATATGGATGGAACAATGTTTGATACTGAGCGTTTGCGCTTTCAAACATTGAAACAGGCCTCCAATGAGTTGATTGGACAGGAGTTCTCAGATGAATATTTGATGCAGTGTCTAGGGTTAAGTGCAAAAGCATCTGAACAACTGGCACAAAAGTTTTATGGTACAGATGTTCCTTATACTGCTATTCGCAAACGAGCAGATGAAATTGAACTGGCGTTTGTTCGTCAAAATGGTGTTCCCATTAAAAAGGGCTTAATCCAAGTTTTAGAGCGTCTGCGTAAGTCTGGTTTAAGAATGGCAGTTGCAACATCGAGTCGTCGTGCGATTGCAGAAGAATATCTAATTAATGCCAATGTCTATAAATTTTTTGACTTATTGGTTTGTGGTGATGAAGTCGAACAAGGGAAGCCACACCCTGAAATTTTTATCACAGCAGCACAAAGACTAAATCTACAACCGCAACAGTGCCTTATGTTTGAAGATTCAGAAAATGGGATTAATTCTGCATCTGAAGCAGGTGGAGTCACAATTTTACTTAAAGATATCAAAGAGCCGAGTGATCAGGTGTTGGCTCAAACAAGATTCTATTATCAGGACATGAATGAATGCCTGAATGCTTTAGATCAATATATTCCTGAAATGGGCATGCCGCAGTTGCAAGAATCTTTTCCACAAAGTTTGAATCAATTAACCGTTGGGATTCATGGTTTTGGTGCGATCGGTGGTGGATATCTTGCACAAGTATTATCACATTGGGATGGTTTTACTCGACCTCAGCGAATCTTGGCATCAACTAGAAATCGTTTATATCTTGAATCTGTAAATAGTTTCGCAAGCTATAGTATTCGCTATAACCAGTGTTCTTATGACGAACGTATCGAAAATCTAACAGTGATTGATGCGGATAATCAGCCGCAAATGTTAGACATGTATATGCAATCGAGTTTGATTGTGCTGTGTTTACCAGAACAGGCGATTCCATCTGAAGCAAAAATAATTGCAAAAGGCTTGCTCGCACGTTTTATGTCACAAGAGATACAAAATGATGAGCCAATTACTTTCTTAATTGTGTTGAATAAAGTTTGTGCAAAATATTTGGTACTGAAGCACCTCCGTGAAGCTTTGCTTGAAATAACAGATGAAGATATTGCTGAGCATATTTTAACTGAACATTATTTCTGTGATACGGTCGTAAACAGGATGGCTTCTAAACTTACAGATCAGGCGTTGTATCGCCAACTCAATATCAAACACCAATTATTTAAACAATATCAGTCTGATTTAAATGAAGATAGCATTGAACTCTCAGATGAAACGGCTTTAACTGAGCAACAAGAACAATACCTGAGTTCATGCTTAGACGATATGAAAGGGCAATTCCAAGCCGGCCAGTTCCTACAGAATATGGACTTAATTTTGTTTCATAGCGAAACGGATATGCCAATTTATGTAGAGAATCGCAGTCCATTACTTCATAAAATGCGTCAAATGATTCTGGTTGATCAGATTTCGGATATTCAAATCATTAAAAATCGTTTGTGGAATGGTTGTCATGCCATGCTTGCTTGGTATGCCAGTTTAAATGGGCATGAGACGATTGGTATTGCAATGGCTGATTTAGCAGTTCGACAATATGCTGAAAGACTGGTTGATGAAGTTAAATTAGGTTTAGCTAATTTAATCCCAAATCAGAAAAAGCAATTGGATCGAATGGCTGAAAGTTTTTTAAACTCATGTCGATCTGCTTATAAAGATCCGTGTGAACGTGTTGCAAGAGAGCCGTTAAGAAAGCTTAATTTTAATGAGCGTGTTTTAGGAAGCTTAGAGAATCATATTCAACAACAGTTGCCTCATCAAAATCTCTTAAATGGGGCAATTTATGGATATGCCCATGCTTTGAAGATACTTGAATTAGACGAAATATTGATTGTTCAACACATTCAAAAAAATGTCGCCTACATGGATGTGACCGAAACTCAAAAGAAACAGTTGTTAGATCAGCTTTATCAAGGTATTCAACATGAATTAGCCGATGTCGATTTAGCGTTTAACGAGATGTTTGGGGAGATCAAGTCGGAGTCTGTTTGAAATGAAATATTGAAAAGAACTTTAATGTTTTAATTGATTTGTGTTTGAATAACACAACTTTAAAGATGATTTAGACGTTGTGTTATTACAGGCATCTACTCAACTGATTGCAACTGAACTGCGAGATTATCCTGAATGGCATTTGGGTCGTTCAGACTATGGGCTGTGGTATATCGAAATTGATCAACCTGAATTGATTCGGTATCTAGATCAGCTCAGAACACCATTTTCAAATCTTCTCATCCCATCAAATCAGCGCCAGTATCACATTACTTTGTTTGTTTGCGGTTTTTTGACAGCAGATTTTAAGAAATATGATGATGATTTCCAGCTTGTACAATTAAATCGACAGATCGACTTACTTAAACAATTGCAGTTAAAGCCATTTGAACTAGAAATCACCCAGATTGATAGTTTTAGTAGTGCTTTATTTTTACAGGTCAATGATACCAATAACACACTGTCTAAAATTCGCCAACAGCTTGCTCAAGGTTCAAATGAAATTGCAGCACTCGATTATTGCCCACATATCACGTTAGGACTTTATCAACAGACATGGCAAAGTGATATCGTACTGGAACGCATCAAAAATTTAGCGACTAGACAGTTTAAAATTCAGGTCAATCATTTAACTTTCGGCTATTATAAGGCACAGATTTTACAAGGATTACTGTATCCTTATCATCAAATGAGATTAGGTTAAATATGTTACAGCTCATCTTAGGTGGTGCTCGCTCAGGTAAGAGCCGCTTGGCTGAACAAATGGCGAAAGAACAAGGTGTCACTGTTGTCTATGTTGCGACTGCACAAGCGTTAGACCAAGAAATGCAGCAACGGATTAAGCATCATCAACAACAACGTCCTGATGATTGGCAATTGTGTGAAGAACCTATTTTTCTTGCGGATCAACTGTTGCAATTAGATCAAGAGAATCAAGTGATCTTGGTGGATTGTTTGACCTTATGGCTCACCAATTTATTGTTATCCGATCATGCTGAATTACAACAGCAGCAAACAGACAAATTTTTAAACCTATTACCCCAACTCAAATCACACATTATTTTAGTGAGTAACGAAACTGGACTGGGTGTAGTTCCTATGGGTGAAATTAGCCGTCAATTTGTGGATGAAGCAGGACGTTTACATCAAGCTTTAGGGCAGTTAGCAAATAAAGTGGTGTTCTGTGTGGCAGGTTTTCCAATGATTTTAAAAGATGAGAAAGAACATGACTGAACAAGTAACTTGGTACTTAGAACCGATTCAACAACCTGATTTAGATGCGAAACAGCAAGCAGAACAACGTCAACTGCAATTAACCAAACCAACAGGTGCATTGGGTGATTTAGAAACAACGGCAATTCAACTCGCAAATTTGCAGGGTACAGTTCACCCTAAAATTCAACAGCCTTGGATCACGATTTTTGCAGGTGATCATGGTGTCGTGGAAGAAAATATCTCGGCTTACCCACAAGCAGTTACGCGTCAAATGCTACAAAATTTTGCTTCAGGTGGTGCAGCGATTAGTGTGATTGCCAAACACCATCAAGCACATTTACAAGTTGTTGATTGCGGTACTGTCGGTGAGACCTATAATTATGTTGGCGTTGAGCGTCATTGTATTCGAGCTGGTACAGCTAATTTTGCGCAACAAACAGCCATGACTGAGCAAGAATGCCTTGCCGCGCTTGAACTGGGTAAAAATAGTGCGGATCTCGCAAAAGCGCAGGGAAGCGATATTTTTGTTGCAGGTGAAATGGGCATTGGGAATACCTGTTCAGCTTCAGCACTTGCCTGTTTGTTACTGAATGAATCAGCGCAGCAGCTTACAGGCTTAGGCACTGGAATCAATATTGAACAATTACAACATAAAATTAAAGTCATTGATCAAGCGGTCAAGCTCCATAGACCTCATGTTGCGAATGATGCTTTAAAAATCCTAGCGGCTGTTGGTGGCTTAGAAATAGCTGCCATGACAGGGGCTTATTTACGTTGTGCGCAAATTGGTTTGCCGATTGTGGTGGATGGTTTTATCAGTTCAGTTGCAGCTTTATGTGCGATGCGTATTCAATCTCAGAGTCGTGAATGGATGTTATTTGGACATCAATCAGCAGAATATGGTCATCAACGTATCTTAAAAGAACTTGCAGCACAGCCAATCCTCAAAATGAATTTACGTTTAGGGGAAGGCAGTGGTGCTGGTGCGGCATTATCTATGATCCAACTTGCTTGTGTATTGCATAATCAAATGGCAACTTTTGCGGAAGCGGCAGTAACAGGTGATAAAGTTGCAGATTGATTTACTGCGACATGGTGAAACGACTTTAAGCCATACGCTACGTGGGCATTTGGATGATGATCTGACTGAACAGGGTTGGTTGCAAATGCAATCAACCATTCAGCAGTACATGACTACTTCAGTGGATTGGGATGTGATTATCAGTTCACCTTTGCGGCGTTGTCGTCGCTTTGCAGAGCATTTGGCAGATCAACTCGGATTGCCAATGCGGGTCAATGAGCATATCAAAGAAATGTATTTCGGTGATTGGGAAGGTATTTCAACCCAAGCCATTTATGAAGCCGAACCTGAGCGATTAGCAAACTTTTGGCAATTTCCTACGCAATATCATGCGCCAAATGGTGAGTCTTTAACCCAGTTCCAACAAAGAATTTTCATTGGTTTTGAGCAGATTTATACTCAAATACAAGCACAAAATGGGCAAAAGGCTTTAGTCATTACGCATGGTGGTGTCATCAAATTACTCACCTGTTTAGCACAACAACAAAACCCAGATGATTTATTAAAAATGCCTGCCGAATTAGGCAAGTTATATTCATTTTCCTTATCAAAATATCACGAGAAAATGCAGTTCGAAATTCTATAACTTTTGAGATTGAATCAGAAAATGATGTAATTATTGACTAAAAGTTAAATAATTCTTTAAAGGGAAATGTTAATTGCTCAATGTAACTGAACTGTCATTACTGTTTCCTATGATACATAGCACGTATAATCAAATTGACCATTCTATGAATATTTTATTTAAAAGCAGTATGTTATGTGCAAGTATATTATTGGCAGCATGTAATAATAATGAGCAACAATCACAGTCTAGCCCTGAACAAAATACCTCATCAAAATATTATCAAACCAAAACACCATATCAACCTCAACAAGACCTTAAAAAATACGAAGCAATTCCACAAGGTTTTAAACCTGTTTTTACAGAGTTAGTAGCACGTCATGGCTCAAGAGGATTATCGAGTATTAAATATGACTTGGCACTTTATAATTTATGGAAACAAGCCAAGGCCGAGAATGCTTTAACGCCTTTAGGTGAAAAACTAGGTGCCGATTTAGAAACTATGATGAAAGCCAATATTCTGCTTGGTTATGGGGTGGACGGAATCCGTCAGTATGGATATGGCAATGAAACGATGCTCGGTATTCAAGAACATCGTGGTATTGCAGACCGTCTTTTACAGCGTTTACCTGAGCTATTTAAAATAGCAGCGACACAACCTGAATCTATTTTAGTTCAAAGCTCAGGCGTAGATCGTGCGGTTGACAGTGCCAAGTTCTTTACTGCTGAATTGATTCAACAGCAACCCCAATTGAAAAATCAAGTTACACCTGTTTCATATACCAGTTTAACCAGTACCAGTATCCCCTCTATTGAGGATGGCGGCGTAGATCGTTTTAAACTTTATTTCCATAGCTTGAATAAAGATCAAGATTTGGTGAGTCCATTATCAACTCAGCAACAAGCAATCTATGATGCAAGTCAAGCCTATCAAAAATTTGAAGCTGAAGATGTATATCTAAAAAATAAGTTAAATGATTTGGCAAAAGATACACGCGCACAGCAAATTGCAATGAATGTACTTAACCCAATTTTTAAGCCTGAATTTCTCAAAAAATTAGGTACGACTGGTTATACTTTCAGTAATAACGGTGCTTATACCGTGACATCACCAAAAGGTGAAACCATTACTGAAAAAGGGAAAGGAAAAAATACCATTGCAAGTGCTGTGGATGCAGCAGCTTATCTTTATGAGTTGTATTCAATTTCTGGTGGTATGCAGCTTGAATTAAAAGATGTAAATTTTGATCAATATATGCCTGTAGATGCAGCAAAATTCTATGCTGAATTTAACGATGCAAATGATTTTTATGAGAAAGGGCCAAGCTTTCAAGAATCAAATGCTGTCACCAGTAACATTGCTCAAGGTCTAAAACAAGATTTGTTTAAGCAAGTAGATGCAATTGTCGATAAACAACAATCCCACCGTGCTGTGTTACGCTTCGCACATGCAGAAATCATTATTCCACTGGCGACTAGTTTGGAATTACATGACATGATGCAGCCTTTGCCTTTACATCAAACATATAACTACAGCAATAGTACGTGGAGAGGTGAAGTAGTATCGCCAATGGCTGCGAATTTACAGTGGGATATTTACCAAAATGCTCAAGGCACAACTTTGGTAAAAATGCTCTACAATGAAAAAGAGACCTTGTTTAAATCATCATGTAAATATGCACAATATAGTACCAACAGTTTTTATTATGACTATCTGAAGCTTAAACAATGTTATCAAATTCAATAATCTAGTTGATTTATCATTTTAATTTGGGAATAGGGTTCTATTCCCATTTTTGTTTCTTCATAATCTGTAAATCATCAATATTGTTTGACTGAGATTTCTTGCATGACAGCTTTTTGGATTGCTTTGCAATTTTTAACAGTTTTGCCCATTGAATTAAAAACAATGCCAAGTGCAAAGCAAAATGGTCAAGCGATCTTATTTTATCCATTTGTGGGTTTGTTGATCGGACTCGTACTGCTTGGTGTGTCTCTGATTTTAGTCAAACTGCCAATTTTATTGATTGCCAGTATCATTTTAGTGTTATGGATATGGCTCACGGGTGGGCTCCATCTTGATGGTTTAGCCGATACAGCAGACGCTTGGGTGGGTGGTTTTGGTGATCCTGAACGTACACTCAAAATTATGAAAGATCCAAGCTGCGGTCCAATCGGTGTGCTGAGTCTGGTTGCTGTTTGTTTACTTAAATTTGCTACGCTGTATGTGCTGCTTGAGCAGCACTTCAATGCGTTTTTGATTCTAGTTCCAATGCTTGGGCGTAGTGTTCCATTATTTTTATTTTTAACCACAGCTTATGTTCGTGATAAAGGGCTAGGACGTTCAATTACTGATTTTATTCCAAAGAAACTTACATGGACTGTTTTTGTCATTACAATTTCATTACTTTGTGTGTTCGAATGGTTGGGATTGGTGACTTTCATCTGCTTTATTGCTGTATTATTTTATTTAAGAGCTTTATTTATCAAAAGAATTGGTGGGATTACTGGTGATACTGTTGGTGCTGCAATTGAGCTGATTGAGACAGGATTAATGCTAAGTTTTGTGGTTGCTTCATTTTATATTTGATGGGTTTAATTTTAAAAAATTGATCCTCCTTAAATTAAGAAGGATCAACACAGAACTTAGGATGCTTTTCGGGCTGCTAATCTACAACCTAAGATCACCAATAAAGCGATGAGTCCAGCAATACTACTTAACAAAATATCCCTGAGTGTTTTATCTAGTGGTAGCCATGTCCACTTATGTAGATATGCAAAACTAAAACCTTCTAAAGCATCTTGTTGAGTGACTTGCGCTGCAATCACACCGCTACTTGGCTCAATATACAGCCTGAGTTGATCACTTAAATTGCTTTCAACTTTTACTACGGGTAAACGTTTGTTGATGAAACCATATTCACCACTAAAACTGGTGACCCAAGAGCTTTGAGTAAAGTGATCCACTGGTAAATGTAAATAGTCGGCAGTCAACTGCTTACTTTGCTCAAGCGTATTTAATTTTGTAGCGGTATGTGCATCAATCAATTCAATTGCAGGGGCAGCGCTTTTAGAATGATTATGATGATCATGTTCTTTGGCCGCGGTCATGCTGCCTTGTAGCTGTGGTTTGTCTGTCAATTGAACCATCCAACCTGCTTGAGCGTGATCTTGAGCAAAGGAGATCGGTACAAGGTTAAGGCGTTGTATTGGCTGTTGAACAGCCGTTTTCCATGCGATAGCACTTAAACTCTGTGTATAAAACATCGGTTGAATGTTCACAATCTCAGATTTTTTATGCCAAACATGATAGAAACCACTGAATATCCATAGCAAGATAAATACACTTAAACTGATGCCTAAATAGCGATGTAAAAAGCGAATCGGCTTGTGAGCTAAACGATGGTTCTGGCGATTACGAATCTTAAAAAATAATCCAATTCCCATGCAGGTAAGAACTAAAATGCCAATTAAGGCAATTTGCATCAGTATACTTTGTCCTGTCCACGGTTGATCGCCCCAAGTCCATGTATGACCTAAACGAAATATTTTCGCCATCCACATTTTTTGGTCATTAGATAGCGTGGCTAATCGAGATTGTGATGGATCGACATAAGCCCTTAAACCATTGTCAAAACTTACACGCCAAACAGGCAATAAACGATTCACACTTGGATAGTCATCACTAAACTCAGTGATCAGTTCAGTCGAAACGATCTGTTGTTTGGCTAAACCCGTATACCAAATTGCAAGACGTTTTACATCTTGTTGCTCTGCATCTTCAATGAGTTGACCCGATCGACTATCAAAATACTCCGCAATGTTTTGATTTGGTTTTAAAACTCGATAAGCCACAAGTTCAGGTTGTAACTGAATGGCTTGTAATGCGGAAAACGCTGTAATTTGATGTTGTTGCAATACTTGAGGTGCAGACAAAGCATTTTTTAAGTTGAGTTGCTGAGATGGTGGCATTCGTTTGACGGGTTGAGGTTGTGTTGCGCTCATGATTGGATGCAACACACCTGTTAAAGACCACATCAAAACCAAAATGCCGAGCACCATCCCCAAGCGACGATGTAATTTCAGTCGTTTTGTGAGTTGGCTGGCATTCATTGTTTATTTCCCAAAATGATAACGTAAACCTAATAAATAAGTTCGTGGTGCAGCTGGGGTATAACTAGCTTGGTTATTGCTATATGACGTGCTTTCAGCATAATGCACGTCTGCGGCATTGATGATTTGCCCATAAACCTCATAAGCATTTTTACGATAATTGGCGCGTAAATTTAGAATGGTATGCCCATCATATTTTTCGGTATTGGCATCATTGATCCAGTAAGAGCCAACATAAATACCTTCAGCCGACAGCAATAATGCTGGAATAGGTTTGATTTGATACTCAATCGTGCCAAAACTTTTTGGTGAGCTTGGCATCGTATTATCGCTATAGTTGAGCGTAGATGAAGGCTGAAATTCTTTATATTCGTGTTTGGCGATACTTCCAGAAACTTTCAGGCGTTGATCATATCGTTCACTCAGTTTCCAAGTTCCACCAATCTCAATGCCTTGATGTAAAGTTTTTCCTGCATTTCGTGGTTCACGAGTATTATCAGGTTTTGTATAACTTAGAACTTCATCCTTACCTTGTAAACGATACAAGGTAATTTCACCATCCAGTCGATCATCTAAAACTTTGAAACGTAAACCTGCATCAATATTATTAAATGTTGCTTCTTTTAAGTCTGGTGTGACGAGATTTGCACCATATAAACTACTGACCTCTGGTGGCACAAAACCTTGTGACCAGTTGCTATACAGATCTAATTCGGGTGTGATGTTCCATACAAAACCAAGTTGAGGGCTTGCCTTATGAAAACTGCGCTTTCCATCTGGCGCACCTGTAACTTTTGATGGGACAAGTTTGTTATCAAAGTCATAACTGATCCAATCATAGCGAGCGCCACCGACTAGATTGAGGTTGGGCAAAGCTTGCCAATTTGCTTGTGTATAGAATGCTTGGTTATTGACATCAACTTTGAAGTCACGTAATAACTGACGTTGTTTGTAACCTGTATAAACAAGCGTATTTGGATCACGAAAGACTTCAATATCATTGGTTTGAGCTTGGTTTGGAGAATGATCTGCCATCGCCCCAACGATTAATTTTACCTGATCAAAGCTAATCGAATGTTGTAAATTTAAACCATAAGATTGAAAAGCGTTATAGGTGGTTTGCCCACTATAAGTTCCTGTAGGTTTTTTATCTTTTACATCAGTGCGAATATTGTAGCTCGGATTTTGATCTGTCGTATTATCACGATAATACACGGTTAATTGGCTTTGTTGCTGATCATTCCATTGATGGTTAATCTGTGATGAAAGACGGGTTGAGTCTACTTCTCGATATGTAAATGTTTGATAACTATAACCTGGACGTTTGTTAAAATCTTCAGCATTAAGGCTACCCGTCATATCGGTTTTTAAATGGTTGTAGCTGAAAATATTTTTGATTTGAGTGGCATCTGATATACGCCAATCATGTCTTAAAGTCACACTTTGCTTATTACTTTCAGCATGATCTTGCCAGCTATCACCACGATCACTGGCATAGGCAGACAGTCTTAAACCATGTTCACCGTACTCAGTATCAAATGTATTGGATGCACCAAAGTCTAAACGGCGATAACCTTCAGAGCTTGCACTCAGACCTAAATCAGCTGTTGGGGTTAAACTCGGCGCTTTGGTGAGGAAATTAATCGTGCCACCAATTGCATTACTTCCATACAAGCTACTTGCTGGACCACGCAAAATTTCAATGCTATCAATTCCAGCTAAATTTACTTCATATAAAGCATTGTGGTTAAACACACCGACTGGACGGATCGAAATACCATCTTCTAAATATTGATAAACAGCAGAAGTCGTGATGGGTTGACGAATCGACATCATGTGTTGTTCGTTACCCAAATCATTCATCAAAACACCAGGCGTCTGATTGAGCAACTGACCAATAAAAGTGGCATGTTTATTTTCAATGTCTTGACTGGTAATTTTGCTAATTGCAGCAGGGGTATTATTAATAGATTCGCCTTCACGACTTGCTGTTACCACGATTGTATCTAGCGTTTTAGTCTGATCTTGAGCTGATGTTTCAGCTAAAGCCATAGAACTATAGGTAATCGATAGACATGCTGTCGTTAATACTGACAAACGAAATTGAGTATTCATATTTAACTCTATAAAAAGCAATAAACGAGGCTGTACCGCAGTGAGACACTGGATACGAAATGTTAAAAAAGCATTTTATAGAGCGAGCGGTGGTGCTTGTTTAATTGGAAAGATATAGAAGATACGTGGAATTTGCAGATCTTCTGACCACGTATAACATAGGCATCGTACACGACTAAACCAAGCCAGTACAAAGATTAAAATAAATGCAATTAAAGGAATAATTGCAACAGCATCTAAACCATGTGTACATAAAGGACAATGCTTCATGATTTGACTAGCAAGGGCAAAAACCTCTTTGGCATAATCACTGAGTTGATCATGCTGAGTCGGTTGTGAATGCTGTTGGTGATGCATTTCATGCATGGCATGATGGTGACTTGAATGAGATTCAGACAACATCAAACTATTTTTAATATCTGTGACTTGGCAATGTGTAGGCATTGCATAGAGTGCAGGTACGACCCCAGTATGTACCATCGTTGGTAAGAAGATATGCCAGAGTAAACAAAGCAAAGTAATCGCACCGAGCGAGGCGCGCCACTTTAGCAACTGTTGACGAAAACTGGACTTCATATCAGCGATACGTCGTAGGGGAAATGTGGCAGCAGTATAATTAAAAAAATGTTACGGTTCAAAACAAATCAGATACGTTGTGCAGAATACGTGGCGAGATTTATGCATTACCCATCGTAATTTTGAATTTTTATGGCATTAATGAAAACAAATGTTTAAGACTTTGCAAGGCATTTTCAACCAATTGTTCTTCATCAATAGTTTCAGGTAATACAATCACCTGATGAATCAATAACGATGCCATACCATGAATATGTGACCAACTGGATAAAGCTGTTATTCGCACCATCTTTGAATGAATTTCTTGATCAAGAATTTGAGCAATGGTCTGTTTTAGAACCTGAAATGCTTGTTCTCTCGCACGTTCTAACTCAGGCGTTAAAGTCGCTTGTGTGATCTCTGAGCCAAACATCAGTTGATACATTGTAGGATTACGTTTAGCAAAACGAAAATAAGCCAAGCTAACTTCTTTTAAAATTGTTGTTGCTGTACTCTCAGCTAAAGCTTGATTTAAAACAAATTCTAATTCCGAAAATCCTGTTGCAGCCAATCGGCTCAAAAGCTCATCTTTATTCGCAAAGTGATAATAGACGGCTGTTGCACTCACACCCAACTGTTCTGCTATTGCTCTGATCGAAATTTTAGTAGGTCCAACTTCTTCAAGCATGCGTTTGGCTTGAATCAACAATTGTGGTTCAAGATTACCGACATGATACGTCTCACGTGGTTTAGCTGCATTTCTTGGCATGTAAAAAATTATAAATTTGAATGATGTCTTTATCTTAGCATATCAAATTAATCTTTTTGATGTTAAGTATCTTTACAGTGTAAAGATTAAAACATACACTGTCCTTGTTCTATTTTCACTCAACAAAAGGAAAAGCAGCATGGAGAAGTGCTATGAGTGCTTTCATGTCACAGTACATGAGGGTGTTGCTCATTTACAACTTTCACGACCACATAAAGCCAATAGTCTCAATTTATCATTTTGGAAAGAGTTTCCAAAAGCAATCCAACAACTGAATCATTCAGGTCTCGTGCGTGCCATGATCATTTCAGCAGAAGGTGAGATCTTCTGTGGAGGGTTAGACTTACAGATGTTTGCTGAGCGTCCAGAATTTCATGCTCAAAATGTATTAGATCGAGAAACCATCCTGTTGAGCCTGACCGAAATGCAACAAGCATTGAGTTGTTTAGAAACTCTGCGTTTCCCTGTGATTGCAGCAATACACGGCGCTTGTATTGGTGCAGGCTTAGACTTAATTGCTGCCTGCGATTTTAGTTTTGCAAGTATGCAGGCACAATTCAGAATTGAAGAAATCAATGTTGGTATGATGGCAGATGTTGGGGTATTACAGCGATTGCCGAAAATTATCCCAGATAATATTGCGCGATATTATGCATTTACAGGAGAAACATTAACGGTTACTGAAGCTTATCGCCTCGGTTTAGTGGTTAAAGTACTAGAAAATAAAGAACAACTCTTACAGCATGCGTTTAAAATTGCACAAAAAATTGCGAGTAAACCACCTGTTGCCATACACGGCAGCAAACGAAGTCTCGTCTATGCACGTGATCATAGTGTCTCGGCGGCACTAGAGCATACGACTTTGCTACAAGCAGCGATTCTAAATGGCAGCGATATTCAGCAGTCGATTCAGGCACGAATGAGTAAATCAATTGCTCAGTTTGATAATTTACATGAGTTTAGTTTTTAATTTTTTTATTCATATCTTACTGGTGTTAAGATGAGGTGAAGCATGTCAAATTATGATGTGGTGGTAATCGGTTCAGGCAATGCGGGTTTAACGGCGGCTGTGACTGCTCAGCGAATGGGCAAGAAAACGTTGTTGGTAGAAAAACATAATATTCCAGGAGGATGTGCAACTTCATTTGTACGTGGTGATTTTGAGTTTGAAGTTGCATTGCATCAATTAAGCGGTCTTGGTACCGAAGATAAACCTTTCATTATGCGCCAGATTTTCAACGAACTGGGTGTGATGGATAAAGTTCAATTTGTACAAGAAAAAGAGCTTTACCGTTTAGTGATTCCAAATGAGCTAGATATTACTTTACCCGCAAGCTGGTCAGGTATTCGTAAGGTATTGCATGAACAATTTCCACAAGAAATAAGCAATATCGACCACTTTATGCAGATTTGTGAACATTTAACGATGGAGAGTTTTAAAACAGTTCCACATGCGCAAAGGTTACAAGATCAAGCATTCTTAGAGGCACATTGTCCATATTTTATGAAATATGGTTTTAGAACACTATCCGATGTTGTGAATGAAATTTTTCAAGATCAGAAATTAATTTCTGTGGTGATTGCATATTGGTATTACACAGGCGCAGCACCAAATCGTATGTTATTTAGCGATTTAGCTATCATGTTATATGCCTATGCAGTTTTTAAGCCGTGGCATATCAAAGGTGGATCACAGGCAATGTCCAATGCTTTACTGGAATCTTTCTTGGAAGCAGGAGGTGAAGCCCGATTTAACTGTGGCGTAGAGAAAATTTTGACTCAGGATGGGAAAGTTTCTGCTGTCCGTTTGGAAGATGGAAGTATTCACTCATGTCACGCAGTGATTTCTAATGCTAGCCCAATTTTAACCTTCAATGAACTATTAGATATTGAAGCTCCAGAAAAAATCAAACTCGACTTCAAATCAAGACGCATGGGCACTTCAGCATTTGTGATTTATTTAGGGTTAGACCGCACCCCTGAGCAATTAGGTATTCACGTACCTTCGATGTTTATTTCCAGAACCACAGATTGGGAAAAAGTTTACGATGTGATGGAAACTTTTCATAGCCCAATTAGCGGCATGTTGACTTGTTACAACGTGGATGATGCGGATGCTGCACCTACAGGCAAAAGTCAGGTGGTTCTAGTCTGCCTACAATATGCAGATGTTTGGAATAATGTCGCACCAGAACAATATGCCAAAGTGAAATATGAATTTGCAGATCAATTGATTGACTTGATTGAATCAACAGTTTGCCCAGAAATTCGTACCCACATCGAAGAGTTAGAAGTTGCAACACCACTAACCATGATGCGTTATTTAAATAGTCCAGGTGGTGCGATTTATGGTTTTAATCAAAATTCGACCGACTCCGCCTTGATTCGTGATCGTTTAAATAGGGTTGAGGGGCTTTATTTTGCAGGTTCATGGACATCAATGGGCGGATTTCAACCGACTTATACCGCAGGCGTATCTACAGCAAGAGCTGTCGTTAAAACATTACAAAAACAGGAGTTAGAACATGTCTGAGATCAATGTATTTAATGCAGTGTCTGGCTTCCATGAAACCCTAGCATTTAAACAACAATTAGAGCAAACAGGAACTGATTTTTCAGAGCGTCATGGGCAAGTAAAAACTCTGATTGATCAACTACACCCGAAACGACTTCAGCTTCAAGTGAAAGATATCTTGACTGAAACAGCAACGACCAAAACCATTCGTTTCGTTGCAACTTCAACTAAACAATTACCAGCCTTTCAAGCAGGTCAATACATCAATCTATTTGTGAACATTAATGGTGTAAATACAGCTCGACCTTATGCAATTGCATCCATGCCCTTAGAGTTAGATTTTTACGATATTACAGTGAAGAAAGCAGATGGAGGATTTGTTTCACATTATCTCGTTGATCAACTACAAGTAGGTCAAATCATTGAAAGCAGTGGCCCAATGGGTAATTTTTATCATAATCCACTTTTTCATGGGCATGAATTGGTTTTCCTTGCGGGTGGTTCAGGTAGTGTGCCTGCTAGAAGTATGTTACGCGATATATTGACCAAAAATTTAACGTATGATTTCCATTTGATCTATGTCAATAGCTTTGAAGATGATGTGATTTATGCCAATGAATTACGTCAACTCACAAAGGAATTTCCGAATTTCAAACTTACGGAGTTTGTCACTCGCCCAAGTGATCTTTATCAGGGAACAAGGGGACGTTTAAGCCTAGAGCGGTTGCAAAATCTACTTGGGGAAAGTCGACAACAAATGTTTTATATTTGTGGGCCAACGCCATTTAATGAAAACTGCCTAAAGCTGTTAACAGAAATCGGTATTCCTAAACGTCGAATTCGAGTTGAAGCGAATGGCGCACCCAAACATCCAGAAACTCAATTAGGTTGGCCACAAAGCATTTCCTTGGATCAGATTGTGACGATTACCGTCAAAGGTAAAGGGCATTATCAATCTAGAGTAGGCGAACCATTATTGAATAGTTTGGAACGAAACGGTTTTTTTGTTGAAAATGCATGTCGTTCTGGAGAATGTAGCTTGTGCCGAGTCAAATTATTGTCAGGTAAGGTATTTAACCCACAAGAGGCTCATCTGCGTAAATCAGAACAACAATTTGGTTGGATTTATAGTTGTGTGGCTTTCCCTGTTACAGATATAGAAGTACAGATTTAATATTTTAGACACTAAAATTAAAAACAGGCTCATAAGAGCCTGTTTTACATCTATTTAAAGATTAACGATTTGGCAAAACATCTTTTAATGCTTCATGCATTTCTAATAATGCTCTTTCTGTTGTATCCCAATCGATACAGCCATCAGTCACAGATTGACCGTATACCAAATCACATAGGTTTTCAGGAATATCCTGACGACCGCCTTTGAGATGGCTTTCAACCATGATACCTACGATTGATTTATTACCATCAAGAATTTGTTCTGTGATGTTTTTGAGAACCAAAGGTTGTAAGTATGGGTCTTTGTTTGAGTTTGCATGACTGGTATCAATCATGATTTTGTTACTCACTTTTGCTTTAGCTAAAGCAGCCTCTGCATCAGCAACTGATGAAGCATCATAGTTTGGTTTACCATTACCACCACGTAAAACAACGTGTGCATAAGGGTTACCATTGGTATTGATAATTGCAACTTGACCATTTTCATTTAAGCCAAGGAAGCTATGACCATGTTTAACTGATTGCATTGCGTTGGTTGCAACCGTTAAACCACCATCAGTACCATTTTTGAAACCGACAGGTGATGATAAGCCAGAAGACATTTCACGGTGTGTTTGGCTTTCTGTAGTACGTGCGCCAATCGCAGACCAAGAAATTAAGTCTTGATAATATTGTGGAGAATTTGGATCAAGTGCTTCGGTCGCACATGGCAAGCCTTTTTCATTTAATTCAAGTAAAAGTCCGCGACCAATATGTAGACCTTTCTCAATATTGAAAGAATCATTCATATCTGGATCGTTGATTAAACCTTTCCAACCTACGGTCGTACGTGGTTTTTCAAAATAAACACGCATCACAAGGTACAAAGTATCTTTTACTTTTTCACTTAATTCTTTTAAGCGATCGGCATATTCATTTGCAGCTTTAACATCATGGATTGAACAAGGCCCAATCACCACAAACAAACGTTTGTCATTGCCGTCTAAAATATTACGTACAGTTGCACGTCCTTGTAACACAGTTTGAGATGCAGCTTCAGATAAAGGAAGATCAGCTTTCAGTTCCGCAGGGGTAATTAGAGTTTGAATGCTTTTAATATTAACGTCGTCGATATCTGGCTGAGAAACTGGATTTGACTGTAGAGTATTCATTGCTGTCACAAATTCAATCGAAAGAAGAGGTTATTTTGTCTACGAATATAGCATGAAAAGCCGATTGATTAACTATCGATTCGCAAAATTGCGCAAAAACAATCGGCTTTTTTAGAATTAAACTATCGTTGATGAATGGCTTACTTGTTGAACGACAGCAACTTTATGCGTTTCAACTGGTTTCGGTTTTGCTTTTATTGGGTTCACCATAAAGTTAATGCCAAGTGCAAATAAGGTAATACCTAGAATTCGGCGAATTAATCGTTCTGGCATACGTGAGCTGATTAAAGTTCCGACAATGATTGCAGGGATCGAGCCAACAAGTAACCACATCAATAAGCTAAAGTCGACATTCCCAGCAGACATGTGGCTTAAACCAGCGACTGCCGTAAGCATGACAGCATGCACAACGTCAGAACCAATAATACGAATCATTGGTAAATTAGGGAACATAATCACGAGTGCCATGATGCCAAATGCGCCAGCACCGACAGAAGATAGGGTGACGAAAACTCCCAAAACCATACCCATGATCAAGATATATAAGCGTTTATGTTGAAGTGCATGCTGTTCGCTTTCCATATTCGCTTGCTCACGATTACGAAAACGATCAAATAACTTTTCAATTTGGCTACGGAATACAATTGAGATACCCGTCAATGTCAACATAAAGCCCAATACCATGGTCAGTACAGCTTTATAGTGCGTTGATTGGCTTAGATAATGTTCGAGTACCCAAGAAGTGGCAAAAGATGCAGGAATACTCCCTAGCGCAAGCCAAAGAACAATTGGCCATACAATATTCAGTTTTTTTGCGTGTACAACAGAACCACAAAATTTAGAAATAGAGGCATATAATAGGTCTGTACCAATGGCAATATGAGGCTCAATTTTGAATAAACTAATCAAAATAGGGGTCATCAGTGAACCACCGCCAACACCTGTAATACCTACACAGAAGCCAACCAAAACCCCAGCTAAAATAAATTCCATCGGACCGAACATCGACAATATGCCTAATTATGCTAAAACGAGCATATCTTATGCTTTTTTTAGATAAACCGTTGTGATGAATAGTGATTTATTTATGAAAAAAAAAGCTAAAGAGGACATGTTCATTTGAATTAAAAATTCTATTGCTATTTATCTTACTAGTAATGGTTCTGTGTATGAATAAAGGTGCTCAAAGGATTTTCAGACCAAATAATGTTAAAAATAATTCAATGCCTGATTGCAATGTTTACTATGAAGACGTATGCAAATATTGGCAAGAGCGAAATAGATTCTGCATGTTGTCAAGAGAATCTCTATTGTTTAGGGAGCGTTGTGAAAAATGAAATGTTGTGGTGACAAAGATCAAAAGGCTTCAGAAGAAGACCATAGCCATCATGGGCATTGATGTTTAAAACCCTAAGTTTAAGCATGCACTACTGATGTAGTGCATGCTTTTATCCATATGAAGGTTTATTTTTTATTTGGTTTTAGTTCATTGACCGATAAAACCAGCATAAAGGTCACAGGTGTTGCAAATATCCACCAACTGATAAATCCAACTGAGTTTCCATACTCTAAACAAAGTAGGCTTACTGCAACTAGAAAACAGATAAATGCAGAAATGCCGATTGGGGTTTTAAAACGCTTCAAGAATTGTTGTTGAGTAGCTTTTGCCTTGGTGATTTGTTTAGCACTAGATCGGTATAGTAAAAACATACCGATGAATGTTAATAAAAGGCTGAAAAAAATCATGCTTTTACCTCATTCTTGGCTAATTTTGTTTTGATCTTTTGTGTAGATTTTTCTTGAATAGGTTGAATGTTTCTAAAAATAAATACAGCAAATAAGGCACAAACGAACAGAAATAAATCAATACGCAAGAATAACCAATAACTTGATAAATCTGAAATCAGTCGATGATTGATTAAATAGACCAAATCATATACGGGTAAAGCAAGGGCAATCAGTCCAAAGATAAACACTTGTGATTTCCATAAGTATTGTTTCTTGGTGAAAAAAGCAAGAAGCAGACTAAGTACCCAAGTACTGAAGAAGGTATAGATTTCATAATTGGGTGTGGTTTCAGTGATATGTATAAACCGATTGGCAAATAAATAGCTAAGCATTGCGATTGGTAAACCAATAAATGCAGCAATATTTAAACGATCAACCAAGTAATAGCCAAAATGAAATTGTTGAGATTTATTTTGAATCTGGCGTTTTAAACTCCATAACAATAGCCCCGAAGCAATCATTAAACAGCCCAATATACCAGAGCAAAAGAAAGCGAACCGTAATACAGGTTGTGCAAAAGTTGCCATATGTAAACCATATACACCAGCATTGAGTGTTGCAACGGCGCTTTCATTTTTGGTATTCGCAAGGACTTTCCCATGCGTATCAAAGGTGATCTGCGCTTGATTTAGCGTGATAGAGCGATCTTCTAATTGCTTAAATGTGATGATGGCTTGATCCGTATTTGGATTTTTAACCTCGATAGAAGCTAAAGCCTGATCTCCCCATTGCTGTTTTACCGTTTCTAATAATGTATTGATAGATCGCATTTCGGTTTTAATTGGTGCTGTTTGCTGATCCGTACTTTTATTTATGGTTCTAATTTCAGTGAAATATTGAAACGGGTGATCTGGATATAATTTTTTCATTCCCCATGGCAAATAGAGGTAAAAGAAAATCGCTAATCCTGTAAAGGTAATTGTCAAGAAAAAGGGAAGTGCAAGGACTGAAGATACATTATGAAAATCGAGCCAAGAACGTTGTGATTTAAAGGTTCTCAATGTAAAGAAGTCTGTAAATATTTTTTTGTGGGTAATAATTCCTGAAACCAATGCAATCAACATAATAAAGGCTGCAATACAAATCATCAGTCGACCGATCAGAACAGGCAAGCCGTATAGTTGAAAATGAAAATTATAAAAAAAGTCTCCACCTTGGGTCGCAGAGAGTTTCAATTCTTGCCCCGTATTCGCGTCTAAATTACGGCTTTCATAGCCTCCAGTGGCTTTTTCCCAGTAAATTTTATTTACAGGCTCTTCAGGGTTCGCGATATTGAGATACCATGATTTAGCATCAGCTGCATTTTTTTCTAAATATTGAGATGCAGTCTGAATCGCAGTAGCTTGGTTGATTTGATATTGTGAGAGTTGAGGCTGCATCCACAAATTAATTTGATGACGATAATATGAACTTGTTCCCATCAAAAAAATAGCAAATAAAAGCCATCCAAAAATTAAACCTGCCCAAGCATGTAACCACGCCATTGATTGGCGAACGCCTTTATTTTGCATTTTTAATTTAAACCCAAAGATAAGCCAAACAATGTACCTGTCAAAATTAGGCTGATCACAGTCAGTTTGAGTAATGAGTTTGCACAAAAACTAATGATGATGAAGCCCAAATAAAAGAGAGTCGCAATAAATGCTGCCAGATAAACGGCTTCCGCTTTATCTAAAACCGCTGTTAATAACATGGTCAGGCTAATACTTAAATACATCATACAGAGATAGCCAAGAACAAAGCTCAGCACAAAGCGATAGAAAATGCTCAGTCGATAGACAAGCGGAATAGATGCAGATTTAGCCATAAAGGGTCTTGAAGCGGAAGAAGGGAGAAATAAATCACATATGGAAATGATTCTTGTTTATATTAAATCTTCGCTGAATTTCAATCAATTCTTCATTCATCGTAAATCTAGATTGTATTTAGAATAATAAATGCCATCTTAGATAATATTTACTGTTCACCAATCATGAACAAATTGCATTATTTCTAGTGATTCGGTGTAAAATCATTCTGTTAGAATCATTTAAAAATTTGAATGGGGCATTGGTCTTGTTAAAGCAAAAACTAAAAATTGGTATCGTCGTTGGAGAAGTTTCAGGAGACACTCTAGGCGTCAAACTGATGCGTAGTTTTCGTGAACAAGGGATTGATGCTGAATTTGAAGGAATTGGTGGGCCGCAAATGATTGCGGAAGGTTTCCATAGTTATTATCCAATGGAAATCTTATCGGTTATGGGAATTGTCGAGGTTTTAAAAGATTTAAAAAAATTATTTGCTGTTCGTGATGGTTTAATCGAGCGTTGGGCTGAGCATCCAGTTGACATTTTTGTTGGGATTGATGCACCAGATTTTAACTTACGTTTATCTAAAACCATTAAAGAAAAAACCTTACCGATTAAGACGGTTCAATATGTCAGTCCATCGGTTTGGGCATGGCGACAAGGGCGGGTTCATGGGATTAAACGTAGTATTGATCTGGTGCTGTGCTTATTTCCATTTGAAAAAACCTTTTATGAAAATTATCAGGTGCCCGCGGCCTTTGTTGGGCATCCACTCGCAAAACAATTGCCATTAAAAAACCCAATTGTAGACGCAAAACATCAATTGGGTTTGTCAGCACATGAATTGCACGTTGCTTTATTGCCTGGCAGTCGTAAAAGCGAAATTGATCGCTTATTGCCTTTATTAATTGGTGCGGCGGAGATATTACATAAAAAATACCCTGAGCTTGAGTTTCTGATTCCTGCAATTAATGATGCACGCAAACAACAAATTGAGCATGGGATTCAGAGTTTAGATGCGACACTAAAATCAAAGATTTACATTCTAGAAAATACGGATGCAGAATCTAAAATTGGTCGTATGGTCATGAATGCAAGTGATATCGTTGCACTCGCATCAGGAACAGCAACGCTTGAAGCGATGTTATTACATCGTCCAATGGTGACATTCTATAAGTTGCATTGGTTAACTTATATGATCGTCAAATTGCTTGTGAAGATTCCTTATTATTCTTTACCGAATATCATTGCAGGTAAAAAAGTCATCCAAGAACTCATTCAAGCAGATGCGACACCTCAAAATCTTGCGATCGAAATCGAAAAGTTAATGGACAATGAAACGGCGCATATTCAAATGATGCAGCATTTAAGTATGCATAAACGTTTAATTTCAGGTGAAACAGAAGATCCTGTAACTGCAATTTTAAATTGCTTAAAAGCAAATTAAATAGAAAAGGTGGCTTTAAATGCCACCTTTTTATTAGGTTCTTAGAATCAGTTCGTAACCTGTATATTTACGAATATTGATTACACCAATATCGAGTAACAGATATTGTCCTTTAATACCATGTAACACACCTCGAATTTTTGGCGTTTTATCCAAGTTTAACGATTTAATTTTTTCAGGATATTGTTCAACAGGATAAATAAACTCTTTGGGTAACTCATGTTCTAAAAATTCCAGCTCTTCATTGAATTCAAGATTTTGGCTAAACTCATCTCGAATCGTTTGAATTTTAGGTGCGAACTCTTCAAGAATTTGATCTCGTTGCTCAATGAGGTTCAAGGGTTCAGCTTCACCTTTGAGGAGTTTACGCCAATCCGTCTTGTCAGCAATTTGAGTACCGATTAGCGTTTCCAAATGACCAGATAAACGACGGGAACCCACTTTCAAAATAGGTAGAGCTTGTGTAGCACCTTGATCAAGCCAACGCGTCGGCATATTAACGATACGGGTAATTCCGATTTTCAAAGCACTGGAATTGGCTAAATACACAATATGTGGTTGAAAACAGACCTTGTGTGCAAATTCATCTTCACGACAAGTTCCGAGGTGATAATGGCAGGTCTCAGGCTTCATAATACATAAATCACATTCCGCTTTTGTTTTAAAACATTTAAAACAATGTCCTTGCGAATATGACTTTGGTGTTTTAGCGCCACAAGAGGTACAAAAAACATTGCCCGTCCATTCAATCTCTAATTCCTGACCTAATATAAACGGTAGATCAGTTTCTGAACGATCTAATATAAATTTATATTCAACATTTGCCTTGCTGCTTGGTTGATCAGTTACACTATGCGTTTTGAGCGCTGCATGCATTTTATGACAAATGCCTTGTAGTTCCATCAATAAACTCTCATCTTTTTCAATCAAGGATTGCAGTTATGGCTGAACAAAATGTCATCACTTCTATGCTAGACGATTTATCCCAAGAACAGCCTATTCATACTGCACTTTGTATCGGTCAGCAGATTGACCAAAATGCTTCAATTCAATGGCACTATTTTAACGTAACTGACTTTTTAAATCAGCCATTTACACAACGTTATGATCTCGGTTTTGTATTATTTGATACAGATGAAATGCAAAATATGAGTGAAACCCAAAAAGTGCAGTTATTAGTGAAACTACGAGATTTGATGGCAAAACGGATTGTTGTTGTTAGCAAATTGGGGGATGAGAAATTATTGCGTTCACTTGGTTTTACTCAACTCATTGATAAAACGACGCATGATAGTGATTTTGCTTTGTGGCAATTTAATATTTTGACCTATAAGCATGTACCAGATTGGTTTAATTCTAAGTTCTGGGCAAACCCAGAAAATTGGAATAAGTTCCGTTGGTAAGTGCTCTAGAATGTATTGCAAACTCTTGCAAAATTTAACAATTCAATTTTATTCTGTCGTTTCAAAGCAGCGTATGCTTTTGGGTAAATAATTCCAAAAGGGAAAATTTAACTCATGACAGATTTAACCAATATTGTTGAAATTTTAGCAAAACAGGCATTAGGTGGTCAGCAACAATCAGGGCAGAGTGGTTTAGGTGGCGGCTTAGGTGGAGTGTTAGGTTCAGTACTAGGGCAGCTCGGTGGGCAACAGCAAAATACACAAAATCAGCAAAGCGGTTTGGGTGGAATACTAGGTTCTGTTTTGGGGCACTTAGGTGGTGCAAATACTTCAATACAAAATAACACGACTGGGACTAGTAATACGGCGCAAACTTTATTGATAGCGGTTTTACCTTTAGTTTTGGCTTGGATTCAAAAGCAAGGCGGCTTGCAGGGTGCCTTGGATAAACTAAAAAATGCCGGTTTATCGAATCAAGTCCAAAGTTGGGTAGATCCACAGCAACAAAATGCACAAGATGTGCCAGAGCAAAATATTCAAAGTTTATTTGATGACCAAGATGTAGAACAAGTTGCACAACAAATTCAGGCACCGAAACAAGCCATTTATGGTGCAATTGCTTCAGTTTTACCACAAGTGATTGACTCATTAACACCTCAAGGTGGAAACACCAATCCACAGGAAGCCAACAATGACATTCAACAGGTTTTAAACATTGTGAGTGGTTTCTTAAAAAAATAAAATAGATAAAACAAAAGGGCAATATGCCCTTTTGTTTTTTATTTAGAACTGAACTTCAAATTAGAAGTTATATTCCATACCTAAACCGATCACAGTTTTCTTATCATCTTTAGTTAGCCAGTCACGTTTTTGTTGACCAACAACACCATAGAAACGAGCTTGTTTGTTGATTTGGTAATCCGCACCTAGACCGTAAAGATCTTGTTTGCGATCTACACGACCATTAGATTCAGTGGTTGCAGAAATATATTCAGCTTTCAACTTGATTGGCGTAGATGGAATTACATATGCAGCTGTTAAACCATATGCATCTTCTTGCAAACCCTTGTAAGAAGTTACCACAGAAGGAGTACCAGCTGTAGTGGTTACGGTGTCATCTGATGGTTTAGCCGTTTGCCATAATGCACCAAATACCAGACCATCAACACCAGCTTGAGTTAAATCTAAAGAACCTGTTACACGAACAGCGTCAGTATAGATGTCAGATAAGCTATATGCGCTATATTTAGATGCAACACCAAAGTTACCTGCTACAGCAGCAGCTAAGCCAATATCTTTGTTGTCATAAGTGATCGAAGCTGAAACACCATCACCAAAACTATCACGACTACCTTTTTTACCTTTAGCAGCACTATCAGCAGTAGAAGATTCTTCGCCTTGTTGGAACATAATATTAAATGCTACGCCACCTAACAGTTTCTTATCAGTTTCAAAACCAATAACATTGTTTAAGCGGTCTTCGCCTGCTAAAACAGCAGTCATATCTAATTCATTGTGATCATTAAAGATATCTTGGTTATTGCCAGCTGCTGTTTTAAGGTATGAGTCAAAACGCCCAACTTTTAAAGTTGCAATACCATCAGCCTTAATACCAATATAGCGGTTACGCATACCAAGGTCAGTACCATCACCATCGGTATTTACTTGCCATTCAGCTAAGTAAACTGCTGAAAGGCTATCTGTTAATTTTTCTTCGCCCTTAACACCAATACGAGAAGCGTTTGAATTTACTTTTGTTACGCTTTCGTCTTTAAAGCCATTCTTGTCGATTTGATCTAAAGTTACATTGAGCTTACCATACAATGTTGGTGCTGCTTGCGCTGCATTCATGGCTAAAGTTGCTACAGTAGCAGCAAGAAGCAATTTTTTCATTGAGATTTCTCCAAAACACTTTTTTGTAAACGGCAGTTGCCTTCATTACTGTTATAAGCTTGCTTATGTACAAAAAGTTACATAGCTCACCGACTTGTATGCAGTATCGGCAAACTTTGTTACAGAGAAGTGAAAGAAAAATGACAGTTTAATGACGATTCATATTTGGTAATAATTTTCTTTGTTATTGATTTTAATCATATTGCAAAGTAAAAACGGAGTCATGAGACTCCGTTTAGAGAAATAATTTTAACTTAAAGTGCTGCTTTAATCTTTTCAGCCAAAGCTTTAATTTTCTCTTGATCTCCCATTTGTACCGCATGGCGACCAAGCTCATGAACTGAACTTGGAATCAAATGAAAATGTACATGAGGAACGGTTTGTCCAGCAGCAACACCTGAAAGTTGCATTAAGACAATCCCTTTCGCATCTAAAGCAATTTCAATTGCTTTAGCAATTTTTTGAACGATTTGAATTGTGTATGCAGCCGCATCAGCAGGTAAGTCAAGCAAAGTAACAGCAGGTGTTTTAGGAATAACTAAAGCATGACCATCTGCTTGGGGCATGATATCCATAAAAGCGAGTACCTGATCATCTTCATAGATTTTGATTGCAGGTAATTCATTACGAAGAATTTTTGCAAAAATATTTTGGTCGTTATACGCCATTATTAATCCCTTATAAGTAGAGTAAATAAAAATAAAAAATATCCTCTCTAATAAAGAGAGGATGGGCAAGCGATAGGTTTATATCAGCTAATTTTATTTACAGTTCAATTCTTTTTGGCGCTCTTTAATCTTGTCTAGAAGCTGTTGCTCTTTGTCGGAAAATTTTGGCTTGGTTGTACGACAATTTTCATTACCAAATTTTGCTTTAGCATCGGCATCTTTAAAACAAAAATCTTTAGAAGCATAGAGAAGGTTGTGATCATCTTGAAGTTTTTTACACTCTTGTTCAGGTGTCGCTGCTTGAGCATTAAAACCAATCAAGGTTACTAAGCCAGCAAAAACAGCAGCAGTAAACTTATTCATGAGGTGTTCCTCTAATTAAAAGGGTAGTAACCAAGAGTCTTATTAAACATATTAATGGTTTCTGCTTTGGTCACAACGTAAATACTAATATACGGTCTATCAATGAAATTTCAATGAAACTATATTGTGTAAGTGTAATTTTTATTCATAATTTATTCACATACTAAATAAGAACCTGAGGTGTAGCAAAAGTATTTAAAGAATTTCTAAAATATAATGTAAATTTAAGTATATTATTGTATGCTTATTGCAATTATTGAGAATAATTCTTCTTTTGGGGTGGTAGCTATGAGATTGAATGAGAAAATGGGCGTAATTGCTTTTTATGCAATTCTTGTTGTATCCCTCATTATATTCGGTTTTGGGATCGTATCTAGAGATAATATGATTTCTGGTATTGGTATATCATTGTTTATATGCGCATTTTTGGTAAAATCTGAATTTAAGTTAGAAGTATTATTTTGGAGAAATCGCTAACTAAAGTTAGGTTAAGATAGGAGAATAGGGCTACTATAATATAACAACCTGTTCTCCCATTCCAATTCACCTATACCTTGAGATTTTTACTTCAGTATAATTTTTGTCCATGCTTCATACATTTTTACAGCAGAAGAAAAGTCACTATTCGGTTCGGCTGTAAGGTTTGCTGCTTGGATCAAACTTTGAGTGAGTGCAAGGATCGGGGCTGGAAGTTTCGCTTCATGCACTAAATCCAATGCAATACCTGTATCTTTTGCGAGCAAAGGCAATGCAAAAGTTACAGGGAATTCACGGCTGAGAACACGCTGTGGAAAAATAGTTTCTGTGACCATGCTTTTACCGCTAGATGCATTAATACAATTTAAAGCCGCATCTAGGTTTACGCCATGTGCTTTGAGTGTGCTAAACCCTTCAGCAACTGACCATAAATTGACTGCCAGTAACATGTTATTAATTGCTTTTACGGCAAAACCAGCACCAGAATCGCCTACATGTTGAATTAGTTTTCCGATTGCCGCCATAGCAGGATAAGCACACTCAAAAGCATTAACATCTCCGCCCACCATAACCGTAAGTGTTGCATTTTCTGCACCAATGGTTTGTCCGCTGACAGGCGCATCGAGAAAATCAATATTTTGTGTTTTCAATCGTTCTGCTAGACGGCGCGCTGCCTCAGGAACACCACTGGTGCAATCAATCCAGATTGCACCTGATTTAATGTTCACATTATCAATTAATGTTTCAACATCATCACTGGTCGGCAAGCAAGAAAAGATCACATCTGCCTGAACAGCTTCAGTAAGTTCAACCGCTAAAGTGCCATATTCTGTTGCATGTTGCTTAGCTTTATCAAAGTTACGATTCCAAACGTAAACTTTTTCGAAATACTTGGGTAAATGCGCAGCCATGCGATAGCCCATAGCACCTAAACCGATGAATGCAACAGATTGAGTCATAGTTTACCTTTTTATTGGAGTTGAGCGTTCTGTTAACCAAGTTGTCAGTGTTGGCCAGAACTCAATTGAACTGTTTTGACTAGACATTAAACCTAAGTGCCCGCCAGGTATCAAAGTAAACGTGACATCTTGACTATTTGTCAACTGTGTTAAAGGAAAAGCTGCCTCAGAAGTAACAAGTTGATCGCTTTTACCGGCACCAACTAACAATGAACATTCAATGTTTTTAAGCTCAATGGTTTTATTCTTTAATGTGATTGCACCATTTTTTAATGGATTTTGCATCCAGACATTAAACAGCATATCTTGGTTGATACCACCGGGGTAATCAATCATATTGTTTAAAAAATGGCTCAGTGTTGCATCTTCTTGTACCAGTTTAAGGTTATCGAGATTTTTGAGTAACTGAATATTGCCATCAATCCAGCCTTTTGGGTCTAACAGTTTGAAGCCGAGTGAATTTAAGAAACCTGGTGAATGGATCATTAACTTTGGTAGGCGATTATAAATATAGTCCTTGATCACTGGATTACGTGTAGTGACATAAGCTAAGGTTTTATAAAGTCTGCCAATATAACCTGATGCGTAACTATCAATCGGGCTACCTAGAACGATTAAATTCTTAACAGCATTAGGTTTATGCCGTGCTGTATAAAGTGTTACAAAAATTCCAGCCATACTCCAACCGTGCAAAGAAATCTTTTCTGATTTGGAGTGCTTTTGGATAGCTTCAATACAACGTGGAATAAATTTATCGATAAAAGATAAGAAATTCACTTGGTAGTTCTTGTAAGTCAACTTACCCCAATCAATTAGATAAACATCAAAACCACTCTCTTGAAAATGTTTAATCAAAGAACGGTAAGGATATAGATCATAAATATCCATGTTGATGGCTAATGGCGCTGTGAAGACCAATGGCTCTCGGTAACGTTTATTTTCTGAAGCATAAAAACGTACACGGGTTTGCTTAAATTCTGCAATCACTTGATAAGGTGTCGATTGTGACAATACAAGCCTATCTGCATCGAAGACACGCATAGCGAGATGTTTAAAATTTATTTTTTGCTGTTCTACAAGTGATTTCATCTTTGAAAGTCTCATCATGAGTCAAGATTGCACGAAGTCTAAGCGATAATTTCATCTTACGCCTTGACCTTAAATACATTAGACGCTCAAAATGTTGGCACATTTAAACACCTGATCATAAGGCATACAAAACGATGAATCCAAGCGATGATTTAGAATACCAACTGGAAACACTGGCTATTCGAACAGGGCATGATCGTACCTTTGAAGGGGAACATAGTGAACCTATCTTTTTAACGTCTTCTTTTGTGTGTGCAAGTGCTGCTGACGCGGCTGCAAAATTCTCTGGGCAAATCGCAGGAAATACTTATTCACGCTATACCAATCCAACAGTCCAAGCATTTGAAAAGCGTTTGGCGATTTTGGATGGTGCAGAACGTGCAGTTGCGACCAGTTCTGGGATGGCAGCAGTACATGCTATTTGTATGGCATATTTAAAAGCAGGCGATCATGTGATTTGTTCTCGCGCTGTTTTTGGTTCAATTATTGCTCTATTTGAAAAGTATGTTGCGAAGTTTGCGGTTGAGGTAACTTTTGTTGATTTAGGCGATCTTGAGGGTTGGAAACAAGCCATTCGTCCGAATACTCGTTTACTCTTTATTGAAACACCATCGAATCCACTAGCACAAGTGGGTGATATGCAGGCGATTGCAGATATTGCCCATGCACACGGTGCATTATTTGCTGTCGATAACTGTTTCTGTACGCCTGTATTACAACAACCAATCAAGTTCGGTGCTGATTTAGTGCTTTATTCAGCAACCAAGTATATTGATGGTCAAGGTCGTGCCTTAGGTGGTGCAGTTGTCGGAAAGCATGACTTACTTGAAGAAATCAACGGTGTGATTCGTACTTTGGGTAATTCAATGAGTCCATTTAATGCATGGATTTTTTTGAAAGGCCTAGAAACTCTGAGCATTCGTATGAAGGCGCATTGTGAAAATGCACAAATACTTGCGGAGTGGTTACATCAACATGAAAAGGTTGAGAAAGTTTACTATGCAGGTTTACCAGATCATCCTGGACATGAGTTGGCGAAAAAACAACAAAAAGGTTTTGGTGGTGTCGTCTCATTTGTAGTGAAAGGTGAACGTCAAGGTGCTTGGACAGTGATTGATAACACGCGTTTCTTATCAATTACCAGTAATCTAGGGGATGTTAAATCAACAATTACACATCCAGCAACGACCTCGCATGGTAGAATGTCTGCCGAAGCCAAACAGGCAGCAGGAATTGAAGAAGGCTTAATTCGTGTCTCTGTTGGTTTAGAAGACATTAATGATATTATTCGTGACTTATCACGCGGTTTAGATTTAATTTAACGAGAGAAACTTATGAACATTAATATGCTCATGCAGCAAGCTCAGCGCATGCAAAAAGATATGGAATCAAATCTTAAAAAAGCCAAAGAAGAGCTTGCTAAAACTGAAGTGCATGCTGAAGCGGGCGGTGGTTTGGTCAAAGTGACGATGACTTGCCGTAATGTCGTTAAACGTATCGAAATTAGCCCAGACTTGTTACAAGATGAAGCAGATATGATTGAAGATTTGATTGCTGCTGCAATGAATGATGCAGCACGTCAAGTTGAAATCATTTCAGAAGAAAAACTTCAAGGTGCGAATTCAGGTATGGGCTTACCACCAGGTTTATCTGGCTTATTTTAAATCCCTCCCAGTCTCCCTTTTTTTAAAGGGAGGAGTACCCCTCTTTATTAAAGAGGGGTTAGGGGAGATTATGAGAGTTTATTTGTGTTTAGTGAACGATTTGAACAACTAGTTCAAGCATTGCGTATTTTACCAAGCGTTGGTCCGAAATCTGCACAACGGATGGCATTACACCTATTGATGAAAAATCGTGAGGGTGCATTTGGATTGTCTTATGCATTGCATGAAGCATCAAGCCATATCCATGAATGTCTTGTTTGTCATTCACTCACTGAAAATGACGTTTGTGATATTTGTGCTTCTGTAGAGCGAGATGAACAATTACTCTGTGTGGTTGAGTCTCCTGCCGATGTGATGGCGATTGAGCAGAGTGGAAGTTTTCGTGGGAAATATCATGTGCTTGGTGGGCATTTGTCTCCGCTGGATGGTATCGGCCCCGAAGAAATTGGGATTCCATATCTGATTCAGCGTTTAAGTCAAGGGCAGATTGAAGAAGTGATTTTAGCAACCAATGCCACTGTGGAAGGTCAAGCGACAGCACATTATTTGGTTGAAGCAACGAAACATTTGCCGATCCATATGACTCGGATTGCTCAAGGTGTACCGCAAGGCGGTGAATTGGAATATGTGGATAGTCATACCTTGAGCCAAGCTGTACACAATCGTATGAAAATGAAGTAGTTTTATATTTATTGTAAATTCATGCTATTAATTTAAGCAAATAACTCACCTTTATATTTTGTCTAACATTATTTTAGGTATATTTGTTTTAATTTATGGCACTATGAGCAAACGAAAAGGATTTTCGTTTTTTATGAATGAAATAGGAGTAATTTCATGTTTTTCATGTGGAATAGTGATTAAATTATTTTTTTATATCTGATTTAGTTTCGTTTTAGCAAAAAATTGTTGTTTTACAATCGAATTGCTAGTGTTTTTTATTATTTTACTTGAGCAAATATGTTTCAGTTCATTCAACAGCAAAAAGACCTTGCTGTTCTCCTTAGCCAAATGGAACAATGTTCTACCTACGCACTTGATACCGAGTTTATTAAGGTTGATACGTTATATCCCAAACTTGGGGTTTGCCAAATTAATTGTAATGGTCAAATTGCTCTATTAGATGGAGCAGCACTGGATCTAGAACAATTTTGGCAAAAAATATTTGCTGCTCAACAAAATATCTTTCATGCCTGTAGTGAAGATATTGATCTGATTTATCATTATGCCGATCAGAAACCACTAAACAATGTATTTGATACACAAGTGGCAATGGCTTTTCTGGGTCATGGTCTTCAGGTGAGCTATCAAAATGCATTAAAAACTTGTTTGAATATTGATATAGATAAAGATCAAACTCGTTCTGACTGGTTAGCACGTCCTTTAAGCCAAGATCAAATCACTTATGCCGCAAATGATGTCTTATACTTAACAAGACTTGCGGAGACTTTGAAAAATGATTTACAAAGCAAAGGGCTTTATCAATATGTTTTGGATGATTGCCAGAATCTAACCAAAGAAATTGCCATAGAGACTCCATTAGCAGAGCTTTATACTGATATTGGTAATTATCGTCATTCACGTCGTGAATTAATGCAATTACAACAACTTTGTATTTGGCGTGAACAAATTACTAAAGCGATGAATCAACCACGTAGCTTTATTCTTAAAAACACAACTATGCTCGACTTGGTGGAAAAGAATCCACGTAATAATTTTCAGCTCTCGCAGGTTAAAGACATTCGTCCAAATGTTGTTCGTGAGCATGGTAAAATGATCTTGGACTTGTTGAAATTTCTACCGCCTGAAAATGAGTGGCCATTAAGAATGGCTCGACCTGTTAAAAGTAATTCAAAAGAAGTTGCACCTCAGGTCGATGCTTTAATTGACCGTGTCGTATTTGAGACAGGAATACCTAAAGAAGTATTGCTACGTAAGAAATGGCTGAATGCAATTTATGAATACGTGGTTTTTCATTTAGATGAGCATGAATTACCAAGTTATTTATTGGGTTGGCGTTATGATATTTTAACCAAACCACTGGTTACACTATTGCGAAAAGACATTGAGTACTTAGCAACACAGATGAAGAATGCTAAGTAAATAGAGTAGCCATGAAATATAATTAAAAAAGCCACATAAGAGTGGCTTTTTTAATTATATTTCAACTGGTCTTAAATGGTAAATCAATACCAACATCAGCATCGTTCCATACTACTTCATGACCTGAAGCCTAGAATTCTGTCATTTTTTCTGTTGCATAACCTGCCAAAGTCTGTGCTGATTTGCCTGCTTTTTTATGCAAGTGAATAGACAATATGATTGGATAAAAAACACATACGCTATAGCCACAGGTGAGATTAAGTACGATCAAGATATTAAAGGTACTTATTTTGAATAATATTTTCCAATAGGCGATAAATATCAAAATATATCGCATATTTTTGATCCAAATCATCTCTATCAAGGTGATGTGAGATTGCCACGACAAACGCAACTCTTTGCTTTAGGTAGTATTCTACATTTAATACAGAATTCATATTCACGGTCACATACACATCGTGAATTTGGAGTATGGAAAATTAAAGAATTTTATAAATATCCGAATCATAACCACTGTTTAAGCGATGCAGGGGCGATAACAAATAAAACTGAGATTGAAAAAGCAGTTAGTATGTCGACAAGATACTTAAAAATGAAAGATGGTAAGGAAAATGATTGGTGTACTCATATAACTCCTTTTATTAAGGGCGTATTTGATATGAGTGATATTATCGATGAAAAGTGTAAGTAGTCTTTAGGCATATCCATTTCCAAGATGATCCAACATTTGTTGATGGTGTGAATGGTGCTACCAATGAATCGTTATTAAATATCCTGATTCATCGTACCCAATACCTAGACAGTAAATTCCCATCAGACCAGAACAAACAAGCTATTGCTGCAATGCAAACAGCTTTAGCTGCATTTGATGCACGTACAGCGGAACGTCAAGCGCACGGTGTTGAAGGACAGTACGTCTAGAAGTAATATTTAATTCAATGTTTTATATAAACAAAAGCTATCAATTTGATAGCTTTTGTTTTACTTAAATTTTAAAAATTACTTTTTCCAAATAGCTGGCAATAATTTGGCGTATACCACACCAAATTGATCTAAAAACTTACCTGATTTTCCTCTAAATCCTGCTACAAAATATCCATCTGGAATATTGCAAGTGAAAGCACCGCCACCATCTCCGCCACCAGAAATACTCTGACCGTTCGTTGCTCCAAATTGAAGTTTATCTATATAGCCACCAGCTCTGCCAGATATTGCATTTACCCAAACTCCTAATGTTAATTGAAGGTCATAACTTCCACCACCACCACTACCACCGTGCTCATTAGTGTAAGTTCGTTGTACTGGGTCAGAGCATTCAAATGTAGAAACAATTTTATCGACATATTTACCCGAATAAAGTTTTACATTTATTAAGCGAGTCTTTTTCTGAAAATATGAGCTTTGATTAATATCATTGAATACTGAACCACCAGAACCACCATATGAGTCAGAATCCTTGAAATTAAACTGTAGTAGAGGTTTGCCGTATTTCAATGAAGGTAAATCGGGAAGTAAAAATTTATTGATTGGGTCATAAGTATATTCTTCTTGTTGTGATTTTAATTTTTGAAAGTCATTTAGCGCTGACTCCAAGACTTTATTAACTTGACTATCACCTGAGTAATCATAATGTTTGTAAATTGATTCAATATTTTCACATTGATTGATCAACTCATTTATATCAATTCCTTTTTTGGTGAAGTCTCCAGTAGGATCAGTAAAATAAGCTACATTTCTTCGAACTTGATCTAATACATTTGCAGGAAAATCTGGTACGTGATCATAACTTGTAGATTCATAAGATATAATCGCAGGATTATTAATTTCTTGATCAAAAAAAGTTAAAGCGTAATTAATAATATTATCTTGTGAAGGTAAGTGTGGATCCTTGAGACCAGATACTATTTGTTGAAAAGTAACCGTAGATGATGATGCTTTACATACCTTTTCTAATTTCATTTGAAAGTCGGCAGATAAACTCCCTCCAAATAAAGATATACCACTTGCGGATAATTGTGTTTCTAAAGTAGTTCTCTGCTCACTTGTTTCACATATGAATGCATATACAGCATAATATTCAGCTCCAGTAACCAATGACGAAATATATGAATCACCATATTTTTTTACAAAGTCTTTGACTTCTTCATCGGTTTTTGGAACTTTAATTCCACTTTTTAAAGCCACATTATTTGTTCGTGTCACATTTTGTTTGTCAGATGCTTTTACAATAATACATAAACTTTCTTTGGTCAGACTAAGCTGATTAACAAAGTTAACTTTTGCTTCACCCGAGAATCCACCATAGCCTGCTGAAACTGATGAGGAAATATTTAAAGCAGAGTAAGTTTGTTGAAGAGATTTAGTAACTATATATTGTAGTTCGCTTACCCCAGAGTGGACTAATGGGTTGCCATCAATAGCAGTATTTAGTGCTTGGGCTGTAACATTATTATATCCTTGAAACATTGAGGAAGCAGAAGAGTTTAATATTGAACCTTCAAGCTCTTGTTTAGAATTCATGACATTTTCCTTATTTGTTGAATTAATTATTTTATATTTTAAGTTTGCCATTTTTTATAGGCGTAATTTTTATATCAAATTAAATTTTATAAGTATATAAATATTGTGTTTAATTTTTGAAAAATGAAACTTTTTGATATAAGTTGTTTTTTAGATTAATTAAATATGATTTTTAGTTATTTTAAATTGGGTTTGGAAGTTATTTTGTTATTAAAAGAATTTAAAGTATTTTGGGTTTGAAAGTATGTATAAAAATAGTAGTTTTGAACATCATTAAATAGATTGTAAATAATTTCAATATTTAGCCTTAATCTGACTGTAAGAATAGCCATAATACCCAATCTATTGGGGCTTTTCATGTCTGAAACAGGTCGAAAAACGAAAAGGATTACATATAACCTTGAACGTGGACGTTTGTATTTAGGTAAAGACCGAGGCAATGTTGATATGAATGAAATGATCAGACAGATCAATAGTCCTAAAGTCCAAGAAATGGTTAAAACTAAGACTTTGTACGGTTATAACGGTCATGAAATCCGTAAGCGTTATGGGAGAATCCGTCTGATTCAGTGATTATTGATGATAAGGTGGTTTATTTTGAACGGTCATTTAGAACAATCGAAGCTTATGCTGATAAAGACGGTAATATCACACATGTCACTGAGTTTTTAGATAATAAATCTGGCGAATATGCGCGTACTCAGTATCAAGCACGAGTAGGTGACTTTAGTTCAGCACAAAACTATAAGAAGGCTGGCTTAGGCCTGATTCCTATAGGCTTCTATGGCTTTGACTATGTGACACAGCCAAACTACACAACAAATGTTGGCAACGATCAGCTATTTGATGGCTTGGCCATTCCAGTTGAACAAGATGGATTGATTGCGTCTCGTATGATGAATGACTCAGAAGCAATGCTTGTAAAATATCGCAAAAGCCAAAATGCTGATGTAACAGGTAGTGCAACGTCTTTTATACAGCTTTTAAATCATCGTCTAATTTATGGGCGATTGCAACTACAGACTTGTGTGAGTTTGAAAGTGCATAATCAGTTGCTTACTGTTTAAATTCAGGACTAAAACGTTTGGCTATTTCTTGTATCTCCAGAGTTAACGTTACGTTATCTTTAGAGGGAAGTAATGTCCATTATTTTGGCTAGGATCATCTTGTGTAGGTCACTAGAGGCGTTGTGATTTTCGATTGGGATAGGTTTAGTGTTCATAACGAATTTATTTTGATTAAGTTACAAAATCAAGTTAAGCATAAATAATCTTCAAATTTATTCTTTATGGACAAGTCGCTTTAACCTAGAACTAAGTACAGACTATATAGTCAAAAATAAAGCACCTCATGCATCCTTGATGGGTGATTTAGAATTGAATAAATTGTCATAATTGCTAAAATATATCTTAGTCCTTGTTTCCATTTTGTTTTTGTTTTGCATCTATTTTGCAAGGCTGAGATTATTGTTATAAAAAACAGTTATCTACATGGTATTTTATTTGATGCTAAGTAGTGCGTTAACATTCGTTAATGTACCGATGTTTTTTTTCATGTATGCTGTTTAAGGACTGTTGGAATTGAATGAACTGCCAACAGCCTCTAAGATTGATAAGAGTTGTGAGTAAACATGCACTGCGATATTTATAGATCAAGCAAGAAAGACGAAATGTATATGTATATTGCTCGTCCAAACTATTCTGCTGATACGGAACAAGAAAATCCTTTTGAATCTGTTCCTGAGACTGTTTTACAAGCATTTGGCAAAGCAACTTTTGTAATGCATTTAGAGCTGCATAATGAGCGCAAACTCGCACGCGCAAATGTATTACATGTCTTAGACTCATTACAAACCAAAGGCTTTTTTATTCAAATGCCGCCAGAAGGATTGATCAATCCAAATGCGGTAGCGCCAGAGGGGTTGCGTGGTGCTTGAAACGATAACTGCAATTTGGTCTCACATTCTTTCGCTACTGGAACAATTTCCTGAAGAGAATGTTGCGATTATTGTTTATGTTACAGGTGCAATGATTGCTTTGTGGTGTTGGTATCGTTTGATGTCACGTTTACCCAATCCAATCGGCGGGATTCTATGGATTATTGCTTTTGCAATTCTTGTAACACCAACAATTTCGGAAGGGCCAAATTCAGCATTAGCACCTGCGATTTTTGGTTTGCTTTTTGGTGTGATCACTAAAGAGCATGTTTTAATCTGGTCAAATTTATCATTGATTCTATTTGTCATTGGTACAGGGTTATTGGTTGGCTTTTGTTGGTCAAAATACTCTGCAAATAAAACTGCACGTTCGGTTTAGATATTCACATAAAGTTAAAGATAGAAAAATAAGGTTTTCAAATGTCTGCTGATACACAACACTTCATTGGTACAGATCAATATATTGCAACTGATAGCTTAAAACTTGCGGTAAAAGCCGCACGTGCCTTACAAAAACCATTATTGGTGAAAGGTGAGCCAGGCACAGGTAAAACTTTGCTTGCAGAGCAAGTTGCAGAGAGTCTTGGTTTAAAGCTAATTACTTGGCATATCAAATCAACAACCAAAGCGCAGCAAGGGTTGTATGAATATGATGCTGTTTCACGGTTACGTGATAGCCAGTTGGGTGATGACCGTGTCTATGACATTAAAAACTATATTAAACCGGGTAAATTGTGGGAAGCATTTACCAGTGAAGAACGTTGTGTATTGTTGATTGATGAAATCGACAAAGCAGATATTGAATTTCCAAATGACTTATTGCATGAACTCGACAAAATGTCATTTTATGTTTATGAGACAGGTGAAACGATTACAGCAACACAACGTCCGATTGTGATTATTACTTCAAATAATGAGAAAGAATTGCCAGATGCATTCTTGCGTCGTTGTTTCTTCCATTATATTGAATTTCCTGATGAAACCACCATGCGTGAAATTATCGCAGTTCATTTCCCAAATATTTCAAACACTTTGGTCAGTGAAGCATTGCAAGTGTTCTTTAAATTACGTGAAGTCACCAATTTAAAGAAACCACCATCAACCTCAGAGTTAATTGATTGGTTAAGCTTGCTCATGGCGGATGATATGCCAGAAGATGTATTGCGTAATCATGATAAATCAAAAGCAATCCCGCCACTGTATGGTGCGCTGATTAAAAATGAACAAGATGTACAATTGCTTGAACGTTTAGCATTTATGTCACGCCGCTAAGAGTGTTTACCAATGTTTGTGCGATTGTTTTACACCTTACGCAAATATGGCGTACCTGTTACAACTCGTGAGCTGATTGATCTTAATCAGGCGGTTGCTTCAGGACTTGTGTTTGCAGATCAGGAAGAGTTCTATCAATTGGCTAAAACAATTTTAGTCAAAGATGAGCGTTTTTTTGATAAGTTCGATCGTGCTATGAAAGACTACTTTGATGGCATTGAAACTTTTGATTTGGACGAGTTACTCAAACAAGTTCACAAGTTACCCAAAGATTGGTTTGATCTTGAGTTACTTGAAAAGCATTTAACCCCTGAGCAACGTGAAGAATTAAAAAAAGCAGGTTCTCTCGAAGAACTGATGAAAATGTTGGAAGAACGTTTACGTGAACAACATAAAAAACATCAGGGCGGCAATCGTATGATTGGTACGGGGGGAACGTCACCTTTTGGTGCTTTTGGTGATCACCCTGAAGGTGTTCGCATTGGTGGGCCGGGGCGTAAACGTTCGGCTGTAAAGGTGTGGGAGCAGCGTAAATACCAAAATCTTGATGATGATCAAGTTTTAGGAACACGTCAGATGCAAATTGCTTTACGCCGTTTACGTAAGTTTGCTCGTCAAGGCGCGGCTGAAGAGCTCGATGTTGATGGTACTATTCGTGAAACTGCTAAACAGGGTATTTTAGACGTACAGCTTGTGCCTGAACGCCGTAACCGTATCAAAGTTTTGATGTTATTTGATGTCGGTGGCTCAATGGATGCCTATATTGCTGAATGTGAAAAGTTATTTAGTGCAGCCAAATCGGAGTTTAAAACCCTAGAATACTTCTATTTCCACAATTGTCTTTATGATTATGTATGGAAGGATAACCACCGTCGTAGTTCGACCCGTATGAATACATGGGATTTATTTCATACCTATGGTCGAGACTATCGTGTAATTGTAGTCGGTGATGCCAGTATGGCACCATACGAATTAAAATCAGCAGGTGGTTCAGTCGAATATATGAATGATGAGGCTGGAGAAGTATGGTTAAGACGTTTACGTCAGCACTTTGATAAAACAGCTTGGCTGAATCCTGAAATGGAAGGTTATTGGCATTACACCCAGACCATTAACTGGATTAAAGATATTTTTGAAAATCATATGTATCCAATGACATTAAAAGGCATTGAGGATATGACCCGTTATTTGTCTCGTTAGCGTTTATACGCATACTTTATAAGAATAGGAGGAATCATGGAACATCAAATTAATGGGATTGCTTTACCGAATGAAGCAGGTTTCTTTGGTAATTTTGGTGGTCAGTTTATTCCTCCTCATTTGAAAGAAGCGATGGATGAAATTAATGCGGCGTATGAAGAAATTCGTCATACACCTGAATTTCAAAATGAATTGAATGACTTATTTAAAAACTATGTAGGTCGACCAAGTCCATTATTTCATGCGAAGCGCCTGTCCGATCAACTCGGCGGTGCTCAGATTTATCTAAAACGCGAAGACCTCAACCATACTGGTGCGCATAAGATAAATCACTGTTTAGGTGAGGCTTTGCTTGCCAAGTATATGAGTAAAAGCAAAGTCATTGCCGAAACGGGTGCAGGGCAACATGGTGTCGCTTTAGCCACAGCTTGTGCATTAGTGGGTATTCCTTGTGAAATTCACATGGGGCAAGTCGATATTGAAAAAGAACATCCCAATGTCGTGAAGATGAAAATCCTTGGCGCGAAATTGGTTTCAGTTACACAAGGGACTGCCACATTAAAAGATGCAGTGGATAGTGCCTTTGAAGAATATCTAAAAGACCCTAAAAACTATATTTATGCAATTGGTTCAGTGGTTGGACCACATCCATTTCCGAAAATGGTACGAGACTTCCAGTCGATCATTGGTAATGAAATCAAGATCCAGTCAAATGAGCGTTTTGGGCAAAATCCTGACTATGTTGTTGCTTGTGTTGGTGGTGGATCGAATGCCATTGGTGCATTTACTGCATTTTTAAATGTACCAGAAGTGAAATTAGTGGGAGTAGAACCCGCAGGTCATGGTTTAGATACAGATAAACATTCTGCAACGCTCACTTTGGGTAAGCCTAGTCAGATTCATGGTATGGCATGTTATGTACTTGAAGATGAAAATGGTGAACCGCTACCTGTACATTCTATTGCATCAGGATTGGACTATCCGGGTGTTGGCCCACAGCATAGTTTTCTAAAAGAACTTGGTCGTGTGCAGTATGAAACGGCAACTGATCAAGAGTGTTTAGATGCCTTTATGACACTTTCGCGTGTTGAAGGCATTGTTCCTGCTTTAGAAAGTTCACATGCAGTCGCTTGGGCGATACGTGAAGCACCAAAAATGGAGCGGAATACCAAGATTGTGGTGAATCTATCTGGTCGTGGTGATAAAGATGCTGATTATGTGGCTGAAAAATTAAGCCTATAAGTTTGAGTTTTCCAATATTTATGACTGAAAAACCACTTCATTCAGATGAGGTGGTTTTTTTATTGTTAAATTAGGCTGAATCCTGTTCTAAACGGGTTAAAGCGTTGCTTTGCTTTTCTAGGCTCAGGTAAAATAAACCGTTTTGCAATTAGCACTTTTGGAGACGCCTAAGTGGAGCGACCTACGATCAGCCCTGAACATATACAAGAAGCGGCTGAAAATTTAGTAACCATTCGAGATTTTATTCGTTTTGGTGTAACAGCACTTCGTCAATATGATGCGCACTTAGGTCAAGGTACTGAAGATTATTTTGCAGAAAGTTCAGCACTCGTTTTGCAAACCCTTTCTCTTGAGTGGAAAGCAGATGCAGAAATCTTAGATGCGAAACTGCTCCCAACTGAAAAAGCAGAGTTCTTAAGTTTATTAGAACGTCGAATTAATGATCGTATTCCAACATCATATTTATTGAATTTGGCTTATTTCTGTAATAAACCATATTATGTAGATGAACGTGTACTGATTCCTCGTTCACCAATTGCCGAATTGATCGAACAACGCTTTGCGCCATATTGCTTGAATGAAAATGGTCAAATGCTTGAAGCATTGAATAACTTACCTGAAAATACCCACCCAAAAACACCTCAACGCATTTTAGATATGTGTACAGGTTCAGGTTGTATTGCGATTGCTTTAGCTTATGCATTTCCAGATTCTGAAGTGGATGCAACTGACATTTCCAAAGAAGCTTTGGAAGTTGCATCCATTAATGCTGAACATCATGACAAGCAATATCAAGTTGCTTTGCTTGAGTCTGATTTATTCTCAAAAATTCCTGCTGAAAATCAATATGATCTCATCGTAAGTAATCCACCTTATGTGGATGCAGAAGATATGGCAGATTTACCAGAAGAATTCTTACATGAGCCTGAACTTGCACTTGCAGCGGGTCAAGATGGCTTAGATTTAGTCCGTAAAATGTTAGCACAAGCGGCTGACTATTTAACTGAAGATGGATTAATTGTAATTGAAGTCGGTAACTCTGAATGGGCAATGCGCCAAAACTTCAATACTGTTGATTTCCACTGGTTAACGTTCCAAAAAGGTGGTTCTGGTATTTTTGCATTAACTGCGGAACAATGCCGCCGTTATAAAGACATCTTTCAACAATCTGTTGAGCAGATCTAGAGTCATACATCATGCCAATTGCAGACATTCTACTTACAATCAAACCTGATTTAAATCAAACCCAAATTCAGCAGTTTGAAGATGGTTTGATTTTATTAAAAAATCAGTGGAATCAAAGTGATATTGATGCAATTAACTCAGAGGTTTTTAAACAAGAAGTCTGTCAGCAATTTGATAAACTACTTATAAACTTAGGGTATGATGAATTTGATCCTGATGCCACAGAGCCATTGGTTCATTGTCTTTATTTAGTCTCGGATTATAAAAATCTGATTGAATATATTGTCCTAGCTTATCGTCAACTATGTGATGAAGATGTTTTAGGGCAGGTCTATGAATTAATGCTAGATGAAATGTGCGACCGTTTTGATGAATAAAATATAGGTTAAAAAATGGCAGGAAATAGTATTGGTCAGTTATTTCGTGTGACCACATGTGGTGAGTCACATGGTGCGGGCTTGATGGCAATTGTCGATGGTGTACCACCAGGTCTTGAACTTTGTGAAGCAGACTTACAAAAAGATTTAGATCGTCGTAAACCAGGTACTTCTAAGTTTGCAACGCAACGCAAAGAGCCAGATCAAGTTGAGATCATTTCTGGGGTTTTTGAAGGAAAAACGACAGGAACATCAATTGGTTTATTAATTCGTAATACAGACCAGAAATCAAAAGACTACGGTAATATTGCTCAGACTTTTCGTCCGGGGCATGCAGACTATACTTATACACAAAAATATGGCTTCCGTGACTATCGTGGTGGTGGTCGTTCAAGTGCTCGTGAAACTGCAATGCGTGTTGCTGCGGGTGCGATTGCAAAGAAATATCTTACTGAGAAATTTGGTGTTGATATTCGTGGACATGTAACACAAATTGGTAATGAAATTGCTGAAAAATTAGATTGGTCTGAAGTGCCGAATAATCCATTTTTCTGTGGTGATGTTGATGCTGTTCCTCGTTTTGAGCAACTTGTCACGTCATTACGTGAGCAAGGTACAAGTTGTGGTGCAAAACTAGAAATTGTTGCTGAAAAAGTTCCTGTTGGCTGGGGTGAACCAGTATTTGACCGTTTAGATGCTGATATTGCTCATGCAATGATGAGTATCAACGCAGTGAAAGGGGTTGAGATTGGTGATGGTTTTGCCGTTGCAGGACAATTCGGGCATGAAACGCGTGATGAACTGACGACAGATGGTTTCCTTGCTAATCATGCAGGCGGAATTTTAGGCGGAATTTCGAGTGGTCAAACGATTCGTGTAGCAATCGCATTGAAACCAACAGCAAGTATTACTACACCAGGTAAAACCATTACGATTGATCGTGAGAATACAGATGTACTCACCAAAGGTCGTCATGATCCTTGTGTGGGTGTTCGAGCGACTCCAATTGCTGAAGCAATGCTCGCGATTGTACTAATGGATCACTTCCTAAGAAATCGTGCGCAAAATGCAGATGTTATCCCACCATTTCAACCAATCGAATCGTAATCATTTTTGCACACTTGCGCCCAAAGGGGCGTAAGTGTGTTCCTTATTTTATACAATTTAACTGTCTTCATCTGCTACTTCATAGAGTTTCAGAAATCGTTTGATCAACCGTTGCGATATGATATTGATTTCGACCATTACTTTTTGCTACATATAAGGCATGATCAGCTTTAGAAATAAACTCGGATAGACTGTCATTTAAATGCGGAATCATGGTTGCAACACCAACACTGATCGTAACGTATTTGGAAACACTACTTCGAGGATGAGCAATTGCAATGTTACGCACCAATTCCATCAAACGTTGAACTTGGATAAGTGCTTGTTCTTTGTCAGTCATCGAAAATAAGAGTAAAAATTCTTCACCACCATAACGTGCCGCAAGATCCCCACTTCGAGACGAAATAGAGCCTAACAGAATGGCAATACGTCTCAGACATTGATCACCTTGAATATGCCCTAAAGTATCGTTGTACAGTTTAAAATAATCAATGTCCACCATCATAATGGTAATCGGAACTTCATGGCGAATTGAACGTTTCCATTCATTTTCCAGAACCTCATCTAAATATCGTCTATTTGCCAAACCAGTCAAAGCATCTTGTTGCGATAGAATAGAAAGCTGTTGTGCTTGGCGCATCAGTTCAAGCCGATTTAACTCGATCATACAATTTTGTAGGTAATTTTCTCGATGTTGTCGATCGATTGCATAAGCTAATGCCATACCAAGAAAACTACTAAAGGTATAGGTTCGATTTAAATAAGTCCAATCAATAGAACCGTGTAGCCAGATACTTGCCACAATACCAATGAGCCCACCAAACCATCCAGCAAACATTGCGGTATAAAACCGCATTCCGACAAAACCATAAATAATAACAACTGCATACATCATTGCAGCATGGAAGAATACATTATTATGACCTTGTTCTAATACATTAATCAGGGTGAATGTAAGCGCAACAGCACCTGTCGCCCCTAAACAGACATAATGATCAAACCATTTATTCATTGAGGGTGCAAAAGAAAGTAACCATGCAAGAACAATGATCATACCCACCCAACCATAATATGCGATCCATTCGGAACGCATCTCGATTGGTAAGATTTCATAAGTACCAAAACTTAAATAGGAGTATAGTCCCAAAATGATAGGGGCACGATAGCGAAATTCATGTGCAGCTTCAGTTCTATACTGATCTTTATAGATATTTTCTAATTCTTTAGGAAACCAAACCAAATTTAATCCACGAGAGATTAACAAATCAATTTGTTCTTGCCCCAACAGATTGGATGCTTTTAACTTCATTTTATCTTCACCGCCCCCAATGTTTTTATAAATGTAAATAGGGATTGTTTTAACTACGTTACACTGAATTTAATAAAATGTGTATTAGATTACATAAAATTAAGAATTTTTATGATAACTAAATTTCATTATTCAGTATTCACTCTGTCTTTTGGTGTAAAATAAATCTATACCAGTAATATAATGATTAAATTTAATAAAATGCTACACATATAAAAAATGTTACAAATTAAATAACAATCATTGTATATTTATTGTATTAAGATACAATTTATAAAAAGTACAATCATGGAATATGGTTGAAATAGGTCATACGAAATAGGATGCATCGAAATGACTATCATAAAGCAGCAATACGGAACAAAACTAGAAATTACAACTCATTCAGAATGGTCTCAGCAATTTTGGGATGAACTTTTACCTGTAAAAGAAAAAGTTAGTAAGCACCCTCTATTTCAGGACATGGCGAATGGAAATTTAAACCTCGAATGTTTTCGCTCAGCACTTTTGAACTTTTATCCTTTAGTTGCTCATTTTCCATCTTATATGGCTGGAGCCTTGGCTAAAGCAACAAATTTTTCTCTTGACGGGGTCACAGAAACTCGAGACTGGTTAATTCAAAATATTAAAGTTGAAGAACGCCATTTGCATTGGTACCAAGATTGGGCTAAAGGTTTTGGTTTAACTGTTGATATGTTAAATGAAGTTAGACCACCTGCTGCAATGAATGCTGTAAATCATTTCTTATGGGATATTAATTTTCGAGGAACTTTAGCAGAAAGTATCGCCGCAACCAATCTAGCGATAGAATGGGCGACGGGGGATTGGACAATACAAGTTTATAAAGGAATACAAACATATACAGAACATCCTGAAGTCAATATTAATAAACGCTCTTTGGCTTGGCTAAGAGCTCATGCTCATTATGATGATTTACACCCTTATGAAGCTATGGAGCTAATTAAGAGGTTATGCGATAAAGATCCAATTTTACAGAGGAAAGCGTTTTTTGCTGCAAAAGAAGGTTTAGCTTATTATGAGCTTGCTTTAAATGAATGCTATAAATTACAAAATAATAATTAAAAATACCGTATAAAACAGCTATTTAGTAGGGGTGCTAAGTAGCTGTTTTTCTAATAGATTTTAAAATTAAGTTAAATAATTTCTTTTCCCATCGAAATGTTAAAAAAACTATAAAGAACAATTCTAAGTTGGTTATTTACACCAATACTTGTAAACAAAGCTTTACCAAAGCTAATATAATAACGCATATAAATTCTATTGCTTAATGCATCAAGTTGGCTTTGAAGCTACTAAAAAATTATATGTTGAGCGTACATTTTATGATGCTTTAGAGCTTTTAAAAGCATGTGCGATTACTAAATTTCACCTTCAAAATCTTGCCAAGAATCCTAACGGTAAGGTCATTCCATTTGTACGCCTAATCGAACTCAAGAATTAGCGTTAAGCCGTTGCCTAAAAAAGATTTAACTCAGTCACAACAACCTCCAAAGCCTTGAGCATTTCGTTATGACAAAGGAAGTAGTTAAGGTTTATCTGAAAGAATAAGAGCTCAAGAACGTTGTTCAAAGCCTTCGATTGGTTGAGAAAATTCTTACTGATTTACAAAACGTTGAGCGTTATAACGCTGACGAAGATCAGTTAGAAATGGCTGTTGATTTGCTTAAATGCAATATAGGTAGAATAAAAACACTATATTAATCATGAGCTTATATCTAATAAAAAAATATATTAGTGCGTATAATATCCGCATTATGTTACTTAACTTCTTCGTTGTACAAATAGATCCACTGGAGAGTCTCCAGTGGATTTTTTGTCAATGATGCTATGCTCTCAGCAGCACTCGGATGTTATTTAACATCAATGCTCATTATGCGTATATCGAAAGTGCGAGGAGCGGAACGGAGCGGGGGTGCGACGCAAGGAGCAACAACCCGTCCACGTACCGCACCGCAGCACAGAATATTTTTTGATCGTTTGAGAAAGGGCACACTACTGTCTAATAGTGTGCCTGAGTTCGGAAAGTTTTTTGTATTTTGCTCTTTGAGCTATATATAACGGAGCTTTCAGTATTAATGAGAACGAATCGCAATAACAGGCTATTTTGATTGTTATTTGAACTTTTTACCTATCATTTCTTCTATGTTGTATTGGCTTTTGGGTGGTTCATATCCATCTGGTACTTGGTTATTTAAATCAAATATTAATTCTACATATTCAACTTTTTGATCTTTCCTTTTAAACTTTTCTTTTTCATGTTCTTC